>NZ_JAHCKL010000019.1 GCF_026125785.1 Hydrogenophaga sp.
TGTGTCCTGCGGCAAGCACGATCTTTATTCATTGCCAAAGAGTACAAGCACGGAACCATCACGCCAACCTGGCTGCGTGAGCTTGCCAAGCTCTCGACATTTGATGAAGGCCCAAAGCTCGCCCGGGAGTACCTCGCCCGTCACGGCATCACGCTTGTCATCGAAAAGCACTTCAAACGTACTTTTCTCGACGGCGCTGCGATGCTAGACAACGATCGACCAATTGTTGCTTTGACGTTGCGACATGACCGCTTCGACAACTTCTGGTTTGCTTTGCTCCATGAGTTGGCGCACGTTGCCAAACACCTGACCCCAGAGTCTCCCGTGTTCATCGACGACCTGGATCGCAGCAACCCCCAAGAGGTTGAAGCGGAAGCTGATGCTATGGCCCAGGAGGCGTTGATCCCTGAAAAGAGTTGGCGCACCGCCAAAGTACGTCAAACACTACTCTCTGAGGATGCGATCTCTTTCGCAGATGAGATCAGCGTGCATCCCTCCATCGTGGCGGGACGCTTGCGCCATGAAGAGAAGAACTTCCGCTTGCTTTCGCATCTCATCGGTAAGACGGGGCAGGTCAGCCAGATCCTGAGTCAATGAACAAAAATCCCAAAAAGGGAAACAACCATTTGCGTTGATCCTTTTTCGGGATTATCATAGAATCTACTCACCAGTACGGAATCGAACTCCCGAACGAGCCAGTGGCCGTGCTGATAGAAGTCACGGTGTTGGCAGCTGGGTTTGTACCCAGTCGTCAACACCAAAGAAAAAGGCCCCGAAGTGCTACCAACACTTCAGAGCCTTTGGTGAGGTGAATAGGGGGCTACCAAACCACCCATGCACATCATGTCTTGAACGGACAGCGGATTTTACCAGTTCGCGGTGTGCTGGCAAGCCCAAACCCCCTCAACTTTCATGAGGAGTTGGCCATGGCCTACCACCGATGGAAGAGCGTCTTTGTGCGCGCATACACCCGGTTCCGGTTCGGACGCCGGGAGGCTGTGTGCCAGCACTGGCGATCTCATCCGGGTCAGATGCAATTGTTTGCCTGATCCATCCCTGACGGGACTCAGCAGGACCTGACTCCCGTCTCCCCTCTTTCCGCGAACTGATAAGGAAAATCCTATGTCCTCCAAGAAACCGACGAACGAACACACCTCCGCCCGCGTGGCATCGACCGCTGCCAAGCTGTTGAGCAACCCACGCACACCTGCATCCGTCAAATCCGTGGCGGCATCGGCACTGACCCAAAAGGCCAGTTCCAGCAAGGCAAAAGGCAAGTAATCGTTGTTGTCACCCGATTTCTGCTCAGCGCCGAAGTCGGGTGACGCAGCGATCAGCTGTGGCACTGACGACAGCAACACCAGGAGGTTCTCTTGTTCTTCAACACTCAACCCTTCCGAATCATTTCTCGCCCCAAGCTGACTGGCCTGGGGGAACACTGGGGCGTTCAACTGCCCGACGGCAACGTCGCGCACCTGACCCCTGAAGGCGAACAAATTGTGAGCTTCACGGAGTTCGCACAAGGCCGCCCTATCAAGGAAGTCCGACGCGCTGCACCCGAGCAGCGGGCGCAAATCATGCAACGGCTCTCCCTATCGCTGCAACACCGGGGCCCCTACCGGCTACTGGACCGCAATTGCGAAACCTACGCCACGTGGCTGCTGGGCGAAAAACCCCGGAGCCCTCAGGTGGAAGGCGTCATTTTCTTGGGCGTGATCGCAGCCCTCCTGCGCTTCGCGTGACCTTGTCCACAAACCTGCGCAGTCCTTCGTTCAGGAGCTACTGACACTGATCACGCTCCTTTCCGGGCGGGCTGTACAGAGATTGAGCAAACCACGCTGGTGAGCAGAGAAATCCAATCTGCTCGAGGGTTTCCATACGAATTTTGTATGGAGCCCACCGATGACAACCAAGTACTGCGCGCACTGCGGCCACCCCTTCGAACCCCGCCCACAGGTTCCCGACCAAGCCTTCTGCTCAGCCCCTGAATGCCAGCGTGCTCGCAAGCGCGAATGGCAGCGGGCAAAACTCCAATCCGATCCTGACTACCGCATCAATCAGCAGGCGGCCCAGCGCGCGTGGTCACAGCGCAATCATGACTATTGGCGCAATCACCGAGACGCACAACAGGCCGACGGCGATCAAGGATCGCAACCGGATACGGCTCATCAGCAGCGAGTCATCGATCCTGTAAAGATGGACGTGTCAGCCCTGCCTTCCGGCATCTACCGGATCACAAGACGGCCAGATTTTCCGAAGGGAACGCCGGGTTCTTGGGTGGTTGAAATCACGCTGCTGTACGAAACCTGTGAATGCAAGATGGATGCGTCAAGAGATGACTTGATCGACAACCAGGGAGTCCGGCCTTAACTTCAAGCCCAAATGGGCTCTCGATCATCCTGGATGGCAACAATTTCAACCATGTGCATTCCGGCCGCGCATTGCAGGCCACGTGTATGCCAATGAGGTGAAAGGCAGGCCCGAGAGCAAGTTCACACAACATAAAGTGATCGGGTCTATGCAGGCAGAAGAGTTCTCCATTCCGGGGGCGGATCAGCCACCGACATTTCGGGCCGCCGAGTACGTGCGGATGTCGACCGAGCACCAGCAGTATTCGACGGAAAACCAAGCCGACAAGATCCGCGAATACGCTGCCCGGCGCAACATCGAGATCGTTCGCACCTATGCCGACGAGGGCAAGAGCGGCTTGCGCATCGATGGGCGCCGGGCGCTGCAGCAGCTGATCAAGGACGTCGAGGCAGGCATCGCGGATTTCCAGATCATTCTGGTCTATGACGTCAGCCGCTGGGGCCGGTTTCAGGATGCCGATGAGAGTGCCTATTACGAATACATTTGCCGCCGCGCCGGAATCCAGGTCGCGTACTGCGCAGAGCAGTTCGAAAACGACGGCTCGCCTGTGTCGACCATCGTCAAGGGCGTCAAGCGCGCGATGGCTGGCGAGTACAGCCGCGAGTTGTCGGCCAAGGTATTCGCCGGGCAGTGCCGCCTGATTGAGTTGGGTTTCCGACAGGGTGGCCCGGCTGGCTATGGGCTGCGACGCGTGCTGATCGATCAGTCCGGCACGCTCAAAGGTGAATTGGCTCGCGGCGAGCACAAGAGCCTGCAAACCGACCGCGTCATTCTTCAGCCGGGGCCGGATGATGAGGTTGCCGTGGTCAACCAGATCTACCGCTGGTTTGTCACCGACAACCTGACGGAGCTGGACGTCGCCGAACGGCTGAACGCACAAGGGACACGTACCGACCTTGGGCGTGACTGGACACGCGCAACCGTCCGCGAGGTGCTGTCCAACGAGAAATACATCGGTAACAACATCTACAACCGTCGATCTTTCAAGCTCAAGAAGCACCGGGTGGTTAACAGCCCCGACATGTGGATCAAGAAGGAAGGTGCATTCGAGGGCATCGTGCCGCCGGAGCTCTTCTACACGGCGCAGGGCATCTTGCGCGCAAGGGCACATCGCTACAGCGACGAGGAGTTGATCGAGAAGCTGCGCAATCTGTACCAGCGCCACGGGTACCTCTCCGGCCTGATCATCGATGAGGCAGATGGCATGCCATCTGCGGCGGCCTATGCACATCGATTCGGCAGTTTGGTTCGCGCCTACCAGGCGGTGGGCTTCACTCCGGATCGCGACTACCAGTATCTGGAGGTGAATCAGTTTCTGCGCAGACTGCATCCAGAGATCGTCAGCCAGACCGAACGGATGATCGCCGAGGTCGGTGGCATGGTCGAACGTGATTCGGCCACCGATCTCCTCACCGTCAACCACGAGTTCACCGTCTCGCTGGTGCTGGCCCGTTGCCAGTTACTCGACAACGGGCGGCGGCGCTGGAAGGTGCGCTTCGACACCAGCCTCGCGCCCGACATCACGGTGGCCGTGCGGCTCGATGAAACCAATCAGGCGGCGCTGGATTACTACCTGTTGCCGCGACTCGACTTCGGTCAGCCCCGCATCCATCTGGCCGATCACAACGGCATCGAGTTCGAGTGTTACCGCTTCGACAGCCTGGACTACCTGTACGGCATGGCCCGGCGCATCCGCATACGGAGGGCCGCATGAACCAAGACAAAGAGCATCGCCACTCAGAATTGCGGATGATCCCGCTGAGCCAGATCGAGGTTCTCAACCCCCGCGAACGCAACAGTCGCGTGTTCGAACAGATCGTCGGCAACATCCAGAGCATCGGCCTGAAGAAGCCCATCATCGTGACGCCACGCCCGGGGAATGATGGCGAGCACTACCTGCTCATCTGCGGCGAGGGGCGTTTCAAGGCCTTCAAGACGCTCGGCCACCAGGAAATCCCCGCGATGGTGATGAACGTCGATGACGAATCGGCTTTCATCATGAGCCTGACGGAGAACATCGCACGGCGAAAATTCAGCCCGTTGGAGCTGCTGATCGGCATCGAACAACTGCGGGATCAGGGCTACGACAAGAAGGACATCGCCCAGAAAACGGGCCTGAGCCCGGAGTATGTCCAGGGCATCTTGTACCTGCTCAAGAACGGCGAAGAGCGCCTGCTGATGGCCGTCGGCAGCGGGCGCATCCCGCTCAACGCGGCGATCACCATTGCTGGCGCGGGCACGGATGACAAGGCAATCCAAGCCGCCCTGCAGGAAGCCTATGAATCCGGCAAGTTGCGTGGCAGCCAACTGATCCAGGCACGTCGGGTGATTGAGCGTCGCCGCACGCAAGGTCGGGCCGTCGGCGGCAAGATGTCATCCCGCAAACCCAATGCGGATGTGACCACGTCGAGTCTCGTGCGCAACTACCAACGTGAAGTCGAGCGCCAGAAACAGCTGGTCAGGAAGGCAGAAACCGCGCAGCGCAACCTGCTGTTCATCGTCGGCGCGCTGCGTCAGTTGCTGGCGGACGAGAATTTCACCAACCTGCTGCGCGCCGAGGGAATGGATTCGTTGCCGCAGTATCTGGCAGATCGGGTCTGGGCGCGGGGGTGTGGCACATGAGCAGACCTCCACTGGGCTTCGTGCCGGAGCCACTATTTCTTGAACTTTCAGCCATCCTGCCATCGCGCAAGACCCCCGAGGGCTTGTTTGCCTCCCGAAAATTCAAGCAGATCCTCGCGTCCATCGAAGCTATCGGGCTGATCGAACCCCTGTCGGTTGGAAAACCCTCCCGCGAGGGCCAGTACATCTTGCTCGACGGACACACACGGCTGGTGGCGCTGAAGCAGTTGGGCTTCGACAATGCGCCGTGCCTCGTGGCCACCGATGACGAGAGCTACACCTACAACAACCGGGTCAATCGTCTCTCCAGCATTCAGGAGCACCTGATGATCCGCCGCGCCGTCGAACGCGGCGTCACCCCGGAAAAGCTCGCGAAAGCATTGGACGTGGACATCAGCCACATCATCAAAAAACTGAACCTGCTCGACGGTATCTGCCCGGAGGCTGCCGAGTTGCTGCGCGACCAAACCTTCTCGGCCAACCTTGGCGCGGTGCTGCGCAAGCTCAAGCCAACCCGGCAGGTCGAGTGCGTCGAACTGATGGTCAGCGCCAACAACATCACGGTGGCCTACGCGCAGGCCTTGGTGGCCGCCACACCCAGCAATCTGCTCGTCGGCGAAACCAAGCCCAAGAAAATGACCGGCGTCAGTGCCGATCAGATGGCCAAGATGGAACGGGAAATGGGCAATCTTCAAGAACAGTTCAAGCTGGCCGAACAGACCTATGGCCAAGACATTCTCAATCTGGTGCTGGCCAAGGGCTATCTCGCCAAGCTGATGGCCAACGAAGCCATCTTGCGGCACCTGACAAAGAATCATCCCGACGTGCTGAACGAGTTCGACAGCATCGTCCGCTTGGTGGCGCTGGACAAGTAAGTGGCGCGTACTCAGAAGTCGTGAGCGAAATCCTTCCTACCGGAAGGTCGTAGTGCTGCCCGCGTGGGCGATACGCTGTTCTTTAACAATCTGGATGTATCAGGGCCATCGTTGCTGAGGCGGACGTCCCGTCTCGTCTGCAATCAGGAGCGATGGCCGACAGGCTTGCCGCTGGCCTGCCCATTCGTAGAGGGGCGTGCGAGTGGGCGAACAGCGGCTCCCTGCCTGATTTCTGGCTCGTTCCCCTGCCGCAACACGATAGTACAGAATCATTTTCTTCCTCTGGCCTAGAGAGCCCACCTATGGGAGAATTGGCAACTCTTGGCAATATATGGTCAATGGCGGCAAAGGCGAAGCAATGGCAAACGCTGAAGATGAGATCCTGACTCTGGACGAGGTTGCCGCCTATCTGAAGGCTGGCAAGCGAACGGTCTATAGGCTGGCTGCAGCCAAGAAGATCCCTGCCTTCAAGGTTGGCGGGACGTGGCGGTTCTTGCGCGCAGATATCGACCGCTGGATCAAGCAGCAGTCGATGGAAGGGCTTGCCCCCGGTCGTGACGGGGATGACACAGCCGATGGCCAAACGAGCGATGGGGAGCGTAAGTAATGCTTGGACTGACTCTACGGGATGAATTTCGGGGCAAGCGCCTCAAAGGGACGGCCATTGAGCTCTCCAACGACTCCAACACCGGCGCGACCCAGATCGCGGCCCGGCAGTTCTTGGAGATTACCTACCCCACGCATGATCTGCTGAAGGGCATCGAGGCCGTTGGCCCCAATCAGGGGCGTCCGGTAGTAGTGATCGGTGAGCGCGGCTTGGGTAAGTCGCACTTGATGGCCGCGCTCTACCATGCCGTCAGCGATGCCACATCGACCGGTGCATGGCTGAGTTCTTGGGCCACTACGCTGGGTGACGCCAACATCGGCAAGATCGCCTTGCGCGATGGAATGTTGGTCATTGGCGAGAGCTTGCACCGTCAGCGCTACAAATTCCTGTGGGACTTGCTGTTCGAGCGCCATCCTCGTGGCGAGTTCATCAAAGGCAAGTGGGAAGGTATGGGGTCGGCCAAGACCGATATCCCCTCCGACAAGCTCATCATTGAGCTGCTGGAGCACACGCCGACGATGCTGCTACTGGATGAATTCCAGACCTGGTACGACGGCCTGACCAATACCAAGCAGTACCCGTGGAAGAACTGGGCGTTCAACTTTATCCAGATCCTTTCGGAGATTGCCAAGGAGCGGCCTGATCTGTTGGTGCTCGTGATCTCCGTGCGCAATGGTGGCAGCGATGCCTACCAGCAGGTTCACCGCGTCAATCCGGTGGCCATCGACTTCAAGGCGGGTGGCAACGCCGAGCGTATCCAGCAGGATCGTCGGCGGATGTTGTTGCACCGCCTGTTCGACAACCGCCTGCAGATTGCCGACGGCACCATTGAATCACTGGTCGCCCAGCACGTCTCGGAATGCTTCCGCCTGCTTGATGTGCCACCCTCCGAACAGGATCGCAAACGCCGCGAGTTCACCGAGTCTTGGCCTTATGCACCGCACCTGCTGCGTCTGCTTGAGGAGCAGGTGCTGATCGCCACTGACGCGCAGGAAACGCGCGACATGATTCGCATCCTGGCCAATCTTTACAAGAGCCGGGGCGAAGCCGTTCCCGTGCTCACCGCCGCCGACTTCCGGCTGGATGACGATACCTCGGGCATTGGCGCGCTGTTGGATTCGGTGTCCAACGAGCACCATCGCACCCTGCGCGAAAAGGCACAGCACAACATCATCTCGGTTACCGAGGCGGTGTACGACCACGCCAACCTTGCGCCACACCTGCAAGAGATCGTGGGCGCACTGTGGCTGCGGTCGATTGCTGTTGGTAACCTCGCTGGAGCCGATCCGGCCACGCTGCAGGTGGACATCACCCGCAGCAAGCCAGTGGACAGTAATGCCTTCCAGGTCGAGCTGGCGACGATTGTCGAGAACAGTTTCAACATCCATCAGGATGGCCCGCGTCTGGTCTTCCGTGAGGAAGAAAACCCACGTGCCAAATTGATGGCTTGCGCTCGTAACGACAAGTTGTTTACAGATGGCTCCGATCAGGCGCAGCTGGCCAAGCAGGTTCGCTACGTCATCGGTGGCAGCGACGAGGTCGCCAAAACCTTCCGCGTGATTGCGCTGCCGAAATCTTGGCAGACGGACCCATGGACATCGCTCGACGAAGCCGAGCAGCCCGAGCGCTGGGACGACCGTTTGCCCGTCCTGGTGCTGCCGGAAGAGCCGGAGAAAGTCGACCAAACGCTGGGGCGTTGGCTCAAGGATCACCTGCAAAAGCGCCGCAACACCATTCGCTTCCTGCTGCCCAGATCGGGTTCCACCAATGCATTCTTGGATCGAGACTTGCTCATCCTCGCACGTGCCGAAATGAAGGCGCAGGAATGGAGCGGCCAGAATCCGGAATACAAAAAGCTGCACAAAGAATTCGAAGGCACACTGCGTGACAACCTGAAGAAACGCTTTGACCGTTTCGCCGTCCTGCACCGCTACGATCACCAGAACCCGCAGCAATCCCTGTTCAGTGTCGAGCACCTGAAAAAGCAAGGTGCGCAAATCCCCGAGGGCATCGAGGAAACGCTGGCCAACGATCTCTTTGTGCCAGAAGACTTCGAAGACCTCGTGCTCGAAGCGGCCTCGGAGAACGCGTCCCTTGGCAAGCTGCTGCGCGAATTGCAGGAGCCACGCCCGGCGGGTCAGGACTGCATCCCTTGGCTGGGTGAAACCGCAATGAAGGAGCGCATCCTTCGTCTGTGCGCACGCGGCAAGATCGCCATCAACCTGCGCAATCTGGAGCATCTGCAAACCCACGCGGGCGAAGACGAGGACACCGCGTGGCGGCGCTTGCGGCCCAAGCTCTCCTACACGGGGCGTCAGCTGGATGAGGTATTCCTGATGGAGCCCTCGGCGGTGCCTGCCACTGGTGGCACTACGCCGCCCGCGCCGCAGCCGCCTGCTGGTGGAAACGGCGGTGATATCTTTGGCGGCGGAGGCACGACTACGCCACCCGCCCCACCTGCCGGTGGCGACAACACTCCCGGTACTGGTACATCGCCGAACGGAGGCGACATTTTTGGTGGCGGCACAAGCACCACCAAACCGCGCATCCCGCTCTCTAACCCGCCAACCTCGCCGCTCAACCTGATCGGCAAGCTCGAAGGCTGGGGCATTGGCCCGGCCACGCCCGTGGCAGAAGTCTCGATCAAGGTGTCTGCCGCCACCGGCGCGCAGCTCAGGGAACTGCTCAAGAAACTGCCCGACGGCATGACTTTCGAGCTGAGTCTTGAGAAGGAGGACAACTGATGGCGCTCGATGCAGGAATATTGCAGCGCCTGACTCAAGGCTCCGCTGCGGACGCGTGGCGCTTCATCATCGAACGCACGCTCGACATCGCCTCACGACCATTGGCAGAGGGCAATGCCCCGGGCGAGGTCATCAAGCGCGACCGCGAGATCGGCGAGCTCGATCTGTTCCTTGCGTCCAGTGGTTGGGATCTGTGGCGATGCTTCGGACAACCCGAGACCAGCGGCGTGGAACGCACCTCCGACCGCCTTGCGCGTTGGTGGGCCGAGCCGAGTTATGGCAACGGTGCTGCCCGCGCCGTGCTGGTTCTGGATGCCTTGAGCCTGCGAGAACTGCCTTGGTTGCTGCAGGGCGCAAAAGAACGCGGCTTCACCCTGCAGGGCGTCACAGC
Source organism: Hydrogenophaga sp. (assembly GCF_026125785.1). GTDB lineage: Bacteria > Pseudomonadota > Gammaproteobacteria > Burkholderiales > Burkholderiaceae_C > Hydrogenophaga. Next base: position 9,610 of record NZ_JAHCKL010000019.1, read on the forward strand.
CACCGCCTCCGAATTGCCCGGCGAAACCAACGAATTTGCCCGTGCAATTGGCTTGTCCAGTCGAAGCCAGTTGCAGGCCAACGGTGGCGGTTTGGCTCACAAGCTGCAACCGGCGCAGACCGAAACCATCGATCTGCCGTGGAAGGACTGCGAAGGCTTGGTGGGCAGTGCCTCGGGCGCGAAGAACTGGGTGTTCTGGCATCACTGGCCAGACGCCAAGCTGCACGACTACGGCGCAGGCCAAGGTCTGGAGCTGCTGACCAAAGATGCCGCGCAGCAACTGTCCAGCGACGATTTCTGGGCCTTTGTTGAGCGCCTCGCCACTGGACGGCGCTTGGTCATTACCTCGGATCACGGCTACGCCGCCACGGGTTACTTCCCCGATGCCGATGGTGAGGTCGCCGCCCATCTCAAGCAGACGTTTTCCAGTGGACGCAGCAAATCGGGTAATGGTGACGCAGGCCCCTTTGTTCCTCCGGTCGCGTTGCAAATCGACAGCCCGCACGGCGCTCACCTGTTGGCGCTGGGCCGACGAAAGTGGCGCAGCCAAGGCGGTTACCCGACGCTGACGCATGGCGGCCTCTCGCTGCTGGAGGTGCTGTCGCCCTTCGTTGAACTATCGAAGTAGGTAGATATGACAGCCGCCGAATTGCCAGACGATTTTTTCGCAGACATCCAGGGGGTTTTTCGCAAAACCCCGGTGCTGCTAATCGGGTCTGGCTTTTCCTGCGGCTATGGCCTTCCCGGCATGGGGGCCTTGGCGGAGCACTTGGCAACCGCTGTCCGCGATGTGCTGTCCACCGATGAGGCAAGGAATACCTGGGCGCAATCAGTCGAAGCGATTAAGGAAAATCTGGAGACTGGCCTGAATGGCATTCCGCTTGGCATGGCGGAATGGGGAGAGATCGTGTCAGCCCTACGCGGAGAAACCGCGAAGTTGATTCTTGATAGAGCCATTGCAGCAGAGGCAAAGATTCTTGATGAAAAGGTGGCAGGCGGTCATGCGCCGTCACGTCTCCTGAACCGTTTGTTCAATGGCTCACCGCAAAATGCGGAAAGCATCCACGTCATTACGACCAACTACGATACGTTGGTGGAATTGTTTTGCGATCTCGCGGAAATTCCTCTGGACACTGGATTCACAGGGCTCCGTCGGCGTAAGCCACGCCCCCGACCACTTTTTCAGACGCAATACAGCCGTGTTTTGGTGGCCGACAAACGCCAACAGCAGATCGATCACCGCATCTGTAAAACCGTTCGGCTGTATAAGCCTCATGGCTCGATCAGTTGGCTGACAACGGACGAGGGGCCATTGGAAGTTCTGAATGATGTTTCCATCGCAGAGCGAGCCATTGTCGTACCCGGCCCGTCAAAGTATCAGGATGCATTAGTCAACACGCTGTTCGATGCAATGCGTACCGAGATGAATGCGGTACTCGCCAATGCTCAGGCTCTTTTGTGTATCGGATTTGGCTTCAATGACGACCATTTGCAAGGCGTCATCAAGCGTCGACTGGCCGCAGGCATGCCCGCAATCATTGTCACGCGTGATCCCACCCTAAACATTGAACAACTGCTTGGCGAACACCCTCACGTGATTGCCGTGTTCAAAGACGGTGACGGGGCGGTTTGTCGCTGGAACGGGAAGGCACTGCGGTCACCAGAGCCGCTCTGGCAGCTTGATGACTTTTTGAAAAAATTTGTGGAGTGAGGCGAGGATGAGCATTTTCAATTTCACCGACGAGCAGTCATTGGGCGAAGTCCGCAGTGTTGAAACCTCGCGGATCACCGTGCGGGTAACGGACGGTCAGCGCCTGCAAAAAGCGCGCGTCGGTCGATTGGTTGCCATCCAGTCGATGGGGGATGAATGGCTGATTGGCATCATCGAACGGGTTTGGCGGCACCCGGTGGAACTACCGACGCTGCCCGAAGCTGATCCGCCAGCGGATTTGGTTGGTGTGCCCCAAGAGGAAAACGGCGTGTCGATCAGCTTGGTCGGCACCTATCGCGCTCGAGACGGGCAACGTAAGGACACCTTCACACGAGCTGTTTTCCTCTTGCCGGAAATCAACCGGTCGGTGTTCCCCATTGAAGAAAAATCTCTCGAAGACTTCATGGGCATCTTGAGCGCGTCCTCGAAGGCTGACGCAGCAGCCCCGCTCAAGGTCGGCACCTACACCCTGGACGGCAAGGCCAGCGCCTACATCGATGGCGACAAGCTCTTTCAGCGCCACTCTGCGCTGCTGGGTAGCACTGGTTCGGGAAAATCTTTCACCGTCGCCTCCATCCTTGAGCAGTCCGCACAACTACCTCACGCGAATATCGTCGTACTCGATTTACATGGCGAGTATTCGAGCATGAAATTCGCGTCGCATTACCGCATCGCAGGCATTGGCGACATTAAGACCAAGAAAGACGGCGCGATCTTCCTGCCATTCTGGCTGCTGACCTATGACGAGATGCAATCAGTTTTTGTGGATCGTTCGGGGGACAATGCACCCAATCAGGCACTTGCCCTGATGGATTCGGTCGTTGAAATGAAACGTGCTGCCATCAATGCGCTTGGCAAGCCAGAGCTGCTGGAAGGGTTCACGGTCGACACACCGGTTCCCTACAAGTTGAATGACTTGGTGGAATCCCTCGACCGAAAAAACGACGAGGTCATTCCCACGGGCGAGGAATACGTCAGCGGTGCAAAGAAGGGCCAGCCCAAAACCGAAAAAGGCCCATTGAACGGCAAGCTCTCGCGCTTCTTAATTCGCTTGAAAACCAAGATGAACGACCGCCGCTATGCGTTCATGTACCAAGCGCCGGAGGAGTACGAGACTTACGAGGCGCTGCACGAACTCGCAAAAAAACTGCTCGGCACGGGCAGCGTCAGCGATGGCGTCAATCCCGGCATCAAGATCATCGATTTCTCCGAGGTACCCTCGGACATCCTACCGGTGGTGGTGGGCTTGGTCGGGCGTCTGATCTACCAGATCCAGTTCTGGAGCAGCCCGGGCGAAGACGGTGATGCGCGCCACCCGATTGTCATCGTCTGCGATGAGGCTCACCTGTATTTACCAAGCAGTGCTGCCTCCACCGGGCCACTGGAAAAGCGCGCCCTAGAAAACTACGAGCGCATTGCCAAAGAGGGCCGCAAATACGGTGTTGGACTGATGGTGGTTAGTCAACGCCCCTCGGATGTCAGCACGACCATTCTCAGCCAGTGCAGCAACATCATCAGCCTGCGCCTGGCCAACAAAACCGACCAGGCGGTGGTCAAGCAGCTCTTGCCAGAAAGCCTGGAGGGGCTGATGGAGGTGCTGCCGACGCTGGACGTAGGCGAGGCTGTGGTGGTCGGTGATGCCACCCTGCTGCCGACCCGCATCAAGATGTCGAAGCCCAAACACGAACCGCGCAGTGCAACGATCCCCTTCTGGACCCGCTGGGCTGCGCCCAAGGCAGATGTCGATTTGGTTGCTGCTGTAGAAAACATGCGCAGGCAATCCCGCGCACAAGAAGATTAAGGACGCTTGAATGGCCACCAAAAAAGAACTACTCGCTCAGGAAGTCGCCAAGGCCGTTGGCGCGGGCAAGACGGTTGCGCTTGAAACCGTCGACTTCAACGATCCGAACCGTCCCAAGACTTGCTTGGAGGTCGATTTCCCGATCCTGCCTGTCAATCAGGTGGCCATCATTGAAGGTAATGCGGGCAAGCCGATTTACCAGATGTCGAAGTGGTGGGCGCGGCGACGTTCCAGTGTGTTCCGTTCGATGTTGATCGCGGCGGCCACCAAGGCTCCGGAAGACAAGTCGCACGCGGCCAAGCTGGTGTGGGACAACTACTACGCCAACCACCAGAAGAAAGGCGCGTTCAAGCACCTGAAGGTGGCCGACATCTTCATGGGCGGCGGCACCACGCTGGTGGAAGGCTCGCGTCTCGGCATGCAGATGGTCGGCAACGATCTGAACCCGGTCGCGTGGTTCGTGGTCAAGCAAGAGCTGGCCAACGTCGATCTGGAACAAGTGAAAAAGCTGCTCGCCGACATCGAGGCCGAGGTCAAGCCGCAGATCATGCCGTACTACTACTGCGACGGCCCGAACGGCGAAAAGGGAACGTGGACGCACCTATCGACCAAAAAGGTGATGCCCGCCGACTTCGACCCGCTGACCATCCCGCGCGACGAGCGCAAGGACTACCGCTACGAAGGCCCGGAGGCCATCTACACCTTCTGGGCCAAGCACGGCCCTTGTCAGGTGACGGGCTGCGGCCATCGCACGCCGATCATGAGCAGCCCGGTGATGGCGGTGAAGACCATCAGTGTGAAGCACTGGGAGCATTCGTGCAGCAAGTGCAGCGGCGAATTCCACGTTGAGGAAGACGCGGCACGCATGGCCCCGGATGCGCCACTGTATGTGGCACCGTCCGAACATCCGTTTTCCGTGCTCGACCGCCGGAAGGGCGTGATCTGCCCACATTGCGGTCATACGGCGATGGTCAACCTCGGGAAGGGCAAGAACAAGAAGGTCGAATTGAGCTTGCTCGTGCATCCGCAATGGTTGGCCGGTTCGCCAAAGCAGGATGCGAATAGTCAGCCTTACGGCGGCTCGGCGCAGGACGATGTGGCCGCGACCACCAGGTGGGACAGTGAGCGCGCATCCAAGATTCGGCTGCTGGAGGTGCGTGGCACGCTGCCGGAGGAAGTGACGTGCCCGGAAACGAAGATCACCTTCGCACCGGAAAACGGCACGGTGCCAAAGAAATCGCACTACGCCTGCGCTGCCTGCGGCACGGTGCAGGATGTGCTGACGACCATCAAGGCGACAGGCAAGACGGGGCCGATGGCCGCCTATGCGGTGCAGGGCTACGCACCCAAGCGCTATGCGGCAGGTAAACCCTACAGTGGCCGCTTCTTCGCTGCATACGGCACTGCGCACGCTCAGCAATACGACACCGCGTTCGCTGAATGGGAAGCGCGCAAAGATGACGACCTCAAGGACTACTGGCCGCGCTCTGAACTTCCCTACGGTTTCATGACCCACCATCTGCAAGGTGGCGTCCCGAACCACGGCTTCACCCACTGGTGGACGATGTTCAACCCGCGCCAGTTGCTGGTGCACACACAACTGCTCAAGGCCATTGTTGAAGTCGGCAACTACGACTGGAAGGTGCGCGAGTATGTGCTAGGCGCTTTCCAGAATTTCTTGCGCAATCAAAACTCGCTCGCTTTCTGGCACATGAAGCTCGACAAACTGGCTCCAGCCATGTCGAACAGCAACTTTCATCCTAAGAACAATGTGGTTGAAGTAGGTGTGTTCCCGCCAATGGGCTATGGCCCGTGGTCGTCCACCTATGAAGTTCTATTCAAAGGTGGGGAATGGGCGAAAACTCCGTGGGAGGCAGTGAGTGCGGAGTACCTAAATCGGCACGCACCGAGCATCGCTGGTGAGGTGTCAGGTAAAAGCGAAAAGGTTTACCCCGGCGATTCCTTGCTAGGCGCAACTACGTATCAGGGATCGTCCACCGATCTGGCGCAGCTAGAAAGCGGTAGCCTCGATCTGGTCATCACCGATCCTCCGTTCGGTGGCCTGCTGCACTACTCGGAGCTGGCCGACTTTTTCTACGTCTGGCTGCGCTTGGCGCTCAAAGGCAAGTACCCAGAAATTTTCAATGCGGAGTACACGCCCAAATCGCTGGAGGCAGTGGCCAATCGCGCTCGTGAGCCGGAAGATCCGGATGGTTTCTACCAACGCCTGCTCACCCAGTGCTGGCGCGAGGCGCATCGCCTTTTGAAGCCCAGTGGCATCTTGGCCTTCACCTTCCACCACAGCGAAGATGAACCGTGGGTGGCGGTGCTGGAGTCCTTGTTTGATGCCGGGTACTACCTCGAAGCGACGTACCCAATACGCTCCGACGAGACCAAGGGTGAAGGCGAGTTCGGCTCCAAGACCATCGAATACGACATCATCCACGTCTGCCGCAAGCGCACCGAAGAACCCAAGCCGGTGAGCTGGGGCCGCATGCGTCGCGAGGTGATGGCCGATGTGCGTCAGTTGCAGGCCATGCTAGAAAACCACGCCAAGGAGGGCCTGCCCGCCGCAGACATTCAGGTGATCCGGCGCGGCAAGGCGCTGGAATATTTCTCTCGCCACTACGGCAAGGTCTATGTCGACGAAGGGCGCACGATTTCGGTCAAGGATGCACTGGTCGGTATCAACCAGCTCATCGACGAAGACGCCGACAAGGGCAAGGAGCCGCCGCCGGTGAATGCCGAGCCGATGACGCGGCAATTTCTGCGCACCTTCGGGACCGCGACAGAAATGAAGCGCGACCAATTACAGAAATTCCTGCGCGGCACCATCACCACACCAGATGACTTTGAGCAACGCGGGTGGTGCCGCGAGGTGAAGAAAGTTGTCACACGCACCAATCCGCTCGATTTCGCCCGCGATTGGTCGGGCAAACACAAGCGCAAGCTTACTTCCGACCTCGATCAGGCCCTGGTGCTGATCGGCGCATGTGTCGATGGCAGCGGCATCAATGCCTCGGACACGCTGAAGAACGATAACTTCAAGCCGCACGTGGCGCTCAAGCCGCTGCTGGAATGGCTGCAGAAGAACGGCCCGGATCAAACCACCCGCAACGCAGCCTCACGCGCGGTGTCGATCTTCACCACCTGGCAAGCCAGCCAAGCACCCAAGCCTCTGCAGGCTTCGCTGTTCGATGACGATGGGGAGTATGCGTAATGAGGCAGGTGCTCGATACGGTGTGGCAACGGCGCGGCACCAGCTGGCTGTGGGATGAGGAAGCACGCAACACGGTGTGCGCAGCGGGAGAGGTGTGGAGTCTGCGGCAGTTCTTGCAGGCCGCCGCCCCGAATGGAAGTGGATGGCCGGATGACCTCCCCAGCAACGACAACCAGACGCTGGTGGTGGCCGGTCTTGAAGGCAGTCTTGATCTGCTGGCTCCCGATCAGGGCGAAATATGGCTATCCGACACGATCAAGCGCGCCATCCTTTCGTTTCAGGATGCCTACGCGGGCGAAGCCGCGCTGATTTTCTGGTTGCCACAGGGCAATAGCCGTCTCAAGGTGCAGACGTCCACCGATGCGGTTTCGTGGTTGTGTGAAGCGCCACACCGGGGCAGTCAGCTCGATTTTGGCCGCCTGCTTTGGGGCGAGGCCAACGAGTACCCGCAGGAGATTCTGCTGCGCGAGGGCGCGAAAGCGGCGGGCCTCTTCCACTTGCGAATTACCTGAGGTCGGCGCGTGGAAGCAGAGGCTCAGTTTCAACCCGGCGAACGGATCACCCACCACGAATTCGGCCAAGGTGTCGTTCTTGACCCGGCGCGTGATGGCTATTTGCGCGCCTTCTTCGGCGTGGGCGAGCGCCGTGTGCCGGTGGGTGCGGTGCGCCGTCAGCTCTCGCGCACCGAGCGCATCCTGCGTGCCGTCGATGGTGGCGCAGAGCGGGCGCGCAAAGCGTGGCTGTCCTACGAGGCCCACGCGCTGCCCGTCATGGAAAGCGCGTCGGCGCTGACCTCGGCCAAGATCGACCTGCTGCCACATCAAGTGGTGCTGACGCACCGTATTGCCACTGCATCTCCCCGGCGCTATCTGATTGCCGACGAGGTGGGCTTGGGCAAGACCATCGAAACCGCGCTGATTTTGCGAGAGCTGGCCAGCCGGGGCGAGCTGAACCGCGCGCTGATGGTGGTGCCCGCCGGGCTGGTGAACAACTGGCACCGCGAGCTGAACGAAGTGTTCAACCTCGACTTCGAGGTGTTCGGCTCCGAGGGCGATATCACCGACCGCAAGACCAATGCTTTCGCCAAGCACGACCGGCTGATCGCGAGTATCGACACGCTCAAACGCCCGGCGCGTATCAAGCGCCTGCTGGACGCGCCGCGTTGGGATCTGGTGGTGTTCGACGAAGCACACCATCTGACGGCCTACCGCACCGGCGGCAAGGTGCGGAAGACGGAGAATTACAAGCTGGCCGAGGCGTTGAAAGATCATTCGCGTGACCTGATGCTGCTGTCGGCTACGCCGCACCAGGGCAATCACTTCCAATTCTGGATGCTGGCGCAGCTCCTGAACCCCACGCTGTTTGGCAGCCCCGAAGAGATGCTGGAGAACCGCCACCGTCTCAATACGGTGATGTTCCGCCGCACCAAGGCCGATGCCTGCCAGCCCGATGGTTCGCCGCTGTTTGCGCGGCGCTGGGTACATACCGAGTCTTTCCTGATGAATCAGGACGAGCGGCTGTTCTACGAGAAGCTGCGCGAGTATCTGGAGGATGGCTTCGATCTGGCACGTCGCCAGGGCGGCCAGGGGCGAGCCCTCGGCTTCTTGATGGCGATCTTCCAGAAGATTGCGGCATCGAGCTTCGCTGCCGTGCGGCGAACCATGAAACGCCGCCTGCTGATGCTGACACTGCACGAGGCGCTGCTGCGCGACAAGGAGCTTGATATTGAAGGCCGTGAGCGGCTGACTGACGAAGCGCGGGCACTGATTCACGAAGAATTCGGACTGCCGCAGGACAGCATCGGGCGCAGCGAGGTAGATCGTGTGCTGGCTGACCTCAAGTACCGCTTGGTCAAAAAGCTGGACGAGGAGGCGCTGGAAATGGCCTCCGACCCTTACGGCAGCGAATATTCCGCAACGCACGCCGAGGAAGCGGCGTCGGCAGTCGTGGAACTCCACCTGCCCGAGGAGCGCCTGCGCATCGGCGATCTGCTCAAGGTCTTCCCGCAGCAGCGGGAAACCAAGGCACAGAAGCTGCTCGATGGTCTGGGCTATTTGTGGCGGCAGAATGCAAGCGAGAAGATCGTTATCTTTGCCACCTACCTCGGCACGGTTGATCTGATTGCCCGAGAGATTGAGCAGGCCTATCCCGGCCAGGGTGTGGTGGTGCTGCGCGGCGGTGACCACGGTGCCAAGCTGGCGGCAGAGCGGAAATTCCGCCTGAAAGACGGACCGCGTGTTCTGGTGTGTACAGCGGCTGGCCGCGAAGGCTTGAACCTACAGTTCGCGCGCATCCTGTTCAATTTCGATTTGCCGTGGAATCCGATGGATGTGGAACAACGCATCGGGCGCATCCACCGTTATGGACAGAACCACACGGCACAGGTCTACAACCTCGTCCTGTCCGACACCATCGAAGGGCGAATTTTCCTGATGCTCGACGAGAAGCTGACGGAAATTGCCAAGACGGTCGGCAAGGTCGATGACCAAGGCAACGTGGCCGAAGACCTGCGCGCACAGATTCTTGGCCAGCTATCCGAGCGCCTCAATTACGACCGCTTGTACCAGGAGGCGTTGTCCGACCCTGAGCTGAAACGCACACAGGTGGAGTTGGAGGCTGCGCTCTCGAATTCACGCGAAGCGCGGCAGGTGGTGTTTGATCTATTCCAAGACCTCGAAGGCTTCAGTCTTGATGACTACAAGCCGTTCTCCGACGTGTCCTCCAGTCTGGATCGACTGGTGCGTTTCCTCTCGGCAGCGGTGGTGGATCGTCAGCAGCGCTTGGTCAAGATCGACGACGAGACCTACGACCTCGTGACTATTGATGGCGCACGTCGGGCACGATTTACCTTGAGCCGCGATACAGCCACGAGCAGCGATAGCGTGGAATTGATGGGTCTGGATCATCCGCTGATACAGGAAGAGCTTGGACGCTGGCGCAGTGTTCCGCCCGAGGATGTTGGCATTGCGGTTTCAGGGGACGTAGACGCGCCGGTTCTACTTTCTCTCTGGATGGTTGAGGCGTCCGCAGGCAACGGTGAACGCCGCGTCGTCGTTCAACCCATTGCCGTCAAGCAGGATGGCACACGGGTTCCGGCGGTCGAGAGGCAGGCTGAGCAATACCTGCAGGCACCAGTAACGTCTCCGAGGTTTGCGCCAGAGCAACGGCAGGAACTATTCGCGCATGTGGTTGAACCGACTCTGCAGCGGGAACTGAAACACAAGGGCGCAGCGAATGGAGACGGCAGCTATTCGGCGGAACTGATTGGATACGTTGAAATCATGAATCAGGGGGCATGATGTTGGACGAATACTCCATCGAGCAGCGCGCGACGCAGATTTTCGACGCGCGCAGCAAGGAATATTTTTCCGAGGTGTTGAGCTGCTATTCGGCAGGCAACCATCGGTCAGCGGTCGTGATGCTCTGGTCGGTCGTGGTCTGCGACCTGTTGTTCAAGCTCCAGCATTTGGTTGATCTCTACGGGGATGCCAAGGCTAAGGGCATTCTGGCCGAGATTGGACAGATGCAGCAGGATAACGAGCGGTCGCCCGTGTGGGAAACGAAGCTGGTGGAATCGGTGGCCGAGCAGACTCAGCTACTGGACATTGCTGAACGTGAAAATCTGCTCCATCTTCAACGGCAGCGCCATCTTGCAGCGCACCCGGTGGTCAACGCGAATTTTCAGTTGCATCGCCCAAACCGGGACACAGCCCGCGCCCTGATTCGCAACGCACTTGACGGTCTGCTCACGAAGGCTCCGATTCTGTCGAAGCAGATTGTGGGTGATCTGGTCGAGGACCTTGAACAGGCATCTGGCATCCTGATCGATGACAAGAAGCTGAAGGCGTACCTGGAGAGCAAGTATTTCTCGCGCTTCAATCCGGAGGTCGAAAAGGCCGTATTCAAAGCCCTCTGGAAATTCGCATTCCGGCTGACGGACGAAAAATGCGAGAAAAACCGCGCCATCAACTACAGCGCGCTGACTCTGCTCTATAGTCGCAACCCCGGCCAGTTTCGAGCGCAGATCGAAGCCGACAAGGATTACTTCAGCACGATAGCGACTGGCGGCACGGCGCTTGTTTGCCTGATCCACTTTCTATCGCGTTCGGCCCCGATCTACGGGCTGTTGGCAGATCACGCTAAAACCGCGATTCAGCATGTCGTCGACAATGACGTGTCATCCCGATGTTTGGCGTGCTTCACAGCAGCGTCCTTGCCGGAGCATGCCGAACGCCTGCGTGCGTGGATTGTTGGGGATACGTATCCGGAGATCGGGCGCGAAACCTGGAATGCTTTGCGGGAAATATCGGATTCTCTGGAATGGGAGAAAACGGTAGTGCGTCTTGCAAGCGCGTACTATGTAGCAAGCTCCAGCTACGACGGCGCGGACAGGCGCTTCAATGAGGCAATCCGGCCTTTGCTTCCGAAATTTGATCTGGACGACTGCATTGAGCTGATTCGCGGCATCGAACAAAACGGTCAGACGTGGGAGCGACGCGGAGCCTACACAGACCACAGGGAGCTTCGTGCTCGCGCGCTGGAGATAAACCCAGCAGCAGATTTGACCGAGTACCAAGTGTTCAATCGGCACCTCGGATAATTACATCAAGAGAGCCAATTCAGCGTGGCGACGGGCAACCAGTCCCGGCAGCACTTTCCCGCCGCCATAGACCCAGCGCCGAAGCTCCGTCGCGGCGGCAGCCCACTCCCGCTGGTTGACGCGCCGTCGCAGCGTCGATGTCTGCAATCGCCCTGCGCCAAGGTTGAACGTGAAATCCACGATGGCCGCGAGCCTTCTCTCGGGCTCTGTGGCCAGCACCGGGCAGTAGCGCAGCGTGGCGGCGAGCGCTGATTGCAGGTCGCGCGCCAGATAGACCTCGGCTTCGGCCTCGGTGATCGGCAGGTGCATTGGATCACAGAGGTGCCCGTAGCCAATCGTCCAGAAGCCTGCGGGGCAGATGTAGGGGACGGCGGTGATCTCGACACCACGCTTGACCTTGCGCTCGAAACCTTCGAAGCGCTTGGCCAGTTCGATGGCCGTTCTTGGCACCTCGATCACGGTCGCACCCGGTCGAACACGCGCCCGAGGAACCAGAAGTTCAGCACCCCGGCCCATAGGGCTTGGTCTGCCTCCGTCCAGGCATACAGGATGGCAACGCCCCAGCCAGCGCCACCCGTCACGGCGGCTGCGACTGTTGCCGTCTTGGTCGCACAGTACAGCGCCATGAACCAGTAGGTGATGACCGGGCGGACGCTGGAACTCAGTGCATCGGCCCAGCGCACGCCGGTCTTCTCGCCCTGAGAGCGAACGGCTTCGCGCAGTGTTTCGATGGCCCCGACATTCCACGCGGCGTCGGCACCAGCGCCGATTTCCGACATCCGCTGTGCGCCGCGAATCTTCTCGAATTCCAGCGCCTTGTCCTGCATCGCCAGTTCGTGGCCGCGCTCACCCTTGCGGTCGAGCCACTTGAGGACTTCAGGGGCAAGACGGAAGGCCCCGCCAAGGAGGCCGCCAAGTAGTGTCTCGATCATTGCGGGCCTCCCATCAGTTTTAGCTTGATGGCGGCACCGACCAGCAGCGCGGCCAGGATGCCGGTGGTGATGACCTTGACGGTGGTCTGCCACGCGGTGCGCCGGGCGTCACGCCAGGCTTCCAGCAGGTCGCGCAGTTCGCGGATGTCACGGGCGGCGTGGCCGTTTTCCAGCCCGAGATGGGCGAGCACACGCTCGGCACCGCGTTCAGCGGCGTGAGCCAGTAGTTCGTCGAAGTCCTCGCGGCGCAGGAGCAGCATGTTCTCTACGTGCGCAGGCTGTTGTTGTTCGGGTTCGGTCATTGGCGTTCTCCAGAAATGCGAAACCCGCCTCGGGGGCGGGTTTCTGGTGGGTGCGAAGGAAGGAAAGTCAGATGGCGAGGCCTGCGCTCCAGCCGGTGGACTTGAAGGCCGAGAGCTTGGCCTCGTCCTCGATGTAGCAAAGCCAGCCGATCTTGGGCGTGTGGTACTCCCAGGCATCGGCGATGCGAGCGGCGATCTGGTTGGTCTTGCCTGCCCACACGCCGGTGGCGGCGGCAGGAATGAGGTAGCGGTCGCCGTTGGCGGGGCTGGCCGGTGGTGTGGTCAGGTCGCGGTCTTTCACGGACAGGCCGACCACCGCGCCGAGGCGCTTGAGGTTGGCATCCATGCCGGTGTCCCAGCCGCTTTCGCCGAGTGTCCAGCCGTAGTTAATTCCAAGGTTCGGGTCGATTGATGACATGGTCTATCTCCAGAGATTCGCTGCTTGGCGAATGCGTCGGACTGCTTCCGGATCGCCGGTTCGGTGGCTCTGCTGCGGGTGCTGCCGCCAGTGACGCCCGACGATAGGCAGGTACAGCACACCGCCACGCTTGGCCACCAGCAGGGTCAGCAGCCAATCGGCAAAGTTGTTGAGGTCGGTGGTTTCTTTGAGCACGGTTTCCACGGCAGATCGGCGCATCACGATCAGGCCGTGAACGTGACTGGCGCTGTTGGCGTGTTGCCAGCGGCTGTAGGCCAGACGTCGCACGGCGATGTCGTGGCCAGCCTCGTCCGTCAGCGCCTCGTCGGTGTAGGCCATCACAGCCTGCGGGCAGGCATCCAGCGCATCGGCCAACTGCGTGAATGCGTTGGCTTCGTACAGGTCGTCGGGATCGACGAAGGACACCAGCGGCAGCGTGCCTTGCGCATAGCCAGCGGCGCGCGCTTCGCCAATACGGCCCGGGATGCCCGGCAAGACGTGCAACTGGATCGGTGCGCCTTCGAGGCTGGCAATACAGGCTTCACGCCATTCGGTAAGTTCGTTCAGGGTGAGCAGGTGAACATCGATGCGTGGTTCCATTGGCGTTTCCATCACACACCTCCCCAATACTGTCCCCAGCGCAGGCCGTAGCCCGTCCGATCCATGACTCGCACCTGTGGCTGCCAGCTGCTCAGGCCATCGCGCTCGGCGCTGATCTCCACGGTGATCCGGTCGACCAGCGCACCGGCATCCAGCGCGGCCACTGCTGCCGTCCAGATAAAGGCAGTGCCGAGCAGTCCCGTTTCGGTGTGCACCAACACGCCGTTGCGATTGCGGATACGCAGCGTGTAGGTCACGCCCAGTTCCGGCCCGATATCGCCTTCGTCTTGCTGAACGAGGTAGGCGGTCTGCTGCGTGCGGTCGCGATGCGCCCACGCCACGGTGAGGTCACCGGCCACCACGGCAGGCTCGGTTTGGCCATTGATGCGGATGCGACCGGGGGGATACGGCAAAGCCTGCCGACCGGCCAGCGTCATCGGCTGCCCATTCGCGGCCAGCACTGGATCGCCCTGATCGGTCGACGTGCGTGGAATCGCGCCCACGAACACCGATTCGCCCGGGGCCCGCTCCGCACCTTCGGATGCCAGCCATTCGCCGACACCGATCAACCGAGTCCCCGAGGCATGTGCTTGGGGTGTGGTGTCGAGCACGCCGCGTGCGAGATCGATGGTCGCGTTGGCAGCATCGAAGGCCAGGACGGCAACGGCCTCTGCAATCGCCCCACTGGCATCCACCAGATAGGCGTAGTCGCCCTCGGCCATTCTCTCCGGCTGGCTGATCGCCGTCACTGGTACACCGATGGCATCGGCCTCACTGGCAGGCAAGGCTGCATCAAGCGTCAGTAGCGGCGCATAGTCCTCGCCCACCACGGCAGTGAGGTCGCCGCCTGAAGCGCCGGTAGCCAGTTGCCAATTCAACTGCCCGCTGCCACCGGCGGTGGCCAGCGCACCGAGATAGGTGTCCGTATCGGTCAGGTAGGCCAGATCTGCGCGCGACAAGCGCCGGGCCAGTTCCCAATACGGCACCTCGACGGCCAGCACCAAGGCGGGCGACAACGGTTCGATGGTCGGCTCCTCGACGTGCGGTGGCGGGGGCGACAGCACGGTGTTGCTCATGCCGAACACATCTTCCATGGCTTCGATGCGCCACTCGGCTGCGCCCAATGTGCCGGTGTCGATGCCGGTGACGCGCACCACCATCTGATCCACACCCAAGCGTGGCCAGTTCAGCAGAAATACATCACCCGGCAGCGGCGCACGCTCCAGGGTGTCGCGTGCCACCGTCAGGCTCATCCGGGCCAGGGGCGAACCCAAGGCGCGCAAGTCACGCAATGCCAGCCGCGCGGCCAGTGGCCCGTAGTTGACGCCCGGGTAGTCGCGGCGTTGATTGATCACGCCGCCTTGCAACTGGATGGCGGCCAGGTTCTCGACCGTAACGGCAGCATCACCGCCGTTCTGCCAGTCGGTGTAGACAACCGTTAGTTCGTTGGGAAGCTCCCCCCACTGGGCGCGTTCGAAGCGTTCCAGCCGCACGATTTCGTCAGGCCCCAACTGCGGTAGGCTGTCGATCCAATAGTCGTCGCGCAGCAGCTTGAGCTCAAACGTGCCTTGCTCCGGGTCGGTGTAGAGGATGCCGCCAATGTGGTCGATGACCTGGCCGATGAAGCTCTCGATGGGCTGCTGGCGCGTCCAGATCAGATTTAGGCCGAAGGCCTCGCTCGACAGGGCCCACGCTGCGTTCCAGAAACTCCAACCGATGGTGCTCTGCGGATAGCCCATGCCCCAGTGCGGATCGGTGAGGCACTGCACCAGGATGTGCGCCGGGTTCATGCCGACGCTGATTTCCCGGCCTTCGTCCTCATCCCAGGTGCGGACTTCGGAATCCCCCATCCACGCGTGATCATGCCAACCGGAATTGAAGCGACGCACCCGTACCGCCCACGGCTTGATGTAGGGGTTGTTGGCCGCGAACAGGATCTTGCGTGCCACCAATGACAGCACGCCCCGGAATGCCGGAATGGAACTGCCGAGGCGGCTCATCAGGTAGTCGTTGCGTCCTTGTCCGGCATGACCAGACAGCACATCGATGGTGCCGACCACGCCCCCTTCGCGCTCGTCGCCGCCAAACAGGGTTGGCTTGTTGATGCTCAGGCTGGTCAGCCCGTGGCCGGTGGACAGCGACGCGCGGTCGGCATCACCCCACGCGGTACGGTCGCCCATCTGGATTTCCTGCACGGCATCGACGGGCCCCTGGCACAAGGCCAGATGCAGCCCCATCCGGTAGCGGTAGCCAACGGTTTGCGATTTGCTGCTGCCACCCATCAGCCTTGCTCCCGCTGGCTGGATTGATTGCGGGCGTGCTCGACCACACGTTGGGCCATTGCATCGCCGGTGGCCAGCAAGGTGTCGGCGTCACAGCCATCGCGCAGGAAGGCCCGGAAATCCAGATCGTGACGCGCAAACCACGTACGCGTGCCGTTCACGCACAGGCCCACGGCGCGCACGTGATCGATGGTGATGACAGTCTGAGTGGTCATTTCTTGCCACCTTTCTTCTTGATGGGGTCGGCTTCCAGATCGCCGTACCAGACGACGTTGGAGCCACGCAGCAGCACGGTGCCGAACACGACGGGAATCGGTCGGCCTTCTTCTGCGGTGGGGGCATCGACGTCAGATAAGGATGCCGGTTTGGGTTCGGGCGGTTTCGGTGCGAGCGCGACCGAAACCAGCGCCGCCACCACGATGACGACGAGGTACCACATGGCGATTTCTCCAGGGATTCAGAACACGCCCGTCGAGAACGGGTTTTTGCTCGGGATGGCGGGAAAGCCGCCGTAGTTGTCGAGGTTGCCGAAGCGCGACTCGCACGTGGCCGTGCTGTGATCGCAGCCGACCGTCAGAAGTACCTCTGTGCCGACGTCTATGGCGACCGGATAGAGCAACTCGACGCCGCCACCGTAGTCATTGACGATCATGTGGCGGGCACCTTCCGAGGTTTGCAGCCAGCCACCGGCCAAGCCACCACTGACGCTGCCGGGCGTGCCACCGTCGAGATCGACGTTGCGGCCATTGCTGTTGCTCACCAAGGCGCTGGCAGAAATCGGTGAGGCACCACAGGCAGCCGAATACAGCACGTGGGAACACTTGCGGCTGTAGAGCCGCCGCAACCCGATGCGCTTGAGACTGACTTGCGCCGACTCGCAGCGAACGCGAGCCACATCGTCAGCAACTTCGACGCCCAGCACCCGGCCCATCCAGCGCGTGCCGGAGATCCACCAGTAGTCGCCCCAAGTGTCGCGCCGTCCGATGCGCAGGGTGATCGAGGTGGTGTCGCCGGTCAGCGAGTTGGCGAGCAGGTGGCGTACCAAATCACAGTTCGGCGGCAGTTTCAGATCCAAGCCAGCCTTCGCAGCTTCAGCACCCAGCGCCAATTCGTTGCGTTCCAAGGCCAGGCTCTTGTAGAGGTTGCCATCCAGATCAACATCGAATTCGTGCGGCGTCAGATAGAACTGCGCGCTGTTGCTGGCGAAGGCATACAGCTCGATTTCCAATAGAGGACTTTGGCTCATGTTCAGGCAGGCTCGTAAGTGACGCGGTCGTTGCCGCGTGGTTCGGGCAACTGGCGCGCGGTCAAGGTGATCTCCAGCAGCGTCGGGCTGTGCCAGTACAGATCGATGGCGTCGTGGTCGAGGCGGCAGCGCACGAGGCGAATGACGCGGCTGCCTGCAGGCACCCAGTCGTCAAGGCCCGAGCGCAGCACCAGCACACCGCCTTGATCCAGATGGCTGGTCGCCGTCAGGGCGTACTGCCTATAGCCGTCTGGATGCACGATCACGCAGCCGGCGGGGCGATGCCAGAACGCCGAGATGTCTTTGCCATCCGCGCGCAGGAAGCCATCTTCGGGATCGGCTTCGACGTTCACCCACAGGATCGGAGCCAAGCCATCGGGCAGCCAGAAGGCTTCCAGACGGCCTTGGGTGCGCCACAACCGCGCCCGCCAGATCTCGATTTCATCGAGTGAGCTGGCCAGATAGCGCCGCTGCAAAGTTGTCGTCGCCCACGGATCGTCCCGGCGCACCCACGGATCTGCAGGCGAGAAGTCTTGGCGGGTGATCGTGGCTTGCGCGGCGGCCGTTGGATCGTCACGCCAGTTCCCATCTGGCCAGACCGGGATCTCGTCGAGCCATGGGCCATCGAGAACATCCTGGTCGGGCAGTGGCGCAGGCTGGATCTGTGTGGGAATGTTGCCGCCGACCATGCCGGGTACCCACTGCGTGAGATCCGCCGGATCGATGGCCTTGCCCCACACCAAGGGCATGATGGTGCTACCCACGGCTGCGGCGCGTGCCAACGGTTCCATCAGCCACAGCAGAGCGCTTTCCACATCGCTGAGTTGGGCGATCTGCCAGCCATCGGCGGCGATGATCAAAATCCAGCGGCCATTGTTCTCAGTTTCCTGCCAGCCCTGCACACCGTCATAGGTCAGTTGCACATTGGCCGAGAGTGTCCCGAACTGTCGCCCGTCAGCTTCGGTCACATTGAGTGCCAGTGCGCCACGTTCGCAGGACTCGGTCAGGTGCACCGCGTACTGCGGCAGCGGCCACAGCGCCATTTGACCGAGATGATCGGCCAGCCAGTCGGCCACCAGGGCATCGATCTGGCGAGCGTTGCCCACCTTGTAGGTGAGCCAGCGCCGGGGAACGCGTCGGCGTGCCTGCCGTGATTCATTACCACTGGCCAGCCGCGTGACGCTGGTCTGCCACTCCAGCCGTTCCACGAGGGGTTCTGCCCAATCGTGGCGGAAGGCAAACACACCGCGTTGTGCGTCGGGCCACGGCTGGTCGCCAAAGGCATCCATACCGGTGGCGACGATGGCGCTTGATGCCGTATCCCGGCGCAGCACTTCGACCAGAAATATCGGTGCATCGATGGGTGGCCAAGGGCCCGCCAAGGATTCCGCCAGCAGGCTGGCCGCCAGATTGGGAGGCAGCGGAGCGACAGCCGTTTCCGGCGTGAAGCTGGCTGCGCTCGCCCCAAAAGTGGCGCGCGAGAGCACTTCACCCTGGAAGGCGGTCAGTTCGCTTCCCGGCGTCGGCTTGCAGGAAACCTCAGCGATGTCTTGAACGATGACGCGATCCGTCATGCCGACTCCACGCCGAACTCAGCGGCATTGAAGGCGGCCTCCGTCCACTGCACGTTGCCGTTCGGGTTGCGTTCGAACAGCGTGCTCTGCCAGGCCAGTTGCTCCTGCAGAATGATGTCGGTGCTGACGGCGCTTTGCGCACCACTGACCACGAGGCCTTTGACCTTGCCCAGACCGGCGTCGGTCTTGCGGGCCAGCATCGTGAGCTGGACGCCATAGATGGCGGGCGTGGCCATCACCGGCAACGGCTCGACATCGAAGGACTGGCGCAGCCCCACGTTCGGTGCATTGATCGCCGTAGCTTCGTCCTCGTCGCTCACGGCTTCCCATGCGGCGGTACCGACCGGGCTGGCCGTCCACTGGTTCAGGCTGCCATCGGCCTGTGCCTGCAAGGCATCGACGCGCACATCACCGAGGAAGGTGTTGTTGATCGTGCCGCTGGTGTCAGCAATGTAGAAGTCGTCGACGTCGATGGTGAGCGGGCAGCTCTGGCCGGGCACCGCGCCCACGAATGCCGTGAGCAGTTGGCCACCACCTTGAATGGTGTTCTGCGCAGTCATCTGGATGGCCAGGATGCCGTTGATGCGTACTGACAGAATGCCGTTGCTGGTGCCCTGCGTGACCTGCAACTCGATGTAGTGCCAGCCGCGCGCCGGAGCGCTGGCAACTGAGACAGAGATCAACTGGTCATAGCCGTATTGCCAGCGGTAGAGCTTGAGCCGACCGTCCTCGCCGATTTTCACGAGATGCGCGACCTGCGAGTTGGCATCGCGCACGCCCAGCAGCAGTGGCTCGGTGTAGGTGTTTTGGTACGGCACCACGCGAATGGCCGCCCCGACGATCAGGCTGGTCTTGGTGGCGTCGAGGTTCTTGACGTAGCCACCCCCCGAACCTTCCGGCAAACGCAGGGCATAGGAGGACGGGCGACGGCCATTGATACAGGTGGCCTGCGGCGACAGATACGCCGCCTTGCCACGCGCAAGCCACGGATCGCCAAAGCTGTCCACGGCTTGCGGGTCGTAGTGGTCGAAACCGTCGATGAACAGAAGTGCCATTGGACTTTCCCCTGAAATTCAGCCTTGCAGCGCCGCACGGATGGCCCGTGCATTGCGCCCGATGATGTTGACGATGACTTTCTCTCCGGCAGGCGACTGCAGGTGGTCGTGGGTCACACCCGGATCGACCGCGTTGACGATGCGCACCGCCTGATTCATCTGCGGCTGCGCGGGCGGCACTTTCACCTCTGGTACCAGTCCGCCCGCTGCGAAGGCCAAGTCGCCACCCTTGAAACGTGGGCCTGCCGACAAACCGTTGAGCGAATCGAGGAAGGCCACACCGAGCTGGCGCACGGCGGCCGCCCGCATCACGTACTCGCCTGCGGACAGACGCGCCGGGATCGAATCCGAGGTGGCGCTGCCCGGCCCGGAGACCAGACCACCGCCCGCAAACTTCTTGATGCCACCCAAGAGCGCCATCACAGCGGCGACCATGGCTACCATCGCGGCTACCGCGAGTGCCGGGCCAACGTAGGGAATGGAAGCCTGCGACGCCGCCGCCCCGGCTCCCGCCTTGGCTGCATCCATCGACACCACGGCGGTGGTTTCGGTGGTCTTTTGGGCGACCTTGGCGGCGCTGGCCGCCGCATCGACGGTCTGCTCTTGCTGGATGAAACCGAGCTTGAGCGCCAGCATCCGCGCCTGCATGGCGATCCACTGCTGGAACGGCTGGATCACGATCTGCTGCAGGAAGGCGTCGGACACCTGCTGGAAGATGCTCGCCAAGGCACTGCGCCAGGTCTGCGCGCCGGTGATCATCCCGTTGAGCGCACCGCCAAAACTCTCGCCGATGCGATTCCACAGCGGGGCCATTTCATCGACCGTGAGCCGGGTGCGATCCAGCTCGTTGCGCCACGCCTGCACGCGAATCACCGCATCCGGCCCGATGGCCTGCGCAGCTTGCTGCATGGTCGGCAACAGGCGCTCCATCTCGGTGGCTGATTGCTGTTGCAAGGCCACGATCTGCTGACGCGCCTGTGCTTCGGTTAGCAGCCCAGCCTGCTGCTGGGTCTGAATGGCCTCCTGCGCATTACGCAGACGCTCAGTGACTTGCCGCCACTGAGCTTCAAGCGCAGCCAGATTGGCCTGTGCAGCCTTCACATTGATCAGCCGATCAACGAGCGACACACCGTCGGCATCGCTTTCTGCTGCCAGCCGTGCCCGCAGATCCCGGTAGCTGCGCTCGATGGCGGCTTGGCGGTCGGTATCCGTCGCCGTGCCGGTGATCTGCGCCAGTTCCTCACGCGCCTGCGCCAGCGCATCGGCCAGCTCACGCTCGGCTTGTGCCGCCTTGCGGGCGTTGGCCTGCTCGATGTCCGTGCGCCGATTGTTGAGCGTGATGAGGTCGGCTTCCGCCTTGGCGACCTCAGCCTTGGCTTTCAGGCGGTCGTTTTCCGATTTGCCCGTGGTGGCGACTTGCTGACCGCGGGCCAGCTCCTGCTGCTTGCGCGCGATCTCGGCTTCGACCTCGCGCTGTTCGAGGGCATTTTTCTGCGTGTAGTAATCGCGCACCGATACCAGACGGTCTTCGAGCGCAGCATCCAGCGCAGTTTGTAGCCGGTTCAGACCGTCCTTGAGCAGCGCGAACTCGGCGTCCAGCTGCGCTTTCATCAGCGTGGTTTGCGCGCCGGTCGTGTCCTGCGCAGGCTTGACGGCTTTGGGTTTGGTCAGGCGTTGAAGCAGTTCCGGATCGGCCTGGATCTTGGGTGCCTTGACCTCGATGGGCTTTGGGTCGAACAGGCTGTCACGGAAGGACGCCAGTTCATCCAGCCGTTTGACCAGATTGCCTTTGAGGTCGGCAATGATGGCCTTGGCCCCATCGGTGTTGCCCTTGAGCGCTTCCACAGCGGCGGCGACACCCGCGCCAATGGCTTCGCCCAAGGCGACGAAGGCCTTGCCGACCGTGGCGGCACCGAGCGCCAGGGTCTTGAGCACCAGCACCACGCCATCCAGGATCGCGCGCAGCGTCCCGCCTTGCTTGGCCGACTCGACCATGCCACCGGCCATGTCATTCAGGGCGGGCAGCAAGGACGCGATGATCTGATTGCCGATGCTCTGGGTGGCCAGATGCAGTTTGTCGAGCGCATCGTTGAAGTTGCCCGCCTGCGCCGCAGTCTCACTACTCATCTGCACGCCGAGCGCCTGCATCTCGGCGGCGAGCTCATTGATGCCGTCGCGCCCCTGATTCAGGAACGGGATCAGCTCGGCTCCCGACTTGCCGAACAGTTGCACGGCCAGGGCGGTTTTTTCTGCGCCATCGGGCATGACCTTGAAGCGTTCGGCCAGATCGAGTAGCACCTGATCGGTGGCGCGCAGGGTGCCGTCCTGGTTCTTGAACTCGACACCTACGGCGGAGAATCCGCGCGCGGCATCTTCCGACCCGGTCGCGGCTTCCAGCATTGTGGTGGACAGCTTGCGCAGCCCCTTCTCGAACGATTCGCCGGACACACCGGACTGCTCGGCTGCCGGTTTCCATACCGAAAGGGTCTCGACGCTGACACCGACACGTTGCGACATCTCGTCCAGCGCATCACCAGTGTCGATGGCCGATTTCACCATCGCGGTCAGACCGGCCACGGAGACGGCCACCCCGAGGTTGGCCAGCACGCCGTTGACGCTCTTGGCGGTGTCGGTCAGGCCACCAAGGCCCCGCTTGATCGAGTCGAAAGCGGTCTTGGTCTGGTCGACGGCACTGATCAGGATTTGGGCACGATTGCTTGCCATCAGACTTTGTCCAGTTCTTGTTGAATCGCCCGCGCCAAGGCAGGCAGTGCGCGTTGCACGCCACCCGCCAGATTTAGTCGTCGTTTGAGATCGACGCGCTTGACCAGCACGGCGATGGGAATCTCCTGGCCACGCTTGATCTGCTTGGCCCCGGTACGACCACGCTCAGCGCGCTTGAAGCGGTTGAGTTGCGATGCGTTCTCTTTGATGTTCTCGGCCATCAGCAGCACGCGACCGTTCTTCTCGATGAAGAAGGCATTGCCCGAGCGCATCAGGCCGTCAATGACCGCCTTGAAGCGCTTGGGGCCGATGCGCCCGGGCAGCAGCGGTATCAGCAAATTGCCGCTCGCCGTGCCGCCTTTTTCATGCAGACCGAGCCAGGGAATCTTGCTGCCCACCAGCAGGGCGGGCAGCAGTTCGGGCTTCTTGTCGAACACCTTCACGCCCATCGAGGAGATGAAGCTGTTGCGCTTGACGGTGAAGGCACTGCGCATCTCGGATCGCGCCGCGTCACGCACTTCACGCCCACCGGACTGCATGCCCTTGGCGACGGCGGTGTGGATGGCGCGACGCCGCTCGGTGCTCCACGCCGCCAACTGGCGCGGGTCCAGCAAGCCGGTGGTGGTGAGCGAGAGACGCATGGGTTAGTCCTTCAGAAGATCGCGTTGCAGTTGTTCGATGCCACGCTTCTCGCCCTGGGCAGCCACGGCATGGATGCCGAGCAACTGGGCAAGTTGCTGCCGTTCGATCTGGCCGTCGGCATCCAGGAAGGCTTGCGCCTGCGTGAGCGTGTAGGCCATCACGTCGCCCAGGCGGTGACCGGCGCGGATCAGGCGTGCGACGGCAGCGTCCCACCCGAGTTCGTCAGTGAGCTCAGCGTCGGTGCGAGTCGCTGGGCTGCGCCTTGCACTGCCGGAACGACGTGCGCCACGAAAAAATCCGCGTTCACCTCGAACACGGCGGCGGCCAGTTGCACGGCGTCCTCCAGCGACAGGTCGTTTATCCACGCGCGTTCACGCCGGGTGGTGATCGCCAGCAAATCCAGCACGGCATCGCCGTGCCGTCCCAGCAGCGCCATCCAGTCCGGATCACTGGTGATTTCCTCGGCCAGCGGGCGCACCACGGCCAGCAGGCGTGGCAACTCACCCAGCCGGATCGGCGTCAGTTCCAGCGCAGTGCCGGACAGCGTCACGACCACAGGCTCAGGGGGGAAGGTCTTGAAGCCGTCCATCACAGCAGCACCAGACGTCCGAACTGACCGAGATCACCGCCGACTGGCTTGGTCAGATCCGCCAGTACCTGGCCCGACAGCTCGAACTTCAGCAGTTCGTCCGTGATGATCGAGAGTTCCTTGGCTGGATTGATGGCCACGCGGTACAGGTCGATCACTACCTCGCGGTTGCCGTCGGCGGTGTTGAGCCCCTCGAAGCGAATCCAGCGCTCGGGCAAGGGCTGGGTGAACATCGCCGTGCTCTGCGCCGCGCCATAGGCGTAATCGACGGTGAACGGCTCGGTGTAGGGGCCGCCCGACGTGGCATCCAGCACCACCAGTGAACCGTGCTTGGCATTGACGCTGTACTGGCTGGCCGGGAGCGTCTTTGGCGTGGCATCTGAGTCCTGGATCTGCACCGCCGACACGTTTTGCATGGTCAACGGATACAGACTGCCCGGGGTGACAGGGTTGGGCAGTAGTTCGCCAGTTACCGCGCCGGGGGTGATCGTGGTCGTGGTGCCGTAGAGCGCGAGCGCCAAGTTGGTAGCGATCAGCTCTTCCAACGTGCAGGCGAACTCGCCTTTCTTGGTCTTGATGAGCTGGAGGTCAGTCAGGCGCTGACCCGACTGCGCTTCCTGGTGCTCGATGGTGTCCACCGACAGCGACACCTTCAGCTCGGGCACGTTGCCGACGAAGGTCAGTCCAGCTGGATTGCCGAGGTCATCGCGTGCGCCGATGTAGACGCGGCCTTGTCCGGAAAAGTAAGCCATGTTCAGTCTCCTTGGGTGGCTGCAGTTGTGGAAACACCGGGCGTGGCATCACGGCGGGTGGGTTTGGAATCGGTGGCGGGGATGGCCGCTTTGGCCGTGCCTTGTGCGATCAGCCAACGGGCACTGGCGTCATTCAGATCAAGGCGATCACCCACGGCGAGGCGCTTGCCTGCGTGGGTATGGGGTTTCAGTAGTTCGATGGAGAGATTTGGCATAAGGGGTTCATCCTGTTTGGGTGAGATCAATGGCGTGGGTGCGGTAGCGGATTTCGTAGCGGGCGGGCAGCGCGACGGCACCGGAGTCGGCGTCGTCGAACTCCCATTCGCAGTCGATCTCGCGCACTGCGATGGCCAGACCGCCCAGATTCGGGTCGGCGAGCATTGCCGCGTGGGCCGCGACCAGCGCCTGGTCGGCGACATCGAAGGCATCCGCACCGCGTGCCACCACGGCAAGCCGGACGATCAGCATCCGGTCGACCAGGTGGTTGGCGTGGGCGGTAATGCTGTCGCCATCGACGAACAGCAGCAGCGCTGGACTGGCCTCGCGGGTGACCGGCACGGCAGGCATGCGCAGCACCGGTGTCGGGCCAATCGCAGATGCCAGGCGCGTGACGATCTCCCGCAAGGCGCGCTCGCGGACGGAGTTCATGGGGAGTTCCTCAGAGTTGGGAGAGCGAGGCGCGACGCTCGGTACCGTCGCCAATGGCACGCACGTCGCGCACCTGAAAGGTGTTGCCTGCCACCTCGACCGTGTCCCCGACTGCCAGCGTCAGCCAGGACGCCGGGTAGTCGATCTGGTAGTCCCGCGACAGTGCAAAACCATCCAGCACGGTTTCGTCTGGGGCACGGAAGGCGCATTGCACGGTGGTGCCCGCCACCGTGACGGCGGTCAGGAGTCCGGCATTGCGGGCCGCTTCGTACAGCGTCGCGACATCCATCAGGCTGCAACGAGCTTGATCAGCACGCCCGGGCGGTGGCACATCGGCAGCGGGTTCGACTGCGTGTGCAGATCGGTGCCCCGGTCGAACTTGCGCGGCTCCTGCTTGGCATACAACGGCTGGCCGATGGTATTCACGGTCTCGTTGAAGTCCGCAGGCGCGAAGTACGTGGCGAAGGTATCCACCGTGCCGACCGGGAAGGCATGGGCTTCCCCTGCGGCAATGAAGCGGCGCGACCCCAGCGTGCCGTCGGCCTGCACAAAGGACGCCTGGCCACGGTATTCCTCGAAGGTGATGCCGCTGTAGCTGAAGCCCGAGCGCATGTCGTTGATCAGCACTGCGCCCTGCTGCCAGTTCTGGTAGGCGGTCTTGACCTCCTTGTGGGTGGTCAGCGCCCGGAAGAACTCGGTCGAGCACAGCACATGCACACCGGTCGAGAACTCGCCGGTGAGTCCATCTTCCATGAGCCCCAGCAGTTCCAGGCAGGCAGTCTTGATTTGCCCGTTGTCGGCCGCCGTCGAAAACTCGAAGGACACCGATTGCGCAGTGATGTCGAACTCGTCGAACAGATCGACGAGCTCGCTGCCATCAGCGTCGAGAATCTTGCCCTTGAGCGCCCCCATGCGCAGATGCTCCAGAGTGATCGCGTGCTTGTTGCGCATGGTCTCCAGATGGCGGGCCATGACACCGCCGATGGCTTCCATTTCGGTTTCGGAACCGAAGGCGCGCAGTCCTTGCACTTCCTCTGGCAGCACCACGTCGTCGTGGGGGATGTGCGGGATCACGAAGGAGCGCAGGTTGCGCTTGCCACGTTCACCCACCGTGCCGGGCGAACCGGGCGCGCGGGTGGGCAGCAGGTTCAGACGACCGGCGTACTCCTCGACGATGATCTGCCGGGTGCGCACCGGCTTGGCCGGGAACAGGTTGAGTTGCTCCAGCCGCCCATAGCGGTTGGGCAGGAGGTTGATGGCGGCCGTCAGGCTGGCCATCGAGAAGCCGGGGTTTTCAAAAGGGTTCTGCATTTGGGATCTCCAGAAATGACGAAACCCGCCAGCGGCGGGTTTTGGGGGGAGTGAAACGGAGCGTTGGAAGTGGGTCAGGCGCTATCGCGGGCCAGGACTCCACGTTCTGCGAGTTGCTTGATGGCAGCCACTTTGTGCGCAGTGCTGATGCCGGTCGGCCAGATCAATGCGCCGTGCGCGACGATGGCGTGGCGGGCGATCAGGATCGCGTCCTCACGGTCAATCAGCGTCGCATCGACGTCATTGCCGAGCACGCCGACGGCGGTTTCCGTGCCGTCCGAAGCGCTCGGGTCGAGGGCCTTGAGCTTGGCGGTAGCCGTTTCGCGGCCCACCACGGTACCCAGCGACAGGTTCTGCGCGGCCGCGACGGTGTCTTGGTCACGCGAGTAGAGATTCGGCGCTTCGTACTTCAACAGGTCGCCGAGATTCTTGGGTTGAGAGACAGTGGGCATGGCTTACTCCTTGGCGGTGAGTTTCTTGACGGCAGCGACCACCGGACTGTTTTCCGGGTGCTGGCTGGTTCCTGCATCGGCGGTGATACGCGAGGCAATTTCGGGTTGGTCGGCACGGGCGTCGAGCAAGGCGCGGCGCACCTGCGCTTCCGAGAAGCCTGCTGCGAGGAATTCCGCCGTGCGTTGGGACTGGCCCGCGATCAGGCACATCTCTGCAATGGCCTGAGCTTGGCCGCGCCCGCTGGCGAAGGACTGCGCCAGTGCGGCTTGGGCGGCAGGCGTCGGTTGCGGATCGCTGTCGGTCTGCGGCTGGTCGCCCTGTGGGTCGGTGTCGGCCGGATGGCTCGGGTTTTCGTGGTCGTCTTTGGGGTCGGTCATGGTGTTCTCCAGGGTGAAAGGTTTGCTTCGGGGCGGGTTTGAAATGGATTGAGTGGACAGGCTTCGCGGCGAGGCGCGGGCCACGCCAGGCTGCGCCAACCGCTGCTTGGCCGCCAACGCGTCGGTGAACTCGGTCATCACCGCATCAAACGGCATCACCGCGTCGGCGAGGCCCGCTGCCACCGCCTGCTCGCCATAGAACAGCCCCGCCTCGGTGGCGCGCACGGCATCCGGATCGATTCCGCGCATCTGTCCGACCTGATTCACGAAGATGTCGTACAGGCGATCCACCTCAGTCTGCAACGCGGTGGTGGCCTGGGGGGTGAGTGGCTCGTGCGGGGAGAAATCGTTCTTGTGACTGCCCGCGAAGACAGCGGTGTAGTTCAGGCCGTCCTTGGCGTCCTTCACCGACTGGTCGACGTGCAGCGCGATCACGCCAATCGACCCGACGCCAGCGGTCTGCGACAGCGTCAGGCGCTGGCAGGCAGCCGCGATGGCAAAAGCCGCCGAGTACGCGGCATCGTTGGCGTGCGCCCAGATCGGCTTGATGGTGCTGGCAGCGCGGATGCGCTCGGCCAACTCGAACACACCCGATGCCTCGCCGCCGGGCGAATCCAGATCGAGCAGGATGCCCGCCACCTGTGGGTCGGCCAGCGCGGCGTCCAGTCGGGCTTCGATCTCGCCGTAGGACATCAGGCCAGAGGCGGCTTCGATACCCATCGAACGTCTGACCAGCGTGCCGACCACCGGGATGACGGCAATGCCCGCCTGACCCGATGTGGCGTTCTGGCGCGGCATGGGCAGCGGCATCGCCATGTCCAGATCTGGCAAGCCGATGCGGGAACCCAGCACGGAGAGGATCACGTCGAGTTTGGGACGCGCAATGAGGAGCGGCGTCCCGTAGAGGCGGGACGCCAGATGAACGAGTTGCATGTCAGTTGTCCTGTTGGTCTTGCGGCACGGCCACTGTGGCGGCCGCATTTATGGGAGCGCCCGATGCCGATGGTTGGGGCGCTTTGTCGTGGCGCGGGTCGGAGTCAAAGACCAGACCGAGCTCATCGGCACGCTGGTTGTCGGCGGCGATCTCGCGGTCGATGTCCTCGGCGTCGTAGCCGAAGGCCGAGATGGCTTCCGAGCGAGACAGCAGCCCGGCGCGAATGGCTGTCAGCATCGCGTCGAATTCCTTCTTGGGATCGACCCACTGCCAACCCTGTGGAATCCATTTGGCCGCGAAGTAGTCGCGCTTCTTCTCGGTGAACTGCGGCAGCGCCAGCGCGCCTTCAAGTAGCGCCTGCTCCATCCAGGCACGCCAGATCGGGCGGCACAGCTGGTGGACGATCACGCCGTGCTGGATGGCCTCACAGCGGCGGCGAAACTCCAGCAGCCCGGCCCGGATCGACGAATAGTTCACTTGCGTCAGGTCGCCGGTCAGCATCTCGTAGGTGATGCCCATCGCCGCTGCCACCGCGCGGAACTGCATGCGCAGGAATTCGGCGTAGCTCGCGCCAACGTCGGCGGGCTGACTGAACTTCACGTCCTCGCCGGGCTCCAGGATCTGCATCGTGCCCGGCTCCAGCCCGGCCAATGCCGCTCCGCTGGCATCCGGCAAGCCTTCACCCATCAGGTTGTCCTCAGGTGACAGGCGCGTGATGAAGCCCGCGAACATAGCGGCGGTTTTCTTGCGCACGAGCTCGGCGTCGTCGTACTGGTCGAGTTCGTTGAGCTTGACCAGTGCGCGCGCCAGCCACGGTTCGCCCCGGATCTGTCCGGGCCGCAAGGGACGAAACAGGTGGATGATTTCGCTAGCCGGGACACGCACTGTGTCGAGACCGCCCACCACGCCACCAGTGCCCGACATCGGAGCCAGTGAGCCATCACCCGGGTGTGAGCGATACAGGTGGTAAGCCACCCGCCGTCCGAGCTTGTCGAATTCGATGCCCGCACGGATTACATTTCCCGAAGCCAATTCCTGATTCAGCGTGGCTGGCAGGTGTTCGGGTTCGAGCAACTGCAATTGCAGGCCTACCGGCAGGCCATCCTCCGGGCGGCGATAGCGCAGCCGCACCAGACATTCCCCGCCTTCGAGCATGGCGCGACAGGCCAAGGCCTGCAGTCCGTAGAAATCGGTCAGTCCGGCGGCATCGGCCTCCTCGCACCAGTCCCACCACAGGCTGTGGATCGCTTCGCGCAGGGGCTGATCAGCCAGCATGCTCTGCGGCTTGATGCCGGTGCCGATAGCGTTCGAGACAAAGGCTTCAACGCCTGCCGCTGCCCAGGCATTGCGGCGTACCAGATCGCGGCTCTTGGCGCGCAATTCGTTCTGGGTGAACGCCAGTGCTGCGACTGCGCCTGGATTGCCGACCTGCCACGCCAATGCGCGACGGCCGCCACCGATACCGTCATAGAACGGGGTGCCGCCAAGCAGACTCATGCCGACGCGCCTGCGCATTCGGTCAAACCATTGCATGTTCAGAACCCTTTGCCGGTGGTGACCCGGATCTGGCGTGGCGCACCGGGCCACAGCCCGGTATCCACGGCCTGCTCGAAGAGGTCGCGCTTGACCGCTCCAATGGCGGCCTGGAGTTCATCGACGCTGCGGTACTCGACGGTCTTGTCGCCAAAGGTCACCCGCTTTTCGCCCTTGACCAGCGCCGCTTCCAATGCGTCGAGGTGTGCTTGTGTGTAAGCCATCAGCGGTACACCGTGAGGTTGATTTCGGAGGAGTCGTCGAACGATGCAGACGTGGTGGCGCAACTGATGTCGACGTACTGGGCGGTCTTCTGGTCGGTGGTGGATCGCACAATGGCAATGCGCTGCGTGCCGCTGTTGGTGCTGCTGCGGGCAAGCGCCGTCCAGCAATAGTTGGCGTCGGGCATGGCAACGGAGAAGGTCACGCGGTAGCGGCCCGCCGCCGTCCGGGTCACGCTGGCCACGTTGTGCGATGCGCGCACGACGACCTGCGTGCCGACATAGCCGAAACACACCCACGCCCGGGCCACGCCGGGGTGAGTGGCGTCGATCTTGGTCTTGACCTCGAGCCCGACACGACTGGCCAGCGCACTGATGCGCGATGCGAGGCTCATCAGACCAGCGCACCCACAAAGACCGCGACGAAGTCAGTGTCGGTGTTGCCGACATCACTGGCCGCGACGGCACCGATGTTGCTGCGTGCCTGAAGTTGCTCGGCCACGGTCAGCGACTGCGCCGCATCGAAGCGCACACGGTTGTTGACGGCGGCGAGCAGCGCATCCAGGCCACTGGTGCCGTTCTGCAGCAGTTGCTGGATTTCCACCAGCGTGTCGTAGGCGGCATCGGCACCGCCCAAGATTTCGGTCTTGAGCGCATCGAGCAGCGAGACGATCTTGTTGGACGAGTACGTGGTCGTGGCCGCGACGTGCGCATCGTCGATCACCGCCGACGACACCACGGCGGCTTTCAGTTCGTTGATGGCCGCGACCAGATTTGACTTGTCGGTGGTGGTGAGGTTGGCCAGGTTGCCTGCCTTGGCGCGGACGTCGTTGAATTCCTGCGCGACGCGGATGACCAAGCTTTCGATACGGGTAGCAAGACTCATGTTTTCTCCTTGAGGTGTCAGGACAGCCAGCGGCTTTTGATCACGCGCCGACCGGTGTTACGGTTGCCAGAAACAGCGAGGCCACCGCGTTGGGTGGCCTCGTTGATCGATTCGGTAGGTGTTTCAAGGGCTGGCGGACTGGCCAGCCCCAGTTGTCGCTCCAATTCCCGCCAGTGACGTTCCTCGAAGCGATCCAGACCCGCCGCCGATGCAGCCGCGCGGGCGTAGACGTAGCAGTCGAGCGCCTCATTGCGCTCACGCATCTTTTGCCACTCACGCACAGGGAAGCCGTTGCGGTCGCGGCGGGTGATCAGTTGTTCCGCGCAGAGTTGCTGGATGAACTCAGCGTCGATCTTGGGCAGATGGACGAACCCGGCCGGGAACACCGTGGTCAATCCGTCCTCGCCAACATCGGCGCTCTTGCGCAGGTTGTTGTAGAACTCGAGCTTGGCGATGCTGACCGCCACCGTGTACACCTTGATGCCCCGGCGCAGCTTCTTGCCACCCTGCGAGACATCGATGGCGGTCGGCGTGCCGATCAAGGCTGCACCGCGAGGCACCCCCTTGACCGCCATCACACGCGAATCGCGGCAGGCCCGCACAAAGGCGTAGGCCTCCTGCGTGGCAAACCCGGTATCCAAGGCAAAGCGCACCAGCGGCATCGCCGCGCCCGAGGCATGTGTCCATGTTTCGGCCAGCATTTCAGCGAGGCTCTTCCACACCGCGTCGCGGGCGGTGTCACCCATCAGCACGCGGTGCTCAACCAGCCAGGACTCCTTACCGCGCCCAAAGGCCCAGACCGACGCCTCGATGCGATCTTTCTGCACGTCGGCCGCGCCGACCAAGAGCAGACCACCTTGCGGCACCGTACCGACGCGATAGTCCTCGCGGCGTTCGACCAGTCGTTGCCAGTCCGGCGCTTCGCCTTCCTCGACCCAGGTTTCGCCTAGCTCGGTGTTCTTGAAGGTCTTGATGGCGGCGGCCGATCCCGACTCTTTACTGACGGCGGCTTCCCACGCAGCGGCGATCTCCCGCCACGAACGCCAGCCCACCGGGCTGTACAGCGACGACAGGTGGAAGCCTGCCGTCTTACCCGCGCCATCTGTGATCATCGCGCGCCACTCGCCGTGCTCCAGCATCCACGTCTTGTGGTGCTCGGCAATGGCGGTGTCACATGACTCGCAGATGTAGGCGGCGGTCTCCGGTTGCCCTTTGTCCCAACGCAGCTGCTCGAAACGCAGCCACTGACGGTGGGAGCAATGCGGACACGGCACAAAGTAGCGACGTTGGTCACTGGCCTCGTACTCGCGCTCGATAGCCGATGCCCCTGAGATCGTCGGCGTCGAGACGATAAAGATCTTGCGCCGCGCGAAGGTGCGTGTACGCGCCTCGGCCAGCGAGATTGCATCCCCTTCACCCTCGACGTCCAACGGATAACCGTCGACCTCGTCGAGGAACAGATACCGCACCGGCATCGAGCGCAGCCCGACCGCGCTGTTGGCCCCGGTCATCACCAGCACGCCACCCCGGAACTCCTTGGCCAGGATGGTGTTGCCGGCATCCCGGCTGCGCGCCGGTGCAATCAGTTCAGCCAGTGCGGACGACTCCTCGATCAGCGGATCGATCCGCTGCTTGGAGTTGCGCTTGGCCATCTCCACTGTCGGCCACACCGCCATCATTGGCCCGGGTGCGTGATGGATCACATAGCCGATCCAGTTCGATCCCATCTCGGTCGCGCCAAGCTGCGCCGCTTTCATGAACACAACACGTTCAACCGGCGAGGTCGGCGACAGGCAATCCATGATTGCTTTAAGGTACGGCGTGCGGCTGGTACGCCAGCGCCCGGGCTCGGCAGAGGCCTTGCTGGAGAGCATTCGGTGGCGATCCGACCATTCGGACACAGTGAGCAGCGGGTCGGGCGTCAGACCTTCGCGCCACGCGCGTTCAATCTCGGCAGCGCCTTCGTAGTCCATGTCCATCAATCCACCCTCGGGCGCATCTCGCCCAGTTCCTGCAGGTGCTCACGCACCGCCGCCTCCAAGGCGATGTGCATCGTGTGGGGATCGACGCCGAGCTTGGCTGCCATCTGTGCCGAGATGCGTGCGGGCCAGTTGAGCCAGGCATCGCGTTCGGATCGCGCCAGCTTGAAGACATGGGCGATGGCCTGCGGCCGATCCACCAGCTCGCCCTTGAGTCGGGCCAGACGCACCTTGTTGGTTTGCGCCTTGACCACTTCGTTGACCGTCCGCGCTTGCAACAAGGACGTGCCACCTGCTGCGGATGTTGCTAATGAGGCTGCTTGCCCGTCTCCTGTGGCCCCGCTGGATTCCTGGACGGCGACCTTGACCGCGCGGGTGGCCGTGCCATTGCGCGGTGCATCGGAATTGCGCGCCCACTCGCGGTCGACGCGCTCGGCATCAATCGTTCCGTCTGCCTCCGGCGTGATCCGCCCAGCAGCGATGGCCTTGCGCACCGCTGCATCGGACACCCCTCGGTGGCGTGCGTAGGCACGAATCGAAATACCCATATTTCCCCTTCGGGGCACCTTCAATCATTTGTTCGTCATTCCTGCGGATTGAGCTTGGCTTCCATCTGGAACAGCGCGTTCATACGTTCGTCATCAACACCATGAAAGGACACGGACATGAGCAAGCTCGAACAACTCCTGACCCAGATCGCGCAAAACAAGCTAGGCATCGAAACCCTGGAAACCCGCCGCTCGGACAGCCTCGATTTCCACGATGTAGCGGTCTGGTGCCTACGCGATGCGCTTGAAGCCGCCTTCAACGCGGGTCTTGAGCAGGGGCGCAATGCCAACCCGTCAGACAAGGCCAACACCTGATTGCGAAGCGAAGAAGCCAAGCAGAAAGCGCTTGGCTTCACTTGAGAACAGCGCGTTCATCACATCACCGTCCACCACATCGAAGGAGCAAAACATGACCACCACCCAGCTGACCCCTGCCCAGCACGCGATCCTGGCCCACGCGGTTGAACACACCAGCGGCAAGATCGACTGGTTCCCCGACAACATCAAAGGCGGCGCACGCAAGAAGGTGCTCGACGGACTTTTCAACCGCGCACTGATCACCACCGACAGCACCGACTGGTTTGTCGCTGCGGAGGGCTATGACGCCCTGGGCATTCCGCGTCCCGACGTGAATAGAAAGGACAGCGGTCAGTTCGAAGCCAATCTCGACCAGATCATTGCCAACGCTGAAGGCGCGCCTGCGGCCGCGAGCGATCCCGAACTGGAAGCCGCCGTAACCGCCGCCGAAGCCACGTGGGTCAAGCCACGCACACGCGAGAACAGCAAGCAAGCCGAAGTGATCCGGATGCTGCAACGCCCTGAGGGCGCAACCATCGGCCAGATCTGCACCGCCACCGGTTGGCAGGCGCACACGGTGCGCGGCACCTTCGCCGGAGCCTTCAAGAAAAAGCTCGGCCTGACCATCGTCTCGGACAAGCCGCAGGGTGGCGAGCGGATCTACCGCATCGCCTGAAAGCGAGCACAGCGAGTTTCGGCGATGCCAAAAAGATGGCGAGAGGAGCCATGAATAGCTTGGCTTCTCTCCCCACCAGCGCGTTCATACAGGTGTCGTGATTGACGACGCCATACCAGGAAAACCGCCATGAGCACCATGACCATCACCATCGAACGCACCCCACGCACCCTGCAGTTCGCAGGCCAAAGCCTCCAGGTCGAAGAGTTGAGTATCCGCCTGCCGTTTGCACGCAAATCTGCCGACCTCGGCGAACTGGGCGGTCGCGACCAGCACAAGATCTACGTCACTGAGACCAAGGAGCTCACCCCTGCCGAATTCGACGCCTTTGGGCGCAGCCTGCTGGTGTCACGCGACTGGCTGCGTGGCAAGGGTGGCGGCACTGGTGACGGCTGCCTCTGCGTCGAGGTCACTGCTCCCGGACGCCCTTACCTCTACGTCAATCCCGAGGGCGGTGATTACGCCCGCTACGTAGCCCGTCTCGGGTGATCGAAATTGATCGAGAAAGAAGCCAGGAACAGCTTGGCTTCTCAATCGAACAGCGCGTTACTACAGGTGTCGCAACGATCAACCCGGAGAAGACACCATGACCACCAACCAGATACCCGCCACCCAAAACGAAGCCTGGGGTTTTTGGGGCACGATGAACGAACAGGCCGCAGCAGCCTGGCCCTTGGCGATGATCGCCATCTCGGACGCCACCGGCCAGCCACTCGAATCTGTGCGGACCTTCCTCGACAGCCGCCACGGACGCCACTTTGCCGACGACGTCCAGAACGGTTTGCACCAAGGCCAATCCTTGCAGGATGCGATCAACGCCGCCACCCAACGTTGGATGGGCTGGACGATTGGCCGCCAGACCAGCAAGCAGTACGGCATCCCGCGCGGCCTGCCTTACCTGACAGGCTTTGTGATCCACAGCGAAATCTGCGAAGAGATGGCTGCCTAATGACAACGCCCGCCACCGAACGGGAGCAGGCGCTGCGTTGGCTGATTGCCAACCGGCGTCCAGACGTCTCCATCGAGCAGGCTGTGCGCGTCATGTGCATGGCACTGCCGCGCGATCTCACTACCCTGCAAATCCTGCGGCGCATCGCCGAGGAAGAAGAGGCCAAGCAGCCTGGCCAGCCATTCAACTGGCGCACACTTCCTGGTCTGCTGCCTCGCGGATGGCCGTCTGGCCGGTGAAGTCCTCCCACCGGCGCACGATCACATCCACGTACTTCGGATCGAGTTCGATCAGTCGCGCGACGCGACCTGATTTTTCGGCCGCAATCAACGTTGTGCCAGAACCACCGAACGGATCGAGCACCACGTTACCCGGGCGGCTCGAATTGCGGATGGCTCGCTCAACCAGCTCCACCGGCTTCATCGTCGGATGCAGATCGTTCTTCTGCGGCTTCTTGATAGCCCACACATCGCCCTGATCGCGGTCACCACACCAGTGGCGTTGCGCACCCTCGGGCCATCCGTACAAGATCGGTTCGTACTGGCGCTGGTAATCGGCACGGCCCAGCGTGAAGGTGTTCTTGGCCCAGATGATGAACGTCGACCACTTACCACCGGCGGCGCGAAAGGCGGCCTGCAGCACATCCAGCTCGCTGGATGACATCGCCACATAGATGCCGCCCCGGCAGTTCGCCACGGTGGGCGTCAATGCTGCCAACAGGAAGTCGTAGAAGCCATCGCCCAAGTTGTCGTTGAGGATCGCGCGATCCTTGCCGCGCATCTTGTCCTTGGCGCTGTTGGCGTAGTTCACGTTGTACGGCGGGTCGGTGAAGACCATGTCTGCCACGTCGCCTTGCATCAGCCGGGCATAGCTCTCTGCCACAGTCGAGTCGCCGCACAGCAGGCGGTGCTGGCCCATGATCCAGACATCGCCCGGGCGCGATATTGGAATTTCGCCAACCTCCGGTACCGCATCCTCATCGGTCTGTCCCTTATTGTCCGGCTCGTCGCCCGCGATCAGTTCGGCCAGCGCGTCGGCGTCGAAGCCGGTGATGTCCAGATCGAAACCTTCGAGTTGCAAGGCTTCCAGTTCGATCCGGAGCATCGCATCGTCCCAGCCCGCGTTCTCCGCGATGCGGTTGTCTGCGATGACCAAGGCGCGGCGCTGGGTCGGGCTCAGGTGATCCAGTACGACCACGGGCACGATCTCAAGCCCAAGCTTCTGCGCAGCGGCCAAGCGTCCATGCCCAGCGACGATGATGCCGTCACTGCCTGCAAGGATCGGATTGGTGAAGCCAAACTCGGCAATCGATGCGGCGATCTGCGCCACCTGATCATCCGAGTGCGTCCGCGCATTGCGGGCATAGGGCAGCAGTTTGGCTGTCGGCCACTGCTCGATCTTGTCGGCCAGCCAGTTCATGCCGCCACCTCCATTTCGCGTTCAGTGGCGATCTCCTCGAAAGATTGGCCGGTGGCGATGAGCGTGACCGGCACGCCGGGGTGGTTTTGCTGAAAGCGCTTGATGGCCACGTCCACGTACTCCGGCGCAATCTCGACGCTGCGACAAATGCGGCCAGTGCGCTGCGCGGCCAGCATCGTCGTGCCACTGCCGCCGAACGGCTCGAACACGATGTCTCCGGCGTCGGTGTAGGACTCGATGGCGAACTCCGGCAACGCCACCGGGAAGACGGCGGGGTGATCAATGTCCTGACCGATCTTGCCCTTGTGGCGCATCACGCGAATCACCGAGTCGGGGATTCGGGTGTCCTGCGTCGGCTGACCCTTGTGCGTCCAGTCGCCGACCTCGCCATCCTTACCGCGCATCGCCGTGGACGACCCGTCAGCGCGCAGGTGCGATTCCTGGCCTGCGTGCTTGCAAGGAACAATCTTGTTGGGTTTGCGGGTGCTGCGATTGAAGTGGAAAACAAACTCGAAGCTGGGAGCCAATCGGCCCTGCCAGTCGCCGGGCATGCCTGGCCCCTGATCCCAGACGTACCACGCGAAGCGCCGCCACCCTAGCTGACGCATCCAGGACAGCCAGCCGTCCCAATAGGGGATGACTTCGTTGTCGCGGTGGATCAGCCCAAGATTGACCAGCACCTGTCCGTCGTCCGCCATCGGCAGATGTGCGAACACACCGCGCATCAGGACATCCCAATCGGCAATGCCGCCGGAGGTGTAGTCGCGCTGGTTGCCATACGGCGGCGAGGTGAAGCAAAGCTGCGCGGTGTCACCCTGCATCAGCGTGGCGACCACGGCTGGGTCGGTGGCGTCGCCACAGATCAACCGGTGCGAGCCGATGGCCCAGACATCTCCCTCGCGCGACACCGCCACCACTGGCGTGTCAGGTACGTTATCGGTCGTATCGGGTTCATCGGCGTCTACACCATCCTGCGCCGCAGGTTCTGCTTCGGTGGGCGTGGCATCTGCCAGCAGCGCATCGATCTCGATGTTTTCGAAGCCGGTCAGCGCCAGTTCGAAACCCGCTTCGGAAAGCTCCGCCAGTTCGAGCGCCAACATCTCCTCATCCCAGCCAGCGTCAAGCGCCAGCCGGTTGTCGGCGATGACCAAGGCGCGCTTTTGCGCGGTGGTGAGATGGGCCAGTTCGATCACCGGCACCTGATCCAGCCCCAGCTTGCGTGCAGCAGCCAAACGACCGTGGCCCGCGATGATGCCGTTGTCGCCATCAACCAGGACCGGGTTCGTCCAGCCATATTCGACGATGCTGGCGGCGATCTTGGTGATCTGCGCATCGGAATGTGTGCGCGGATTGCGGGCGTAGGGAATCAGCGCCTCGACCTTGCGGTACTCGACGTTGAGCGTATTCAAAGAGGGTGTCCTGAAAATAGAAAACCCGCCGACGACAACCGTGGGCGGGTTTTGGGGTTGGTGTGAACTGACGGGTGCGAACTGCGAACCGTGCGAACCTTGGTTCGCACCCTGACGCTAAAAAAGCGCCGCGCTGTCGCCCCCCGCATTGGCTTTTGGCCGGGAAGGACCCGTTGATTTCTGGTCTGCTTCCTCTGCCGTCACCTCTGTCCAGACGATAGATGAATACTACGCAAGATCAGGTCGTTTTGTTGCAGGGGTAAAAACCGCTGATTGCCGCGTGATGGCGCACATCCCCGACCATACGCGCCAAATCACGCCAAAACCCTACGCGACCACCACACCATTGAGTTGATCTGCGACCGTCTGCAATGCCCGCTGCCAATGCCGCCATGCCGTCGTGCGGTCGCAGGCAAAGCGGATCGTGATATCCCGCCAGCCATAGCGCTTCGCGCGCATCCATACGAGATGACGTTGCTCGATGGTGAGCCACTGCACCCAGCGCATAACCTCCAGCATTCGTTCAATTGCCTCTGGACTCGGCGGAAAGGATCGGTACACCCTCTCGTCCGCTGCAAAGGTCTCCCATTCGCTTCGGACAATGGCGGGCCAGCAGTTGAAGTAACCCTGCACTCGAACAGGAGGCAACCGTCGACTGGTGCTTGCGGCCTCTTCAAACCGAGCAGCAACGTCCTCGATAGTCCACTTAGTCATTGCGTCGCCCTCCGTAGAGCCGGTCACCGATGCGTCGCACGATCTCGCGCTCGATGAAGTCCAGACGTTCGTCGGATGCGTTGACCACCAGGATGTGTTGGTCACGCCAGCCACGTTCCTTGATCGCATCCAGATCCGTGGCCTGAGGTTGCAGACGACCGAGGGGGCAGCGGTATTGGGGTGTCGGCACCTTCATGTCACACCTCCTGCGTCTCGACAGCCCAGTGCAGCAAGGCCAGGGCGTCGGCTTCGTTGTCGTCGACTGGGGTGTGACCACGCAGGCGGACGGACGCGATCATGTCGTCCTTGCCCGCGTTGCCCTTGCCGGTCGTGTGCTTCTTGATCGTGCCGACCGGAACACCCTGGTAAGGGATGTTGTGATGCTCACACCACGCGGTCAGGTGTCCCATGAAGCCACCGTAGGCGTGCGCCGCATCAACGCCAGCGTGCCGTCGAACCTCCTCGAAGAACACCGCGTTGATGTGGTTGCTGGCCGAGAGCAATTCGTTGAGCCAGCGTTTGAAACGAAGGAAACGCATGCCGCCCCCTTCAAATCGCTGCGGCTTGAAGTGCTCCGTGCCGCTGGTGATAGTGCCGTCCAGGTGCAGCAAAGCCCACCCGGTGTGTGTGCCCAGATCAAGGGCCAAGATTGTCGTGTTCATCGTCGTGCTCCAGTTCGGGGGCGAGTGACGGATGCGACGGGTTCATTGGAAAACAGCCTTTACGTGCGCGCACGCGTAGAGCGTCAATCAGGAAACCCGTCAAATCCGTCACTCGCCCGGATTGCTCAGTCATCTCGGTAGGGGTAGCCATGGCTATACGGCTTGGGCCTGAGGGCTATGCCCGTGATCCCACGTGCGCCCCCCGTCAGCCGACACTTCTCGAACTTGCGGGCCGCCATCAGTTCGGAGAAGCGCTTGACCGAGCCCACGTACTCACCCGCGCGCTCAGCCCATTCACGCCAGTCGGCGAACAATTCGGAAACACCTTCACGGTGGGTCTTGGCCAGCAGGCAACGCTCTTCGATCCACTGCCCGAGCGCGTCCTCGGCCTCGAAATACTCCTCAGTCGCCGACACCACACTGGCGGGTGGCTTCAGTCCTTGGCGTTGCCAAAGGCTGCAGCCCTCGACCGCCCACGCCAGAATGCCGTCCCGTTCCTTGAGCAGCTTTTCCGTCAGCCTGCCGTCACGCCGCTCGGGCGGGATCGTCACCGTGAACGGGATCAGGTGCAGCCGTCGCTTCATCGCCTCATCCACGTTGCGGATCGATGGCTTGTGGTTGCCTGCGATCACCAACTTGAACTGCGGCACGTACTCGAAGAAGTCCTGGCGCATGAAGCGTGCGGAAACCTTGTCGCCACCGGTGATGGCCTTGACCTTGGATTCGTTCCAGCGCCGACCCTGTTCGGTTTCGATGGAGGACACAAAGCGGGCACCGCGCAGGCCCGCCAAGTCGGTCGGATGCCGGTCGGTGCGCGCCTCCATGAACGTGTCCATCGGCGCGTTGGCCGCGTAGTCGCCCAAGATGGTGGTCAGGACGTTGACGAACACCGACTTGCCGTTCGCGCCGGTCCCGTACAGGAAGAACAGCGCGTGCTCGCTGGTCACGCCCGTCAGGCAGTAGCCAACCATCAGTTGCAGGTAGGCAATTAGTTCAGCGTCACCGCCTGTGACGTCGGCCAGGAATGCGCGCCACGTCGGACTGTCGCCCTGCGGTGTGGCCGTGGTCACCTTGGTCATCCGATCATCGCGCCGGTGCGGTCGCATGCGGCCCGTGCGCAGATCAACCACACCGCCTGGTGTGTTGAGTGCCCAGACGTCGGCATCCCACTCCTCGGCGGTGGACGCGTGCTTGGGATCGGAGCGTGCGATTTTCTCGACGGACGAGATCGTGGCGGAGCTGGCCAGCTTGCCTTTGAGCCGAGGGCTGTCCGCCTTGAGTGACGCCATCCGGCAGATACCGCGTGCCAGATGAGACACGTAGAGCACCTGATCCGGATTCCAGCGCACGCCGGTCCAGACCAGCCATTTGCCCCAAAGCGCGCAGTAGCGCCAGTCCTCGCCATAGCGGCGTGTGAAGGCCGAGGACAAGCCGTCCTCCGTAGCCCAGTCGACACCAGTCAGCAGATCCGGTGGTGGCGTCTCCTCGACCGACCGCATCACCGGCATCCGCTCGCCGACGGCGAGGAAGCCCCTCACATCGAAGCCGTCCGGAATGGCGTCAGCCGCATCCCATCCTTCCGGCTTGTCATCGGGTGGCACCAGAATGGCGACCGTGGTCGCACCCGCGTTCAGGATTGCTTGCGATGCACGGTCAGCGTAATCCCAGCCTGGCGCGTCCCGGTCAGGCCAGATCAGAACGGATTTGCCCGCCAGCGGCGACCAGTCGGTCTTATCGACGGGAGCGTTTGCGCCATGCATGGCCGTGGTTGCCACCACGCCGATGGCGATCAGGGCCTGCGCACACTTCTCGCCCTCGACCAGCACAACGTGACCAGCGGCAGCCAGCCCCGGCTGGTTGTACAGCGGGCGCGGATCGGGCGGAGTCATCTTGCGCCGCTTGGCATCCCACGGCCGGAACTCCTTCTTGCGCCCGGGTGGGTCGTAGCGGTACACGACCGCAATCAGTTTGCCGGTGGCATCGAAGTAGTCCCACTTGGCCGTGGCCGGGCCGAGATCATCAACCGGAGCTTCCTTCTTGG
Organism: Hydrogenophaga sp.; assembly: GCF_026125785.1. Classification (GTDB taxonomy): domain Bacteria; phylum Pseudomonadota; class Gammaproteobacteria; order Burkholderiales; family Burkholderiaceae_C; genus Hydrogenophaga. The sequence continues at coordinate 51,115 of NZ_JAHCKL010000019.1, forward strand.
CGCGGCGTACCGGCACTGATCGCGAACGACCGAGCAGATCAGCTGCCTCGTCGAGCACCCGGGGAAAGTCGGTGTGGACGTTGGCCCCGAGGTAGGCGGCGATCAAGGCAAAGATGTCACCGCCATCGCCCGTGGCACGATCCGTCCAGAGACCGGCCTTGTCGCCTTCGAGTACCACCTCAAGACTGTCGCCCGGGCTGCCCAGGATGTCCCCGATCAGAAACTTGCCACGACGCTTCTTTCCTGCCGGAAACATCGTGGTCAGGACTGATTCCATGCGTGCGATCAGTTCAGTGCGAATCTCGTCCCGCTCGCTGTCATTGACGTTGCGCCGGCCCGTTTCTCCCGGTGGTGATGTGTCATTGAAATCAAGCATCGGCACGACCCTCTTGTGACGTCTGCTGCGCAGCGATCCAGGCTTCCAGCTCGTTGGGTTTGAAGCGAACCAGTTTGCCGACGCGGTAATGCGGAATGCGACGCTCCTGTCGCTCCTTGGCTTGGGAGAGCCAATACGACGGCAGGTTGAACATCAGTGCAGCCTGGCGCACGTCGATCAGCTGCTCGCCCAGTACGTGATTCAAATTCGAGGTATTCATGTTTGTGTCCTCCAGCAGCGGTCTTGCCAGGCGCACATCCGGCATTCGAAATGGGTCGGGTCATTGAAGGCGCGGGGAAGGAGGTCGCCCGCCTCGGTGGCCGTAATGACCTTGACCGCCCGATCCGACATGCGTTGGGCCAGTGCTGCGTCAAAGGGCACGAGCTCGGTGTAGATCTCCATCGTGTCGGCGTTGAGTGCCGTGAAGATCGCCGGGTGCTCGTGCAGTTCGAGATAGGCTTGGTAGATCGCCACTTGTGCGGCGTAGACGGGCTTGGATAGAGTCAGGCCCTTCTTGTCCAGATCGCTCCAGGACTTGTTGCCGAGACACTTACATTCCCAGAGCGCGGGATAGGCGAAGCCATCGGGGCCGCCGACGATGACGCCGTCGATGTGGCCCTGCAGGCGGCCATCGGCCACCGAGAAACCGAACTGCTCGCCGTCGGCCTTGCGGGTGCGCAGGTCAAAGCCCGCGTCCCGGAGCCACGCGACCATGCAGTCCTCCATGACGTGACCACGCTCGAAGATGCGCAGCATCCGGCCCGGGGTGTCGCGCCCGTGGTCGATGGGTGCCTTGGCGTACTCGAACTGCAGCGCGCGTTCGCAGGCCACACCCAGACGCGAGGCTCCGAGGTACTGGCGCTCGGACTGGCGAGCGCGGGCCTGCTGCAGGCCCGTGTCCACCAGGGTGGTAACCTGACCCGAGATGCTCGATGAGGAGTTGAAGTCGATCATGGCTTCTTCCCCTTCGGCTCTTCCCAGGGCAGGTCGTCCTCCAGATCCGCGAACGGGTTGGCCAGAGGGTCGGGCGCAGGCGTCATGCCGCGTACCGGTGGGTACTTGCTCGCCTCGTGGTGCGTGACCATTGCCTCGGTGTAGCAAGTGACGATGGCGTCGATCACTTGCAGCGCCTCGGCTTCGGAGTAGTCGCCCAGCGGCTTGGTGAAGCCAATCTCGCCCGCAGCCTCGCCGAAGGCCTTGAGGCACTTCTTCATCGCGGCCAGTTCGACATCAGATGGATCGATCATGGCGACCTCCGTACTGTCGACGCGACCTTCCTTGACCCGCAGCCAGTTGCCGTACAGCGCATGAAACGCGTTTTGGCAGCGTTGTGAGCAGAACACCCAGTCGATGGGGTAGCGCCGGGGATGGCCGACACCGTGACGGTTGTCGGTGTGGCCGAATCCCCGGGCCTGTCGTTTGCAGACCCAGCATTTCATCGGCCTCCCTCACTGTGCCCACGACGGCTTGCCGGTCACCGGTGCGCGTTGTGGAGCCGGTGCCTGATACGCAGGCGCAGCCGCCTGCGCCGGAGCGCCGGAATGTCCACTGCCCGGAGCCTTGGGCGGCACGCCCATCAGTTTTGCGTAGTCGGGGTGATCAGGCTCGACCGCGATCTTTACCACGTTCCGGTCTTGGCCCTTGCCATCCTTCTCAATGTCCACGCGCGCCAGAAACTCCAGGCCATCCAGTTCATGAAAGCCCTGGATGCGGCGCGCGGCGGCGGCCTGCGGGCTGTTGTCCTGGGGGTGGACGTTGCGTGCGCTGTTGAGCGCGGCGCGGATGAAACTGCGCCCCATCTGGCCCCAGGTCGGCCCCTTCTTGGAGTGCAGGCCGATGTTGCTCCACATCTTGCGCTTTGCATGGTCGCCAGCCGTGACCACGAATTCAGCGGCGAGATAGATGGAGCCGGTTTCGAAGGACTCGGTGGCGTAGCCGCCGCCCCAGCCTTGTCCCGGATCGTCATAGCCACCGGGCTTGATGGTCATGCGCACTGGCACGACAGCGCCCTTGGGGATCAGGTCAAAGCCCGACTGTTGGGGATCGGCATCTTGGAAATCAAAATAGCTGGACGACATGGCGATTACTCCTTGGATTCGGTGGTGTTTTCAGTAGTGGGGGTGCCGGTGCTAACGGGCATAGGCAATGGCGACTGGCCTGCGCACTTGGCGATCAGTGCGCCGAGATGCGGCGGCTCCAGCAGGTCGAGGCGGCCGCTGCGGTCTTTGGCTGGAAAGCCGTAGGAATTGACGGTGTGGGTGACGAAGGCGCGGTAGGCACTGCCGTCGTCGGCCTTGATCTCGGCCAGCGTCACGACCTCATCGACGATGCCGGGCAACTCCAGACTGGTCTTGCTGCCTTCGATCTGCGGCACGAACACCTTGCGGTTGTAGTCATCGAGACGTTCGTCGAGGATGGCGACGAACACCACGTTCTTGCCGCGTGCGTGCTGCAGATGTGTCAGTGCGCCGATCATTTCCTGGCCAAGCAGGCCATATGCGGCGCGCAGATCGGGTTTGCCGGAACGGTCGCTAGTGGCTCCGGGTTGCGTCTTGCACCACGCGAAGCACTGCCGGGACAACTGCGTGATCGAGTCGAGGAAGAAGGTCTGGTAGCGGTCGAGCTGCGTCGGGTTGCCAAATTTCTCGATGACATGGTCGTAATGCGCCTGCGAAAACGCGCTCTCTGGCGGCAGTGACTTGTCCGGGCCCGCGAGGAACACGAAAAAGTCGCGGCTTTCCGGCCACGAGGCCGGGCGGATGGTGTCGCCCGGCCAGTCGGCCACGGCGAGATCGCCCGCCTCGATGTCGAGGAACAAGGTGGTGGCAGGGTCGAGGTCTTTGAGCCGGGTGGTCTTGCCGATGCCGGATTTGCCCAGCATCAGCAACTTCACACCCTTGCGCTCTGCCAAGCGCTGCTGCGCGGAAATGATCGGGAGGGACATCACGCCACCTCCTTCAGTTGTTCCGCGACCGCGGGATTCCAGAGGATCTGGTAGCCGCTGTGGCCGTTGCGCGAGTACGGCATGGCTTCAGCCCATGCTTCACCGGCCTCGGTCAGCTCCCACTCGTCCCGGTCGTTGCGGAACTGAAGGCCACTGGATGCCAGCAACTGGTTCGTGGCTTTGGCTGAGCGACTCAGCAATTTGCCGAGCTGTGTGGCGTTGAGCGAGCAGATAGGCTCGTTGGCGGCAGGCAAAGCGCGGCGCAGCACTTCCGTGGTCAGGCCGGTGTTTTCCTGAATGCAGGTCAACGTGGCAGCCATTGCAATGCCAGTCTTGACGCCTGGCACCTTGGCGACCGCTTCGCCGATCAGCAGGATGGCAGTGACGCGATCTTGGGTCTGCGCGGGCAAGGCGGCCATCGAGGTGGCGGCGGAATACGCGCCTGTCTTGCGGATTGCAGGCAGCACTTCACCGGTGATCCAGCGCTTGAAACGTTTGGCGGCATCCTTGGTGCTGCCGAGGATCAGGGCGTAAAGGCCTGACTCGTTGACGTGGTTGGCACGCTGTGTGCGCCCGAGGCTGTCGATGACCTCCAATTTCTGGAGATCATCGGCATCGACATGGGACTTGATCGCCTGAGACGGATTGCCCATCTCCAGGGCGTCGCAGACATCGGTGGCGTTGAACCACGGCTGCCCGAGTTCATCGACCTGGACGCGCACGGCGTGCGCTTCGAAATGGAAGGGAATGATCGCGCTCATGATCAGCCCTCCCACGACACGTCGGCGATACGGTCGACTCCACGCGCGGCACGTTTGCGCACCTCGGTGTGGAGTTCTTCCAGCGCGGTGCGGCGGCGGCCGAGCGCCAGCGATTCCGCGTTGGCTGTCTGGATGGCAAAAGCCAGCTCATCCACAGTGGCGACATCAAGCGGGACTACGACGTCCTGACCGTCCGCGCGGCGATACCGGATTTCGTCAGGGAGGTGTTCGCCGTAGATGGACGGCAGCTGTTGACGCAGCGAGGCGATGAGATTGGTGCTCATGGTCATTACTCCGAATCGATGGAAAGGGTGAAAGACGGCTTGCCGGAATCCACGGTGCGAGCGGCGGCGAACTGCTGTTGCAAAGCAGGCGGCCAGTTCGTGAAGCGGGATTCGGAGACGGACAACTTGATGTCGAGGTAACCCTCGACCTTCTCGCCTGAGGCGACGATGCGTTCAGCGATCTCAGCCAGTTGCTTCTGATCCCAGCTGACCTTCTTGGGCAGCTCGAACTTCAGGTGCAGCGGGCCATCGCTGATGTGTGCGGTGCCGAAGTCACGGCCGGATTCGCGCAGCGCGGTCCGTGCCTGCTCGCCGTAGCACTGATCCAGTGCCGCATCGAACTTGGTGCGCGCCTTCTTCAGCCAGTCGATGGCTGCATCGAGGTTCTTGTCGATCTCGTGTTTCTGCGCGGGCGGCAATGCGGCCAGTTGGCTGACCGACATCTCGGCGATGTCGGCAGGAAAGATGGTGATGTCATTCATCGCATCTCTCCTCAAACCGCCGCGCGTTCGGATGTCGAGTCGTGCAGCGCTTCGCGCTCAAACTCGAGGATCGCGTCGACCGGGTAGCCGACACGCTTGGACAGCTTCAGGTAGCGTGGACCGCGACCCTCACTGCGCCAGCGCTGCAAAGTCTTGGGGCTAACGCCCCAGCGTTGCGCGAGCTCGTTTTCGTTGAGCACGCGGCGATCACCGGGTGACATGGTGTTGATCGCCTGCTGTGGCGACCGGGGGATACCGCTGGTTGGTGTCTGCATGGAATGCTCCTGTGACGTTGTTGAGTAACAGGTGTCATTCCAAACTTCGGGTGGCGAACCTTTAAGGGACGCAATGGCGAACCACGACGGAACTCCAGGTTCGCCAATGGCCCAGTGCAGAAAAGCAAACGGCGAGCACATGGCTCGCCGTCATTGGGTGTGTCTGGAGGCAGATCAGACGTCGGAAAAGCCGAGCAATCGACGCTGCGCAGCCCAATCGCGCGGTAGTTGCTCTTGGCGGCCACGCAAGGTGTGCAGATTCAAGTGGCGTGGCTGACGTCCTTCGAATATCGCCTCCACGATATCGGGGGCCAGCATGGTCATGCGCAAGACCTCGGCAGCCCAGCCCGGCTCCACTTTCATGGCGTGCGCCAAGTCCGTTGTCGTGGAGTAGGTGCCATCGTCGATCAAGCGCTTCCAATAGAAGGCCTTGCCCAGCGTTTTGATCATCGGCACATCGAAGCCACCGATTCGGTCCGCGATCTCGGGGGCTGGCGGTATCAGCAGCTTCCGATTCTGGCGGCGCTTGATCGTCAGGGGCACCAAGGTGACCCGCTGCCCCTCGCTGACATAACTGCGCGCCTCGGATCCGACCTCGATGCGGACGGCGCGCTGGCGCTGGTGAGTTGTGGCATTCATGCCAAAACCTCCTCGACACGCTCTTGGGACTCTTCGATCAAGGGATGCGTGCTGATGTCCGCACCGAATCCGATCCAACCGTCCTCTCGCCAAACGATATCCAGGCCGTGCCCGTGTAGTTGCACGCGTTCGATCAACAGCCGTGTGATCCGTTGCTGCTCGGCAGGGAACAGTTGCGACCACACGTCACCGATGCGCTGCATGGCGACCACCACCTGTGCCTCGTCCAGCGTCGCCCCCGCCGGATGCTGCTGGCAGGATCTCCACACTGCGATCAGCATTTGCGGCGATGAGAGCGCAGCATGGATTTGCGCCAATACGGCATCTTCGATCTCGGCGGCTGGCAGGTGGCCCACGTCCGGCGTATGCGGAGCCAGGCTGGCACCGGCGTTGCGCCGCTTGTGCAGGTAAGGCACGTAGTAGCGGTACTGCCGACCATTTTTCTTCTTGACGAAGGAGTGCAACATGCGTTGGCCATCTGGTGCAAACAGAAGTCCCGCCAGCAGTGCCGGATGCTTGGCTCGGTGTTCGCGCGGTGCCTGCTTTCGCCGCTCAATGAAGGCATGTGCCGCGTCCCACAATTCTTGAGAAATGATGGGGTCGTGCTGGCCCGAGTACCACGTCTCGTGATTGCAGATTTCACCGAGGTAAATGCGGTTACGCAGCAAGGTAAAGAGGTACTGCTGATCGATGCTGCGCCCCAATCGCTCCCGGCCGGACTGGGTGACCCATGCCTTGGTGGTATGCCCTTCGATATCCAGTTCGCGGACGAGTCGCGCAGCCGAGCCATGCTCGGCGTAGCGGCGGAAGATGTCACGTACCAGCGCAGCTTCACGGTCGTTGATGACGAGCTTGCGTTCGACCACGTCGTATCCGAGGGGCGGGACTCCGCCCATCCACATGCCTTTGGCCTTGCTGGCGGCGATCTTGTCGCGGATGCGTTCGCCGGTGACTTCGCGTTCGAACTGCGCGAATGACAAAAGGATGTTGAGCGTCAATCGCCCCATCGATGTGGTGGTGTTGAACTGCTGCGTGACCGCGACAAAGGAGACGCCGTTGCGGTCGAAAACCTCGACCAGCTTTGCGAAGTCCGGCAGGCTGCGCGTGAGGCGGTCGATTTTGTAGACGACCACGGTATCGATCTTCCCCGCCTCGATGTCGATCATCAGTCGGCGCAACCCGGGCCGTTCCATGTTTCCGCCAGAGTAGCCGCCGTCGTCGTATCCGTCGTCGACGGCAATCCAGCCTTCATGTCGTTGGCTTGCAATGAAGGCCAAGCCCGCATCACGCTGTGCCTCGAGGCTGTTGTATTCCTGGTCGAGGCCTTCGTCAGTGGACTTGCGTGTGTAGACGGCGCAGCGCTTCTTTGGCGTGACTGCGGGAATCTGGTTTCGACGCACTAAGCTCATGCTGCCCCCTTCTTCGAAGCAGGTGCCTTCAAACCAAAGAACACCGGGCCTGACCAATGGCTGCCTGTGATGCGTTTGGCTACAGCGGACAGGCTCTTGAAGCGTTGCCCCTGGTACTCGAAATCATTCGATCCGCGCACCAGCACACGATGTTCAATGTCGTCGTAGATGCGTGTCAGGACGGTACCGGGCAGTAGGCGTTGGCTATCGCCGCGCAGTTGCTTGGGCAAGATGCCGGTTTCGCCAACCTCCTCGAGCTTCTTGCGCAGTGACGGTTTCAAACCGCCAAACGCACGCTCTTGCATCCGGTAGGCCAGGCGACTTTCCAACCAGACCCGATGGTGGTGATTCGGCCGTTCATCGAAATGGTCGTCCCAGAGAGCCCAAAGATCATCCATCGAAAGATGGGGAATAGCCGCGACGCGGGCGGCGACTGAGGCGGGCGTTGGTGAGGTTGCGTGTGCTGTCATGGGCGAACTCCGTTGTTGTGATCGGGGTTCGCATTCACGCGCTGTTGGCCGGGGAAGCCAAGGCAAACCTGCTCGCTGTTTTTGGGGATATCGCGCGATTGGCGGGCACGAAGGCGCAGCAGCGCGGCAGCTAACAGATCAGCGATTTCTTGATGCCCGTGCCGTGGCCGGTCAGGTGATGTGCAAATGGAGATAGGTTCGATTTCTGTCATGGCAAGCGTTCCGATGGAAAACGCTGCTCATGCTAGAAACCAAGGGCACTTCGCGTAACGTGATTTAGCGTGAGTGCGCGGGTCTTCGCGCTAACTGATGCGCTGATTGAAGCAATAGTGATCTGGCATGCTCGGCCGCGTACTCGCATGCACTTCGGTGATCCGGAATTCGTACCCGAAATCGGTCATCTGATTCAGCGGGACTTCGACATACGCAGTCGGCCCCGTACCTACCGGTTGAGGGCCGAAGTCCGGCCACGCTTTGAACAGAGCCCGATACTCCTTCTCTCGACTGTAGGTCTGACCGCACAGGTAGAAGGCACACAATCTGGAGATGCCTTGAAGCACGAACTCACGCCCATGTTGCTGCCGAATGGTCGAAACCAGATCAGTCAGTAGCGGGATGGGCGTCCCTGGCTGCGGTTCGTACACAATCTTCCGGAAATTGGGGTTCTTGGCCGTGATGTCGATGGTCAACCGAACACCATCGGACGCAGCGAAGTTTCGCCAGAAGTATTCCTCGTCTTCGTGCGACAGGTTTGCTTCTGTGAAAGATGCATAGAACAACTGCGGCAGCAACAGAGCGCGATACGTCGGTTCGCCACTTGCATCAGGCTCAAGGTATCCACGCAGTCCATGCGTCTGGCAGAAGGTGACGATCTCCCCATCGGTGAGTCGCTTCTCGATATTCGTCAATCGGAAGATTCCGGTCGAGAGAATGTTTTCTGCCGCCTCACGCGACGTGTAGTGATAGACGGTCGCCGAGCTGATGCTTGGCCATAGATGGGCTGTAATCGCATCCGACAACCTCGGGGTCGGTTTCGCCATGTCGCTGACGGTCTTGTCTGTCACGGTGATGTCGCGCAGTTGCATGGCATCGGAAACGCCATGCTTCGAGAGGATCGCATTGATGTCGGCGACGATGGCGTTTAGGGTCATGATTTGTATTGCCGCCAATCAGCGAACCGGCATCTGGCCGTTGGAGACAAACTGATCGAAGCTGTCAAAGCTCTCGCCGTCTTGCCAAGACCGATCCCATGACCGTGGTTCAGCACTTTCCAGTAGCAGAAGGGTCAGGACGCGATCTCCTGTGGTGTAGCTGTGCTTGAACTCGCGCAACTTCATGTGTGGTGCCTCCTCCGGGCACCAGATCGCGGCAGACATCTCCGTGCCATCCCACTCCTGCTCAACGGTGGAATCAGCAGCCAGGGTGCCGGGTAATGGTTCCTGCGGATCGTCAGTGCGCCGAATGCGGGCGCGCGTCTTGACCGCGCTGCTGCTGCGCCATTCGTACTTCACGAAACCGTTGTCCCAATAGACAAGGATTGCCCGCTGCGTGGTGAATTTGATGAACCGAATGCACAGCGCCTCGAACGACACCTGGAACCGTTTGGCAAGGGCGCTCAGGACATGCAAGTCGATGCGCTGGTTTGAGATCCACTCGCGCAGCAAGTCGCCAGGCATCAGCAGGTTGCTGGCAAAGTCGTCCGCCTCACGTTCGATGACACGGATAGTGTCCGCGCCGGAGTACACGCTTTCCTTGTCGCAGTTGAAACTTTGCCGCTGATCACGGTGAAGGATGAAGTGGCCCAGTTCGTGAGCGATGGTGAAACGCTGGCGCTCGGGGTTTGCCTTGCCGTTATAGAAGATGCCCCACTCTGCGGTGTCCTGTGGGTTGCGCACCAGCATGCCTTCGCAGCTATTGATGTCCAGCACCATCGGGGCCTTGATCTCCCGCACCCCTTTGCCGTAAGGCGTCTCTGGAAGCATTTGCCGGACGACTTCCAGATCCACGGCATCTGGCATGCCGTCGGCGTGCCAGGCCCGCAACCATCTCAAGACGGTGCTGGCCGCGATGGAACCGGTGAGGGGCTGGGATACGCTCAATTGTCAGACCGCCTTAGCTCTTGTCAGGGAACATGATTTTGAGGGCCTGACGGTAGCGATCCTTCTCCTCGTCCGTCATTCCAGCGTACTCGCGGAAGAAAGCCACATCTTCTGGACTGGCTTGGGGAACCTGATCGACGGGCTCCCCCATCACATCCTCCATCGTCACGCCCAGCACCTTGGCTATCGCCTGAATTCGCTCGGCAGAAGGGCGCTGGCCGTCCTTCATCTCCAGTTCCCATATGTACGCCTTGGTACAGCCGACAGCGTCGGCGACCTGTTGCAAGGTCAATTTCTTCGCCTCGCGTAAGCGTCGCAGGCGTGCTCCGAACGCTGAAGCCATAGCGATGCTCCTGTAGGGGAAAACAGTCAGTTAACAAAAACAAGACCGCCAGTATAGCCGCGAGATACAAACGAGGTCTAGATGTGCCGATTTGATTGACAAGCGGAAATCTGAGGTTCAGAATCGCGCTTGTATCTCGCTACTTTACTTGTGCGAGGTGCGTGTTCAGTAACCCAGTCGCTGGCCAGTGCAGTCCGTACATCGGTCGCAGACCTTCGACGCCGATCCAGAAAGGACGATCAAGATGAAGAAGACCTTTGTCGACGTGATGCTCGAGCTGCCGGTGGATGCCACGTTGCGCGACTTCCTGACCACCCACAGCCTGCCGGTGCCCCATGGCTTTGCCTGGGATGACACACCTGAGACCAGCCAGTTTCTGGTCGAAGCGGTTAAGGTCTGGCCCGACATTGCTGCCCGCGACCGGATGACAGCCAACCTCATGGCCAGCGTTCAGTTGGGCGATGCGGCAGGCAAGCAGGCGATGTTTGAGGCGGCCGTGGCCGATGGTGCTGCGCTGGCGGGCTTGGCGCTGTGTGCAAGTGACGTCCACCGTTCCTTCTGGCTCTACGTCCACCACCCGGCGCTGTTCGAGCGCGCCTATGACTTCAGCTTTTGGGAACAGCATGGGCAGCAGACGCAGCAATACGACCTTGGCTTGAAACGCCAACCGAACGGTTCGGATGCCAATCTGACAGCGTTGCGTCATGCCATCTCGGCTTTCTACAAGCGCGAACTGCAATGCGGAGACGGCAGCGTGGCGCACTTGGTCGAGCGCAGTCCGGGGGTGTTCCTGTTGTCGGTCCATGTCAAGGACATGGCGATGCTGCGCCTGGAGTTTGAGGGAGCGACCCTGAAGCGCCGGGTCGGCAACCCCAACATTCACATGGTGCTGGAGTACGCCAAGTCCACCGGTGTCGTGCGCACGCTGGTGCGCGGCGGGGCAAAGTATCAGCAAATGCTGGTCGAGGCCTTCGCGGAGCATGTGCTGGGCGTGAAAGCAAGCGCTCACAAGATCAAGTCGCCGACTCTGGATCTGTCGATGCTGCGCACCGGGTTCGATGTGCCGGAGGTCTTTGAGGACGGTTTTTCGATGGTGCAGCTCAAGGCACTCACCCTGCTCAGCCCCGACACGGCGCTGAAGATCGAATGCACGGCGATGCAGTCCAGCCAGCAACGCTCGGTGCACGATTTGCTGAAGGAGAAACTCCCAGGCCCGCTGGAGGGTCAGTGGGCGGTGACAGCGGCACAGGTCAATCTCTATTACCCGCCCGAGCCGGGCAGGACTCGCCCCAAGGTGGTCACCATCGAAGTGACCAGCAAAGGGCGGCTGAACCTGCACAAGTTCGACGCCAAGATGCAGGCGCAACTGGAGGGTTACCTTGTCGCGGTGGGCATCTTGCAGAAGGGCCAGACCCTCAGTGCCCAGGAATTGCCGCCAGAGACCGACGCAGTCAGTTCATCATCGGCCTACGAGGACTGATCAATGGCGACGCACGATGCCTGGGCCTTGGTTTGCCGTCTGTTCGCGGGTGGCACGCCGGTACTGCGTGCCACGCTGTCGCCACGCGAGGTATCTGCTTTGTCTGTGCTCGGCAAAACGGTCAGGCCAGCAGCGCTGGATCAGTCTTTTGTGCTCTGCCCCCACTGCCAGCAGCATCGGGCGCAGGTCTGGAGTGACGGCCGGGGCGGTCGGATCTGCCGTTGCCCGGAGTGTGGCCAGGTGCCGGTCGAGGCAATCGATGGTGCGGCATTGGCCCTGGATGAAGACTGGCTGCGGCAGAAAATGCGCCTCGCGCTCGACATCGAGAGCCGCGACGACATCGATGACTTGGGCGACGGTGCTTGGCGGCTCGGTAATGCCCGCAGCTCGCCGGTCGTGCTGGCCCGAGAGCTGACGAGAGTGCTGCATGAGCCGTCCTTGCTGGATCGTGTTCGGGTGGCGGGAAGCAACATCCGGGTAATCACCCCCAGGCCGCGCACGACCCGTGGATCGCCCTTCGGCTCCGGTGTGGAATGGCTGGCGCTGGAAGAACGATTCACGTTCTATGGCGGCGGGATCGCCTTCATCCCTTCGGTACCGTCTGTAGCGCCAGCAGTGGCCGATCCGGCCGCACCTGTGAACGGGCCATTCTCGGCGGACTTCAAGTGGGCGACGCTGCCGGACGTGCAGGCAGCGCCGATCCGCTTTACTGACGGTCAAGCGAAGGTGTTCGAAGCGCTCTGGTCGTTCAAGGGGGCCGAGGTGGACGGCGAAAGGATCATGCAGCGCGCTGGCCAGAAGAGCGACAAGCCGATTGACCTGTTCAAGATCAAGTCGAAGGACAAGGGCAAGCCGGAGCACGAGGCTCGACTGGCAGCCTACGGGGCACTCGTCGTCACACAGCAACGCGCTGGACTGTATGCGATGCCGTGTTCGGCAACTGGAAAGGGGGCGAACGTCATGACATGAATTCTGCACCGAAGCGCCTGGCTCGCGCTGACTTCAAGAGCCTGACTTTTTCATTTTTTGGAGAGATTGAAATGAGCGGAAAGAACCAATGGGTCGTACCCATCAACGGCGGCGATCAATGGGGTGTGCGGGGAGAAGGCAACGACCGTCTCACCTCCATCCATAACACGCAGCAACAGGCGATTGACCGTGCGCGGGACATCGCCATCAACCAGCAGAGCGAGATGCTCATCCAAGGGCGGAACGGCCAGATCCGTGAGCGCAACAGCTACGGTGACGATCCGTTCCCGCCCAAGGGTTGACGTGGAGGCTGGCCTCGCGGGTTTGCCGTTCTGCTTTGCTCGTGCAAACCCGCGAGCCAACCATTTCCGTCGGCGCACGCATAAGTGATTGACGAACAACGCCGTCTGCGTGTGCCACGGCGAAGAAGTTAGCGCCGATTTCGAGAGAAGAGAGGGCGGAACGGAGGGCAACCGGGGATGTTCCTGCCAGGCCATAGGACCTCGGTCGCACACGCAGAATGTGCGGGAACCCCGCGTGTCATGCGGGAAGCACAAATGAAAACGCCCAACTGAGAACAGTTGGGCGCTGAATTTTGGTGGCCTGGGGCGGAATCGAACCACCGACACGCGGATTTTCAATCCGCTGCTCTACCAACTGAGCTACCGGGCCTTGGGAAAGAACGAGATTGTAGCAGCTTCCGACAGGGGTATTCCGGAGGCCAGGCCAGCTTGCTTCAGAGGGCGTTGCGCTTGCTGCGGGCCAGGTCCACGCCGAGCTGCTTGAGCTTGCGGTAGAGATGGGTGCGTTCCAGGCCGGTCTTTTCGGCCACGCGGGTCATGGAGCCGGCTTCCTTGGCCAGGTGGTATTCGAAGTAGGCCTTCTCGAACTCGTCGCGGGCTTCACGCAGGGGGCCGTCGAGATTGAAGGACTGGGATGACTGCGGACCGAGGTCCAGCGTGGTTTCGTGAAGGGCCGTGCCGCCGGTCATGACGGACTCGACGGTGAGTTCGAGGCCGCCGCTGCCCGCGCCGACGCCCGGGTGCAGACCCATGCTGCCGTTGCCGCCAAAGCCTGTGACGCCACCCGCGCGCAGACCTGGCACGAAGCTGCCGTTGCCGCCGCCATGACCGCTGCCGCCGCCGTTGGCGGGCTTGGCCGGGGTCTTGTGCAGGCCCTGGTCTACCGCCTTGAGCAGCTTCTGCATGGTGATGGGTTTTTCGAGGAAGGCAGCGGCGCCAATGCGGGTGGCTTCAACAGCGGTGTCGATGGTGGCGTGGCCGCTCATCATGATGACGGGCATGGAGAGCAGGCCGGTGCTGGCCCATTCCTTGAGCAGGGTGACGCCGTCGGTATCGGGCATCCAGATGTCGAGCAGCACGAGGTCGGGGCGAAGCTGGCTGCGCACGGCGCGGGCCTGTGCCGCGTTCTCGGCGAGTTCGACCGTGTGGCCTTCGTCGTTGAGGATTTCCGAGAGCAGGTCCCGTATCCCGAGTTCATCGTCTACGACCAGAATAGTTGCCATGGCGCGCTGAAATCCCCTAGATCTGTCTGTTGTCAATTCGCAACTGCGAATGATAACGACACTTGGGCGCCTGAGACCCTGCCTTCGGTCATGCGGTTGGCCAAATCCACGCGGCCGCCGTGCTCGTCCATGATCTTCTTGACCACCGCCAGGCCCAGGCCGGTGCCTTTGGTCTTGGTGGTGACGTAGGGTTCGAAGGCGCGCTTGAGGATGTGGTCGGCGAACCCGGGGCCCTGGTCGAGCACGCTCAGGCGCACCCACTTGCCGGAGTCGGAGCGGCGGGTGCGCAGCAGCACCTCGGCGCCGGGCTGCCCGGCCATGGCGTCCTGCGCGTTCTGCACCAGGTTGTGCAGGGTCTGGCGCACCTGCTCGGGGTCGGCCTGCACTTTGGGCAGGTCGTCGGCCAGTTCCAGTCGCACAGGCACGGCGGCGTTGTCGTAGAGCACGAGGATGTCGCGCACCAGGGCGTTGAGGTCGATGGGTGCGAGGCGCACGGCGGGCAGGCGGGCGTAGTCGCGGAATTCGTTGACGAGGCGCTTCATGGCGTCGACCTGGTCGACGATGGTGCGCACGGACTTGTCGAGCACGGCCTGTTCGGTGGGCTGCACCTTGCCATCGAGTTTCATGGCCAGGCGCTCGGCCGAGAGCTGGATGGGCGTGAGCGGGTTCTTGATTTCATGCGCCAGACGGCGCGCCACCTCGCCCCAGGCCTTGGCGCGCTGGGCGGACACCATTTCCGAGACGTCGTCGAAGACCAGCAGGCGCTCTCCGTTGGGCAGCAGCGCGCCGCGTGCGATCAGGGTGATGCCTTCGTCGAACGGCGTGTTGCCGTTGGCGCTGAGTTCAAAGGATTGTTGCCAATGCCCCCCTTCGGGTGGTGGCGTCTGTTCGCCCAGGAAGCGCTCGAACTGCTGCAGCACGCCGGAAGCAAAAGCCTCCAGGCCGGGCACGTCGGCCAGCGGCGCGCCCATGTGGCGCGCCAGCGGTGTGCGCAGGATGCGTTCGGCGCCTGGGTTGACGCTGTGCAGGCAGCCGTCCTCGTCCAGCACCACCACACCCGCGGTGAGGTTGTCCAGGATGGTCTGCAGGTTGGCCCGTGCCGCATCGACCTGTTCCATGCTCTTCTGGACGGCGCCGCGCGCATCGGCCAGGTCCTGGGTCATGTGGGCAAAGGTGCGGGTGAGGCTGGCGAGTTCGTCGCGCGAGGTCAGCGCGGTCTTGGGCGCCAGGTTGCCAGCCGCCACTTCACGCATGCCCTCGGCCAGCACGAGCAGGGGACGCACCAGTTGGTTGCCGAGCAGCACAGCGAGCAACACGGCGCCAAACACGGCCAGGAACAGCGCCAGCGTGAGGGTGCCGATGTACATGCGGCGCAGGCCTTCGCGGGCGAAGGCCCGTTCCTGGTATTCGCGGTTGGCCACCTGCACGGCCAGGGCGTCGGTCACCAGTGCACGCGGCAGCGGCGCGACCACCTGCAGGTAGCGTGGCTCGGCGTTGAAGCCGAAGTTGGGCGGGCTGACCAGGGCCAGCACCTTGATGCGCGCCTCGCTCACCGCGATCAGTGCTTCGATGTCGGTCTCGGCGCCCTCTTCCAGCCCGTCCACCTGGGTCACCACGCGCGAGGCGCGCACGTTGCGCAACTGGGTCTGCGTGGGCCGCTCCGGATTGATGTCGAAACGCGACAGGCCGGCACTGCCCAGGGCCTGGCCGTTGGCGTTCCAGAGGATGAGGTCGGACGCACCGAGTTGCTCGCGCAAGCGGTCCAGCGCCAGCACGGCCGAGGCGTTGGGCATGCGGGAGAGGCTTTCCGCGGCCACGCGGGTCTTGCTGCCGAGATCGGCGCCCAGCGTGTCGAGGGTGGTGCGGCCCAGATTGAGGCCGGCGGCCAGCGCGGACTCCACCCGCACATCGAACCAGCTTTCGATGGAGCGGGAGACGAACTGGTAGGAGACGGTGTAGATGAGCACCCCGGGCAGCACGCCCACCAGGCCGATGATGGCGGCCAGCTTGATCAGCAGGCGGGTGCCGAACTTGCCTCGCTTGAGGCGCAGGCCCAGGCGCACGGCGATCCAGCCGACGATCAGCAGCAGGAAGGCGGCCACCGCGACGTTGACGGCAACCAGCCAGGTGAAGTTCTGTTCGTACAGCGCGCGGTTGTTGGTGGCCAGCGTGAGCAGGAACAGCAGCACCATGCCCACTCCGGTCATGAAGACCAGGCCGGCACCCACGGCCCAGCGCACGGCGGCCGGCTTGGCGCGGTGCGGTGTGCTGGGGGCGGCGGGATCCGTCACGATGGGCAGGCAGGGCCGGGGCGTACTGGGTCAGCGGGGTGCGTCCGTCGCGGTGCCGTTGGGGTTGGCGCCGCCACCCCCCGCATCCACCGACTTCAGGCCTTCGGCGCTGCTGGGAGCGGCCAGTGGTTTCTCGATCTCGATGGTCTCGGAGACCGGCAACTGGCGCTGCAACTCGACGGCCCATTCCGGCTGGTTGGCCATGCCGATCTGGAACGGGCGCGGCAGCAGGGAAAGGTCGAGCCGGAAGGCGAATTCGACCTGGTGCGCGGCGTCGTGCTCCAACCGGTCGGCGCTGGCGATGCGCCAGCGCGCAACACGCGCCACGCCGGCCAGTGCTTCGGTCAGGCTGTCGAAGTTCTGGTGCAAGGCGTATTGCAGGCCGGCACCACCAGCGGGCGCGCCGGGGTCGTTGGAGAGGCTGACGCGCCAGCGGCGGGTCAGCGGCTGGTAGGCCAGGCGCAGGGTGCGGGTGGCGGAGGCCACGCGCTTGTCGGTCCAGTACCAGCGGGAGCGGTACACGTCGGCATGCCAGACGAAGTACAGCGGCACGGCACGCAGGAGCGCATCTTCCACCACCGGCGAGGGGGTGAGCTCCATGCGGGCAGAAAGAAACAGGCCTTCCTGGGTGCGCAGCAGGCTGAGCTGTTCGAGCTGCGGCGCCTGGGCCTGGACAGGCCAGAACACGAGCCAGAGCAGCGCCAGCCCCGCCAGGCGCAGGCGGCCCAGCATTTGGCCCCCCCATCCGCTGGCGCGGGGGGCCCGTTCAGGGCCCGGCCTTGTCGATCCGGGCATAGAAGAAGCCGTCATATCCACCCGGATGATTGTCGTTGAACTGCCCCGCAGCCGAGGCCGAACCGGGCAGCAAATGCCCCACCGAGGGGCGAACGCGTGCATCAGTGTGGTGCTCAAGGAACGCCTGCACCTGCGCCGATCCTTCGGCGCGAAACACCGAGCAGGTGGCATAGAGCAACCGCCCACCCGGCCGCAGCAGCGGCCACAGGGTGTCCAGCAGCGCGCGCTGGGTGGCCGCGAGAGCGGCCACGTCGCTTTCACGGCGCAGCCAGCGCACATCCGGATGGCGGCGCACGATGCCGGAAGCGGTGCAGGGCGTATCGAGCAGGATGGCGTCGAAAAGACGGCCATCCCACCAGGCTTCGGGCCGGGCGGCATCGGCGCAGCGCACTTCGGCGCGCAAGCCCAGACGAGCCAGGGTGTCCTGGATGCGCGCGCAACGCCGGGCGTCCACATCCAGTGCCAGCAGGTCCAGGTCGGCCGATTCCAGCAAATGGGCGGTCTTGCCGCCGGGCGCGGCGCAGGCGTCGAGCACGCGGTGAATGCGGGCTTCCTCGCGCCCCTCCAGCAAGAGGCCGGCCGCCATCTGAGCGGCGGCGTCCTGCACGGAGCAGTGTCCCTGGGCAAAGCCGGGCAAACGTTCCACCGGCTGCGGGGCGTCCAGCACCAGGCCGTCGCTGCCCACGGGGGTGCTTGCGAGCCCGATGTCCTGCAGGGCCTGCCGGTAGGCCTCGCGGCTGCTGTGGCGGCGGTTGACGCGCAGCGTCATGGGGCCGGGCTGGTTGCTCGCCTCCAGGATGGCCTGCCACTGCGCCGGGTGGTCGCGCTGCAGGCGCTCGATCCACCAGCGCGGGTGGTTCCAGCGCGCCACAGGGTCGTCTGCCAGGCTGGCCAACAGGGGGGTGCGCTCTCGCAGGAAGCGACGCAGGCAGGCATTGACGAAGCCGGCCTGGCGGGCGGTGCCGCGTTCTTCCCGTGCAGCGTTCACGGTCTGGTCGACGACGGTGTGCGCCGCGTACTGCGGTACCCGGGCACCCGCCGAACCTGCCGCACCGCGCTCATCGCCCTCGTCCAGCAGCAGGGCGACGGCACTGCAAAGCAACGCGTGCACCGCCGGCTGTGGCTTGCGGGGCGCCAGGCTGGCCACCACCGCGCGCGCGGTGCCCAGGTGTCGCAGCACATGGAAGGTCAGCGCCTGCACGCCGGGCCGCAGCGGGGCGGCGACCTCGGGCAGCACGTCGCTGAGCGATCGCCCCTGCTCGACGGCACGCACACAGCGCGCGGTGGCCAACAGTTGCGTGGACAGGCTGGGCGTGGACGCGCCGGAGGATGTCGGATGGCGGGTGTCGGTCAAGATGGGCGGGCGAGAGGGGCTGGGTGGGACGACAGTGTCACACACTGGCGCTGCCGCCACGGGAGAGCGGCAGCGGGCCCATCTCGCGGCCATAGACACGGCGAATGCGCTGCGAGAGTGGCGGGTGGGAGTCGAACCAGCGCGCGACCTGGCCGCCCTCGTTGGCCACCAGCAGCATGTGCTGCACCAGCGAGCCGGTGGGGTGGGCAGATAGGCCTGCGCGCTGCTGCCCGAGCACCTTGCGCAGCACGCCGCCCAGGCCGTCACGGCTGCGTGTCCATTGCACGGCGCGCGCGTCGGCCAGGTATTCGCGCTGGCGCGATACCGCCGCCTGCAGGGCGTGGCCGGCGACCCAGCCCAGCCAGCCCGCGGCCATGACGGCCAGGCCGATCAGCGCCGCCGCCCACCGCCGGCCGTTCTCGTCGGGCTCGAACAGGTGCTGGCCCATGCGGTAGAGCGACTCCAGACCAAACACCATGCCGACCAGCCGCATGTTCAAACGGGTGTCGCCCTCGCCAATGTGGCTGAACTCGTGCGCCACCAGGCCTTGCAGTTCCTCGCGCGTGAGGTGCTCCAGCGCGCCGCGCGTGACCGCGACCACCGCGTCGTTTTCGTCCCAGCCGGCCGCAAAGGCATTGATGCCTTCGTCGCGCGCCAGCACCATGGGCTGGGGGCGTTGCATGCGCGAGGAGATGCTCATCTCGTCGACGATGTTGCAGAAGCGCTGCTCGTCGAGGTTGCCCGACGGCTGGGCCAGGCGCGCACCCATCTGCTCGGCCAGGCGCACGCCTCCGCCCTCTGCCAGACGCGAAGTCTCCACCCACCACCCCCCGAGCACGAAGAGCAGGGTGACAGCGGTGTTCACGGCAAAGAAGTGGCGCGGGTAGCGCATCTCGCCCGGCAGCCAGAAGCCCCAGCTCAGGCCCCAGGCCAGCGCCAGCGAGGCGTTCACGGCCACCACGAGCAAGATCACCGTGATCGCAAACGCGACCAGCAGGCGCCGGGTCTGGCCACGCGCATCGCGCTGAAACTCGAAGAAGCGCATGTCAGGCAGTCAGGGAAGGCCGCGCCTCACAGCTGAATACGAAGTGCCTCCCGCTCAGCCTCGCTGCGGGTCGATTCGAGCATGGCCTGTGGCTGGAAGCCGAACAGCCGCGCGATGATGAGCGTGGGAAATTGCGCGGCGGCGTCGTTGAATTCGAGCACCTGGTCGTTGTAGGCCTGTCGCGCGAAGCCGACGCGGTTCTCCGTGCTGGCCAGCTCTTCGCTGAGCTCGCGCATGTTCTGGTCGGCCTTGAGGTCGGGGTAGGCCTCGACCACGGCGAACAGTTTGCCCAGGGCGCCACCCAGCAACTGTTCGGCGCCCGCCAGAGCGCCCAATGCGCCGGCATTGAGCGGATTGCCCGCAGCCGTCTGTTCGGCGCTGCGGGCCTGGTTGCGCGCCGCGATCACGGCTTCCAGCGTCTGGGCTTCGTGCGCGAGGTAGCGGCGCGCGACCTCGACGAGATTCGGGATGAGGTCGTAGCGCCGCTTGAGCTGCACGTCGATCTGCCCGAAGGCGTTCGCAATGCCGTTCTTCAGGCGCACCAGCCGGTTGTAGGCGCCCACCGCCCAGAAGAACACCACCAGGCCGATGGCCAGCACGACCCACAGGGAAATCATCATCTTCGGACTCCTTGACCGCTGAGCAAAGGCACGCCCGGCAGAGGGTCCGCGGGCGCGGGCCAATATACCCCAGCCCCCCGGTGCGGCCAGACATGCCGAGACCCGCGCACAACGAAAAACGCCCCCGGCCGGATGGCCGGGGGCGTCGAGGGATTCAGCGGCGCGCGAAGCGCCGCCTCACGCCGGGAAGATCAGTCCGTGGACTCGTTGGCGTTGCTGGCATCCGCCTGCTCGGCCTGGTCTGCCGCGAGCGACAGCGCGTCGGCCTCGGCGATGGCACGGCGCTCCTCGTCGTCCATCTTCTCCTTGACCTTGCGCGCCTCGTGGTACGCCATGCCGGTGCCCGCGGGGATCAGGCGGCCGACGATGACGTTCTCCTTCAAGCCGCGCAGATCGTCGCGCTTGCCCATGATGGCCGCTTCGGTCAGCACGCGCGTGGTTTCCTGGAAGGACGCCGCGGAGATGAACGAGTCGGTGGACAGCGAAGCCTTGGTGATGCCCAGCAGCACGTTGCTGTAGGTCGCGGGCAGCTTGCCCTCGGACCGCAGCGCGTCGTTGGTGTTGAGGATCTCGGAGCGCTCGACCTGCTCGCCCGCGATGTAGGAAGAGTCGCCCGGGTTCTCGACCACGACGCGGCGCAGCATCTGGCGAACGATCACCTCGATGTGCTTGTCGTTGATCTTCACGCCCTGCAGACGGTAGACGTCCTGCACCTCGTCGACGATGTAGCGCGACAGCTCCTCGATGCCCAGCAGGCGCAGGATGTCCTGCGGATCGGCGGGACCGTCCACGATGCTCTCGCCCTTGTTGACCACCTGGCCTTCGTGCACCAGGATGTTCTTCTCCTTGGGAATGAGCTCGTCCCACACCTTGCCTTCGGGATCGGTGATCTGCAGGCGAACCTTGCCCTTGGTCTCCTTGCCGAACGACACGGTACCGGTCATCTCCGCCAGCATGCCCTTGTCCTTGGGGCTGCGGGCTTCAAAGAGTTCGGCCACACGCGGCAGACCGCCGGTGATGTCACGGGTCTTCTGGCCTTCGACCGGGATGCGCGCCAGCACATGGCCGGGGCCGACGTCCTGACCGTCACGCACTTCGAGCAGCGCGCCCACCTGGAAGCCCACCGTCACCGAGTGATCGGTACCGGGGATCTTGACCTCGTTGCCACCCGCGTCGAGCAGCTTGACCAACGGACGCACGACCTTGGCCGAGCCGCGGTGCTTGGGATCGATCACCACCAGCGAGGACAGGCCGGTCACGTCGTTGACCTGCTTGGCCACGGTCAGGCCTTCCTCGACGTTCTCGAACTTCACCTGGCCGGCGAATTCCGTGATGATGGGGCGCGTCAGCGGATCCCAGTTGGCCAGGATGGTGCCGGCCTTGATCTGCTGGTCGGCCTTGACGGACAGGGTCGCGCCGTACGGCACCTTGTGGCGCTCGCGCTCACGGCCATGCTCGTCGTGGATGATGATCTCGCCGGAACGGGCGATCACCACCAGCTCACCCTTGTTGTTGGTCACGTAGCGCATCGTGGCATTGAAGCCGATCACGCCCGCGGACTTGGCCTCCACGTTGGAGGCCACGGCCGCACGCGACGCAGCACCACCGATGTGGAAGGTGCGCATGGTCAGCTGGGTGCCGGGTTCGCCGATGGACTGCGCTGCGATCACGCCAACGGCTTCGCCGATGTTGACCAAGCCACCACGGCCGAGGTCGCGGCCGTAGCACTTGGCGCAGATGCCGAAGCGCGTCTCGCAGGTCAGTGCGGTGCGCACCTTGACCTCGTCCACGCCAGCGGCCTCGAGCTCGTCGAGCATGTCCTCGTCCAGCAGCAGGCCGGCAGGCACCAGCACGCCGCGGGTTTCCGGGTGGATCACGTCCTCGGCCGTGGTGCGGCCCAGAATGCGGTCGCGCAGCGATTCGATGACCTCGCCACCCTCGACGATGGCGCGCATCAGCGTGCCGTTGGCGGTGCCGCAGTCGAGCTGGTTGACCACCAGATCCTGCGTCACGTCCACCAGGCGGCGCGTGAGGTAGCCGGAGTTCGCGGTCTTCAACGCCGTATCGGCCAGGCCCTTGCGGGCGCCGTGGGTGGAGATGAAGTACTGCAGCACGTTGAGGCCTTCACGGAAGTTCGCCGTGATGGGGGTCTCGATGATGGAGCCGTCCGGCTTGGCCATCAGGCCGCGCATGCCGGCGAGCTGGCGGATCTGCGCCGCCGAGCCGCGCGCGCCGGAATCGGCCATCATGTAGATGGAGTTGAACGACTCCTGGTCCACTTCCTTGCCACTGCGGTCGGTCACCTTCTGCTTGGCGAGCTGGGCCATCATGACCTTGGAGATCTCGTCACCGGCCTTGCCCCAGATGTCCACCACCTTGTTGTAGCGCTCGCCAGCGGTCACCAGACCGGAGGCATATTGCTGGGCGATTTCCTTCACCTCGTTTTCGGCGCGGTCGATGATGGCGGGCTTCTCCTTGGGCACCAGCATGTCGTCCACCGCGATGGAGATGCCGGCGCGCGTGGCCAGGCGGAAACCGTTCTGCAGCAGCTTGTCGGCGAAGACCACGGTCTCCTTGAGACCGCACTTGCGGAACGAGGCGTTGATCAGGCGCGAGATTTCCTTCTTCTTCAGCGCCTTGTTCAGCACCTCGAAGGGCAGGCCCTTGGGCAGGATCTCGGAGAGCAGCGCACGGCCCACGGTGGTGTCCACCAGGGCGATGGAGGCACGCCATTCGCCGCTGGCCTTGTCCAGCGTGTGCTGGGTCAGGCGCACGCTGATGCGCGCGGTGATCTCCACCACACCGTTGTCCAGCGCCCGCTGCAGCTCGGCCAGGTCGGCGAAGATCATGCCTTCGCCCTTGGCGTTGATGCGCTCGCGGGTGGCGTAGTACAGACCCAGCACCACGTCCTGCGACGGCACGATGGAGGGCTCGCCGTTGGCCGGGAACAGGATGTTGTTGGAGGCCAGCATGAGGGTCCGGGCCTCGAGCTGGGCTTCCACCGACAGCGGCACGTGCACGGCCATCTGGTCACCGTCGAAATCGGCGTTGAAGGCCGCGCAGACCA
>NZ_JAHCKL010000002.1 GCF_026125785.1 Hydrogenophaga sp.
AGCCCTCTTTCACCACGTACTGCCATGCTCCGGCACCATCGCCGGCCAGTGCAGCTCGGTCTCGATGCGGTGGCGCAGCGCGTCCGCGGCGGCCATGTCGCCGTGCGTGACGAACACGCGGCGCGGTGCGCTGGGCAGGGCGCGCAGCCAGGCCATGAGCTGGTTGGCGTCGGCGTGGGCCGAGGCGGAGGTGAGCTGCACGATTTCGGCTCGCACCGGCAGATCCTGCCCGTGGATGCGCAGCGACCTGCCGCCGCTGGCGAGCGTGGCGCCGCGCGTGCCGGGTGCCTGGTAGCCGGTGAGCACCACCATGTTGCGGTGGTCGCCCAGGTACAGGGCGAGGTGGTGCAGCACGCGTCCGCCGGTGGCCATGCCGCTGGCCGCGAGGATGACCTTGGGGCCGTGCTGCCGCGCAATCGCCTTGGACTCGTCTGGCGTCTGCACCATGCGGGCCACCGCGCCCATCTCGCGGCACTGTGCGGCGTCGAGCCGGTGCTCGCCCAGGTGCTGGTGGAACAGCTCGGTGCTGTGTATGGCCATGGGACTGTCGAGGTACACCGGCAGCGCACGCGGCAGCGCGCCGCTTTGCTTGAGCTGCGCGATGGCGTACAGCAAAGCCTGCGCGCGGCCGACCGCGAACACCGGCACCACCACCGTGCCGCCGCGTGCGGACACGCGTTGCAGCGCGGGACCGAGTTCGGCCAGCAGGTCTTCGGTGGGATGCTCGCGGTCGCCATAGGTCGATTCGCAGACCACCACGTCGGCCGCAGGCGGCGGATCCGGTGGCAGCATGAGGGCGTCGTCGGGGCGGCCCAGGTCGCCCGAGAAGAGCAGGCGTTGTCCGCCCACGGTGAGCAACAGGCTGGCCGCACCCAGGATATGCCCCGCGCCCGAGAAGCGGGCCTGCCAGCCGCGCAGTGGCTCGAACGCCTGGCGCATGGGCACGGTGCGGAACAGCTTGAGGCTGCGGCGCGCATCCTCCTCGGTGTAGAGCGGCAAGGCCGGCGAGTGCCGCGAGAAGCCCTTGCGGTTGGCGTACGCCGCGTCTTCTTCCTGGATGTGGCCGCTGTCGGGCAGCAGGATCTGAGCGAGGTCGCGCGTGGCCGGCGTGCTCCACACCTTGCCGTGAAACCCTTCCTTGGCCAGCAGCGGCAGGTAGCCGCTGTGGTCCAGGTGCGCGTGCGTGAGCACGATGGCGCCAATGTGGTTGGGCAGCACCGGCAGCGGGTCCCGGTTGCGCAGGCGAAGCTGCTTGTAGCCCTGGAACAGCCCGCAGTCCACGAGCAGGCTTTGCCCTTCGTGCTCCACCAGGTACTTGGAGCCGGTGACGGTGCCGGCCCCGCCGAGGAATCGGATGTGAACGCTCATGCGGCGATCTTACGCGTCGCGTTGGCCGGTTCAGTGCACCTGGTGGGGAGGCTCAGCCTGGTCCGGCAGGCAACTGGCGTGCAGCGTCAGTGGGGCATCGATGCGGGTGCTCAGGTCGGCAATGAGCGGGTTGTCATTCTGCATTTCCACCATGCCGCTGGCCTGCACCAGGAAGTCGGCGACAAACACCGCGTTGCTGTAGTAGACCAGGGCGGAGAGCCGGACGTGCCCGTTCTCATCGGTTCCGAACGTGCGCACGCCCTGGAAGATACGCCGCAGCGCGCTCCTTTCCCTGGCCTGTTGCGGATCACGGTCTTCGTCCTGCTGGCGCAGATGCAGCGGCAGGAGCGGGGCGTCGAGCGAATCGATGATGTAGAAGGGGCCTTCCTCTCCGCGCACGAAAAAGCCGAAAAAACACAGGTAGGCCGGCGCCAGCTCCTCGGTGAGCCGTTGCGCCGATTGGGCATTGGCCTCGTGAATGGGTGGAGACACGCCATTGAGCCGGTAGGAGGTTTGGTCCGGTGCCAGCAGCCAGTAGAGCGCGGCGTTCGCGGGAAGCCAGTGCGGGCAGCGCGCCATCACCAGCCGGTGGCCGGGGTAGAACGGCAAGCTGCGTGCATGCAGCGTCACGTCTGGGCTGAAGCGCGCGTGCCAGCCCTCGGGCTGCAGCAGCGCCTCCAGAGCCGGGTCGTCCAGCGGTTGCCAGCCTGGGTCGTCGGGGTGGTAGTGGTTCATGGTGTCGGGTGTGTCAGGACAGTCGTCGGGCTCGTGCGAGCAACTGGTCGCGCAAGGTCTCGCTGGCCAGGTCCATGATGTGCCTGCCCCAGCCGTCGGGGAGATCGGGCACCACGCCGTGCTCCTGCAGCAGGTCGAAGATGCCGAGCTGGCCAAAGCGCGCTGCGGTGACCATGCTGGCGGACAGCCGGCGCGGATCGCTGGCGTCGGTGTGCGCGAGGACCAGCTTGGCAAGCCGCTGCGCCGTGTCATGGGGAGCGTCCCGGTAGATGAGCTGGTTCAGCACATAGATGGTGATCTCTGCCGGGATCTGGTCGGGGATGCGGTCGATGACCCACTGGTGGATGTCCTGCGTGGCCTCGGTATCCGACGCCATGAGCAGGCCCGGGTAGGACGGCGCGGGCCGCCACGGATCCACCTCGCCGGCCTTGATCATCGGCCTCACCAGATGCCCCATGTTGTTCTGCAGCAGCAGGAGCGCGAGCGACTTGCCGTCTTCGGACACGTGGTCGATGAGGGTGCGGTCCCTGGTGCGTTCGAGCAGGCGCATCACCTGCGCCTGGTCACCCTCGTTCGCCGCGCGCATCAGTTCGGACCAGCCGCTGGCCATCGGGCGCAGTGGATCGAAAGAAGGATGCGCAAGGATCGCCTCCTGGGTAGCGGGCAGGCCCCGGGCCATCTCGAAGGCGCTCTTGTCCTTGGCACGGATCAGCACGTCGGTTCGCGTGGACGACAGCAGCGCCTCCACCGTGCGCGCGGTGTGCAGGCGCAGCCGTTGGGAGGCGTTCTCCCGGTCCTTGTCGAAGGCGTTCAGCGCGCAATGCAAGGCGGTGAATCCGTCGAAGCTGCCTTCCTGGTCGAGCGTGGCATTCGGATCGCTGAACGGCAGCAGCATCTCGATGGTCTTGTAGCGCTTCTGGAAAGCCGCATGCATCAGCGTCGTGGCGCCGTTCGAGCGCTTGCCGGCCAGCAGATCGGCAACGCCGGGATACGGCAGCGCCTCATGGATCAGTTTCCAGTGGCCATTGGACGCCGCGATGTCGATCGGGGTGAACTTGTCCTTGTTTTCCAGCGTCGCGTCGCCGCGTGCGAGGAAATAGCGGAAGGCCTCCAGATCGCCGTTCTCTGCCGCCGTGTGCAGCGGCGCCCAGCCGTCGGCTGCACGCGGGGCGTGCCGGAACCCCTTGTGTTCCAGCTTGGCGGCCAGCCGGGTGTGGCCCACCATCGCCGCCATGGTGAGCGGAAAGCCGGGAAACAGGTCTGCCGCGCCATCGGGGATGGCGGCCAGCAGGAGATCGACGATGTCCTCGCGCTGCACGTAGGTGGCGATGTCCAGGGCCGTCGCGCCGCTGGTGTCCACCGCCCGCACGTCGGCATGCTGTTCCAGCAGCAGCGCCACCGCGCCGGCCTGCGAGAACGCGGCGCAGTGCAAGGCCCGGCGCCTGTGACTGATTTCCTTTTCGATCGCTTCCGGTGCCAGGGCGGCGAAGCGGCGCAGCAGCTCCAGCCGTCCGAAGGACGCCGCCAGGTGGATGTGCAGCCACTGGTGGCGGGAGTTCGGTACCGGTGCCAGCGGGGTTTCGGAAAGATCGAAGAGCGCGCAGGCGTACGCACAGAGATGGCGTTCGGCATCGGGCAGGTCCAGGGGCTGGTCCGTGGCCCAGTTGCGGATGTGCGCGTGCAGCACCTTCACCGCCGCGTCCAGCCGGTCACGCTGTGCATCGGTGACGGGCGGACGACCTCGCGCATGCCAGTCCTCGGCCTCCTTGCGCAGATCGGCCTCGCGGGCGAGTTCTTCGCGGGTTTCGGCGAACCACTGCGCGGCCCGTTTCCAGCGGTGGATCACGCTCTCGTGCACCAGTCGCAAGCCGTTGGCCGCAGGCACCAGCAGACGCAGTTTGTTGAACTGCCTGTCCAGCTTCCTTTCGGCCGCGAACTCGCGCGTGCTGACCGCGCCCAGCACGATGTTGGTCCGTGCGCCCAGCGCGTCGCTGGTGGACAGCCGCACCAGCGGCCGCAGGAAATGGCCGATGTCCTCGTCTTCGGCGTTTGCGCGCATCCAGGCTTCTTCCGCCAGTGCCTCGATTTCGTCGGCGATGGAGAGGGAAGCGCCGCTGAGGTCACCGGCCCCGATGCGCAGCGGCGCCTTCGGGTCACCGTCCAGCCCCTGTGCCCGGATCTGCCGGAAGAGGTTGTGCATCTTCAGCGACAGCAGGGGCAGCGGGGACCCGATGTCGCCGTTGCTCTGGTCCAGCTCGATGGATTCGTCCACCAGCCGCGTGACGATGTCCGCGTCGAGTTCGAAACCTGCCTGGCGCAGCGGTTCCTCCACCACGGTGCGCAGGAACAGAGGCAGCTCACCCGGGTCTTCAAGCCGGATCCAGTCGGCTTGCGCCAGCACGCTCGCGCCCACGCTGGAGGCCAGTTTGTCGAAACGGCTGTCCTCCAGTGTGAAGACGATGCACACCCCGGGCATGGCGGCGAGGTGATCGACAATGCCCAGCAGCGCACGCCACTCGGGCACGGAGCGATCGTCCGCGAGGTCGTCCACGATCTCCTCGAACTGGTCCAGGCAGACCACCACCGCGGGATGGCCTGCCTTGCGGTGCATCTGGTCCAGGAGTTGGCAGCAACTGGCGACAACCAGGTGAGAGGGTCCCCGGAAGAAGGTGGACACCTCCTCTTCTGCTGGGAGACCGAGCACCGTGCGCATCTGCTCGCAGAGCTTTCTGGCCGCCGCCACGGTTTCTCCGTCGCTGCCCAGCATGTCGGTCCGGCGCAGCGTGAGGTGCCTGTGGCCTTCTTTGAGCAGGGAGGCCACCAGGCGCGCCTGCACGAACGAGGACTTGCCGCAGCCACTGGGGCCACGTACGCCCAGGACCGCGCTGCGGCCTGCCGCGCTGCGCCGCGCCAGCGCATCGCGGGCCAGTTGGCACTCGTGCTCGCGGCCGTGGTAGCGCGCAGCATCGTCCACCGAGAAATGTTCCAGCTTGGGGTACGGGTTCTCGATGTACGTGGGGGCGATGCCCAACAGTTTCTGCAGGTACCGCAGCACCCAGGCCGCGTCGATGTCATCGGCCTCTGCCTGATCGACCGCCACACCTCTTTTTTCCAGAAAACCCAGGAAAGCGGCCACCGGCGTGGACACCTCGGAGCGGGGGGTGCGCAGCAGCACGGCCAGGTGCTTGTCTTCCATCAGCGCCGAGAGCGCCAGCCGGGTCTCCACCGTCAGGGGAAATGCGCCGCGCCCAGCCGCCTTGGCGCGCCTGACCGGGTCGTCGGTCAGTTCGAGATCGACGCCCTGGCCCACGTCCGAAGCGGCATCCCAGCCCAGGCTGCAGAGCCTGTCGACAAAGCGCTGTTCGCCCGCGATGCTGGCCCCGAGGCTGCCTGTGATCTCCAGCACCGAACCGATGTGCTGCTTGCCGTAAAGCGACTGCACCGCGTTGTGCAGGTAGCCGCTGTTCTGCCGTTCCCGCTCCTCGATGGCGCGCACCAGCCACGGATAGATGTCCAGCGGCGTCTCGGTTTGCAGGTTGTCCAGCACACGGAAGAAGGCTTGCTTGATGTCGTTGAAGCGGGACTGGTCGTCGAACAGGCAGTAGTGGATGATCCGCGTCCTGTCCGTGGCCGGCGTCTGGTTCAGGGGGTCGTAGAGGCTGGATGCCGGTGATGACTGCAGCAGGTTCGCGCGCGCATTGGCCTTGTCGAAGCGGTCGCGCAGGTCCTGGAAGTTGTGCTCCTGGCTTTCCTTGAGCTGGCGCAGGTACCTGGCGTGTTCCTCCATGGCCGCGGCCAGTTGGACGAACTGGATCTCGATGCGGTTGGCGAGCCAGTCCGCGGGCTGGCGCGCGAGCGCCTGGTCCAGCTTCTCGTCCACACCCGCGACGAGCTGCGCGAGTTGCCGGCTGATGTCCAGGTTCAACCGGCTCAGGTCTTTGTGGATCTGGTACTGCAGTTGCTCGAAGCTGGCGCGCGCCTCGGGGTACGCGCCCGGGTCCTGGATGATGCGGGCAAAGTCGTCGAACATCAGCGTGCCGAAGGAACGGGCGGTATCGCCGCCCTTGCTCACGCCAGCCCGGGCCCGGGCGACCACCAGCACGGGCAGCTCATCGGGAGCGCAGGTGGCGCGGCGCAGGTCGTCCAGGAAGCGCTTCGTGACGTGGTCCTTGGCCTCGTCGCCCCCGTTGAAAGCCAGGTGCCCGGGCATGCCTTCGATGAAATGAAGGATGAAGCCGTCGATGACCGAGTCGGGGAGGTCGTTTTCGGTTTTCAGGTCGCAGGCCTTGGCGGTGAGGTCCTTCATGGCCGCATCGAACACAGGCACGAAGGCATCGAGCTGGCGGCGCAACGCAGGCTCTGCCCGGCTCCTGGCATCGGCTTCGGCCGCATTCACGACGGCTTGCGCCGCGGAGGCCCACGAGAGCCGCAGCGCCCGCTTGAGGTGATGGTTCTTGCGGATGTCGTGGAAGACCGCATGGCAGCCCAGGCGGGTCAGGACTTCCTTGCGCTTGCCCGGCGCCAGGGTATCCGCTGCGATCGGCAGCAGCTTCAAGAACCTCTCCGCCCACTCGATCATGCTGAGTCCCTCCGGTGCGGGCCAGCATACGGTACAAGCCGCAGGCGCTCAAGTGCGCAGGCGCCATTCCTCCCCTGTTTTGGGGGGTGTTCAGGTCACGGCGTCGAGCCAGATCATGAAGATGAAGCCGGCCAGCAGCGTGGCGCTGGCCGCGCCCTCGAAGCCTTCGCGGTGGGTCTCGGGGATGATCTCGTGGCTCACCACGAAGATCATGGCCCCGGCGGCCAGTGCCAGGCCCAGCGGGTAGAGCGCGGGCGTGCTGCCCAGCACCCAGATGCCCAGCATCGCGCCCAGCGGCTCGGCCAGGCCGGTCAGCGCGGCCACGCCCCAGGCGCGGCCGGCACCCAGGCCGAGCGTGCGCAGTGCCATGGCCACGATCAGGCCCTCGGGCATGTTCTGCAGGCCGATGGCCAGCGCCACCGCCGCGCCGTCGCGCACCGTGTCTGCGTCGGCGGGGCCGGCATAGGCCGCGCCCACGGCCAGGCCTTCGGGCAGGTTGTGGATCATCAGGGCCAGCACCATCAGCCACGCGCGCCGCGAGGCCGGGTCGCTGGGCGCACCGGTGTGCGCGTGGCCGTGTGCGGCCGGTGGCAGCACGGCGTGTTCGTGCGGCAATGCCCGGTCCATGCCCAGCATCAGGCCCATGCCCAGCGCCAGCCCCAGGCCGGTGAGCAGCGCGCTGCCGCCACCCTCGCCCAGCAGGGCGCGGCTGGCGTCCAGGGAAGGCAGCAGCAGCGCGAAGATGGCGGCTGCCAGCATCACGCCGGCCGAGAAAGCCATGAAGGCCGATTCCTGCCGCTTGCTCACGCGCTGTACCACGAAGACCGGCATGGCGCCCACCGCCGTGGCCACCGCCGCCAGCAGCGAGGCCTGCACCCCGGCCACCAGGGCGCTGCCGCCTTCGACCGCCAGCCACCACGCCTGGGTGGGCTCCCAGAAGGTGGAAGCCGCCGCCAGGCCGGCCATGCCCAGCGTGCCCGCCGCCAGGGACAGCAGCGCGTTGCGCAGGGCGTGCGGCGGCAGCTCAAGCTGCTGGAGCTGGGACCAGGCGGGGCGGACTTGGCGCAGGATCAGTTCGGCCATGGCGGTGCGTTCGGGCGTTGGACAGACACACGAGTCTGTCCAAAGCAAGCGGTGCTGTGAATTCGATTGCTTCAATGACCGCCATAGCCCGGCGCGGCCGCACGGCCGATGGCTCAGCCGCCGCGCGCGCTGGCGTGCTTCGCCGCGAGGTAGCCGAACACCTGGCCCGGTCCCACGGTGATGCCGGGCGCGGTGTAGACGCCGCCCATGATGGAGTGCATGTCGTTGCCCACCGCGTACAGGCCCGGAATGGGCTGGCCGCTGTCGTCCAGCACGCGGGCATCGCCGTCGGTGACGAAGCCGGTGGCCGAGCCGATATCGCCCGGATAGAGGCGCACGGCGTAGTAGGGTGCGGTGTCGAGGCGGCCCAGATTGGGGTTGCGTGTCCCCAGGGCGGCATCGCCAATGTTGTGCTGGTAGGCGGTTTCGCCGCGATGGAAGTCGGGGTCGGTGCCGGTTTCGGCGTGCTGGTTCATGCGGGCCACGCTGGCCTTGAGGCCGGTGGCGTCGATGCCCAGTTGCTGGGCGAGCTCGTCCAGCGTTTCGCCGCGCGTGAGGTAGCCATCGGCCAGGAAGGGGGCCAGGTCTCGCGGGCCGGCGCCCGGGCGCACCATGCCGATGCCGTACCGCCGCAGCGCGGCCGCATCGCAGACCAGGTAGGCCGGCACGCTGGCGGTGGCCTGCATGGCCAGGCCGAACAGGTGGTAGGACGTGCTCTCGTTGACGAAACGCTCGCCGGCCTTGTTCACGGTCAGCATGCCGGGCTTGGCGCGGTCCATCACGAAGTGGGGAAACACGGCGGTGCTGCCGTCGGCACGGCGCCGCAGGGACACCGGCGCCCAGAACGCATGGCTCAGGCCGCCCTGGCCGAGGGTCGCGCCCACGGCCTGCGCCAGTCCATGGAGTTCACCGGTGTGGCCGGGCGCGCCAGGGCACCAGTCGATGTTGGCGCCGGGCAGCATCTTCAGGCGCAGGTGCGGGTGGCGGTTGAAGCCGCCGCTGGCCATGACGACGCCCTGTGCCACCGCGACGCGGCGCCGCCGCGAACCCGCGGCCAGCACCAGACCCTTCACACCCTCGGCGCGCTCGTGCTCGAAGCGCTCCACGCCGGTGTTGAGCAGCAGGGTCACGTTGGGATGCCGGGACAGCGAATACAGCAGGCGTGCCACCAGGGCATTGCCCATCACCAGCCGGGTGCCGCGCGGGTAGCGCAGGCGGTCGCTCGCGTGGCGCAGCAGGATGCGCAGCGAGTGCCGGAAGGAGGCCATGGAGCGCGTGAGCGCGAGCAGGTGGTTGATGTCGGTGCGGTCCACCATCATGCCGCCGAGCACGGTGAACTCCGGGATGGGCGGGCGCACCAGCCGGAACAGCCGGCCCAGCTTGCGACCGTCGAAAGGCAGGGGGTCGAGTGCGCGGCCGTTGAGTGTGGAGCCACCCAGGTCGGAGATGTAGTCCGGGTGTTTGGGGTAGGGCCGGAAACGCACTTCGGAGTGCGCCTCCAGGAAGCGGATGGCCTCGCCGCCCTTGTCCAGGAAGGCCTGGCGCAGGCTGGCCGGCGTGCGTTCGCCGATGGCGTTGGTGAGGTAGCGTGCGGCCGCCTCCAGGGTGTCGTCGGGATTGACCTGCGCGGCGTGGTGGGTGCCGGGAACCCAGGAGGTGCCGGCCGACCAGGCGGTGGTGCCGCCCACGTGGCCGGTGCGCTCGACCAGCAGCACGCGGCGGCCCTCGATGGCGGCGACCAGCGCGGCGGCCATGCCGGCGCCGCCGGCGCCCACCACGGCGATGTCGAAGCCGGCGTCGGCGGGCAGGGCGTCCAGGGATTCAAGAACGTTCATGGGCAGAAGGAATGGGCTGAAGGAAAGTGCGGGGCAAGCGCGGCGCTCAGGCGCCGAGCAGGAAGTCCACCATCAGGCCGCGCACCTGCAGGAACATGTCGGTGCCGGTGAGGGTGGCGCACTTCTTGGCGCGGGCGGCGGCAATGAAAGGGGTGATGGCCGGCGCGGTGATCACGCAGCCGCAGAACATGCGGGGTTGCAGGAGGTCCACGTCCAGCGGGTAGGGGTCACCCTCGCGCATGCCGATGGGTGAGGCGTTGATGACGATGTCGAAGCCGCGTGGGTCGGCGTTGCCCACGCGCACCTCACCCCGGCCCAGGCTGGCCAGGCGCGCGATCAGACCGTCGCGGCGGCGCACGTCGGGGTCGTGCAGCGCCAGTTCGCTCACGTCGGCCATGACCAGCGCGTGGGCGATGGCAGAGCCCGCGCCGCCCGCGCCCACCAGCAGCACCTTGCGGCCCGCGGGTTCGCACTGCTGGGCCCGCATGGCCTGCACGAAGCCCAGGCCGTCGAACATGTCGCCGTGCCAGGTGCCGTCCGGGTTGCGGCGCAGGGTGTTGACCGCGCCGAGGAACGACGCCCGCTCCGAGAGGCTGGCGCACAGCGGTACACAGGCGAACTTGTGCGGCACGGTGACGATGATGCCGTCCACGTTCTGCGCCAGCGAGACGCCGCGCGCCCACGCGGCCAGGTCCTGGGGCGCCACGTGGGCCGGCACGCAGACCGCCTGATGGCCGCGCTCCGCGAAGGCCTGGCTCACGCCGGCGGGGGATTTCACCTGGGCGATGGGGTCGCCAACGATGTAGTGCAGGCGCGTCGCGCCGCTCAGGGTCTGCGGGTTCATGCGGCAGGGTTCTTCGGTTGAATGGACGGATGGTGCACATCATACTTAAATTCTGAACAAGATTCAATTTCGGAATATGATTCCATTTATGCGGTACACTGCCGCCGCTCCTTACCCTACGTGTCCGTTCAACCCTGTCCGAACTCCTCATGCTGTCTACCCAAATGCCCGCGCGATCGTGGCTCAGCAGCCCCTGCGGCGGCGGCACACGTGGCGCGCACCGCAGGCCGGTTGTCCGGGGAGAGGCCGCGTTTCCTGTACTGTTCGAGGTTTTCCGCAGCCACCACCGGGAACCTCACATGAACGGCGTCCTTGAACGAACCCTTGGCATCCTCGAACTGCTGTCGCAGCAAGGCGAGGGCATGGAACTGGCGGCCATTGCCGACCGGCTCAACATCCCACGCAGCGCCGTGCACCGCCTGCTGGCCGATCTGGTCCGTCTGGGCTACGTCCGCCAGGCGCGCGGCCATGGCGACTACCTGCTCACCACCAAGCTGGTGAGCATGGGCCTGTCCTACCTGGGCAACAGCGGCATCGTGGACATCGCGCAGCCGCTGCTCAACCGCCTGGCCGAAGTCTCGGGCGAACTGGCGCGCCTGTCGGTCATCGATGGCGAGCGTCTCACCTGGGTGGCCCGCGCTCAGGGGGCGCGCCAAGGCCTGCGCTACGACCCGGACATGGGCAGCGATGCCCGGCTGTCCTGCTCGTCTTCGGGCTGGGCCTGGTTGTCCACGCTGAGCGACGACGACGCCCTGGCCCTGCTGGCCCGACAGGGCCTGGGCCTGCCAGAACAGTTCGGCCCCAACGCGCCGCCCACCTTGCAGGCCGCGATGGAAGCGGTGCGCGAGACCCGTGAACGCGGCTACAGCCTGACCGTGGACACCTACACCCTGGGCCTGTCGGCCATCTCCGCGCCGGTGCGCTTTACCGGCCAGCCCGCGATCGGCGTGCTCACCATCGCTGGCCCCACTGTGCGCTTCACCACCGAGCGCATGCAGGCGCTCGCGCCCGAACTGCTTTCCACCGCCCAGCAACTGGCCGCCGCCAGCGGGGCTTCGCCTTTCTTCAACCTCACGGCGGGTGCCGCCACCTCCTCGCAGGTGACGGGCCGCCAGCCCATCTACGCGCCCTGAGGGCGCGCCACCCGCGCATGCCATCCGACCGGTCTCCAGCTTCTTCCTCTCCCCTCCATTGCGACTTGCTGGTGATCGGCTCCGGGGCCGGCGGCCTGTCCGCGGCCGTGACCGCCGCACGCCTGGGGCTGTCGGTGGTGGTGGCCGAGAAGCAGGCGCGGCTGGGCGGCACCACCGCGTGGTCCGGCGGCTGGATGTGGATTCCACGCAATCCGCTGGCGGTCGAGGCCGGCATCCAGGAGCCGCTGGAAGAGCCGCTGGGCTACCTGCGCCACGAGCTGGGTGAACGTTTCGACGAGGCGCGTGCACGGGCCTACCTGGAGAACGGGCCGCGCATGATCGAGTTCTTCCGCACGCGCACCGCGCTGCGCTTCATCGACGGCAACGCGATTCCGGACTTCCACGGCCGCTCGCCCCACGCGCGCGAGGGTGGCCGTTCGGTGTGCGCCGCGCCCTTCGATGGCCGTCGCCTGGGCGCGCGCATGGCGGACCTCGAACCCCCATTGCCCGAGACCACGCTGTGGGGCATGGGCATCGCGTCTGGCGCCGAGTTGCGCCACTACATCAATGCGCTGCGCTCGCCGGCGTCGTTCGCTTACGTGGCCCGCCGCGTGCTGGCGCTGGCGCGCGACCGCCTGCTGCACGGGCGCAGCATGCGGCTGGTCAATGGCAACGCGCTGGCCGGCGCTCTGCTGGCGTCGGCCGCTGAAGCAGGGGTGGATCTGCGCACCCGCAGCCCCGCCAGCCGCCTGTTGACCCGTGAAGGGGCCGAAGGCGTCGGCGTGAGCGGTGCGGTGCTGGAGACGCCGCAGGGGCCGCTGGAGGTGCACGCGCGCCATGGGGTGCTGCTGGCCTGCGGTGGTTTTCCGCACGATCCCGAACGCAAGAAAGCCTTGCTGCCGCACGACCCCACAGGCCAGTGCCACTGGTCGGCCGCGGCGCGCGGCAACACCGGCGACGGGCTGCGCCTGGGTGAGGCCGCGGGTGCGCCGGTGTCGCACGACTTGGTGCAGGCCGCGGCATTGGCGCCGGTGTCGCGGGTGCCGCGCACCGACGGCAGCCTCTGCCATTTCCCACACCTCATCGACCGGGCCAAGCCCGGACTGATCGCCGTGAGAAGCGATGGCCTGCGCTTTGTCAACGAGGCCGAGTCGTACCACGACTTCATGCAGGCCCTGCTGCGCGCCACGCCGGCGGGCGAAACCGCCCAGGCCTGGCTGGTGTGCGACCACGCCTTCATCCGCCGCTACGGTCTCGGTGCGGCCAAGCCCGCGCCGTTTTCATTGCGACCCTGGCTGCGCAACGGCTACCTGCGGCGCGGCCGCAGCCTGGCGCAGCTGGCCGCGGCCTGTGGCATCGACGCCGCGGCCCTGGAGCGCACCGTGGCGCGCTACAACGCGCAGGCCCAGGGCGGGCGTGACGAGGATTTCGCCAAGGGCGAGACCCCCTACAACCGCATGCAGGGCGACGCGGCCTACGCGCGCGAGCGCGGCTGGCCCAACCCCTGCATGGCCCCGCTGCAGCGCGGCCCCTTCTATGCGGTGCAGGTGGTACCGGGCAGCCTGGGCACGTTCGCGGGCCTGCGCACCGATGCCCATGCCCGCGTGCTCGATGCGCAGGGCGTGCCCATTGCCGGCCTCTACGCCAGCGGCGCCGACCAGAGCAGCGTGATGGGAGGCAACTACCCCAGTGGCGGCATCACGCTGGGGCCGGCCATGACCTTCGGCTTCATCGCTGCCCACCATGCCGCCGGCATGTCCCCGTCTCTCTGACCCCTTCTCTTCACAAGGACCTCATGTACTACGAACTCGCTACCCTGACCCTGCCTTTCGGCACCGCAGCCACCGCAGCCCAGAACGCGCAAGCCTTTTGCGCCGCGCCCGAGGCCGGCGGCGAACTGCTGGCCTGCTGGTTCACCGACATCGGTGTGCTCAACCAGATGATCGTGCT
Source organism: Hydrogenophaga sp. (assembly GCF_026125785.1). Classification (GTDB taxonomy): domain Bacteria; phylum Pseudomonadota; class Gammaproteobacteria; order Burkholderiales; family Burkholderiaceae_C; genus Hydrogenophaga. The sequence continues at coordinate 13,528 of NZ_JAHCKL010000002.1, forward strand.
GCGGGGCTTTTCGACACTGGCGGCGCTGGAGGCCGAACGCCAGCGCACGCAGCTCAGTGCCAGCCCCTTCGGCTGCGGTGAGATCTACCAGCGCCTGGAGCAGCACAGCTACCGCGGCTTTCCCTGGATGAAGCCGGTGAGGCCCAGTGCCGAGTCCGGTATCAGCGGTCCGGTCTACGAGATCCGCACCTACGGCATCAAGCCGGGCGGCACGCAGGCCACCATCGACCTCTGGGAGCAGTATGTGCCGCCGCGCGAAAAGCTCTCGCCCTGCGTGGTGGCCATGGTCGCGCTCGATGGCGTGCCGCGCTTCACCAACATCTGGGCCTACCCGACGCTGGACGCGCGCTCCAAGGCGCGCGCCGACGCGGTGGCTCAGGGCATCTGGCCGCCCAAGGGCGGGCCGTCCTTCCTGACCACCGACATGGTCTCGACCATCGCGCTGCCCACGGGCGTGTCGCCACTGCGGTAAGCCCGTCACGCATGGGCAGGTTCGGTGCGCCTGCCCATGCCGCTCAGTGCATGTAGAGCCCGCCGGTCACATCGATGGTGCAGCCCTGCACGTGGCGCGCGTCCTCGCTGGCGAGAAAGGCGATCACGTTGGCCACGTCGCGCGCCTGGCCGATGATGGTGCCGGGTGGGTATTCCTGCGCCGCGCTCAGCGGGGTGGCGATCACGCCCGGTGCGACGCCGTTGACGTTGATGCCGAACGGCGTGCCCGCCTTGGCGAAGGAGTAGGTCATGGAGACCACGCCACCCTTGGACGCCACATAGTCCACGCCCGAAGCCAGGCCGCCGATGCGCGCGGCGACCGAGGCGATGTTGACGATCTTGCCGAAGCGCCGCGGCTTCATCCGCTTGAAGGCTTCGCGTGCGCAGAGAAAGGAGCCGCGCAGGTTGATGTCCACCGTGCGGTCCCAGCGTTCGGCATCCACTTCCTCGATCGGCAGGTACGGGCAGACGCCTGCGCCGTTGACCAGAATGTGCAGGTCGCCGCACTCCGCGGTGACGAACTGGAACAGCGCCTCCACCGACGCCGGATCGGCCACGTCCAGCCGCGCGGGCAGGCAGCGCCGGCCCGTGGCCTGCTCGATCTCGGCGGCGGCCTGCTCGGCCGCCTCCTGCTGGCGGTCCGCCAGCACCAGAACGGAGGCACCACGCTCGGCCAGCACCAGCGCCGTTTCCTTGCCAATGCCACTGGCGCCGCCGGTGATCACGGCGCACTGTCCTTCAAAACTCGGGAACATGGGTATCAGGTCTCCTGTCTGGCCATTACTGCCGCATGTGCGAGACCAGGCCGGTGGCGATCTCGGGGTAGGCCATGATCAGGCCCAGCACCAACAGCATGGCGAGCACGAAAGGCGCGCTGCTGGCGAAGACCTCGGTAAGCGGCCCCGCGCGCGGGCCATCCATGCGGGTGCGCAGGCCGTGCATCACGAACAGGTTCATCCCCACCGGCGGCGTGATCAGCGACAGCTCGACCAGGATCACCGCCAGGATGCCGAACCACACCAGGTCCACTTGGGCCGCATGCAGGATGGGCAGCAGGATGGGCAGGGTGCAGACGATCATGGCCATGCTCTCCATGAACATGCCCAGCAGGATGTAGATCAGCGCGATGATCAGGATCAGCTCCATCTGCGTCAGGCCCAGGCCGCCGATCCAGTTGGAGATCGCGGCCGGCACGCCGCCCAGCGAGAGCACGAACTGCAGCAGGAAGGCGCTGACCACGACCAACAGCACCATGCTGGTGGTCGACGCCGTGGCCAGGAAGGTGTCGCGCAGCATGCGCAGGTTCACCCGGCCCTTGAGCAGCGCGAGCAGGAAGGCGCCCACGGAGCCGAAGCCCGCCGCCTCGGTGGGCGTGGCCACGCCCGCGTAGATGGTGCCCATCACCATGCCGAGCAGGAACAGCACCGGCAGCACGGCGGTCAGGCCGCGGATGCGCTCGGACCAGCTGTAGCGGGTTTCGATCTTGGGCGCGCGTTGCGGCGAGATCAGCGCCGCGATGAAGATGACCAGCATGAAGGTCGCCATCATCAGCAGACCCGGCACGATGCCAGCCATGTAGAGCTGGGCGATCGACACCTCGGCCATGATGGCGTAGATGATCATGATCACGCTGGGCGGGATCAGGATGCCCAGCGTGCCGCCTGCGGTGATCGAGCCCATGGCGAGCTTCTCGTCGTAGCCGTGCCGGCGCATCTCGGGCAGGGCCACGGCGCCGATGGTGGAGGTGGTGGCCACGCTGGAGCCGCAGATGGAGGCGAACAGGCCGCTGGCCAGCACGTTGGTGTGCAGCAGGCCGCCAGGTACCCGGCCCATCCACTTGCTCAGGATGGCGTAGAGCTCTTCGGTCACGCCACTGCGCAGCAGCAGCTCACCCATGAGGATGAACAGCGGCACCACGATCATGCCGCTGTTGCTGATGTTGTTCCAGGGGATCTGGCCGAAGAAGCCCCAGATCTCGCCGATGTGCAGCGCGCCGGCGATGGCCGCCGTCAGGCCCAGCGAACTGGCGATGTGAAAGCTCAGCAGGAAACATCCGATCAGCGCGATCAGTGTGGTGGAGACGATGGCGGCCATGTCAGATGCCTCCCTCTTCGGCGATGGGTTCGGGGTTGGCTATCGCGATCACCGTGGCCACCAGCGAGGTGACCGCGAAGATGATGAAGCCGAAGGAAGAGATGGCCTGCGGAATGTAGAGGTGCATCTCGATGATGGATTGCGGCACGGTCGAGCCCATCTCGTAGGACTCCATCGTGAGCAGGTAGCTGGAGTAGGCGAGCAGCCAGGCGAACACGGTCAGGCCGGCGAGCGCGCACACGCCGAACCAGCGCTTGACGGGGCGTGGCAGCAGCGGCAGCAGCACGTCCGAGCGCACGTGCGTGCCTGCCACGACGCCGTGCGCCAGGGCCCAGGTGGCACCCAGCGACAGGCAGAAGGATGCGATCTGGTCGGACACGCCGGTGAAAGGGCCACCCAGGGTGCGGCTGAGGGCGTCGCCGGTCATGTAGAAGGCCAGCAGGAGAAACAGCAGGCCGCTGATCCAGGCCATGGCCCTGGCCAGCTGTATGAGAGCGGTGTGGAAGATGCGCACGGACAACCTCTTGTCGTTGGAATGGCCAAAAGGTGGCGCGCTCCTCGCGGAGCTGCCACCCTCTGCAAGCCCGGCCTGCGCCGGGCCAGCCCGATCAGCTCAGCTTGTAGCCGACGATGGGCGAGAGGAACTCGTTGAACAGCGGCTTGGCGCGCGGGCCTGCGCGGCCGGCCCACCAGGGCACGATGTCCTCGGAGGAGATCTTGGTGAGCTGCGGCACGAATTCGGGCTTGGTTTCCTTGGTCAGGACCATGCCTTTTTCCAGTGCGTAGGCAAAGCCCAGCTGGTCGTTGTCGCTGCCCAGCTTCCAGCCCAGGTCGCTGAACTCCTTGTAGACGTCGGTGAAGACGCTGCGGAACTCCGCCGGCACCTTGGCCAGGCCACGCGTGCCGATCACCACGTACGAACCCATGGGCGGGATGTTGACGTTGGTCATGTACTTGGTGACTTCCCACAGGCTGCTGGCCTTGACGTGCTCGGTGCCGGTGATGGCGCCATCGATCACGCCGCGCTGCAGCGAGGGGTAGACGTCGGCCGTGGTCATGCTCACCGGCTCGGCGCCCAGTGCCGTCAGGAAGCGTGCCTGCGCCGGGGCGAACACGCGGATCTTCTTGCCCTTGAAGTCGTCCAGCTTGGCCAGCGGGAACTTGGTGTACATGAACATGGTGGACCAGCAGAACGAGCCCACGATCTTGCCACCCATGATGGACTCGTTCTTGCTCACGACGTTTTCGGTCCAGGCGTCGTAGAGCTTGCGCGACTGTGTGAAGCTGGTCGAGATGCCGGGCAGGTCGCAGGCTTCGATCAGCGGGAAGTCACCGGCCACGTAGCCCGGCAGGATCTCGGCCATGTCGATCACACCGGACTTGAGCACGCGCAGCATCTCGGTGCCGCCCAGGCCCAGTTCGCCGATGGTGGTGGTCTCGATCTCCACGCGGCCCTGGGTGCGGGTCTTGACCTGCTCCTGCAGCCAGGCCCACTTCTTGTAGGACTCGCCGTTGCGGTGCTGGATCACGGCCTTGAGTTTGACCACGTTCTGTGCCATGGCCGCCGGCACCAGGGCCGTGGTGCCACCAGCGACCACGGCTGCCGCGCCGCTGGCGCGCAGGAAATGGCGGCGGTTGAGCGCCGAAGCGCTGGGGTTGTTGTTGCTCATGTTGGCTCCTCTGGTAGGTGAACCGGGGCTTGCTTTGGTCAGACCCCGAGGGTGGGCACAGGCCCTCTCAGGCCTGCGCATGAAAACGCCCGCGCGCCAGGCGCCGGCGGCGACTTGCTCAGTACGTGGCGCGCCCGCCCGAGAGGTCGAAGGTCGACCCGGTCGAGAAGGAGCATTCGGGCGAACACAGCCAGGCGGCCAGGTGCGCCACTTCTTCGGGCTCGCCCGGGCGGCCCATGGGAATCTTGCCCAGCACCGTGGCCAGCAGTTCCGGTGTCATCTGGTCGATCAGCGGCGTGCGGATGACGGCCGGCGCGATCGCATTGACGCGCACCGGCGTGGTCGCCAGTTCCTTGCCCATGGACTTGGTCAGCGCGATCACGCCGGCCTTGGCCACCGAGTACGCGCTCTGCTGGGCGTTGCCCTCCTTGCCGGCGATGGAGGCGATGTTCACGATGCGGCCATAGCCGTTGCGCAGCATCGCCGGCACCACGGCACGGCCACACAGAAACGCGCTGTGCAGATTGATCGCCAGCGTGCGGTGCCATTCGGCCACGGGGTACTCATGCACCGGCAGCGAGGGGCCGGTGACGCCCACGCTGTGCACCAGCACGTCCAGGCGGCCATGGACCTGCTCGGCCTGTGCCATCGCGGCGCTCACCGCGCCTTCGTCGGTCAGGTCGGCCTGCAGCGCGGTGGCGCCCGGCAATTGCCGCGCCAGCGCATCCAGCGCCGACGGGTTGAGATCGAGCAGCACCAGCCGCGCGCCATCGCGCGCCAGGCGCTGAGCAATCTCGCGGCCGATCCCGCCTGCCGCGCCGGCCACCACGGCCACGCGGTCCTTCAATCTTGCATCGCTCATGCGGTCTGTCCTGCGGGTGAAGCGGCCACGCCTTCGGCGAACTGGGCCTGGTAGAAACGAACGGTGGCCGCGAGGCCCTCGGCGAGCGAGGTGCGCGGGCGCCCCGGGAAATGCACGTCCAGCTCGGCGTCGGACTGGCCCGCGGCGATCGGCATCGGAGGGCCATCGATCGACAGGCGCGCCTGCGGCACGATGGCCTTGAGCGTGTCGACCACCTCGGTCATGGACACCGTGTCACCCACCAGGTTGAACACATGGGCTCCCTGGGTGGGCGAGGTCGCGGCCCGCACGAACAGCGCGGCCGCGTCTTCCACATAGACCATGCCGCAGTCGCCGCTGAAGGGCACCACATACGGCTCGCCGCGTGCGGCGGCATGGCAGGCCAGGCTGGGGCCGGCGCTCAGACCGCCGTCGCGGCCGGGGCCATACACCACGAAGGGACGGAATCCCACGCTGGCGATCCCTGCATCGCGCCAATAGGCGCGCGCCGAACCCTCGGTGGCCAGCTTGAAGGCGCCGTAGTGCGTTTCGGGCCGGGGGTGCTGCGCGTCTTCGCTACCGAACACGCCGGCCGTGCTGGCGTACACCACCGAGGCCAAGCCCTGCTGGCGCGCGACCTCGAACACGTTGAGCGTGCCGATGAGGTTGATCTCCGCGCCACGCACGGGGTTGTTCTGGCAGGCCGGTGTCAGCACCCCGGCCAGGTGGATGATGGCGTCGCAGGTCTGGGCCGCCATGGCCACGTCCTGCTGGCGGCGAATGTCGCCCACCACCCAGACGAGGTCGCGCGCTGCGCGCGCACCGGCGATCTCGGCGACCTTGCCGCGTTCGCCCACGATGTCGAAGACCAGCGGTTCATGACCCGCTTCCATCAGATGCCGGACGATCCAGGCACCCAGGAAGCCGCTGCCTCCTGTGACCAATACCCTCATGTTGCTCCTCGAATGATTGTGTGTTCACGGGGTTGTTTTTCATTCTAGGAAGGGGGTATTCAATACAGAAGGCAAAAAAGGCAAACAGCAAGTTTGCGAAATGCAAACTTGCTGGCCGCCCTCCGGACCTCGGGCCTTCTCAGACCGAAGGAGGCGACTCCGCGCGCGCGGCGCGTTCGAGGAACAGCGACTGCACCACCGACCGCAGCCAGCGCAGGCCCGGGTCGTGGTGGTAGCGCTCGTGCCAGTACTGCTTCACGGTGAAGGGCGGCACGGGGATGGGGCAGGGAAAGAGGCTCAGGCCGGAGCTGCGTGCCAGGGCATGCCCGGTGCGGCTGGGCATGGTGGCGATCAGGTCGCTGGAGGAGACGATGGCCGGGATGCCCATGTAGACCGGCATTTCCAGGAACACCTGGCGCGTGACCTGGGCACGCTCCAGGGCGGCATCGAGCATGCGGTGGCCGGTGCCATAGACGATGTTGACGTGGCCTTCGCGCATGTAGGCCTGACGGTCCAGGGTATTGCGCAGGCGTGGGTGCTCCGGGTTGACCAGACAGACCCAGACCTGGTCGAACAAGGCCTGCTGGTAGAAGCCCTTGTCCAGGTCAGGCACCAGCCCCACGGCCAGATCGGCCTCGCCGGACTCCAGTTGCGCGGCGGTCTGCGGGCTGATCTTGATCGCTTCCAGCCGCACCTGCGGCGCATGCACGCGCATGTGGGCCAGCAACTGCGGCAGCAAAGTGAGCATGCCGCCATCGGACATGCACAGGCGAAAGCCACGTGCGTCCTGCGCGGGGTTGAAGTCGGGAGGCTCCTCGCTCAGGCTGCGGATCGCCGCCAGCGCTTCGCGCACCGTGCCGATCAGGGCATCGGCACGCGGCGTGGGCTGCATGCCGGTGGCGGTGCGCACGAACAGCGGGTCCTGCAGGGCGGTGCGCAGGTGCGACAGCCAGATGCTCACCGTCGGCGGGCTCTGGCCCAGTTGCTCGGCCACGCGGCCGAGGCGCCGCAAGGTGTAGAGCGCATCGAAGAAGCGCAGCAGCTTGACGTCCAGCAGCGGGTCGTCGGGCTTGTGCCGGTCGCTCTTCGTCGCCATGGTCCCGGGCGCCTGGGCGCGCGATCAGCTGAAGAAGGACTTGGCCTTCTCGAACCAGCCCTTGTCGTTAGGGCTGTGCTTGTGGCCGCCCTTGCGGAACGACTCGTCGAGCTCCTTGAGCAGCTTGCGCTGGTGCTCGGTGAGCTTCACCGGCGTTTCCACCGCCACATGGCAGTAGAGGTCGCCCGGGTAGCTCGAGCGCACACCCTTGATGCCCTTGCCGCGCAGCCGGAAGGTCTTGCCGCTCTGCGTGCCCTCGGGCAGGTCGATCGTGGCCTTGCCCTGCAGCGTGGGCACGTCGATCTCGCCGCCCAGCGCCGCAGTGGTCATGCTCACCGGCACCTGGCAGTGCAGGTCATCGCCTTCGCGCTCGAAGATGTCGTGCTTGCGCAGGCGCACCTCGATGTAGAGGTCGCCCGAAGGGCCGCCGTTCTGGCCCGGTTCGCCGTTGCCGGTGCTGCGGATGCGCTGGCCATCGTCGATGCCCGCGGGAATCTTGATCTCCAGTGTCTTCTGGCGCTTGATCTTGCCCTGGCCCTGGCAGGTGGTGCAGGGCTCGGGGATGATCTTGCCGCTGCCGTGGCAGTGCGGGCAGGTCTGCTGTACGCTGAAGAAGCCCTGGCGCATCTGCACCACGCCCTGGCCATGGCAGGTCGTGCAGGTCTTGACGCTGGTACCGGGCTTGGCGCCCGTGCCCTTGCAGGTTTCGCAGTCGTCCCAGGAAGGGATGCGGATCTGCGTCTCCTTGCCGGCGGCGGCTTCTTCCAGCGAGATCTCCATTGCGTAGGAGAGGTCGGCACCCCGGTAGACCTGGCGGCCACCGCGCTGACCGCGCGCTCCGCCGAAGATGTCGCCAAAGATGTCGCCGAACGCATCGCTGAAGCCGCCGAAGCCCTCGGCCCCGCCCGGGCCGCCCCGCATGTTGGGGTCCACGCCAGCATGGCCATACTGGTCGTAGGCGGCCTTCTTCTGCGGATCGGAGAGCATCTCGTAGGCCTCCTTGGCCTCCTTGAATTTCTCTTCCGCCGCCTTGGCCGCATCACCCTGGTTGCGGTCAGGGTGGTGCTTCATCGCGAGCTTGCGATACGCCTTCTTGATCTCGTCGTCCGAGGCGTTCTTGGGAACACCGAGTACTTCGTAGTAGTCGCGTTTAGCCATGGTCGTTTTGAGTTATGCGTTGTGCGTTGAGCGAGTTGCGAAGTCCGTTGAGCAGTGCGAACAAGCGTTCAATATCCAGCGCCAGGTCGTCAGCCCCTTGGACGAATCCCAATTCCTTTGCCAGCAGAACTTGCGTTTCCATCTCGTTGAGCGACCCGCGCGCCATGGTGACGAAATGCGCGAACTCCTTTCGAGTCGAACGACCCGCGCCTTCGGCGAGGTTGCTCGGAATCGAGACCGCCGCGCGCCTGAGCTGCGATGTCAGACCGAACATTTCGTTGCGCGGAAAAGCCTCCGTGATCTCGTAGATGCGCCTGGCAAGCGCAAAAGACACTTGCCAGGCGACGAGTTCGCGGTAGTTCCGCACGCCGAACGCTGAACGCCGTTCGCTCAACCCTTCTTCACTTCCTTGACTTCGGCGTCGACCACGTCGTCGTCGGTCGGCTTGCCGCCTGCCTGCGCCGTGGTGTCGGCGCCGCCAGCAGCGGCGGCCTGTTCGGCCTGCGAGGCGGCGTACACCTTCTCGCCCAGCTTCTGGCTGGCCGTCATCAGCGCCTCGGTCTTGCCTTCGATCGCTTCCTTGTCGTCGCCCTTGGCGGCTTCTTCCAGGTCCTTGATCGCGGCTTCGATGGCGTCCTTCTCGGCCGCCTCCAGCTTGTCGCCATGCTCGCCCAGCGACTTCTTCACGCTGTGCACCATGGCTTCGGCCTGGTTGCGGGCCTGCACCAACTCGACCTTCTTCTTGTCCTCGGCCGCGTTGAGCTCGGCGTCCTTGACCATCTGCTGGATCTCGGCCTCGGAGAGGCCGGAATTCGCCTTGATGGTGATCTTGTTTTCCTTGCCGGTGCCCTTGTCCTTGGCGCCCACGTGCAGGATGCCGTTGGCGTCGATGTCGAAGGTCACTTCGATCTGCGGCATGCCGCGCGGCGAAGCCGGGATGCCTTCGAGGTTGAATTCGCCCAGCAGCTTGTTGCCCGAGGCGATCTCGCGCTCACCCTGGAACACCTTGATGGTCACCGCCGGCTGGTTGTCCTCGGCGGTGGAGAACACCTGGCTGAACTTGGTCGGGATGGTGGTGTTCTTCTGGATCATCTTGGTCATCACGCCACCCATGGTCTCGATGCCCAGCGAGAGCGGCGTCACGTCCAGCAGCAGCACGTCCTTGCGGTCACCCGAAAGCACCTGGCCCTGGATGGCGGCGCCCACGGCCACGGCTTCGTCGGGGTTGACGTCCTTGCGCGGGTCCTTGCCGAAGAACTCCTTGACCTTTTCCTGCACCTTGGGCATGCGCGTCATTCCACCGACCAGGATCACGTCGTGGATGTCGGACACGCTGATGCCGGCGTCCTTGATGGCCGTGCGGCAGGGCGCGATGGTGCGTTCGATCAGTTCTTCCACCAGGGCTTCGAGCTTGGCGCGCGTGAGCTTGATGTTCAGGTGCTTCGGACCCGAGGCGTCGGCGGTGATGTAGGGCAGGTTGATGTCGGTGGCGGCGGACGAGGACAGCTCGATCTTGGCCTTCTCGGCCGCTTCCTTCAGGCGCTGCAGGGCCAGCACGTCCTTGCTCAGGTCCACGCCTTGTTCCTTCTTGAACTCGGCAATGATGTGGTCGATGATGCGCTGGTCGAAATCTTCGCCGCCCAGGAAGGTGTCGCCGTTGGTGGAGAGCACCTCGAACTGCTTCTCGCCATCGACGTCGGCGATTTCGATGATGGACACGTCGAACGTGCCACCGCCCAGGTCGTACACGGCGATCTTGCGGTCACCCTTTTCCTGCTTGTCCAGGCCGAAGGCCAGGGCCGCGGCGGTGGGCTCGTTGATGATGCGCTTGACGTCCAGGCCCGCGATGCGGCCGGCGTCCTTGGTGGCCTGGCGCTGGGCGTCGTTGAAGTAGGCCGGCACGGTGATCACGGCCTCGGTCACGGCCTCGCCCAGGTAGTCCTCGGCGGTCTTCTTCATCTTGCGCAGGATGTCGGCGCTGACCTGCTGGGCGGAGATCTGCTTGCCGCGCACCTCCACCCAGGCGTCACCGTTATCGGCCGCCACGATGGAGTAGGGCATCAGGTTGATGTCCTTCTGCACTTCCTTTTCGGTGAACTTGCGGCCGATCAGGCGCTTGATCGCGTACAGCGTGTTCTTGGGGTTGGTCACCGCCTGGCGCTTGGCGGAAGCACCGACCAGCACCTCACCGTCTTCCTGGTAGGCGACGATGGAGGGCGTGGTGCGCGCGCCTTCGGCGTTCTCGATCACCTTGGTGGTGTTGCCTTCCATGATGGACACGCAGCTGTTGGTCGTGCCCAGGTCAATGCCAATGATTCGTCCCATGTTGTGACTCCGAGAGAGGTAAGTTGAACTGTTGAAGAGGTGTGGATAAGTCTGGGGATTTCAAGGGGGTTGGGTGTGGAGCGTGGGGTGTCGCAGCCAACCCTTGGCCCTGGGTTTCTCAGCGCGGCGCGGCCACGGTCACCAGCGCGGGGCGCAGCACCCGGTCGGCGATCAGGTAGCCCTTCTGCAGCACCGTCACCACGGTGTTGGCTTCCTGGTCGGCCGGCACCATGCTGATGGCCTGGTGCTGGTGCGGGTCGAAGCGGCTTGCGGCGGCGGGGTTGATTTCCAGCACCTTGTGGCGCTCCAGCGCGCTCTTGAGCTGGCGCAGCGTGGCTTGCGAACCTTCGCGCAATTGCTCGCTCGTGGCCTCCTGCACCGCCAGGCCGGCTTCCAGGCTGTCCGCCACGGCCAGCATGCTTTCGGCAAAGCTTTCCACCGCGAACTTGCGCACCTTGGCGATCTCTTCCTCGGCGCGGCGGCGGGCGTTTTCGGCTTCGGCCTTGGCGCGCAGGAACTGGTCGGCCAGGTCGGCGTTCTGGGCCTTGAGGGTCGCCAACTCCTGCTGCAGGGCGGCTTGTGCATCGGCCTCGCTGGCGGCCTCGGCGGCCAGTTGTTCTTCCGCGCTCATGGGCGGGTTCTGGTCGGGTTGCTCGTTCTGGGGGGGCGTCTGACTCATGGTTCTGTGGTGGCGTGAAATCGTTGGCCAGGCTGGCCGTTGACGTCAGTTGGGGCCGGTCTGGCCGACTTCAAGGGGGGCAGGTCTGCGGCCGGGGCGTCCCGGCTGCCGGCGCCGGGGTGCGGCTGGGCTCGCGTGCGGGAGCAGGCCTTGCGGCGGCGATCCCGGGGGGTGATTCTATGTCCCGCCGAGACGCCCGGTCCCGCTGCGGGCCTGCTGCTGCGACCATTTGCCGGCGAAGGGCTGTATCTCGGCCAGCCGGCGGGCCAGATCCGCCCCCTGCGTGGTGAGACGGTAGCCGCTGCCCCCGTGGTGGTCCACCAGGTGCGCCGCGCGCAGTTCCTTGATGCGGGTGTTGAGCGTGTTGGGCGTGACGCCGCCCACGCTGTCCTGCAGCAGGCGGAAGGTCTGGGGATGGCCATCGCTCAGGGCCCAGATGATGCGCATGGCGTAGCGTGACTCCAGCAGATCGAGCAACTGGATCACGGCGGCGTTGTCCTTGGCACTCATGCGCGGTCTCCTGGCGTGGCCTCTGAGGCTCAGGCACTATAGGCAGGAAACCGGCGCGCTACCAGTTTGCTGGCTGCGTGCGGTGCAGCAATGTGGTGCAAAGGCCAAGGATCGGGATTTGTCCTGATTGCGCTGGACCTTGGGCGTGCGGAGCGGTTCTTCAGCGCTGGTAAACGCGGCGCAGCAAGGTGATGAGGGTCTGGACTTCGTCGGCGTTCAGGCCATGGGCGACGCCTTGTTCCAGTTCGGTGGCCGTGGCCTGGGCCTCGCGGTAGAGCCGCTGCCCGGCGGCGGAGAGGTGCAGGCCCTGGGCGCGACGGTCGGTGGGATGGGGTTTGCGCAGGATCAGGCCGCGCTTGTGCAGGCTCTTGATCATGCCCACCAGGTTGGGTGGCAGGATGTCCAGGGTGGCGCAGATCTGGCGTGAGGTGACGCCGGGGTTGTAGGCCACGACGGAGAGCACCGAGAAGTCCACCGGTCGCAGGTCGTAGGGCGCCATGCGCCGCAGGAACACGGCGATCACCGCCAGCGCAGCCCGCCTGGCGTTGTAGCCCAGCAGGGTTTGCAGGTAGCTGGTGTCGACCTCGGGTGCCTCGGCGGCCGGCGTGCCGCCGGTGTCCGGCGCCGGTGTGGCCAGGCGCGGCGCGGGGCGTTTGCGAGGGCCGCGTGGGCGGCGCAGGGCGTTGGCGGCAGAGAGGTCGGGCATGGTCTGAGTATGCGGGGTTCAGGCACCGTCGAGCGTGGCGTCGAGCAGGTTCAGGCGCATGCCGAACTCCGGCCAGACAAAGCGCCAGAAGGCGGCGGACGCCTCGTCGTCCCGGGCGCAGGCCGTGAGGCGCGTGGCGGCCCAGGCCATGAGCAGCAGGGCGCAGGCGCGCAGGAAATCGTCGGCCAGCCAGTGGGCGCGGTCGGCCGGCGCGTCCGCCGCCCGGGTGCCGGGCAGCAGGCGTTCCCGCACGAAGCTGCCGAAACCGCGCAGCGCATCCTGTGCCCGAGCCGCGTGGGGTAGGCCGTCGAGGTCGGCATGCAGCTCGTCGAGCAGCGCGAGCAGGGCGACCGCGCCGTCGGGCAGTGTCTTGCGCAGCAGCAGGTCGATCGCCTGGATCTCGTTCGTGCCTTCGTAGATCATGGCCACGCGGGCATCGCGCACGTGCTGCTCGATGCCCCATTCGCGCACATAGCCATGGCCACCGAAAACCTGCAGGCAGGCGCTGGCGCCGGTGAAGGCCTGTTCGGTCCAGGCGGCCTTGAGCACCGGCGTGACCAGGCTGCACCAGCGCGCGGCGGCTTCGCGCCGGGTGGCGTCGGGGTGGTGCTTCAGCACGTCGAGTTCGAGCGCGGTGCGGTACGCCACCACGCGGCCGGTCGCGATCCAGGCCTGCTGCGTGCGCAGGATGCGCTGCATGGCCGGGTGCAGGGCGATCAGGTCCGCGGCTTCCCGGCTGCCGGGGGCGCGCATCTGCCGCCGCTCCTGCGCATAGGCACAGGCCTTCTGCCATGCGGCATCCAGCAGGCCGATGCCTTGCAGACCCACGTGCAGGCGCGCCGCGTTCATCATCACGAACATGGCGTTCAGGCCCTTGCCGGGCTCGCCCACGAGCTCTGCCACGGCGTCGTCGAAACGCATCACGCAGGTGGGGCTGCCGTGCAGGCCCATCTTCTCCTCGATGCGGTCGCAGTGCACGGCGCTGCGCTGGCCATGCTCGTCGAATTTGGCCAGCACGAACAGCGACAGGCCCTTGGGCCCGGGCGGCGCGTCGGGCAGGCGGGCCAGGACCAGGTGCACGATGTTGTCGGACAGGTCGTGCTCGCCGCCGGAGATGAAGATCTTGGTGCCGTTGAGGGTGTAGCGGCCATCGGGCCGCGGCGTGGCGCGCGTGCGGACCAGGCCAAGGTCGCTGCCGGCGTGCGGCTCGGTCAGGCACATGGTGGCCAGCCATTCGCCGCTGCCCAGCTTGCCCAGGTAGCGCGCCCGGATGGCTTCACTGCCATGGTGGCGCAGGCATTCGTAGGCACCGTGCAGCAGGCCCGGCGCCATGGTCCAGCCGTGGTTGGCGGCGCTGAGCATCTCGTAGAGCACCGCCTCCATCACCGCCGGCAGGCCTTGGCCACCGTCCTGCGGCGCGCTGGACAGCGAGGGCCAGCCGGCCTGCCAGAAGGCCTGGTAGGCGTCCCGGAAGCCTGGCGGCATGGTGACGCTGCCGTCCTTCCACTGCGCGCCCACTTCGTCGCCCTCGCGGTTGAGCGGTGCCACGACTTCACCGACGAATTTGCCGGCTTCCTCGATGACCTGTGTCAGCAGATCGGTGTCGGCGTGTTCGGCCAGAGCGGGCAGGGTGGCCAGGGTATCCCGGGCGCGCAGCACGTCGAACAGCACATGGGCGTGCTCGCTGGCGCGGGGTTGGTAGGCGTTCATGGCAGGGGACTCAGCGGCAGGTGAAGCTGGATGCGGATTCGATGGGGCCCGAGCCGTTGTAGTGCGCCACCGTGGGGTAGGCGCACAGCGGACGGGTGCGGGAGGCGGACCAGTCCGCGGGCAGTTCGGGGTTGGTGCCGCCGGCGTTGCCTGCGCCGCGTGCGCTGGCGGTGACGGCCTGGGGCGGCACGCCTTGCTCGACCCACTTCACCAGCGGCGTGAGCAGATCGAACTGATCGGTGGCAGGACCGCCGCTGCAGTGGTTCATGCCCGGTACCGGGAAGTAGCGTGCGAAGTCGCTCGCCCGTCCGCCTTGCGAGCGGTTCACTCGCTCCAGCCACTGGCGCGTGTCCTCGGCGGAGAAGATGGCGTCGCTCACGCCGTGGTACAGCACCATCTTGGCCCCGCGCGCGCGCAGCGGCAGCAGGTTGTCCGGTTGTTCGTGGCCGGGCGGGCTCATGAGCGAAAGGCCCGATTCGCGGTAGGTCTCCGTGGTGGCCGAGATGGCGGGGAGCAGCGCGTCGATGTCGGCGCTGGCGAAGTTGACCGGCGCGGCCGGCGGCGCGGTGAACACGGTGCCCACCGACAGCGGGTCCAGCGCCACGGCGTTGACGAATTTCCAGGTGGCCCAGTTGGCTCCGGCAATGCCGATGTCGTGCGGGAAAGCGCTGTAGATGGTTCGGCCGCTGGCGGTCTTGCCGCCGGCCTGCACCTGCGCCAGCGTGCTCTTCTGTGCCGGCGTGAGGCAACTGCCGTCGCGTGCGCCGCTGCAGGTCGGCACGTCGCGCACCACGTCAAAGGCAGCCTGGCAGGCCTGCGTGGCCTGCACCTGGCCGTCGGAGAGGCCATCGAGCGCATCGCAGCGGCCCAGGATGGCGCGTGCCACGGTCTGGCGCTCCGCCGGGCTGAGCGCGCTGGCCAGGTCCGGGATGTTCGCGTTCGGGTTCAGCGGGTGCTTCACCGTTGCGCCTGGCGTGGCCAGTGGCGCCCAGCGCTGCGCGCCCCAGAGCTGGGCGAGCGCCGCGTTGGGCAGGCGGTAGCCGGGGGCGCCTATGAGGTAGCCGTCGTATTCGGCCCCCAGCCGGCTCGCGGCCACCATGGCGTGCCGTCCGCCGTTGGAGCAGCCACCGATGTAAGACCGGTCCGGTGCCTTGCCGTAGGCGCTCGCGATCAGCGCCTTGGCCATCGGCGTGAGCTGGGCCACGGCCTGGTAGCCGTAGTCCAGACGGGCTTGCGGTTCGAGTCCGAAGTAGGGCGTCTGTGCGCCGGTGTGGCCGGCGTCGGAGCTGATCACGGCGAAGCCTTGCACCAGTGCCCCGGTGAGCGGGCCGCCGCCCAGCGCGCCCTCGGCCGGGCGCACCGAGCCATCCAGGCCGCCGTTGCCCTGGTAATAGAAGCGCCCGTTCCAGGTCTGGGGCAGGCGCATCTCGAAGCCGATGGCGTAGTCGCGCCCGTCGCTGCCTTTGCGCGGCTGCATGCGGCCCTTGACGAGGCAGTGTGCCGCCACCGGCTGGCCCGCCAGTTGCAGCGCCCCGGCTGGCGCCGGCGCCGCGGAATCGATCACGGTCTGCGCATGCCGGAACTGGCCCGCCAGTGCTTCGCACTGGCGCAGGCTGGCGCCCGTGGCCGCGGAGAGCTGGGCCGGCGCTGCCGGCGGCGATGGCGGGGTGGCGCAGGCCGCCAGAAGCAGGCCCAGCGTGGTGGCGATGCCCAGGCGGGTGGTAGCGGCAGAGGTCTGCATGGCGAATCCCCTTGACGGATACATCTGGTGGCTCAGGCGGCCTGGCGCGACGTGCCCAGGTAGGTCTCGATCACGCGCGGGTCGTTGGCGAGCTCGCTGGCCGGCCCCTGCGCGCTGAGTTCACCCATCTCCAGCACATAGCCGTGGTCGGCCACCTGCAAGGCGGCGCGGGCGTTCTGCTCCACCAGCACGATGGTCACGCCGGTCTGGCGCAGGCGCTCGATGATGGCGAAGATCTCGCGCACGATCAGTGGCGCCAGACCCAGGCTGGGTTCGTCGAGCATGAGCAGGTCCGGGCCCGACATGAGCGCGCGGCCCACCGCCAGCATCTGGCGCTCGCCGCCAGAGAGCGTGCCGGCGAGTTGGGTGCTCCGCTCCTTGAGGCGTGGGAAGATGGTGTACACCTCGTCGAGGCGGCTGCGCCAGCGGCTGTTGCCCAGCCGCATCTGGCGGAAGCCCCCCAGCAGCAGGTTGTCTTCCACCGGCATGGTGCCGAACAGCTCGCGTTTCTCTGGCACCAGCGCCATGCCGTTCATCACGCGTTCTTCCAGCGTGAGCGTGTTGATGTCCTGGCCGCGGAACTCGATCACGCCTTGCCCGGGCAGCACGCCCATGAGCGTGTTCAGCAGCGTGGACTTGCCGGCGCCATTGGGGCCGATGACGGTGATCACGCCGCCGGGTTGTGCCTGGAGGTCGATGCCGTGCAGCACCTCGGCGCGGCCGTAGCCTGCCCGCAGGCCCTTGACCTGGAGAATGGGGTTGCTCATGTCTGGTGCCTCGTCAGTGTTCTGTTCCAAGGTAGGCGGCGCGCACCTTCGGATCCTGTTGCACCTGCGCGGGCGGCCCTTGCGTGAGCAGCGTGCCGAACTCCATCACCACCAGGTGGTCGCAGATCTGCATCACCAGGTCCATGTCGTGCTCGACGAGCAGGATGCTCATACCTTCGTTGCGAAGCTGGCGCAGCACATCGGCCAGGGCCTGCTTCTCCTTGTGGCGCAGGCCGGCGGCGGGCTCGTCGAGCAGCAGCAGCGTGGGGTCCGCGCACAGGGCCCGTGCGATTTCCATGAGGCGCTGCGGGCCCATGGCCAGATTGCCGGCCTGTTCGTGCAGGTACTCGCCCATGCCGATGCGTTCGAGCTGGCGCTGGGCCTCGCGAAAGAGCTGGCGCTCCTCGGCGCGGTTGGTGCGCAGCATGGCGGGCAGCACACCCTTGCGGCCGCGCGTGTAGGCGCCCAGGGCCACGTTCTCCAGCACCGTCATGTCCGGGATCATCTTCACGTGCTGAAAGGTGCGCGCGAGTCCCATGCGGGCAATCTCGCGCGAGGGTTTGCCCACGATGTTCTCGTTCTGGAAGTGCACCTCGCCCGCGGTGGCGGGCAGCACGCCGGTGATGAGGTTGAAGGTGGTCGACTTGCCCGCCCCGTTGGGACCGATCAGGCCGACGATCTGGCCGGCGCGGATCTGGAAACTCACGTCGTTGACGGCGACCAGTCCACCGAACTGCATGCGCGCCTTGCGCACATCGAGCACGAGCTCGCCGCGCGCCGGGCGGGCCCGCTCAGGCAGTGCCGGGGCATCCTGCCAGTCGACCTTGCGCGGACGCGGTGGCCGGTGCCGGCCAACCAGGGACCACAGCCCGTCCGGCAGGTACTTGAGCACCACCACCAGCGCGATGCCGAAGACGATCACCTCGTAGCTGCCGCTGGTGCCGATCAGCCTGGGCAGCAGCACCTGCAGCTGGTCTTCCAGCACGCGGATCAGGCCGGCGCCGACGATGGCGCCCCAGACGTAGCCGACGCCGCCGATCACCGCCATGAACAGGTACTCGATGCCCATCTTCAAGCCGAAGGCCGACGGGTTGACGGTGCGCTGGAAGTGCGCGAGCAGCCAGCCCGCCACCGAGGCGAACAGCGCGGCCAGCACGAAGATGGTGACCTTGTAGCGGAAGGTGCTGATGCCCATGGCCTCGGCCATCTGAGAGCCGCTCTTGAGCGACCGGATGGCGCGGCCGGCCCGCGAGTCCAGCAGGTGCAGCAAGGCCGCCACGAAGGCCAGCAGGATGGCCCAGGTCAACACGAAGAAGGCGCGCCCCTGGCCGATGTCGAAGTCGCCGATGGACAGGCTCTGGATGCCCAGCAGGCCGTCGTACTTGCCCAGTGCGTCGAGGTTGCCCATCAGGTAATAGAGCGAGAGGCCCCAGGCGATGGTGGCCAGCGGCAGGTAGTGGCCGGACATGCGCAGCGTGAGCAGGCCCACCAGCAGCGCGCTGCCCGCCGTGAGGCCCAGGCCGACGAACAGCGTCAGCCAGGGCGACATGCCGGTGTTGAGCGTGAGCCAGGCCGTGGTGTAGGCGCCGATGCCCACGAAGGCCGCCTGCCCGAACGAGGTAAGGCCGCCCACGCCGGTGAGCAGGATCAGGCCGAGCACGGTCATGCTGTACATGCCGATGTAGTTGAGCTGGGTGATCCAGAAATCGGGCAGCGGCAGCACGGCGATCAGCGGGATCGCGGCGGCCAGGATCAGCAGGCCGAGGGTTTGGTTCTTGGGCATGTCAGTGGTCCTCGTCGGAATGCTTGCTGCGCAGCGAGCGGAACAGCAGGACCGGAAGAATGAGCGTGAACACGATGACTTCCTTGAAGGCGCTGGCCCAGAAGGAGCCGAAGGCCTCGATCACGCCCACACCCATGGCGGCGATCAGTGCGCCGGGGTAGCTGGAGAGGCCGGCCGCGACGGCGGCCACGAAGCCCTTAAGACCGATCAGGAAGCCCGAGTCGTAGAACACCGTGGTGGTCGGGCCGATGAGCAGGCCCGAGAGGGCGCCGATGAAGGCCGCCATGGTCATGGTGAACTGGCCCGAGGCCTGGGAGGAAATGCCCATCAGGCGCGCGCCGGTGCGGTTGACCGCGATCGCCCGCAGGGCCTTGCCGCGCAGCGAGCGCTCGAAATACAGCCACAGCATCACGATGAGGGCCACCGTGGCCAGCGCGGTGATGAGGGTCTGCCCGGACAGCATGACAGGGCCGACTTGGAAGCGTTCATCCCAGAAGGACGGGTTGCGGAAGCCTTCGGCTCCGAAGAAAAGCAGGCCCAGGCCGGTCATGGCGAAATGCACACCCACCGAGACGATGAGCAACACCAGGGGTGTGGAGCTTTCCAGCGACTGGTAGGCCACACGGTAGACCAGAGGGCCATACGCGGTGACCACGAGCACGCTGAGTGCGGCCTGTACCACCAGCGGAAACTGCTGGGGCGCGGCCCAGATGGCCACCACCGAAACCGCCAGCGGCGCGATCAGCAGACGGCCCGCGGCCTTGGTGGCGAGCAGTGCGTTGCGCTGGTGCTGCCAGCGCTCCGCAAGCTCCATCAGCGCGGCCAGCACCGACAAGAGCAGCAGGAGCCACACGGTGCCGGGCACCTTGCCGGTCTGGAATATGGCCAGGGTGAGCGCGCCGTAGGCCACGAACTCACCCTGGGGAATGAAGATGATCCGGGTGACGGTGAACACCAGGACAATGGCCAGCCCCAGCAGCGCATACACCGCGCCGTTGGTGAGGCCATCCAGCGCCAGGATGCTGGCGATCGAGAAATCCATATGGAGCCTTAGCGAGAAAAGGAAGCGCTCAAAAAAACCTCAAACGCAGGCACGCTGAAACCAGGGACACCCGGGGCCGGCGGAACCGGCCCCAGGTGCCTTCCCCCCTCGAAGCGCCAAAGACGCGCCGCAAAGGGGGGAAGCCGCGGCAGCGGCGCTGGGGGAACTCCGAATCAGTCCACCTTGAACTTGCCGTCAACCACCTTGAGCATCACGCCGGTTTCGTTCGTGTAGCCCCAGTGGTCGTCCTTGGTCCAGTTCATCACGCCGTGCGCGAAGACCGTGCGGCCCATGGTTTCGAAGGCGTCGCGCAATCCGGCGCGGAACTCCGGCGTGCCGGGCTTGCCGTTCTTCAGGGCGATCGGCACGGCCTTGGCGAGGGCAATGGCCGCGTCGTAGCTGTGGCCGGCGAACTGGTTGCGAGAACCCGGGCCGACCAGCTTTTCGTACTGGGTGACGAAGTCCACGGCCAGCTTCTTGGAGGGATGGCTGTCGGGCAACTGCTCGGCGATCACGGCCGGGCCGGACACCACGTAGGAGCCTTCCACGTCCTTGCCACCGATGCGCACCAGATCGGGCGTGGCCGCGGCGTGCGTCTGGTAGATCTTGCCTTTGTAGCCGCGCTCCACGATCGCCTTGTGCGGCATCGCGGCACCCGAGCCAGAAGCGACGACCAGAATCGCATCCGGGTTGGCCGAGCTGAGCTTGAGCGCCTGTGGCGTCACGCTGGTGTCGGTGCGGGCGAAGCGTTCGACCGCCACCACCTTCATGCCGGCCTTCTCGGCAGCCGGCGTGATGGCCTTGAGCCACAGTTCGCCATAGGCATCGGTGTAGCCAAGGAAGCCGATGGTCTTGATGCCCTGCTTCTTCATGTGCTCGACCATGGCATGGGCCATCACGTCGTTGCCTTGCGGCAGGCGGAACAGCCATTGATCGGCGCCGGGAGGCGAGCCGACCGGGGATGCCGCCAACTGCACCGTCTTGGCCTCGGTGGCCACCGGTGTGATGGCCGCGGCCACCGGGGTGAGGCAGGAGCCGATGATCAGGTCGACCTTGTCCTCGGTCACGAAGCGCCGCGCGTTGGCGGCACCCTTGCCTGGGTCGCTCGCATCGTCGAGGATGATGAGGTTCACCTTCTCGCCTGCGATGGTCTGCGGGAAAAGCTTGAACTGGTTCTGCATCGGAATGCCCAGGCCGGAGCCGGGGCCGGTGAGCGAGAGGCTCACGCCGATGTTGATGTCGGCCAGCGCGGCGGTGCTGCCAAGTGCCGTGATGGCGATGGCGACGAGGGTTTTGGCTGCTTTCATGGTGTCTCCTTCTGGGGTTGGTGGAAAGGGCGGGTGGGAAACGGTTTCAGGAACAGAGGGCCTTGATGTCCTCGGGCACCGGGATGGCCTTGATGCGGTCAGGCGCCTCTGGCGGGTGGATCACGAACGCACGGGTCTCGGTGCCTTCGCACAGCACGTCGTCACCGCGCTGGACCACGTGCCTGTGCATGAACACTTTCTCGCGCCACTCGGTCACGCTGGTGTGCACCTGGAGGCGCTCGCCGTACGTGGCCGGTCGCATGAACTTGGTGTGGATTTCCAGCAGAGGGGTTCCCACGATGCCGCGCGTTTTCACGAGTTCGCGCCAGGGCGGAACGCCGCACTTCACGAAAAAATTCAGCGAAGACGCGTCCATCCACTTGGAGAAGTTCGGGAAGAAGACGATGCCGGCGGGATCGCAGTCCCCGAACATCACTTCCACCTCGTAGACAACCACTTTGCTCATCGTGGGGCCATGCGCAGGGCGCCGTCCAGGCGAATCACCTCGCCGTTGAGGTGGGTGTTGGTCACGATGTGGGCCGCCAGTTGCGCGAACTCCTCGGGCTTGCCCAGGCGCGGCGGGAAGGGGATGCTCGCCGCCAGCGACTGCTGCACCGCTTCCGGCAACTGCTTCATCAGCGGCGTGGCGAACAGGCCGGGCGCGATGGTGCAGACACGGATGCCGTGCTGCGCCAGGTCGCGTGCCATGGGCAGCGTCATGCCCACCAGCCCGCCCTTGGAGGCGCTGTAAGCCTGCTGGCCCACCTGGCCATCGAAAGCCGCCACGCTGGCGGTGAAGACCATCACGCCGCGCTCGCCATCGGCCAGCGGGTCGAGCTTGGCGCAGGCCGCGGCGAACAGCCGGCTGGCGTTGTAGGTGCCGACCAGGTTGACGTTGATGACCTTGGCGAAATCCTCCAGCGGCGCGGCGCTGCCGTCCTTGCCCACCACGCGCTTGGCCGTGCCGATGCCGGCGATGTTCATCAGGATGCGGGCCGGCCCATGCACGGCCGTGGCGGCATCCAGTGCGGCCTGCAGGCTCTCGGTGTTGGTGATGTCGCAGGCGAAGGCGGCGCCGCCGATGTCGGCCGCCACGCGCCTGGCGTTGTCCAGGTTCACGTCGAGCACGGCCACCTTGGCGCCCTGGCGCGCGAGTTCGCGGGCGGTGGCTTCACCGAGTCCCGATCCGCCGCCGGTGACCAGCGCCGCTTGTCCTTGGATGTTCATGAATGTGGTCCTTTCAGGCCTGGGTGTTTTCAATGAGAAGGGCCATGCCCTGTCCGCCGCCGACGCAGGCGCTGGAGATGCCGTACCGGGCGCCGCTGCGCTGCAGTTCGCGCGCCAGCGTGAGGGTCAGGCGCACGCCGGTGGCCGCCAGCGGGTGGCCCAGGGCAATCGCGCCGCCGTTGACATTCAGGCGGGCCAGGTCCATGCCCAGTTCCCTGGCCACGGCCAGTGTCTGCGCGCCCTGGGCTTCATTGACCTCGATGCGGGCGATGTCGTCCAGCCGCAAGCCGGTGCGATCGAGCAACAGGCGGATGGCCGGCGCCGGGCCTATGCCCATGATCTCGGGCGGCACGCCGACCGCCGCGGCAGCGACCACGCGCGCCAGCGCCTTCTTGCCCTGGGCTTTGGCGTAGGTACCCGAGCTGACCACGCAGGCCGCTGCGGCGTCCACCAGCGCGGAACTGTTGCCACCGGTCTGCACCCCGCCGTCGAACACCGGTTTCAGCTTGGCCAGCACCTCCACCGGCGAGGTGCGCGGGTGGGTGTCCGTGGCCACTTCCGTCACCTTGCCCTGCAGCCGGATGCCGCGGGCCTTGTAGCCTTCGAGCTCGAATTTCTCACTGACCACCGGCACGATCTCACCGGCCAGGAAGCCGCTCTCCTGTGCGGCCACGGCCTTGGCGAAGGAGGCGCTGGCGAATTCGTCCACCGCTTCGCGGGTGATGCCGTACTTCTTCGCCAGGTTCTCGGCGGTCTGGATCATGTTGATGCCGGCCGCCGGGTCCTTGAGCGCTTCCCACATGTAGTCCTTGAAGCCCACCGGCGCACCCAGCTTGAAGCCGGTGCGGTGGTCGAACGCCGCGATCGGGTTGCGCGTCATGCTCTCCGTGCCCACCACCAGCGCCGCTTCGCAGGCACCGCCCTGGATCTGCTCGCCCGCCTGCCGGAACAGTTCGAAACCCGTACCGCAGATGCGTTGCGCCATGATGGCCGGCACTTCCACCGGCACGCCCGCGTACAGGCCGATGTGGCGCGGCAGGAAGAACTGGTCGAAGTCGCCCGGTGCCATGTTGCCGGTGATCACCGAGCCAATATGCTCGCCTGGAACGCCGGCACGTTCGAGCGCTGCGCGCGCGGCCTTGATGCCCAGGTCGGTGGGAGAGATATGGCCCAGCGCACCGCAATAGTCCACCATCGGCGTGCGCACGCCGTCCAGCAGCCAGACGTCGGCGAAGGCGTTGAAGAATCCTCGGGAAGCCATATCGTGTCTTTACTCGGGTTTGATGATCGCGTGCAGCGAGTCGTCGTGCAGATGCGCCACGGTCTCCGCGCGGTGGCTGAGCACGGCGCGCTGGTTGATGGAGCCCTTGTCGGTGATTTCGCCGCGGTCGATGGTGGGCGGGTCGGCCAGCAGGCACAGGCGCGCAATGCGGCTGGCGCTGCCGGTGGCGGTTCGGGCCAGTTCGTTGACCACGCCCTGGAAGTGCGCGAGCACCGGCGCGGCGTTGAGCACGTCGTGCATGGAGGCTTCCGGCGGCAGCCCGCTGAGCGCGCGCACCGCCGGCGTGGGGAAGACCATGGCACCGACCTCCTTCATGTTCAACCCGGTGAGCACCACGTCCTGGATGTAGGGTGCGCCAGCGGCGATGATCTTGGCGCGCATCGGACCCACGCTCACGAAGGTGCCGGTGGCCAGCTTGAAGTCCTCGGCGATGCGGCCGTCGAACTTCAGGCCCTGGTGGATGTCGGTCTCGTCGATCCACTTCACCGCGTCGCCGGTCTTGAAGAAACCTTCCTCGTCGAAGGAGTCGGCGGTCTCGGCTGGCATGCGCCAGTAGCCCGGCGTGATGTTGGGCCCCTTGTAGCGCACCTCGGTCTTGCCGTCGATGTCCACCAGCTTGAGTTCCAGGCCCGGCGTGGGCAGACCCAGGTCGCCCGCGCGCACATCCGGGCTGGTGACGAAGATGCCGAAGGGGCCTGACTCGGTCATGCCCAGGCCCGTGCCCATCACGATGCGCTCGCCGATCTCCTGCTCCTGCACGGCGTGCAGCGCGTCCCAGACCGGCTGGGCCAGGGCCGCGCCAGCGTAGAAGAACATCTTCACGCGCGAGAGCAGCGTCTTGCGCAGTGCGTCGTCGGTCTTCATCGCGTTGGCGATGGCCTCGAAACCGGTGGGCACGTTGAAGTACACCGTGGGTGCGATCTCACGCAGGTTGCGCAGCGTCTCACCCATGAGCGCGGGCGTGGGCTTGCCGTCGTCGATGTACAGCGTTCCACCGTGGTAGAGCACCATGCCGAAGTTGTGGTTGCCGCCAAAGGTATGGTTCCACGGCAGCCAGTCCACCAGCACCAGAGGCTGCTCCTGCAGCACCGGCATGGACTCGGTCATCTGCTGCTGGTTGGCGCACCACATGTGCTGGGTGTTGATCACCGCCTTGGGCATCTTGGTCGAGCCCGAGGTGAATAGGAACTTGGTGATGGTGTCCGGGCCCGTGGCGGCCATGGCCGCGTCCACGGCAGGCGTTGCCTGGGTGGCCAGCAGCGATGCAAAGGACGTGGTGGCCCGGCCCGGCACGGTGCCGGAGGTGGTGACCAGCTCCACGTTCTCGTCCAGCGTGGCGAGCATGGCGCGGCCATAGCGCTGCGCATCGGCGGCGAACACCAGGCCCGGCGTCAACGTCTTCACCACATGGTGCAGCTTGTCGAAGTCCTGGCTGATCAGCGAGTAGGCCGGCGACGTCGGGCAGTAGGCAATGCCCGCGTAGATGCAGCCCAGCGCCAGCAGCGCATGTTCCAGGTCGTTCTCGCTCAGGATCAGCACCGGCCGTTCGACAGACAGTCCACGGTCCAGCAGACCCTGGCCGATGCGCCGCGCCGCGTCCAGCGCCTGGGCGAAGCTGATGTGCTGCCAATCGCCCGTGCTCCCGTCCGCCTGCTTCGCGCGCCGGGCGAACAAGGTCTGCTCCGGGCGCGTCCGGGCCCAGTGCACCAGCCGGTCGGTGATGCGCTCGGGGAAGGCTGGCAAGTCCTGCGCGGCCCGCAGGTAGTGCACACCCTCGGGGCCGTCACGCAGCACGGCCCGTGTGACGCCGAACTTCAAGGGACGGTACTTCGCTGCAGTCATTCTGTCTCCGGCATGTGTGGGTTGTCTGACGATGAGCAAGGGGCGCAAAGCGCAGGTGTGTCGGCGTACTTGCACCCGCCAGGGATGCGCAACCGGTTCCGTCGGACCGCCGGCATCGCTCCCCGGGGGAGGGAGGCCGAAGGCGGCGCGGGGGTACCCTCACTCCTTTTTCACTTTGGCCGCGCGGCCTTCCAGGAAATCACGCACCCGCGCCTTCGCCTCGGGCGCGTTCTGCACGATGGCCGCCATCAACGCTTCGGTGAAGAAGCCCTGGTCGGCCGGTTGTTCGGCGATGCGCGGCAGCGCGTGCATCAGCGCGTAGTTGGTCAGTGGTGCATTGCTGGCGATGCGGGTGGCCAGTTCCAGAGCTTTGTCCAGGGCGGTGCCCGTGGGCACCAGGTACTGGGCCAGGCCGATGCGCTCGGCCTCGGCGGCCTTGTAGACGCGGCCGGTGAGCATCATGTCGGTCATGCGCGCGGCGCCGATCAGGCGCGGAATGCGCACGGAACCGCCGCCGCCGACGAAGATGCCGCGCGTGCCCTCGGGCAGCGCAAAGAAGCTGGACTCGTCCGTCACGCGGATGTGACAGGCACTGGCCAGCTCCAGTCCGCCGCCCACCACCGCGCCATGCATGGCCGCCACCACCGGCACCGGGCCGTGTTGCACGCAGTCCAGTGCCGCATGCCACATGCGCGAATGCATCAGGCCCTGGCCGGCGTCGCGTTCGCTGAGTTCGGAGAGATCCAGGCCGGCGCAGAAGTGCTCGCCCTCGCCATGGATGACCGCGGCACGCACGCTGCCGGGCAGGTTCTGGAAGATGTCCCGGATACCCAGAACCAGCCCGTCGTTGAGCGCGTTGCGCTTGGTGGGGCGGTTGAGTGCGATGACCGCGATCTCGGACGAAGCCCCTTGCAGACTCAGGCGGATGTCATTGGAATGGGTGGACATGGGGACAATGAGGAGTGCTTGATGTAGGTCGGCATTATTGTTATAAACAATAACCAAAACAAGCCCGAACCCCCACACCGGACCCCCGTGTTTACCCTAGGGTCCGATCAACGGAGACATCCATGGACCACCAGAATCTCGTCGCTATCGACATCCACACCCACGCGGAAGTGAGTTGCCGGAATCCATTCGACAACTACGGCGAGGAGTACGACCGTGCGGCCGACAAGTACTTCGGCAGCAACCGTCGGCCCACCATTGCGGAGACCATCGCCTACTACCGCGAGCGAAAGATCGGCCTGGTCATGTTCACGGTGGACAGCGAGTCCCAACTGGGGCGCCGCCGCATCCCGAACGAGGAGATCGCACAGGCGGCGCGCGAGAACAGCGACATGATGATGGCCTTTGCCAGCATCGATCCGCACAAGGGCAAGATGGGGGCGCGCGAAGCCGAGCGGCTGATCCGGGAAGAAGGGGTCAAGGGTTTCAAGTTCCACCCCACGGTGCAGGGTTACCACCCTTACGACCGCATGGCCTGGCCGATCTACGAGGTGATCAACGCGCACAAGCTGCCGGCCATCTTCCACACCGGGCACAGCGGCATCGGTTCGGGCATGCGCTGCGGCGGCGGCCTGCGGCTGGAGTACAGCAACCCCATGCACCTGGACGACGTGGCCATTGATTTCCCCGACATGCAGATCGTGATGGCGCACCCCAGCTTCCCCTGGCAGGACGAGGCGCTCAGCGTGGCCACGCACAAGCCCAACGTCTGGATCGATCTCTCTGGCTGGAGCCCGAAGTACTTTCCCAAGCAACTCGTGCAGTACGCCAACACGCTGCTCAAGGACCGCGTGCTGTTTGGCAGCGACTACCCGCTGATCACGCCGGAGCGCTGGATGAAGGACTTCGAGGTGGCTGGTTTCAAACCCGAGGTGATGCCCGGCATTCTCAAGGGCAACGCGGTGCGCCTGCTCGGGCTGGGCGCCGCCTGAGGGGCGGGCCATGCAGGCCTTCGCTTCGCTTGCCGACATCGAGCGCCTGGAGCTCACCGGGCGCGAAGAGGTGGCTCCGCACCGCAGTCCGTATGCGCTGATCCGCGCGGCTGCGCATCGTTTTGCCGAGCGCGAAGCCTTCACTTTTCTGCCCGACGCCGCGCTGGATACGCCGCCGCGGCGCATCACGTACCGCACTTTTCTGGCTGGCGTCCACCGCGCCGCCAACCTGTTTCGCGCCATGGGCGTGGGGCCAGGCGATACCGTGGCCTTGCTGGCGCCGAACACGCCCGAGGCGCACATGGTCCTCTGGGGCGCGCAACTGGCGGGCCGGGTCTGCCCGATCAACTACCTGCTGCAGCCAGGGCACATCGCCAGCCTGCTGCGGGCGTCCAACGCCAGGCTGCTGGTGGCTCTCGGCCCCAGCGACGAACTGGCGGTCTGGCCGGTGGCGGAGCAGGTGCGCGCTCTGCACCCGCTGCCGCTGTTGCAGATACGTGCCGGCGAGATGCTGGCCGAAGGCGTGCCGGTGCTGCAGGAGCTGCTGGCGCAGCAGTCGGAAACGCTGGGGTTCGAGCCTGATCTGGATCCCGACCGGGTGGTGGCGTTGTTTCACACGGGCGGCACCACCGGCGCGCCCAAGCTGGCGCAGCACACGCAGGGCAACGAGGCGCACACGGCCTGGTTTGCGCACGCCTTCTACGACATGGACGAGCGCGCGGTCGAAATCAACGGCTTCCCGCTGTTCCACGTCGCGGGGGCATTCGTCTACGGCCTGGCGCTGCTGGCCATAGGCGCGCGCCAGGTGCTGCCCACGCTTTCAGGCATGCGCAACACCGCGTTCGTGCGCGCCTACTGGCGCTTCTGCGAACGCGAGCAGGTGACGCACCTGGCCTGTGTGCCCACCGTGCTGGCCACCCTGCTGGGGGTTCCGCTGGATGCGGACGTGCGCAGCGTCCGGGCGGCTTACACAGGCGGTTCGCCGCTGCCGGCCGAACTGGCGCAGCGCTTCGAAGCGGCCACGGGCATTGCCGTGCGCAACATCCTGGGCATGACCGAATGTGCGGGGCTGGTGAGCATCGAACCCTTGCGCGGTCCACGCACGCCCGGCTCGGCGGGTCTGCGCCTGCCGTACACCGAGGTGCACGCGGTGCGATGGCGCGATGGCTCGGCGAGGCTGCACGAACGTTGCGCCGCTGGCGAGACCGGTGTGCTGGTGCTGCGCGGACCGCATGTGAGCCCGGGCTACACCGATGCGTCCCGCGATGCCGGCATGTTCGAGTCGGGCTGGATCGTCTCTGGCGACCTGGGCCATCTGGACGAGGCCGGTCGCGTCCATGTGACCGGCCGCGCCAAGGACGTGATCATTCGGGGTTCGCACAACATCGACCCCGGCCTGGTCGAGGACGCGTTTCTCGCCCATCCGGCGGTGGCCCTGTGCGCGGTGGTCGCCGAACCCGATGCCTACGCGGGCGAACTGCCGGTGGCGTTCGTCACCCTCAAGCCCGGTGCCGACGTCGATGCCCAGGCCTTGCTGGCCGCGGTGGCACCCACGGTCTACGAACGCCCGGCTTGTCCACGCCGTGTGGTGGTGCTCGATGCCCTGCCCATGACCGCCATTGGCAAGGTGTTCAAGCCGGATCTGCGCCTGCGTGCGATCGAGATCAAGCTGCGCGAACTGCTGGCCGAAACCGCGCCGGATCGTCGCGCGCAGGTGAGGGCGAGCGAGCAGGGCGGGCGCCAGCGCGCGGAGGTGGTGCTGGAGGGTGCGGGGGACGAGGCCCTGGCCGAGCGCCTGCGCGCCAGCCTGGCGGCCATCGCGGTGGAGGTGGTGCTGCGTTTTGGCTGAGCGCGGCGCCAGGCCTCACCAGCCGCCGCGTGTGAGCCAGCGGTCGAGTTGGTCGAGCTTGTCCAGGCCCCAGAACATCTCGCCGTCCACCACCACGGTGGGTGAGCCGAACACACCGGCTTGCAAAGACGCCTCCACGTCGGCGCGCAGCAGCGCGGCGGCCTCATCGCTGCCCGCGGCATCGGCCAGTGCGTGGCCAGAGGGCCCGCCAGGAACGTCGATGGCCTGCAGTGCCTGCGGTGTGGAGAGGTCGCGGCCTTCGCCCCAGTACGCCTGGTAGATGGCGTGTGCGGTCGCCGCGGCCTGCGCGGGGTGGTGCCGTCGCACCCAGGCAAAGGCGCGCGCCGAAGGCAGCGGGTTCATCACCGCCGCGCCGGGCGTGCGGCCGAGCACCACGCCGGCTTCGCGCGCGCAGCGCGGCACGTCGCGCGCGATGTAGTCCCCCTTGAGCGGGGTTTCCATCAGGGGCTTGAGGCCCATGACCTTGAGCACCGAGACGCCCAGCAGCATGGCGTGCCATTCCACGCGGCGTCCATGGCGAGCGGCCAGCGATTCGATGCGCAAGGAGGCCAGGTAGCCGTACGGCGAGATGAAGTCGAAATGGAAATGCAGCGGCGAAGGCATGGCGCCGATGGTCATCGGCTTCCCTTATCCCCAGACTTCGTGGGCCGTCTCCACCACCAGGGCCAGTTTCCTGCGCTGGTCTTCCACGGCGATGTTGTTGCCGTGCACGGTGCTGGAGAAGCCGCACTGGGGCGACAGGCACATCTGCTCCAGCGGTGCGTACTTCGCGGCTTCGTCGATGCGGCGTTTCAGGTCGTCCTTGCTTTCGAGCTGGCCGAACTTGGTGGTGACCAGGCCCAGCACGACGATCTTGTCCTTGCCCAGGTAGCGCAGCGGGCGGAAATCGCCGGAGCGGTCGTCGTCGTATTCGAGGAAGAAGGCGTCCAGCTTCATTTCCGAGAGCAGGGCCTCGGCCACCGGCTCGTAGTTGCCGGCGGCGGCGTGCGTGCTCTTGAAATTGCCCCGGCACAGGTGCATGGCCAGCGTCATGCCGGCGGGCTTGTGGGCCACCACCTTGTTGATGAAGTTCGCGTAGCGGTGCGGCAGCTCATTGGGGTCGTCGCCGCGCTGGCGGGCGGCCTCGCGCATGCGCTCGTCGCACAGGTAGGCCATGTTGGTGTCGTCCATCTGCACGTAGGTGCAGCCGGCGTTGGCCAGGCTCTGCAGTTCCTCGCCGTAGGCCTTGGCCACGTCGTCGTAGAAGGCCGGGTCCAGCTCGGGATAGGCCTCCTTGCTGATGCCCGCGCGGCCACCCCGGAAGTGCAGCATGGTGGGCGAGGGGATGGTGACCTTGGGGGTGAGCGCGGGCAGGCCGAGTGCCGCGACCTGGGCTTTGAGGTACTCGAAGTCGGCGAGCTGGATGTTTTTCGCGTGGCGCACCTTGTCGATGACGCGAATGACCGGCGGCGCGAGTTCCTCCGTGCCGTCCGGCTTGCGGATGGTCACCGGGATGTCGGTCTTCACGCCGCCCAGCTGCTCCAGGAAGTCGATGTGGAAATAGGTGCGGCGGAATTCGCCGTCGGTGATGGACTGCAGGCCGACGTCGGCCTGGAACTTCACGATCTCGGTGATGGCACGGTCTTCCACCTCGCGCAATTGGGCCGGGCTGATCTCCCCCTTCGCCTTTTTCTCGCGGGCCTCCAGCAGGTAGGCGGGACGCAGGAAGCTGCCGACGTGGTCGGCCCGGAAGGGGGGGCGGGTGCGCTGGGTCATGTAGAGATCCTGTGAAGGGGTGGACGGGGTATCGAAAGTACTTTGCCAGTCTTTCATGAATACATAAACCTATGGAAAACCCCAATTATTGGCTTAAAGTCTTGAAAATTCGGAGTTTATGTATACAGTGCGTATCCCATGAACACCACGCCATTGCATTTCCCGCTCAACGCTTGGTACGCCGCCGCCTACGACGTCGAGGTGGGGCGCAGTCTCCTGGCGCGCACCATCTGCAACCAGAAGCTTGTGCTGTACCGGCAGACCGATGGCGCGGTGGCGGCGCTGGAGGACGCTTGCTGGCACCGCCTGCTGCCGCTGTCCATGGGGCGGCTCGAAGGCGACGAACTGGTCTGCGGTTACCACGGCCTGGTCTTCAACGCCGAGGGGCGCTGCACCCACATGCCCAGCCAGGAGACGCTCAACCCCACGGCCTGCGTGCGGTCGTTTCCGGTGGTGGAGAAGCACCGCTTTGTCTGGATCTGGCCCGGCGATCCCGCGTTGGCCGATCCCGCGCTGGTGCCCGACCTGCACTGGAACCACGACCCGGCCTGGGCGGCCGACGGCAAGATGATCCGGGTGAAGTGCGACTACCGCCTGGTGGTGGACAACCTCATGGACCTGACGCACGAGACCTTCGTGCACGGCAGCAGCATCGGCAACCGCGCGGTGGCCGAGGCCCCCTTCCAGGCCACCCACGGCGAGCGCACCGCCACCGTCACGCGCTGGATGGAGAACATCGAGGCGCCACCGTTCTGGGCCGGACAGATCCGCCAGGCGCGCGGCTACAGCGGTCCGGTGGACCGCTGGCAGATCATCCGGTTCGAGGCGCCGTGCACGGTGGCGATCGACGTGGGCGTGGCCCCTGCCGGCAGTGGCGCTCCGCAGGGCGATCGCAGCCAGGGCGTCAACGGCTACGTGCTCAACACCATCACGCCCGAGACGGGCAACAGCTGCCTGTACTTCTGGGCTTTTGCGCGCAACTACTGCCTGGAAGAGCAGCGCCTGACGCACCAGCTGCGCGAAGGGGTGGCCAGCATCTTCCGCGAGGACGAGCTGGTGCTGGAGGCGCAGCAGAGGGCGATCGAAGAACACCCCGACCACCGCTTCTACAACCTCAACATCGACGCGGGTGCGATGTGGGCGCGCCGCCTGATCGACAAGCTGGTGGAGCAGGAGCGGCCTGGCGCCACCGTCATCCCCATTCGCAGGGCCGGCTGAGCATGTCGCAGACCCCTGCCGTGTCCACGCCGTCCAGCGAGAGTTCCGGGACGGAGAGCGCGCAGGTGCGCGCGCTGCTGCAACTGCGCGAGCTGATCCTGTCCGGCGAACTGGCCGGTGGTTCGCGCATCGCCGAACTGGCCATCGTCGAACGCCTGGGCGTCTCGCGCACGCCCATCCGGGCCGCCCTCATGCGGCTTGAACAGGAGGGCCTGTTGCAGGCGCTGCCCAACGGCGGCTATGTGGTGCAGACGTTTTCCGAGCGCGATATCGCCGATGCGATCGAGTTGCGCGGCACGCTGGAAGGCCTGCTCGCCCGGTTGGCGGCCGAGCGAGGCGCGCCCGGCGTGGTGCTGGCCGAGGCGCGGCGTTGCCTGGACCGGCTTGACGAAGTGCTGGCGGCGCCCGCGCTCAACGACGAGGGCTTCACCGCCTACGTGTCGTTCAACAGCCAGTTCCATACGCTGGTCTGGGAGATGGCCGAAAGCCCCACCATTCTTCGCCAGTTGGAAAAGGTGCTGACCCTGCCTTTTGCATCGCCTTCCGGTTTCGTGGTGGTGCAGGCACATTCCAGCCGGGCGCGAGACATGCTCGTCGTCGCACAGGACCAGCACCGCCAGGTGCTCGATGCCATCGAGCGGCGCGAAGGTGCGCGCGCTGAAGCCATCATGCGTGAGCACTCGCGCCTGGCCCAACGCAACCTGCGCGATGTGCTGGCCGGTCCTGCCACGGTGCATGCGCCCGGAGCCATGCCGGCGCTCAAGCTCATTCGGCGGAGGTAGTGGACATGCTCTCTTCGCGCCGCTCCCCGGCCTTTCTCTCCTTTTTCTTCTTCCCATGAAAAGTACGCTTTCCTGGCACGGCGCGTCGGTGGTCGGTCTGCGTGACCTGACTCCCACGGTGCGTGAGTTCATCCTGTCGCCGCTCGAAGGGGCGACCGAGCGTTGGTCGCCTGGCGCGCACCTGCAGGTGCGGCTGGAGGTGGGCGGGCGCGGACAGGTGCGCAGCTATTCGCTGGTGGGTTCGCCCGACGAGGTGGCCGGTTACCGCATTGCGGTGAAGCGGCTGGACGATGGCCACGGCGGCTCGCGCGCCATGTGGCAGTTGCGTGTAGGCGACGCGATCGAGGTGGGCACGCCGCAGAACCACTTTCCGCTGGGTTTCATGGCCCCTGCCACCTTGCTGGTGGCCGGCGGCATCGGCATCACGCCCATGGTCTCCATGGCGCAGGCCCTGTCACGTCGCGGTCACCAGGTGCGGCTCTTGTATGCGGCGCGCAGCGAGAGCGAACTGGCCTATGGCGAGACGCTGCGTGAGCTGCTGGGCGATGCCTTGAGCACCTGTGTTTCCTCGCGCGGCGAACGGCTGGACCTGGCGGCGGAGATCGACGCGCTGCCGCCTAGTGCGCAGGCCTACGTGTGCGGCCCCGCAGGGCTGCTGGACGCGGTGCGCTCGCACTGGCTCGCTGCAGGCCGGCCCTTGCCCAGCCTGCGCTTCGAGACCTTTGGCAGCGGCGGCCGGCTGCAGAGCACCGGCTTCAAGGTCGAGTTGCCGCGCCACCGGGTCCGCCTGGAGGTACCCGCCGATCAACCTCTGCTGGAGGTGCTGGAGGCCGCTGGCATCGAGGTGATGAGCGATTGCCGCCGCGGCGAATGCGGCCTGTGCGCGCTGGACGTGCTGGGGCTGGAAGGCCGTATCGACCACCGCGACGTGTTTCTGAGCACCGAGGAAAAGAGGGACAACCGGCGCATCTGCGCCTGCGTGTCCCGCGTGGAGGGCAGCATCACGCTGGACACCGCATGGCGCGCCGAGCACGCCTGAGCCTTGTCCGGCACGACCCAGCGTTTCCCTGTGTGGGCATGGCGTTTCTTCCTACATCCGGCTTCCAGGCTCGCCCGCACGCCCAAGGACCGGAACCCACCCAAGAATGGAGACAAGCATGAGCCTTTTCAAACGCCGTACCACTCTGTGCGCCTTGGGTGCCGTGGCGCTTGCCGCGGCAACCGGCAACGCCATGGCGCAGCAGGTGGTCACGCTGCGGTTGCACCAGATGCTGCCGCCGCAGGCCACCATCCCCGCCAAGGCCCTGGTGCCCTGGGCGCAGAAGGTCGAGGCCGATTCCGGCGGCCGCATCAAGGTGCAGCTCTTTCACGCGATGCAACTGGGCGGCGCGCCGCCGCAACTGTTCGACCAGGCGCGTGACGGCGTCGTGGACCTGACCTGGACCGTGCTGGGTTACACGCCGGGGCGCTTCAACAAGTCCGAAGTGTTCGAACTGCCTTTCATGAGCGGATCGGCCGAACAATCCTCGCGCGCCTTTCAGGAGTACGTCGACAAGTTCGCTGCCGACGAGTTCAAGGACGTGAAGCTGATAGCGGTGCACACCCATGGTCCCGGCCTGTTCCACACCAAGACACCGGTGACCGGACTGGAGAGCCTGCGCGGCATGAAGATCCGCGGCGGCTCGCGCATCATCAACAACATGCTGACCAAGCTGGGTGCCACGCCCGTTGGCATGCCGGTGCCCGCGGTGACCGAGGCCTTGTCCAAGGGCGTGATCGATGGCACCACCATTCCCTGGGAAGTCACGCCCTCGCTGAAGGTGACGGAACTGGTGAAGAACCACACGACGTTCGCGGGTGCTCAGGGGCTCTACACACAGACCTTCGCATTTGCCATGAACAGGGCGTCGTACGACAAGCTGCCGGCGGACCTGAAAAAGGTGATCGACGCCAATTCGGGCATCGAGGCCGCGGCCATGTTTGGCAGGGCGATGGACGAAGGCGACAAGGCGGGCAGGGAGATCGCGGAGAAGGCCAAGAACAACATCGTCGCGCTGGACGCCGCGGAGACACAGCGCTGGCGCCGAACCGCCGCCACCGTGGAAACCGACTGGATCAACGAGATGAAAGGCAAGGGTGTCGATGGTGCCAAACTCGCCTCCGAGGCGCGGGCCCTGATCGCCAAGTACGCTCGCTGAGCGCTCGGATTCCATCCATCCATGGCCGTCCCCGAGGGGGCGGCCATTTTTTGTGAGGCAGAAGTAGATGATGGTGGACAATTCGGGTCGGTGTTTTGGGACTTCTTTCTGAAAGAGCGCGAAATGATTGGTTTTGTGTACCGGCTGGCCTGGTGGTCGGCGCTTGTCGGAGGCATCGTGCTGTGTGCCCTGACGCTCATGGTCGTCGCGAGCGTGTCAGGACGTGCGCTGATCGGCATCGGCCTGGGCCCGGTGCCCGGGGACTTCGAATTGGTGGAGGTGGGGACGGCCGTTGCCGTGTTCTTCTTCCTGCCCTGGTGTTACCTCCGCGGCGGGCATGCCACCGTGGATCTGCTGTACAGCTACATGCCCCCTGCCGCCCGCAAGACGGTCAACATCGTGAGCGACGTGTTGATGCTGGTGGTCTGGCTGGTGATGACCTGGAAGCTCTATGAAGGCATGCTGGAGAAGAAGGAGTACCTGGAGACCACCTTCATCCTGCTCATGCCGATCTGGTGGGCCTATGCGCTGTGTCTGGTGGGGGCGGTCATCGGCTGCCTCAGCTACATCGCCAAGACGTTGACTGAACTGGGTCTCGCATCCGAACCGGCCGGCTGGTCCGTTCAAGCCAACGAAGGAGGCCACTGATGTCTGGCGTTGAACTCGCCGCATGGTCGTTTCCGATCATGCTGTTGCTCATCTTCATCCGTGTGCCGATTGGCTTGTCCATGCTGGTGTGCGGGCTCGGCGGGGCCTGGCTCATCTATGGCAGCGCCGATCCCATCCTGAATCAGCTCAAGCAGATTTCCTACAGCACGTTCTCCAACTACAACCTTTCGGTGATTCCGCTGTTTCTGTTGATGGGGCAGTTTGCCGCGCTGGGTGGTTTGTCGCAGGCGCTGTTCAAGGCGGCCGAGGCCTGGATCGGGCACCGCAAAGGGGGTGTGGCCATGGCCGCGGTGGGTGCGTGTGCCGGGTTCGGCGCCATCTGCGGGTCCTCTCTGGCGACGGCGGCCACCATGGGACAGGTGGCCCTGCCCGAACTCAAGCGCGCGGGCTATGCCGGTGGCATTTCCACTGCAACGCTGGCAGCGGGTGGCACGCTGGGTATCCTGATCCCGCCATCGGTGGTGCTGGTGATCTATGCCATCCTGACGGAACAGAACATCGCCAAGCTCTTCCTGGCGGCGTTCGTTCCCGGCATCCTGGCCGCCATCGGCTACATGATCGTTCTGGCCATCTATGCCAGGCTCAAGCCCCAGGACGTGGGCAGCATGAAGCCCCTGCCAATGAAAGAGCGGTGGGTGGCCACGGCCAAGGTCTGGCCGGTTCTGGTGATCTTTATGGTGGTCGTCGGCGGTATTTACACCGGCGTATTCACGCCCACCGAGGGTGCGGCCGTGGGTGCTTTCGGCACGGGTATTGCCGCCTGGGTGGGTGGCGGCCTGAACCGCAAGACGCTGATGGGCGCCGTGATGGGGACCGCCGTCGCCACCGGCATGATCTTCATGATCGTTCTCGGTGCCGGCCTCTACAACACCTTCCTCGCGCTGTCGCAGTTGCCGCAGGAAGCGGCGCAACTGGTGGCGGGTTCCGGCCTGAACCCCTGGCTGGTGCTGGTGGCCATCCTGGTGCTGTACATCATCCTGGGCTGTTTCATGGATTCCCTGTCCATGATCCTGCTCACCATCCCGGTGTTTTTCCCCATCGTGACCGCGCTGGACTTTGGCCTGCCGCCCGAGGAGTTCGCCATCTGGTTCGGCATCCTGGTGCTGATCGTGGTGGAGGTCGGGCTGATCACGCCGCCGGTGGGCATGAACCTGTTCGTCATCAACTCGATGGCCAAGGACGTGCCCATCACGCAGACCTACCGTGCCGTCATGCCTTTCGTGGCCAGCGACATGATCCGCACCGCCATCCTGGTGGCTTTCCCATCCATCACCTTGTTTGTCCTGCGTCTATGAACCTGCCTCGCCGCAGCCTGCTTGGAGCTGCCATTTCAATCGGCGCGGTGCTTGCCGGTCCCGCGCAGGCGCAGCAAGCCGTCTTTCCTTCCAAAGGCCTGCGCATCGTGGTGCCGTTTGCCGCCGGTGGCGTGGGCGACCTCACGGCGCGCATCGTCGCGGCCCGACTGGGCGAGCGCCTGGGTCAGCCGGTGGTGATCGAGAACCGCCCTGGCGCCGGTGGCGTGGTGGCTGCCGAGAGCGTGGCCCGCGCGGAACCCGACGGCCACAGTCTGTTCCTGATGTCCAACGGAACGGCCGTCACCGCCAGCCTGTTCAAGTCGCTGCCGTTCGATACCGTCAAGGACTTCACGCCGGTGTCCACGCTCGGTTTCTTCGACATCGCCGTGGTCGCGCACCCCGAGGCGCCGTTCAAGACCTTTGCCGAACTGCTGGCCTACGCCAAGGCCAACCCGGGCCGCCTCAACATCGGCAGCATCAACATCGGCAGCACCCAGCACCTCGCTGCCGAGCTGTTCAAGAGCAGTGCCGACATCGATGGCCAGATCGTGCCGTTCAACGGCACGCCCAACCTCATCGGTGCCTTGCGTGGCCGGCAGGTCGACGTCGGCGTGGAGATCCTGGCGCCCGTGCTGGCGCAGATCCGGGGCGGTGCGCTCAAGGCCCTGGCTGTGGCCAGCGAGAAGCGCTCGACGGTGCTGCCCGACGTGCCCACGGCGGCCGAGGCCGGCGTCGGTGGTTTCCTGGCTTCGTCCTGGAATGCGCTGGCGGTTCCCGCGAAGACGCCGCGCGCGGTGGTGGACCGCCTGCAGCGCGAGATCGCCGCGTCCGTGGCCGATGCCGAGGTGCAGAAAAAACTGCGCGAACTCAACATCGACCCACGTTCGTCCACGCCCGAGCAGACCCAGGCGCTGCTGGTTGGGGACATTCAGCGCTGGAGCCGCGTGATCGAGCGTGCGGGCATCCAGAAGCAGTGACGGCCAGGGCCGCAGCGCCGCTTGAGCGCGTACGTGCGGGTCAACGGGCGTTGAGCTGCTCCAGCGTGCTGCGGATCAGCGCCAGCGTGGCCTGCTGGGTCAGCGTGGCGGGGCGCTGCGAACTCACGGCCAGGCACAGGCGGGTGCGCAGCGGCGGGTCGCTGACGGGTCGCATGCGGTAGGCCGACGGCCGGATCGAGCTGGCGACCGCGTTGCGCGAGAGCAGGGCGGCGCCGGCACCGTCGGCCACCAGGTCCAGGATGGCGGACACCCCGTCGATTTCCAGGGCCACTGTCGGCCGGCAGCCGATGTTGGCCATCTCCGCTTCGACGTGCATGCGGATTGCGTTGGGCCGGCTGGGAATCACCAGCGGCAGGCGCGCCACGTTCCGCAGCGGGACCGGTGGCGGAGGGGGGTCTTCGGGCAGGCCCGGCGGGCGCGGCTCCACCAGCATCAGGTCCTCGTCGTACAGCGGGTGGATCTCCAGGTCGGGCGCGGGCCGGGCGTTGTAGAGCACGGCAATGTCCAGCCGGCCGGTGGCCAGCCATTCCTGCATGGTGGCCGAGAGGCCTTCACTGATGGACAGGCTGGCTTCTGGCAACTGGCGGCGGAAGGCGCGTGTGAGCGGCACCGCCAGCACGCGCGCCAGGCTGGGCGGCAGGCCCATGGCGACGTGGCCGGCCAGCGCACCGCGCACCCGGCCCAGCTCTTCACGGGCGCGCTCCACCTGGTGCAGGATGCCGCGGCCATGCGCCAGCAGCAGCTTGCCGGCCTCCGTGGGCGTGGCGCCCCGACCGTTGCGTACCAGCAGGTTCTGGCGCAGTTCCACCTCCAGCAGGCGCACCTGGCGGGAGAGCGCGGGTTGCGCCACGTTCAGTGCCACCGCCGCCCGGGTAAAGCTGCCCAGTTCGGCAACGCGCACGAAGTACTCGATCTGCTTCAGGTCCATGAAGAGGGCGATCATAGTCAGTTATGTTTTTTTGTTCTAGCTGATAGCCTGCCATGTGACTTTTCATCAGGCTGGTGTCGCTTCACAATGCCCGTTTTCCATCCGACACAGAGGTCCCATGTCCCAGGAAATCCGCGGAATCTCGTCCATGGCCACGCGCCAGGTGCTGGCCGAACTGGTGGCCGGCTACGGCCGGCTTGCGCCGGGCACCGCGGTGAACATCGAATCGGTGGGTGGTGTGGACGCGGCCAAGCGCGTTCAGGCCGGCGAACCCTTCGACGTGGTGATCCTGGCCTCGGACGCGATCGACAAGCTCATTGCCGGCGGCCATCTGCGCGTGGGCAGCCGGGTGGACCTGGTGCGTTCGGGCGTGGCTGTGGCGGTGCAGCAAGGTGCCGCGCTGCCCGACTTGTCTTCGGAAGCGTCGGTGCGTGAAGCCGTGCTGGCCGCGCGCAGCATCAGCTATTCCACTGGCCCCAGCGGCGTGGCGCTGGCCCGGCTGTTCGAGCGCTGGGGCATTGCCGAGCAGATCGCGCCGCGCATGGTGCAGGCACCGCCCGGCGTGCCGGTGGGCTCGCTGGTGGCGCGCGGCGAGGTCGAACTCGGTTTCCAGCAGCTCAGCGAGCTGCTGCATGTCCCCGGCATCACGGTGGTGGGGGCGCTGCCGCCGTCCATCCAGATCGTCACCACGTTTTCAGCCGGCGTGCCCGTGGCCACCGGCCAGGCCGACGCCGTGGCCGCCATGCTGGACTTCATGGCTTCGCCGCAGGCCGACGAGGCCAAACGCCGTCAGGGCATGGAGCCCGCATCCCAGAATCACACCCAGGAGAACGCATGAGCCTCATCATCGATTGCCACGGTCACTACACCACGGCCCCCAAGGCGCTGGAGAACTGGCGCAACCAGCAGATCGCCGGCATCAAGGACCCTGCGGCCATGCCCAGGGCGGCCGATCTCAAGATCAGCGACGACGAACTGCGCGAGTCCATCGAGACCAACCAGTTGCGCCTGATGAAGGAGCGGGGCAGCGACATCACGCTGTTCTCGCCGCGCGCCAGCTTCATGGCCCACCACATCGGCGACTTCAACGTCTCCAGCACCTGGGCCGCCATTTGCAACGAACTCTGCTACCGCGTCTCCACGCTGTTTCCCGACAACTTCGTGCCGGTGGCGATGCTGCCGCAGAGCCCGGGCGTGGACCCCAAGACCTGCATTCCCGAGCTGGAGAAGTGCGTCAAGGAGTACGGCGCGGTCGGCATCAACCTCAACCCCGATCCCTCTGGCGGCCACTGGAACAGCCCGCCGCTGACCGACAGGCACTGGTATCCCATCTACGAGAAGATGGCGGAGTACGACCTGCCGGCGATGATCCACGTCAGCACCAGCTGCAATGCCTGCTTCCACACCACCGGCGCGCACTACCTCAACGCCGACACCACGGCCTTCATGCAGTGCATCCAGGGTGATCTGTTCAAGGACTTCCCGACGCTGAAGTTCCTGATTCCGCACGGTGGCGGCGCGGTGCCCTACCACTGGGGCCGCTTCCGTGGCCTGGCCCAGGAGATGAAGAAGCCCCTGCTCGACGAGCACGTGCTCAACAACATCTTCTTCGACACCTGCGTCTACCACCAGCCGGGCATCGACCTGCTCAATACCGTGATCCCGGTGAAGAACGTGCTGTTTGCTTCCGAGATGATCGGTGCGGTGCGCGGCATCGACCCCACGACGGGGCACTACTACGACGACACCAAGCGCTACATCGAGGCGTCGAAGATCCTGAGTGCGGACGACAAGCACCAGATCTACGAAGGCAATGTGCGCCGCGTCTTCCCGCGCCTGGATGCGCGTCTCAAGGCCAAGGGCCTGTAAGGAGTCTTTTCATGTACGAACTTGGCGTTGTCTACCGCAACATCACCCGCGCCGACCGCGCGGCCACCGACGCGCTGGCCGCCCTGGGCTCGGCCACGGTGCACGAGGCCATGGGCCGCGTGGGCCTGCTCAAGCCCTACATGCGTCCTATCTATGCCGGCGCGCAGATCTCCGGAACGGCGGTCACGGTGCTGCTGCACCCCGGCGACAACTGGATGATGCACGTCGCGGCCGAGCAGATCCAGCCCGGTGACGTGGTGGTCGCGGCCATCACCGCGGAGTGCACCGACGGCTACTTCGGCGACCTGCTGGCCACGTCCTTCCAGGCCCGGGGCGCACGCGCTCTCATCATCGACGCAGGGGTGCGCGACGTGAAGACGCTCACCGAGATGAACTTCCCGGTGTGGAGCAAGGCCATCAGCAGCAAGGGCACCATCAAGGCCACGCTGGGCTCGGTCAACATCCCGGTGGTGTGCGCCGGCATGATCGTCAACCCCGGCGATGCCGTGGTCGCCGACGACGACGGCGTGGTGGTGGTGCCGCGCGCGCTGGTGCAGAAGACGCTGGAAGCCGCCCGCGCGCGCGAGGCCAACGAAGGCGAGAAGCGCGCCAAGCTGGCCAGCGGCGTGCTGGGCTTGGACATGTACAAGATGCGCGAGCCGCTGGCCGCCGCGGGACTGAAATACATCGACTGACCCCGTTCGCCAAGCCCGTCGAAGCCCTCGCCCCATGGGTGAACCTTCCGACAGGCGCAGGGCGAACGGCATACCTGGAGCACCAACGCATGAAGTTTGAGAAAACCCCGGGCTGGCTGGACTGGTACAACGGTCCGAGCAAGCCGCGCTTCCAGCTGCCGCCCGGCAGCGTGGACGCGCATTGCCACGTCTTCGGCCCCGGCGACGAGTTCCCCTATGCGCCCGAGCGCAAGTACACGCCCTGCGACGCGAGCAAGCAGCAGCTCTTCGCGCTGCGCGACCACCTGGGCTTCGCCCGCAACGTGGTCGTGCAGGCCACCTGCCACGGTGCCGACAACCGCGCCATGGTGGATGCCTGCCGTGCCTCCGGTGGCAAGGCGCGTGGCGTGGCCACCGTGCGCCGCAGCATCACCGACCAGGAACTGCAGGAACTGCACGACGCCGGTGTGCGTGGCGTGCGCTTCAACTTCGTCAAACGACTGGTCGACTTCACGCCCAAGGACGAGCTGATGGAGATCGCCGGCCGCATCGCCAAGCTGGGCTGGCACGTGGTGATCTACTTCGAGGCGGTGGACCTGCCCGAGTTGTGGGACTTCTTCACCAGCCTGCCCACCACCGTGGTGGTGGACCACATGGGCCGTCCCGATGTGAGCAAGCCGGTGGACGGACCCGAGTTCGAGCTCTTCCTGAAATTCATGCGCGAGCACCAGAACGTCTGGAGCAAGGTGAGCTGCCCCGAGCGCCTGAGCGTGACCGGCCCCAAGGCGCTGGACGGCGAGCAGGCCGCCTACCGCGACGTGGTGCCCTTCGCGCGCCGCGTGGTCGAGGAGTTCCCCGATCGCGTGCTCTGGGGCACCGACTGGCCGCACCCGAACCTGAAGGACCACATGCCCGACGACGGGCTGCTGGTTGACTTCATCCCGCATGTCGCGACCACGCCGGCGCTGCAGAAGAAGCTGCTGGTGGACAACCCCATGCGCCTGTACTGGCCCGAGGAGCAGCAATGAACCCCCACGCTCATCACTTCGTGTATTCGCAGCCCCCCAAGGGGGAGCAGACCGCCCTTGGGGCGGCCCGGCGGGAGGCCTGATCATGGCTCTTGAGAAACCGTACCTGGACGTGCCCGGCACGACCATTTTCGACGCCGAGCAGAGCCGCATGGGCTACTGGCTCAACCAGTTCTGCATGAGCCTCATGAAGGCCGAGAACCGCGAGAAGTTCAAGGCCGACGAGCGCGCCTACCTGGACCAGTGGCCGATGTCTGAAGAGCAGAAGCAGGCCGTCCTCGCGCGCGACCTCAACTGGTGCATTCGCCTGGGCGGCAACATCTATTTCCTGGCCAAGATCGGTGCCACCGACGGCAAGAGCTTCCAGCAGATGGCCGGCTCCATGACGGGCATGACCGAGGAGGAATACCGCAACATGATGATCGCGGGCGGCCGCTCGGCCGAAGGCAACCGCGTG
Organism: Hydrogenophaga sp.; assembly: GCF_026125785.1. Classification (GTDB taxonomy): domain Bacteria; phylum Pseudomonadota; class Gammaproteobacteria; order Burkholderiales; family Burkholderiaceae_C; genus Hydrogenophaga. The sequence continues at coordinate 56,434 of NZ_JAHCKL010000002.1, forward strand.
ATCGGCGAAGACGGCGATGCCCAGGCGCACCGCCAGCCGCAGGGCGCCGCCGGCAAGAACAAGGGCAACTGACCATGGCACGCATTACCGCATCCGTCTACACCTCGCACGTGCCCGCCATCGGCGCGGCGCTGGACCTCGGCAAGACGCAGGAGGCCTACTGGCAGCCGGTCTTCAAGGGTTACGACTTCTCCAAGCAGTGGATGAAGGACCACAAGCCCGATGTGATCTTCCTGGTCTTCAACGACCATGCGACGGCGTTCAGCCTGGAGATGATCCCGACCTTCGCCATCGGCACGGCGGCCGAGTACCAGCCCGCCGACGAAGGCTGGGGCCCGCGCCCCGTGCCCAAGGTGTACGGCCACCCCGAACTGGCCTCGCACATCGCGCAGTCGGTGATCCAGCAGGACTTCGACCTCACCATCGTCAACAAGATGGACGTGGACCACGGCTTGACCGTGCCGCTGTCGCTGATGTGCGGCCAACCCGAGGCCTGGCCATGCCCGGTGATCCCGTTCGCGGTCAACGTGGTGCAGTACCCCGTGCCCAGCGGCCGGCGCTGCTACAACCTGGGCAAGGCGATCCGCAAGGCGGTGGACAGCTTCGACAAGGACCTCAATGTGCAGATCTGGGGCACCGGCGGCATGAGCCACCAGCTCCAGGGACCGCGCGCCGGCTTGATCAACAAGGCCTTTGACAACGCCTTCCTCGACAAGCTCATCGACAACCCCGAGGCCGCCGCCGACATCCCGCACATCGACTACGTGCGCGAAGCGGGCAGCGAAGGCATCGAGCTCGTGATGTGGCTGATCGCGCGCGGCGCGATGGACGATGTCGCCGGGGGCAAGCCACCCAAGGTGGCGCACCGCTTCTACCACGTGCCTGCAAGCAATACCGCCGTCGGCCACCTCATCCTAGAAAACACCTGACCCTTCGCAACCACACCCGTTCGGCCTGAACAGGAGAATCCTCATGAGCAAAACCATCAAAGTCGCACTCGCCGGTGCCGGCGCTTTCGGCGTCAAGCACCTGGACGGCATCAAGAACATCGACGGCGTCGAGGTGATCTCGCTGATCGGGCGTGAGCTCGACAAGACCAAGGAAGTGGCCGCCAAGTACGGCATCGACCACGTCACCACCGACCTGGCCGAGTCGCTCGCCCTCAAGGAGCTGGACGCCGTCATCCTCTGCACGCCGACGCAGATGCACGCCGAGCAGACGATCGCCTGCCTGAACGCCGGCAAGCATGTGCAGGTGGAGATCCCCCTGGCCGACAGCCTCAAGGGCGCGCAGGACGTGGTGGCGCTACAGAAGAAGACCGGTCTGGTGGCCATGTGCGGCCACACCCGCCGCTTCAACCCCAGCCACCAGTACGTGCGCAAGCAGATCGAGGCCGGCAAATTCAACATCCAGCAGATGGATGTGCAGACCTACTTCTTCCGCCGCACCAACACCAACGCGCTGGGCCAGGCGAGAAGCTGGACCGATCACCTGCTGTGGCACCACGCCGCGCACACCGTGGACCTGTTCGCCTACCAGGCCAACAGCCCCATCGTGCAGGCCAACGCCGTGCAGGGGCCGATCCACCCGGTGCTGGGTATCGCCATGGACATGAGCATCCAGCTCAAGGCCGCCAACGGCGCCATCTGCACGCTCAGCCTGAGCTTCAACAACGACGGTCCGCTGGGCACCTTCTTCCGCTACATCGGCGACACCGCGACCTACATCGCACGCTACGACGACCTGTACACCGGCAAAGACGAGAAGATCGATGTGTCCCAGGTGGATGTGAGCATGAACGGCATCGAGCTGCAGGACCGTGAGTTCTTCGCCGCCATCCGCGAAGGCCGTGAGCCCAACTCCAGCGTGGCCAAGGTGTTCGCCTGCTACGAGGTGTTGCACAAGCTGGAGCAGCAGCTGAAGTAAGTCCCGCGCTCCACCGCTGCTCCCCGGGAAGGCGTGTGCCGCCGGGGTGCTCTGGCGGCGGCGTTTCCTTGAACTTCGGGAGTTTCGAATGCAACAACGCCAACTGGGCCCCTTCCAGGTCTCGGCCATCGGCCTGGGCTGCATGAACATCTGCCACGCCTACGGGGCACCCATCCCACCGGCGGATGCGCAGCGGCTGCTGCTCAGCGCGCTGGACCAGGGCGTGACCCACTTCGACACCGCTGCCTTGTACGGTTTCGGAGCCAGCGAGACGCTGGTCGGCAAGACGCTCTCCGCACACCGCAGCCGCTTCACGCTGGCGAGCAAATGCGGCATGCAGGGCGTGGACGTGGCGGGCGACGGCAAGCTGGTGCGTGTGATCGATGGCCGACCCGAGACTCTGCGCGCCACTTGCGAGGCCGCGCTCAAGCGCCTGCAGACCGACGTGATCGATCTCTACTACCTGCACCGCTGGGACAAGCAGGTGCCGGTGGAGGAGAGCGTGGGTGCGCTGGCCGACCTGATCCGTGCGGGCAAGATCCGCAGCATCGGCCTTTCCGAAGTCTCGGCGGCCACCTTGCGCAAGGCGCACGCGGAGCACCCCATCACCGCCGTGCAGACCGAGTATTCGCTGTGGACGCGCAACCCCGAGATCGCGGTGCTGCAGGCCTGCCGCGAGCTGGGCGTGGCCTTCGTGGCCTTCAGCCCGGTGGCGCGAGGGTTCCTCTGCGGCGAGATCGACCTCGCCACCCTGGACGCCAAGGACATCCGCCGCACCATGCCGCGCTTCACGCCGGAGAACCACGCGGCCAACCTCAGGCTGCTGCCGCCCTACCAGGCGATCGCGCGCGAGGTGGGTTGTACCCCGGCGCAACTGGCCATCGCCTGGCTGCTGCACCAGGGCGATGACATCCTGCCGATTCCGGGCACCTCGCGCGAGGACCACCTGCGCGAGAACCTCGGTGCGGATGGCGTGAAGCTCAGCGCGGACGTGCTGGCCCGCCTGGACGCCTTGATCAACCAGCGCACGGTGAGCGGCAACCGCTACGCCGAGCAGTCGAACCGCGAAGTCGACACGGAGACGTACTAAGGCCCGTCAGGCGCCGCCGCGGAACAGGGAGAAGCCCCAGGCCGTGAACTTGAATGGCAGGTGGTAGTGCTGGCGCGCGTCGGCGATGTGAAAGCGGTAGGGCACGGCTTCAAGGAAGGCGGGAGAGGGCACCTGGGCCCCCTGGCTGCGGTAGAAGTCGCCCACGGCGAAACGCACCTCGTAGCCGCCAGCCGTGATCGCCTCGCTCATGAGCGCCGGATGCTGAAACACCCCGGTGGGACCCACACGGCCCTCGGCCAGGGCCGGCTCCTGCGGCTGGCCGGTGGCATCCAGGCGCAGCACGCGCACCTGCAGGCCTTCGGCGACCCGGCCGCTGGCCACGTCCACACAATGGATGGAGAGTCCGCCGCTGCTCATGATGAGGGTTCCTTTCAGTTCAGGCGCGCGCCGGAGGCTTTCACGGCGGGCGCCCATTCTGTCACCTGGTCGGTGACGAAGCGGGTGAACTCGGCCGGCGTCATCGCTTCGGGCACCACGCCCAGGTCGGCCAGGCGTTTGGCCACGTCGGGCCGGGCCACCACCTCTGCCATGGCTTTGTGCACCTTGTCGACCACCTCGCGCGGCACGCCGGCGGGCGCCGAGATGCCAAGGAAGTTCTCCGCCACCAGCTTGGGATAGCCCGCCTCCACCACGGTGGGCACGTCCGGCGACATGGCCGCGCGGCTGCGCGAGGTGATGGCCAGGCCGACGAGCTTGCCGTCTTTCATGTAGGGCACGTTCTGGGTGAGGGTGTCCACGGCGAACTGCAGCGTGCCGCCCAGCAGGTCGTTGTGCATCGGCGACGAACCTTTGTAAGGCACGTGTTCCATGTTGAGCTTGTACTGCTGCTTGAACATTTCGCCGACGATGTGTCCGATCGAGCCCACGCCGCCGGAGCCGTAGTTCACCGGCTTGGACTGCGCGTTGATCCACTTGACCAGGTCGGGCATGGTGCGTGCCGGAACCGAGGGGTGGACCACGAAGACATTGGGCACCGAGCCGATGTAGGCGACATGGGTGAAGCTCTTGACCGGATCGTAGGGGGCCTTGTCCATCATGAACGGCGAAATGCTCATGGGCGCGGTATTGGACAGCAGCAGGGTATAGCCGTCGGGCGCGGCGCGCGCCACCTCGGCGGCGCCGATGGTGCTGCCCGCACCAGGCTTGTTTTCCACGATCACGGTCTGGCCGAGCTTTTCCTGCAGGCCTGGCTGCAGCAGGCGGGCCACGATGTCGGACGAGCCGCCGGGCGAGAAGGTGACGACGATGCGGATCGGCTTCTGCGGCCAGGCCTGGGCCTGCGCGACAGATGGGGTGGTGACCAGGAGGGGCAGCAGCGTGGCGGCTGCGACGGCCAGGGAGGCGCGGCGGAGGAGGTTCATGACGGGTTTCCTGCGAGGTGATGGGCGGGCGGGGGGGCGGACGGGGAATCGGTGGTGGGCAGCGCGGTGGCCACGGCGTGCGCCAGGCGTCCGCGCATCACTTCGCAGACCTGGTGCAGGGCTTCCCGGCGTTCGGTGTCGGGGTCGTGGCGCGAGCGCTCGTCGAAGGCCTGCAGCACCGACGCCAGAGAGGGGTGCAGGCGCAGCGCCACGATGAACGGGAATCCAAAGCGCGAGCGGTAGCGCTGGTTGAGGGTGTCTATGCGCTGCACCGTCTCCGCATCCAGGGCGAGCAGGCCCAGGCGGCCCTGTTCGCCTTGCGAATCCGGCGTCATGGTGCCGGCGCGCGCTTCCTGGCCCGCGAGCTCCGGGTGGCCGCGCAGCAAGCCCAGTTGTTCGGCGTCGCTCGCGCTCTGGATCTCGGCCGACATCGCCTCGAACAGGGCCTGCCAGTCGGCAAAGGGCCGCCGCGCCCAGGCGCGCTGCGCCACCCATGGGGCGTGTTCCACCACCGAGGCCAGGTGCCGGGAAAAGGCTTCCCGGTCCAGCGCGGCGAAGGCGCTCCAGTTCAGTGGCGGGGTCCGCGAGGTGTTCATTTCGGCCGCAGTGTGCGTCGCCATTGCGTTGCTGTCCATCGCATAATTCGCCACGTTCCATTCCAATTTTCAGAACGGATGAGCAAGCTCAACAACCTCTTGCATCCCAAGGCGCTGCGCTACGTGTCGGCGGTCGCGCAACTGGGTTCGGTGCAGGCGGCCGCGCGCGAGGTGTCGATCTCCGCGTCCGCCATCGACCGGCACATCCTGCTGCTGGAAGAGGATCTGGGCGTGCCCCTGTTCGAACGCCAGCCGCGCGGCATGCGGCTGACGGCCGCTGGCGAACTGCTGCTGGCGCTGTCGCTGCGCTGGAAGGCCGATCTCAACCGCACACTCTCCGACATCAAGCACCTGCAAGGTGTCAGCCAGGGGCAGTTGCGGCTGGCCGCGATGGACAGCCACGTCAATGGTCTGCTGCCCGAGTTCGTGCAGGCGGTGGCCAGCGAACACCCTGGCATCGTGCTGGAAGTGGAGATCGTCAGCACCGACGAGGCGGTGCAGCACCTTCGCGCGGGAGAGGTGGACATCGCCGTGGCCTTCAACCTCAAGCCCTCGCGCGAACTGCATCTGGTGACCAGTGCAGACCTGCCGCTGGGCTGCGTGGTTGCTCCTTCCCATCCGTTGGCGGGCGAGCCGCATGCCACTTTCAAGGACGTCGCTGCCTGGCCGCTGGCGGCGCAGAGCCGCGTGCTGGCGATCCGCCGTTATCTGGAGCGTCGCCACAACTGGCTGCTGCAGGAAGCGCGGCCACCGCTGGTGACCAACTCCTTGCAGCTCGTCAAAAGCCTGGTGCGCAGTGGCAGCCATGTCGCGCTCACCTCCGAGCTGGACGCGGGGCCGGAGATCCTCGCCGGGCAGTTGCGGTTCGTGCCGCTCAAGGACCGCAGCGCGCAGCCGCAGACGGTGGGCGTGGCCGTGAGCGCGGGGCGCGCGCTGCCACGCATCGCGCGCATGGTGGCCGAGCGCCTGGGTGAGCACGTGCAGGACTACCTGGCCCGGGTTCGTTCGGCGGGGGCTGAAACAAACCGAAAAAAACCGAAACCGCGTCGAAACCCCGGCTGAGAGAGGCCGCGGCACCATGACGGACATGTTCAACCCCTCTTCACAAAGGACACCGTCATGAAACCCTGGATCAAGCGCTCCCTCATGGCCTTCACCGGCATCTCCATCGCCATCGGCGGCCTGGCCGCTTGCTCGTCGCGCGGTCACCACGAGTCCGGCCCCATGAGCGCGGAGCGCGCGGCCGAGATCCGTGGCAAGGTGGTGGATCGCATCACACGCAAGCTCGACCTCAACGCCGAGCAGCAACAGAAACTGGGCGTGCTGGCCGACAAGGTGCAGGCGCAGCGCACCGCGCTCATCGGCCAGACCACGAATCCGCGCGCCGAAATGGGCGCACTGGTGGCGGGTGACAAGTTCGACCGCGCCCGGGCCCTGAGCCTGCTCGACGAGAAGACCCGTGTGGTGCAGGTCACCAGCCCCGAGGTCATCACCGCGCTGGCCGACTTTTACGACAGCCTCAACCCCACCCAGCAGGCCGAGGTGCGCGAGCGACTGTCCAAGCGCCATGGCTGGTTCTCGCGCGGCTGAGCCGGTCGGGGTGGCCATGTCCATGATGCTGGAGCCCATCGGGCGTCCCTTGCGTGAGCATGGGCCTGCGCTGCTGGCGCAGGCCGATGATCCGCACGACGAACTGCTGGCCCTGGTGTGGGGCCCCCGCTTCGACCGCGAACACGCGCTGGGCCTGTGGGCCCGGCTTTCACGGCGCCAGCCGGCCGCGGCGGTGCTCACGTTGCCAGCCATCCTGTCGGTGGCCGATCGCTTCGATGCCCTGGACCGCGCGTCCCAGCAACGCCTGCGCCGGCTCATCCTGCGCCACCGTGCGCTGAGCCGCCCGGACGGTGGTGCGATGGTGTGAGAATGCCGCATGCACCGTGTCCTGCTGATTGACGACGACGAACAGCTGGGTCCTCCGCTGGCGACCTATTTCCAGCGGTTCGAGCTGGCGCTCACCCATGCGCTCAAGCCCAGTGAAGGGCTGGCGCGGCTGCGCGGCGGGGGCTTTGACGTGGCCATCCTGGACGTGATGCTGCCGGAGATGGACGGCTTCGAGCTGTGCCGCACCATCCGCAAGGAAAGCGACATTCCCGTGGTGATGCTGACCGCGCGTGGCGACGTGATGGACCGCGTGGTGGGACTGGAGCTCGGTGCGGACGACTACCTGCCCAAGCCCTTTGAGCCGCGTGAACTGGTGGCGCGCATACAGACCGTGCTGCGGCGGCACCGCGGTCAGAACGGTCCTTCGGCCGTGCCGGCCGCCCCGGATGTGCTGGTGTTCGAAGGCCTCACGCTGGATCCGGCTCGCCGCAGCGTGACGCGCCAGGGCGAGGTGGTCGATCTCACGGGCACCGAGTTCGAGCTGCTGCATCTGTTGGCGCGCGAGCCCGGGCGCGTGTTCAGCCGCGACGACATCCTCAACCAGTTGCGCGGCCACGATGCCGAGCTCTATACCCGCGCCGTGGACATCGTGGTGAGCCGTTTGCGGCGCAAGCTGGAGCCGCTGGACTGCATCAAGACGCTGCGCAACGCTGGCTATTCGTTGGCCCTGCGGCGTGAAGCGCCATGAGCACGGTGCCGGCGACGCCTTGGTACCGCCGTGCGCTTGCTGCGCTGCGGTGCTCGCTCAAGCTGCGCCTGGTGCTGGTGTTCCTGCTGCTGGCCATGGGCATGGCCTTCACTTTCATCAGTGGAGCCCAGAAGGCGTTTTCCGTGGGCTGGCGCGAGGCGGCGCGCCCTTTGCTCATGGACTATGTGGACCGTCTGGCAGCGGACATCTCCGCTGGTGGCGTGCCGGATGTGGAAAAGGCGCGCGCGCTCACGCAGCGGCTGCCGGTCACGGTGGACATCAGCGGACCGGTGGTGAACTGGCGTTCTCACCCAGGGCAGGAGCGGCCGCACTGGAGGCGTGAGCGTGCCGGCCTTGAAGGTGGCGACGGGCGCGACTGGAACCTGCTGCTGAGCCGCACGACCGCGGACGGTCACCGCATCGAGTTCGGCATCCATGAAGACACCTTCGAGCGTCGCCCGAAAATCATCGGCTACGCGCTGGCCATCCTGTTCACACTCACGTTGCTGGCCTACCTGTATGTGCGGCATCTGCTGCGTCCGCTGGACGACATCCGCCAGGGGGCGCAGCGGTTCGGGGCCGGCGAGTTCGGCCAACCCATTCCAGTGCGTCATCCGCAAGGACCCGACGAACTGGGCCAGCTGGCCGGCACCATCAACACCATGGGGCGCGACATTGCCCAGATGCTGGAAGCCCAGCGCGCGCTGCTGCTGGCCATCAGCCACGAGCTGCGCAGTCCGCTCACCCGTGCCCGGCTCAATACCGAGCTGCTGCCGGAGACCGGCGACGTGTTGGCACAGCGCGAGGCCTTGCTCAGGGATCTGGGCGACATGGCTCGCTTGATCAGCGATCTGCTGGAGAGCGAACGCCTGGCGGGGCGCCACCAGGCCTTGCACCGCGAGTCCACGGGGCTCGGGACGCTGGCGCGAGAAGTGATCGACGAACTGGCCATCACGCAGCCGCCCGCCCGTGGCGTCCGGCTCGACATCGCACCCGACCTGCCGGTGCTGTCAGTGGACCGCGTGCGCGTGCGCCTGCTGTTGCGCAATCTGCTGGACAACGCGCTGCGTCACAGCGCCGCCGCGCCTCATCCGGTTGAACTGCACATCCGGCTCGAGGAGGCCGGCGCGAGACGCGGCGTGCAGATAGAGGTGCGTGACCACGGCCCCGGTGTGCCCGAGGACCAGTTGCCCCAGCTGGCTCAGCCCTTCTTCCGTCCGGACGCGGCCCGCACCCGCAGCGCGGGTGGCGTGGGCCTGGGCTTGTACCTGTGCCGGCTGGTTGCGCAAGCCCACGGCGGCACCTTCGCCGTGCGCAATGCGTACCCGGGACTGGCCGTCAGCGTGAGCCTGCCGTTGCCTGGCTGAGCCCGCGCAGTGGCTGTGCCACGGCCTCGAGCTGCGTGCGCAGCCACTGGTGGGCCGGGTCGTGCTGATGGCGCAGGTGCCACACCATGTACATCGGCATGGTCGGGCAGGGCACGGGCACCCGCGCGCTGGCCAGTCCCCGCATCAGCGGCGAGCGCTGCCACAGGCCAGGCGCGGTGGCCAGCAGCTTGCTGCCCAGTAGAAAGGGTGGCAGTCCCGCGAAGCCCGGCACCATGACCGCGAAGCGGCGGTGCACGCCGTGCGCGAGCAGGTGCTGGTCGATGTCCAGTGCCCGCCGGGGCTCATAGACCACGGTGGCGTGGTCCGCGGCGAGGTACTCGGCCCTGGTGCGAGGGGGCTCGCGACTTCCCGGGTCGTAGAACACGCGGTAGCGGTCCTCGAACAGGCGCTTCTGGACAATGTCGCCTCCGTCTGGCGGGCGCGGGGTGATGGCCAGTTGGCAGTGCTCATGGCGCAGCATGTCGAGCGACGGGATGTTCGAAGGCACCACACGCAGGGCCACGCCAGGGGCCTGCTCGCGCAGCCTGCTCAGAAGGCTGGGCAACAGCAGGTCGCGCTGAAAGTCGTTCGCAGCGATGGTGAACGTGGCCTGCCACTGCGCGGGAGCGAAGGCCCCCGAGCGCGCGAAGCGCTCCAGGTCGCCCAGCAGTTCGCGGGCGCGCACCGCCAGGGCTTCCGCGCGTGCAGTGGCCACGATGCCACGCCCACTGCGCACGAAGAGGGCATCCCCGGTGATGCCCCGCAGCTTGTCCAGCAGGTGGCTCACCGCCGACTGCGTGACACCCAGTCGCTGTGCGGCTCCGGTGACCGAGCCGGTTTCCACCACCGCCACGAGGAGTTGCAACAGACGGGCGTCCAGATCTGACCAATCGAATTTGCTCATGTGTCTGATGATTATTCATCTGTTTATCTTTGGCAATGGGTTGGGAATACTGAGGCCATTCCACCTCACGGAGACGCCCATGAATCCTTCTCAGACGCCCATCCCTGGCACTGTGCTGTTTGACGGTGAACAGGCCCGCAAGGGATATGCCCTCAACAAGATGTGTTTCTCGTTCAACGAGGAGGTCAACCGCAATGCCTTCCTCGCCGACGAGGAGGGCTATATGCGCCGCTATGGCCTGAACGAACAGCAGGCCGCCGCCATCCGTTCGCGCAATGTGCTGCAACTGCTCGCGGCCGGCGGCAACGCCTACTACCTGGCCAAGTTCGCCGGCATCTTCAAGCTCGACATGCAGGACATCGGTGCACAGCAGACCGGCCTGACCAAGGAGCAGTTCAAGGCCAAGCTGGTGGCCGCCAATCTGCAATAACCCCCACACCACGGAGCACCCACACCATGGCAACACTCATCGGCGGCCTCGGCACTTCCCATATTCCCGCCATCGGCGGCGCCATCCACAAGGGACTGCAGCAGGACCCGTACTGGAAACCTTTTTTCGACGGTTTTCCGCCCATACGCGAGTGGCTGGGCCGCGAGAAGCCGGATGTGGTGGTCATGTTCTACAACGACCACGGCCTGAACTTCTTCCTGGACAAGATGCCGACCTTCGCCATCGGCGCCGCCGCCGAGTACCACAACGCTGATGAGGGTTGGGGCATTCCCACGCTGCCGCCTTTCAAGGGAGAGCCGGCGCTGTCCTGGCACCTCATCGACGCGCTGGTGGAGAAAGAGTTCGACATCGTGAGTTGCCAGGAAATGCTGGTCGACCATGCCTGTACGCTGCCGCTCAAACTGTTCTGGCCGGACGGCGATTGCCCGGTGAGCGTGGTGCCGGTGTGCATCAACACGGTGCAGTTTCCCTTGCCCAAGGCCTCGCGCGTCTACGCCATGGGCAAGGCGGTGGGCGAAGCCATCTGCAACTGGGACAGCGACAAGAAGGTGGCGGTGATCGCCTCGGGCGGGCTGTCCCACCAGCTCGATGGCGAACGCGCGGGCTTCATCAACAAGGCGTTCGACCTGCAGTTCCTGGACAGCCTGGAGAGCAACCCAGAATGGGCCACGCAGTTCAGCAGCCACGAGATCGTGGAGAAAGCCGGTACCCAGGGCGTGGAGTTGCTCCAGTGGCTGGCCATGCGCGGCGCGCTCACCGCCGCCGGGCCTCGTGTGCGGCGTCTGCACACCAACTACCACATCCCGATCTCGAACACCGCGACGGCGGTGATGGCGCTGGAAGCCGCCTGAATCAGGCGGGAGGGAAGAGGTCGCGGACGGAGACCCGCAGCGCGGCGGCCAGCACCTCGATCGCATCCAGGGAGGGGTTGGCACCTCCCGTCTCGATGCGCGACATGTAGGAACGCGCAAAACCGCAGCGGTCGGCGAACTCGTCCTGCTTCAGGCCGGCTGCCAGGCGCAGTTCGCGTACGCGCTGGCCGAAGGATTGACGCAGGAGGGACATGTGTCGCGCATGGTGTGGTAATGTTCACTGATCGAGAACCCACTATTCGTGACATGAACCATGATCCAAAACAATTCTGCTTGCCAGTTGTCTGATGATTGCGTACATTCTGTATTCTTGATTTAAGAATACAGAATTCAATGCAGCTCAAACCTCAAGACCTTCTGGTATCCCTGAAACTGATTGCCTGCGCGGGCCGGCGCTGGACCTATGCCAGTCTCGCGCAGGAGCTCGGCCTGAGCGCATCCGAAGTCCATGCCTGCGTGAAACGTGGGTTGCAGGCGGGGCTGCTGATGGAGCCCGCCGCGGGTTGGCCGGCGGTGCAGGCTCCGGAGTCGGCCCTCTTGAGCGAGCCCGGCACGGCTTACCACGTAGGGGTGCGCCCCAGGCGCGCGCGTCGCTCGCCGGTGCGCCCAGGGTCGGTCCACGATGCCGGTGCGGCAGACGACAACCCCGTGCGTGCGCATGAGGCCCATCTGGCCGAGTTCGCCGTGCACGGCGCGCGCTACGCCTTCGCCGCCGTGCGCCAGCCCGGCGGGCCTGGGGTGCCCACCGGCCTGGGTGTGATGGCGGTGGTTCAGGCATTGGGTCTTCCCGAGGTGGGGGGCGGCGCGGACGCCTGGGTCTGGCCGCATCCGCAGGGTCCGGCGCAAGGGGAAGGGGTGGAGCCGCTGCACCCCAGTGCGCCTTACGCCGCCTTGCAGGATGAAAAGCTCCACGAAATGCTCGCCTTGCTGGACCTCCTGCGGCTGGGCGAGCCGGGGCTGCGCTCGGCAGCGGCTCGCCGGCTGCATGCACTCATCGACCGGGCGTCGCTGGCGCCCGAGAGGGGCGAAGGCCATGTTTGACTGTTTCATCGGCATCGACTATTCGGGGGCCCAGACCGCTCTCACACGCCTGCGCGGGCTGCAGGTGTTTGCGGCATTTCCCGGAGCCCAAGGCGCCCAGTGCTGGCAGAGCCCGGCTCTCAATGTGCAGGGCGGGGCAGCCTTCTGGAATCGCCGCGAGGTGGCGGAATGCCTGCGAAACGAGGCGCGGCGCGGTAACCGTTTCCTGGCCGGCATTGGGCATGGCTTTTCCATGCCGCTCTCACACTTTGGTCAGCACCAGCTCAAGGCCTGGCCCGCCTTTCTGAACAACTTCACCACGTACTGGCCTACCCACCAGGAGCGTGTGGTGGTGGATTCCCTGCGAAGGCGTTTGCAGCGACAGCGCGGGGCGATCCCGACCGCAGCCGCGCACGGTGACGGACTTCGGTTGACCGAACGGTGGACGCCTGCGGCCCGCAGCGTCTTTCTGTTCGGTACGCACGGTGCCGTGGCCAAGGCAGCCCACGCGGGCATTCCTTGGCTCAAGTGGTTGCGCGACGAAGTGGGCGAGGGCATTCACTTCTGGCCTTTCGACGGCTGGCGCCTGCCGCCGGACCGACCGGTGGTCGTCGAGGTGCACCCCGCGTTGTTTCGCAGGCGGTATCCGCAGGGCCCGCGCGACAGCGACGAGCACGATGCGTACGCCACCGCGCGCTGGATGGCCGACATGGCTGAGCGCGGCGCCTTGCCGTCCTGTTTCGATCCACCGCTGAGTTCGATGGAGCGTGGCGTGGCCGAGTTGGAAGGCTGGATGCTGGGGGTGCGGTAGCGAGAAAAAGCAAGAGGGAGCCATGAGGCTCCCTCTTCGCATGTGGCCGCATGTGACGCCGCCCAGCGCGGCGCAGTGCCGTGCTTACAGCGTATCGATGAAGCTGCGCAGCTTGTCCGAACGGCTCGGGTGCTTGAGCTTGCGCACCGCCTTGCTCTCGATCTGCCGAATGCGTTCACGCGTCACATCGAACTGCTTGCCCACTTCTTCCAGCGTGTGGTCGGTGGACATCTCGATGCCGAAGCGCATGCGCAGCACCTTGGCTTCGCGCGGCGTGAGGCTGTCCAGGATCTCCTTGACCACTTCGCGCAGGCCAGCCTGCATGGCCGCCTCGATGGGGGCGGTATTGGCCTGATCCTCGATGAAGTCGCCCAGGTGCGAATCGTCGTCGTCACCGATGGGGGTTTCCATCGAGATCGGCTCCTTCGCGATCTTCATGATCTTGCGGATCTTGTCCTCGGGCATCTCCATCTTTTCGGCCAGGATGGACGCATCGGGCTCGAAGCCGAACTCCTGCAGATGCTGGCGGCTGATGCGGTTCATCTTGTTGATGGTCTCGATCATGTGCACCGGAATCCGGATGGTGCGCGCCTGGTCGGCGATCGAGCGCGTGATGGCCTGGCGGATCCACCAAGTGGCGTAGGTCGAGAACTTGTAGCCACGGCGGTATTCGAACTTGTCCACCGCCTTCATCAGACCGATGTTGCCCTCCTGGATCAGATCCAGGAACTGCAGGCCGCGGTTGGTGTACTTCTTCGCGATGGAGATCACCAGGCGCAGGTTGGCCTCGATCATCTCCTTCTTCGCATCGCGTGAAGTCGCCTCGCCCTCGTTCATCCGCTTGTGGATGTCCTTGAGATGGGTGAGCGGCACGACCACGCTGCTCTGGATGTCGATCAGGCCTTGCTGCAGTTCCTGGATCGGCGGGATGTTGCGTTCCATCACCACGCTCCAGGCCTTGCCGGCGGCCGCCTGCTTCTCCACCCATTTCAGGTTGAGCAGGTTGACCGGGAACTCGGCAATGAACTTCTCCTGCGGCATGCCGCACTTGTCGACGATGATGCGGCGCAGCTCGCGCTCCTTCTTGCGCACCTCGTCGACCTGGCTGCGCAACGTACCGCACAGCTTCTCGATCGCCTTCGCGGTGAAGCGGATCGACATGAGCGTCTCGGTGATCGCCTTCTGCGTCTTCAGGTAGGTCGGGCTGCCGTAGCCTTCCTTGTCGTAGGTCTTGTGCAGCTTCTCGAACTGCACGCGCATGGTGTCGAAGCGCGACAGCGCCTCGCGCTTGAGTTCCTCCAGCTTGCGCGTGAGTGCCTTGGAGCCACCCTTGCCGTCGTCGTCGTCGGCTTCGTCGTAGTCGTCGAAGTCTTCCTCGGCCACGTAGTCGTCGGCCTCGTCGGCATCGGAAAATCCATCCACCACGGTGGAGATCACGACCTTGCCCTCACGGATATCCTCGGACATCGCGAGGATCTCGGCGATCGTTGCCGGGCTCTCGCTGATGGCGGCCATCATGTCGTTGAGGCCGCCTTCGATGCGCTTGGCGATCTCGATCTCACCCTCGCGCGTCAGCAGTTCCACGGTGCCCATCTCGCGCATGTACATGCGCACCGGATCGGTCGTGCGGCCGAACTCGCTGTCCACCGTGGACAGGGCGGCTTCGGCTTCCTCTTCCGCCTCTTCCTCGGTAGCGGCGGTCGGTCCGGTGTTGTTCAGGAGCAGGGTCTCGGCGTCGGGTGTCTGCTCGTAGACGGCCACGCCCATGTCGTTGAGCAGCGAGACCACCACTTCCAGCGTCTCGGCTTCCACCAGCTTGTCGGGCAGGTGGTCGTTGATCTCGCCGTGCGTCAGGTAGCCGCGCGTCTTGCCCAGCTTGATCAGGGTCTTGAGGCGCTCCCGGCGGTTGCGGGCTTCTTCTTCGGACAGGATGGTCTCGTCCAGCCCGAACTCCTTCATCAGCGCGCGTTCCTTGGCCTTGCTGATCTTCATGCGCAGGGGTTTGACCTTTTCGGTCACCTGCGAGGCGGAGGTATCGACCGCTTCGGCTTCCGTTTCCTCGCCAGCCAGATCGTCCTCGATGTCGCTCAGGTCCGCGTCGTCGTCCAGGTCCGCATCGGCTTTGCCCTTGCCTTTGGCATCGGCCTTCGGTTTGCGGCCTCGCTTGGCGGCGGGTTTGTCGGCGGTTGCCGGTGCGGCAGCCTTGGCCGGGCGGCCGGCTTTCTTCTTGGCCGGGGTTTCGTCCAGCAATTCGGTGTCGGCCGCCTCGGGCTTGGTCTTGCTGGTGGTCTTCTTGGGGGCAGCGGCCTTCGGGGCAGCCTTGACAGGGGTTTTCTGGGTCACAGCGGGGGCTTTCTTCGGGGGCTTGGCCGGTGCGGCGGCGGCACCACGGGCGCTGGCCTTCTGGGCTGTCTTGGCGCTGGACACGGCGGGCGTACTGGATTTCTTCGCGGGCATGAGGACCTCAAAAAAATGTCGAACAGGAACCGGCAGATCACACGCAAGACGCCAGAAGGCCGCGCTGGGCGGACCGCTCCGGGGATCTTGTCTGGCACGACACCCGCTTCTTGCCGGAAAAAGCGGGCCTGCAAGCTGTGGGGGCGAACATTTGGTGTGCAGTCCTTGCGGGGTTCCGCCGGTGCCCTGGGGGGCTACCGAGGTGGCCAGGAGAGGTGTCCATATAGCCCTGTGCGTGAGGGCCGGGCCGTGCCGGAGGTGCTGCTGTCGCGCTTGCGGTGCAAAGCCGTGGATTATACCGCAGGGCCGCCTATTTTGTGCTCCAGGGCCTTGCGCAGCGCCTGCAGATCCCGGTAGCGGGCCAGTTGCCCGGGGTCTTCCGCGGCGCGGGCAATGGCCTCGCTTTCCTGGGTTTTGAGGTGCTCGATGCGCAGCCGCGTCATCACTTCCTGGAGTTCCAGCGCCTCGTCTTCGGCGTCTCCCGCCAGTGCCACCGGCTCTGCCTGGGCGCAGGCAAAGGCCTCGTGCGCATGGCCGCGCAGGGCCTCGCGCAGAGCGGCCCAGGGTTGGGGTCCATGCTCGTGCAGTTGTGTTTCCAGCCAAGCGAACACCGGCCCGTGCGGTGCATCCAGGTGTGCCAGCAGCGCATGGTCGTCGGCGGACAGTTGATCCCACGCCTGGGCATTGGCCAGCAGCAGGCCCACGGCGCGATCGGCCCGGCTGGCCACGCCCCGTCGATGGCCGCTGCCACCCGAGCGCCGCCCGCTGGGGGACACGGTGCGGCGGACGGGCGGCGCATCCGGGCCGCGCTCGCGTTCCCGGGGTCGATGCCGGTTGGTCTCCGCAGGCTGCGAACGGGTGCCGCCGCGTGTGGGTTGTTGCCAGAGTTGCTCGAGGTCCTGGGTGTCCAGGTCAACGGCGTCCGCCAGCTCGCCAAGCAACTGGCGTTTGAGTGCGCCGTCGGGCAGAGCACTCCAGAGCGGCCGTGCCTGGGCGGCCATGCGCGCGCGGCCTTCGGCGGTGGAGAGGTCGCAGTCGGCGCCGGCGGATTCGACCAGGAAGCGGGAGAGGGGAAGAGCTTCCTTGACGAACTGCGCGAACGCGGCCTCGCCATGGGCGCGGATGAAGCTGTCCGGATCGTGCTCGGTCGGGAGGAAGAGGAACTTCACGCTGCGCGTGTCGGTGGCCAGGGGCAACGCGGCGTCCAGAGCCTTGCGTGCGGCGCGCCTGCCTGCGGCATCACCATCGAAACTGAACACCACCGCATCGGTGAATCGAAAGAGCTTTTGCACGTGGTCGGGCGTGCACGCGGTGCCCAGCGTGGCCACGGCGTTGGCAAAGCCGAGTTGTGCCAGGGCTACCACGTCCATGTAACCCTCGGTCACGAGCGCGTAGCCGGCCACGCGAATGGCGGTGCGGGCTTCGAACAGGCCGTAGAGCTCCCGGCCCTTGCTGAACACGGGCGTTTCGGGTGAGTTCAGGTACTTGGGTTCGCCCTTGTCCAGCACCCGGCCGCCAAAGCCGATGCACTCGCCCTTGACATTGCGGATGGGAAACATGATGCGGTCGCGAAAACGGTCGTAGCGGCGGGCCTGTCCGTCAGAGCCTTTCTCGTCTTCGTGCTCGATCACCATGCCCGACTCCACCAGCAGCGGGTCCTGGTAGTCGGGAAACACGCTGGCCAGCGAGCGCCATCCCTCCGGCGCATAGCCCAGCCCGAAGGTCTTGGCGATTTGCCCAGAGAGACCCCGGCCCTTGAGGTAGTCGACCGCGCGTGGCGAGCCTTTGAGGTGTTTGATGTACGCCGCGGCCGCTTTCTCAAGCACGTCCGTCAGGGTGACCTGCTTCTCGCGCTGGCGCGCTGCGCGTTCCCGGTCCTGCGGCGAGGCCTCGTCCTCGGGAACCTGCATGCCGGCCTGTTGCGCCAGATCCTTCACCGCTTCGATGAAGCTCATGCCGGCATGCTCCATGAGGAAGCCGATGGCGTTGCCGTTCGCGCCACAGCCAAAGCAGTGGTAGAACTGCTTGCTTGGGCTCACGCTGAATGAAGGGGATTTTTCGCCGTGGAAGGGGCACAGGCCCATCAGGTTGGCGCCGCCCTTCCTGAGCTGTACGTAGCGGCCCACCACGTCGACCACGTCCACGCGGTTGAGCAGTTCCTGGATGAAGGTCTGGGGGATCGCCACCAGGGTATTCTGACCGATGCGTTCCGCTGGCCACGGGACGGGATCAGTTGCCCTGCACAACGCCTTCCCGTCGCGGATCGGCGCCACCGGACCAGACCGCGCCGCGGCCCTCGGCCCTGCGCATGAGTGCCTGCAACCCGCTGGGCATGGGCAGTTCGCTGACGGTGTGGCCCCGCTGCCGCAAGGCCTGCACAGTGCTCGGCGGGAAGCGGCCCTGCTCCAGCAGCAGCGGGCCGCCCAGCGTGCCGAAGTTGGGCAGATCGATGGCCTCCTGGGGCGTCAGTCCCCACTGCAGCGTGCCCAGCAATGTCTTGGCGGTGTAGTGGATGATCAGCGCGCCGCCCGGACTGCCTGTGCTCAGCAGGGGCGTGCCGGTGGTCCGGTCGAACACCAGCGTGGGCGACATGGATGAGCGGGGCCGCTTGCCGGCTTCGACCCGGTTGGCCACCGGCCGGCCCTGGGCATCACGCGGCGAAAAGCTGAAGTCGGTGAGCTGGTTGTTCAGCATGAAACCGCCGCCCCTTCGAGGGTCGGTGTTCACCATCAGCCGCGCGCCAAAGGCCGACTCGATGGTGGTCGTCATGGCCAGCGCATGGCCCTGGGCATCGACGATGCTGATATGGCTGGTGCCATGCTCTTCCTGCGCCGGCATGGGCGCCCACGCCAAGGGCTGGCCATCTGGCACACCGGCGGGCGCGTCGCGCATGCGGGCAGGGCCCATGAGCCGCGCGCGCTCGTCGAGGTAGCTTGGCTCCAGCAGGCTGAGCCAGCGGCCGGCGGGCGGCGGCACGAAGTCCGGGTCGGCCACGTACTGCGCGCGGTCGGCAAAGGCCAGGCGCGAGGCTTCGGCGTAGCTGTGCAGCCAATCGGTGGTCGGCAGGCCTTGCACCAATGGGGCGGCAGCCTGGGGCGTACGGGCCAGCAGGCCGAGAATCTGCCCGATGGCCAGCGCGCCCGAACTGGGCGGCGGGAAGCCGCACAGCCGCAGGGCGCGCTGCGCGATCACCTGATCGTGGCACAGGGCATCGCGCTCACGCGGCTGGTACCGCTTCAGGTCTTCCAGGCTGAGCCGACCGGGCAGGGTAGGGTGGTTCTGCACCTTGTCCACCATGGCGCGCGCCACCGGGCCTTCGTAGAAGGCGATGGGGCCTTGGACGGCCAGGTTGCGAAGCACCAGCGCCAACTCCGGGTTGCGCAGCAGGTGGCCTACCGGATGGGGCTGCCCATCGGCCTGGTAGAAATACGCCGCCGCGACGGGGTCCATGCGGAGCCGGGCACTTTCCTCGCGCAACAGCGTGTGCAGGCGCGGGCTCACTGGAAAGCCGCTTTCGGCGAGGGCGATAGCGGGCTCGAACAACCGCGCCCATGGCAGCCTGCCGTGTTGTCTGTGCGCCATGGCCAGCATCATCACCGCCCCTGGAACCCCCACAGAACTCCCGCTGGCCACGGCCTCCATGAAGGGCCGTGGTTGACCGCGAGCATCGAGAAAGAGGTTCTCGTCAACACCTGCCGGCGCGGTCTCGCGGCCGTCAAAGGCCTGTACGCGTTGGCCGTCGAAATGCAGCAGAAACGCCCCGCCACCGATACCGCTGGACTGCGGCTCCACCAGGGTGAGCACCATCTGCACCGCGATCGCTGCATCCACCGCACTGCCGCCGGCGCGCAGAATGCCCACCCCCGCCTCGGCGGCCAGCGGATGGGCCGCAGCGACGGCTTGCCGCTCGAAGGTCCAGCCCGGCTTTGCGGTATAGCCCGAGGCCCCTTCAGGCTGCTGCACGACGGGGAGCGGTGCGCCGCAGGCTCCCAGCAGACCCAGCAGGGCGATCCACGCAAGACGTTTCATGTGCGGCTTCATCGGTGAAGTGTCGTTCATCCAGGGAAGCCGGGCGACCGGGGCGCGGTCACGACGCGGTTGGCTTACTTCGGTGCCAGCCGGATGGCACCGTCCAGCCGGATCACCTCGCCGTTGAGCATGTCGTTCTCGATGATGTGTTTGGCCAGCTTCGCGTAGTCGGCGGGCGTGCCGAGGCGGCTGGGGAAGGGGACACTGGCAGCGAGGGCGTCCTGCACCTCCTGCGGCATGCCAAACAGCATGGGCGTACCGAAGATGCCGGGGGCGATGGTCATGTTGCGGATACCGCTGCGGGCCAGATCTCGCGCGATGGGCAGTGTCATGCCGACCACGCCACCCTTGGAGGCCGCATAGGCGGCCTGGCCGATCTGGCCGTCGTAGGCGGCCACGCTGGCGGTGGAGATCATCACACCCCGTTCGCCGGTCGGTTCGGGGTCGTTCTTGCTCATGGCTTCGGCGGCCAGGCGGATCATGTTGAAACTGCCCACCAGATTGACCATGATGGTTTTGGTGTACACGCCCAGGTTGTGCGCACCGTTCTTGCCCACGGTCTTCTCTGCCGGCGCGATGCCCGCGCAGTTCACCAGGCCCATCAGCTTGCCCATGGAGACGGCCTTGGCGACCACGGCCTGGCCGTCGGCCTCACTGCTGACATCGCACTTGACGAAGGCACCGCCGATGTCGCGGGCCACGGCTTCGCCCTTGTCCACCTGCATGTCGGCGATCACGACCTTGCCGCCGCTGGCCGCGAGCATGCGCGCCGTGCCTTCGCCCAGGCCGGACGCGCCGCCGGTGACGATGAAAACCTTGCCTTGAATGTCCATGGAGTGTTCCTCAGGTGAATGAAGGATTTACGTTGACGTAAACGTCAACTCAGCGCGAATTATGCGACATGGTGTTGTCACGTCACTGTCACGCAGTCTTCCTAGGCTCGTGGGCTTGTTCAGAGCATGGAGGCCTCATTCATGATCGATTCGCGGGACGAATGGATGCGCCGTATTCACGATGACCTGATGGACGGGTACGACGAAGAGTTGGAAATGGAACTGGAGGATCGCCATGTGGACCTGTTGGTCCCGGCGACCCCGGATGCCCAGGCGCATGAGCAGCACAGGGCGCAGCGGCAGTTGTACTTCCGTGAGCTGTTCCGCCTGCAGGCTGAGTTGGTGAAACTGCAGGACTGGGTGGTGGCCACCGGGCACAAGGTGGTGATCGTGTTCGAGGGCCGCGACGCTGCCGGCAAAGGCGGGGTGATCAAGCGCATCACCCAGCGGCTGAACCCGCGCGTGTGCCGCGTGGCGGCATTGCCCGCGCCCAACGACCGCGAGCGCACCCAGTGGTACTTTCAGCGCTATGCGGCGCACCTGCCCGCTGCGGGTGAGATGGTGCTGTTCGACCGCAGTTGGTACAACCGCGCTGGCGTCGAGCGCGTGATGGGCTTCTGCAACGACGAGCAGTACGAGGAGTTCTTCCGCTCCGTGCCCGAGTTCGAACGCATGCTGGTGCGCTCAGGCATCCAGTTGCTGAAGTACTGGTTCTCGATCTCGGACGAGGAGCAGCACCTGCGATTCCTCGGCCGCATCCACGATCCTCTCAAGCAATGGAAACTCAGTCCCATGGACCTGGAGAGCCGTCGCCGCTGGGAGCTCTATACCCAGGCCAAGGAAGTCATGCTCGAGCGTACCCATATCGCAGAGGCGCCCTGGTGGGTGGTGCCTGCCGATGACAAGAAGAAGGCACGCCTGAACTGCATCCACCACCTGCTGCAGCAGATGCCCTACACCGAGGTCGAACGACCGGCCATCACCTTGCCTGAGCGCGTGCGGCACGAAGGCTACCGCCGCCACCAGGTGCCCGGCGAAATCCACGTCCCACAGGTGTTCTGATCCCCCGCGCGCCGGAGAGGTGGCGCTTCCCAGCCCAGGGCATCGCGGAACCGGCTTTGCCGGGCCGCAGATGCCGCCCCCCTGGGGGGGTGACGCGCCGCAGGCGCGGCGCGGGGGGGAGATCACTTGTACCCGACGCGGTCCAGCATCTGCTGGACCTTGGTCAGGTTCTTGGCCACCACGCCCAGCGGCACGGTTTCGGCCTTGAAGTGGTCGCCGCCCATGGCCTTGATGGCCGGGTTGTCGGCCTTGAGTCCCTTGGCGGCGGGGAACTCGTTGTTGCCGTTGGCGAAGTAGTCCTGGGCGTAGGGGCTGGACAGGAACTCCATGAACTGCACCGCGTTGTCGCGGTTCTTGGCGTACTTCGCCACGGCCGCCCCGGCGATGTTCACATGCGTGCCGCTGGTGGCCTGGTTCGGGAATACCACCCGCACTTTCTCAACCACGGCGCGATCTTCCGGCTTGTTGGACTTGATGAGGCGCGCGAAGTAGTAGGTGTTGGTCAGTGCCACGCCGCATTCGCCCGAGGCCACGCCCTTGATCTGGTCGGTGTCGCCGCCCTTGGGCGCGCGCGCCATGTTGTCCACAACACCCTTGAGCCAGGCTTCTCCCTTGGCATCGCCCAGACGCTCCACCACGGTGGCGAAGAGCGACAGGTTATAGGGGTGCGAGCCAGAGCGGGTGCACACCATGCCCTTGAGCTTGGGGTCGGCCAGTTGTTCGTAGGTGGCCACGTCTTCCGGCTTCACGCGCATGGGGTCGTACACGATGACGCGGGCGCGGGTGGAGAAACCGGTCCAGGTCACGCCATCGGCGGTCGCGTCGGCGCGCAGGTTGGCCGGGATGGCCGCATCCAGCTTGGCCGATTTGATCGGCTGGAACAGGCCTTGTGCATCCGCCACCGCCAGACGAGCGGCATCCACCATCAGCACCACGTCTGCCGGCGATGCCGAGCCTTCGGCGCGCAGGCGCGCCACAATCCCGGCATCGTCCGCGTCCACGCGGTTGATCTTGATGCCGGTGGTCTTGGTGAAGGTCTCGTACATCACCTCATCGGTCTGGTAGTGACGGGCAGAGTAGAGGTTGAGCACCTTGTCCTGCGCAGTGGCCGCGGCATGGGCCCCGAGCGTGGCCGCGATGGCCAGCACCACTTGCGAGAGCTTGGAGAACTGGTTCATGACAATCCTTTTGAGGGCAAATGAAAAAAGCGTGGAGAGTTGTACGCGCCAGAATCCGAGGGGGCACGGCAGGGATAATTCTCCAGGGATGCTAACACAAACGCGAATGGTTCTTAATAAGACATGGGCCCATCTGGCCGCTGCTTTCCTGGTGGTTCTGCTGACGGCCTGCTCCACCTCACCGCACACGCCGCCACCGCCTGACGTACCGGTTTCTCCGGCGGTGACACCGCCGGCCGTCTCTCCCGAAGTGCACACGCGCGCACCGCGCCTGGGCTTGGCGCTGGGCGGTGGTGCGGCGCGCGGCTTTGCCCACGTGGGCGTCATCCAGGTGCTGGAGCAGAATGGCATCCGGCCCGACCTCGTCGTGGGTACATCGGCGGGCAGCCTGGTGGCTGCGCTCTATGCCAGCGGGCAATCCGCCGCCCAGCTTGAGGCGGCCGCGCTGGGGATCGACGAGGCCATGCTGACCGACTGGAGTCTGCCCATCCTGGGTCGAGGTCTGCTGCGCGGAGAGGCGCTCGCGCGCTACGTTCGCCAGGCGGTGCACGGCAAGCTGCTGGAAAACATGTCCCTGCCCCTGGGGGTGCTGGCGACCGACTTGGCCACAGGGCAGGGCGTGTTGTTCCGCCGTGGCGACACGGCGCAGGCGGTGCGGGCTTCGAGCGCCGTGCCGGGCGTGTTCGCGCCGGTGGGCATCTCTGGGCGCGAGTACGTCGATGGCGGTCTGGTCGCTCCAGTGCCTGTGCGCCAAGCTCGCGACATGGGGGCCGAAGTGGTGCTGGCCATCGACATCTCCAGCGTGCCCGAGGGCAATGCCGCCTCTGGCAGCTTGCAGGTGCTGCTGCAGACCTTTGCCATCATGGGGCAGAGCATCAACCGGCACGAGCTGTCGACGGCCGATGTGGTGGTGCGTCCCGCACTCAGCGGGGTGGGCAGCGCCGATTTCGCGGCGCGCAAGCGCTCCATAGAGGCTGGCAGGGCGGCCATGCAGGCGGCGCTGCCGCAACTGCGTGCGCAACTCGCGCGGCGCGTGCCAGTGTCCTGAGCACGCTGCCCTCAGTCGAGAAAGCGGTGGGCTGTCCGCTGGGGCGGGAGCATGCAATGGACGGATCTGCCAAACAGGCGGTAGCGGTTGCGTGCCACCCAGCGCTAGGCAGGATCTCGCACCGCGCTGGGGACCAGCCACGCCACTCAGGCCAGGACGGGTCGTCGCATAAAAAAAGCCCTCGCTTTGCAGAGAGGGCTTAAGGGGTCCGATGAAACCGAATTTCGAAAAGGACCCGAGGAGACAACCAGAAAAACCGGTTTTGATGCTAGAGACGCTGTGCGGCGCTGTGCCGCACAACCCGATCAACGGTGTGATCGCGGCGATGTTCAGCGCTTCTTGGCAGTGGTCTTGGTCGCGTTGACGGCGGAGGTCGCCACGGTGTTGAAGTTGGCTTCGGCCATTTCGGTGGCTTGCTTGACGGCCTTCTGCACCGATTCGATGGCGTTGTTGGCGGCAGAGACAGCGCTCTTCATCACGGCCACGGCGGTTTCGGAGCCGGCAGGCGCGTTCTTGGCGGCGTTGTCCACGACAGCCAGGAATTTCTTCTGGGTGTCGCTGGCCTGCGCTTCGGCGGCCTTGCTGAACTCGGCGCCGGTGCCGGAGGCGATGTCATACAGATGGCGGTTGTAGGCCACGGTCTTCTCGGCCAGCGGCTGAAGCAGGGAAGCTTGCAGGGCCAGAAGTTCTTGCGCGTCCTTCACGCTCAGGATGGCCTGGGCGCTGTTGGCGGACTCGGACAGTGCGGCCTTGGTGGCCTGCACGTTGAGTTCCACCAGCTTTTCCACGCCTTCAAAGGCCTTCTGGGTCAGGCCGAAAAGGGTTTCGATGTTGGCTTTCTGGGCGGCAACGATTTGTTCAGCGGTCAACATATTCATACTCCTGAATTTTGAGAATGCGGATGGGTTGTAGTTGAGGGCTGCTGGGAACACCGCGCTGTCTGGACGCTGTTGTTCTCGTTCTCTTTGCTGCACTGCAACATGGCCTCGATTATAGGGAAGCTGAAGGGGCTTGCAAGCCTTTTTTGTTGCGATGCAACATTCTAGATGGGCGCTCCTAAAACCCGAGGGCCAGGCAGCGGAAAGGGCTCCCAAGGACAATCCATTTCCTCCCCAGTCGGCTCCCTGACTCCCATTGCCGTGCAAGCCTTCTACGCCGACCATTTCGTCCTGCCTTTGCCCGAGGGCCATCGGTTTCCCATGGCCAAGTACGCCCGGTTGCGTGAACGGCTGGCCGCGGAGCTGCCTGTGGTGAGGTTGTGCGAGGCATTGCCCGCTTCCCATGAGGAACTCACGCTGGTGCATTCCCCGGCCTATGTCGACGCAGTGATGCGCGGCACCCTGTCCGCTGCCGCGCAGCGCGAGATCGGGTTCCCCTGGAGCCCCGCCATGGCCGAGCGGGCGAGGCGTTCGGTAGGCGCCACGCTGCAGGCGTGCCGCAGCGTGATGCATGCGCGAGCCGGCCTGTCGGCCAACCTGGCCGGTGGTACGCACCACGCCTACGCGGACAAGGGCAGTGGTTTCTGCGTATTCAATGATTTCGCGGTGGCTGCCCGGTTGATGCAGGCGGAACAAGCCTCCCGGGGAGAGCGTCTCCGGGTGGCGATCGTGGACCTGGATGTGCATCAGGGCAACGGGACGGCGCGCATTTTTGCGGAGGACGATTCGGTCTTCACGCTGTCCCTGCATGGAGCCAAGAACTTTCCTTTCCGCAAGGAGCCCAGCGATCTGGACGTGGAATTGGCCGATGGTTGTACGGACGGTGACTATTTGGAGGCGCTGGAGTCCGCCCTGCAGACGCTGGAACAGCGCTTTGAACCGGATCTTGTGCTCTACCTGGCGGGTGCAGACCCGCATGAAGGGGATCGGCTGGGGCGCCTCAAGCTCAGCTTCGAGGGCCTTGCAGCGCGGGATCGGCGCGTGATGGACTGGGCCTTGCACAGGCGGTTGCCGCTGGTTTTCGCCATGGGCGGCGGCTATGGCCACGACCTGGAGGCGACCGTACAAGTGCAGGTGAACACCTACCGCGCGGCGCTGGACAGTTGGGCGCGCTGGCACAATGCCGGCGCATGAATACCGTCACCCGTTCCCCGCGTCCGAGCGCCCAGCCGCGTGGCCACTACCGGGTGTTTCGCCCTATCGGCACCCGCTGGAGCGACAACGACGTCTACGGGCACGTGAACAACGTGGTGTACTACAGCTGGTTCGACACGGCGGTCAATGCGTTCCTGATCGAGCAGGGTGTGCTGGACATCCATGCAGGGTCGGTGATCGGCCTGGTGATCGAGACGCAGTGCAACTACTTCGCGCCGCTGGCGTTCCCGCAAACTGTTCAGGCCGGCCTGAGGGTGTCGCACCTGGGGACTTCCAGCGTGCGCTACGAAGTCGGCCTGTTCGCCGAGGGCGAGGAATTCTGCGCCGCGTGTGGCCATTTCGTGCATGTGTATGTCGGGCGTGACAGCCGCCGTCCCTTGCCGCTGCCCGACTCTCTCAAATCTGTCCTGGAGACGCTCCGATGACCTTGAACCCCCAGACCGAGTTGCCTGCGATCGATACCGCCAGCGTGGAGGCCGCCATCACCAGCCGCATGTCGGTGCGTGCCTTCCTGCCCCGGCCGGTGCCACGCGCAACGCTGGAGCACTTGCTGGCGGTAGCCAGCCGCGCGCCCTCGGGCACGAACACGCAGCCCTGGAAGGTCTACGTGCTGCAAGGCCGCAGCCGCGACGCGCTGGTGGACAAGGTCTGCACGGCGCACGATGCACTGCGGGCCGACCCGTCGCTGGCCGCGCAGTACAAGGAGGCGTACGACTACTACCCGGAGAAGTGGATCAGCCCCTACGTGGATCGCCGCCGCGAGAATGGCTGGGGCCTCTATGGCCTGCTTGGCATCACCAAGGGCGACAAGGACCGCATGCATGCCCAGCACCAGCGCAACTTCCGCTTCTTCGATGCACCGGTCGGGCTGATGTTCACGATCGACCGGGTGATGGGACGCGGTTCCCTGATGGACTACGGCATGTTCATGCAGAACATCATGGTGGCGGCTCGTGCCCATGGTCTGCACACCTGCCCGCAGGCGGCCTGGAACGGGTACGCCAGCATCATCCTGCCGCACATCGGCGCTGGCGACAACGAGATGCTCGTCTGCGGCATGTCGCTGGGTTATGCCGACCCCGACGAGGCCGTCAACGGCTTTCACACGCCGCGCGAGCCCGTCGCCTCGTTCACGCAGTGGCTGGAATAATCGCAGCCTCTTTTTTTTGCATTTCCTTTTCAGATAACCAGGAGTTCCCATGATCACCACCCCCAGCGGCCTGCAATACGAAGACACCGTGATGGGCCAAGGCGAACAGGCCCGGGCCGGTCGCCCGGTGCAGGTGCATTACACCGGCTGGCTCTACAACGACGGTGTGCAAGGCGCCAAGTTCGATTCCAGCAAGGACCGAGGCCAACCGTTCGAGTTCGCCCTGGGCGCAGGCCATGTGATCCGTGGCTGGGACGAGGGCGTGCAGGGCATGGCCGTGGGCGGCACGAGGCGCCTGGTGATCCCGGCGGCGCTCGGTTACGGTGCGCGCGGCGCCGGTGGCGTGATTCCGCCGAATGCGACGCTGCTGTTCGAGGTCGAACTGTTGGCTGTCTGAACCCGTTCCGAATTCCGAACACCGTGTTGTCCCCGGTCTGCGGGGGTCTCAGGAGACAAGCATGAAATTCCGAACCGTGCCATGGCTGGTGCTGGTCATGGCACTGTTGCCCGGGTTGGCGCAGGCAGCCGATCTCGATGGCAGCCAGCTCTCAGTGTGGTGGGGGGTGCCTTTTGCGGGGGTGCTGCTGTCGATCGCGCTGCTGCCCTTGGTGGCACCGATCTTCTGGCACCACCATTTCGGCAAGGTGTCCGCCGCCTGGGCGCTCGCCTTCCTGCTGCCTTTTGCCGTGCTCCTGGGGCCCGGCCTGACCTGGACCAGTGTGGTCCATGCCATGGTGGCCGAGTACATCCCGTTCATCATTCTTCTGACCGCGCTCTTCACCGTTGCAGGCGGCATCTATGTGCGCGGCAACCTGCATGGCAGCCCCCTGCTCAACACCGGCCTGCTGGGCATCGGCGCCGTGCTGGCCAGCTTCATGGGCACCACGGGCGCCTCGATGCTGCTCATCCGTCCCCTGATCCGCGCCAACGACAACCGCAAGCACCAGGTGCACGTGGTGGTGTTCTTCATCTTCATCGTGTCCAACGCGGGTGGCGCGCTGACGCCCCTGGGAGATCCGCCGCTGTTCCTGGGCTTTCTCAAGGGCGTGGACTTCTTCTGGACGCTGGAGAACCTCTACCTCAAGACGGGCTTCATCGTCGGAGCCCTGCTGCTGATCTTCTTCCTGATCGACAGCTGGCTCTACCGCAGCCAGGGCGAGGTCCGTGCGGCCGACCCAACACCCGACAGCGCGCGCGTCGGCTTTGACGGCGGCATCAACTTCGTGCTGCTGGCCGTGGTGGTGGGGCTGGTGCTGATGAGCGGGCTGTGGAAGTCGTCCGTCGTGTTCAATCTGTGGGGCACGGAAGTGGCCTTGCCCAGCCTGCTGCGCGATGCCGGCCTGGTGGCCGTCACGCTGGCTTCACTGCGCGTCACGCCGCCGTCCGTGCACGACAACAACCAGTTCGGCTGGGGGCCCATGCAGGAGGTGGCCAAGCTGTTTGCCGCCATTTTCCTCACGATCATTCCGGTGATCGCCATGCTCAAGGCCGGTGTGGACGGTCCGTTCGGCACGGTGGTGCGCGCGGTGACCAACACCGATGGCTCGCCCAACCCGGCCATGTACTTCTGGATCACCGGTGCGCTCAGTTCCTTTCTGGACAACGCGCCGACCTACCTGGTGTTCTTCAACACCGCAGGCGGCGACCCGCAGGTGCTCATGACCGCGATGGCGCCCACGCTGGTGGCGATTTCGGCGGGCGCCGTGTTCATGGGCGCCAACACGTACATCGGCAATGCGCCCAACCTGATGGTCAAGGCCATCGCCGAAGACCGGGGCGTGCGCATGCCCAGCTTCTTTGGCTACATGCTCTGGTCATTCGGCATCCTGCTGCCGCTGTTCGCGGTCGTGACCTGGATCTGGTTTATCTGACCCACGGACAAGGAGACACCCATGACCCGCCAGCGCCCCGCTGTCCTGATCGCCCGCACCGTGTTCCCGGAGGTCGTGGCGCACCTGCAGGCGCATGCCGACGTGACCATGAACGAAACCGATGCGGTGTACAGCCCGCAGGAGTTGATGGCACAGTTGCAGGGCAAGGACGCTGTGCTCACCACGGGGTCGGAGCGGGTGGACGCGACGCTGCTCGCCGCCTGCCCGCAGTTGCGCATGGTTGCCAACATCGCGGTGGGCTACAACAACTTCGACATGCCGGCCATCACCGCCGCAGGCGTGCTGGCCACCAACACCCCCGACGTGCTGACCGAAACCACGGCGGACTTCGGCTTCGCGCTGATTCTGGCGACCGCGCGCCGCCTGACCGAGAGCGAGCATTTCCTGCGCGCCGGGCAATGGAACCGCTGGAGCCTGGACATGTTTGCCGGTGCCGAGGTGCACGGCAGCACGTTGGGCATTCTCGGCATGGGCCGCATAGGTCAAGCCATTGCGCGGCGTGGCGCTCACGGGTTCGGCATGCAGGTGATCTACCACAACCGCTCGCGGCTGGATGCGGCCACCGAGGCCGACTGCAAGGCCCGCTACGTGGAGAAGGACGAACTGCTGCGCACTGCCGACCACCTGATCCTGGTGCTGCCCTACAGCGCGGAATCGCACCACGCCATCGGCGCGGCGGAGTTGGCATGCATGAAGCCCACCGCCACGCTGGTCAACATTGCACGCGGCGGCATCGTCGACGACGCCGCACTGGCGCAGGCCTTGCGAGAGAGGCGCATCGCTGCCGCAGGCCTGGATGTGTTCGAAGGCGAACCCCGGGTGCATCCAGACCTGCTGGACTTGACCAATGTGGTGCTCACGCCCCACATCGCCAGTGCCACGATGGCCACCCGCAAGGCCATGGCCATGCTGGCGGCGGACAACGTGATCGCCTACCTGACCGAGGGTCGCGCGCTCACGCCGCTCAACCCCCAGGTGCTCCAGAAGGGCTGAGCGCGACATGGACGGTCCGACCCTGCTCCCATGGGTGCTGCTCTCGCTGCTCCTGCTCATCCTGGGCTTGCTGCTGTGGCTGCTGCTGCGGCGCGCGCCGGTGGATGCGGACGCGCTCGCGCACCGGCAACTGCTGCTCGCGCAGTTGCAACAGCAAGGCCAGCGCATGGAGCGGGTGGAGAGTGAGCTGCGGCGTGAGATCGGCGAGTCCTCCCGGGACGGCCGCAGGGAGATGCAGCAGACCCTGGCGACTTTCCAGGAGACGATCACTGGCCAGTCGGCGGAGACCACGCGCACCCAGAATGCCCAGCTCGACGGTTTTGCGCAGCAGCTGGTTCTGCTGCGCGGCACCCTGGGTGACACCTTGACGCGCCAGTTGCAGGACATGGCCGAGAGCAATGCACGCCGCCTCGCGGAAATCCGCACCACGCTGGACGCGCAACTCCAGCAACTGCAGCAGGGCAATGCCGCCAAGCTCGACGAGATGCGCGCCACCGTGGACGAGAAGCTCCAGAGCACGCTGCAGGCGCGCCTGGGCGAGAGTTTCAAGCAGGTGGCCGATCGGCTGGAACAGGTTCACAAGGGGCTGGGGGAGATGCAGACGCTCGCGCAGGGTGTCGGCGACCTCAAGCACCTGCTCACCAACGTCAAGACGCGTGGCATGTTCGGCGAAGCGCAGCTGGCGGCTCTGCTGGAGCAGGTGTTCGCGCCCGACCAGTACGCGGCCCAGGTCAGCACGCGTCCGGGTAGCCGAAACGCGGTCGACTTCGCGGTGAAGCTGCCGGGCCGAGGCGAGGATGGCGCCCCGTGCTGGCTGCCCATCGATGCCAAGTTTCCCAACGAGGACTACGAACGCCTGCTCGACGCACAACAGCGTGCCGACGCGGAGGCCGCGGACGCTGCGGGCCGGGCGCTGGAACAGCGCATCCGGCTGGAGGCCAAGTCCATGGCGGAGAAGTACCTCGAACCGCCGCACACCACCGACTTTGCCATCCTCTTCCTGCCCACCGAGGGTCTGTACGCCGAGGTGCTGCGGCGGCCCGGGCTGGTGGAGTTCCTGCAGCGCGAGCACCGCGTCACGCTGGCCGGCCCGACCACCCTGATGGCCATGCTCAACTCGTTGCAGATGGGTTTTCGCACGCTGGCGCTGGAGAAGCGCTCCAGCGAGGTCTGGCAGGTTCTGGGCGCGGTCAAGACCGAGTTCGCCAAGTTCGGC
Source organism: Hydrogenophaga sp. (assembly GCF_026125785.1). Classification (GTDB taxonomy): domain Bacteria; phylum Pseudomonadota; class Gammaproteobacteria; order Burkholderiales; family Burkholderiaceae_C; genus Hydrogenophaga. The sequence continues at coordinate 87,430 of NZ_JAHCKL010000002.1, forward strand.
GATGTGCTCGCCCGCGTCAAGAGCCAGACGCAGACCGTGCTCAACACGCTCGATGCCGCCGAGACCCGCAGCCGCGCCATGGGCCGCGCGCTCAAGACGGTGGAGGCGCTGCCGCAGGACCAGGCCAGCACGCTGTTGCCGCTGGACCCGGCCGACCGCGGCGAAACCTGAGGGCATGCCCGGCATGCAGACCCAACTGGTGAAACTGATCGGGGCCCAGATCAGCCTGCACGCCTGCATGACCGGCTTTCGCCTCGCGGCTCCCCTGCTGGCGCTGCGCGAAGGCTATGGCCCTGTGGCGGTCGGCCTCCTGCTGGCGCTCTTCGCGCTTGCACCGGTGTTTCTGGGACTGCCTGCCGGCCGCTATGCAGACCGCCGTGGCCTGCGCAAACCAGTGGCCATCTCCGTCGGGGTCGCCACACTGGGCGCGGCGCTGTCGGTGGCGTTCCCGGTGTTTCCCGTCCTGTGCGTCACGGCCCTGACCTGTGGTGCGGCCACCGGCCTGGCCATGATCGCCCTGCAACGCCATGTCGGGCGCATGGCGCGCGACCCCATGGCCTTGCGCCAGGTGTTCAGCTGGATGGCGCTGGGCCCGTCGATCTCCAACTTTCTCGGGCCCTTCGTCACCGGCATCATGATCGACGCCTTCGGCTTTCGCAGCGCCTTCGTGCTGCTGGCCCTGCTGCCGTCGCTGGCCTGGTTCTGGGTGCGGCGCACCGTGGAGCACGAACCCGTGGCGCCGGAACTGCGCCAGGCCAGTGGTTCCTCGTGGAACCTGTTGCGGGACAAGAGCTTCAGGCAGCTCATGGCCATCAACTGGATGCTCTCGTCCTGCTGGGATGTGCATACCTTCATGGTCCCTGTGCTCGGCCATGAGCGCGGCCTCAGCGCGACCGCCATCGGTACCATCCTGGGCGGCTTCGCGCTGGCGGCCACCGCCATCCGATTGCTCATGCCCTGGCTGGCTGCGCGGTTGCGCGAGTCGCAGGTGATCGGCACCGCAATGGTGAGCACCGCTGCGCTGTTCTCCATTTACCCGCTGGCTCTTACGGCCTGGACCATGGGCGTGCTGTCGGTGCTGCTGGGCATGGCGCTGGGGTGCGTGCAGCCCATGATCATGAGTGCCCTGCACCAGATCACGCCGCACCACCGCCACGGGGAAGCGCTGGGCATGAGGGCCATGGCGATCAATGGCTCCAGTGTGGTCATGCCGCTGCTGTTCGGTTCGGCCGGCGTGGTGGTGGGTGCGGGTGCGGTGTTCTGGGTGGTTGGGGCTCTGGTGGGCTTGGGTTCACCGCTGGCCTGGCGTCTGCGTACCCCGGGGCAGGAGCCTCACCGCGTGCAGCCCTGAGCCGGTCAGGTTTCAGGCGGTGGCGTCGGAGGGAGCCGCTTCGGTCGCCGTGGACGCGGCTGGATGCCGGAATCCCAGTCCTGCAAGGTAGGTATCCACGGTTTCGCGTCCGCACTGCACCAGGTCGAATGCGTCCGGGTCCAGCAACCAGTTCTGAATCAGCCCGTCCACGATCACATGCAACCCCAGGGCCGCGGCAGGCAGGGGGATGGCCAGTGGCAGCTTCTCGCGCCGCACCGCTTCGCCCAATGCGGCCTGGGTCATGGCCATGCACTCGTTGCGCACGCGCAAATGGCGGTCCCGCACGGCCTGCATTTCAGGCACGTACTCCACCTTGTGGGTGGCCACCTCGAACACCCGTCGGGTCTGCTCATCGGTCGCGGTCTGGCGCAATGCCCCCATCATGGACTCGCGCAAGGCCCGCAGCGGGTCGTCCGTGGCCAGCGCGGTGTCGGCCAGCGAGCACTCCAGCGGCATGGTGACGCGCTCCATCATGGCGTTGAAGAGGTCGGCCTTGTCCTTGAAGTGCCAGTAGATGGCGCCACGCGTGGTGCCGGCTTCGGTGGCGATGTCGTTGAGCGAGGTGCGCGAGACGCCACGCGCCTGAAACAGATGTTCGGCAGCATCGAGCAGGCTGTTGCGGGTGGCCAGCGCCTCGGTCTTGGTGCGTCGAACCATAATGGGTGTCTCCTGTCGTCGGATGCAGGCAAGACCCTGACAAGCCAGGGCCCAATGCCGGGACTATACATACATTCTTGAGTGTATGTATACTGCGCGGCTTTGCGGCAGGCGCCACCGCATGGCTTTGCCGTCTCCGCACAAACCATTTCACCCAAGGATTCCCATGCCCGTCTTGAGCCACATCAAGCCCGAGCCTACCGTGCGCCGCACGCCGACTTCGCGCCACCGTTCCCGCGTGTTCATGGGTTGCTCGGTTCTCGCGCTCGCTGCCTTGCTGGCGGCTTGTGGCCGCTCCGATCCATCCGCCGCCGCGGCTGCGCCGGGTGGTGGCATGCCAGCGCCGGAGGTGGGTGTGATCACCGTTGCGCCGGGCGATGTCGGGCTCACGAACGAACTGCCTGGCCGCCTGGAGGCTTCCCGCGTGGCCCAGGTACGGGCGCGCGCCGCGGGCATCCTGCAGGAGCGCCTGTTCCGTGAGGGCAGCGAGGTCAAGGCGGGCCAGTCGCTGTTCCGCATCGACGCCGCGCCGTATACCGCCGCACTGCAAAGTGCTCAGGCCAGCCTGGCCCGTTCGCAGGCCAATCTGACCCAGGCCACCGCGTTGGCGGAGCGCTATGCCCCGCTGGTGAAGGAAAACGCCATCAGCCAGCAGGAGTACGCGAGCGCCGTTGCCGCGCAGAAGCAGGCCGAGGCCGATGTGGCCGCGGGCCGTGCCGCCGTGCAGACGGCCAGCATCAATCTGGGCTATGCGCGCGTGACCGCTCCCATCTCCGGTCGCATTGGCCGCGCGCTGGTGACCGAGGGGGCGCTGGTCGGACAGGGTGAGGCCACGCCGCTGGCGGTGATCCAGCAGATCAACCCCATGTACGTGAACTTCACGCAGTCCGCGGCGGAGGTCTACCAGCTTCGCAAGGCCATGGAGGCCGGCCAGCTCAAGGGTGCTGGCGGCGAGGCGGCCAGCGTGCAGGTGGTGCTGGAGGACGGCAGTGTGTACGAACGCCCCGGGCGCCTGCTGTTCTCGGACCTGACGGTGGACAGCACCACGGGCCAGATCACGTTGCGCGCGGAGATTCCCAACCCCAAGGGCACGCTGTTGCCCGGACTTTATGTGCGGGTGCGCCTGGAGCAGGCCAAGGCCGGCAATGCCATTGCCTTGCCGCAGCAGGCGGTGACGCGCTCGGCCCAGGGCGACACGGTGTCGGTGGTTGGCGCCGATGGCAAGGTGGCGCAGCGCAAGGTCAGGGTGGGTGGCCAGCAGGATGGCCGGTGGGTGATCGTCGATGGCCTCAAGGCCGGGGAGCAGGTGATGGTCGATGGCTTCCAGAAGCTGCAGATGATGCCGCCGGGCACGCCCGTGAAGGCGGTGCCCTGGCAGCAGCCGGGTACCGGCGCGACGGCGGCGCCCGCAGCGCCCGGTGCGTCGAGCTAAGGAGCGCCGGACATGGCGAAGTTCTTTATCGACAGGCCCATCTTTGCCTGGGTGATCGCGCTCTTCATCATGGTGATGGGCGGCGTGTCCATCACCCAGTTGCCGATCGCGCAGTACCCGCCGGTGGCACCGCCGGCCATCATCATCAACGCCACCTACCCGGGGGCGTCGGCCGCCACGCTGGAAGACAGCGTGTTGTCGGTGATCGAGCAGGAGATGAACGGCTCGCCCGGCCTGATCTACATGGAATCGGTGGCTCAGGCCAACGGCACCGGCAGCATCACGCTGAGTTTCGAGACCGGCACCAATGCCGATCTGGCGCAGGTGGATGTGCAGAACCGGCTGTCCCGCGCCACGCCGCGCTTGCCCGCGGCGGTGACGCAGCAGGGCGTGCGCGTGGACAAGTCGCGCAGCAACTTCCTGCTGTTTGCCATCCTCTCCAGCGACGACCCGGCCTGGGACCCGGTGGCGCTGGGTGACTACGCTTCGCGCAGCGTGGTGCCCGAACTGCAGCGCCTGCCCGGTGTGGGACAGGCCCAGCTCTTCGGTACCGAGCGCGCCATGCGGATCTGGATCGACCCGGCCAAGCTGCTCGGTTTCAACCTGAGCGCGGCCGACGTCACCAATGCGATCCGGGCGCAGAACGCACAGGTGTCGGCGGGTGAGATCGGTGCGCTGCCCAACGTGGGCGGCCAGAGCATCTCGGCCACCGTCGTGGTCAACGGGCAGCTCGCCAATGTCGAGCAGTTCGGCAACATCGTGCTGCGCGCCAGCACCGACGGCGCGACAGTGCGCCTCAAGGATGTGGCGCGCATCGAACTGGGCGCGCAGGCCTACGCCACCTCGGCCCGCCTCAATGGCAAGCCCTCCACCGGCATCGGCGTGCAGCTCTCGCCCAGCGGCAACGCGCTGGCCACCGCCAATGCGGTGCGCGCGAAGATGACGGAGCTGGAGCGCTTCTTTCCGCACGGCATGAGCTGGTCGATTCCCTACGACAGCTCGCGCTTCGTGAAGATCTCCATCCAGCAGGTCGCGCAGACCCTGGGCGAGGCGATGCTGCTGGTGTTCCTGGTGATGTTCCTGTTCCTGCAGAACTTCCGCTACACCATCATTCCCACCATCGTGGTGCCGGTGGCCTTGCTGGGTACCTTCGCCACGCTGCTGGCCATGGGCTTCTCCATCAACGTGCTCACCATGTTCGGCATGGTGCTGGTGATCGGGATCGTGGTGGACGACGCCATCGTGGTGGTGGAGAACGTCGAGCGCATCATGAGCGAGGAAGGCCTGCCACCGCTGCAGGCCACACGCAAAGCCATGGGCCAGATCTCCGGCGCCATCATCGGCGTGACGGTGGTGCTGATTTCGGTGTTCGTGCCGCTGGCCTTTTTCAGCGGTTCCGTGGGCAACATCTACCGCCAGTTCTCGGCGGTGATGGGGGTGTCGATCGCGTTCTCCGCCTTCATGGCGCTCTCGCTCACGCCAGCGCTGTGCGCGACGCTGCTCAAGCCGGTCGAAGCGGGCCACCACCACGAAAAGAAGGGCTTCTTCGGCTGGTTCAACCGCGCGTTCACGCGCACGGCCAGGCGGTACGAGGGCGGCGTCGCCGCGTTGCTGCCGCGTGCCGGTCGCACGCTGATCGTCTACCTCGCCATCGTCGCCGCCGCGGCCGTCGTCTACATGCGCCTGCCCACCTCCTTCCTGCCCAATGAAGACCAGGGCACGATGCTGGTGAACGTGCAACTCCCGCCGGGCGCGACGCAGGAGCGCACGCTGGAGGTGATGAAGAAGGTCGAGGGCTTCATCCTGCAGCAGCCCGAGGTGCAGAGCATGGTCGGCGTGCTGGGCTTCAGCTTCTCCGGCCAGGGGCAGAACGCCGCGCTGGCGTTCGTGACGCTCAAGGACTGGGCCGAACGGCATGCGCCGGGCAGCTCGGCCGAGGCGCTGGCGGGACGGGCCTTCGGTGCGCTCTCGGGCATCCGCGATGCCTTCATCTACCCGCTGAGTCCTCCACCCATTCCCGAACTGGGTGCTTCGTCGGGCTTCAATTTCCGTCTGCAGGACCGCGCTGGCCAGGGGCGAGAGGCCTTGCTGGCCGCGCGCAACCAGTTGCTGGGTCTGGCTTCGCAAAGCAAGGTCATCACGCAGGTCCGCCCGGATGGCCTGGAGGACGCGCCGCAGTTGCAGATCGACATCGACCGCGACAAGGCCAACGCGCTGGGTGTGGGCTTCGACGTGATCAATGCCGCCATCGGTACGGCACTGGGCTCCAGCTACGTGAACGACTTTCCCAACGCCGGCCGCCTGCAGCGCGTGGTGGTGCAGGCCGATGCGCCCGCGCGCATGCAGCCCGACGATCTGCTGCGCCTGAACGTGGTGAACAACAAGGGCCAGGCGGTGCCGCTGTCGGCCTTTGCCAGCACCCACTGGGTCACCGGGCCCATGCAGACCGTGCGCTACAACGGCTACCCCTCCATGCGCATCAGCGGCAGCGCGGCGCCGGGCTACAGCACGGGCGCGGCCATCGCCGAGATGGAGCGGCTGGCGGCGCAATTGCCCCAGGGCTTCGGCTACGAGTGGACCGGTCAGACGCGTGAAGAAAAGCTGGCCGGTGCCCAGGCGCTGGTGCTCTATGGCTTCGCCATCCTCGCGGTGTTCCTGTGCCTGGCCGCCCTCTATGAAAGCTGGACCATCCCGCTCTCGGTCATCCTGGTGGTGCCGCTGGGCGTGCTCGGCGTGCTCCTGGCGACACTGCTTCGCAACTACTCGAACGACGTCTACTTCCAGGTGGGGCTGATCACCATCATCGGCCTGACAGCCAAGAACGCCATCCTGATCATCGAGTTCGCCAAGGATCTGCAGGCCCAGGGCAAGAGCGTGATCGAGGCGGCGCTGGGCGCTGCCCACATCCGCTTCCGCCCCATCGTCATGACGTCCATGGCCTTCACACTGGGCGTGCTGCCACTGGCCATCGCCTCCGGCGCCGGATCGGCCAGCCAGCGCGCCATCGGCACCGGGGTGATCGGCGGCATGATCACCGGCACCGTGCTGGCGGTGGTGTTCGTGCCCATTTTCTTTGTGGTGGTCCGCAGCATCTTCAAGGGCAGCGAGCGGCAGCGCCTGCACGACGCCGAGCAAGCCCGCCACCATGGTCATGGAGCCTCTTCCAATGATGCCTAAGCGCTCTTTCGTGTTCACCCTGCGCGCTCCGCTCGGCCTCATCGCCCTGGCGGTGATGGCCGGTTGCTCGCTGATCCCCACCTACGAAAGGCCGGCGGCGCCGGTCGCGGCGCAGTGGCCGGTGGCGGCATCCTCGGCTGCGCCGCAAACGCCGCTGGCGGCCGACATCGCCTGGACCGACTTCGTGGGCGATGCGCGCCTGCGCGAACTCATTGCGCTGGCGCTGTCCAACAACCGCGACCTGCGCGTGGCCACGCTCAACATCGAGCAGGTGCGCGCGCAGTACCAGGTGCGCCAGGCCGACCAGTTCCCTACCGTCAATGCCGCCGCCACGGGCAACCGCCAGCCCAACGGCACCGGCGGGATTGCCAGCACCTACAGCGTGGGCCTGGCGCTCAGCAGTTGGGAGATCGATTTCTTCGGCCGCATCGCCAGCCTCAAGGAGGCTGCCCTGGCCCAGTTCCTCGCCAGCGAGGAGGCCCGGCGCGCCGCCCAGACCAGTCTGGTGGCGGCGGTTGCCAGCACCTGGCTCAGCCTGCAGGCCAATGAGGAACTGCTGGCTTTGACGCAGCGCACCCAGGCCACGCGAGACGATTCGCTGCGCCTGAGCAAGCTGCGCTTTGACAACGGCGCGGCGTCCGCGCTGGACCTGCGCCAGGCCGAATCGCTCGCCGCCGCGGCCCAGGTGGCCCTGGCCCAGCAGCGGCGCCAGCGTGCGCTCGACATCAATGCCCTGACCCTGCTGGTGGGGCAGGCGCCGCCGGCGAACCTGCTGCCGGCGCCGGTCGCCGTGCCACAGGACACCAGTGTGGTGCCCACCATGGGAACGCCCGCCAACATGCTGCGCGACGTGCCGGCCGGCCTGCCCTCGGACCTGCTCACGCGCCGTGCCGACATCCGGCAGGCCGAGCAGCAACTGATCGCGGCCAACGCCAACATCGGTGCGGCGCGCGCGGCTTTCTTCCCGCGCATCTCGTTGACCGCCAGCGTCGGTACCGCGAGTTCGGAACTCTCTGGTCTCTTCAAGGATGGGTCGTGGGGCTTCACGCTCGCGCCGCAAGCCTTGCTGCCGATCTTCGATGCGGGGCGCAACCGCGCCAACCTGGACGCGGCCGAGGTCGGCCGCGACATCGCGGTGGCGCAGTACGAGAAGACGATCCAGACCGCGTTTCGCGAAGTGGCCGACGCCCTCGCCGGCAGCGCCACGCTGGGCGACCAACTGGCCGCCCAGCAGCGCCAGGCCGATGCCGAAGCCGATCGTTTCCGCCTCGCCGAACTGCGCTACCGCAATGGCGTCGCCAGTTACCTGGATGTGCTGGACGCGCAACGCTCGCTGTTTGCCACCCAGCAGGCGCTGGCGCAGACACGGCTGGCACAGCAACAGAACCAGGTTGCGCTCTACAAAGCCCTGGGCGGCGGTTGGACGCAGAACTGACGCGGCTTATGCAGCCGTCGTCGTGTTGCCCGAGCAGGCGGGACACGCCGGTGTGACGCGCGCGCCCTCCAGGGGCGCGCAAAGCGCGGCGAATGGTCAGGTCTTCAGGTCGTAGAACTGGACGATGTGCGCCCAGGCCGCCTGCGGTTCGTCCACGTACTTGAAGAGGTTCAGGTCTTCGGGCGAGATGGTGCCTTCCTCGACCAGCACCTCCAGGTTGAAGAGGCGCTTCCAGTAGTCGCTGCCGAACAGCACGATGGGCACCGGCTTGGCCTTCTTGCACTGCACCAGCGTGATGACTTCGAAGAGTTCGTCCAGCGTGCCAAAGCCCCCCGGGAAGGCGACGAGGGCCTTGGCGCGCATCATGAAGTGCATCTTGCGCAGCGCGAAGTAGTGGAACTTGAAGCTCAGCTCCTGTGACACGTAGGGGTTGGCGGACTGCTCGTGGGGCAGGGCGATGTTCAGGCCCACATTGAGCGCCCCCTCGTCGTGGGCCCCCCGGTTGGCGGCTTCCATGATGCCCGGGCCACCGCCGGTGCAGATGAACAACTGGTCGGCGTGAGGACAGCGCTGGCTGTAGCGGGCCACGATGCGCGCGAACTCTCGCGCGTTTTCGTAGTGGTGGGCGTTGCGCAGCAGCGTGCGGGCGCGGGCGATGGCATGCGGTTCACCATGGCGCTCCGCCTGGGCCAGCAGTTCGCTCGCTTCGGCGGTGTCGCGAAATCGGGCGCTGCCGAAAACCACCACGGTGTTCTCGATGCCGAGATCGCGCTGCGCCAGGTCCGGCTTGAGCATCTCGAGCTGGAAGCGGATGCCGCGCGTCTCGCGTCTGAGCAGGAACTCGGGGTCGGCGAAGGCCAGGCGGTAGGCGTCGGCCTGAAGGGCATGGCCGTCGTTGGAATGCGCCTGCAGTTCGGCCCAGGCATCGGCCAGCCGGCGTTCGTTGAGGTCTTGGGTGGCTTCCATATCGGGGTTCCTTCTGGGGCGGTTTGACCGGTTCGGGGTCAGAAACTCAGGGCCAGGGCCAGGGGTACGAAGACCACGGCGAGCGCATTGCCCAGCATGATCATGGCACCGACCTTCTCGGGCTCCTGGTGGTAGCGGTCCGCGAGCATGAACTGCATCACGGCGGGCGGCAACGCCGCGAACAGCAGCAACTGGCCACGCGCTACGCCCTCCAGCCCAAGAGCCCAGGCCAGAGGCAGGCCGATGGCCAGTCCGATGAGGGGGCGTGCCAGCGCGCCGAGCAGGCCCAGGCCCAGCCCGGCGCGCGTGAGGGACGTCAACCGGGCACCGAGCGCGAACAGCATCAGCGGCAGAATGGCGTCGCCCAGCAGCTTCATGCCGGAGAGCAGTGCTTCGGGCGGTCGCACCTCGGTGAATGCGCTGGCAAAGCCGAGCACGGTGGCGATCATCAGCGGGCTGGTCATCAGGTCGCGCGTACGGGCGCGCTGGCTGGTGATGCGGGCTCCGACGGAAAAGTGCAGCAGCATGCTGACGGCAAACAGGGCTACCGCCGCACCGAGTTCCGCGGGACCGAAGGCCAGCAGCGCCAGCGGCAGGCCCATGTTGCCGCAGTTGTTGAACATGACCACCGGTACCAGGGTGCGCGGCTGCACACGGCACGCGAGCGCCAGCGGCCAGGCCAGCAGGCCACCCGCAAGGATTACCACGGCCCCGCCAACGAGCAAGGTGAGGTGGGCCTGGATCTCGAAGTCCTTTGCCGCGAGCGCCGAATAGACCAGCATGGGCGCCAGCACGTCCAGCGCGATGCGGTTGAAGGCCGTGAGGTCTGGCTGCTCGCGGCGCGCGTAGGCATAGCCTACGGCCACGATCAGGAAGACCGGGATGATGACGTCTGCGATGCGGCTGAGCAGATCCATGGGAAGGGCGGTGGGGTCAAACGGAAAAAGGCTCCCACGGGAGCCTTTTTTCATGCCTGGTGTGTGCGGCGCCTCAGACGCGCTTGCGGTACTCGCCCGTGCGGGTGTCGATCTCGATGCGATCGCCCTGGGAGACGAACAGCGGCACCGCGACCTCGAAGCCGGTGGCGATCTTGGCGGGCTTGAGCACCTTGCCCGAGGTGTCGCCCTTGACGGCCGGCTCGGTCCAGGAAATCTCGCGTTCCACGCTGGTCGGCAGTTCGACCGAGATGGCCTTGCCTTCGTAGAACACGACTTCGACGGCCATGTTGTCTTCGAGGTAGTTCAGGGCGTCGCCCATGTTCTCGGCCTCGACTTCGTACTGGTTGTAGTCGGCGTCCATGAACACGTACATCGGGTCGGCGAAGTAGGAGTAGGTGCACTCCTTGTGGTCCAGGATGATCTGGTCCATCTTGTCGTCGGCCTTGAACACCACTTCGGTGCCGATGTTGCCGAGCAGGCCCTTGAGCTTCATGCGCACGGTGGCAGCGCCGCGGCCTCCACGGCTGTATTCGGTGCGCAGGACGATCATGGGGTCCTTGCCGTGCATGATCACGTTGCCGGCGCGGATTTCTTGAGCGATTTTCATGGTGTGAGCAATGGTTGGAACCGCAGCGGGTTCGGGCTGGAGCGAAGGGTGAGCCTGCTGTCCAGCCCACGGGCCGGGCACTGGGGACCGGCATTTCGCAAAACCCGTGATTTTACGGGCTTTCTGCGACCCATCCCAGCAACTGGCTGACGAGGTCCTGCTGCCCCAGCAGGCGTGCGCGCGCGCGCAGCGTGCAGTCGCGCCAATCGGCCAGGGTCTCGTCCGCAGGCCAGTGCGCCCGGGCCGTGCCGATGGCGTTCCAGGCGAGGTGGAAGGCCCTCAGGGAAGCGGGCGCCTCCAGCCAGTCCAGAAAGGCCGCCAGCTTGGCGTGGTGGGCGTCGTCGTGCTGGGGGTAGATGTGCCACACGAACGGCTGTCCGGCCCAGAGTGCGCGCACCAGCGAGTCTTCCCCACGCACGAAATTCAGGTCGCAGGCCCACAGCAGGTGGTCGAAGTCGTGCTGGGTCAGGGCGGGCAGGGCGTGCAGCCGGCAGGCTGGGCCGGGCGCTGCCTGCCCGGCCTGTGCGACCTGCACCGCCTGCCAGGCACGGCCTGGCGTGACCAGCCATTCGCTGGGCCTGTCGGCCTGGCCGGCCTGCGCCAGTACGGAGGGAAGGGCGGCGGGTTCGTAGCAGAACAGGCTGACCCAGCGCGCGCCGGGTGGCGAGCCGTCGGCCAGCCCCATCCGCTCGCGCCAGGTGTGGGCGTTGAAGCCGGCCTGGCGGCTGGCCAGGTCGGCCTCGCGGAGCAGGCCGCCGGTACGGCCAGTGAAGCCTGGGTAGAAGAAGACCTTGGTGCGTCCGCGTGCCGGACCGCTCATGACCGGCGACGGCAGCAGGTGCGAGCGTTCGACGTAAGGTTCCGCGCTCAGGTATTCCAGGTTGATCCAGCGCGGCGGCGGTCCGGTGCGGCGTGCCACGTCGCTGTGCACGAACTCGGTCGGCAGTTCACAGCCGAAGGCCTCGATCCAGACGCCCGCCGGTGGCAGTGCCAGTTGCGCGGCGGTCAGCGGCGCGCGCCAGCGCAGCACCTGCACGCCCGCCACGTCGCCTTCCAGAGCGCCCGGCGCCATCCAGCGCAGCGGCTCGGGCTGGTCGATCCAGAGCCGGACCTGCTGGCCTCGCCGGGCCAGGTCGGCGCAGAGCCGCCAGCACACGCCGATGTCGCCGAGGTTGTCCACCACGTGGCAGAACACGTCCCACGGCCGGATGGGGGCGGGGTGGTCGGGTGCGCGGGCGGACTCTTGCATGGGGTGCGATCTTGCCGCAAACCCGCACGGACGTGCCCGGGCCACAATACGCTCCCATGTCCGACAGCCCTCACTCCGACCAGTTGCTCAGCGAAGTGGCGGCCCTGCCCGCGCTGCCCGGCGTGTACCGGTACTTCGACGCCCAGGGGCAACTGCTCTATGTGGGCAAGGCGCGCAACCTCAAGAAGCGTGTGGCGAGCTACTTCCAGAAGAACCACGATGGCACGCGGATAGGCCACATGGTGGGCAAGATCGCGCGCATGGAGACCACGGTGGTGCGCTCCGAGGCCGAGGCGCTGCTGCTGGAAAACAACCTCATCAAGACGCTCAACCCGCGGTTCAACATCCTGTTCCGTGACGACAAGAGCTATCCCTACCTGAAGATCACCGGCACGCGCGAGGGTGGAGGACGCGCGGGCGCGGCACGCGTGCCCACGCCCGCGCAGGCCTTCCCGCGCATGGCTTATTACCGTGGCGTGGTGGACCGCCGCCACAGCTACTACGGCCCTTACCCCAGCGCCTGGGCGGTGAAGGAGTCCATCACGCTGCTGCAGAAGGTGTTTCGCCTGCGCACCTGTGAGGACACCGTGTTCGCCAACCGCACGCGCCCTTGCCTGCTCTACCAGATCAAGCGCTGCAGCGGGCCCTGCGTGGACCTGATCGACAGCGAGGCCTATGCGCGCGACGTGGCCGACGCCGAGGCTTTCCTGCGCGGCGAGACGCAGGCGGTGCTGGCCGGCCTGGAGCAGCGCATGATGGCCCACGCCGAAAAACTGGCGTTCGAGCAGGCGGCCGAACTGCGCAACCAGATCACCGCGCTCTCGCGCGTGCTGCACCAGCAGGCGGTGGACAACGTCTCCGACAAAGACGTGGACGTGCTGGCCGTCAAGGTGCACGGCGGGCGCGCCTGCGTGAACCTGGCCATGGTCCGGGGCGGGCGGCACCTGGGCGACCGCCCATACTTTCCGGCACACGTCGAGGACGCCACCGCGATCGACCACGCACTGGCCGAAGAGGCTGTGGTGGTGGATCCCGCCGAGCGTGTCGCGGTGCAGGTACTTGAAGCCTTCATTGCCCAGCACTACCTGGGCGTGGCCATGCCGCACACGCTGGTGACCAGCCATCCGGTGGGCAAAGCGCTGCTCGAGGCATTGACCACGCAGACCGGCGCCCGGGTGCATGCCGTGCACCAGCCGCGCGAGCACCGCCGCATCTGGCTGGAGATGGCGCAGAAGAACGCCGAGATCGCACTGGCCCGCTTGCTGGCCGAGGAGGGCTCGCAGCAGGCGCGTACGCGCGCGCTGGCCGATGCGCTGAATCTGCCCGATGACCAGCTCGATGCGCTGCGCATCGAGTGCTTCGACATTTCGCACACGGCGGGCGAGTCCACCCAGGCCTCCTGCGTGGTGTTCGAAGGCCACAAGATGCAGAACAGCCAGTACCGCCGCTACCGTATCGAAGGCATCACGCCGGGCGACGATTACGCCGCCATGCGCCAGGTGCTGCTGCGCCGCTACGGCCGCATCGCCGAGGCGATGCGCGAGCAGGACGCCTTGGAGCCCCAGGCGGCGGCGCCGGAGCCGCAGAGCGCCGATGCGGCGGACGAACCGCTGCCGGAACCCACGGCCGAATCCACCGGCGGTCCACGCATGCCCGACCTGGTGCTCATCGACGGTGGCAAAGGCCAGGTGACGGTGGCGCGCGAGGTGTTCGGGCAACTGGGACTGGACCTTTCCATCCTTGTGGGCGTGGAAAAGGGCGAGGGCCGCAAGGTCGGCCTGGAGGAACTGGTGTTCGCCGACGGCCGCGACAAGGTCTACCTGGGGCACGATTCGGCGGCCCTGATGCTGGTCGCCCAGATCCGCGACGAGGCGCACCGGTTCGCCATCACCGGCATGCGCGCCCAGCGGGCCAAGGTGCGCACCGGCGGCAGCCGGCTGGAGGACATTCCCGGTGTGGGCCCCAAGAAGCGTGCGCGCCTCCTGCAACGCTTTGGCGGCGTGCGCGGCGTGGCCGCCGCCAGCGTCGAAGACCTGGCCACGGTCGAGGGCATCTCGGCCGACCTGGCCGACGCCATCTACCGCGCGCTGCACTGATTCCCCGCAGGCGCCGGGGCCGCGCGGGGCAACGCATAATCCAGGGCATCATGTTCTTCAACCTTCCCACCCTGCTCACCTGGGCCCGCATCGTGGCCATTCCGCTGATCGTGGGTGTGTTCTACCTGGAAGGTGTGAGCCCGGCTCGGCAGAACCTCATCGCCACGGCGATGTTCATCGTCTTCGCGCTGACCGACTGGGCCGACGGGTACCTGGCGCGCCGGCTCAACCAGACCTCGGCCTTTGGCGCTTTCCTGGACCCCGTGGCCGACAAGTTCCTGGTCTGTGCCAGCCTGCTGGTGCTGGTGCACCTGGAGCGGGCCGACGTGTTCGTCGCGCTCATCATCATCGGCCGCGAGATCGCCATTTCCTCGCTGCGCGAATGGATGGCCATCATCGGCGCGACCAAGAGCGTGGCGGTCCACATGCTTGGCAAGGTCAAGACCTCGGTGCAGATGGTCGCGATTCCCTTCCTGCTCTACGACGGCCGGGTGCTGGGCGTGATCGACACGCACCTCTGGGGCACCTGGCTGATCTGGGCCGCCGCCGTGCTGACCGTGTGGTCCATGGTCTATTACCTGCAGAAGGCGCTGCCCGAGATCCGCGCACGCGCACGCTGAGCCCGGCCATGAACCAGGCCGCCTCCCCGCAAGACAACGCCTGGCTGCGCGCCATGCCCTGGGTGTTCGTGCTGATCTGGAGCACGGGCTTCATCGTTGCCCGCTACGGCATGCCGCACGCGCCACCCATGAAGTTCCTCGCGGTGCGTTATGCGCTGTCCATCCTCTGCTTCCTGCCCTGGATCGTCCTGGCCGGGGTGAAATGGCCAGCCAGCCGCGCGCAGTGGTGGCACCTCGCGGTGACGGGCGTGCTCATGCATGCGGGCTACCTGGGCGGCGTGTGGGCGGCGGTCAAGGCCGGCATGGGGTCGGGTCTCTCCGCGCTCATCGTCGGTCTGCAGCCGGTGCTCACCGCGATCTGGTTGTCGGGCACCGGCTCACGCGTTTCGCGCCGCCAGTGGCTGGGTCTGGTGCTGGGGTTCGCCGGCCTGGTGCTCGTGGTCTCGCGCAAGTTCGGCGCGGGCGGGCCGGGCGACCAGGCCAACTGGCTCAACCTGTCGTTCGCGGTGATGGCGCTGATGGCCATCACGGTGGGCACGCTGTACCAGAAGCGCTTCGTTGCTCCCTGCGACGTGCGCACCGCCAACGCGGTGCAACTCATGGCGGCGCTGCTGGTCACCTTGCCGCTGACCTTGCTGGAGGCCGAAGCCATGCATTGGAATGGCGAGCTCATCGGTGCGATGGCCTGGTCCGTGCTCGGCCTCACCTTGGGTGGCAGTTCGCTGCTCTACATGCTGATCCAGCGTGGCGCGGCGGCCTCGGTGACGAGCCTGATGTACCTGGTGCCGCCCTGCACGGCATTGATCGCCTGGGTGTTGTTTTCCGAACCCATCACGACCGCCACCATTGCCGGCACGGCGCTCACTGCGTTCGGCGTGAGCCTCGTGGTGCGGTCGGCGCGCTGAAGCGCTTCCACGGTTCCCCGCGGAAACGCTCTGCCAGAAAGTCCACCAACAGGCGGATGCGTCGCGGGACGCGCGGCTGATAGGGTGCGAGCCAGTGCACATCGGCATCTGGCATGGCGTAGGCGGGCAGCACGCGGACCAGGTCTCCGCTCGCCAGATGGGGCGCAATGTCCCACAGGCTGCGCAGCATGATGCCGCGGCCCTCAAGGCACCAGTCGCGCACGAGTTCACCGGAGTTGCTGGACAGCGGGCCGCTGACCGGAACGTGCGTGACCTGGGCATCGGCCGTTCGGCGCAAGCGCCAGTGATCGAAGCGCTGGTCCGGTCCTCCGTCGTTCTCCCGCACCACCAGACAGGCATGCATCGCCAGGTCTTGCAGGCCACGGGGTGTTCCATGCCGCTCCAGATAGCCCGGGGCGGCCACCAGCACGCGCTGGTTGGCCGCGAGTTTGCGCGACACCCACTCGGCCGCGCGCTCGCGCGGTGCATTCCAGAGCCAGATGGCGCCATCGAAACCTTGCACCGCGAGGTCGGGCAATTGTTCGGTGAGCTGCAACTGGATGCGGATGCCCGGATGGCGTGCCTGGAACGCCGCCAACGCCGGGCCGACCCAGAGCCGGCCGAAACCGAAGGTGGCGGCCAGGCGCACCGGACCCGCCGGTTCGGCTTGCCGCTCGCGCAGCTCGGCCTGTACCTCGTCGAACGCGTGCAGCAGATGCACCGCCCGTTCGCACAGCACCTCGCCTTCGGCAGTGGGGCTCACGCGCCGCGTGGTGCGCTGAAACAGGCGCAGCCCCAGGCTGGCCTCCAGCGCCGCCAACCTTTTGGTGACAGCCGATGGCGTGACGCGCAAGGCGCGTGCGGCCATCACAAGGCTGCCGTGTTGGCGCACGGCAATCACAAGTTCCAGGTCAGGGCGGTCCAATTGTTTCTTTCAAGGAAGCAATCCATTGACGAATTATTGCCGCATGTGCCGCTATGCTGGCGCCCATGCTGAACGACTTCCAGCCTCTCACCGTGCACCGCGATGGCGTGGCGCTGCATACCCGCGCGGGGGGAGGAGGGCCGCCGCTGCTGCTCTTGCATGGGCACCCACAGAGCATGGCCATGTGGCACCGGGTCGCTCCCGAACTCGCGCGGCACTTCACCGTGGTGCTGATGGACCTGCGTGGCTACGGCGATTCGGCGCGCCCGGCGTCCGACGCGGCGCACGCCGCCTACAGCAAGCGCGAGATGGCGCTCGACGCGCTGGCTGTCATGGCTGCATACGGTTTTTCCCGTTTCGACGTGCTCGCCCATGACCGTGGCGCCCGTGTTGCGCACCGCCTTGCGATGGACCATGCCGCTGCCGTGCGGCGTCTCATGCTGCTGGACATCGCGCCCACGCTGGCCATGTACGCACACACCGGCGAGGCCTTTGCCCGTGCCTACTGGCACTGGTTCTTCCTGATCCAGCCACCGCCCTTGCCCGAGGTGCTGATCGAGTCCGACCCCGCGCGCTACGTGCGCAGCGTGATGGGCAGCCGCCACGCGGGCCTGGATGCCTTCGACGCCGCCGCGCTGGCCGAATACGCCCGTTGCGCGGCCATCCCGGGCACGGCCGCGTCGATCTGCGAGGACTACCGTGCCAGCGCCAGCATCGACCTCGATCACGACCGGGCCGACGTTGCTGCCGGTCGCGTGCTGGCACAACCGCTGCGCGTCCTGTGGGGGGAGCACGGCACCGTCGCGCGCTGTTTTGACGTGCTGGCTCTCTGGCGTGAGCGCGCCAGCCAGGTGTCGGGCCAGAGCCTGCCCTGCGGCCATTACATCGCCGAGGAATCGCCGCGGCACCTGTTGCAGGAAGCCTTGTCCTTTTTGTCCACTTTCCAGGAGTCACCATGAGCCACAAGCACCGCATTGCCGTCATCGCCGGGGACGGCATCGGCACCGAAGTCATGCCCGAGGGCCTGCGCGTGCTGGAGGCCGCCGCCTCGAAGCATGGCCTCGACCTGCAATTCGATCACTTCGATTTCTCCAGCTGCGACTACTTCGAGCGTCACGGCAAGATGCTGCCCGACAACTGGAAGGAGCAGATCGGCGGCCACGACGCCATCTACTTTGGCGCAGTGGGCTGGCCCGACAAGGTGCCCGACCATGTCTCGCTCTGGGGCTCACTGCTGCTGTTTCGCCGCGAGTTCGACCAGTACGTCAACGTGCGGCCTGCACGCCTCATGCCCGGCGTCACCGCGCCCGTGGTGCGGCGCGACGGCAGCCCTCGCGTGCCCGGCGAGATCGACATGGTCATCGTGCGCGAGAACACCGAAGGCGAGTACTCCAGCGTGGGCGGACGCATGTTCATCGGCACCGAACGCGAGATCGTGCTGCAGGAAACCGTGATGTCCCGCGTCGGCGTGGACCGCGTGCTGCGCTACGCCTTTGAAACCGCGCGCTCGCGCCCGAAGAAGCACCTGACCAGCGCCACCAAGTCCAACGGCATCGCCATCACCATGCCCTACTGGGACGAGCGCGTGGCAGAGATCGCCAAGGACTACCCGGACGTGCGGGTCGACAAGTTCCACATCGACATCCTCACCGCGCACTTCGTGCAGCGCCCCGACTTCTTCGATGTGGTGGTGGGCAGCAACCTCTTTGGCGACATCCTCAGCGACCTGGGACCCGCTTGTACCGGCACCATCGGCATCGCACCCAGCGCCAACCTCAACCCCACGCGCATGCATCCATCGCTGTTTGAGCCTGTGCATGGTTCGGCGCCGGACATCGCCGGCAAGGGCATCGCCAATCCCATAGGACAGATCTGGTGCGGCGCGATGATGCTGGATTTCCTCGGCCACCGGGACGCGCACGACACCGTGATGCGTGCCATCGAAGCGGTGTTGCAGCCCGGCAGCGGTGCACCGCGCACGGCGGACCTCGGAGGCTCCGCGGGCACGTCGGATGTCGGGCGCGCCATTGCCCAGGCCGTGGCCACCTGAGCTGGCGCGCGCCACGGCATTGCGACATTTTGTAGCCGCGGGCGGAGCGGGAAATGAAAGCGTCTAGAATCTCGCCTCTTGTTCCGCCTAGGCTGGACGCGACCTGCGACGTATTGACAGGGGTCGTGCCCAGTGGGTCTAATCACTCAGCGCGAGTCACTCACTGTGTGGGCCGCGTCCTTCGGTTCAGAGCGATCCGGTTTTTGCCCACGGCCTGCCCGCCGCCCTCGGAAAAACCCGATATCACGAAACATTCATTCCATTTCATGAGGGGCTATTTGTGAACAAAACAGAACTCGTCGAACACATTGCCAAGCACGCCGATATTTCCAAGGCGGCCGCGACGCGTGCACTGGATTCCACCATCACCGCGATCCGGACCACGCTGAAGAAGGGCGGCACCGTTTCGCTGGTTGGCTTTGGCTCGTTTGCCGTGACCAAGCGCCCCGCTCGCAAGGGCCGCAACCCCCGCACCGGCGCCGAGATTAAAATCAAGGCCGCCAAGGTTCCGAAGTTCCGCCCCGGCAAGGCCCTCAAGGATGCTCTGAACTGAGGCCGTCACCGGATGATGTACCGATGGGGTGCTTAGCTCAGTTGGTAGAGCGGCGCCCTTACAAGGCGTAGGTCGGCGGTTCGACCCCGTCAGCACCCACCACCATCGAAAAGGCGAACCCGGGTTCGCCTTTTTTGTTGTCTCCACTGGCAGCGCCTCGTGCCGCCGGTTTCGTCAGTAGCAGGGTTCACGCATGTTCGATTCCATCCGCAATCACAAGAAGTACCTCATGGGCTTCCTGGCGATCCTGGTCATCCCATCCTTCCTGCTGTTCGGCATCGAAGGCTATACCCGCTTCAACGAAGGTTCCGTGGCGGTGGCCACGGTGGACGGCAAGGACATCAAGAAGGCCGAATGGGATCAGGCCCACCAGCAGGAGTCGCAACGCCTGCGCCAGGCCATGCCCACCATCGACGCGGCGCTGCTGGACGGAGAGGCTGCGCGCTATGCGACGCTGGAGCGGCTGGTGCGTGAACGCCTGCTGGCCGCCGCGGCTCAGAACTTCCACCTCTACACCAGCAATGAGCGCCTGGCCCGTGAGCTGCAACAGAACGAGGTGATTGCGACCTTGCGGCGTCCCGACGGTTCGCTGGACGTCGAGGCCTACCGCGCCCTGCTCGCCCGCCAGGGCCTGTCGCCCGAGGGTTTCGAGGCCGGCGTGCGCGCCGATCTTTCGCAGCGCCAGGTCTCCATGGGGCTGCTGGCCTCGGGTTTCGCGCCGACGGCACTGGCCAACCTGTCTCTCAACGCCTTCTTCGAACGCCGCGAGGTGCGCGTGGCGCAGTTCGCCGCGCGCGACTTTGCCGCCCAGGTCAAACCCACCGACGCGGAGATCGAGTCCTACTACAACGCCCACACGGCGAGCTTCCAGGCCCCCGAGCAGATGGACATCGAGTACCTGGTGCTCGATGCGGCCGCTCTGGAAAAGAACGTGACCGTCAACGAAGCCGACCTGCGCGCCTACTACGACCAGAACGTGGGCCGGCTCTCCGGCAACGAGGAGCGCCGTGCCAGCCACATCCTGCTGACCGTGCCTTCCGGTGCCACGCCGGAACAGAAGGACACCGTGCGCCAGCGCGCGCAGGCCCTGCTGGAGAAAGTGCGCAAGACCCCGGGCACCTTTGCCGAGGTCGCGAAGGCCGAGTCGCAGGACCCGAGCTCCGCGGCCAATGGCGGTGATCTGGACTATTTCGGCCGCGGCGCCATGGTCAAGCCTTTCGAGGACGCGGTGTTCTCCATGAGCAAAGGCCAGATATCCGACCTCGTCGAGAGCGACTTCGGTTTCCACATCATCCAGCTCAACGACATCAAGAGCCCGCCGCCGCGCAGCTTCGAGTCGGTGCGCGCACAGATCGAAGGCGACCTGCGCAAGCAGCAAGCGCAGCGCCAGTTCGCCGAAGCGGCCGACACCTTCAGCAACCTGGTCTATGAACAGGCCGACAGCCTGCAACCCGCAACCGACCGCCTCAAGCTCACCATCCGCACCGCCAAGGGCGTGCAGCGCCAGCCTCAACCCGGTGCCCAGGGCCCTCTGGCCAGCCCGCGCCTGCTGGAGGCCCTGTTCTCGGACGAAGCCATCGACAAGAAGCGCAACACCGAAGCCATCGACACCGGCTCTGGCCAACTCACCGCCGCCCGTGTGGTGCAGCATGCCGCGGCACGCACCCTGCCGCTGGCCGAAGTGCGCGAGCAGGTGCGCGAGCGCCTGGTGGTGCAGCGTTCGGCCGAGCTCGCCCGCGTCGAGGGGGAGAAGCGCCTGGAGGCCTGGAAGGCCGGTAACGGTGGCGATGCAGGCCTGGCCGCGGCCGTCGTGGCGTCGCGTGAGAACCCGCAGGGCCTGACGCAGGAGATGCTGAGCGCCGCGCTGAGCGCCGATCCCAAGGGCTTGCCCGCCTGGACCGGCGTGAGCCTGGGTGACCAGGGCTACGCCGTCATCAAGATCGACAAGGTGCTGCCCCGCGACACGCGCAACGCACAACAGCTCGCGCAGGAAGTGCAGCAGTACAACCAGTGGTGGACCGCAGCCGAGAACGAGGCCTACCTCGAGTCACTCAAGCAACGCTTCAAGGTGCGCATCCTCGTGCCCGAGCCGGCAACGCCCCTGCGCTGAGCGCAAACACCACGCTATAATGGCGAGCTTGCGGTGGCTGTAGCTCAGTTGGTAGAGTCCAGGATTGTGATTCCTGTTGTCGTGGGTTCGAGCCCCATCAGCCACCCCATACCAACACTGGAAAGCCTGCTATCGAATCGGTAGCAGGCTTTTTCTTTTGGTGCTGCTTGTAGGCAATCTGTAGGCAGACGCGCCGGTTCAGGGTGCTTCGAGGCATGGGTGCTGGCTCGTGGTGCGCAGGTGATGTGTTCGCGCATCTGCCCAGGCCTGAGACGCCCAAGCGCACACTGCCACGCCGCACAAGAAAAGATTTCCCGATGCCCGGGGTTGCTTCGATCCGGCAGAATCGAAGAGAGGGGGGGCACCGCCCCAGCCGGCGCGTAACGGAGTCGAGCAGGAGGTAGCGCGCCGGTCCTGCAAAAAAATTTGAATTACCAGACCCAGTGGGCCTGAAAATTCTAAAAAATAACTGAATCATTCCGCATCTACTGCGGCGCCAAATGAAGTCTCCCACCTCGCACCCCCAGAGGCGAAGCAGCGCCACCAACGCTGCAACGTTCCGACCGCTAGTTTGGGCGGCGACGATTTACATTTTGGCGATGAGCAGTGCTTTAGGGCAGACCATTCAGCCTGCGCTATGTCACTATTCAAAACTGCCGACACTGAAGCTTCACGATGACCCGGGCAAGCTTGCACGAGAGTTGCTGGACGAATTCACTGCTCTGGAGCAAGCCATCGCATCCCTCTCGCCGCGTGAAGATGAATGGTTGAACGTAGAGTTGAACGCGGATGTGGCCCGACACGTTCGAGCCAGGTCCTCGCACGAATACGCTCTCAGAAGTGCGAAGCTCCATGCAAACAGTGTCCGCGAGTCGCTGCTGTTCCTCACCAAGCAAAAAGAGTCACGGATAGCTCCCTCAATGCAGTGGGTGTTCCTCACTGCGACGATCCTCGAAAAGGATTTCTATGACGACATCGCTGCGCTCGTCGCAACGGGAGGTGTAGGTAGGTCAGCTATTCCACAGCTTTGGCTCGCGTTACCGGGCGAGCGCGATGTGGCGAAGAGTCTCGATGTGCACTTTTCCAGGCTCGCCCAGCACATATTGACGTGCACTCTGCCTCAGGTGACCATTCAGAAGTGATCGTCGCGCGAGAGCCTCGGATGCATTGCAACATTCAGGAGATTCGACATGGTTAAGTCTCTGGGGGCCGCGCTCGCCGGACTGTTGGCTGCCGGGTGCGCATCGACGAGTAGCCTCGTGCCTGCACCCTTTGCCACCGCTTCTGACCCCGAATGGATTCAGTCCTTCGACGCGGGTTTGCGCGAGAAGCAGACGCAGACGGTCAACAGCTTCGGCGGGCGCGTCGAATCGAAACTCGCACTGTGGGAGCAGCTTGACTGCTCGCGGCGCGTGTACGTGTCGCAGGCCAGGGCTGCCCAGATTAAGGCTACAGAGACGGGGGCAGCGGTCAACGATGCGATGAGGCAAGTCACCGCAGAACCTATGTGGATTCTGGCTCGCAACTCGTGCCGCTGACTCGCTCCCTCGCGCGCGCATGGTAGTTCTGTCACGACTGTGGGAGGGTGCAACCCATTGGGTTTGATGAAACCCTAGTGCTGGGCATGTGCATGTGTGCACCCCCTATAGGGTGGTGCACTGCACGCACACTTGTTTGCCCTTTGTGCGCACAGTGCATGCACATGAATGCACCGATTGCACATGACTAGACCCCTGCAGAACCCACGGCGGTTGCCCTGTCGAACTGCAAAACGGGGAAAAGGTTGCCAGGGTAGCAGTCCTTGGATGAGTTCATCAGGCGGCTGGAAAGCCTCAGGAAGGGCATCGGCGAAGACGATCGACATTGCATGCGGGGGTGGTTCATTCGACGGCGCTGCGGCGCTGGCGGTGAACATCTCCGAAACGTCAAGCTGTGGCCGAGTCCAACCGTAGCGCTGCGCCAGATGAAAAATTGACGCTGGACCCACGGCGTTCTCTTTGTCACTTTGGAAGCTGCCCCATTGCTGTGCGACTGCCTTGTCGCCGGGGTACTTGGTCGGATCGCCAGCGCTCCAGGCGCGCCACATCTCATGGGCTCTTTCTGCCTGTCCGGATGCTTCGCCTTGGGCCTTCAACGCGAATCCAGTGCGGACCCACTCATCTCGGGAGCATGATGGGGGTATGGCACTAAGCGCACTGCGCAGGTCGTTCCAGTCTGCAGCGGCTATCCCGACGCGTGCCGCCGAGTGCGACACCACGGGCGAGTTTGTGCGACGGCGCAGCGGCTCGATACGCGCGCGAACGAAACCGGCAAGGCATACCCGAGATGATGATGTCGTCCACGTAGACAGTCACGACAAACCGCTTGTCGCTGTGCAGTTCGTCAAGGTACTTTCCGAGCGCGCTTTTGTGTAGTGCGAGCGAAGCCAACAGCGGCGACTGAACGAACCCATACGGCAGGATTTGCCTAGCGGCGTCCCCCGGATGTTGAACAGTGCTGACGGTTGCCATGCGGCGCGCGTCAGTGTGAGGGAAGAACTCCTTCAGCACCCGCGAGATGCGGGAGCGGCTGGCTGATCACGCCGGCCGCGGCCTCGGGGACTTCGGCCGCCGTGCGCAGCAGCCGGTCGAGGGGGGCTTCCAGCGCGGTGCCGAGGTCGGCCAGGTGTTGGGCCACCTCGGCCTGCAGGCTGGAGAGGCGGTCCACCGCGGCCTGTCCGCGCAGGGCTTCGTCGTTGCGCAGTTCCGCCAGGCCGTTGCGCCAGAGCGCGGCGATCTCGTCGAGACGCTGGTCGTGGCTGGAGATCCATCGGCTTTCGGCCTCGATGCGCGATCGGGCCAGCTCTTCGACGCCGGCCTGCAGGCGTGCCATGCGCTCCAGCGTCTGCCCGGCCTGCTCGCGGTGGGCTTGCGCGGCCTGCTGCGCGCTCTGTGCGAGCGCCTCCCGGGTGTCGGTCAGCCAATGGGTGGCGTGTTGTTCGAAACGACCGCTGAACGCTTCCAGCGCGTGTTCCAGTTCCTGCACGAGCGTCTGCTGGGCCTGCGTCTGCTGCTGCAGGTGGCCGCGCCAGCCTTCGGCGGTGGCGTGGGCCGTCTCTGCCCAGCGGGCACAGAGGCCGTCAAGCTGGGTCTGCAGCGCGTTGACGGTGCGTTCATGCAGTTGCGTCGTGTCCTGGGCCACGCGGTTCATGGCGGTTTCCACCACCGGCTTGAGGCTTTCGCTGGCGGCGCGTGCGCTGGCCACCAGCGTGTCTTGCAGGGAGGTCTGCACCGACTGGGCCAACCGGTTGTAGGCCTGGCCCACGTCCTGGTGAAACAGGTTCTGGCGTTCCAGCATCTGCGTGTGCTGCTGCTCGCTGCGCTGGTCCATGCGCTCGACCAGCGCCTGCAGGCTGTCCACCACGGCGGGCAGCGTACGCGCCTGTTGCTGCAGGGCTTCGTAGGCGGCCTGCCGCTGGTGGGCGTGGGAGAACGGGTGCAGAGCGGTCGCCAGGTGGGACTCCAGCGTGCGGGTGGCCGCCAGGCGCTCGCGGCGGCTGATGGCGGCCATGAGGCCCAGCATGGCGGAGGAGGCGACGCCCGCGACCGAGGTGCCGAAGGACAGCCCCAGGCCTTTGATGGGCGCGGACAGCGCCGCGCGCATGGCCGCCAGGTCGGCAGAGCTCTCCAGCGCCAGCACCGCGCCCTGGAAGGTGACCACCATCCCGAGAAACGTACCCAGCATGCCCAGCATCACCAGCAGGCCGACCAGATACGGGGTGAGCGCCAGCGCGGGCAGGGCGGCGCGTTCACCCTCCAGGCGCAGGCGCACCGTCTGCCGCAGCGAGGCGGGAAGGGTGTTCAGCCAGGCCTGCACATCCTCCAGGGGTTGGGGTACGTTGGCCAGTGCGCGGGTGAAGGCGGCGGTGTCCGTGCGAAAGCGCCGGACCTCCAGGGCACCGAACAGGTACACCGCGCCGATGACCAGGGTCATGGCCACGGCCAGCGCGCTGGTGGCCGACCAGCAGACCCAGGCCACGGTGGCCAGGCCGATGGCGAAGGCCAGTATCAGGATGGGGTGGTTCATCTTCATGCGTGCGTTCCAGTGTGGTTGCGCAGGGCTTCGACAAGCCCCACGACGGGTTGCAGGCGGGCGTCGAGTTCGGCCAGCAGCACCGCCTGCCATTCCTTGACGAAGTCCGCGAGCCAACCCTCCCGTGGCGGGCCATCGTCGGTCTGCCGGGCCTGTTGCTGGCGCAGGGCGAAGCGTCGCTCCAGCAACTGCGGCAAGGCGCCAAAGAGGCGCTGTTCGCGCACGCCCAGGGCCTCGTTGAGCAGGGTGTCGAGCAGGGCCAGCCGCGCCAGCGGCGGGGAGGTTTGGGACAAGGTCTGGCGCAGGTGGTCGCGCAGTGCGTCGACGCGCAATTCCATCTGCCGCTGCAGTTCCAGGTGGCGCTGGTGCAGCAGCGCATAGGCACCGTCGGCGTCGTCGGCGGATGTGCCCGTGGCCCGCAGCGGGTTTTGGCCTGCGATGGCCTGTGCCAGCGTGGCGCGCAGCCGTCGGCATGCCTCGTCGGCCGGCTGTGGTGCGCTGGCTCGGCGCCGCGCGGGTGCCGCCGCCGCACGGGTCTGGTGGGCGGCATGCAGGCGGATGGCATCGGGCACGCCAAGCCATTCGCTCAGGCGTTGCGCGACCTCCTCGGTGGTGTGGGCGTCTGCGTCGGCACCTGGTTCGGCCAGCAGGCGGATCAGGTCCGGTCGGTTCGATTGACGTGGCAAATGCGTGCTGTCGCCCCAGTGGGGCGGGTCCCGGTATCGTTCTTCGTGTCTGGCCGCGCCCCCGTTGTCCTGGGTGCGCGCCAACCGCCAATTAGAAACGATCCGGGACCGGGCCGGCCCAGGGGGCTCAGGCCTTGTGGCGCAGGCGCTTGTACCAGCCGGTCTGGCTGACCAGGGTGAAGACCAGCGCAGCCAGGATGATGGCCGACAGCGGCGTGGTGAAGAACTCGGTGAAGAACACGCCGACGTCCTCGCCGGTGGCGATCATGGCCTGGCGGTAGCTGCGGTCCATCAGCGGTCCGAGGATCATGCCCAGCACCACGGGACCGACCTGGAAACCGTACATCTTCAGGAAATAGCCCAGCACGCCGAAGCCAAGCATCCAGTAGACGTCCACCGGGTTGTTGTTGATGGCGTAGGCGCCCACGGCCGAGAGCACCAGGATCAGGGGCAGCAGCACCGGTTTGGGCGTCTCCACGATCTTGGCGAAGAGCTTGATCCCGGAGAGCCCGAAGATCAGCAGGAAGATGTTGGCCAGCGTGAGCGAGCCCACGATGAACCAGAACAGGTGCGGCGTCTCGATCATCAGCATGGGGCCGGGCTTGAGGCCATGGATGTACAAGGCGCCGATGATCACGGCGGTGACGGCGTCACCCGGGATGCCCAGCGTGAGCATGGGCACGTAGGCGCCGCCCACGGCCGCGTTGTTGGCCGATTCCGGGGCCACCAGGCCTTCGTAGGCACCTTCGCCGAAGGGGCGTGAAGGATTCTTCACCGTGCGCTTGGCGTGGTCGTAGGCCATCAGTGCGGCGATGTCACCACCCGCGCCGGGCAAGGCGCCGACCACCACGCCAATGCCCGAGGTGCGCGTGGCCAGCGGCAGGTGTTTGCGCACCAGGGCCCAGGACGGGATGATCTTGCTGACGTTCTGCTTCACCACCGCGGCCTTGAGGGTGTGCAGTTGTGCAATGACCTCGGAGACGCCGAAGAAGCCGATCATGGCCGCTACGTAGGAAATGCCGGCCGACATCTGCAGGTTACCGAAGGTCAGGCGCTGCTCGCCGGTCATGGGGTCCAGGCCCACGCACGATATCAGCGCGCCCAGGGCGCCGGCAAAGATGCCCTTGGAGAGCGATTCCCCTGACAGGCTGCCGACCAACAGAATGCCCCAGATGGCCAGCAGCAGATATTCGCGCGGCCCGAACTTGAGCGCCAGTTCAGACACGGCGGGTGCGGCCAGGGCCAGCGCCAGGATGCCGATGAAGCCGCCATAGACCGACACCACGGTGGTCAGCCCGATGGCCTGGCCGGCTTCGCCACGCTTGGCCAGCGGGTAGCCATCCAGACCGGTGGCGATGGCCGCTGGCGCGCCGGGGATGTTGAGCAGGATGGCGCTGCGCGAACCGCCGTACACGCCCCCCAGGAAGATGCCTGAGATGAGCGCCAGCGCCTGGTTGACTTCCCACTTGAAGGTGAAGGAAATCAGGATGGACACCGCCATGGTGACGGACAGGCCCGGGATGGCGCCGATGTAGATGCCGGCGAAGGTGCCCAGCGCGGTGAGCAGCAGCAATTTGACGTCCAGCCAGGACATCAGGAAATAACCGAGGGCTTCCATCATTTCAGCAACTCCGGTAGGTAGGGGCCGACCAGGCTGCCGGCGGGCAGCACCACCGAGAAGGCGGTGCGGAAGACGACGAAGATGGCGGCCAGCACCAGAAGGCTGACCAGCAGGTTGAGCACCACGCGGCGGCTGCCGAGCAGAAACATGGAGGCGACCAGGAAGAGGTAGGAAGCCACCAGGAAACCCACGACTTCCATGCCCAGCATGTAGAGCACGATGAGCACGGTGAACAGCACGAGCTGCAGTGGCGTGACCTTGCGCGCGAACTGTTGCCCCACGCTCTCGCCGTTGTCCAGCTGCAGGCGGGCGCGGGCGGTGGTCACCAGATTGATGATGCCGGTGACCGCCATGGCGAGGGCGCACACGGTGGGGAAGCTGCCCGGTGCGGCCAGCGAGTCGAAGCTGGAGATGTGGTAAGCCGTCCAGAGCAGGAACAGGCTGGCCAGGACCAGCAGAATCATGAAGGTGAGTTCGCCCGCCAGTCGCGGGTGGCTGGTATGCATCGCGGATCTCCTAGAAGGGTGCGGATGACAGCCCGGACCTGCCAGAAGGTCCGGGCCGCTCCCGGCATGAATGGCCGGGCGCTGCTCAGGGCTTGGGAATGCCCAGCGTGGCCGGATCGACCTTGGCGGTGCCGGCACCCTGGTACAGCCATGCGGTGGTCGACTGCCATTTGCGGATAAAGGCCTCGGCCTCGGCGCCGCCGATGTTGAGCATGGTGGTGCCCCGGCCTTCCATCAGTTTGCGGTACTGCGGGTTGTCCCCGGCCTTCTTGAAGGCGGCCACCAGACGCGCCTTTACGGGCTCGGGGGTTTCCTTGCGCACGAACACGCCGTACCAGGGGCCCCATGGCAGGTACTTGGGCAGGCCGCGCAGCGACGGTGCGTCGGTCATGGGCGGAATGCCTTGGTAGGGCTTGTTGTCCAGCACGCCCAGAGCCTTGAGGCGGCCGGCGCGCACGTGTTCGATCACCGCTCCCGATGCGATGAAGCCGAAGTCGATGTGGCCGCCTTGCAGGGCAGCGATGGCAGGGCCGTCGCCATCGAAAGGTACGGGGATGGTTTCGAACTTGGTCAGGCTGCTCACCATGGTGTTCACGGTGAAAGGCGTCGTGCCCTGGCCAGCCATGTACTGCTTGAGCTTCTTGGGGTTGGCCTGCACATGGCTGAGCAGGTCTTGCATGGTGTTGAAGGGCGAGTCCGGACGCGTGACCACAAAGATGGTGTTCGCGATGGCCGCGATGTTGATGGGATAGAAGCGGTCGTAGTCAAAGTCCGCCATGCCCATCACGCGGAACAGCGCCTGCGGTTCGGCGCCCATGAGCAGCGTGTAGCCGTCGGCCGGCTGCTGGAGGACGAAGTTGGCGCCGATGGCGCCGGCCGCGCCGGGGCGGTTCTGCAGCACGATCTTGCGGCCCAGGGCTTCCTCCGCATACGGCGCGTAGCCGCGCATCGCCACGTCGGTGCCGCCTCCGGCGCCCCATTGAATGATGGCGGTCACGTCGCGCTCGGGGTAGTTCTGGGCGAGGGCCGGGGTGCCCAGGGTGGCGGCGGCCAGCGCTGCGGCGGCCGCGCCCATGAATTGGCGTCGTTGTTTCAGCATGGTGTTGTCTCCTTGGTGATCAAGCCCTTCATCAGGGCTTCGGGGCGGGTGAAGTGGATGTGTCGCGAGTGGTTGCCAATGTAGAAGCTGCCTATTCGACGGTCCATGGCGGACGAACACTTGCCGATCGATAATCGATCGAATTTGATCGTTTATCGGTTGTAACTAGGGTTAATACTGAGTTCTGTCTCAACGGCCCAGGAGGAATTCGACGATGAGCTCCTTGACGCGCCCGAACATCTCACCGCCAGTGACGCTGGCGCAGCCGCGCTCGCGTGCCGCCACCAGGAAAGGAGAAACCGGTGGCGCGGTGATGGCGCAGGCCGCCATGGTGCCCGGCTGCAGGCGCGTCACGTCGATGGGGTAGGGGTCGTCAGCCTGCATGCCCGCGGTGGTGGCGTTGACCACAAGGTCGAACCCGGTCGGATCGGCACTGCCGTGCGTGACCGGGCACAGGCCCAGCGCGGCCAGCCGTTCCACCAGCGCCTGCCGGCGCTGGGCATCGGTGTCGTGGATGGCCAAGCGGCTCACGCCAGCCAGCGCCAGTGAGTGCGCGATGGCGGATCCGGCGCCGCCCGCGCCCGCCAGCAGGGCGGACTTGCCTTTGGGCTCGTAGCCCTTGTCCTGCAGCGCTCGCAGCATGCCTGGCCCGTCGCCCATGTCGCCATGCCAGCCGCCGTCGGGGCCGCGGCGCATGGTGTTGACGGCGCGCAGGAAGGCCGCGTGTTCCGTGGTGGAGGAGCAGAGGTCGAAACAGGCGAACTTGTGGGGCACGGTGACGATGATGCTGTCCACGTTCTGTGCCAGCGAGACGCCTGCCACCCAGGCCCGCAACTGGGCGGGTGCGACATGGGCCGGGACCACCAGCGCATTGCGGCCTTGGGCGACCAATGCGCGTGTGACGTCGGAAGGGGATTTCACCTGGGCGATCGGATCGCCGACGATGTAGTGGATGCGGGTGGCGCCGTTGAGATGGTCGAGCATGGCTGCTGGCGTAGGCCGAGGTTGAAGTGGCGGCGATCTTAATTAAAACTGGAATTCGGTTCAACTATTGAATTTTGTTCTGAAAATAGATAGACTGCTCGCCCATGAGTGGCGTACTCGAACGGACCCTGGGCATTCTGGAACTGCTGTCGCGGTACGGAGAAGGCATGGAGTTGGCTGTGCTGGCCGACCGGCTGGGCATGCCCCGCAGCGCCGCCCACCGGCTGCTGGCCGACCTGGTGCGGCTGGGCTATGTGCGCCAGGCACGGGGGCGTGGCGACTACATGCTGACCACGCGGCTGGTGAGCATGGGCCTGTCCTACCTGAGCCAGAGTGGCATTGTGGATGTGGCCCAGCCACTGCTCAACCAGTTGGCCGAAGCTTCCGGTGAGCTGGTGAGGCTTTCCGTGGTCGATGGCGAACGCCTGACCTGGGTGGCGCGCGCGCAAGGAGCGCGCCAGGGCCTGCGGTACGACCCCGACATGGGCATCGATGCCCAGCTCTCGTGTTCCTCGTCGGGCTGGGCTTGGCTGTCCACCTTGAGCGATGACGTGGCGCTGGCTTTGTTGGCTCGGCAAGGCCTGGGCGCACCTGAAGATTTCGGCCCCGACGCGCCGACCTCGCTGCAGGCTGTGATGGAGGCCGTCCGGGCGACGCGTGAACGCGGCTACAGCCTGACGGTGGACACCTACGGGCTGGGCCTGTCGGCCATCTCGGCACCGGTGCGCTTCGCCGGGCAGGCGGCCATGGGCGTCATCACCATCGCCGGCCCGACCGTGCGATTCACGCCGCAGCGCATGCAGGAGTTCGGTCCCGAGCTCTTGTCGGTTGCCGCTCAGCTCGCCGCCATCAGCGGTGCATCACCTTTCTTCAACCTCACTGCAGAGACCGGCGGCGCCGATGCCCCAGCGGGGCGCCGGCCGATCTATGCCCCCTGACTTCTACCACCACAGCAACCCATGACACGAATCTATTCACTCGCCTATCTCGGGGCTCACCGTTGCACGCCCGCCGAAGCCCTGCGCGTAGGCGCTGCCCAGGGCTATGCCTATGTGGGCTTGCGTCTGTGGCCCAACGCCCCCGGGGCTCCGCAGCAGCATCTGCTGGGAGATGCCGAAGCTCTGCGCGAAACCGTGGCGGTGCAGCGCGACACCGGCGTGGGCGTTTTCGACCTGGAGATCATCCGCATCAACGAAGGCTTTGATCCGCACACCTGGGATGCGCTCTACGACGCGGGTGCCGCGCTGAACGCCAAGGCGATCCTGGTGGCCGGCGACGATCCCGACGAGGCGCGTCTGACCGACAGCTATGCCCGCCTGTGCGAGGTGATGAAGCCTTATGGGATGACGGCCGATCTGGAGTTCATGCCCTGGACCGCGGTGTCCAGCGCCAATGCCGCGCTGCGCGTGATCCGCAACGCCGGCCAGCCCGCCAACGCAGGCATCCTGGTGGATGCGCTGCACTTCGGGCGCTCCCACACCACGCTGGACGACATCCGCGCCATTCCGCGCGAGCTGCTGCACTACGCCCAGATCTGCGACGCGCAGGCCGGCACCCACTTCAGCCACGAGCAATTGATCCACACCGCGCGTTGCGAACGCCTGTTGCCGGGCGACGGCACCATCGACCTGCATGGCCTGTTCGCGGCCTTGCCGGCAGACCTGCCCATCAGCGTGGAAGTGATCAACCTCGAACGCGAGAAGACGGCCGACGTCAACGCCTGGGCTGCCCAGTGCCTGGCGGCGAGCCGTCCCTTTGTCGAAGCCACCCGCTGACCTTTTGCCTCAGAAAGAGAACCATGGACTTTTCCCTCAACGATGAACAAAAGATGATGATCGACACCGTGCGTCGATTCATCGCCGAAGAGCTGCAACCACTGGAAGACACGCTGGAGAACCAGGGCCGTCTGGACAAGGCCCAGGCGCAGGCGGTGCACGAGAAGTCCAAGGCGCTCGGGCTCTACGCCCTGAACATGCCGGCCGAGTTGGGCGGTGCCGGACTGTCCAACCTGGACCGCATCCTGTGTGAAGAGCAGTTCGGCCACACCACCGACTACCTGATCCGCCGGGCCTTCGGCAATGTGTACGAGCCGCTGCTGCACTGCAAGGGCGAACAGGTCGAGCGCTGGCTCACGCCTTCGGTGCGTGGCGAGCGCACCTGCGCCATCGCCATCACCGAGCCTGGCGCTGGCTCCGATGCGGCGGGCATCCAGACCCATGCGCGCAAGACCGAGAACGGCTGGGTGCTCAACGGCAGCAAGCACTTCATCAGCGACGGCGAGTGGAGTGACTTCTTCCTGGTTTCGGCCAGGACCGGCGAGAAAGAGATTTCGATGTTCATGGTCGACAAGGGCCTGCCCGGTTTCACCGTGGGCAAGGACCAGGCCATGATGGGCATCCGCGGTACGCCGCACCTGGAACTGTTCTTCGACAACGTGCCGCTGGAGAACGCCGCGCTGCTGGGCGAGCAAGGCCAGGGCTTCAAGCTCGCCATGGGCGCGCTCAATGTGGTCCGCCTGGCCCAGGTGGGCGCGCGCGCGGTGGGCAAGGCTTCGCACGTGTGCGAGAAGATGCTGGCCTACGCCAACGAGCGCCAGCAGTTCAAGACCCGCATCGGCGAGTTCCAGATGATCCAGCAAATGCTGGCCGACAGCGTGATCGAGATCAATGCCGCACGCTGGATGGTCTATCACGCTGCGTGGATGCTGGACCAGGGCTTGGACGCACGCGAGCAGATCGCCATGGTCAAGGTGCACGCGGCCGAGACGCTGGGCCGCGTCGTGGACCGCGCGGTGCAGGTCTTCGGTGGCATGGGCTTCTGCAAGGAGCTGCCCATCGAACGTTACTACCGCGATGCGCGCATCTACCGCATCTTCGACGGCACCAGCGAGATCCACCGCGGCGTGATCGCCAAGAGCGCGCTCAAGAAGGGCGCCATGCTGTTCGACATCCACCGGTGAGCACCATGACGCACAGCAAGTTCGTGACGGCCGCGCAGGCGGTCGAACTCATTCGCGACGGTGACACCGTCGGCCTCATGGGCGGCGGCGGCGGCCTGATGGAGGCCACCCATGTGTTCGAGGCGGTGCAGGCTCGCTTCAAGGCCACGCAGACGCCGCGCGACCTGACCGTGGTCCATGCACTGGGCATTGGCGACAAGAAGACCAAGGGCATGAACTGCTTCGCGCACGAAGGCCTGGTGCGCCGCGTCATCGGCGGCCACTGGGTCTGGTCACCCGCCATGCAGCAGCTCGCGCTGGACAACAAGATCGAGGCCTACATCCTGCCCGGCGGCGTTTCCAGCCAACTGCTGCGCGAGATCGGCGCCGGACGGCCCGGGCTGATCTCGCACGTTGGCCTGGGCACGGTGTGCGACCCGCGCCACGGCGGCGGACGCATGAACGATGCCGCGCGCGACGACTTGGCCGAGGTCATCGCCATCGACGGCCGAGAGTACCTGCGCTACAAACCCTTTCCCATCCACGTGGCCATCGTGCGCGCGAGCGCGGCCGACGAGGACGGCAACATCAGCTTCGAGCACGAGGCCGCCAACCTGGACGCGCAGTCGCTGGCGCTGGCCGCACGCAACAGCGGTGGCAAGGTGATCGTGCAGGTCAAGGAACGCCTGCCGCGCGGTTCGCTCAAGGCGCGCGAAGTGCGCATTCCTTCTGCCTGGGTGGACGCCATCGTGGTCGACCCCGCGCAGCAGACCAGCTACGACATCCCGTTTGATCCCGCCTTCAGCGGCGAGCTGACCGGCGAAGCGCGCGCGCGCAGCGAGGCCGAGGACCATGCGCGCGAAGTGGCCGCGGCGCAGGAGGCTTTCAGCGAGCGCCAGGCCGTGGCCCGGCGCGCCGCCGAGGAACTCTTCAACACCGGCAAGGCGCGTCCCGTCATCAACTACGGCGTGGGCGTGCCCGATGCGGTGGCCAAGCTGATTGCCGCGCGCGATGAGCAACACCGCATCTACCAGACCATCGAGCACGGCACCTATGGCGGCACGCTGATGGACGGTGTGCTGTTTGGCTACGCGCGCAACGCCACCGCGATGCTGGACGCGGCCACCCAGTTCGACTTCTATGGCGGTGGCGGGCTGGACGTGGCCTTCCTGGGGTTTGGCGAGTTCGACGAGGAGGGCAGTGTCAACGTCTCGCGCCTGGGTGGCGTCACGGTAGGGCCGGGGGGCTTCATCGACATCGCGCAGAACGCGCGCAAGGTGGTGTTCTGTGGCACGCTGGCGGCCAAGGGCGTGAAGCTGCAGACCGGCGATGGCCAGATGCGGGTGCTGCAGCAGGGCAGCGTGAAGAAGCTGGTGAACAAGGTCGACCAGATCACCTTCAGCGGCCCGCAGGGGCTGGTGCGTGGACAGGAGGTGCTCTACCTTACCGAGCGTGGCAGCTTCCGGCTGACGCCAGACGGCGTGGAACTGTTCGAGATCGCACCCGGCATCGACCTGCAGCGCGACATCCTGGATCAGATGGCTTTCCAGCCCCGTGTGGCGCAGCCTTTGGCCGTGATGCCCGCACGCTTCTTCGACGCCACAGCCTGAGCGAATACGGGTTTTCCCGATGTTCGGTCGATCATCGAACGGATTCGACCGAACATCGCTCCCGGCGTGGTGCCATCAGGGCCTGACCGCTGGCCGCTGCTCCTACAGTTGCGCGCAAGACCTTCCATCTCTTCAGCGCTGACACCATGATCAACGGCCACACGGACATCCTTGCCCACATCGGTTACCCGACGCACACCTTCAAGTCGCCGCTCATCTACAACCCCTATTTCGAGCACATCGGCGTCAACGCGGTGGTGGTGCCCATGGGTTGCCGCACGCCCGACTACCCGGCGTTCCTGCGTTCGGTCTTCACCCTCACGAATATCCGGGGCGCGCTCATCACCATGCCGCACAAGGTGGTGACCATGGGCCTGCTGGACGAGGTGACGGCCACGGCCCGGGTGGCCGGTGCCTGCAATGCCGTCAAGCGCACCGAAGACGGTCGCCTGGTCGGCGACATGTTCGACGGCGAGGGCTTCGTGCGCGGCGTGCGCCGCAAGGGCCTGGTGCTGGCTGGCGCCAAGGTGCTGGTGGTGGGCAGTGGTGGCGTGGGCAGCGCGATTGCCGCCTCCCTGGCGGCGGCCGGCGTGGGCATGCTGGCGCTGCACGACGTCAACAGGGCCTCGGCCGAGGCGCTGGCTCAGCGCTTGCGCCAGCACTTTCCGGCGGTCGAACTGCGCCTGGGGTCCAACGATCCTGCCGGCATGGACCTGGTGGTCAATGCCACGCCGCTGGGCATGAACGAAGGCGATCCGCTGCCGCTGGATGTGTCTCGCCTGGCCGCGCGCACCTTCGTCGGCGAGGTGGTGATGCGCACCGAGATGACCGCCTTTCTGTCGGCGGCCCGGGACCGTGGTTGTGCGGTTCAAGTGGGTACCGACATGCTGTTCGAACAGATTCCCGCCTATCTGGAATACTTCGGGTTTCCCACCACCACGGCCGAGGTGCTGCGGTCGGTGGCCCGTCTGAGCGACTGACCGCATTCCCAGCAAGGCCCCCTTGTACGACCCGAGATTTCCGCACGCCGCGCAAGGCATCGCGCTGGCGGTGCTGGCCATGCTGTGCTTTGCCTTGCTGGACACCATTTCGCAGTACGTGGGGCCCATGGTCCCGGTGTTCATGGCGGTCTGGCTGCGTTTCCTGGTGCAGGCGGTCATGACGCCGCTGCTGCTCTGGCGGCGGCAAGGCCCGGCCATGTTGCGCACCCGTGCGCCGGGTTGGCAGGTCCTGCGTGGCTCGCTCATGCTGTGCTCCAGCGCGGTCGCCTACATGAGCCTGCGCCATGTGCCGGTGGCGGAGTTCACCGCCATCCTGATGCTGGTGCCGCTCATCATCACCGTGCTGGCCGCGCCGCTGCTGCGCGAGCGCATCACGCCCATGACCTGGTGGCTGGTGGCGGGCGGCTTGATCGGCGCGCTGGTGGTGATCCGCCCGCGGGGAGGGCAGTTCCAGGGAGCCTTGTTGCTGCCGCTGGGGCTGGTGATGATCAACGCGGTCTACCAGATCGTGACCAGCCGCATGGTGCGCACCGAAGACCCTGGCACCACCCATTTCTACACCGGCCTGACCGGGCTGGTCATCAGTTCGCTGCTGCTGCCCTGGACCTGGGCCGCTCTGGCGGACTGGAAGCTGTGGGTGCTGGCGGCGTTGATCGGGGTGTTCGGCTCACTCGGCCACTACCTGCTGATCCAGGCTTACCACCGTGCGCCGGCCTCTCGGTTGACGCCCTACATGTACGCGCAGGTCTGTTTTGCCACGCTGCTGGGCTGGCTGGCCTTTGGCTACGCGCCCGATGCCTGGTCCATCGCTGGCATCGTGCTCATCGCACTGTGCGGAGGCCTGGGCGTGCGCATGCGGCACGGCTGAGGCGCTCAGCCAACGCCCAGCTTCAGGCGCATCTGGTTGGGCAGCGGCACTGAGCGGCGCAGCACGTCCTCGGCCAGCCACAGGGCCGAGCGCCGAGCGCGCTCGGCCACCATGGGCAGCGGCATCTGCTGGTAGTCGTCGTTGAAGACCTCGAAGCTGTAGTCGCCCCGGTAGCCCAGGCGGTCGAGCTTGAGCACGAGGTCCACCAGTTGTTCGCTGTGCACGCCCTCGCCAGGGAACACGCGGAAGGTGCGCGCGGTGGTCATGCGCTCTTCGAAAGTGCGGGTTTCCTGCCACATGAAATCCGCGAGCTGGACCAGGAAGATCTTGTCCGGATCGAGGTAGTCGATCTCCTCCAGCGGCGTCTTGGCCGCGAAGATGTGGAACGAATCCAGGCCCAGGCCCAGGTTGGGGCAGTCGGCGCGGCACACCACGTCCCAGGCGGTGGTGAACTCATTGACCGTGCGGCCCCAGGACAGGCCCTCATAGGCGATCCGTATGCCCAGCGGGATGGCCAGCATCGCCAGCTTGCGCAGGTCGCGCGCAATGTGGTCGATGTCTTGCGAGGCGTGCACCGACGTGGACGAGCAGGCCAGCAGCACGCGGCAGTCCAGCGCGGCGCACATCTCCAGCATGCTCTTGGCGATGTCCATCTTGTAGTGGTGCAGATGCCCCGACAGGCCCTCGAAGTCGCGCAGCACCTGGAAGCCGGTGCCGCGCAGGCCGCTGTCTTTCACCGCCTGCACGGCGGCCTGCAGCCCGCCCGGGTGGCCGACCAGGTCGTTGGCCTTGAGCATGACTTGCGAGAAGCCTGCGGCTTTCATGGCGGCCAGCTTGGCCTCCAGCGGTCCCGCCAGGGTGATGGTGTCCATGCCGAAGCCGCCGATGGCTTCGCTCGTGTCGCGTGCGTGCATCACCGCTCAGGCCTTTTCGCTGTGAACCAGTTCAAACACCACCGACCCGAGGTAGGTCTTGGTGATGGCGCCGCGCTGCTCGGTGTGCGCGGCGGCGGTTTCGACGAACTCCACACCCAGTGCGCGCAAGGCGTTGACCGCCGCCAGCACGTCGGGAACCCCCAGGCCGATGCGCTGCAGGCGCTCGTCGGCATCGACCACGTTGATCTCCGGTTCGATGAGTTGCAGCATGAAGCGCTTTGCGGGGTCCAGCGCCGGTGTGCGCAGCAGCGTGCCCTTGGGCATGATGCCGAAGCGTTGGTCATCCGGGATGAGCTCGGTGCCGAAAAGCTCGTTGTAGAACTCGATCCAGTCGTTGCTGCGTTCGGGTCCGATGTACTGCACGACGCCGAAGAAGTGCAGGCCGGCGGTGGCCGGTGGCCGCTGGTCCACCGAGGGGATGGGCACGAAATCCACGTCGTAGATCGAAAACTCCTTGTACCGGTCGACAAAGTAGATGCGGCTGTTGCCCGCGCCGTGGATGGCCGGGATGTTGAGTTCCATCACCTCCGCGTGCGTGGGCACCGACCAGGCACCGCGTTCGAGCACATAGTGGTAGGCCGCTCGCGCGTCGCGCACGCGCAGCGCGATCGCGGAAATGAAAGGCACCTCACCGCCATGGCCACCGCCGCTGCGGGCGTCCGTGGGGTGCGCATTGACCACGATGTTGAGTTCCCCCTGGCGGTACAGCAGCACCTCGCGCGAACGGTGGCGCCCGACCGGGCGAAAGCCCATCATCTCCAGCACCTGCCCCAGGGCCTGAGGCTTGCTGGTCACGTACTCGATGAACTCGACGCCATCCAGGCCCAGCGGGTTGGCGGCGTCGCTGAAGGACGCCTGCAGGGGTTCGCGGCCAGCACTGGTGCTGAGAAGGAGATCGCTCATGAGGACACTCTCTGGGGTAAGGACAACGGTCGGACTTTAGGGCCAGCTCAGGGTTGAGCCCAAGCAGGCAGTCCCAAAAACGGTCGACAATCGGACATTCGCAATCGATGATCGATCAATATACGGGTTATCCCTAGACATCAAACCGAGCCTGCCATGCCGACACCCCCTGCACCTGTGACACCGCATCCCCTGGAACGCCGCGACTGGATCGCCGGTCTGGAGCGGGGGCTTGCGGTCATCGAGGCCTTCGACGACCAGCATCCCCGTCTGACCGCCAGCCAGGCGGGGACACGCTGCGGCATCACCCGCACCGCCGCACGGCGCTACCTGGCCACGCTGGCGCACCTGGGCTACGTGAACACCGATGGCAAGCTCTTCTGGCTGACGCCGCGCATCCTGCGTCTGGGGCACGCCTACCTGGAGTCGGCCCGGCTGCCCCGCCTGGCGCAACCCTTTCTGCAGAGTATCGCGGCGGGCACGCAGGAGATCGCCTACCTGGCGGTGCTGGATGGCGACGACACGGTCTACATTGCACGCAGCGGTGCGCACCGGCTCATGAACACCGGCTACATGCTGGGCTCGCGCGTGCAGGCCCAGGTCACGGCCGCGGGCATGGCTTTCCTGGCGGGTCTGAGCGAGGAGGCTTCCGACGCGTGGCTGGCGCCGCGCACGCTGCGCGCCTACACGCCCTACACCATCTCCAGCAAGGAGCAGTTGCGCAGCGAACTGCAGCGGTTCCGCCGGCAAGGCTGGGCTTTGTCGGAGCAGCAGATGGAGCTGAACTACCGGGGCGTCGCGGTGCCGCTGTTCGACCGCAACAACGTGGTGCAAGGCGCCATCAGCATCACCATGCCGATCAACCAGGAGAACTCGGGCGACGCGGTGGCGCGCCTGCTGCCCGTGCTCAAGGAGGCCGCGCGCACGCTGCGCACGCTGATCTGAGTTCAGTTCACCAGCACCAGTTTGCCGCGCACCGCGCGCGAACCCATGATCTCGAACGCCCTGGGGAGCTCCCGCATGGGCAGGGTCTGGTCGATCACGGGCTTGATCTGGCCTTTGGCGTACATCGCCGCCAGCGTCTGCAGCGCCTGCGCGCTGGCCTTGGGCTCCCGGCGTGCAAAATCGCCCCAGAACACGCCGACGATGCTGGCGCCCTTGAGCAGGGTGAGGTTCAGCGGCAGGCTGGGAATGGGCCCGCTGGCAAAGCCCACCACCAGGTAGCGACCGCGCCAGGCGATGGAACGGAAGGCGGGCTCGGCGAAGTCACCACCCACCGGGTCGTAGATGACGTCGGGGCCCTTGCCGTCGGTCAGCGCCTTGATGGCGTCGCGCAGGCCTTCCTTGGGCGTGTGCACGCTGTAGTTGATCGTTGCATCCGCGCCCAGTTGCCGGCAAAGCTCGCATTTCTCATCGCTGGAAGCCGCCGCAATGACGCGGGCCCCCGCGGCCTTGGCGATCTGGATCGCGGCCGTGCCCACGCCACCGGCCGCGCCCAGCACCAGCACTGTCTCGCCGGCCTGCAGCGCTCCCCGGTCCATGAGGGCGTGCCAGGAGGTCGCATAGATCATGATGAAGGCCGCCGCATCCACCGGCGGGAAGCCGGGGGGCAGCGGCATGCAGACCGCGGCCGGCACCACCGCATGTGTGCCAAAACCGCCGGTGCCACCAAAGCACGCCACACCCTGGCCTACCTGCAGGTGTTTCACGCCTTCTCCCAGGCTGCGCACCACGCCGGCGTACTCGGCCCCAGGCACGAAAGGCAGCGGTGGTTTGTGCTGGTATTTGTTCTGCACGATCAGCAGATCGGGAAAATTCAGGCTGGCTGCCTGGATCTCGATCAGCACCTCACCTGCCTTGGGCTCGGGTGTCGGCAGTTCTTTCCAGGTCAGCGCTTCCACGCCAACGGGGTTCTCACACAGCCAGGCTTGCATGGCATCTCCTCGTGATGTGACGGATGTAGAGGCGTTTCATCATAGGCAGCGCACCTGCGCGGACGCAGAGGAAAAGCCCTGGCGATGTCCCGGGCGCGACCTTCCTTGCGACCTTCCCTAAAATCTCCGCCATGAAAATCCTCATCTCCAATGACGACGGGTACCAGGCACCCGGCATCGTGGCCTTGCATGACGCCCTGAAGGGATTGGCCGACGTGGAGGTGGTGGCTCCCGAGCACAACAACAGCGCCAAGTCCAACGCGCTGTCGCTGCATTCCCCGCTGTACGTGAACACCGCCCACAACGGATTCCGCTACGTGAACGGCACGCCGGCGGACTGCGTGCACATCGCGCTCACGGGCCTGCTGGGCTACCGGCCTGACCTCGTGGTCTCCGGCATCAACAATGGCGCCAACATGGGCGACGACACCATCTATTCGGGCACCGTCGGCGCGGCCATGGAAGGGTACCTGTTCGGCATTCCGGCTATCGCCTTTTCCCTGACGGAGAAGGGCTGGACGCATCTGGACGCCGCCGCGCACATGGCCACGAAGCTGGTGGCCCAGTTGCTGCCTTCGCTGCAGGACACCGGTTCGCGCAGCGACCCCTGGCTGCTCAATGTGAACATTCCCAGCCGGCCGCTGGAGGAATTGCGTGGCTTCAAGGTGGCGCGGCTGGGCCGGCGGCATGCGGCGGAGCGCGTGATCGCGCAGACCAATCCGCGTGGCGAGACCATGTATTGGATAGGAGGCGCCGGCAAAGCCAAGGACGATGCCGATGGCACCGACTTCCACGCCACTTTGCAAGGCTTTGCCACCATCACACCGCTTCAGGTGGACCTGACCGACCACGAGCGCCTGCCGTACTGGGTGCCCATGGCAGCCAGCCTGTCCGCGCCTGCGGTACCGGTCGCCGAGGGACATGCACGGGAGACCTCGCGGTGAAGCGGGCAAACCCGCCGACGCAGCCGGCCCGGGCTTCCCAGTTGCCATCCTCCTCCCCGCGCGCGCGACCAGGTTTTCCCGCGCGGCTGGACCTGGCGCCGGCCTCGCGCGCCAGCGCCGCCGCACCGATCGCGCGTTCTGCGCCGAAACCCCAGGCGCCCAGTGGGCTCGGCATGGATTCTCTTGCGGTGCGCGCAGCCCTGGTCCGGAAGATCGAAGCCCAGGGCGTCAGCCATCCCGGTGTTCTGGCGGCCATGCGTGCCGTGGAGCGCCACCGTTTCGTCGACTCGGCGCTCGTGAACCAGGCGTACGAGGACACCAGCCTGCCGATCGGGCTGGGACAGACGATCTCCAAGCCTGGCGTGGTGGCGCGCATGATCGAGCTGTTGTGCCAGGGGCATGAAGGGCGGTTGGGTCGTGTGCTGGAGATCGGCACCGGCTGCGGCTACCAGGCCGCAGTCCTCAGCCATGTCGCTCGCGAGGTCTACAGCATCGAGCGACTCAAGGGGCTGCACGAGAAGGCGCGCGAGAACCTCCGCTGGTTCAGGTTGTCGAACGTGCACCTGCTGTTTGGCGATGGCATGCTGGGCTATGCACGCGGCGCGCCGTATGCCGGCATCATCGCCGCAGCGGGCGGAGAGAACATCCCCGACGCCTGGATCGACCAATTGGCGGTAGGGGGGAGGCTGGTGGCTCCCGCCGTCACCGGCGCGGGCCGCCAGAACCTG
This sequence comes from Hydrogenophaga sp., assembly GCF_026125785.1. GTDB lineage: Bacteria > Pseudomonadota > Gammaproteobacteria > Burkholderiales > Burkholderiaceae_C > Hydrogenophaga. Next base: position 129,350 of record NZ_JAHCKL010000002.1, read on the forward strand.
GTGGTGGTGGAAAAGACGCCCAGGGGGGTGGTGCGCACCGAGCTCGAGGCGGTACTTTTTGTGCCTCTAAAATCGGGCGTTGCATGAGCGGGTGCCGGCCCTTGGCGGCGCCGCGTTTTTTTGGACAGGCAGAGACCGGCGTGGCGTGTGCCGCGCGGACCTCTTGCCACAGTGGGAGTTTTCATGAGCGAGCATGTTTTCCAGTGGTCGGGGCTGTCCCGTAAGACGGGACGACCGGCCTGGCAGAGTGCCGCGGTCATGACCGTGCTGGCCGCGGTGCTGCTGACGGCCGGGTGTTCCACGCGACGCGTCTCGGGCCCCGCTCCGGTGGAAGACCGTGGCATGGCGCGCAGCACCGAGGTGGCGCCTGCGGCACCGTTGCCGGGCGCAGAAAACGCGGGCAAGCCCGGCTTCTACACGGTGAAGGCGGGTGACACGCTGTTCCGCATTGCGCTGGACCATGGTCAGAACTGGCGCGATATCCAATCCTGGAACAGCCTTTCCAATCCGAATGCGCTGGAGGTGGGCCAGGTCCTGCGGGTGCTGCCGCCTGCCGCTGCGGTGGCCGCGCCGGCCCCTGCCACGGTGCCTTCCGGTCCTGCCACCAGCCCCATCGCCGGTTCGGGCGTGACCGCGCGTCCGCTGACCGAGCCCAGCGCTCCCGCACCCATTCCGCCCGCTCCCGCGCCGCAGTCATCTGCCGGCGCCGATGAGATCACCTTCATCTGGCCCGCGCAGGGCCAGGTGATCACACCCTTCGACGAGACCAACAACAAGGGCATCTCGATCGCCGGCAAGATCGGGGATCCGGTCGTGGCGGCGGCTGACGGCCGTGTGGTCTATGCCGGCGCGGGACTGCGCGGCTATGGCAACCTGATCATCCTGAAGCACAACAACACCTACCTCACCGCCTACGCCCACAACCAGGCGCTGCTGGTGCGCGAGGACCAGGCCGTGCGCCAAGGCCAGAAGATCGCGGAAATGGGCAGCAGCGATACCGATCGCGTGAAACTGCACTTCGAAGTCCGCCGACTCGGCAAACCCGTGGACCCCATGGGCCATCTGCCCAAGCGGTGAGGAGCATGGGCGGTCAGCGTTCAGCGTGAAATTCCCGTCCTGCGCGCAACCCGCAAGGTTCAATCGGCATGCCCTGGCCCGTCCTCGTCTTTGACATTGAGTCGATCCCCGACGTGGCAGGGCTGCGCGCCTTGCGCGGCGCGGGAGCCGACCTGAGCGACGAACAGGTCCATGCGCAGTGGCTGGAAGAGCGCAAGGAAAAGGGCCAGAGCGATTTCATGCCGCTGCACCTGCAGCGCGTGCTGGTCATCAGCTGCGTCTTCCGAAACGCCGAGGGCTTGCGTGTGCATTCCTTCGTCGACCGTGACGGCCGCAGCGAAGGCAAGGTGATCCAGACCTTTTTCCACGCGATCGAGAAGCACACTCCTCAACTGGTGAGCTGGAACGGTGGCGGCTTCGACCTGCCGGTCCTGCACTACCGAGGGCTGCGCCATGGCGTGGAAGCCGGCAAGTACTGGGACCTGGGCGAAGACGACCGCGAATTCAAGTGGAACAACTACATCAGCCGCTACCACATGCGCCACCTGGACCTGATGGACCTGCTGGCCATGTACTCGCCCAAGAACAACGCGCCGCTGGACGCCATGGCCAAACTGTGCGGTTTCCCGGGCAAGCTCGGCATGGACGGCTCCCAGGTGTATGCGCAGTACCTCGCGGGCCAGACCGAGGAGATCCGCCGGTACTGCGAGACCGACGTGATGAACACCTACCTGGTCTACTGCCGCTTCCAGAAGATGCGCGGCGGATTCACCGAGGCCGAGTACGAGCAGGAGGTCGCCATGGTCAAGGCCACCCTCGGACATCTGGCGCCCGATGAGCCGCACTGGGACGAGTACCTCAAGGCCTGGGTCTGAGCCTGAGACAATCGGCGGATGACCGTTTCCGCCTCCCTCGACAACACCATCCTTCCCCCCGACAGCCCGTCGCCAGCCTGTGCATTGCCTGAAGGCTGGCTGGCTGTCGAATCGCTCGACATCGAAGCCCAGGGCATTGCCCACCGTCCCGACGGCAAGGTTGTCTTCATCGAAGGGGCGCTGCCCTTCGAGCACGTCAGCGTGAGCGTGCATCGCAAGAAGAACCAGTGGGAGGCGGGCACCGTGACGGCGGTGCACAGAGAGTCCTCGCAGCGCGTGCGGCCTGGCTGCCCGCATTTCGGCTTGCACGCAGGTGCCTGTGGTGGTTGCAAGATGCAGCACCTCCAAGCGTCCGCCCAGGTGGCCATCAAGCAGCGTGTGCTGGAAGACAACCTCTGGCATCTGGGCAAAGTCAAGGCCGAAACCTTGCTTCGCCCGATCGAGGGACCCGCATGGGGATACCGCTACCGCGCGCGCCTGTCGGTGCGCTACGTGCACAAGAAGGGTGAGGTGCTGATCGGTTTTCACGAACGCAAGAGCCGCTATGTGGCCGACATGCGCGTTTGCCCGGTACTGCCCGAGCATGTGAGCGCCCTGCTGGTGCCGTTGCGTGCACTGATCTTCGAGATGGATGCCCGCGAAACCTGTCCCCAGATCGAGCTGGCCTGCGGCGACAGCGTGACCGCGCTGGTGCTGCGCCACTTGGAACCGCTGAGCGAGGACGACCTGGCGCGCCTGCGCGGATTTGCCCAGCGGCACGGCGTGCAATGGTGGCTGCAGCCCAAGGGGCCGGACACGGTGAAGCGGCTCGATGCTGGTGGCGAAGAGCTGTCCTACAGCCTGCCCGAGTTTGGCATCACGATGCCGTTCAAGCCGACGGACTTCACCCAGGTCAATCCTTTCATCAACCGCGTGCTGGTTGCGCGCGCGCTGCGCTTGCTCGCAGCCCGCGCGGACGAACGCGTGATCGACTGGTTCTGCGGCCTCGGTAACTTCACGCTGCCGATCGCGACCACGGCCGGCGAAGTGCTGGGCATCGAGGGCAGCGAGGCCCTGGTCGCGCGGTCGCGCGAAAACCTGGCGCTCAACCAGCGCAAGCGCTCGTTGGCGCCCACGGCGTTTGCCGCGCGCAACCTGTTCGAGATGACGCCCGCACAACTGGTGGCCGACGGCGTGGCGCAGAAATGGCTGGTGGATCCGCCGCGCGAGGGCGCGTTTGCATTGGCCAAGGCCTTGGCCGATCTGTACCAGGACCCGGCACTGCGTGGCGACTGGACACCGCCGCAACGCATCGTCTACGTGAGTTGCAACCCGGCCACACTGGCGCGTGACGCCGGCCTGTTGGTGCATCAGGCGGGATACCGCTGCGTGGCCGCTGGGGTGGTCAACATGTTTGCGCACACAGCGCATGTGGAAAGCATGGCGGTGTTCGAACAGGGACAGGCATCGGCGCCGCAGCGAGACGCCTGAGTACGGGTCAGGACGCGGAAGACTTCGCCGCCTTGCCGCCCGTTGGCGCAGGCTCAGCGGCAGCCGGCTCCGGCTGCGTGGGCATGCCCACGATCGAGTTCTCCCGCATGTACTCGTCCATTTCCTTCCAGCCGGCGAAGACCGCCGCCTTGGACGCCCGGGGGTTGCCGCCAAAACAGTCCTCTATGCTGCGCACCGCGTGCCGGCAGGCGCTGCCGATGGCCTTGCCCTCGGCCTCCTTGCGGGCATTGACCGTGGTCGCCGTCTCGATGCCCAGCGCGTCGCAGCCACTCAGCAAAGTGGCTGCGCCGGCAAGACAGAGGGTGAGGGCAGTGCGTCGCATGGATGTGGTGGGTGGGTGCCTGCCTTGTTTCGGCGCTTTGTCGGCGAACTTGACGCCGAGCCCGGTACTTTTTCACCCGATCTTCCCGTGCGTCACCGTTCCGGCCGGAAAGTGATTTCGTGTGGCGCTGCTGTGGTTTGGGAACTTTTTTCCTATGGCGGCGGCAAATGCCTAGATTGGCCGTGGTCGCCACACGGGGCGACACAAGAACAGGAGTTCTCCATGCTGCCGAATCAACCCTTGGACCCGATGCCGCACCCTGGCGCGGGCGGCCCCGCTCCGGGGCCTGCCGCTGTGCCGGCAGGCAGGCCGCCCATGCCGCACGGCGCTGCTGCCCCGGTGACCGATCCAGCACCCTCCCCGGAGAAAACAGCCGCAGCACCCGCAGCAGCGGCGCCGGAGGAAGACAAGAACAAAGGCGCCGGGTTCTGGCCCATTGCCGCTCGCGCGCTGCAGTCGCGCGGTGTGCTGGTGATGGTCGCTGGCTTGGCGCTCATGGCTGTGGCATGGCCCGTGGGCTTGGCCTTGCTGCTGGGTGGCGCCGCCCGGGTAGCCCAAAAAGCTGGCTCGGCGTATCTGAACACCAAGCAGCAAGGTGCCAAGCCTGCGACCGATGCCACCGCAGAGAAAGAGAAGAGCACAAAGGAAGCAGAACGCGGCCCCGAAGGCGGGGCAAAGGAAGCCGCGCTGCCGCCAGGCGCGACTCCCGGCCCCCAGGGCCGCATGGAGGCGCCCATTCCCGGTGGCATGGCCCATGGGGTCGCTGGGGGCGGGCTCGGGGCAGATCCAGGCGCAGCGCCAGCAGCGGCGGGCGGGGTGCCGCACTACCGAGATGTTCTTGCCGCACATGCGCAGCGCGCTGCAGCGTCTGCAGGGGCCGTGGCAGGGGCTCCTGGCGCACCGGTGGTACCGCCCCCCGCGCATCGCCACCCCATGCCTTACATGTAACGAAAAAAGGACCCGAGGGTCCTTTTTTCATGGGAGCGCAGTACCTCGCTCAGTCGCGATCGCCGCCAAACAGGCCCAGCAGCATCAGCAGGCTCTGGAAGACGTTGAACAGGCTCAGGTACAGGCCCAGGGTGGCGCTGATGTAGTTGGTTTCGCCGCCATCGATGATGCGCTTGAGGTCGAACAGCAGGTAGAGGCTGAAGACCACGATGGCCAGGGTAGCGATCACGGCCATGCCGGCGGTGCTGCCCACGAAGACGTTGATGATGGCACCGATCATGATGGCGAGCGCGCCCACGAACAGCCACTTGCCCATGCCCGAGAGGTCGCGCTTGATCACGGTGGAGAGGTTGGCCATGACGAAGAACACCACGGCGGTGCCGCCGAATGCGGTCATGATCAGGCTGGCGCCGTTGGAGAACCCCAGCACCGCAGCCAACAGGCGCGAGAGCATCAGGCCCATGAAGAATGTGAAAGCCAGCAGCACGGGGACGCCGGCTGCCGAGTTCTTGGTCTTCTCGATTGCGAACATGAAGCCGAATGCGCCGCCCAGGAAGACGATCAGGCCCAGGCCTCCGGTGAGGCTGGCGGTGATGCCCGTCTGCACGCCGATCCAGGCGCCCAGCACTGTGGGCAGCATGGACAGGGCCAGCAGCCAGTAGGTGTTGCGCAGAACTCGGTTGCGTTGTACATCGGAGGACACGGCGGTGCCAAAGCGGCCGCTGGTCTGTACGTGGTCGGTCATGGTGGTGATCTCCTTCATCATCTGACACGGGCCGGTGACCGTTCGGCGACATGCCGAACGACCGGGGAAAGTGCATTGTAGGGTGTCGGGTCTCCGAGGCGACAGTCGGTGCGTTGGCGCTTTTTTGGTATGGTCAGTTGTGACCGCATGGCAGCCAATCGGCGCGTTATCGTTCGCACTGCATACCCTGGATGACCCGGATCCCGTATTGCAGTTCCTTCTGACCTCTCAAATAGGACCAAGTTCATGAAAAACAAGCCCGTTCTCGAGTCGGCCGATGTCAAGCTCATTGCCGCTGCCGCCGAGGCCGAAGCCCTGAAGAACCAATGGGCCGTCACCATCGCCATCGCCGACGATGGGGGGCACCTGCTCTGGTTGCAGCGCCTGGATGGCGTCGCCCCGATCTCCGCGCACATTGCACCGGCCAAGGCCATCACCGCCGCGTTGGGTCGCCGCGAGAGCAAGATCTACGAGGACATGATCAACCAAGGCCGGGTGTCGTTCCTGAGCGCGCCGCTGCTGGAGGGCATGCTGGAAGGCGGCGTGCCCATCGTCAAGGACGGTCAGTGCGTGGGTGCGATCGGTGTGAGCGGCGTGAAGTCCAGTGAGGACGCTCAGATCGCGCGGGCAGGGCTGGCGGCCATCGGCCTGTGAGCCTGCGTGTGGTAAAAAGCGGCCTGGCTACCGAAGCGTAAACCGCTTCCTGGCTGGCTGAAAACGACGCTCGGGGAAAGTGAAAAACCCCGGGTCGCCCCACGATGAAAATGACATGCCTGTCTGTCTGGGCGGGCTGAAAAAATGCCTGGCTACTGAGATACGGATCTCTTGGCTGGCTAAAAACGACGCCTGGGGAAAGTGAGATCCCCAGGGTCGCCCCACGATGAGATGACGAGGCTGCGCTTCGGGCTATTTGGTGAGGATCAACTTGCCCTGGCGAGTGGCCTGCAGGCGGTAGAGCAGGCCGTTGTGGTCAATGGCCACCGATTTCTGGCCGCGCAGCAGCGTCGCACTGGCCAACACGGGCGTGTCGGCGGTGGCGCTCGTTGCTGGCGTGGCCGTTGTGTCCTGCGACGGGCGCTCGGACTGCGGGGGAATCGGTGGTGTCTGGTTCATGGTGCTACCGGTTCGGTGATGAAGCCGATCTTGCGCACGCCGGCGCGCTGTGCGGCCGCCATGGCGAGGGCCACGCGCTCATAGCGCACGGCTTTGTCGCCACGGATGTGCAGTTCAGGTTGCGGGTCCTGCGCGGCGGCGGCTTGCAACCGGTTGGCGTACTCGGTGTCCTCCACGCGCTGGTCGTTCCAGAAATAGTGGCCTTCCGCATCGACGGCCAGCCGGATGTTTTCCGGTTTGTCCTGCACCTTCTCCACACTGGCCTGAGGGAGCTCGATGTTGACGGCGTGCTTGATGACGGGCACGGTGATGATGAAGATGATCAACAGCACGAGCATCACGTCGATGAACGGGATCATGTTGATCTCGCTCATCATCTCGTCGCTGTCCTGGGCGGTTCCGATGGCCATGGTGGGTTGTCCTGTCAGGCTTTCTTCATGGAGAGAACCTTGCCCTCGCCGGTGGTTGTGACGCGGGCTCCGGTCACAAAGTAGGCGTGCAGGTCGTGCGCGAACCGGTTGAGCTGGTGCAGGACGCCTTTGTTGCCACGGACCAGGGCGTTGTAGCCCAGCACGGCGGGAATGGCGACGAGCAGGCCCAGCGCGGTCATGATCAGGGCTTCGCCGATGGGGCCGGCCACCTGGTCAATGCTGACCTGACCGGCGGCCCCGATGCCCAGCAGCGCGTGGTAGATGCCCCAGACGGTGCCGAACAGGCCGACGAAAGGAGCGGTGGACGCCACCGACGCCAGCACGGAGAGGCCGCTCTGCGCGCGTGCGGTGAAGTCGTCGACGCTCTTGCGCAAGGCGCGCTCCACCCAGTCGCTGACATCCAGGCTGTCGTGCAACTGCCGCTGCGGCGGCGTGCCGGCGTGGGTGTCCTTGTGCAGGATGTGGCGGGTCGATTCACGGCCTTCCAGCGCGAGCGAGCGGAAGGGGTTGCCTTCGGCGGCGCCAAGCTTGTCCAGGCCTTCGGCGAAATCGGCGCTGTGCCAGAAGCCTTCGACGCCTTTGGCCTGGGCGCGCTGCGCGCGCTGGTCCAGAGCCTTCCACAGGATGATGACCCAGGTCGAGAGCGACATGATCAGCAGCACGATGGCGACCGATCGGGTGACCCAGTCGCCTTGGGTCCAGACGTGGGCCAAGCCCGATGATGCGAGTTGCGGTTCCATGGAAAGATTGCTCCGGATAGAAGAGGAAGATCGGTGAAATCAGGATGGCTTGATGTTGAAGCGGATGGGCACGGTGACCCACATGGCTTCCGGCACGCCGGCACGCTTGCCGGGCACGAAGCGCCAACGCATCACGGTCTGCTGCGCCACCTCGTCTAGCCGCTCGTAGCCACTGGACTTGAGGATGTTGGCCTGGGAGGGTGAGCCATCGGCTTGCACGAAGACATTGAGGGTTACCGTGCCCTGTTCGCCCAGCCGCTTGGACAGCGGCGGGTAGGGAGGACTGGGGTTGCTGAGGTAGGCGGCATTGGTGGACGGCAACTCGATGCGCGGCGGGGCGGGCGGTGCCGGTGGAGCGGGCGGCGCCGCGGCCACGATGGGCTCCGGGGGCGCAGGTGGCGCCGGAGGGCTGGGTGGTACCACGGGGGCCAGCGGTGAAGGTTCGGGCGTGGGCGCGGCCACGGGCTGAGGTTGCGGAGGCGCGACCGGCTTGGGCCGCGGTTTGGGCGGCTCGGGCTTGGCCACGGGTGGCGCTGGCGGCACGGGCTCGACCTTGGGCTGCGGGGGCTCGATCAGCTCGGCCATCACCTGGACCGGAATCACCAGCTCGACCGCGCGACGGAGCAAGCCGGACTGCAGGGCCCAGAGCGCCAGGACGTGAAAGCCCACCACCGAGGCCACGATAGCGATGCGGCGGTTCACGCGAGGGGAGTCTGCGTGCTGCATGGGCGAGAGAGGCGGCGCAGCGCTGGCGCTGAGGGGGAGCATGAGTGTAGCGGTGGTGTTGTGTCAGGAACGCAGGACCCACCACAGCGCGACCAGCAGCAGCATCAAACTGCTGCCCAGCATCAGGAGTCCTGTCATGGTCAGTGGTCCTTTCATGGTCGGGCGGTGGAGTTCTTATTCTAAACGAGAATTCTTCGCATTTACTTAATTGACGAAAGAATCGCGTGAAGTTTCTCTTCTGGCGCGGATTTCAATCTCTGGCGATCACGTTCGCGGCCTGGTCGAGCGTGCGGCAACCGGTCAGGGCCATGGCGATTTCCAGTTCGTCCCTCAGCAGACGCAGGACGTGGGCCACACCGGTGGCGCCGGCATTGGCCAGGCCATGCAGCACGGGCCTGCCCACCATGACGGCCGAAGCGCCCAAAGCCATGGCCTTGAGCACGTCGGTGCCACGGCGGATGCCGCCATCGACGAGCACCGGCACCTCGCCTCGCGTGGCGCTCACAACGGCCGGCAGAAGCCGGGCGGTGGCGGGCATGGTGTCCAGCGTGCGGCCGCCGTGGTTGGAGACGATCAGGCCTTGGGCTCCTGCATCGATGGCCTGCCGGGCGTCGTCCGGATGCACAAGGCCTTTGAGCAGCACGGGCAACCGGGTGATCGAGCGCAACCAGCCGATGTCATCCCAGGTTGGGGCGTGGCACATCAGGCCGTCGAACAGGGCGCTCTGACCCGCCTGCAGAGGTGGTCCGGCCGGCAGGGTCAGTCCGGCGAGATTGACGGCCGAGATGTCTGCCGGCAGGCTGAACTGGGCGCGTCGCTCCTGGTCCCGGGCGCCTTGCACCGGCGCGTCAACGGTGAGGACCAGGGCCTCGAAGCCCGCGGTCTCGGCACGCTGGACCAGTTCACGCACAAAGCCCCGGTCTGGCTGGAGGTAGAGCTGGAACCACAACGGTCCCCGTGAGGGTTCTGGCAGGTAGATCCTGGCCACGTCCTCCAGGCGTGTCGATGCCTGTGTGCTCAGCACCAGACCGGCGCCCAGGGCGGACGCCGCCAGGGCCGTTGCCTGCTCGCCATGGGGGTGCACGAGCCGCTGGTAGGCGGTGGGCGCAACCAGAATGGGGTGTGCCCATTCCCGGCCAAGCAATGGCACGCGCGTATGGCCACCGGCCAGCGGACGCAGCACGCGTGGAAGCAGCTCTATCTGCTGCCACGCGGTCTGATTGGCGCGCAGGGTGATTTCGTCGGCCGCTCCACCAAACAGGTAGGCACGCACCGCACGGTCCAATTGGCGCTCGGCGTGCCGTTCGTGGTCGGCGAGACTGACCAGGCCTTCAGGCAGCGTCGAGTACGCTGGTGGCGGGGAAGCCGGTTTCATGTATCGGCCCACAGCCGCAGGAGGTTGTGGTAGGTGCCGGTCAAGGCCGTGGTTTCGGGTGTTTCGCCCAGGCGCTGGCGCAAGGCGAGCAGGTTCATGTCGAGGTCGAACAGCAGGCGCCGGTGCTGTTCGCTGCGCACCATGCTCTCGATCCAGAAGAAGCTGGCCACGCGTGCTCCGCGGGTGACGGGTTCTACGCGGTGCACGCTGGTGCCTGGGTAGATCACCATGTCGCCCGCCGGTAGCTTGATGCGTCGCTCGCCGAAGCTGTCCTGCACCACGAGGTCTCCGCCGTCGTAGTCGGCGGGGTCGCTCAGGAACAGGGTGCAGGAGATGTCGCTGCGCACCCATTGCTGTGGGGCCTTGGAATGCAGCACGGCGCCATCGACGTGGGCGCCGTAGGTGTTGGTGGTCCCGCTGTAGCGGTTGAACAGCGGGTTGAATATCTTGCGCGGCAAGGCCGCGGAAAAGAACAGCGGGTCCTTCTGGACGGCACCCAGGACCAGCTCGCGCAACTGGCGCGCGTGTTCGCTGTCCTGGGCAAGCTGTTCGTTGTTCTTCTGTGTCTGAGCCTGGCTGCCCGCACTGCTGCGACCATCGATCCATGGTGCCTGGTCGCCCAGCAGGGAGCGGGCGGTCTGGAGTTGCTGTGGATCGAGGATGTTCCTGAGGTGCAGAAGCATGATGGCGTGGCGTGCGGGCTGGCCGGGATCAGAACATTTTCTTGAGCGAAACCTGGATGCTGCGTGCGGCACCCGGTACGTAGAAGCCGCGGTACAGCGAGTCGGCGTACAGCTCGTTGGTCAGGTTGGTGACGTTGAGCTTGATGACGGTGGAATCCGTCAGCGTGTACTCCGCCATCGCATCGACCGTGGTGAAGCTGTCTGCCGTGACATGGCGCGCACCTTCCGGATTCTGCTTGCCGCGGTAGTTCAGGCCGCCGCCAATGCGCAGTTTGGGCGTGACCAGGTAGGTCGTCCAGAGGCTGGCGCTGTGCTTGGGCGTGAGGCCTGGGCGGTCACCCTGCACCTGCGCGCCGGTGCCTGCGTTGTTGAGCGCGACATTGCTCTTGTCGATCTTCGCGTTGGGGATCCAGGTGTGGTTGTAGAAGATCTCCCACTTCGGCGTGATACGGCCGGCGAGGTTGAACTCCATGCCAGCGGCGTGGCGCTTGCCCGACAGCAACTGTTGCGTGGACGCGGTGTCCGGGTCGGTGTTGCGTTCGTTGTACTTCTCCGAATAGAAGAACGCGGCACCCAGTGAGGCGCGCTTCTCGAACAGTTCGAACTTGCTGCCGATCTCCAGATTGCGGCTTTTCTCGGGCGGGGTGTTGGCGTCTTTGGTGTTCGGTGCGCCTGGGGTGAACTGGTAGGTGTCGCCCGAGGTATTGAACGAGGTGCCGTAGGAGATGTAGTAGGAGGTGTTCTCGTCCGGTTGGAAGAGCGCACCCACGCGCGGGCTCCAGAGGCTGGCCGAGACGCTGTTGGCCACGCCCGCGTTGGTCACGTACGACGCCTTGAAGTTGTCGTGGCGCAGGCCGCCGATGAGCTTGAACTCGGACGTCAGCGACACGGTGTCCTGGATGTACAGACCCAGGTTGCGCGCATCAAAGGTGTTGAAAGGCGGTGCGCCACGCGTATCGGCGCGCGAGTCACCGTCGTTGGGCGTGCCGACCAGGGTGGTGAGGCCGCTGTTGCCTCCGGGGAAGTTGTTGGCCCGCTTGGCGTCTTCCTGGTAGATGTCCACCCCCGCGATCAGGTCGTGCTTCTTGCCCAGCGCCTCGAAGCTGTTGACGTAGTCGCTTTGGATCTGCGTGGTGTCGCTGATGCCGACGCGACCTTTGGCGGTGCGGCCCAGGACGGTGTTGGGGCCGAGTGTGTTGATGGACGCGGCGACGCCGCCGGGTTGCTCCGCCGCCGGGCGGAAACCGATCACGCTGGCCCAGAGGTCGCGCTCATAGCGACCATGGCGCACCCGGGTGGTCAGGGAGCTCTGGCGGTCGAAACGGTAGGTGTGGCTGAAGGTGGCGTAGTCGGCCGAGGTATCCAGGTGGTCGCTGGCCAGACCGTAGTAGTTGCGCGCAGGCAGCGTCGGCACGATGACGCCGTTGCTTAGGAACCAGGGGTGGTTGTAGGTCGGCTTGCTCTCGGATTCGAGGTGGTAGAAGCCGATCGAGAACTCGTTGCGCGTGCCGATGCCCCAGCGGTAGGTGGGGGCGATGCCGCGCTTGTTCAGCTTGGCGCCGTAGTTGTCGGCGGTGTGCACCATCGCGTTGAGGCGGAAAGCCGAGTCTTCGCTCAGCATGAAGTTGAAGTCGCCGGTCAGGCGGTGCTCCTTGCCCGTGCCAAAGGTGTAGTCGACCTCGTGCTGGTCCAGCAGGTACGGCTGCTTGCTCACCTGGTTGACCACACCGCCGGTGGATCCCTTGCCGAACAACATCGAGGCCGAGCCCTTGAGCACCTCGACACGGTCGTTGTTGAACGTGTCGCGTTCGTAGAGCGCGCCGTCGCGGATGCCGTCGGTGTAGATGTCGCCCGACTGCTGGAGGGAGAAGCCGCGCAGGCGCACGTCTTCTTCACCGGTCTCGCCGGCCTGGAAGGTCACGCCAGCGGTGGTGCGAAGCACCTCGCGGAAGTCATCGAGGTTGCGGTCGTCCAGCAGGCGCTCGGTCATCACCGTCACGGACTGCGGAATGTCGCGCAGTGCCTGCGTGCCTTTGCCGATGCGGGTATTGGTCGTGCGCAGCTCGTTCTTGGTCTGGGGCACCTCGGCCGACTCGGTCACTTCCACTGTTGGCAGTGTCACCGTGGCGGTCGTGGGGGCCGTCTGTGCCATGGCGCCGACCGAACCGGCGAGCAGCATCGCGCCCAAGGGAAGCAGGGTGGCCTGGGAGGCCGGTTGAAGAGGGGAAGAGGTGCGCGCGGGGCGCTGACGGTGTTTCCGCTGGGACATGGTTGCAACGAGGGGAGGGCGGTTTTCGGCTGGCTGCAACGCGTCGCGCGTCATGGCTGGCTGGAGCTCTTGATCATAAATCAAACAAGAACAATTCGCATTAATATGTAAAAACTCATAGCAAAAGACATGCAACTGCTGTGGCGCGAGAGACTCAGTCTCAATGCTGCGGAGCAACAAAATCTATGACATCCATAGTAACTATCAATTCAAACTATTGATAGTTTTGAGCTATGATTCTTCCGTCGCCTTCCTCTCAAGGCGCTTTTTTCTCAACTCCACAAGGAAAGACCATGTCCCTCATCAACACGACCGTTCAGCCCTTTTCCACCACCGCCTTCCACAACGGCAAGTTCGTGCCGGTGTCCGATGCGAGCCTGCGCGGCGAGTGGTCGGTCCTGATCTTCATGCCCGCAGCCTTCACCTTCAACTGCCCGACCGAAGTGGAAGATGCCGCCGACAACTACGCCGAGTTCCAGAAGCTGGGCGCCGAGGTGTACATCGTCACCACCGACACCCACTTCTCGCACAAGGTGTGGCATGAAACCTCCCCCGCCGTGGGCAAGGCCAAGTTCCCGCTGGTGGGCGACCCCACGCACCAACTGACGCGTGCTTTTGGCGTGCACATCGAGGAAGAAGGCCTGGCGCTGCGCGGCACCTTCATCATCAACCCCGAAGGCGTGATCAAGACCGCCGAGATCCATGACAACGCGATTGCCCGCGACGTCAAGGAAACCCTGCGCAAGCTCAAGGCCGCCCAGTTCGTGGCCAAGAACCCTGGCCAGGTCTGCCCGGCCAAGTGGCAGGAAGGCGCCAAGACCATCGCTCCGTCGCTGGAACTGGTTGGCAAGATCTGATCCCCGTTGAGGGTTTTGCGTTGAGCGTTGGGCGCATCGCGCCCAGCGCTCCTCGCAAAGCGCTGAACATCGAACGCTCAACCAAGGAGTTCCCATGCTTGACACCACCATGAAGACCCAGCTCCAGGGGTATCTGGAGATGCTGCGTCAGCCGATTCGACTGATCGCCTCGCTGGACGACAGCCAGGGCTCGCAGGAACTGCGCGAGTTGCTCCAGGAGATCGCAGGCCTCTCGGACAAGGTGACCTTTGACGAGAGCGGCAATGACGCGCGCAAGCCGTCCTTTCTCATCGCCCGGGAAGGCGAGTCGACCGGCGTGCGCTTTGCCGCGATACCGCTGGGCCATGAGTTCACTTCGCTGGTGCTCGCTTTGCTGTGGACCGGTGGACATCCTCCCAAGGTGGAGCAGGCCACGCTCGATGCCATCGATGGGCTTCGGGGCGATTTCCGCTTCGAGGTGTACATGAGCCTGTCCTGCCACAACTGCCCGGACGTGGTGCAGGCGATCTCGCTGATGGCGATCCGCAATCCTGCCGCCGTGAAGGCGGTGGTCATCGACGGCGTGCACTTCCAGCAGGAAGTGGAGCAGCGCCAGGTGATGGCCGTGCCCATGGTCTTTCTCAATGGTGAGGTGTTCGGCTCCGGCCGCATGACGCTGGAGGAGATCGTGGCCAAGCTGGATGTGAATGCCGATCAGCGCGAGGCCGAGAAACTCAATGCCAAAGACGCCTTTGACGTGCTGATCGTCGGTGGCGGCCCAGCGGGTGCGGCAGCGGCGGTGTACGCCGCCCGCAAGGGCATCCGCGTGGGCGTGGCGGCCGAGCGGTTCGGCGGCCAGGTCAACGACACAATGGCGATCGAGAACTACATCAGCGTGCTCGAGACCGATGGCCCGAAGTTCGCGGCAGCTCTGGAGGCGCAGGTGCGCCACTACGACGTGGACATCATGAACCTGCAGCGGGCCGAGAAGCTGGTGCCCGCAACCGGCCCCGGCGAGTTGGTGCAGGTGCAGATGGCCAACGGTGCCACGCTGCGCGCGCGCAGCGTGATCCTGTCCACCGGTGCCCGCTGGCGCAACGTGAACGTGCCCGGCGAAGCCGAGTACCGCAACAAGGGCGTGGCTTACTGCCCGCACTGCGATGGCCCGCTGTTCAAGGGCAAGCGCGTGGCGGTGATCGGGGGAGGCAACTCGGGTGTGGAAGCCGCTATCGACCTGGCCGGCATCGTGCAGCATGTGACGCTGATCGAATTCGCTGATGCGCTCAAGGCCGATGCCGTGCTGGTGAGCAAGCTCAAGAGCCTGCCCAACGTGGACATCCACATCAACGCGCAGACCACCGAGATCACGGGAGCGGACGGCAAGGTCAATGGCCTGTCCTTCAAGGACCGCGTGAGCGGCGAGACGCGCCATGTGGAACTCGAAGGCGTGTTCGTGCAGATCGGTCTGGTGCCCAATACCGAATGGCTCAAGGGGACGGTCGAACTGAGCCGCTTCGGCGAGATTGTGGTGGATGCCAAAGGACACACGAATCTGCCGGGCGTGTTTGCCGCCGGTGACTGCACGACGGTGCCTTACAAGCAGATCGTGATCGCGGCAGGAGAAGGGTCGAAGGCTGCCCTGAGTGCCTTTGACCACCTGATTCGCCAGCCGCTGGTGGCGAACGAGACACCTCAGGCCGTGCCGGCCTGAGGCTTCGCCCCCGGTTGGCACCGGGGGCGAGAGACGGCATCAGTGACCGGATGCGCCAGCTGCGCCGATGCCGGTCTCCGAGCGAACCTGTTGTGCAAGGAAGCCTGCGCGGTCAATGCCCGCGCGGCGGCTGCGGTCCAGCACCGAGAACAACCAGATGCCGACAAACCCGATGGTCATGGAGAACAAGGCCGGCGAGGTGTAGGGAAACAGAGCCGATCCCTTGGGGTTGCCCAGGGTCGCTTCCCAGACAGACGGCGACACGATGGTCAGCGCGACCGAGGAGACCAGCCCGAGAAAGCCCCCGATCACCGCGCCGCGGGTCGTGCAGTCTTTCCACAGCACGCTCATGAACAGCACAGGGAAGTTGGCGGAAGCCGCGATGGCGAAGGCCAGCGACACCATGAAGGCGATGTTCTGCTTCTCAAAGGCGATGCCCAGCACCACGGCCACCAGGCCCAGCGCGATCGTCGTGAGCTTGGAGACGCGCAGCTCGGAGGCGCTGTCGGCCTTGCCCTGCTTGATCACGGTCGCGTACAGGTCATGAGAAACGGCCGATGCGCCCGACAGCGTGAGACCCGCCACCACAGCCAGAATGGTCGCGAAGGCCACGGCGGAGATGAAGCCCAGGAACACGTTGCCGCCCACGGCGTTGGCCAGATGCACCGCTGCCATGTTGCTGCCGCCCAGCAGGCCGCCCTTGGCATCCAGGAACTCGGGGTTGGTCAGCACGAAGGTGATGGCACCAAAGCCGATGATGAAGGTCAGCAGATAGAAATAGCCGATCCAGCCGGTCGCCCACATCACGGACTTGCGCGCTTCCTTGGCGCTGGGCACGGTGAAGAAGCGCATGAGGATGTGCGGCAGACCTGCGGTGCCGAACATCAGGGCCATGCCGAAGCTGATCGCCGAGATCGGGTCCTTCACGAAGTTGCCAGGGCCCATGATGGATTGCCCCAGCGTGGCGGCCGCTTCGGCGGTCTTGCCATCCTTGAGCGCCAGGTCCTCCTTGATCTTGACCGCGCCGGCGAACATGGCTTCGGGGCTGAAGCCGAAGTGCCACAGCACGGACAGCGCCATGAAGGAGGCGCCACCCAGCAGCAGGCAGGCCTTGATGATCTGCACCCAGGTGGTGGCCGTCATGCCGCCGAAAAGCACGTAGACCATCATCAGCGCGCCCACGATGACCACGGCGATCCAGTACTCCAGGCCGAACAGCAGTTTGATCAACTGGCCCGCGCCCACCATCTGCGCGATCAGGTAGAACGCCACCACCACCAGCGTGCCCGATGCGGCGAAGATGCGGATGGGCTTCTGGTTGAAGCGGAATGCCGCCACGTCGGCAAAGGTGAATTTGCCCAGGTTGCGCAACCGCTCGGCCATCAGGAAGGTGATGACCGGCCAACCCACCAGGAACCCGATGGAGTAGATCAGACCATCGAAGCCGCTGGCCATCACCGCCGCGGAGATGCCGAGGAAAGAGGCCGCGGACATGTAGTCGCCCGCGATCGCCAAGCCGTTCTGGAATCCGGTGATGCCACCACCGGCGGTGTAGAAGTCGGACGCCGAGCGCGTTTTCGCGGCAGCCCATTTGGTGATGTAGAGCGTGGCCAGCACGAACAGGGCAAACATGCCGATCGCCGTCCAGTTGGTGGGTTGTTTCTGCGCCTGCCCCAGGTCGGCACCTGCGGCCCAGACCGCCATGGAAACGGCAGACAGGCTCAGCAGCGTCAGCATCCTGCGCACGGTGTTGCGGGACATGATGTTCATTTCAGCACCGCCTTGTTGATGGCCTGGGAGAGATCGTCGAATTCGCTGTTGGCGCGTCTGACGTAGAACGCCGTGATCACGATGGTGAACACGATCACCCCAAAGCCGATCGGGATGCCCAGCGTCATCACGCCGCTGCCCAGGCGCTGGGCCAGCAGGGACTTGTCGAAGGCCACCAGCAGGATGAAGCCGTAGTAGACGACCATCATGGCAGCGGTGAGCCACCAGCCAAATCGCGAGCGCCGTGTCTTCAGTTGCTGGTAGTAGGGATTGCTCGCAATGCGTTGAGCGAGTTCGTCGTCCATGCCTGTCTCCATGGTTGTTTCGGTGGCATGGAGCGTAGGCGCGGGCTCTTACGGCCCACTGACCTCGGACTGACGCAAAACTGACCGGGCTCTTAAACCGGCGTCAGGAATGTCGCTGCGAAGACGATCGCCCTCTGCAACGCGGCTCAGTACTCCAGCCGCTCCGGTCGGATCTCCTGCAGGATGGTGGTGGCGATCTCCTCGATCGACTTCGTGGTTGTCGACAGCCATCGAATGCCTTCGCGGCGCATCATCGCCTCGGCTTCCGCCACCTCCATGCGGCAGTTATCCAGCTGCGCATAGCGTGAGTTGGGACGGCGCTCGTTGCGGATCTCGCTCAGGCGCTCGGGCGCGATCGTCAGGCCGAAGATTTTCTTGCGGTGGGGCACCAACGCGGGGGGCAGCTTGCGCCGTTCGAAGTCCTCTGGGATCAGCGGGTAGTTCGACGCTTTCAGGCCGTACTGCATGGCCAGGTACAGAGAGGTGGGCGTCTTGCCGCTGCGGCTCACCCCCACCAGGATGACGTCCGAGCCCTCCAGGTCCTTGTGGCTTTGCCCATCGTCGTGAGCCAGCGAAAAATTGATGGCCTCGATGCGGTCGTGGTAGGCCTGGCTCTTGGAGGCGTCCGAGAAACGCCCGACGCGGTGGTTCGACTTGATGCCGAGTTCGTTCTCCATGGGTTCCACGAAGGTGCCGAACATGTCCAGCATCATGCCTTTGCAATGCGACTTGAAGACGTCCAGCACGTCCATGTTCACCACCGTGGTGAAGACCAGAGGGCGCCGACCTTCCAGCTCGGCCGTGTGGTTGATCTGCCGCACCGCCTGATGGGCCTTGTCCACGCTGTCCAGGAAGGGCAGGCGCACGCGTCGCACCGTGATCTCGAACTGGGCCAGAAGGGCGTTGCCGAAGGTTTCGGCGGTGATGCCGGTGCCGTCTGAGATGAAGAAGACCGTTCTGTTGGGCATGAAGGGCGCGTCCTTACAATACTGAGTGTCGTGTTTCGGGGCATTATGGATTCAAGCGCCGAGACACCTGTTTCTGCGTTCCTGCCCGGTGCCTGACCCACAACAGAACCACAGGTCTTGCGATTGGCAGGGACTCCCCCGGTTTTTCAACCTTAGGAGCTTCCCATGTCCAACCTGTTTGGCGCGACCGATCTGGTCGTTCCGTTCGAGAAACTGAGAATGAGCGATGTCGAGGCGGTCGGCGGCAAGAACGCCAGCCTCGGCGAGATGATTTCGCAGTTGCCCTCGGGCGTGAAAGTGCCCACCGGCTTTGCCACCACGGCCCATGCCTTCCGCGAATTCCTGCGGCACGGCGGGTTGACCGAGCGCATCAACGCGCGTCTGTCCGCGCTGGACACCGAGGATGTCCGCGCCCTGGCCGCAGCCGGTGCCGAGATCCGGGGCTGGGTCGAGGCCCAGCCGTTCCCCGCCGATCTCGAAAAAGCCATTCGTGAGGCTTTTGTCACGCTCAGCGCGGGTAACGACAAGGCGTCCTTTGCCGTGCGTTCTTCGGCCACTGCCGAGGACCTGCCCGACGCGTCTTTTGCGGGGCAGCAGGAGACCTTTCTCAACGTGGTCGGCATCGAGGATGTGCTGCACAAGATGAAGGAGGTGTTTGCCTCCCTGTACAACGACCGCGCCATCAGCTACCGCGTGCACAAGGGCTTCGCCCATGCCGATGTGGCGCTGTCTGCCGGTGTGCAGCGCATGGTGCGCTCCGACCTGGGGGCCGCCGGTGTGATGTTCACCATCGACACCGAGAGCGGTTTCGAAGATGTGGTTTTCATCACCTCCAGCTATGGCCTGGGTGAAACGGTGGTGCAGGGCGCCGTGAATCCGGACGAGTTCTATGTCCACAAGCCCATGCTCAAGGCCGGCAAGCGGGCCGTGATCCGCCGCAACCTGGGGTCCAAGCTGATCCAGATGGTGTTCAGTTCCCCGCAGGAAAAAGCCGAGACCGGCAAGCTGGTCAAGACGGTGGACGTGCCCGTGGAGCAGCGCAACCGCTACAGCCTGACCGAGGCCGATGTGGAGCAACTGGCGAAGTACGCCCTGGTGATCGAGCAGCACTATGGCCGGCCCATGGACATCGAGTGGGGCAAGGACGGCGCCGACGGCCAGCTCTACATCCTGCAGGCGCGGCCGGAGACGGTGAAGAGCCAGAGTGCAGGCAAGACCGAGGTGCGGTACAAGCTCAAGGGCAAGGGCGCGGTGTTGGCCAGCGGCCGCGCCATCGGCCAGAAAGTGGGCACGGGGCCGGTGCGCCTGGTGCACAGCATCGGCGAGATGGACAAGGTGCAGCCGGGCGACGTGTTGGTGACCGACATGACCGACCCCAACTGGGAGCCGGTGATGAAGCGTGCCAGTGCCATCGTCACCAACCGCGGCGGCCGCACCTGCCACGCGGCGATCATTGCGCGCGAGCTCGGCATTCCGGCAGTGGTGGGCTGCGGCGACGCGACCGAGAGCCTCAAGGACGGGACGCTGGTCACCGTGAGCTGCGCCGAGGGCGACACCGGCAACATCTACGACGGCCTGCTGGAGACCGAGATCACCGAGGTGCAGCGCGGCGAGATGCCCGCGATCGACGTGAAGATCATGATGAACGTGGGCAACCCGCAACTGGCTTTCGACTTTGCCCAGGTGCCCAACGGCGGCGTGGGTCTGGCGCGCCTGGAGTTCATCATCAACAACAACATCGGCGTGCATCCCAAAGCGATCCTGGATTACCCCAGCGTCGATGCCGATCTGAAGAAGGCTGTGGAGTCCGTGGCGCGTGGCCATGCGTCGCCCCGTGCGTTCTACGTGGACAAGGTTGCCGAGGGCGTGGCTACCATCGCCGCGGCTTTCTGGCCCAAGCCCGTCATCGTGCGTCTGTCGGACTTCAAGAGCAACGAATACCGCAAGCTCGTCGGCGGCAGCCGCTACGAACCGGAGGAAGAGAATCCGATGCTGGGTTTCCGCGGGGCCGCGCGGTACGTGAGCGAGGATTTCCGCGAGGCGTTCGCCATGGAATGCGAGGCGCTCAAACGCGTGCGCGAGGACATGGGGTTGACCAACGTGCAGGTGATGGTGCCTTTCGTGCGCACGCTGGCCCAGGCCGAGCGGGTCACGCAGTTGCTGGCCGATCGAGGACTGCGCCGTGGCGAGAACGACCTCAAGGTCATCATGATGTGCGAGATTCCCAGCAATGCCGTGCTGGCGCGCGAGTTCCTGAAGTTCTTTGACGGCTTCTCCATCGGCTCCAACGACCTGACGCAGCTCACGCTGGGCCTGGACCGGGATTCCGGACTCGAACTGCTGGCGCACGACTTCGATGAGCGCGACCCGGCGGTCAAGGCCATGCTGTCCATGGCCATCGGTGCCTGCAAGGCCGAGGGCAAGTACGTTGGCATTTGCGGCCAGGGGCCGAGCGACCACCCGGACTTCGCCCAGTGGCTGCGTGACGAAGGCATCAGCTCCATCTCGCTCAACCCGGACTCGGTGGTGGACACTTGGCAACTGCTGGCTTCCACGGGCGGTTGAAGCTACGGCCTGTGAAGGCCTGATGGACGGCGGGGCCCAGCCCCGCCGTTTTTTTTCGGCGGTTCGCGGGGCGAGGTCGTGCACAATCGGCCGCAGGCAGGCGGCTGCGCCGACCTCGCCGCAAGAGGAGACCCGCATGTTCCAAGGTCTTGCCGCCCAGCGCCTGGTGGCTCTGTTTTTCGCTGGCTGGGCCTTGCTCAGCTTTCCGCTGCTTGCGCTGTGGGACCACGATGTGCAGGTCTGGGGGCTGCCGCTCTTTCCTTTGGCCCTGTTCGTGATCTGGGGTCTGTTGATCGCGGCGCTGGCCTGGGTGGTGGAGCGCGATACAGACGCCGACGCTGTCGATTGAGGCCACGCCATGCTTCCTGCGCCCCTGGTCGTTGGCGTTTCGTTCGCCTACCTGCTGCTGCTGTTCGCGGTAGCGCATTGGGCCGACACGCGCGCCACCCAGGGCCGCTCGGTCATTGCCAGTCCCTGGATCTACGCGCTGTCGCTGGCGGTGTATTGCACCGCATGGACCTACTTCGGCAGTGTGGGCCGGGCCGCCACCTCGGGTGTCTGGTTTCTGCCCACCTACCTGGGTCCCACGCTGGCCATGCTGCTGGCCTGGATGGTGGTGCGCAAGATGGTTCACATCGCCAAGACGTGGCGCATCACTTCCATCGCCGACTTCATCGCCAGCCGCTACGGCAAGAGCCCACTGCTGGCAGGCATGGTGACGCTGATCACGGTGGTGGGCATCGTGCCCTACATCGCCCTGCAGCTCAAGGCCATCGCTAGTGGCTACGCCGTGCTGACTTCGCCGCCAGGGCAACTCCTGTCGCAGGAAGTGCATTGGTGGAACGACGGCACTTTCTACGTTGCGCTGGCGTTGGCCGGCTTCACCATTGTCTTTGGCGCACGGCACCTGGACAGTACGGAGCGCCATGAAGGCATGGTGGCTGCCATCGCCTTCGAATCGGTGATCAAGCTGGTGGCTTTCCTGGCCGTAGGCCTGTTCGTGGCATTCGGTCTGTTTGCCAGTCCCGCGGCGTTGTTCGCCCAGGCGCAGACGGTGGCGGAGCTGCGTCCCCTGATGCAGTTTGGCGATGGCCAGCCCCATGTGTACGCGCAGTGGTTTGGCCATACCCTGCTGGCCATGCTGTCGGTGGTGTTTCTGCCGCGCCAGTTCCAGATGATGGTGGTGGAGAACGTGGACGAGCGGCATCTGCGGCGCGCGGTCTGGGCCTTTCCGCTCTACCTCTTGCTCATCAACCTCTTCGTGCTGCCCATTGCCTTGGGCGGCCTGCTGCATTTCGGTTCCGGTGCGATGAATCCCGAGACCTTCGTGCTGTCGCTGCCGCTGTCCCAGGGGCAGCACGCCCTGGCGTTGTTCGCCTTCGTGGGCGGGCTGTCCGCGGCGACCGGCATGGTCATCGTGGAGGCGATCGCCGTATCGACCATGGTCTGCAACGATCTGGTGATGCCGCTGCTTCTGCGCATGCGGCGTTTCGGCGTGCGGGCCAGCAGCGACCTCACCTCCCTCTTGCTGACCATCCGCCGCCTGTCCATCCTGGGCATCCTGCTGCTTGGCTATCTGTACTTCTACCTCGCGGGCGAGGCCTATGCGCTGGTGAGCATCGGCCTGATCAGTTTTGCCGCGGTGGCGCAGTTCGCGCCGGCCACGCTGGGCGGCATGTACTGGAAGGGCGGCACGCAGGGTGGCGCATTCACAGGACTGTTGCTGGGCTTTGCCTTCTGGACGTACACGCTGATGCTGCCGTCCCTGGCCAAGTCGGGCTGGCTGCCGGACGCCTTTCTGTACCAGGGCCCTTGGGGCCAGGCCTGGCTCCGGCCCGAGGCGTTTCTGGGGTTGACCGGGTTGGACAACATCACCCACTCGCTGTTCTGGAGCCTGCTGGCCAACCTGGTGGGCTACGTGGGCGTCTCGCTGTGGCGTCCGCCGAGCGCACGCGAGACCAGCCAGGCGCTGCTGTTTGTCGATGTGTTTCACCGTGCGCCGGAGGCCCGGCCGGTGTTCTGGCAGGGCAAGGCCCAGGTCTCGGCCCTGTTGCCGCTGGTGGGGCGCTTCCTCGGGCCGGATGCGGCGCAGCGCCTGTTCGCGGGCTATGCCCGGCGCGTGGGCGCCGGCCACATCGACCAGATCCCGGCGGATGCGCGCCTGGTGCACTTCGTGGAAACCCAGCTGGCCGGCGCCATCGGCAGCGCCTCGGCGCGCGTGATGGTGGCCTCGGTGGTGGAAGAGGAGACGCTGGATCTGGACGACGTCATGCGCATACTGGACGAGGCCTCGCAGTTGCGTGCCTACTCGCATGCCCTGGAAGACAAATCGCGTTCGCTGGAGCGCGCCACGGAGGAGTTGCGGGAAGCCAATGAACAGCTCAAGAGCCTGGACCGGCTCAAGGACGACTTCATGTCTTCCGTCACCCACGAATTGCGCACACCTTTGACGTCGATCAGGGCGCTGGCGGAACTCATGCGCGACGATGAGAACATGGAGACCGTGCAGCGTCAGCAATTCGTTGGCATCATCGTGGCCGAAACAGAACGCCTGAGCCGGCTGGTGAACCAGGTGCTGGACATGGCCAAGATCGAGTCCGGTCACGCGGAGTGGCACAACACCACGCTGGACCTGCGAGAACTGCTGGAACAGGCGGCGCGCACCATGGTGGAAACTTGCCGCGAAGCCGGCGTGACGCTGGTCCTGGACCTGCCGGAACGGGTGCGGCCCATCCGCGCCGATGCCGACCGCCTCACCCAGGTGGTGCTCAACCTGCTGTCCAACGCAGCGAAGTACGCGCCGCGTGGCACCGGGAGGGTGGTGCTCAGCCTGAGAGAGGACGGGCAGGGGGTGTCGGTGGAAGTGCAGGACAATGGTCCCGGCATTGCCCAGGATCAGCAGGCCATGGTGTTCGAAAAGTTCCGGCAGGTGCAGGGCGACGCCCATTACCGCCCTGGCGGCACTGGCCTGGGCCTGCCGATCAGTCGGCAGATCGTGGCGCATTTCGGCGGTCGCATGTGGCTGCGCTCCACCCCGGGAGCCGGTGCCACGTTCGGGTTTTTCCTGCCGCACCGGCCGGTGGACGATGCACAAGAACGAGGAGACCGCGTGTGAGCACCAAGATCCTGATCGCCGATGACGAGCCCAACATCCTGATCTCGCTTGAGTTCCTGATGAAGAGGGAGGGCTACGAGGTGCTGCTCGCGCGGGATGGCCAGGAGGCCATCGACACCATCCTGCGCGAGCGCCCTGCGCTGGTGCTGCTGGATGTGATGATGCCGGTGAAGACCGGGTTCGATGTCTGCCACGAGGTCCGCAACAACGAGGCCCTGCAGGCGACGCGCATTCTGATGCTCACGGCCAAGGGCAGAGATACCGATGTCGCCAAGGGTCTGGCCCTGGGGGCCGACGCCTACATGACCAAGCCTTTTTCGACCCGCGACCTGGTGCAGAAGGTCAGGGAGATGCTGGAGCCCTCGGCATGAAGGAGCGCCGGCTCTGGCTGGGTACGACGGCCGCGGTGCTGGGCGTGGCGGCCTGGCTGGGCTTCCTGCTGTTCATGGCCTGGTCCGCCTTGCGGGAGGTGCAGCGGCAGCGCCTCGCGCCCTTGTTGGCGGAGGCCTGGCGGGAGTCCGCGGTGGTGATGGCGGTGGTGACGGTGGCCGGCGTGGTGTTGGTGGCCATGGCCGTGCGGGCGCTGTTGCGCCACTTCGCTGAGCCCGCGGCTCGCCTGGCCGAGGAGGCGCGTGTGCTGGCGGCGTCTGAGGTGGAGCGCCCGCTGGGCGCGCAAGGGCCATCTGAGATCCGTGCGCTCGCCGACGTGATCAACCAGCTCGTGACCCAGCGCTCGCGCCTTAAGACCGAGATGGACGCCCGGGTGCTGGAGAGCAGCCGCAGCATCGAGCAGGAGCGCATCCGCCTGGCCGCTCTCATGGCGGAGCTCACGCAGAGTGTCGTGGTCTGCAACCTGGATGGACGCATCCTGCTCTACAACCAGCGCGCAAGGGCGCAGTTCCGTGCGCTGTCCCTGGCGCCTTCGGTGGCCGGTGGCGCGGAGTTGATCGGACTGGGCCGCTCCATTTACACGGTGTTTGACCGCAAGCTGGTCACGCACGCGCTGGAAAACATCCAGCAGCGCATGTTGCGCGGCGTCGAGGAGCCTTCCGCACAGTTCGTCACCACCACTGCTGCCGGCCAGTTGCTGCGTGTACAGATGGCACCGGTGCGCACGGTGCAGGCCATGAGCTTGCCCAGCACCGTTGACATGGTGGCAGACCGTGCCGATCTGAGCGGGTTCGTCCTGATGCTGGACAACATCACCCGCGCGTTCGAAGCCGAGTCGGCCCGGGACCAGGTGATGCATGCGCTGACCGAAGGCAGCCGTGCCGCGCTGGGCAACATGCAGGCTGCCTTGGATGTTCTGGAGTACCCGGACCTCGATGCGGCCGCACGGGAGCGCTTCCAACGGGTCATCCGCGAGGAAACCCGCGCGCTGGCGCAGCGCGTGGCTTCGCTGGAGGCGGACGCGGCGCGCGCCTTCATGACGCGCTGGCCGCTGGAAGACATGCTGGGCGTGGACCTGGTTGCTGCCGCCATGCGCCGCATAGAGACCGTGACCCGCCTGCAGGCGAGCACGCTGGAGGTTGATGCCGCGCTGTGGCTGCGGGTGGAGAGCTTCTCGCTGCTGCAGGCCCTGGTCTACCTGTCGGGCCGCCTGGCCGACGAGTTCGAGGTGCGCTTCGTTCAGCTTCGCCTCGCGCCCGCGAGCGGCAGTCCGGGCAAGGCGCACCTGGATCTGGTCTGGTCGGGGCAGGCCATGAGCACCGAGACCGTGATGAGCTGGGAAATGGACGCCATGCGCGTGGGGGGCGAAGCCACGCCGCTGACGGTACGTGATGTGATCGAACGTCATGGCGGGGCCTTCTGGTTCGAGCGCGAGCGCACGCGGCACCAGGCCTTCTTCCGGCTGTTGCTGCCCATGGCCGAACCGCGCGAGCGCCTGCCCGCTCCCAGTCTGGTCCGGGGGGAGAGCCGGCCCGAGTACTACGACTTTGACCTCTTCAGGACGACCGAACAGACCCGCTCGCTGGACGAACGTCGGCTGTCCGACCTGGTCTATACCGTGTTCGACACCGAGACCACGGGGCTGGACCCGGCGCAAGGGGACGAGATCATCCAGATCGGCGCCACGCGCATCGTCAATGGCAAGCTGCTGCACCAGGAGTGTTTCGAGCAACTGGTCGATCCGCAGCGGGCGATCTCGGCCGCCTCCATTCCCATTCATGGCATCACCCAGGACATGGTGATGGGGCAACCCAGCATCGAAAAGGTGTTGCCGGCCTTTCACGCCTTCGCCCAGGACACCGTGCTGGTGGCGCACAACGCCGCCTTCGACATGCGCTTCCTGCAGCTCAAGGAGAAGGCGACCGGCGTGGTGTTTGAACAACCGGTGCTGGACACGCTGTTGCTCTCCGCCGTGATCCATCCCAACCAGGCATCCCACCGCCTCGAAGCCATTGCCGAACGCTTCGACGTGCCGGTCATTGGCCGCCACACGGCGATGGGCGACGCCATGGTGACCGCGGAGATCTTCATCAAGCTGGTTCCCCTGCTGGCCGAGCGCGGCATCGTCACGCTTGGCCAGGCGCGCGAAGCGGCGCAGCAGAGCTACTACGCGCGCCTCAGGTACTGAGGCGCAAGCTCACAGCCGTCCGCCACCGAAGCGCTGCTCCAGCAGGTCCTGAACGTCGCGGACCACGCGCAAGGCATCACGCAGCTGGGTGCGCTCGAAGTTGGAGTGCGCGCGCGGGTCCAGGTGGTTGTCGGGAGCCTGGCCCTCGGCCATGAGCCGCGCCTGATGGCGTATGCGCAGCGTGGCCAGGAACTCGAGTGCGTCGCGCAGGTCGCGCGTGTCCTGCTCGCTCAGCACCGCCCCCTCGCCTGTGGCCTGCAGCCGCTCATGGCTGCCTATGGCGGCATCGCCGATGGCCAGGGCATGGATGCGCGCGATATCGACGATGGGCGCAATGCCATGGAGCTTGAGGTCGATGGTGCCTTTGTGCTCGCCGGTGCGCGCCGTCTGCAGCCGGCCAAACCAGCCCAGCGGCGGGCGCCGCCCCAATGCATTGGCCACGAGATGCGCCAGCAGCAGGGTGTTGCCACGCGAGCGGGCCAGCACTTGCGTGCGCAACCGCTGCAGCAGCGTGGCCTGCCCGTGTACGCACCGCATGTCGAAGAAGACGCAGGTCAACATGAGGGCCGTGGGCTCGGGTTCGTTGGTCCAACTGGCGAAGAGTGCCGCCCACTGCGCCAGCGGCAGCCGCCACGCCGGGTTGCTCGCCATCATGTCGCCGGGGCAATAGACGTAGCCGCAGGCGTTCAGGCCATCGCACACAAAAGCCGCCAGTTGCCGGAAGTAGTCGCCGTGCCGTGCTTCGTCGTAGGCGTCGTCCAGCACCATGCAGTTGTCCTGGTCGGTCTTGGCGGTCTGCTCGCAACGCGCCTGTGAACCCGCGGCCACCCAGGCGTATGCCACCGGCGCGGGCCCCAGCCTGGCCTCGCCCAGTTGCAGGAGGCGGATGGTGAGGGCGTCGGTGATCGTGGTGACGATGTGGCCGGTGGCCAGAGCCGAAGCGTCTGCGTCCACCAGGCTCTGCAGCAGCCTCCGTACGGGGCCGCTGGCCTGGCGCAGGCCTTCCACGCTGGTCTGGCGATGGATGTTGCCCGCCAGGTAGATCGCGGACGTGTTGTTCGGCTCGTTCAGGTCGTTGGCGGTGACCATGCCCGCGATGCGTTGCCCATCCAGTACAGGGACGTGATGGATGTTGTGACGCGTCATGAGCAGCATGGCCTCGAGGGCCGGGCTGTGCATGTCCACAGAGAAGGGGGCCAGGGTGGCAATGTCGGCGATGGGCCGCTCCGGATCCAGCCCCGCTGCCAGTACGCGGTTGCGCAGATCGCGGTCCGTCACCAGGCCAAACAGCAGGCCCTGTTCAACGATGATGACCGAGGAGACGCGCTGCTCCCGCATGCGCTGCGCGGCCTCCCGGATGCTGGCCTGAGGTGGCAGGGTCACCGGATCGCGCCGCAACAAGGCATGTATGGGCGTGTTCATCAGCCCCAGCGCGGGATCGCTGGCGGTGGTGGGCGGCAAGGCTCCGGGGGCGTCTGGGGAATGGGCGTCCATGAGCGGATGACGAACACATCGTCTATGCGAACGAGTACTTTGGTCATCCTACACGGGCGCGCAGGCTGGTTTTCCGGGTTTTCCCTCACAGGGTTTGACCTGCCTCAAGACCTGCATGCGTCCGTTTGTAAGAAGTCGGTAAGTTCCGGACCAAGAATGGCCGCAGACCCTGGACCACCTCCCATGTTGCTGTTCATTTCTGCTCTCAAGCTCATCGCCGAAATCGCTCTGCTGGCCTTGCTGGGTCAGTGGGTGCTGGGTTTGCTGGCGGGACAGCGCCGGGACCAGAACGTCTTCTACCAGGTGCTTCAGATGATCGGCCGGCCTTTCGTGCAGGTCGCGCGCCTGGTGACGCCGCGCAAGGTGGTGCTGGAGCGGCACCTGCCGCTGGTGGCCTTCCTGCTGCTGGCGCTTGCGTGGTTCGCCGTGACGGCCTGGAAGGTGAGTCACTGTCTGCAGATTGGCATGGAGTTGTGCAAATGAAGACTTCCCTGAACCGGTGGTACCTGCGCTGGCAAGTTCGGGCCATGCTGCTGCTGGGGCAGCGCGCGCAGGCGCTGGCCCGCATAGAAGGGCATCTGGCTCGCGACACCACCGACCTGTACGCATGGGCCACGCGCGCGCATCTGCTGGCCGAGCAGGGTGACAAGGCCGGCGCGCTGAAGACCCTGCAGCATCTGGTGACGCTCACGCCCGACCAGGCTGCCGCCTGGTTCAACCTGGGTTTTCTCTGCGAGGAAATGGGCGAACTCAGTCAGGCCGAAGCCGCCTTCCGGCGCGCCACCGACATCGATCCCAAGCTGGACCGCGCCTGGTACGGACTGGCCCTGAGCCTGATCCGCCAGCATCGGTTCGACGACGCCGTCGTCGCCCTGCGCAAGAACACCGAACTGCAACCCATGAGCCCCTACGGCTGGTACCAGCTGGCCAGGGTTCATGTCGACCGGCAAGAGCCCGAGGAGGCGGCGAAGATCATTCGCCACCTGCGCAGGTTCGAGCCCAAAGTGGCTGCACAGCTGGAGCGCGAGACCGGCCTGGGGCAAGCCCAGGCCTGAGTGGCGCGCTGCCGCCGTGCAGCAAGAAAAGGGGTGATGGGCGCCAGCCCTTCACCGAAAAACGCGGACCGGTTGCAGGCTGCCTGGGGGACAGGGCAGTGTCCGTGACGTGCCCGAGAGGGTTTTGTTGATGGAGGTCGATCGCATGGAACTGACTGACAAGCACCGCCGATACTGGCGCAAGAACCTCAACATCACGGCCATATTGCTCGTGATCTGGTTCGTGGTGACGTTCGTCGTGGGCTACTACGCCCGCGAGCTGAGCTTCAACTTCTTTGGCTGGCCGTTCAGCTTCTGGGTGGGAGCCCAGGGCGCCCTGGTGGTGTACTGCCTGATCATCGGGTACTACGCCTGGTACATGAACAAGCTCGACATCGAACACGGTGTCGAAGAGAACGAGGACTGACACCATGGCAGGCATATTCGAAACCAAGGCCGGTGTCAGCTCCGGCGAAGCCAACCGGGCCTTCAAGGCCCAGCTCAACAAGGTCTACACCTGGTACACAGGCGGCTTCTTCATCTTCGTGGTGGCGCTGGCCATCCTGGAGCAGTTGGGCCTGTCGCGCGAGTGGATCGGCTTCATCTTCCTGCTCGCCACCATCGGGCTGTACGCCGGCATCGGCATCATGAGCCGCACCACCGACGCCGCCGAGTACTACGTGGCGGGTCGGCGTGTGCCGGCGGTCTATAACGGCATGGCCACGGGCGCGGACTGGATGTCGGCCGCGTCCTTCATCGGCATGGCCGGTACGCTGTACCTGACCGGCTACAGCGGTCTGGCTTTCATCATGGGCTGGACCGGGGGCTACTGCCTGGTGGCGCTGTTCCTCGCACCTTACCTTCGCAAGTTCGGGCAGTTCACCATTCCCGACTTCCTGGGCGAGCGCTACGGCGGCAACCTGCCGCGCTTCCTGGGCATCTGCGCGGCCATTCTCTGCTCCTTCACCTACGTGGTGGCGCAGATCTATGGCGTGGGCCTGATCACCTCGCGTCTGACCGGCGTGGCCTTCGAGCTCGGGATTTTCCTGGGTCTGGGCGGCATCCTGGTCTGCTCGTTCCTGGGCGGCATGCGCGCCGTCACCTGGACGCAGGTGGCGCAGTACATCATCCTAATCGTGGCCTACATGATCCCGGTGGTGTGGCTGTCGGTGAAGCAGACCAGCGTGCCCGTGCCGCAGGCCATCTACGGCGTGCAGCTCGAGAAGGTCACGGCCAAGGAAAAACTCCTGGCCAACGACCCCAAGGAACTTGAGGTCCGTGAGATCTTCAAGCAGCGCTCTGCCGCACTGGCCGAGAAGCTGAAGGACCCGGCTGCTGCGCTGGCCGCCGACAAGGCGGCAGCCGAAGGCAAGCTGGCCCAGCTCCGCTCTGCCAACGCGCCCACGGCAGAAATTGCCGCGGCCGAGAAGGCTGTCGCCGACCTGCCCAAGGACGCTGCCGCCGCCACCGCCGCCTGGACCCGTGCCAAGGCCGGGGCAGACGCCAAGGCCCGGCCGCTCAACGGCATGCCGCCGCACGCGCAACAGTACGCCGGTGATCCCAAGGGCGATGCCAAGGCCGTGGAGACCTACGACACCTCGCGCCGCAACTTCCTGGCGCTGATCTTCTGTCTGATGGTGGGTACCGCCGCGCTGCCGCACATCCTGATGCGGTACTACACCGTGCCCAGCGTGAGGGAGGCGCGGCAGTCGGTGACCTGGTCGCTGTTCTTCATCTTTTTGTTGTACTTCACGGCGCCTGCCCTGGCGGTACTGGTCAAGTACGAGGTGTTCCACGTTCTGGTGGGCACGCCGTTCGACCAGATGCCGGCCTGGGTGGCGTCGTGGAACAAGGTGGATCCGAGTCTGCTGTCCATCACCGACATCAACAAAGATGGCCTCCTGCAGCTCAACGAGATGACCATCGGTGGCGACATCATCGTGCTGGCAACCCCGGAAATCGGTGGTCTCCCGTACGTGGTCTCCGGCCTGGTTGCTGCCGGTGGCCTGGCCGCCGCGCTGTCCACCGCCGACGGTCTGCTGCTGACCATCGCCAACGCGCTGTCGCACGACCTGTACTACAAGATGATCGATCCCAACGCCTCGACCGCCCGCCGCGTGACCATTTCCAAGGTCCTGCTGCTGGTGGTGGCGCTGGCCGCGGCCTACGTGGCGGCGCAGAAACCGGCGGACATCCTGTTCCTGGTGTCTGCGGCGTTCTCGTTCGCGGCGGCGGCGTTCTTCCCGGCGCTGGTGCTCGGCATCTTCTGGAAGCGTGCAACCGGCATCGCCGCCTCGCTGGGCATGATCGCTGGCCTCGGCGTGACGTTCTACTACATGGTGACCACCCAGCCCTGGCTGCGCGGCATCTTTGGCGTGACTTCGCCGATCGAGCTCTGGTGGGGCATCCAGCCCATCTCGGCGGGCGTCTTCGGCGTGCCGGTGGGTTTTGCCGTGATCATCCTGGTGAGCCTGGTCACGCCGGCCCCCAGCAAGAAGATCCAGGACCTGGTGGAGCACGTGCGTTACCCCAACCTGAAGATGGCTTGATGCCCGGGGGCTGTGCCCCCTGACTTCCCAGCCGGAACCCGGCCAGTTTGCTGACTGGCCGGGTTTTTTGCTAGAATCGCGGGCTTGCCTTGCTGCACCCTGTGTTGACGCCAGGGGCAGCTTTCATCCCTGGCCAGGGCTATTTTTGCCCCGGCCGGTCATCCACAAGGAGAGTCCATGCGTCACTATGAGATCGTTTTGCTGATCCATCCGGATCAAAGCGAACAGGTTCCAGCCATGCTGGAGCGCTACAAGGGCATGATCACCGCCGGCGGCGGCAAGATCCACCGTGTTGAAGACTGGGGCCGTCGTCAGCTGGCTTACCAGATCAACAAGCTGTCCAAGGCCCACTACCTGTGCGTCAACATCGAGGCCGACCAGGCCGTGATGGGTGAACTGGAGCATGCCTTCAAGTTCAACGACGCCGTTCTGCGTCATCTCACCGTGCAGCGCAAGAAGGCCGACACCGCACCGTCGGCCATGATGCGTTCGGTCGAGCGCGAGGAAGCCCGCAAGCTCCAGCAGCCCGCCCAGCACGCTTCGCAGGAACAGGCCGCCTAAGTTCGCGGCGCCCATCGTCAGCGGGTGAACCAGTTCCAGTTGTCGGCCGTCGTGGTGCAGGTCCAGAGCCTGCGGTACACACCGGCAGGCATCCCGGCCGTCAACCTCGTGCTTGAACACGAGTCACAGATCGTCGAAATGGATACCCCGCGGCAAGTGAAAGTGCAACTGAGGGCCATTGCCTTCGGTGCGCAGGCTGAGATCCTGTCCCGCCAGGGACTTGAAGCGGTCTGTGAGTTTCACGGCTTTCTGACGAATGCGCGCAACGGCAAGGGCGTGGTGTTCCACATCCAGGATTTCAGCAAGACATAGGAAGGCCCATCATGGCTGCACCCAAGCGTTTCAACAAAGACAAGCGCCCCAAGCGCAATACCCAGTCGCTGCTCTTCAAGCGCAAGCGCTTCTGCCGTTTCACCGTCGCCAACGTCGAAGAAGTGGACTACAAGGACATCGACGTCCTGCGTGACTTCGTCGCCGAGAACGGCAAGATCATTCCCGCCCGCCTGACCGGTACCCGCGCGTTCTACCAGCGCCAGGTCAACACCGCGATCAAGCGCGCCCGCTTCCTGGCCATGCTGCCGTACAGCGACCAGCACCGCGTCTGAAAGAGAGCCTGACATGCAAATCATCCTGCTCGACAAAGTGATCAACCTCGGCGCCCTGGGCGACGTGGTCAAGGTCAAGGACGGCTACGCCCGCAACTTCCTGATTCCCACCGGCCGTGCCCGTCGCGCCACCCAGAGCGCCATCGCCGAGTTCGAGGCCCGCCGTGCCGAACTGGAAAAGGTCGCCGCGGCCAAGCACGCCGAAGCCCAGGCCCTGGGCGAGAAGCTGGGCGCCGCGTCCATCAAGCTGACGCAGAAGGCCGGCGTGGACGGCCGCCTGTTCGGCTCCGTCACCAACCACGACGTGGCCGATGAGCTGAACAAGCAAGGCTTCAAGGTCGCCAAGGCGCAAGTGCGCATGCCCAATGGTCCGCTCAAGAACGTGGGCGACTACACGGTCAGCGTGCACCTGCATACCGACGTGACGGTGGACCTCGCTGTTTCGGTGCTCGGCGAAACCGCCTGAACCCGGCAAGCCGTCCGCGGCCCAAAGCCGCTGCCTTCAGGCAGCGGCTTTTTTCTTTCTGCGTGCAACCGGGGCGGACTTGTCCTCCGATGTGCACGGGACGTCCACCGCTTGTCCACAGGCTTATCCCATGACTTGTCGGACCCCTGGGGGTACGATAGAACGCCACCGCTGCTTCGCCCATGTCTGCTTCTTTTCCCACCTCCTTTTCGTCCTTCGACCCCGGATTCGATGAGGCCGGCGCGATCGCGGATCCGCAACTGGCCCAGTTGCGCGTACCACCGCACTCCATCGAAGCGGAATCCAGCGTGCTGGGTGGGCTGCTGCTCGACAACGGTGCCTGGGACCGCGTCGCCGACTTGGTCAACGACTCCGATTTCTACCGCTACGAGCACCGCCTGACGTACTCCGCCATTGCGGCACTGGTCAATGCCAGCAAACCGGCGGACGTGGTGACGGTGTTCGAGCATCTCCAGAGCCTGGGCAAGGCCGACGAAGCGGGGGGACTGGCCTACTTGAACTCCCTGGCGCAGTACGTGCCCAGTGCAGCCAACATCCGCCGTTATGCGGAGATCGTGCGCGAGCGTGCCATCCTGCGCAAGCTGGTCGCGGCCAGCGATGAGATCGCCACCTCGGCGTTCAACCCTCAAGGGCGTGCGGTCGACAAGATCCTGGACGAGGCCGAGCAGAAGATTTTCAACATCGGGGAAGAGGGCTCCCGCATGAAGGAAGGCTTCCAGGGCATGGACAAGTTGGTGGTCGACCTGCTTGACCGCGTGCAGGAGATGGCCGACAACCCGAATGACATCACCGGCGTACCCACGGGTTTCGTCGACCTTGACCGCATGACCTCAGGCCTGCAGGGCGGAGACCTGATCGTGCTGGCCGCGCGCCCATCCATGGGCAAGACCGCCTTTGCGATCAATATTGCAGAACATGTGGCCCTCAATGAAGGCCTGCCCGTGGCCGTGTTCTCCATGGAAATGGGGGCCTCTCAGCTGGCGGTGCGTATCGTCGGCTCGATTGGCCGCATCAACCAATCTCACCTGCGCAACGGCAAGCTCACCGACGACGAATGGCCGCGGCTGACCGAGGCGATCGAGAAGCTGCGCAACGTTTCTCTGCACATCGATGAGACGCCAGGTCTTACACCCAGCGTGCTGCGGGCCAATGCGCGGCGCCTTTCTCGCCAGTGTGGCAAGCTGGGGTTGATCGTGGTGGATTACCTGCAGCTCATGAGCGGCAGCAGCAGCGATGGCGAGAACCGCGCTTCCGAACTGGGAGAGATCTCGCGGGGCCTGAAGATGTTGGCCAAGGAGTTGCAGTGCCCCGTGATCGCGCTGTCGCAGCTCAACCGCAGCGTGGAGACCCGCACCGACAAGCGTCCCATGATGAGCGATCTGCGCGAGTCCGGCGCCATCGAGCAGGATGCGGACATCATCATGTTCATCTACCGCGATGAGTACTACACCAAGGACGCCTGCAAGGAGCCGGGTGTTGCGGAGATCATCATCGGCAAACAGCGTAACGGCCCCACCGGCACGGTCAAGCTGGCCTTCCTGAACATGCTCACCCGATTCGAAAGCCTGGCGGGCGGCGGTGATTTCTGAAAGCGCCGGTGTGCGGTACTGAGCGCTTCTTCTCGCTCCACACCGCACGCTGGACGCTCGACCCTACAACACCTCGCTGGCGAAATCGGCCAGGCGAGAGCGCTCGCCGCGTGCCAGCGTGATGTGGCCACCATGTGGCCAGCCTTTGAAACGGTCCACCGCATACGTCAATCCCGAGGAGCCCTCGGTGAGGTAGGGCGTGTCGATCTGCGCCAGATTGCCCATGCAGATGATCTTGGTGCCGGGGCCGGCACGGGTGATCAGGGTCTTCATCTGCTTGGGGGTGAGGTTCTGCGCTTCGTCGATGATCACGTAACGGTTCATGAACGTGCGCCCCCGCATGAAGTTCATGCTCTTGACCTTGATGCGGCTGCGGATGAGCTCGTTGGTGGCGGCACGGCCCCATTCGCCCGCATTGCCTCCGTCGCCCTTGGCCAGGAACTCCAGGTTGTCGTCCAGCGCACCCATCCAGGGGCCCATCTTCTCTTCCTCGGTGCCGGGCAGGAAGCCGATGTCCTCGCCCACGCTCACGGTGGCGCGGGTCATGATGATCTCGGTGTAGCGGCGGTCATCGAGGACTTGGGTGAGGCCACTGGCCAACGCCATCAGCGTCTTGCCGGTGCCGGCAGTGCCGGCCAGCGTGACGAAGTCCACCTCCGGGTCCATCAGGAGGTTGAGCGCGAAGTTCTGCTCGCGGTTGCGGCTGGTCACACCCCAGACTGCGTTCTTGAGGTGCGTGTAGTCCTTGAGTGTCTTGAGCACCGCCGTCTTGTCACGGATCTCGGTCACCCGTGCATACAGCGAGGGCTCACCCGGAGCCTCGAAGTAGACAAACTGGTTGATGTGGAACTGGCCCACCGTCGGCCCGCTCACGCGGTAGAAGGTGTGGCTGCCGCTTTGCCAGCTTTCGATGGTCTTGCTCTGGCGGGTCCAGAAATCCTGTGGCAGAGCGAGCGCCCCCGAGTAGAGCAGCTCACCGTCGTCCAGCGTCTTGTCGTTCTGGTAGTCCTCGGCCGCCAGACCCAGCGCGCGGGCCTTGACGCGCATGTTGATGTCCTTGGAAACCAGGATCACCTCGCGCTGCGGATGCCGTTCGCGCAGCGCATGTACCACGCCAAGGATCTGGTTGTCCGCCTTGCCCTGCGGCAGGCTGGAGGGCAGGTTGTCGCTCAACGGTTCGGTTTGGAAGAACAGCAGGCCGCGCGCCGACTGGTGGCCGGTGGCCGAGAGCTTGAGGCCCCTGGCCATGTCGCCCCCTTGCTGGGCCACGAGGGCGTCCAGCGTGCGGCTGGTCTGGCGGCCATTGCGCGCAACCTCGGTCATGCCTTTCTTGTGGCCGTCCAGTTCCTCCAGCACGATCATCGGCAGGAAGATGTCGTGTTCCTCGAAGCGGAACAGGCTGGTCGGGTCGTGCAGCAACACGTTGGTGTCGAGCACGAACAGGCGCGTTGGCCCCGTGGCGGCGGACCGACCTGTGCCGCGCCGGCGCACACTCGCCACCGGGGTCGCTTGAGCAGGTGCCGCGGAGGGCGTGGATTCCGCCGGCTTGCGGTTGGGGGCCTTCGCGACCGTGGGCTCCTCGCGTGTCGGAGGCGCCGGAGCCAAGGCCACTGGTGGCGGAGCGGTTGTGGCCTCGGTCTTGCGTCCCCGTGCAGGTTGGCGTGCCGGGGGCGATTGCCGGGCGGGGGGCGCCGCGTCGACAGGCCTGGGTGCGGGTTCCAGGGCAGCGGCGAAGTCGAGCGACTCTTCGGCGGCTTTGAGGGTGTAGGCGTCGGGAGCGAGGAGGGCGGCGCGTTTGGTGGGGGCGGGCGGCAGGGGCATGAGGGCTGGATCAGCGAAGGGCCGAAAAGCAAAAAGCCGCCAGGGAGACCGGGCGGCTTCGAGGGCTGCGGGAACGTCGGGCAGAAAGGGGCGGAGCGCAGTGGCTTGCCGTCATCGTCATGAATTCATTATGCATGACTCAGGTGACATTGCACGCTGGCGCACCGAGGTCGTGACACCGGCGGTTGACAAAGGCGCTCAGGCGGCCTTCTTGAGGGCCTTGACCGCCTTGAGCACTTCTTCCACGTGGCCTGGCACCTTCAGGCCACGCCACTCCTGCTTCAGCACGCCGTCCGGGCCAATGAGGAAGGTGCTGCGCTCGATGCCCTTGACCTTCTTGCCGTACATGATCTTGTTCTTCACGACGCCGAACATGTGGCACATCTTTTCTTCCGTGTCGGCAATGAGCTCGAACGGCAGTTCCAGCTTGGTCTTGAAGTCCTCGTGCGACTTCATGTTGTCGCGAGAAACGCCGAAGACCTGGGCGCCAGCCTTGACGAAGTCCCGGTACTTGTCGCGGAACTGCATGGCCTCGGTGGTGCAGCCGGGGGTGTTGTCCTTGGGGTAGAAGTACAGCACGACCGTCTGGCCCAGGTGCGACTGGTTGCTGACCTTGACGCCGCCGGTGGCCAGGGATTCGAATTCGGGAATGGGTTTGTTGACAACGACGGCCATAACTGCGTGGACCCCTGACGTAAGTTGGTGGTGATGCGTTGGCTTCCCGGTCGTCCCGCGGGGCACCCTGTGGCAGGATGCAGGACGTGGGAGAGGGAAACAAGGGTCTATTTTACCCTGAACGGTATGGCCCGTCCGGGGCCCTGTCCCGGGCGTCTCAGGACTCAATCAGCAGCGCCGCTACCACCCGTCGGCCTTCGCCGGCCAGGATGTTGAATGTGCGGCAGGCGGCGGCCGTGTCCATGGTTTCCACGCCGATACGCCGAGCCATCAGGCTCTGCAGCAACGCCGGGCGCACGAAGCGCAGACGTTGCCCGCTGCCAAAGACCACCAGCTCCGGCGTTTCGTCTCCCAGCGTGGCCAGTTTCTCGAAGTGGGCGGCGGTCAAGGCCTCGAAGCGGTCGCAGTCCCAGGCCAGCAGGGGGCCGCCGCTGCTGAGCAGCAGGCTGTTGGCATGCCGCTGGCCATTGACGGCCACCCAGCCTGGGCCGTAGGCGGTGATGGTCTGGCTGTCTGGCTTGTCAGCGTGAAGTTTCATGGGGCAGCAGCCGGGCTGATAGGCCTTGGAACTGTGGTCAAATGGCAGGTTTTCCCTGACGCAGGCGGGAAATATACCCCTCGTCGCCAGTGACCGCGGCTCTGGCCGCCCCATGACCCTTTGACCCCCTCCGGGAGGGACTGTGAAGACCATCAAGAAATCCGCCAAGCTAGCCAACGTCTGCTACGACATCCGTGGACCCATCATGGATGCGGCGCGCCAGATGGAGGAAGAGGGTCACAAGATCATCAAGCTCAACATTGGCAATCTGGCGGTGTTCGGCTTCGACGCCCCGGAAGAGATTCAGCAGGACATGATCCGCAACCTGCCGAATTCGGCAGGTTACTCGGACAGCAAGGGCATCTTTGCCGCGCGCAAGGCGGTGATGCACGAAACGCAGAAGCAGGGTGTCAAGGGCGTGACGCTGGACGACATCTACCTGGGCAATGGCGCGAGCGAGCTCATCGTCATGGCGACCAATGCCCTGCTGGACGACGGCGACGAGCTGCTGCTGCCGGCGCCCGACTATCCGCTGTGGACCGCGGCGGTGAGCCTTTCGGGCGGTACGCCGGTGCACTACATGTGCGACGAGTCCAACGGCTGGATGCCGGATCTGGACGACATCCGCCGCAAGATCACACCGGCCACCAAAGGCATCGTGGTCATCAATCCGAACAACCCCACCGGCGCACTCTATTCCACCGAACTGCTGCAGGCCATCGTGCAGATCGCCCGCGAGCATGGGCTCGTGATCCTGGCCGACGAGGTGTACGACAAGGTGGTGTACGACGACGCGAAGCACACCGCGATCGCCAGCCTGTCGGAGGATGTGCTCACGCTGACGTTCAATTCCCTGTCCAAGAGTTACCGGTCCTGCGGTTACCGCGCCGGCTGGCTGGTCGTCTCGGGTGACAAGAAGCCTGCCCGTGACTATATCGAGGGCCTGAACATGCTCTCGAACATGCGGCTGTGCGCCAACGTGCCTGGCCAATGGGCGATCCAGACCGCGCTCGGGGGGTACCAGAGCATCAACGACCTGGTGTGCGAGGGTGGGCGTCTGCGCCGCCAGCGTGACCTGGCCTATGAGCTCATCACCGCGATTCCTGGCGTGACCTGCAACAAGCCGGCTGCGGCGCTGTACATGTTTCCCCGCCTGGACCCGAAGATGTACCCCGTCGAGGACGACCAGCAGATGTTCCTGGAGCTGCTGCAGGAGACGCGGGTGATGCTGGTGCAGGGTTCGGGCTTCAATTACCCCGACAACCAGCATTTCCGCATCGTGTTCCTGCCGCACGAGGACGATCTGCGCGAGGCCATTGGCCGCGTGGCCAAGTTCCTCGAGAGCTGGCGCAAGCGCCATGGGGCCGCAGGCTGACGAAGTTTCCGTTTTCCAACCAAGACCGACATGAAACCGATCCAAGTAGGCCTGCTGGGCATTGGCACCGTGGGCAGCGGCACGTTCAACGTGCTCAAACGCAACCAGGAAGAGATTCGCCGCCGCGCCGGCCGTGGCATCGAGATCACCATGGTGGCCGACCTCGACACCGCGCGCGCCCAGTCCGTGGTGGGTGCCGGCGTCAAGGTGGTGAAGGACGCCCGTGAGGTCATTGCGAATCCGGATATCGACATCGTGATCGAGCTCATTGGCGGTTACGGTATCGCCCGTACGCTGGTGATGGAGGCGATCGCGGCCGGCAAGCACGTGGTGACCGCCAACAAGGCGCTGCTGGCGGTGCACGGTACCGAGATCTTTGCGGCGGCGTCCGCCAAGGGCGTCATGGTGGCGTTCGAGGCGGCGGTCGCTGGCGGCATTCCGATCATCAAGGCCCTGCGTGAGGGACTCACCGCCAACCGCATCCAGTGGATCGCGGGGATCATCAACGGCACCACGAACTTCATCCTGTCCGAAATGCGCGACAAGGGCCTGGACTTCGGTACGGTGCTCAAGGACGCCCAACGCCTGGGGTACGCCGAGGCCGACCCCACCTTCGACATCGAGGGCGTGGATGCCGCGCACAAGGTCACGCTGATGAGCGCCATTGCCTTTGGCATTCCGGTGCAGTTCGACAAGGCCTATGTGGAAGGCATCACCCAGTTGGGCGCCACCGACATCCGGTACGCCGAGCAACTGGGCTACCGCATCAAGCTGCTGGGCATCACCAAGCGCGTGGCCAAGGGCGTGGAACTGCGGGTGCACCCCAGCCTGGTGCCGGCCAAGAGGCTCATCGCCAACGTGGAAGGCGCCATGAACGCCGTGGTGGTGCATGGCGATGCCGTGGGCGCCACGCTCTACTACGGCAAGGGCGCTGGCAGCGAGCCCACCGCCAGCGCCGTGATCGCGGACCTGGTGGACATCACGCGCCTGCACACGGCCGATCCGCACCACCGCGTGCCGCATCTGGCTTTCCAGCCCGACGCATTGAGCGACATCTCGGTGCTGCCCATGAGCGAGGTGGTGACCAGCTACTACCTGCGCCTGCGCGTGGCCGACGAGGCCGGCGTGCTGGCCAAGGTGACCGGTCTGCTCGCAGGCGCCGGTATCAGCATCGACGCGGTGCTGCAGCGCGAGGCCGACGAGGTGAGCGGTGAAGGCGGTACTTCGACCGACCTGATCATCCTGACGCACAACACGCGTGAAGGCACCATGAGCGACGCGCTGGCGCAACTGCAGCAACTCCCCACCGTGCTGGCGCCCATCGTGCGGATTCGCAAGGAAGAGCTGAACTGATGCGGTACCTGTCCACGCGTGGCGACCCGGGGCGCAAACGCTTCTGCGAAATCCTGCTGGAAGGTCTGGCTCCGGACGGCGGGCTGTACCTGCCCGAGCACTATCCCCGGGTGGATGCCGCCACCCTGGCGCGCTGGCGTGCGGTGTTCAACAACGGCGCGCCGGGCGGTTACGCGGCGCTGGCGTTCGAGATCCTCTCCCTCTACATCGACGACATTCCTGCCGCCGATCTGCGGGCACTGTGCGAGAAGACCTACACCGAAGCGGTGTATGGCACGCCGCAGATCGTGCCGCTCAAGCGGCTCGACCCGGGTCTCTGCCTGGAGGCCCTGTCCAATGGCCCGACGCTGGCGTTCAAGGACATGGCCATGCAGTTGCTGGGCAACCTGTTCGAGTACGAACTGGGCCGACGGGGTGCGGAGCTCAACATCCTGGGCGCCACCAGCGGCGATACGGGCAGCGCGGCCGAGTACGCGATGCGTGGCAAGAAGGGGGTGCGGGTGTTCATGCTCAGCCCGCACGGGCGCATGAGCCCCTTCCAGCAGGCGCAGATGTTCAGTCTGATGGACGAGAACATCCACAACATCGCCATCGCCGGCGTGTTCGACGATTGCCAGGACATCGTCAAGAACGTCAGCAACGACCTGGCCTTCAAGCGCGACTACCGCATCGGCACGGTCAACTCCATCAACTGGGCGCGGTTGCTGGCCCAGGTCGTGTACTACTTCGCGGGCTATTTCCAGGCGACGGTGAAAGACACGGAGCCTGTCTCATTCACCGTGCCGTCAGGCAACTTTGGCAATGTCTGCGCCGGCCATGTGGCCCGGCAGATGGGCCTGCCCATCGACAAACTGGTGGTCGCCACCAACGAGAACGACGTGTTGGACGAGTTCTTCCGCACCGGCACCTACCGCGTGCGCGGCGCGGCGGACACGCACGAGACCTCCAGCCCGTCCATGGACATCTCCAAGGCGAGCAACTTCGAGCGTTTTGTCTTTGACCTGCTGGGGCGTGATGGCGCGCGTACCAAGGCGCTGTTTGGTGACACGCTGGCGCGTACCGGTCGTTTCG
Source organism: Hydrogenophaga sp. (assembly GCF_026125785.1). Classification (GTDB taxonomy): domain Bacteria; phylum Pseudomonadota; class Gammaproteobacteria; order Burkholderiales; family Burkholderiaceae_C; genus Hydrogenophaga. Next base: position 171,124 of record NZ_JAHCKL010000002.1, read on the forward strand.
ACCTTGGTGCCGATCCGGTGTTCGCCGATGCGGCGCGTCGCTATGGTTTTCGGAGCGGCAAGAGCACGCATGCAGACCGCCTGGCGACCATTCGCAGCGTCTTTGAACGCCATGGCGTGATGATCGACACGCACACGGCCGACGGGGTGAAGGTGGCGCAGGAGCACCGTGATGCCGGCGTGCCCATGGTCGTTCTGGAGACGGCCTTGCCGATCAAGTTCGCCGACACCATCGTCGAGGCGCTGGGCCGTCCGCCTGAGCGGCCGGCCAGGTTCGAAGGTATCGAAGACCTACCCCGGCGTGTGCACGTGATGCCGGCAGACACAGCCGCGGTGCAGGCCTACATCGCCGCGCATTGCAAGCCGGTGTGAGGTCGGCGGGCTTTGCGCCCAGGCGGTGACGGCGTGGGCTGCTTGTTCGACAATGCGGTGCCGACCGGGTGACGCCACCCGGCATTCCAGACGAATCCGACATGAGCAGAACCGCCCGCGCCCCCCTGATGACGCTCGACGCCGCCCTGGCCGACCTGCTGGGCCGTGTGCAGGCGCTGGACGGCGAGGAAACCGTTCCCACCTTCGAGGCCGATGGCCGCGTGCTGGCCGAGGATCTGGTGTCGGCGCTGCAGGTGCCGCCTCACGACAACGCATCCATGGATGGCTACGCACTGCGCGTGGCCGACGTGCGCGAGGCCAGCCAGGTGCTGCCCGTGAGCCAGCGCATCGCGGCGGGGCACATGGGCGAGGCCCTCCAGCCGGGCACCTGTGCCCGCATCTTCACCGGCGCACCCCTGCCCGAAGGGGCCGACGCGGTGGTCATGCAGGAGGACACCACCGAGGTGGGGGGGGACATCCATGCCGTCCACATCCATGCCATGCCGGAGCCTGGCCAATGGGTGCGGCGAGCCGGCGAGGACGTGCGCCGTGGCGCGGTGGTCCTCGCACGTGGAGAGCGCCTCTCACCGGCCAGCCTGGGCCTGGCGGCGAGCCTGGGACGCGCCCAGGTGCGCGTCGTGCGCCGCCCACGCGTGGCCCTCTTTTCCACGGGCGACGAGCTCGTCATGCCCGGCGAGGTGGCGCCAGAAGCCATGCCGCCGGGCGCGATCTACAACGCCAACCGGTTTTTCCTGCGCACGCTGCTGCAGCGCATGGGCTGCGAGGTCAGTGACCTGGGCATCGTGCCCGACCGTCGCGACGCAACCCTGGCCGCGCTCAAGACGGCGGCGGACCACCACGACCTCATTCTGACCAGCGGTGGGGTGTCGGTCGGCGAGGAAGACCACGTCAAGCCCTCGGTGCAGCAACTGGGCAGCCTGGACCTCTGGCAGATCGGGATGAAGCCCGGCAAACCGTTCGCCTACGGCAGTGTGCGGCGCGACGGGGGTGCAGGCAGTGCGTCCGGGCAGTCCTGCCACTTCATCGGCTTGCCAGGCAACCCCGTTTCCAGTTTCGTCACCTTCCTGCTGCTCGTGCGGCCGTTCCTGCTCAAGCTGCGGGGGGTTCCGGCACAGCGCATCCTGGCCTTGCCACACGCGATCCAGCTGCCGGCACACTTTGTGGTTTCGCGCGCGGACAAACGCCGCGAGTTCCTGCGCGTGCGCCGCAATGCATCGGGCGGGCTGGACCTTTTCCCCAACCAGAGTTCGGGTGTGCTGACCTCGATGGCCTGGGGGGATGGGCTGGTCGACAACCCGGCTGGCGCCACCATCGCACATGGCGATCTCGTCAGCTTCATCCCGTTTGCGGAACTGCTCGCATGAAAGTCCATCTCCGTTACTTCGCCTCCATCCGCGAGACCCTGGGCACCGGCACGGAAACCCTGGAGACGGCGGCGCCCACCCTGGGCGCGCTGCGCGAGGAACTGGTGGCGCGCGGTGGCGCGCATGCCCAGGCCCTGGCGCGCGGACGCGCAGTGCGCATGGCCTTGAACCAGGTCATGAGCGACGAGTCCGCCGCGCTCACCGAGGGGGCGGAGGTCGGCGTTTTTCCGCCGGTCACCGGAGGCTGAGGCCATGACGACCATGCGCGTCCGCATCCAGACCGCCGACTTCGATCTGTCGGCCGAGATTGCCGCGTTGCGCGCGCAAGACCGGCGCGTGGGAGCGGTGTGCAGCTTCCTGGGCACGGTCCGGGACCGCAATGACGGCCAGGACGTGAGTACGCTGGAGCTCGAGCACTACCCTGGCATGACCGAAAAGTCCATCGAGGCCATGATCGACGAGGCCCATCGGCGTTTCGACATCTTCGCCGCCCGCGTGGTGCACCGTGTGGGGCTGCTGCAGCCCCTGGACCAGATCGTGCTGGTGGCGGTCAGCTCCTCGCACCGGGGCGAGAGCTTCCGCGCCTGCGAATTCCTCATGGACTACCTCAAGACGCAGGCACCGTTCTGGAAGAAGGAGCAGACCCCCGAGGGCGCGCGCTGGGTGGACGCCCGTGTGAGCGACGACGAGGCCCTGGCGCGCTGGGGCATACAAGCCAGCAACCAGGGTTGAGCACATGGGTCCTGCGGATGTCGAAACCCTGGAGCGCGCCACATTGCAGGCGGTGGCGCCGCAGGCCGTGGAGACCTGGCCGGGCTGGCTGCTGCCCATGGACGCTGGCACTGTGGGCCGCGCCCACAGCGCGGTGCCCCTGAGCCACGCCGTACCGGCCGCCGAAGCCGCTTCGGCCATCGTGGCGCGCTACGAGGCCCGTGGGTTCGCACCGGTGTTCCGCCTGCCCGATCTGGCGGCGTTCGAGGGCATGCAGCGCGAGCTGCAGGGGAAGGGATTCCAGCGCCACCAGCCTACCTTGACGCAGACCACCCAGGTGGAGCGCCTGCTCGCGGTGCCCACCGCCGGCCCACCCGGCGAACTCGCAACCCGGCCCGACGCCGCCTGGATGGCCATGTTCCTGGGTGAAGGCCTGGACCCGGTGGACGGCGCCAGCCGCTCCCGAGCCCTGGGCCGCGCCAGCGGCACCCTGTTCGCCAGCCTGCGCGAGGACGGGCAGACCCTGGCCTGCGGCGCAGCCTCTTTCGGGCACGGCTGGCTGGGCGTGCACGGCATGCGCACGGCGGCCGCCCAGCGGGGCAGGGGACTGGCTGGCCGGCTGCTGCACACCATGGCGCTGGAGGCCAGGCGGCGTGGCATCGACCGCGTGTTCCTGCAGGTGGACGCCAGCAACCAGCCGGCCCTGGCGCTCTACCGCCGCCTCGGCTTCGCCACCGCCTGGCCTTACGCCTACTGGCGCCGCGGCGACGCTTGATCTGGGTCAAGGGCAGCGGCCTCGGTGGTTGGCTTGGCCGCCCGCCGCCTTGAAAATGGCGCAGGCACTCCCATGTGCTGGGAAGTTCTGAATACACGGAGAGCCCATCCATGCGCCTCGACAAACTCACCACCAAGTTCCAGGAAGCCCTGAGTGAAGCCCAGACCCTCGCGCTGGGCAGTGACCACGCCTACATCGAACCCGCTCACCTGCTGCTGGCGCTGCTGCGCCAGACCGACGGGCCGCAGTCCCTGCTGCAACGGGCCGGTGTCAACGTGCCTGGCCTGACCAAGGCCACCGAGGCCGCGGTCAAGCGCCTGCCCGAAGTGCAGGGGCAGGACCAGGTTCAGGTCGGCCCCGAATTGGCCAAGCTGCTGCAGGCCACCGAGAAAGAGGCCATCAAACGCGGCGACCAGTTCATCGCCAGCGAGCTGTTTCTGCTGGCCGTGGCCGACAGCAAGGGCGAACTCGGCCGCATCGCCAACGAGAACGGCCTGAGCCGCAAGAGCCTGGAGGCGGCCATCACCGCCGTGCGCGGCGGGCAGAAGATGGACAGCCCTGAGGCCGAGGGCCAGCGCGAAGCGCTCAAGAAATACACCCTGGACCTGACCGAGCGGGCCCGCCAGGGCAAGCTCGACCCGGTGATCGGTCGCGACGACGAGATCCGCCGTGCCATCCAGGTGTTGCAGCGCCGCTCCAAGAACAACCCCGTGCTCATCGGCGAGCCCGGCGTGGGCAAGACCGCCATCGTCGAAGGTCTGGCCCAGCGCATCGTCGCGGGCGAGGTGCCCGATTCCCTCAAGGGCAAGCGCGTGCTCAGCCTGGACATGGCCGCGCTGCTGGCTGGCGCCAAGTTCCGGGGCGAATTCGAGGAGCGCCTCAAGACCGTGCTGAACGAGCTTGCCAAGGACGAGGGCCAGACCATCGTCTTCATCGACGAGCTGCACACCATGGTGGGTGCGGGCAAGGCCGAAGGTGCCATCGATGCCGGCAACATGCTCAAGCCCGCGCTGGCGCGCGGCGAATTGCATTGCGTGGGCGCCACCACGCTGGACGAATACCGCAAGTACATCGAGAAGGACGCCGCGCTGGAGCGCCGCTTCCAGAAGATCCTGGTGGGCGAACCCACGGTGGAGGCCACCATCGCCATCCTGCGCGGCCTGCAGGAAAAGTACGAGGTGCACCACGGCGTGGAAATCACCGACCCGGCCATCGTGGCCGCGGCCGAGCTGAGCCACCGTTACATCACCGACCGCTTCCTGCCGGACAAGGCCATCGACCTCATCGACGAGGCCGCCGCCAAGATCAAGATCGAGATCGACTCCAAACCCGAGGTCATGGACCGGCTCGACCGCCGCCTGATCCAGTTGCAGATCGAGCGCGAAGCCGTGAAGAAGGAAAAGGACGAGGCCTCGCAGAAGCGCTTCGAACTGATCGAGGAAGAGATCACGCGCCTGCAGAAAGAGATCGCCGACTACGAGGACATCTGGAAAGCCGAGAAGGCACAGGCCCAAGGCTCCGCGCAGGTGAAGGAAGAGATCGACAAGCTGCGCTACCAGATCGAGGAGTTCACCCGCAAGGGCGACTTCAACAAGGTCGCCGAGCTGCAGTACGGCAAGCTTCCCGAGCTGGAGAAGCGCCTGAAGGACGCGCAGGCCGCCGAGACCAGCAAGAAGGAGGGCGGCCGGCCGCAGTTGCTGCGCACCCAGGTGGGCGCGGAAGAGATTGCCGAAGTCGTGGCGCGCGCCACCGGCATTCCGGTGAGCAAGCTCATGCAGGGCGAGCGCGACAAGCTGCTGCAGATGGAAGAGAAGCTGCACCAGCGCGTGGTCGGCCAGGATGAAGCCATCAGCGCGGTGGCCAATGCCATCCGCCGCTCGCGCTCGGGCCTGTCCGATCCGAACCGCCCCACCGGCTCTTTCCTCTTCCTGGGTCCCACCGGCGTGGGCAAGACCGAGCTGTGCAAGGCGCTCGCTGGATTCCTGTTCGACAGCGAAGACCACCTGGTGCGCATCGACATGAGCGAGTTCATGGAAAAGCATTCCGTGGCCCGGCTCATCGGCGCTCCGCCCGGCTACGTGGGCTATGAGGAGGGTGGCTACCTCACCGAGGCCGTGCGCCGCAAGCCCTACAGCGTGCTGCTGCTCGACGAGGTGGAGAAAGCCCACCCCGACGTGTTCAACGTGCTGCTGCAGGTGCTGGACGATGGCCGCCTCACCGACGGCCAGGGCCGCACCGTGGATTTCAAGAACACGGTCATCGTGATGACGAGCAACATCGGCTCGCACATGATTCAGGCCATGGTCGGCGAGCCGTACGACGAGGTGAAGGAAGCCGTGTGGGGCGAACTCAAGAACCACTTCCGCCCGGAGTTCCTCAACCGCATCGACGAGACCGTGGTGTTCCACGCGCTCGACGCCAAGCACATCGAGTCCATCGCGGCCATCCAGCTCAAGGCGCTGGAAAACCGCCTGGCGAAGATGGACCTGCACCTGCGGGTCTCGCCTTCGGCCCTGGCGGAGCTGGCCAAGGTCGGCTTCGACCCGGTGTTCGGCGCCCGGCCGCTCAAGCGCGCCATCCAGCAGCGCATCGAGAACCCGCTCTCGAAGTACCTGCTGGAAGGTCGTTACCCGCCCAAGTCGGTGATCCCGGTCGAGGTCGACCCCGTGCGCGACCCTGGCGTGTTCCAGTTCGGCGAGGGCATCGTCGAAGCCTGAACGCGAGCCCGGCCGCCATCCATCGCGGATGGAGGCCGGGCTCTACCCACGGCGGCATCGCCGGCCTATCATGGCCCATATGACGCAGATCCCGCCCACCATCCCCCCGCAGGCGATCTTCGAGGCGCAGTACAGCGCCAGCCGCGCCCAGATCGACGTGCCGCTGAGCCTGCGCCGCGACCGGCTCGGGCGCCTGCGCACCCTGATCGAAACCCACGCCGACACGCTCAGCGAAGCCGTTGCAGCCGACTTTGGCGTGCGTGCGAAAGCGCTGACCGAAGTGGCCGACCTGTTCGTGCTGCGCGCCGCCATCGGCCAGTTGCACCGCCAACTGCCGCGCTGGATGAAGCCCCGCCGCGTGGCCACGCCGCTGTACCTGATGCCCGCGCGCGGCCACGTGCAGCGGCAGCCACTGGGGGTGGTTGGCGTCATCGGGCCCTGGAACTACCCCCTTCAGCTCACGTTCGGCCCCGCCGCTGCGGCCTTGGCGGCCGGCAACCGCGTCATGCTCAAGCCCAGCGAGCTCACGCCACACACCTCGGCGCTCATGGCCTCGCTGGTGCAGCAGGTTTTCGCGGCCGACGAATTCAGCGTCGTGCTGGGCGGTGCCGATGTCGCGCAGGCCTTTGCCCAACTGCCGTTCGACCACCTCTTCTTCACCGGCTCCACCGCCGTCGGCCGTCTGGTGGCCACCGCTGCGGCGGCCAACCTCACACCCACCACACTGGAGCTTGGCGGCAAATCCCCCTGCGTGATCGACGCTTCCTGCGACCTGGGCGATGCCGCCATCAAGATCGCCCACGGCAAGCTCTTCAACGCGGGGCAGACCTGCATCGCGCCAGACTACGTGATGATCCCGCGCGGCCAGGAGGCCGCCTTTGAAGCCGCCTACACCGCCGCCGTGGCCCGGCTCTTCCCCACCATCGCCGGCAACCCCGACTACGCCGCCATCGTCAGCGATCGCCACCTCGCGCGCCTGCAGGCGCTGCTGGACGAAGCCCGCACCAGCGGCGCGCGCGTGGTCGACGTCTCGCCCACCGCCCCCGCCATCCAGGCCACGTCGCGCCAGATGAACCCCACGCTGGTGTTCAACCCACAGGCCGACACGCGGCTGATGAACGAAGAACTCTTCGGCCCCATCCTCCCGGTGCTGAGCTACGACAACCTGGACGACGCCATCACCACCATCAACCGCCGCCCGCGCCCGCTGGCGCTCTACTGGTTCGGCCGCGACACCGCCGCGCGCGACCGTCTGCTCAACAACACCGTGAGCGGCGGCGTGACCGTCAACGACACCCTCATGCACGTCGCCCACGAAGGCCTGCCCTTCGGCGGCGTGGGTGAGAGCGGCTGGGGTGCCTACCACGGTGAAACCGGCTTCCTGCGCTTTACCCAGCAGAAGCCCGTGCTGGTTCAATCCCGCTGGGCCATGGGCAACCTGTTCTACCCGCCCTATGGGCCGAGGTTCGAGCGGGTGATGGGATTGATCAAGCGCTGGCTTTGACGTGGTGTTGGAGTGGCTTGCTTTCGCTCGTACTGTGGGTGGGGCGGCCGATTGGGCTAATTCAAGGCGTGATCGCCACCTTCAGGACCCCGTCCCGCTGGTGCGAGAACAGGTCGTACGCGGCCACGATGTCGTCCAGCCGGTAGTGGTGGGTCACCATCAATCCCAGGTCCAGGCGTTGGGACGCCAGCACGTTCATCAGGCGGCGCATGCGTTCCTTGCCGCCGGGGCACAGGGCGGTGACGATGCGGTGGTCGCCCAGGCCGGCGGCGAAGGCGGAGAGCGGAATGGTGAGGTCGCTCGAGTACACGCCCAGGCTGGAGAGCGTGCCACCCGGCTTGAGCACGCGCAGCGCGGACTCGAAAGTGCCTTGGGTACCCAGGGCCTCGATGGACGAGTCGGCCCCTTTGCCGCCGGTGATCTTCATCACTTCGTCGACCACATCGCACTGATGGAAATTCAGCGTCACGTCCGCGCCGAGCTTCTTCGAGATGCCCAGGCGGTGCTCGTTGCCATCGACCGCGATGATGGTGGAGGCACCCAGCAACCGCGCGCCCGCCGTGGCGCACAGGCCGATGGGGCCCTGCGCGAACACCACCACGGTGTCGCCGATGCGGATGTTGGCGTTCTCCGCGCCTTTGAAGCCGGTGGACATGATGTCCGGGCACATCAGCACCTGCTCGTCGGTCAGCCCGTCGGGGATCGGTGCCAGGTTGGCCTGTGCGTCGGGCACCAGCACGTACTCGGCTTGCGTGCCGTCGATCAGGTTGCCGAAGCGCCAGCCAGCCGTGGCTTTGTAGCCGTGGCAGCCACACAGGCCCTGCGGGACCAGGTAGCTGCCGTCCTGCGAGGGTGCGCCGTCCTGCGCGGCGTAGGAGTTGAAGTTGGGGCAGATGGCGCCGGCGATCACGCGCTGGCCTTCTGTGTAACCCATCACCGCGCTGCCCAGTTTCTCGATCACGCCCACCGGCTCATGGCCCACGGTCAGGCCCTTGGCCACCGGGTATTCGCCTTTGAGGATGTGGACGTCGGTGCCGCAGATGGTGGTGGTGGTGATGCGCACCAGCGCATCGTTGGGACCGACGTCAGGGACGCGTTTGTCCGCGAGTTCGATGCGGCCGGGTTCGACGAACACAGCCGCTCTCATCATTGCCTTGCCCATGGTGTTGCTCCTTGCATCGGGTCGAAAACGCAAGGCCCACTGTAGGCAGGCACCCGCCGCTGATCAAGCTCGCAGGGCGTGCGGACAGCCGCATTCGACAGCTTGCTTGATGCAGGTCAACCGGACTGGCCGCTCAGGCATCGGAGAGGGCGTCGTCGTCGACGGCGACGGAGGCGCTGGCCGTGGTTGTGTCGTACAGATAGCCTTGCTGCTGCAAGGTGCGGGCGAGACCCGAGACATCTTCGCCGAGCAGCAGGGACAGCTCGTGCACGCCGCGCCGCCCGTTGGCCATGAGCACCAGTGTGTGGGCCTGCCGGCCCAGCAGGTCGGGGCGGGCCAGGGCCTCCCAGGCCTGGGGGGTCTTGTTGTAGCAGTGGATGTCCGGCATGTTGTTTGTTCTCCCTGAATGCGCGGGCGATTGTGCCCGCTTCCTGTGACAGGTTTTTGTACCCTGCAGGGCTCCGGTATCCTCGCCGGCCATGAACGCACCCCAGTCCACCTCCCCAGCCGACGTCACCATCTTCCACAACCCCGCCTGCGGCACGTCGCGCCAGGTGCTGGCCACGATCCGCGAAGCGGGGATGGAACCGATGGTGGTGGAGTACCTCAAGACGCCCTACACGCGGTCACAGCTGGTGGCGTTGATGACGGCGGCCGGCCTGGGGGCCCGTGAGCTGTTGCGCAGCAAGGGCCCTCTGTACGAAGAACTCGGCCTGGCGGCCGGCCATTGGACGGAAGAACAGCTCATTGACCAGATGGTGGCCCACCCGGGGCTGGTGAACCGGCCCATCGTCGTCACGCCCAAGGGCACGCGCCTGTGCCGTCCTGCGGACGTGGTGCGCGAGATTCTCTGATCCGGGGCTAACACCCCCGCCTGCGGTACCCAAAGGGGAGGTGCCCGCATGCGCCAACAATTGCGCTGGATCGGCTGAAGGTCGCGCATTGCAGCTGGGCGTGCATTTCGGGAACTGCGCCCAGTTCATGTGCTGGGGCGGGCAGTGCGACGTGCGGGTCGAGCCGTAAGCGGGCCGCCGCAGACCGCGCCCAGGCAGCTCAGGCCTGTTGTCCCTGCGCCTGCAAACCCCAGCGCGTGGGCGCATGGCCCATGGCGGCCTTGAACATCGCGCTGAAGGCGCTGTCGCTCGCATAGCCCGTGGCCGCCGCCACCTGGCCGATGGGCACGCCGCGCGCCAGCAGGGGCAGGGCGTGCGCGAGCACGGCCTGTTGCCGCCAGCGCTGGTAGGTGGTGCCCAGTTCCTCGCGGAAAAGCCGCGCCACGGTGCGCTCGCTGGCCCCCGTGTCGGCGGCCCACTGCGCCAGCGTGGCCCGTTCGCCCGGGGCGTTGAGCACCGCCTCGCACAAGGCTCGCAGGCGCTTGTCGCGCGGCAGGGGGACTCCCAGAGACTGCGTGTCGGCATGGGCCAGCTCGTCCAGCACCAGGCGGATGAGCAGCTGCTCGCGCGCGGGTTCGGCGGCGCGGCGGGTGGCCGCGTCCATGGCCTGCACCAGTTCGCGCAACAGCGAAGAGACCACGATCATGCGGCAGGACAGCCAGCCCGGCGGCGTCGCCTCGGCGTGGACGTAGAGCGTGCGCAGCTCGGCGGCTTCCTTCACGGTGACCGCATGGCGCGTGCCGGGTGGAATCCAGACCGCGCGAGAGGGCGGCACGATGTAGGTCACGGCCTGCAGGTTGGCCTCGTCGGGCGCGGCCATCACCTGCACGATGCCGGTGGCGCAGTAGGCGAGTTGGCCCCAGGGGTGGCGATGCGGCTCGAAGTGGGTGTCGGCGGCCAGGGCGCGGGCGCGCACCCGCACGGGGCGCGCCGTGTCCGGGGTGAAGGCATCCGAGTCACCCAGGGGGGTGGGGCGGGGCTTGCGGCGGGGAATCGGCATGTGGGTTGGCGGGTATTCTTGGAAAGGTGTCGGATCGTCGCGATCCAGCACCGGGTGCCAAGTCTACGATCTCGCCATGTCTTCCTCAAGCTCCGCCCTTCCCGCTGCACCCGTTCCCCTGCGCCAGGACGCCAGCCTCATCGGCCTGGTAGGACTGGCCCACATGGTCAGCCACTTCAGCCAACTGTTGCTGGCGCCGCTGTTCCCCTGGCTCAAGGAAGCGTTCAACGCCAGCTACGCCGAGCTGGGCTTTCTCATGACGATTTTCTTCGTCGTCTCTTGCGGCGTGCAGACCGCCTCCGGCTTCGTGGTGGACCGCTTTGGGCCACGCCCCGTGCTCTTTGGCGGGCTGGCGCTGCTGGGGGTCGCGGGCCTGGGGTATGCCATGAGCACCAACTACTGGATGATGGCGTTCTTCGCCGCCGTGGCCGGCGTGGGCAACGGGGTCTTTCACCCGGTGGACTACACCCTGCTCAACCGCAAGGTCAGCGCGCCGCGCCTGGGCCACGCCTACAGCGTGCATGGCATTACCGGTAGCCTGGGCTGGGCGATCGCGCCCGCCTTGGTGGTGCCCATCGCCATGGCGTATTCCTGGCGCGTGGCACTGGCCTGCGCTGCCGCGGTGGCCTTCGTGGTGCTGGCGGTGCTGTGGTTCCACCGCGAGCGCCTGAGTCTGCCGGCCGCGCCGCGCGCCACCCCGGCCACCGGGGCCACGGCTGCGGTGCAGGAGCACCCCATGGCCTTCATGCGCATCCCGGCGGTGTGGATGTGCTTCGCGTTTTTCTTCTTCTACGCCATGGCCTTGAGCGTGGTGCAGGCCTTCGCGCCGGAGGCGGCGCGCCAGCTTCACGGCGTGCCGCTGACCCTGGTGGCGGTCTGCCTGTCCACCTACATGGTGTGCTCCGCCTCGGGCATGGTGCTGGGGGGCTTCCTGGCGTCCGACCCCGCGCGCTGCGAGCGCGTGGTCGGCGTGGGCTTTGGCATCGCCGCGGCCATTGCGCTGCTGCTCGGGCTGGGCCACCTGCCGTCCCTGATGGTGCCGGTGCTGTTCGGCGCCATGGGCTTCGCCGCCGGCATCGCCGGGCCTTCGCGCGACCTGCTGGTCAAGCGCTCCACCCCCGAGAACGCCACCGGCCGGGTCTATGGCGTCGTGTATGCCGGGCTGGACATCGGCCAGGCCGTGGCGCCGCTGATCTTCGGTGTGCTGATGGACCACGGCCAGTTCCGCGGTGTGTTCATCGGGCTGGCGGTGGTGCAGGCGGTGCTGATCGCCAGCGCCTTCAACGTGCGGCGGGTCCGGCGCACCGTCCTGGTGCCTGCGGTTTGAATCCTTTCTGCTTCATCTGACCGCTGCCGCCCAGGGGCAGGTCGCGGCCACGCGACCTCCGGTGGCGGTGGCGCTCCAGGTGGTCACGTCTTTTACCGTTGCCCGGGGTATAACAACAACTCGTTTCCCCTCTCTTACCGCGCGGCAGAACACCGCAGACAGAGTCCATGACGGTGCCTTCCCGATTGCTGCAGCAGTGCTTCCAGGAAGCACGCAACAGCGCTGCCGAACTGATCGCGCGCAGCACAGACGCGGCCATCGCGAGCCTGCAGGCGGCGGAAAAGGCCTCGGGAGAAGTCCGCCAGCGCGACCGCCTGGCGCTGGCCTGGTGGGGGCTGCTGCAGAACAAGATCCATTGGGGCAACAGCTTTCCCCAGCAACTCCATGAAGCGCTGGAGGCCGCCCCCGAGGTGCAGAGTTCGCGCCCCTCGCTGCTGGGCGAGTCTTCGCTGCTTTCGCTGGTGGAAGACGAAGCGGTCAACGAATCCCTGGAATCCGCGCGCCTGGTGCACAGCCTCATGCCCGCCGTGGAGCAGCAGCTCGGCGTGCTCGACGCCCTCATGAGTTCGGTGCTGGGGCTGCCCACCGTGCAGCCCGAGCGCAATCCCATGCGCCCCTCGGTGTTCGTGCGTGCCCTGGGCGAAACCATGGCCGCGGTGGAGCAGGATCCGGAGATGCGCGGCCTGTGGTTGCGGCACATGGGCACCGCGCTGGGCAGCGAACTCCAGAAGCTCTACGAACGCATCGCGCTGATGCTGCAGCGGGCCAATGTGCGCGAGGCCGGCTACCGCGTGCGCCTGGCCGCCGACGGCGGCCACTCGACACGCTCGGGCGGCTTGTCCACGCGCTCAGGTGGCCTGTCCACCCGCTCGGGGGAGCTGGGCGGCGGCCACGCCAGTGCCAGCCATTGGGCCGATCTCAGCGGCCCGGTCAGCCTGCCCGACCGCCCGAGCTGGGCCATGGCCGAAGCCCTGCCGCCCATGCACGAGCTCGCGCGCCTGCGCAGCGCCGTCGACAACCAGGTGTTCCATGAATTCCTGAACCACGGCGGCAGCCATTTCGACCAGGCGCTGACCGCGGACTACTACGAGCAGGCCAGTGAGGAGCTGGCCGCCATCGAGGCCTTCGCCGCGATCCCGGTGCTCGACGAGTCCATGATCCTGGAGCAGAGCACGCGCTACCGGGACCTGCCCGTGGTGGACCGGCCCGCCCGCGAGGTGGGCACCGCCAGCCAGCTCAGCAGCAAGGCCTGGGGCGAATTTGCCGCCGCCCACGAGCGCGCGCGCGTGCTCATCCACCTCAAGCAGAAAGCCCAGCGCGTGGCCCAGGCCGTGGGCCTGGACCTGGTGCGCACCCTGGTCAGCCAGGTGGCGCGCGACCCGCTGCTGCTGGCGCCGGTGCGCGAAGCCGTGGTGGCGCTGGAGCCCGCGCTCCTGCGGCTGGCCCTGGCCAATCCACGCTTCTTCAACGAGGACCACCACCCCGGCCGGCGCCTGGTGGAGAGCGTCGCCCAACGCAGCTTCAAGTACAACGACGAGTTCCTGCCGGAGTTCGATGCCTTCTTCGAGCCCGTGCGCAAGGCCTTCAGCGGCCTCAATGCCAGCGCCACCAGCGACCCCCAGGTCTTTGCCGACGCGCTGGCCGGCCTGCAGGGCCGGTGGGAGCAGGAAGACCGCCAGGAGCAGCAGGCGCAGGACCCCAGCCTCAAGGCCATCCGCTTCGCCGAAGAGCGCCAGGCCCTGGCCGACCAGATCGCCTGGGAGCTCAGCCAGCGCCCCGATGTGGAAAACGCACCCGGCGTGATCCTGGACTTCCTCTATGGCCCCTGGTCGCTGGTGATCGCCTCCGCCCAGCTCAACGACAGCCAGCGCCAGGCCGACCCCGGCGGCTACCGCAAGACCGTCTCCAACCTGCTGTGGAGCGTCAAGAAGGAGGTCACGCTCAAGCTGCCCAAGCAACTCTTCGCCATGGTGCCCGGCATGCTCGCCAACCTGCACGAAGGCCTGGACATGCTGGGCAAGACGCGCGAGGAAACCAAACCCTTTTTCGATGCGCTCATGCGCCTGCACCAGCCGGTGCTCGGCCTGCGCCGCGCGCGCATACGCCACGACGCGCAGAACTCCGCGCTCGAACACGCGGAAGCCACCGATTCGGCGCCGCCGTCCTCCATGAACATGGAACTCGACGAAACCCTGCCGGCCACGCCAGAGCAGCGCAAGCCGCGCCCCCAGGCCCAGCCCTGGCTGGCCCAGCGCGAGCTCGAAGCAGCGGGGTTCCAGGACACGCAGCCCAGCGACCACGGCGAACTCGAATCCCGCCCCGCCGCAGAGCCCATGCCCGAAGCGCACGACGCTGCGGAAGACCTGCCGCCCACCGTGCCGGGCCTGAGCGCGCAGGAAGCGCAGGAGCTGCAATCCATCCAGGCCGAAGCCATCCTGGCTGGCCTGCGCGAGGGCGACTGGGTCGACCTCTACTCGCACCGGGAATGGCTGCGCGCCCAACTCGTCTGGGCCAGCAACAAAGGCACGCTGTTCATGTTCGTCAGCCACGGTGGCCGCCCGCACTCCATGACCAAGCGCAGTTGCGAACGGCTGATTGCCAACCGCCAGTTGCGGCCGATCGACGCGCAGGGCGGCGTGGTGAAAAAGGCGCTCAAGGCCATGAAGAACGCCGAGACGCATCCGGCCCAGGCCCGGGCGGTGGCGCCCGAGGCGGCCTGACGAGGCCCGGCCTCACGGCCGCCGCAGGTCCTGCACCACGGTCTCCTGCAGCGTCCGGGTGTCTTGCAGCAAGGCGTCTATCTGCCTCTGCATCTCTTCGTTGAACGCCCGCACCATGGCCGCCAGATGGCCATGTACCTCGCGCCAGGCCTGGGCATCCAGGTCGTCGCCCGGGCCCTGCGCCAGGGCTTGCCCGAGGCCGGCGTAGGCGCCCATGAAGACCTTCAGCCCCCAGGCCTGCTGGGCGGACCGGGCGACCAGGGCGAGGACTTCGGGCGGGTACGGCGAGGTGTAGGTGTCGGGTTGGCGCTTGTGCGCGGTTTCGGTCATGGGTGGCCTCCTGGCAGACTGGCGCCGCCGTTTCCATGGTTGATTTGAGAAGCAAAATCCGTGGATGCAAATGTAGCATTTTGCGATTCTCGCGAGGTGCCTGCGAAACCCACTCCCCCTAGAAAGAAGCCCGCAAAGGGTGATCTGCGTGGCGTTCTCGCCTGGCATGTGCGCACGCTCCGGGTGGAGCAGGGCTGGTCCCAGGAGGCGCTTGCTCACGCCTGTGAACTCGACCGGACGTACGTCTCCGCCATAGAGCGCAGCGTCTGGAATGTGTCGCTGTCCAATATTGAGCGGCTGGCGAATGCGCTGGGCGTGGAGGCTTGGGAACTGCTCAAGCCGATTCCCTGATCTGATAGGCCTTTCCAAGGAGACAAGCCATGTCCGCAAACGCCCACGCCATCAGTTGGTTCGAGATCCCGGTCCGGGACTTCGAGCGTGCCAGGGCCTTCTACGCAGCGGTGCTTGGGCGCCCGGTGCAGTCCATGGACATGGGGCCGGTCAAGATGGGTTTTCTCGCGCCCGAGCCCGGTGTGGTGGGTGGGGCCATCGTGCAGGGTGAGGACGGCACCGCGCCGTCCCGGCAGGGCACCACCGTGTACCTGAACGGCGGCGATGACCTGGCGGCCATGCTGGCCCGGGTGGAGCCCGCGGGCGGTTCGATCGCCGTGCCCAAGACCGAGATCGGCAACGACTTCGGCTTCTTCGCGCACTTCATCGACACCGAAGGCAACAAGGTCGGGCTGCATTCGATGCGGTGACGGTGGGCGGTGGCGCGGCGCCCGGTCAGGGCGTTTCAGGGGCGTTGCCGCATTGGTTGTTGAGACAGGGGAAGACGTTGTGAAAGAGCACCCCCCAGGTGTTCTTGTCCACGGCCATCACCCAGATGGGTTCATGCACGCGGTTGCCGTCCTTGAACGTCGTGACGAACGCATACAGCCTGAAGGGTCCGACGGTCCCATCCGGCAGTGTTGCAACGCTTGACACACCGTTGCGCACCCTCTTTTCAACATCACCGAAAGGGGTCCTGTGCGTGCGGAACACTTCGATCACTTCGTCTCGCGAGAAGCGCTTCTTGCCTTCGGGAGACAGCGCGTCGTAGGCTTCGCCGTAGCGCCCGGCGTCGGTCAGCCTGAGATGGTCTTCGACGACCCGGGATGGGTCGGTCTTGGGCCACACCCCTGGCGGTGTGACGGCGCGCTCGGGCTGAAAGACGTACACAAGGACGAAAAGCGCCAAGGAACCGCTGGCGCGCAACAGCCAGCGGTGCCTGACCTGCAGTCTGCCCGGCAGCGCGGCACCGAACCCGGCCGCGGCCAACGCCGAGACCAGATGCACGAGCCTGGCCTGGTCTTCCGTGAGTGGCGCGTCGGTCCTGAAGACCAGCCACAGCAGCACAGAGATGAACAGCACCCCAAAGACGAAGACCAGGTACTTGTCCAGAACGGCAGGGGCCGTACCGGATGGAGAGGATGCGTTCATGGACAGACCTCCGGCGGAGTGGGGCGGGCGAGGGCCCGTTACTGGATCTGGTGAATGGTGTTGGCCCAGTTCATCAATGACACGAAGGCCGCATGGCTCACCGAGTACTGGCCCGGGCGGGTCTGGGTACCGCCCGCGATGAAGTAAGGGTTGGGCTGGAGGGGAAACGCCGCGTAGGGGAAGGGATCGTTCACGATGAGGCGCGCACCTCCGCCGGTGGCGTCGTACCCCACGATGACGGCGATGTGTTGTGACAGATTGGGATAGGCGTAGCCTCCTGGCGAGATGCCTGCCACGATGGGGCGGTTGCCGTTGATCTGAGCGGCCACCTGATCGAACGACAGCGGGCTGAACAACAGGGCGCTGGAAAGGTGGCGAGACGGCGTGACGCGCGAGACGACGGCGCCATAGTTGTTGATCAGCACGTGCATCTGACTCATGGGGCCGATGGCTTGCACGCAGGTGAAGCAGTTGACCGCGCATGGGCCACCGAAGTACGCCGCGACGATGCCGCATTGGTAGTTCGCATTCAAGGCGGGCAGGCCATAGTGGCGAAACACCATCTCCGCCGAAGCGGCCCAGCACCACACTTCGGTTTGCTGGGCAATGGGGGCTATGGACAAGGTTCTGGCGCCCGAGGCGGGAGGGACGGGGCTTTCGTCGTCTGCGCCGCCGCAGGCGATGAGGGCGGCGAGGGCCAGCAGCAACAGCCATCGGAAGAAGGCCGTTGGCAACCTGTCAGCGGCCGCGCGCGTCGGCTGACGCACGATCTGTTCACTCGCGGTATGCATCGATCCCCCCTTCCACTGTCCATCGGCGGCTCAGTCCGAGCCGGCCTGTGGTGGGGGTTATCCCATTTTTTCGCGGTTCATGGAGAGGAAATCGGCCCCTGGGGCACGGTGCATCCCCCATTTGTGTATCCGGCCGGCCTGTGACCGGCGAGGGGGCCTGTTCACACCGCGCTGCGGTGTCGCTCAATGCAGGTGTTCAGCACCTCGTCGCGCTCGCGTTGCCACCAGTTGGCGGTAGAGAAGATTTCCACTTCGCTGAAACCGGTGAAGCCCTGGTCTTCGACCCAGCCGCGGATGCGCGGGATGTCGATCACGCCGTCGCCCATCATGCCCCGGTCGTTGAGCAGGTCGGTGGTGGGGGTGAGCCAGTCGCAGACGTGGAAGGCGAGCAGACGCTTGGCGCCGGCGCGTGCGATCTGGGCCTGCAGCTTGGGGTCCCACCAGACGTGGTACACGTCCACCGCCACGCCCAGGGCGCCGGTCTGTTCCGGATCGAAGGTGTCGCAGAGGTCCAGCGCGTGCTCCAGGGTGTTCACGCAGGCGCGGTCGGCGGCGTACATGGGGTGCAGCGGCTCGATGGCCAGGGGCATGCCGCTGGCCCTGGCATGGCCGAGCAGTTCTCCGATGCCGTCGTGCACCTGCTGGCGCGAGAGCGCGATGTCCTTGTGCGCCGCTTTGCCCGCCAGTGCGCCAGGCAGTGCTCCGACCACGAGCACGAGGCAGGCGGCGCCGAGTTCGCAGGCTTCGTCCACGGCGCGTCGGTTGTCGTCGTGCGCGGCGCTCAGGCCCGCGCCGTCGGTGGCGGTGAACATGCCGCCGCGGCAGTAGCCGGAGAGCTTCAGGCCGTGGGTCTTCACCTGCTGCCGGATGGTGGGCAGCCCGCTGGCGGCGACCTGGTCGCGCCAGGGCGAGATGGCGGGAATCTGCAAGCGCGCGCAGGCCTCGATGATGCCGGTCAGTGGCTGTTCCTGGCCAAGGCTCTTGCGCACCGTCGCGGTGTTGATGGAAAGCCAGCGGTGGTCTTGGGAGAAGTCGCGCATGTGGGTGGTGTGTGGGTGCTGAGCTTGTGGAGGGCTTCGACAGGCTCAGCCCGAACGGGGGGGGGGCCTTTGGGGGGCTTGGCCGGCGTGGTCAGGGCTGGACGCCGTGCAGGGCCAGCAGCGTGTTCATGCGCCGTACCGCGAGATCGGGTTGTTCCAGCAGGTTGGCGGCATCGGCCAAGCGCAGCAGTTCGGCCAGGTGGGGCAGGGAGCGTGTGCTTTGCTGGCCGCCGACCATGGTGAAGTGGTCCTGGTGGCCGTTGAGCCAGGCCATGAAGACCACACCGGTTTTGTAGAAGCGCGTGGGGGCCTGGAAGATGTGGCGCGACAGCGGCACGGTGGGGCCGAGGATGGCGTGGAACTTCGCCTCGTTGCCCTGGGCCAGTTCGCCCAGCGCGGCGGCGGCGGCGGGGGCAATGGCGTCGAAGATGCCCAGCAGGGCGTCGCTCTGCCCGTGCGTGGGCGAGCTGCCGTGGCCGTCGCCGGCGATGAGTTCGGCGTAGTTGAAGTCGTCGCCGGTGTACATGCGCACGCCGGCCGGCAGGCGGCGGCGCATGGTGATTTCCTTGTCTTTGTCGAGCAGGGATATCTTGATGCCGTCCACTTTGTCGGGGTGCGCGGCGATCACGGCCAGTGCGGTGTCCATGGCCTTGCCGGTGTCGTCGCTGCCCCAATAGCCTTTGAGCGCAGGGTCGAACATGTCGCCCAGCCAGTGCAGGATCACCGGCTGTTTCGCCTGGCTGAGGATGCGGTCGTAGACGCGCTCGTAGTCGGCCGGGCTGCGGGCCACGCGGGCCAGGGCGCGGCTGGCCATGACGATGAGTTTGCCGCCGAGTTTCTCGATGGCGGCCATCTGTTCCTCGTAGCCGGCGGTGACATCGTCGACGGTCTTCACGTTGTCCAGCACCAGGTGATCGGTGCCGCAGCCCGAGGCCACCAGCGCGCCGGGAACGTCCTTGGCGGCATCGAGCGAGCGACGAATCAGTTCCAGCGAGGTCGGCCAGTCCAGTCCCATGCCGCGTTGCGCGGTGTCCATGGCCTCGGCCACACCCAGGCCGAGCGACCAGAGGCGGCGCCGGTAGGCGATGGTGGCGTCCCAGTCCACCGCGCACTGCAGCCAGGGGTCGATGGCGGCCAGCGGGTCGGCGACCACGTGGGCGGCCGAGTAGGCGATGCGGTTGAACTTCACACCGGCCGCGGGTTTCACGGGCGTGGTGCCGCGCAGTGTGTAGGTTGCGATCTGCCCGGAGGGGCTCGGGAGTTTCAGAGACAGTGCCATGGTGTCAGACCTTCAGCGGTTGGACGTCGACCCAGCGGCGCTCCTGCCAGCTTTGCAGCGCGGCTTCCACCAGTTGCACGCCCTTGGCGCCTTCGGGCAGCGTCCATTTGTAGGGTGCGTTTTCCACCACGTGGCGGATGAAGTGTTCCCACTGGATCTTGAAGCCGTTGTCGTAGACCACGGAGTCGGGGATCTCCTGCCATTGGTCGAAGAAGTTCATGTTCTGCTTGATGTCGGGGTTCCACACCGGGCGTGGCGTGGCCACGCGCGACTGGGCGCGGCAGGTCTGCAGGCCGGCCACGGCGGAGCCGTCGGTGCCGTCCACGTGGAAGGTGACGAGGTCGTCGCGCCGCACGCGCGTGACCCAGCTCATGTTGATCTGCGCGATCACCGGCTCGCCGTTGTGGCCGGTGAGCTCCACGGTGGCATAGGCGGCGTCGTCGGCGGTGCAGTCGTAGGGCTGGCCGGCTTCGTCCCAGCGGCGGGGAATGTGCGTGGTGCCCAGGCAGGAGACCGACTTGACCTCGCCAAACAGGTTGTCCAGCACGTAGCGCCAGTGGCACATCATGTCCAGGATCATGCCGCCGCCATCTTCCTTGCGGTAGTTCCAGCTCGGGCGCTGGATGGGCTGCAGGTCGCCCTCGAACACCCAGTAGCCGAATTCCAGGCGCACGCTGAGCATGCGGCCGAAGAAGCCGGCGCGGCGCAGCATGTCGAGCTTGCGCAGGCCGGGCAGGAAGAGCTTGTCCTGCACCGCGCCGTGCCGAAGCCCCTGACTGCGGCCGGCCTCTTCGGCCAGGCGCGCGATCTCCACCGCTTCGTTCAGGTTGGTGGCGATGGGTTTTTCGCAGTAGACGTGCTTGCCCGCGCGCAGCGCCTTGGCCAGCAGGGCCGGACGCATCTGGGTGGTGCCGGCGTCGAAGAAGACGGTGTCTTCGGTGTTGGCGAGCGCGGCGTCCAGGTCTGTGCCCCAGCGCGCGATGCCGTGGGCCTTGGCCAGGGCCTCCATCTTGTCGGCGTTGCGTCCGATGAGGATGGGGTCGGGCATGACCTTGTCGCCGTTGGACAGCGTCACGCCGCCTTCGGCGCGGATGGCGCAGATGGAGCGGATCAGGTGCTGGTTCATGCCCATGCGACCGGTCACGCCGTGCATGATGAGGCCGAGTCGTTGTGTTGCCATGTGGGGTCTCCGTGAAGGCGTATGTGAGAGAGAGGAATCAGTGAATGGCCTGCAGGCTGTGCCAGTGCGGCGCGGCGGCGCTGGCGAAACCTGGCGTGTGCAGGGAGGAGAGATCGAGCTGGCCGTTGCGCACCGCGAGGTGAGGGCGACCGTTCGCGCCCCTTTCGTAGAAGCCGGGGTGCGCGGTTGCGAAGGCCTGCGCTTCTTCGTCGGGCGCGGCGCCAAAGCCGTCCACGTAGTGGTGACCGTTGCGTTCGATGTGGCGCACGCCCAGGCTGGCGGCGAGCAGCGTGTCCTGCTGCACCGCCAGGCCGGCCTGGCAGGTGAGGTCTTCGCCGGAGAGCAGCAGGCGCGGGTCTTGCGCGATGCGGTGGGCGCTGGCCATGGAGCGGTAGATGCCTTTGCAGGCCTTGCTGGAGATGCCGCGGTAGCCCAGTGCCAGGCCTTGCTGCAACGCTTCGGGGTGGTCGTCGGATTCGTCCAGGATCACCGGCACGCCGATGGGCAGCGAGGCGATGGATTCGCGCAGCGCCACCGCACGCGCCAGCGGCTGTTCCAGCAGCAGCGTGCGGCGCAGCAGATCGGCCAGGGCTGGCTCGGCCTGCAGGGCACGCCAGTGCGCGCCCAGGCTGCTGGCGTCGGTGAAGGTTTCGTTGCCGTCGAGCGTGGCGCGGTAGTCCACGCCCAGGCGCTGCAGCACGGCGGCGATGCGGGTCAGGCGCTCGCGGTCGGCCTCGATCTGGCCGCTGAGCTTGAGCTTGAAGTGGTGCAGGCCGTGGTGTCTGGCGGCCGCCTCCAGCGTGGCCGGCAGGCCGTCTTGCGGGTCGGGTCCTTCGTCGCCATCGGCCAGCCGGTCGGCCAGTCCCACGGTGTGGCGCAGCACCACCCGTGCGGGGTGCGTGATCTCCAGGCGCTGGCTCCAGGGATCGCCCAGCACACCGGCCCGCACGCCATCCACCCAGCCCAGGCCGGTCGCGCGCAAGGCCGCGTCGGCCACGGCCTTGTCCAGCAGCGCCGGGCCGAACTGTGCCGCCAGGCGCGGCAGGCCACGCGCCACCGAGACGCCGATGGCGGTCTCGCCCGAGGCCTGCGAGTGTCCGTAGGGGCTGAGCGCGTCGCTGCCCGCGAGAAAGGCGTCGCGCGCATGGCGCAGCGACTCGCGCAGTTGCTCGAAGTTCTGTTCGTGTGTGAGCGAGGGAGACTTGTCGAACCACTTGGGCACCATCAGCTCGGCGGTGGCACCCTCGAACGACTTGCCGCCGATCTCGGCGCGCACGCGCACGAAGGCCTGCGGGCATTGCGTGACGGTGGCGGCGCCGAAGCGAAACGGCAGCCGCAGCGTGACGTGGCGCTGGAACAGCAGTACCTCGGTGATGCGCAGGGCAGGGGTCATACGGTTTCCCAGAGTTCGCGCACATGGCGCACGCTGGCCTCGGCGCAGCCCAGGCCATCCGGCAGGTAGTCGAACGGTTCCACCGCCATCCAGCCGGCGTAACCCTGCGTCTTGAGGGTCTGCAGCACGGGGCGCTGGTCGGTGTCGCCCTGGCCGGGGCCGCGGCGGTTGCGGTCGTTGAGTTGCACGTGGGCGATGTGGCCGCTGGCCAGGAAGCGCTGCAGTACGGTGTGCACCGGTTCGCTTTCGCTGAGCGAGGCGGCGCTCACGTCCAGCATGGTGCGCAAGGCGGGTGAGCCCACGCGGTCCACCAGCGCGGCGGCTTCGGCCACGGTGTTGATCACCGGGGTCTCGAAGCGGCCCAGCGGCTCCAGGCAGTAGACGACGCCGGCCGCCGCCGCGTGCGGGGCGAGTTCGGCCAGCGCGGATTCCAGGCGCAGGCAGGCGTCGGCCACGCTTTGGCCGGGGCCGGGCGAACGTTGCCCGGGCGAGCCGTGCACCAGCACTTCGCCACCGCAGGCGGCGCAGAAGTCGATCAGGCGGCGCAGCAGGTCCAGCGTGCGCTGGCGCAAGGCCGCGTCGTCGGTCACCAGCGAGAGGCCCTTGGGCTGCACCAGCAGCCAGTGCAGGCTGGAGATGCGCAGGCCATGCCCGGCCGCGGTGGCGGCGACCTGGCGTGCGGCCGCCGCGTCGAGTTGCGTGGGGTCGTCGGTCAGCGTGAAGGGAGCCAGCTCCAGCGCGTCGTAGCCCATGCGCGCGGCGGCTTCGCACTGCGCCGCCAGCGGCAGCGGCCGCAGGACTTCGTTGCACAACGAGAGCCGGGCCTTCATGCTGTGGCCTCGCGGTGGTGGCGCTGGGTGCGGTACACGCTCCAGAGCTTCCAGCCGACGGTGGCGAAGATCAGGGCCGCCACGGTGCCGGCGATGGGGCGGGTGAAGAAGGGCGTGAGGTCGCCGTCGGAGAGCACCAGGGCGCGGCGCAGGTTCTTCTCCAGCAGATCGCCGAGCACGATGCCCAGCACCAGCGGTGCCATGGGGTAGCCGTAGTGGCGCAGGAAGTAGCCGATGACGCCGAAGCCCAGCATCACGTAGACATCGAACAGGCGCCCTGCGATGGCGAAGCTGCCGACCGCGCAGAGCACGAAGATGATGGGCACGATCAGGTGCTGGGGCACGCGCAGCACCTGCACCAGCGCCTTGGTCAGCACCAGGCCGTAGATCAGGATGCCGATGGTGGCGAACAGCATCATGGCCACCACGTCGTAGACGAACTGCGGGCTCTCCACCATGATCAGCGGGCCGGGCTTGACGCCGTGGATGATCATGGCCGCCATCAGCACCGCGGCCGGTGCCGAGCCGGGGATGGCGAGCGTGAGCACCGGTATCATCGCGCCCGGCACGCAGGCGTTGTCGCCGGTCTCGGCGGCCATCAGACCTTCCACCGAGCCCTTGCCGAAAGTCTCCTTCTCTTTGCTCACGCGCTTGGCGGCTGCATAGGAGGACCAGGCGGCCACGTCTTCGCCCACGCCGGGCACGATGCCCACGCCCGTGCCGATGAGGCCCGAGCGCAGGATGGTGCGCCAGTACTGGAACACGTCGCGCACCTTGGGGATCACGGTGTCGAAGGCGCTGATCTTGACCGGCGCCTGCCGCTCGCGCATGGAGGTCAGCAATTCGGCGAAACCGAAGGCGCCCACCAGCGCCGGCACCAGCTGGATGCCGCCGGCCAGGTCGCGCAGGCCCCAGGCGAAGCGTTCGTAGCCGTACTGCGGCTCCTGGCCGATGGTGGCGATGAACAGGCCGGCGATGCCTGCGATCCAGCCTTTGAGTGGGTCGTTGCCCGTGAGCGTGCCGGCGATGATGACGCCGAAGAGCGCGAGCCAGAAGAATTCGTAGGCGCCGAACTTCAGCGCCAGGCCGCCAAGCACCGGCGTGAAGGTGGCCAGGAAGAACATGCCGATCAGCGTGCCCATGACCGATCCGGTGGTGGCGATGCCCATGGCGCGGCCCGCCATGCCCTGGCGGGCGAGGGCGTAGCCGTCCAGGCAGGACGCGGCCGATGCCGGCGTACCCGGGATGTTGAGCAGGATCGCCGAGCGCGAGCCGCCATAGATGGAGCCCACATAGGTGCAGATCAGGATCAGCAGCGCCTGGTTGGGCGGCAGCTTGAGCGTGAGCGTGGTCATGAGCGCCAGCGACATGGTGGCGGTCAGGCCAGGCAGCGCGCCCATGATCACACCCACCAGCGAGGCCAGCAGCGCCAGGCCAATGGTGGAGGGCGTGCTGAAGCTGGCGATCGAATGGCCGAACAGAAGAATGCCGTCGAGCATGGTGCGGGTTCAGGGAAGACGGACCAGGAACACTTCCTGGAAGACCAGGCTGACCACCGCCGAGGTGATCACTCCCGCCAGCAGCGCAACCACCCAGCGCCGCGCCGTGCTGCGCGTGGGGGGCGTGAAGAGCGCGACGAAGGCGGCCACGAAGAGCGCCGTGGCGAGCCAGAAGGGGATGCGGCCTATCAACAGCACCGCATAGACCAGCGCCAGCGCCAGGGTCAGGCCGACGCGCGCGTTGAACAGCGGCGCGGCCCCTTCTTCACCGTGCGGTTCGCGCCGGCTGCGGTGCCAGCCGCGCGCGACCAGCAGCAGCCCAAACAGCACCACCACGGCACCCAGCAGGCCGGGCACGAAGCCCGGCATGGTGTAGAGCTGCGCGCCCATGGCCTCGAAGCGGTCCATGCACAGCGACTCCGCCAGGATCAGCAGGCCAAAGCCCGCCCATGCCGCTCCGCCCCAGATGTCGGAGCGGGCGGATTGTCCACCCTCGGTCATGGCGTGGCGGCGGCGTCAGGGTTTGGGGATGCCCACGGTGTCGGGCGACACCTTGGCCTTGCCGGCGGCCTGCTGTGTCCAGGCGTAGGACTGGATGGCCGGGAAGACCGCCTTTTGCGCCTCTTCCCCGGCCATGGGCGCGAACATGGCGCCGCGCGACTGCGCGTACTTGCGCAAGGCCTCGTTCTTCACCATCTCGGTGGCCCAGATTTTGTCCAGCGTCTGGTACACCTCGGCGGGCGCGCCCTTGGGCACGAAGATGCCAAAGTAGTTGATCGGGTCCTTGAAGCCCGGGATGAACTGCGACAGCGGCGGTATGGTGCCAAAGCCTTCGATCTCGATCGACTTGTCGCCCACCACCGCCAGCGGGCGGATCTTCTTGGCGCGGATCATGTCGGTCTGCTCGGCCGCGAGCTGGGTGGTGACCTGGGTCTCGCCGGAAGCGGCTGCCACGGC
Organism: Hydrogenophaga sp.; assembly: GCF_026125785.1. Classification (GTDB taxonomy): domain Bacteria; phylum Pseudomonadota; class Gammaproteobacteria; order Burkholderiales; family Burkholderiaceae_C; genus Hydrogenophaga. Next base: position 196,470 of record NZ_JAHCKL010000002.1, read on the forward strand.
CGCGGGGGCGCCGCCGTCGTACGTCACGTGCTTGTAGGTCACGCCAGCAGCGCGCGAGAGCGCCTCGATGGCCGAATGGCCGCTGGAGTTCACCCCGGCGGTGGCCACCGAGATGCTGCCCGGGTTGGCCTTCATGGCCGCCAGCAGATCGTTCATGGTCTTGTACGGCGTGTCGGCATTGACGCCCACCACCGCGATGTGCGCCACGTTCAGGTAGAGGTTCCAGTCGCTGGCCGAGGTGTCCAGCATGCCCAGCACCTTGTAGGTGCCCAGGTCCTTGGCGCCGCCGGCGGTCCAGGTGTAGCCGTCCTTGGGCGCGGCCAGTGCGTTCTTGGTGCCCACCGAGCCCGAGGCGCCGGGCTGGTTCATGATCACGATCTTCTGGCCGAGGTGCTTCTCCAGCTCGGCAGCGGTCACGCGAGTGACCTGGTCCGTGGACCCACCCGGTGCCCAGGGCACGATCAAGGTGATGGGTCGGTCAGGCTTCCATTGGGCCATGGCGCTGGCGGAGGCCAGTGCCAGCAGCGCGGTGCTCAGGACGGTGCGAAGGGTCAGGGTGGTCTTCATGCGTTGTCTCCTGTTAATTCACTGAATGGTGAATAATAGGATCCAGCCTGCCCACCGTCAAGGGCGCGGGCGGGCTCAGTTTCTCAGGACATACCCTAGGATCACGTCGCACATGTGGGAGAGCCTTTCGTTGTGCGCCTTGGGGGTCATGAGGTCACGCCCGAAGATGGCCGAGAGGGTGTGGTTGTTGCCCAGGTAGAAATAGGACATGCCCGCTATCGAGATGTAGAGTTGGACCGGGTCCACGCCCCCGCGGAAGGTGCCCTCGGCGCGTCCGCGCTCCAGGATCCCGGCCAGCATCTCGATCAGCGGCGAGTTGAGCTGCCGGGCCTTCTGCGAGTCGGCCAGGTGCCTGCCGCGGTGCAGGTTGGCGCTGTTGAGCAGGGTGAGGAACTCCGGGTGTTCGAGGTAGTAGTTCCAGGTGAACTCCACCAGCCGGCGCAAGGCGGTCTCGGGCTTGAGGTGCAGCAGATTGAGCTTGCGCTCTTCCTCGCGGATGTCTCGGTAGACCTGTTCGAGCACCGCCTGGAACAGCTTCTCCTTGTCCTCGAAGTAGTAGTAGATCAGGCGCTTGTTCAGGCCTGCGCGCTCGGCGATGCGGTCCATGCGCGCACCGCCCAGGCCGTGCTCGGAGAACTCGTCCCGCGCCGCGGTCAGGATGGTATTCTGCGATCGGTCGGCGTCCCGCAGGCGCTCTTCGACGAGAGGGGTGGATGCAGAGGTCATGATCCGATAATTCACCAATGAGTTAATAAAGTCAATCTCATGCCCCAGCTTGCCGGACACCTGCTCGTCGAATGCCTGATCGCCCAGGGCGTCACCCATGCTTTCGGCGTGCCGGGTGAGAGTTACCTGGCCGTGCTCGACGGTTTCCATGCCCATGCCGGGCGCATCCATTTCGTGACCAATCGTCAGGAAGGCGGCGCGGCCTTCATGGCCGAGGCACAGGGCAAGCTTACCGGGCGGCCTGGTGTGTGCTTCGTGACGCGCGGCCCGGGGGCCACCAACGCCTCCATCGGCGTGCACACCGCGTTCCAGGACTCCACGCCCATGGTGCTCTTCGTTGGCGACGTGGCCAGCGATGCGCGCGACCGCGAAGCTTTCCAGGAGGTGGATTACGGCGCCTTCTTCGGTCCTTCCACGCGCGGCATGGCCAAGCGCGTGGAGCGCATCGACGACGCACGCCGCATTCCCGAATACGTGGCCCGCGCCTTCGCCACCGCCATGAACGGACGTCCCGGCCCGGTGGTGCTGGTGCTGCCGGAGGACATGCTCACGCAGACCGTGGACGCGCGGCCGCTGCCGCGCGTGGAGCCGGTGCAGGCCTGGAGCGACCCGGGCGCGCTGCGCGAACTGCGCACGCTGCTGCTGGCCAGCTCGCGGCCGCTGGTGATCGCGGGTGGCGGCGGCTGGACGCCGCAGGCCGCCGCCGCGCTGCAGCGCTTCGCGGAGAACTGGCAGTTGCCGGTGGCCAATGCCTTCCGCTTTCAGGACACTTTCGACAACCACCATCCGCTGTACGCGGGGGATGTGGGCCTGGGCATCAACCCTGCGCTCGCTCGGCGTGTGCGAGAGAGTGATCTGCTCATCGCACTGGGCCCCCGGCTGGGCGAATCCACCACCGGTGGGTACACGCTGATCGAGGCGCCGCAGCCGCGCCAGAAGCTGGTGCATGTGCACGCCAGCGCCGAGGAACTGGGCCGTGTCTACCAGCCCACGCTGGCCATCAACGCCACCATGAACGCCGCCGCGCGCAGCCTGGAGGTGCTGACAGCGCCGCCCGCCGTGCCCTGGGCGGACTGGGCGCAGGCCTGCCATGCCGACTACCTCGCCAACATTCACCCGGGCAACGGCGGGGTGGTGCTGCCGGGCAGCATCGACATGCCGGCGATCATCCACACGTTGCAGAAACACCTGCCTTCCGACGCGGTGCTGACCAATGGCGCGGGCAATTTTGCGAGCTGGCTGCACCGCTTCTTCCGCTACCACGGGCTGGCCAAGGGCCACAAGACCCAGTTGGCACCCACCAACGGCGCCATGGGCTATGGCGTGCCGGCCGGCATCGGTGCGGCCATTCTCACCGGGCGCACCGCCTTCACCATCGCGGGCGATGGCGACTTCCTCATGAATGGCCAGGAACTGGCCACCGCCGCGCAGCACGGCGCGCGCAGCATCGTGCTGCTGCTCAACAACGGCAGCTACGGCACCATCCGCATGCACCAGGAGCGCGAGTACCCGGCGCGTGTGAGCGGCTCGGGCCTGTCCAACCCCGATTTCTGCGTGCTGGCTCGCGGCTATGGCTACAGCGCCGAACGCATCACGCACACCGGTGAATTCGAGCCCGCGCTGCTGCGCGCGCTGGCGGCACCCGGCGGCAGCCTGATCGAGGTCGTGCTCGATGTCGACGTGATCACCACGCGCGGCACGCTGGGCGCCATCCGCGAGAGCGCGCTCAGGGCGGCGCCCCAGCGCTGATGTGATGTGAATAGTTCACAGGATTTCAGGCATCCGCACACACCCTGCGGGTGACCCCGCTGCCTAGACTGGGCCATCCATACAACGGGGGATGGGCATGTGGCAGCAAGGCAGTGATGTGAATTGGAACGACGCCGGCCTGGCGGGTGATGCCGCGGGGGCGCGCCCCGGGCTGCCTTCGCACATGCTGCTGCGGGTCTTCGACGAGATCGACTACGGCATGCTGGTGATCGACTCTCAGGGCCGCATCCTGCACGCCAACCACCTGGCTCGCCACGAACTGGCCAGCGGGCGCATGATCATGTCCTACGGCAACAGCCTGCTGGGCAGCCATGCCGGCTTCACCGGGCAGATCCAGCAGGCCATGGAGGCTTCCCTCCGCGGCCAACGCCGCCTGATCATGCTGGTGCAGGGCGAGCGGGAACTCTCGCTGGCCTTCACGCCGCTGAGCCATCCGCTGGAGGCCGACCCTCCCTCCGTGCTGGTGCTGCTCTCTCGCCAGAGCACCTGCGACAACCTCGCGGTGCGCATGTTCGCCCGCACGCTCAGCCTCAGCCCCAGCGAGGAGGCTGTGCTCATGGGCCTGTGCCGGGGCCTGGGCATTCCGGACATCGCGCGCCAGCACGGGGTGGCCCAGTCGACCGTGCGCAGCCAGATCAAGACCCTGCGCGAAAAGGCCGGTGCGTCGAGCATCCGCCGGCTCCTGCACCGCATCAACAGCCTGCCGCCGGTGGTGCCCGCCTTGCGCATCATCACGCCCATGCCCCACAATGCCACGGAGTTTTCCCACCCGTGAGCATGGATGCCCGCCGCCGCCGTTCCCTTTGCACCCCCTGCAGACAACCGACACATTGAAGCCCTTGCGGCGCTCGGCACCCCGCGCCGCTACCGGCGAGGTGCCCTGCTGATCCAGGAAGGCGAGACCGGCGACACCCTGTACATCGTGCTGCAGGGCCGCCTGCGCGCCTTCGTGGCCGACAACCAGGGCCGCGAACTTACCCTGGGACAGTACGGTCCGCTGGAGTACGTGGGCGAAATGTCGCTCGATGGCGGTCCCCGGTCGGCCAATGTGGAGGCCGCCGAGACCAGCACCTGCGCGGTGGTCACGCGCGCCACTTTGCTGGACTACATCGCCTCGCACCCCGAGTTCGCACTTGAACTCATGGCCCGCTTGATTCGCCGTGCCCGGCTGGCCACCGACAGCGCGCGCAGCGTGGCCCTGATCGACGTCTACGGGCGTCTGGTGCGGCTGCTCAACGACATGGCGGGTGAGCCCGACGAGCGCGGTGAGCGCCGTCTGGGCGAACGCCTGACGCACCAGCAGATCGCCCAGCACCTGGCTTGTTCGCGCGAGATGGTCAGCCGACTGCTCAAGGACCTGGAGACCGGTGGCTACGTCGCGGTGCGCGAGCGCTGGATCTGGTTGTGCAAGCCGCTGCCGGCGCGCTGGTGAGCGGCGCGCGCGGCAGGGAGGGTGACCGGTTCAGCCGCCGTTGAGCAGTTCGCGCGCGAGTTGCGGTGCCGACGAACTGGTCCCGGCCAGGCGAACCACGCTGCCACTGCGGCTACCGGCACCGAGCACGCCCCAGAGCGCGGGGTTGTCGTCGCTCGGGCGCATCACATCCGGTACCTTCTTCACGAATGGGCGCTGCGGTCGCCCGGCGTCCGGGTCCGGGCGGCGCGGCGAGTACAGCGCGAAGTGGCCGCTGGGCGAGGCGTGGCGGCGCGTGCCGCCGGCGCTGGTGGTGCGGTAGCCGGTGGACAGGCTGTTGAAGGTGCCGCTGCGCCGGATGGGCGTGGGGTTGGCCGGATCGTCCACGAACGAGCCGACGTTGCCGCTCATGTCGTAGTGCCGGTCCTCCAGGTAGGACTGTCGCGCGCCGGTGTGCACGCCCAGGGCAACGTCGTCGCGCTCGATGTAGGCGTCGAATAGCGTGGCCGCGGGACCGGTGTTGCGCAGTGTGACGCGCCAGCGGCCGAACGGTGCTGTGGCGGTGGTGCCTTCCCGGCTGAAGGTGGGGGCCAGCGCGAGCAGGGCGCAGGTGCCTCGGCTGCCGAGCGCACTGGTGGTCGGGTAGATCAGGCTGCACAGGGGGGCCTCGCCACCGTCGGTCCACACCTTGCCCTGGCCTTGGGCCAGGGCGGGAAGAGGGTGGTCGTGCCCCGGAGGCGTCACCTCGATCACCACACCCTGCGCGTCGGCAGGCAGCCAGATCTCCAGGTAGCTTTCGGTGCGGTCGTCGGGTTGCACCCGCCAGTGCAGGTCGACCGCCTGTCCGGGCGCCAGCGTGGCGTTCGCATGGGTGCGGCTCTGGTAGGCGTTGCCCGCCGGCACCGCGATGCGCAGGCGCCCACCCAGCAGGCCGATGAGTTCGTCCATCGCTGCCTCCAGCACCGAGGTGCCGTCGTGCGGTCCGGCCAGCGTGCCCCAACTGAGGTTGACCACCACGTCGGCACTCGGTGCGCAGCGCGAGAGGATGTACATCAGGCCGTCGAGCACGCTCACGTTCATGGCGCCGCCCGAGGTGTCCAGCACGTTCGACCAGTCCAGTTGCACCGCCACCAGGTTGCAGCGCGAAGCCTCGTCGTCCACCGGCGCGAGCGGGCTGCCGGGACCGCAGGCCTGGCTCATCACATGGGTGCCATGGTTGACTGGGCGGCTCAGGTCCCACAGCTGCAGGTATTGGTAGAGGCCGTCCTCGTCCAGGCGGCCACCGTGGGTGTGCGCTGCCATCGCGGCGTCGATGGCGGCGCCGCTGAGTTCATGGCCGTAGCCCATGTCGTGCGGCGTGGGCCCTGCGCGTGCCGGGTCCAGGGGCTCCGGATGGTGTGGCTGGTTGCCCGGCCAGCATCCGTTGATGGTGTCGTCCTGCCGCCAGAAGTGCTTCACCCGGGCGCGGCCGTGCGCGTTCAGGAACTGCTCGTTGGCCAGCGCCAGGCCGCCATCGATCAGGCCCAGCACCTTGCCAGCGAGCCGTCCCGGCACCGGCAGCGGAGTGCAGCCAGGCGTGCAGGGATCGACCAGTGCCCGCGTATGGTGCCCCACCGGCAGGCCCATTTCGAAGCGCTGGATCAGGCTGCGCAAGTGCGCATCGCTGCGCATGCGCTCAAAGAAACGCCGGCGCACGCGTGCACTGCAGAAGCGCAGGCCCGGCACGTTGAGGTACACCTTGGGAATCTGGAGCCAGGCGGTGGAGGAGGCGGCTACGAGTGCCGGCACATCGGCATGCGCGCTGAGCTCCATCACGATCGGCAGCCACTTGGGCTGCTTCCTGCCGCGCTTGAAGTGGTAGCCCGCGAAGTGGTTCGCCTCGGCCCACACCAGGTAGGGATCTTCGCCATCGATGGCGCCGGGCAGGCTCCATGGCGTGCCCGTGAAGCTGCCCGCCGGCAGCGGCGACCAGGCCGCGCTCACTGCCACTCCTTGCGGGCTTCCTCCCACAACCAGTTGAGCAGGGGAGCGCTGCCCACGGCGGTGCTGCTGGCCGATCGCGTGTAGGCATGTCCGTGGGTGTGGTTCATGGACTCGTGCACGTTGAAATCCAGTGGCTCGCCGTCGGGTTTTTCGAACAGCCGCCCATCGAAGCCACGCTCGTGAACGCGCGTACCGGTGGCGCGCGCCACCAGGAATTCCGCCAGCGCCGTGCCCAGCAACCGGCCGCAGGCGCTGTCCACCGGGTAGTGCACGCCGGCCACCACACGGTTGGTGGCGATGCGGGCGGCCAACCGCTGCAGTTGCTCGTTGCTGCGCGCGCCGTTGGCTGGGGGCGTTGGCGTGGGGGCGGTGTCCAGCAGTTTCTCCAGCAGCACCGCCACCGCGAAGGCCTCGGTGGCGTGGCCGCTGGGCCAACTGCCATGGCCCGGCGTCTCGATCATGGGCTGGATCTGAGGCGAGAACTGCACCGGGCGGATGCTGGCAAAGATCTGCTTGAAGCGCATCTCCACCAGCACCGCCAGGGAGAACACCAGGTCGATGAGCTGCAGCGTCTTCTTGTGGCGGTGCGCGCTCAGGCCGGCGACACCGGCCCAGAACTGGATGGGGGGCGTGCGCTGGTCCACGATTTCGGCCGCACGGTCGGCGCGCAGGTCGGCATAGGCGGCCACCAGATCCAGCTGTTTTTCGAATTGCGCCTTGGTCGGAGCGCGAAGGCGCACCAGCGGCTTGCGCTGGATGGTGCTGGCTTGCAGATTGGCGAACTCCAGAATCGCTTCCTGTGGCCCGGTGCGCGTGCGGAACAGCAGCCCTTCCACCAACTGGCTGAAGCAGGCCTCGTGGCGCGGGCCTTCCGCCCAGAGCTTGAGGTTGTCGGGCTGGTCGAAGCCCGGCTGCTGGACGTGCAGCACCGCTCCCTCATACGGACCGACGATCGCGGCGCGGCTGAGGATCAGCGCCTCTGCCGATACCACCGAGCCCGTGCTCACCCCCCCGCTGATCCCACCACTGATGCCTCCGCTTATGCCGCCGCTGATGCCTCCACTGATACCACCGCTCATGTCGATCCTCCTTGGGTTAGTGTGCTGGCAGACCCAGGCGGGTAAGCGCCTTGGCCACGCGTTGCCGCAGCGGGCTGCTGCCCCCGGCGGCGAGGTACTGCTGCACCGTCAGTTGCGGCTGCAGTTGCCTCATGAGAGTGAACGTCTCCTGGGCTTCCTGTCGCTGACCCAGCTCGTACTGGGAAATCAGCAGGGTGCGAATGGTCGGCAAGTGGTAGCGGTTCTTGCGCAACGAGGCCTTGCACAGATCGATGGCGCGCGCCCACTGTTCGGTGGCGGCACAACTGGTGGCCAGCATCATCTCGAAGTAGTATTTCTGCGGGTCCAGTGGCGAGAGGTGCAGCGCCTCTTCTGCTTCCGTCAGCGAATCCTCGGGGGTGCCCCACATGGTGGACCACACGCTGTTGTAGAGCCAGGCCATGGGGTCGTTGGGGTTGCTCTGCGTGGCCTCCTGCAACAGGCGGCGCGAGGTGTCGACGTCGTCGCCCAGATGGCACAGCGCGTGGCCTTTGATGGCCATGGCCAGTGAACTCGCGGGTTCCAGGTCCAGAGCCCGGTCCGCGGTATCGATGGCACGCCGGAAGTCGCGCGCGGGTTCGCCCGAGAGACCCTGCACCACCTGCATGATGTGCCACTTGGCGAGCCAGGCCCAGGGCGTTGCCACCCGCTTGTGGCGCTCCACCACGGCTTCCAGCAACTGATGGCTGCGCTGCAGGTCTCGCGGCGTGGATCGGTGCATCAGCGTGATGCCGCCCAGCATCAGCGCGTTGCTGTCGAGTTGCGGCACCGGCAGCACCAGGGTGCGTTGCACCACGTCGTTGAGCAGCGCGCGGGCACAGGCCTCGCAGAGCGCGTCGAGCAGGCTGCTCTGGGTCTCCAGCAGATCCTGGATGTCGCCGGTGAGCCGTTCGGCCCAGATCACCTCGCCGCGCCGGTTGTCGGCCAGCTCGGCCATGATCACCACCTTGTCCCCGTACGTCACGTAGCTGCCACCGAGCACGAAGGACGCGTCCAGTTGCTGACCGATCTCGTCGGCGCTGCGCTGGCGACCCCGGAAGGCCGTCGTGGACATGCGCGAGATCACGCGCAGATGCTGGCTGCGCGAGAGCTGCGCGATCACGCCATCGGCCACCAGCTCGCCGATCACGTACTGCTCCGCCGCGTGGCTGCGCGTCTCGAACGGCACCACGGCGATCGACGGCCGGAAATCCGTGGCCACCCCCTCGGGCACGCGGGGGCGTGCCGCCACCGAGTCCGGTGTCAATGGGTACAGGGCCCAGGTGCGCACCGGTTCCGGCCAGTGCTTGAGATAGCTCTCGCCGCGGTCCTCGACCTCCGCGTCCACACCCACCACGATGCCGTCGAAAACGCTGGCGGTGACCAGCGTCTCGCCGGGCGAGGCCAGGTCGGCTACGCGAGCAGCCAGGTTCACGCCCTGGCCATAGATGTCGTTTTCATCGGCGTAGATGTGGGTGGCGTTGATGCCTGCACGCAGGTGCAGTTGCTGCGAAGCCGGCAGCGTCTGGTTGAGCGGTATGAAATAGCGGTGCAGCGCCAGGGCGGCCTGTACCGCCTCCGTGGACTGGTCGAACTCGGCCAGTAGACCGTCTCCCAGGCTCTTGACGAGACGACCGCGGCAGGTCGGCAGGACCTGGGTGGCGGCGTGGTGCATGAAGCCGCGCCATTGGTTGATGATGGCGGCCTCGTTGGCCGCCATGAGCCGCACCGATTCCACCAGATCCATCACCAGCACGACCTTGTGCCGCTGCTGCGGCAGTGGAGGGACGTCCGACTCATCTCCCTGCGGGGGCAGGGAGGCCGGCGATGTCGGTGGCGGGCTGGACGTCATGCCTATACGGGTATATGTAACAGCTTGCAGTTTCTCATATGTCCGCGCCCTGGCAGCCCGGGTACCCCGCAAAAACAGCAAAGCCGACGGATGTCGGCTTTGCTGAGGGGACCGCGTCCTGCCCGCAGGGCGCGGAGAGCGGGATCACTTCAGGTGGTCGTTGACCAGCTTGGTCATCTCGAACATCGAGGCCTGGGCCTTCTTGAAGATTTCCTTGAGCTTGGCGTCGGCATTGATCATGCGACGGTTCACCGAGTCCTGCAGCTTGTTCTTCTTGATGTAGTCCCAAACCTTCTTGGTGACTTCGGTGCGCGGCAGGGGGCTGTTGCCCACGATCGCGGCCAGTGCAGCGCTGGGGGTCAGCGCCTTCATGAAGGCTGCGTTGGGGGTGCGCTTCTTGGCCGGAGCCTTCTTCGCGGGGGCCTTCTTGGCCGGAGCGGCCTTCTTGGCGGGCGCAGCGGCCTTCTTCGCCGGAGCGGCCTTCTTGGCCGGAGCCTTCTTCGCCGGAGCGGCGGCCTTCTTCGCCGGGGCCTTCTTGGCCGGAGCGGCCTTCTTCGCCGGAGCTTTCTTCGCAGTTGCCATGTTGAATTTCCTTCTAGAAGTGGACTTGTATTCCCAGTGGAAAACGCGCTTTCTCACTGGTGACTCGCATGCTAATGGAGATGCCTGCGCAATCCAAGGTGCGAAGCCCGGTTTTTTCAAGCTTTGCGAGGGGGGAACGCCTGTTTTTGGCTGGGAAAACAACACTTGTGCGCCGCAGGGCAAGGAAGGACCTGCCTGGGGCGTCATTTGTGGGGCGTTTCTGCTTCAATTCCCGGCAGGTTTCACGTCATGTTTTCCTTCGTCTCCGGGGTTCTGCCATGCCTGCTTCCGATGTCTTCAAAGCCACCTGCGACCTGTGCGATACGCACAAGGGCGACGCGAGCGGCGCGTTCCGCGTGTTGCCGCCGGTCTTTCGCAGCTTTGGTGCTGTGGTGCGTTTCGCCGGTCCCGTGGTCACGGTGAAGTGCTTCGAGGACAACACGCCTGTGAAGGCTGCGGTGGAGAGCGCGGGTGAAGGGCGGGTGCTGGTGGTGGATGGCGGTGCCTCGCTGCGCCGTGCGCTGCTCGGTGGCAACCTGGCCGCCGCCGCCGCGCGCAACGGGTGGGCTGGCGTGGTGATCGATGGCTGCGTGCGCGACGTGGCAGAGCTTGCCGCGTGCGAGACCGGTATCCGTGCCCTGGCCAGCATGCCCTTGCCGACCGAGCGCCGCACCGAGGGGCAGCGCGACGTGCCGGTGATGATCCAGGGCGTGTGGGTGCGGCCCGGCGACTGGCTCTATGCCGACGAGGACGGCATCGTCGTCGCCGACCGCCGCCTCTGACCGGTCGACTCAGGCCGTCAGGCCTTTGTAGAGCATGTAGGCGGCCAGCACGTAGAGGATGCCCGCGAAGGCGCGCTTGAGGGCTTTCACCGGCAGGGCGTGCGCGGCCTTGACGCCCAGCGGTGCGGTGAGCACGCTGGTGGTGGCGATGACGGCGAGCGCGGGCAGGTAGATGTAGCCGAGCGAACCGGCAGGCAGGTCCTTGACGCCCATGCCGGAGAAGACATAGCCGGTGGCATTGGCCAGCGCGATGGGGAAGCCCAATGCGGCGCTGGTGGCCACCGCGTTGTGGATGCTGACGTTGCACCAGGTCATGAAGGGCACGCTGACGAAGCCGCCGCCCGCACCCACCAGTCCGGAGAGGAACCCGATCACGCCACCCGCACCCAGCAGGCCTGGCGTGCCGGGCAGCGTGCGCGTGGGGGCGGGCTTCTTGTCCAGCAGCATCTGGGTGGCCGAGAAACCGACGAAGACGGCGAAGAAGAGCGCCAGCCATGAGCCCTTGAGCACCGCGAAGACGCCGAGGCTGGCAATGACCGAGCCCAGCACGATGCCGGGCGCCAGACCCTTGACGATCTCCCAGCGCACCGCGCCGCGCTTGTGGTGCGCACGCACGCTGGAGATGGACGTGAAGATGATGGTGGCCATGGAGGTGGCGATGGCCATCTTGACCGCCAGGTCGGCCTCCACGCCCCGGCCCGCGAGGATGAAGGTGATGAAGGGCACCATCAACATGCCGCCGCCGATGCCGAGCAGGCCGGCGAGAAAGCCCGTGGCGATGCCCAGCAGGGCCAGTTCAAGGATCAGGAGGGGGTCAAGAGGCATGAAAGGTGTCTGCAAGTGCCGCCGGACCGTCATCCTGAACCGGGGGTTCAGGTGGGCGAGGGCAGCGGGGCTTCGGGTTCGTCTGACGCGAGACGCTCGCACCAGCCACGCAATGTACCAAGCCCGGGCTCAATGAGCATTGGTTCAAGGAAATATAAAGCCCGGCGCGCACCGCAGACGGTGTGGATTGTAGGCGCTGCAAGAGCCCCTGGCGGGCCATCGGTCGATCCGGTCGCACGCAGTGACCGGCGGCGCCGCGTCAGAGGAGCCGGCCGTCCTTGTCCAGGGTCTGGTCGAGCCGGCGCATGAGGTCGTCCACGCGGGACTGCGTCTGCGGATCGAGCGGTTCGTGTTCGAACGCGCCGCCCGCTTCGGCGAAGGCGCCGTTCTCCGGCTGGCCGAAGGACGAAGCCTGGAAGGCCACCGCTTCCTTCTGCGAAAGTTCGAAGGCGAGGTTGAGCGAGGCCAGCACGGCGATGCGGTCGCGCGCCTTGACCTTGCCCGCGTCCCGGATGCGGCACATGGCCGTGTCCACACGTTCCACCGCATCCAGCAGCGAGGCCTCGCCGCCCGGCGGGCAGGACAGCAGGTAGCTCTGGCCCATGATCTGGACCTCGATCTGCTTGTTGCCGGGCTTGTTCATGAGCGTTCCTTGCGTGGGTCTTTGGCGGCCAGTTCGGCGACGCCGGGCGGCAGGCGGTCGAGCAGTGCGTCGATGCGCGCGCGCGCGGCGAGCAGCCGGGACTTGAGCGAGTCGCGCTCGGCCTGCAGCGCTTGCACCTGCTCGACGAGCAGGCTGTTGGTGCGCTGCAGTTCCTCGTGGCGCAGCAGCAGCCGCTCCACGCGCTCCGTGATCTGGTCAATGTGCTTGGGGTCGGCCATGGTCGGGACTCGCTGTTGGCCCATTGTAGGGTTGCACCGCGCCGCGGCCGTTTAGAATGCCCGGTGTTGGTGCTCGCGGTGTGGTTCGCATGCCGCAGTTCAACGGGAAGCAGGAGGGAATGTCCCCCGGGACGGACCTAACCTGCGCTGCCCCCGCAACGGTAAGCAGTCGAGAGACCTGGCGCCAGCCAGGCCACTCTGCATTCATCAGACAGCCACTGGACGGCGTACCCGCCGTCTGGGAAGGCGATGAAGGTCGCACTGCCAGCCCGGATACCGGCCAACGAGGTGGTGGTGCGTCCAGCGATGGGTGCGCCGCCGTGACGCCCAGGCGCCGTCGGGGAAGACGGCGAGGGCACCCAAGTCAGTGTTCTTTTCATGAAAAACCGTTCCTTGCGCGTGCCACTGGCCGTGCTGCCGCTGGCCGTTCTGGCCGCATTCCCCACCCACGCCCAGACCGAGGCCCGCGCGGTCCTCGCCGAGACCGTGGTGACCGCCACCCGCGTGGAGACACGCACCGACGCCGTGCTCAGCGATGTCGTGGTGATCGATGCCGACACTCTGGAGAAATCCACCGGGCGCACGTTGTCCGAGGTGCTCACACGCGCCGCCGGTCTGCAGATGACGGCCAATGGTGGCCTGGGCAAGCAGTCCGGCCTGTTCGTGCGCGGCACGGAGACGCGCCACGTCCTGTTGCTGGTCGATGGCGTGCGCTACGGCTCTTCGACCGCCGGCTCGGCGTCGTTCGACAACATTCCGCTGGGCATCATCGACCGCATCGAGGTGCTCAAGGGGCCGGCCTCCGCGCTGTACGGCAGCGATGCCGTGGGTGGCGTGGTGCAGGTCTTCACCAAGCAGGGGACCAAGGGCTTCCATCCGAATGCCAGCGTCACGCTGGGCAGCTATGGCCACCGCGCCGCCAGCGCCGGCCTCAGCGGCGGCACCGACGAGGTGACCTACTCGCTCAACCTGGGGACCGTGCGCGAGCGGGGCTTCTCCGCCACCAACCCGGGCGTGGCTTTTGGCAGCCACAATCCGGATGACGATGGCTTTGATCAGGACAGCGTCTCGGGTTCGCTGCGCTGGGCGATCGCACCGGGGTGGGTGACCAGCCTGAACTTCACCCAGGCCGACGGCACCACCGAATACGACAATGGCCCGGGTGCTTTCAACGTGCGTTCCGATGTCACCACGCGCGTGGCGGCCTGGGGCCTGGAGCGCAAGTGGTCGGCCGACTCGCGCACGCAGCTCAAGCTCTCGCGGTCCGACGACCGGTCCACCAGTTTCACGGCGGCGGACACCTCGCGCTTCAACACCGCGCAAACGCAGACCACGCTGCAGCACGACTGGAACACCTTTGCCGGCAACGTGGTGGTGGGTCTGGAGTCGATCCGCGAAGAGGTCTCCGGCACGCAGGCCTATGCGGTCAACAGCCGCACCACGAACGCCGCCTTCGCTGGCATCCAGGGTCAGGCGGGTTCGCACCTGTGGCAGGCCAACCTGCGGCGTGACCGCAATTCGCAGTTCGGTGGCGCCACCACGGGCTTTGCGAGCTATGGCTACCAGATCACGCCGAACTGGCGCCCGCACGTTGCCTACGGCACCTCGTTCAAGATGCCGTCGTTCAACACGCTGTACTACGTCTCGCCATTCTTCAACGGCAACCCGACGACGCAGCCCGAGCGTGGCAAGAACAGCGAGCTGGGTCTGACCTACACGCAGGGTCTGCACGAGGTCAAGCTCACGCGGTTCGACAACCGCGTGCGGGGTTTCATCACGCTGCAGCCGGCGGTGGCCAATGTGCCGCGCGCGCGCATGGAGGGCTGGTCGCTGTCCTATGCCGGCGCCAGCGGCCCGTGGACCTGGAGCGCCAACCTGGAGTTGCTGGACGCGCGCAACCTGGCCAACCGCCTCAAGCTGCAGCGCCGCGCCGACGAGTCGCTGACCTTTGCGCTGGATCGCCAGAGCGGTGCCTGGACCTGGGGCGCTTCGCTGCAAGCGCTGTCGGACCGCTTTGACAACGCGGCCAACACCGTGCGGCTGCCGGGCTTTGCCACGCTGGACCTCTACACCCGCTACCAGGTGGCCAAGGACTGGTCGGTGAACCTGCGGCTCAACAACCTGGCCGACAAGGTCTACGAAACGGCGGCGGGCTACAACCAGCCGGGTCGCGCGGCCTACGTCACGCTGGACTGGAAGCCTCGCCGATGAGCGTGCGCTGCCCGGCCATCCTGGTGGCGGCCCCGGCGTCCGGCCAGGGCAAGACCACCGTGGCCGCGGCGCTGGCGCGCCTGCATGCGCGTGCGGGCCGGCGCGTCACGGCGTTCAAGTGCGGGCCGGATTTCCTGGATCCGCACTGGCTGACGCTGGCCAGTGGCGCGCCGGTCCATAACCTGGACCTGTGGATGACGGGCGAGGACGATGTGCGCGCGCGCCTGCACGCGGCCGCCCAGGTGTCCGACCTCATCGTCGTCGAAGGGGTGATGGGCCTGTTTGACGGCGAGCCCAGCGCCGCCGATCTGGCACAGCGCTTGGGCCTGCCGGTGCTGGCGGTGATTGACGCCTCGGCGATGGCGGGCACCTTCGGCGCGCTGGCCTTTGGCTTGCAGCATTTCCGTCCCGGCCTGCCGTGGGCCGGGGTGTTGGCCAATCGGGTGGCCGGCGAACGCCATGCGCAGATGCTGCAGGCGGCGCTGGGGCCCGCGTCCGCCACCTGGCTGGGCGCGGTGATGCGCGACGCCGCCTTCAGCCTGCCCGAGCGTCACCTGGGCCTGACCGTGGCCGCCGAACTGCCGGATGCGCTGGCCCGGCTGGATGCCGCGGCCGATGCGCTGGCGGGTACGCCGCTGGGTCGCATGGACGCGGCGGCGCTCGCGGCCTGGGACGTGCCCTTCGGTGCGCCCGCACCCGTGCCACCGGTGCCCGATCGGATGCTGGCGGGCCGCACCATCGCGGTGGCACGCGACGCGGCCTTCTGCTTCATCTATCCCGCCAACCTCGATCTGTTGCAGGCGCATGGGGCTTCGCTGGTGTTTTTCTCGCCGCTGGCGGACGAGCCGCTGCCTCCCTGCGATGCGCTGTGGCTGCCCGGCGGTTATCCGGAGTTGCATGCGGCCACGCTGGCCGCCAACCGCATTTGCCGCGCCAGCGTGATGGCGCACCTGCAGGCCGGACGGCCGGTGTGGGCAGAATGCGGCGGCATGATGCCCTTGTTTGAACGCCTGATCACCGCCGATGGCGCGCACCACGCCATGTGGGGTGTGCTGCCGGGGCAGGTCGCGATGCAGCCCAGGCTGGCCGCGCTCGGTCCGCAGCAACTGGCTCTCCCCCAGGGCGTGCTGCGCGGCCACACCTTCCATTACTCCCGCTGCGAGACCCCGCTCGCTCCCGCCATGTGCACCATGCCCGCGCGCGGCGGTGCGCGCGGGGCGGGAGAGGCGGTGTACCGCAGTGGATCCTTGCAGGCCAGCTATTTCCATGCGTGGTTCGCGTCGGCCCCGGCGGCCGCCGCCGCGCTTTTCTTGCCGGAGGGCGTGGCATGAGTGCCGCCGACCTGGGCCCGCAGCGCATCGTCTGCCTGACCGAAGAGACCACCGAGTGGCTCTACCTGCTGGGGCAATCGCACCGCATCGTGGGCATCTCGGGTTACACGGTGCGGCCGCGCCGCGCGCGTGAGGAGAAACCCAAGGTCAGTGCGTTTCTCAGTGCCAGGATCGACCGGATCCTGGAGCTGCGGCCCGACTGCGTGTTCGGGTTCTCCGATCTGCAGGCCGACATTGCGGCCGAGCTCATCCGCGCCGGTGTACAGGTCACCGTGTTCAACCAGCGCAGCGTGGAGGAGATCCTGTCCATGCTCTACCAGGTGGCTGCCATGGTGGGCTGCGCGGAAGAGGGACAACGCTGGATAGCCCAGACGCGTGGGCGGCTGGAGGGCATCCGCGAGCAGGTCCGTGCGCTGCAGGCGCAGGGGCATCGCCGGCCGCGTGTGTTTTTTGAGGAATGGGACGAGCCGCACATCAGCGGCATCCGCTGGGTGTCGGAGCTGCTCGCCATCGCCGGAGGCGACGACGTGTTCCCCGAACTGGCGCAGCAGGCGCTCGGCAAGGACCGCATCATCGCGGATGGCGCCGAGATCGTGCGGCGCAACCCGGACATCGTGATCGGCTCCTGGTGTGGCAAGAAATTCCGGCCGGAAAAAGTGGCCGCGCGAGCCGGGTGGGAGGGCGTGAGCGCGGTGCGCGATGCCCAACTGTTCGAGATCAAGTCCGCCGACATCCTGCAGCCGGGCCCTGCCGCCTTGACCGACGGCGTGGCGCAGTTGCACCGCATCGTCAGCGACTGGATGGTGCGCCATGGCTGACGGCATCGCGCGCCGCGAACTCATCCTGGGCGGACAGCGCAGCGGCAAATCTCGCCGGGCCGAGACGCTGGCGCGGCAGTGGCTGCAGGGCGCACCCGGCCGGCGCGCGGTGCTGGTGGCCACCGGCCAGGCCTGGGACGACGAGATGCGCGAGCGCATCGAGCGCCACCAGCGCGAGCGCGCGGTGCGCGTGCCCGGCCTGTTGACGGTGGAAGAGCCGCTGGCGCTGGGAGAGGCCTTGCGCGCGCACGGGGATGCGAACACGCTGCTGGTGGTGGACTGCCTCACGCTGTGGCTGACCCACCTGATGATGCCGGCGCAAGGGCCGGCCCGTGATACCGAGGCTCCTCGGCGCGCGCTGCTGCATGCCCTGGGCGACGCGACCGGCCCGCTGGTGCTGGTGGGCAACGAGATCGGCCTGGGTGTGATTCCCCTGGGCCGGGAGACGCGCGCCTTCGTGGACGCGCTGGGCGCATTGAACCAGGCGGTGGCGGGCGTGTGCGAGCGCGTGACCTTCATGGCCGCCGGCCTGCCCCTGATATTGAAAGACACATCCGAATGAAAGCGCTGACCCTGATGCGCAGCCTCTGGCTGATCCTGGCTCTCTGTGCGGTGGTTCCCGCGCGGGCGGCGGACATCCGCATCACCGACGACCGGGGCGTGACAGTGACGCTGCCTCGCACGCCGCAGCGCATCGTCTCGCTGCTGCCATCGCTCACCGAGACGGTGTGCGAGCTGGGGGAGTGCGCCCGGCTGGTGGGCGTGGACCGCTACTCCAACTTCCCGGCCTCCGTGCAGTCGCTGCCCAAGACCGGCGGTGGCATAGACCCCAGCATCGAGGCGATCGTGGCGCTGCGGCCCGACGTGGTGCTCATGGCCACCTCCTCGCGCGGCGTGCAGCGGCTGGAGGCGCTGGGCCTGAAGGTGCTGGCCATGGAACCCAAGAACTCGGCCGACGCACGGCGCGTGCTGGGCAAGCTGGGTGAGTTGCTGGAGGTGGCCGATGCCCAGCGCATCTGGCGCGCCATCGACGCCGGCGTGTCCGCCGCCGCCCAGTCGCTGCCGCCGGGCGCGCGCGGCCTGCGGGTGTACTACGAGGTGAGCACCGGCGGCTATGCGGCCGGCACGCAGTCCTTCATCGGCGAGCTGATGGCGCGCCTGGGGTTGAAGAACATCGTGACCCCCGAACTCGGGCCGTTCCCGCGCATCAACCCGGAATACGTGGTGCGCGCCAACCCGGATCTCATCATGATTGGCTTGCGCAACGTGCAGGGCATGGAGCAACGCCCGGGATGGGCTGGCATGAAAGCGCTGCGCGAGCAACGGGTGTGCGTGTTCAGCGCCGAGCAGTCCGACGTGCTGGTGCGCCCCGGGCCGCGCATGGCCGAGGCCGCGCGGTTGCTGGCGCGCTGCGTCGCCGAAAAGGGGTTGCCGTGAACGGACGGCTCCACAGCCTGTGGCTGGGTACCGCGCTGCTGGTGGCTGCGGCCATCGTGCTGCTGCTGGGCGCGGGCATCGGCAGCACAGGCTTCGACAGCGTGCTGCGCGCGCATGAAGACCCGGTGGCGTGGCAGATCCTGTGGGACATCCGCCTGCCGCGCACCCTGGGTGCCTGGATGGCCGGCGGCCTGCTGGGACTGGCGGGTGCCGTGGCGCAGGGGCTGTTCCGCAACCCGTTGGCCGACCCCTACCTGCTGGGCAGCGCATCGGGTGCCGCGCTGGGGGTGGCGCTCGCGCTGGCGCTCTTTGGCGCATCGCCGTTCGCCACGCAGTGGCTGGTGCGGCTGGGCCTGACCGGTGCGGCCTTCGCGGGCGCGGTGCTGGGCGTGATGCTCACGCTGGTGCTGGCCAAGGGCGTGCAGCACACGCTGCGGCTGTTGCTTGCCGGGGTGATCGTGGGGGTGGTGCTCGGCGCGGCGCGCGACCTGGTGACCATCGCCGCACCCGAAGTCTTGCAGGCCATGCAGGGCTTCACGCTGGGCAGCACCGGTTTCGTGGGCTGGCCGGCCTGCGGCGTGATGGCGGCCATGTTGCTGGGGGCGGCGCTGGTGGCGGCGAGCACCGGGCGCGTGCTGGACGGGCTCGCACTGGGCGAGTCCACGGCGCTCAGCCTGGGCCTGCCGCTGGGGCTGGTGCGTGCGGTGCTGGTCGCGGTGCTGGCGCTGGCCACCGGCGCGGCGGTGGCACAGACCGGCCTGATCGCCTTCGTCGGGCTGGCGGCGCCCCATCTGGTGCGCTCCATCGTAAAGACCACGCACGCCCGCCTGGTGCTGCTGAGCGCAGGCATGGGCGGTCTGTTGCTCATGGCGGCCGACGTGCTGGCGCGCTGGGTGATCGCGCCGCAGGAATTGCCCGTGGGCGTGCTCACCGCCGTGCTGGGCGGCAGCTACCTGTTGTGGCTGATGCACCGCCGCCGGCGGCCCGGGGGTGGCCTGTGAGCGCGGCGACACCGGCCTTGCAGGCGCGCGGCATCGGCGTCGCGCTGGGCGGCACCGAGGTGCTGCACGGCATTGACATCGCCTTGCCCGCCGGGTGCTGGACCAGCGTGGTCGGCCCCAACGGCGCGGGCAAGTCCACATTGCTCAAGACCCTGGCGGGCCTGCTGCCGCATCGGGGCGAAGTGGCGTTGCTGGGCCGGCCGCTGCCGCACTGGCCGGGCCGCGAGCGCGCCAGGCGCCTGGCCTGGCTGGGGCAGGGCGAGCAGGGCGCAGAGGACCTCAGCGTCTGGGACGTGGCCATGCTGGGACGCCTGCCGCACCAGCCCTGGCTGGCGCCGCCTTCGCCGGCCGACCGTGACGCCGTGGAGCTGGCGCTGCGCGCGACCCAGGCCTGGGACTGGCGCGACCGCGCGCTCGGCGCGCTCTCTGGCGGCGAACGCCAGCGCGTGCTGCTGGCGCGCCTGCTGGCGGTGAACGCCGACGTGCTGCTGATGGACGAGCCTCTGGCCAACCTGGACCCGCCGCACCAGGCCGATTGGCTGCGCCTGGTGCGCGAGCTGGTGGCGCAGGGCCGCACCGTGGTCAGCGTGCTGCACGAGATCGGCATGGCCCTGCACGCCGATGCCATGGTGGTGGTGGCCGCGGGGCGTGTGCGCCACCAGGGTGCCTGCGACGATGCGGCAACCCACCAGGCGCTGGAAGACGTGTTTGACCACCGCATCGCCATCCACCCGCTGGGGAACCAATGGGTGGCGTTGCCGCGATAGAAACGGATACCCGGCAAGGAGAACCTGATGCAGATCGAGACACCCCCCACCGAACGGCGCTACGAAAGGCCCGAGGGCGAACGCAGAGGCTTGCTGATCGTGCACACCGGCGACGGCAAGGGCAAGAGCACGGCCGCCTTCGGCCTGGCGGTGCGCGCCCACGGGCGTGGCAAGTCGGTCAAGGTCTACCAGTTCATGAAGGTGCCGTCGGCGCGCTTTGGCGAGCACCGCGTGTTCGAGCAACTGGGCATTCCTATCGAGGGTTTGGGCGACGGGTTCAGCTGGAAGAGCCAGGACCTGGCGCATTCCGCGCAACTCGCGCGCGATGGCTGGCAGCGGGCCCGCGCGGCCATTCTGGGCGGCACCCACTTCATGGTGACGCTGGACGAGCTGACCTATCCGCTGATCTACGGCTGGCTGCCGCTGGACGAGGTGTTGCAGACCCTGCGCGAGCGCCCGCGCGACGTGCACGTGGTGATCACCGGCCGCCGGTGTCCGCGGGAGATCATCGAACTGGCGGACACCGTGACCGAGATGACCCTGGTCAAACACGCCTTCAAGGCCGGCATACCCGCCCAGCGGGGCATTGAAGACTGAGCACGGCGCGCCATGTTTGCCGACACCTCGTTCTCCGACGCGGTCTGGCCGCTGGCCATGCTGCTGGCGCTCGCGATCGACCGCTGGTGGGGTGAACCCGCGGCGCGCTGGCATCCGGTCGTGGCCATCGGCCGCTACCTCTCGTTCGCAGGGCAACTGATCGCGCCTCCGTCCGGTGCGGCGCGCGCGCGCCCCTTTGTGCTGGGCGCGCTGGCCTGGTGCCTGGGCGCGGGCGTGGTCGCGGCGCTGGCCTGGGGGGCGGCCTGGGCCGTGGCCTCGTGGGTGTGGTGGCTTCAGGTGCTGGTCCTGGGCGTTCTGCTCAAGCCCCTGCTGGCCTGGCGCATGCTGCGCGACGAGGTGCGGGCGGTGGAGTCGGCGCTGGCGGTGTCGCTGGAGGCGGGCCGCACGCGCCTGTCCTGGCTGGTGAGCCGTGATGTGGCGGGGCTGGACGCCGCGCAGGTGCGGGAGAGCGCAATCGAGTCGCTGGCGGAGAACCTCAACGACTCGGTGGTGGCACCGTTGTTCTGGTTTGCCGTGGCGGGCCTGCCTGGCGCAGCGGTTTACCGGTTCGCCAACACAGCCGACGCCATGTGGGGCTACCGGGGCCAACGGGACGGCCGCGACTGGACCTGGGCCGGCAAGTGGGCGGCGCGGGCCGACGACGTGCTGTCTTGGTTGCCGGCGCGCATCACGGGTGCGCTGCTGGCGCTGCCGCGTGCCTGGCGTTGCCGGCGGGCGTGGTTCGCGCAGGCGCGGCTCACGCCATCGCCCAACAGCGGCTGGCCGATGGCGGCGATGGCCTTGACGCTCGGCGTGCGCCTGGCCAAGCCCGGTGTGTACGTGCTGCACCCGCAAGGCCGGCTGGCACAGCCTCAGGACACCGGGCGTGCACTGCGGCAGGCTGCGCGCGTGGTGGCGATGCTGGCGGCCGCGTGCGGCCTGTGGGCCTTGCTGGCTTGGGGCGGTGCTGCATGAAGCGCCTGCACGGTGGCCCTGATACCCTGGGCGTGCCCGCGTGGGACTTTTCCACCAACGCCAACGCCTGTGGCCCCTGCCCGCTGGCACTGATGGCCGTGCAGCAGGCCGACGCGCGCCGCTACCCCGATCCCGCCTACACCAGGCTGCGCGAGGCGCTGGCGGCCTTCCATGCGGTGGATGCCCGGCGCATCGTGCTCGCCGGCAGCGCCAGCGAGTTCATCGCGCGCATCACGGCCTGGGTGGCGCGCGAGGGCGGCCGGCGGGTATGGTTGCCTTCGCTGGCGTATGGCGACTACGCTGCCGCTGCCCAGACCTGGCGGCTCGAACCGGTGGCGGATGGCGCGCAGGCCGCACTGGCCTGGCTGTGTGAACCCGCCAGCCCCTTGGGCGGTGGTGAGCCCGAGGCGCGGCGGGTGGCCGCGTCCGGTGCCGTCGTGGTGCTGGACCGTGCCTACGAACCGTTGCGCCTGGAAGGTGCGGGCAGCCTGGCGGAGGCCGACCTGGCCAAGGTCTGGCAACTCTGGTCGCCCAACAAGGCCTTGGGCCTGACGGGTGTGCGCGGGGCCTATGCCATCGCGCCCGATCAGGCCCTGCCCCAGGCCATGGCGCTGGATGCGATGGCGCCCTCCTGGCCGCTGGGCGCGCACGCGGTGGCCATGCTGGAGGCCTGGAGGCGGCCGCAGGTACAGGACTGGCTGGCGCAGAGCCGGGCGCAGTTGCGTGCCTGGAAAAGTGCGCAGCTGCAGTGGCTGTCGGACCTGGGCTGGCCCTGCCTGCCCAGCCAGGCCAACTACTTCTGTGCCCGCGCGCCGGTACCGCCCGATGTGGGCGCGCTGCGCGCCGTGGGCATCAAGCTGCGCGATGCGCGGTCGTTCGGCCTGCCGGGGCACTGGCGCCTGAGCGTGCAGCCACCGGCCGCGCAGGCCGTGTTGCGCGCGGCGCTGCTGGCGCAGCGGGAGGCGGTGGCATGAACCGGGACCGGTGTTTGCGGGGGCTTGCTCCATGAGCGCGCGCTGCGTGATGGTGCTGGGCACCACCAGCGGCGCGGGCAAGAGCTGGCTGGCCACCGCGCTGTGCCGCTACTACGCGCGCCGGGGCCTGAAGGTGGCGGCGTTCAAGGCGCAGAACATGAGCAACAACGCCCGCGTGGTGGCAGGCGGTGAGATCGGCAGCGCCCAGTACTTCCAGGCCCTGGCCGCGCGCGCCGAGCCGGACGTGCGCATGAACCCGCTGCTGCTCAAGCCCGAGGCCGACACGCGCAGCCAGGTGGTGTTGATGGGGCAGGTGAGCGCGGCGCTGTCGGCCATGCCCTGGCGCGGGCGCAGCCTGAAGGTGTGGCCGCAGCTCGCGGCCGCGCTCGACGCGCTGCGCGCCGAGAACGACGTGGTGGTGATCGAGGGCGCGGGATCGCCGGCGGAGATCAATCTGCACGACTGCGACGTGGTGAACATGCGCGTGGCCCTGCATGCGCAGGCGCGCTGTCTGCTGGTGACCGACATCGACCGTGGCGGCGCCTTCGCCCATCTGTACGGCACCTGGGCGCTGCTGCCGCCCGAGGAGCGCGCGCTCATCCATGGTTTCGTGCTCAACCGTTTTCGAGGCGATGCCAGCCTGCTCGCGCCCGCACCGCAGCAACTGCAGGCGCTCACCGGCGTGCCCACCGTAGCCACGCTGCCGATGTGGCGGCAGCACGGCTTGCCGGAGGAGGATGGCGTGTTCGACATGGCCCCCACGCTGGGCGCCGGGCGTCCTGCGCCGTCTTCTGCGGAAACGGGTGCCGGCGAGGCTCGGCCCGGCGGCGAACCTGGGCACGCCCTGCGCACGATCGCCGTCGTGGCCTACCCGCGCATCAGCAACCTCGACGAGTTCCAGCCCCTGAAGAACGTGCCGGGCCTGCGCCTGGTCTGGGCGCGCACGCCGGCCGACTGCGTCGGCGCCGACGGGATCGTGCTGCCCGGGAGCAAGGCCACCGCAGCCGACCTGGCCTGGGTGCGCGCGCAGGGCCTGGACCGGGCCGTGGCCGCGCATGCGGCGCGTGGCGGTGCCGTGCTGGGCGTGTGCGGTGGCCTGCAGATGCTGGGCGAGGCGCTGATCGACCTCCATGGCATCGACGGCAACGCCCCCGGCCTGGGCCTGCTGCCGCTGGTGACGCAGTTCGAGAGCGAGAAGACGGTGCGGCACACGCAGGCGGCGTTCGGCACGCTGGCTGGCGCATGGTCCGCGCTTTCGGGCGTGGCCGTGGCCGGCTACGAGATCCATCATGGGCAGACCGCGCAGCACCCGGCCATGGCCGCCGCGGGCCATTTGGCGCAAGCGGCGCTGCCCGGTGGCCTGGGTTGGTGCAACGCGCAGGGCAACGTGCTCGGCATCTACTTGCACGGCCTGTTCGAGGACCCGCGTGTGCTGCACGCGCTGTTCGGTGTCAGCGCCCCCACGCTGGACACGGTGTTCGACGGCCTGGCCGACTTCATTCAGACCCACTTCGAGCCTGGCGTGCTCGACCGTCTCATCGCCCCCGCACCATGAACATTCCCGATCTTCACCAACCCGCGCTCGCCCAGGCGCTGCAACAGGCCCTGGACAACAAGACCAAACCCCTGGGCTCGCTGGGCCGCATCGAGGCGCTGGCCCTGCGCATCGGGCTCATCCTGGGCACCACCCAGCCTGTGCTGCGCGAGCCGCAGATGCTGGTCTGCGCCGCCGACCACGGCCTGGCCGCGCGCGGCGTGTCGGCCTACCCGAGCGACGTGACCTGGCAGATGGTGGAGAACTTCCTGGCCGGCGGCGCGGCGGTGAGCGTGCTCGCGCGCCAGCACGGCATTGGCCTGACGGTGGTGGACTGCGGCGTGAACCACGACTTCGCGCCGCGCCAGGGCCTGCGCGTGCGCAAGGTAGCTCATGGCACGGCCGATGCATTGACGGGACCGGCCATGGCCGCGGCCTCATGCGCGCAGGCGATTCACCACGGCCGGGAACTGGTGCGCGAGCTGCCGGGCAATGCGCTGCTGCTGGGTGAGATGGGCATTGGCAATACCTCGGCGGCGTCTTTGCTGCTGGCCCGACTGGCCGGCCTGGACGTGGCCGAAGTGACGGGCGCGGGCACCGGGCTCGACGCCGACGCGGTGCAGCGCAAGATCGGTGTGCTGCGCGAGGTGCTGGCCCGGCACGCGGGCGCCACCGCGCCGCTGGATGCGCTGGCGGCCTTGGGCGGCCTGGAGATTGCCACGCTGGTCGGCGCGGTGCAGCAGGCGGCGGTGGAGCGCCGGGTGATCGTGGTCGACGGCTTCATCGCCAGCGCGGCGGTGCTGGTCGCCGCGAAGCTGCAGCCGGCGGTGCTGCAGCGCTGTGTCTTTGCCCACCGCTCGGGTGAGCGTGGCCACGCCCTCATGCTGGCCCATCTCCGGGCCGAGCCCTTGCTGGACCTCGGCCTGCGCCTGGGGGAGGGCTCCGGCGCGGCGCTGGCCTGGCCGTTGCTGGTGAGCGCGTGCGCGCTGCTGCGGGAGATGGCGAGCTTTGAGTCCGCCGGCGTGTCGCGCAGCGACGGACAGACGACCGAGGCCTGAATGTTCGTGCGCCACTTTCTGCTGGCCCTGCAGTTCTTCACCCGCATACCGGTGACGGGCCGGCTCGCGGCGTGGGTCGGGTACAGCCCGGCGATGCTGCGCGCCAGCGCCGCGCACTTTCCCGGTGTGGGCTGGGTCGTGGGTCTCTTCACCGCCGCGCTGTTCCTGGGGATGCTGGTGGCGCTGCCGCCCGTGCCGGCCGCGCCCTGGGTGGCGGCTGTCGTCAGCACGGTGTTCGGCGTCCTGCTCACCGGGGCCTTCCATGAGGACGGGCTGGCCGACCTGGCCGATGGTCTGGGTGGCAGCCTGGAGCGCGAGCGCGCGCTGGACATCATGAAAGACTCGCGCATCGGCAGCTACGGCGCCATCGCGCTGGTGCTGGCGCTGCTGGCCAAGGTGGCGCTGCTGGCCTTGCTGGCCCAGGTGGATGCAGGTGTGGCGGTGCTCACGCTGTTCGCCGCCCATGTGAGTTCGCGTGCGGTGCCGCTGTTCGTCATCCGCGGCCTGCCGCATGTGGGCGACACGGTGCAGTCCAAGAGCAAGCCGCTGGCCGAGCGCATCACCACAGGCGCGCTGCTGGCCGGCCTGCTGTGGTGGGGCCTGGCGCTGGCCCTGGTGGTGGCGTGCGAACCCTCGGCTCCCTGGTGGGCCGGTGTGCTGGGTGCGTTGCTGGGCCTGGCCTGGCTGTGGCGGCTGCTGCGGCGCAGGCTGCAAGGCTTCACGGGCGACGGACTGGGCGCCACGCAGCAGGTGAGCGAGGTGCTGTTCTACCTGGGCATGGCGCTGGCGCTGGGTGGTGCGGCATGAAGCTCTGGCTGCTGCGGCATGCGCCCGTGTTGCTGCCCTCGGGCCTGTGCTACGGCGCCAGCGACGTGCCCGCCGACGCGCAGCGCACGCGCGATGCCGCGCGCGCCTTTGCGCAGCAGCCCGCGCCGGGCACGCCGGTGTGGGTGTCCGGCCTGCTGCGGGCCCAGCAACTGGCCGGCGCCTTGCAGGCCGAGCGGCCCGACCTGGGCGCGGCGCGCATCGACGTGCGCCTGAATGAGATGGACTTCGGTGACTGGGAGTTGAAGCCCTGGGAGCACATTCCCCGCGACGCCTTCGACGCCTGGATGGCGGACTTCGCGCACCACCGTTTCGGCGGCGCGGAAAGCACGCAGCAACTGCTCTACCGGGTGGCCGCCGCCATGGCCGACCTGCGACCCGCGAGCTCGCGCGAGGTGGTGTGGGTGACGCACGCGGGCGTCATCCGGGCGGTGAGCCACATCGTGCGCAGCGGCCGTCCGCTGGTGGGCTCGGTGGACGAGTGGCCGAAAGAGGCTCCGGAGCCCGGCGGCTGGACCTGCGTCTCGGTCTGACCCCGGCGCGGCTCAGGCGGTGGTCTTGGCCTTGAAATCGCAGTAGGCCGACACCTTGCACTGCGGGCACAGCGGCTTGCGTGCCTGGCACACGTAACGCCCGAGCAGGATCAGCCAATGGTGCGAATCGACCGCATACGCCGCGGGCACACGCTTCATGAGCTGTTGCTCCACCGCCAGCGGCGTCTTGCCCGGCGCCAGGCCGGTGCGGTTGCCGACGCGGAAGATGTGCGTGTCCACCGCCATGGTGGGTTCGCCGAAGGCCACGTTGAGCACCACGTTGGCTGTCTTGCGGCCCACGCCGGGCAGGGCTTCCAGTGCCTCGCGTGTGGCCGGTACCTCGCCGCCGTGGCGCTCCACCAGGATGCGGCAGGTTTCCATCAGGTGCCTGGCCTTGCTGCGGAACAGGCCAATGGTCTTGATGTAGCCCTCCAGGCGTTCGAGGCCCAGGTCCAGGATGGCCTGCGGCGTGTTGGCCACCGGGAACAGGCGGCGCGTGGCCTTGTTCACGCCCACGTCGGTCGCCTGGGCCGAGAGCAGCACGGCGGTGAGCAGCTCGAAGACGGTGGTGTACTCCAGTTCCGACTGCGGGCTGGGGTTGGCGGCCTTGAGGGTGGCAAAAAAGGCTTCGATCTGCGTGGGGCTCATCGGCAGGGAGTCTATCGAACGAATTGGCGACAATGCAGACCTTCCCTGGCATTTTCCGAACACGAACGAGAGAGCAGCGCCACCATGTCTTTCACCATTCCTTTCGCCGACCGGCTCAACAACGTCGAGACCTCGGCCATCCGCGAGCTCTTCAAGCTGCTGGGCAAGCCCGGCATCATCAGCTTTGCCGGCGGCTTCCCCGACAGCGCCATGTTCGACGTCGACGGCATTCGCGAAGCGGTGAACGCCGCGCTGGCCGAGGAGCCGGGCGGCGCCCTGCAGTACGGCGCTACCGAGGGTTACCAGCCGCTGCGCGAGCAGCTCGCCGCGTTCGCCGCCAGCAAGGGGGCCGGCGGCGTCGGCGCGAACGACCTGATCGTCACCACCGGCAGCCAGCAGGCGCTGGATCTGTTGGGCAAGACGCTGATTTCACCCGGTGACAAGGTGATCGTGGAGGGCCCGACCTTTCTCGCCACCATCCAGTGTTTCCGTCTCTACGGCGCGGAGCTCATCAGTGCGCCGGTGGACGGCGACGGCGTGAACGCGGACGAACTGGAGCAGCTCATCGCGCAGCACAAGCCCAAGTTCGTCTACCTGATTCCCACCTTCGGCAACCCCAGCGGCGGCTTGCTTACCCTGGAGCGCCGCCGGCGCGTGCTGGAGATGGCGGTGAAGCACGACACGCTGATCGTGGAGGACGACCCCTATGGCGACCTGTACTTCGGCGCCGCGCCACCGCCCAGCCTGCTGGCTCTCAGCGACTCCGTGCCCGGCAGCCGCGAGCGCCTGGTGCACTGCGGTTCGCTGAGCAAGGTGCTCAGCCCCGGCCTGCGCGTGGGCTGGATGGTGGGGCCGGCCGAACTGCTGGCCAAGGCCACCATGTGCAAACAGTTCAGCGACGCCCACACCAGCACCTTTGCACAAGCCACGGCCGCGCAGTACCTCAAGGCCGGGCGCATGCCGGCCACGCTGGCGCGCGTGCGCGCCGTGTACGCCGAACGCGCCACCACCATGGGCAACGCGCTGCGGCGCGAACTGGGCGACGCCATCGCCTTCGTGCAGCCGCAGGGCGGCCTGTTTGTCTGGGCACGGCTCACCGGCGCCGGCGGCAAGGTGGCCGATGGCGGCGAGTTCGCGCGGCGCGCCATCGACCAGGGCGTGGCCTTCGTGCCCGGCGCGCCCTTCTTTGCCCGCGACCCGGACCACGCCACCCTGCGCCTGTCGTTCGCGACCGTGGGCCTGGACAAGATCGAGGAAGGCATCGCGCGGCTGGCGCGTGCGCTCTGACCGCAGGGCGCTCAGGCCATGAACACGCCGCCGTTGACGTCCAGGCAGGCGCCGGTGAGGTAAGCCGCGCCGTCGGAGGCGAGGAACATCGCCACCGCCGCGATTTCCTCGGGCGTGCCGAAGCGGCCGGCGGGAATGGCCGCCGCCGCGCGCGCCTTCACCGCGTCGCTGGAGGTGTTGGACAACGGGGTATCGATGCGGCCCGGCGCGATCGCGTTGACCGTGATGCCCTCGCCCGCATACGTGCCGGCCAGATGGCGGGTGAGACCGATCAGGCCCGCCTTGGCCGCCGCGTAGTCGGCGCCAGCGAACGGCACGTAGGTGCGTCCGCCGCGCGAGGCGATGTTGATCACCCGCCCCCAGCCGCGTTCGCGCATCGCCGGGATCAGTTCGCGGCAGAGCAGGAAAGGGGCGGTGAGGTTGATGTGCAGGATGCGGTTCCAGTCCGCGCTGCTGACCTCGGTGGGTGGAATGGCTTCGCCGTTGCGCTTCTGCGAGTACCCGGCGCAATTGACCAGCACATCGCAGCCGCCGCCGAAGACGCGGCGCGTCTCTTCGGCCAGCGCCAGGGTCTGCGCTTCGCTGGCCAGGTCGGCCACGTGTGCGTGCACCGGGCATGCCGGGCTGGACAACTGCCGGGCCATGTCGGGCACGGTCGGCCTGCTGCCGCTGATCATTACGCGGTGGCCCTGGGCGATGAAGCCGCGTGCAATGGCCAGGCCGATGCCGGTGGCGCCGCCGGTGACCAGGACGGAGAGTGGGCGCTGCGGGCTCATGCGCGGGGCGGCCGTGCCGAGCTGGTGGCGTAGGTGGGGGAGCGTCCGGTGACGCCACCCTCGGCGAACAGGGTCTGCCCGTTCACGTGCGCGCTCATGGCGCTGGCCAGGAACAGGATCACCGAGGCGATCTGCGGTGGCGTGCCAACCTCGCCGAGCGGGTAGAGCGCCGCCGACTGGGCCAGCGTGTCGGCCGGGATGGTGGTGCTCACGCGCGGTGTGAGGACCAGGCCGGGCGCCACGGCGTTCACGCGCACCTTCATCGGCCCGAATTCGATGGCCGCCGCGTTCACCAGTTGCTGCAGCGCGGCCTTGCTGGCCGCGTACGGCGCGCGGTCGGAAGAGATCACCTTGCCGGAGGTGGAGCTCACGAAGACCATGGCGCCGCCGCCGGCCTGGCCGATCAGCGGGCCCATGATCTGCAGCGACAGGAAGGCGTGGCGCAGGCTCATGTCGAACTGCCAGTTCCAGTCCTCATCGGTGAAGTCCACCAGCGGCTTGACGCGCGGCATGCCCAGGATGTCCACCAGGCCGTCGAGCCGGCCGAAGCGCTGCATCACCTCGGCGGCGATGCGCTGCATGTCCTCGCGGTTGTTGGCGTCGCCCATCAGGGCGGTACCGCCCACTTCGCGGGCCACCGCTTCGGTGGGGCCGGCGCGGCGGCCCACGCAGACCACGCGTGCACCGGCCTGGCTCAAGGCGTGCGCGGTCTGCCGGCCAATGCCCTGGCCGGCGCCAAGCACCAGGAAGACACGCCCATCCAGCCGCCAGAGGCGGCTGTAGTCGGGCACGGGGGTCTGGTCGTCTCCAGGCGGCGGCGTGTGTGTCATGCGGTGTCGTTCCTTGTCGAGAGGGGTAAGGGTGAGAGCGGCGGTCAGGCCATGAAGCCGCCGCCGTTGACGTCGAGGCAGGCACCCGTGAGGTAGGCCGCGCCGTCGGACGCCAGGAAGACGATGGCCTGCGCGATTTCATCGGGCGTGCCGAAGCGGCCAGCGGGGATCTCCTGCATGGCCTTGGCCAGCACCTCGGCGCTGGAGGTGTTGGCCAGTGGCGTGTGCACGCGGCCGGGCGCGACCGCGTTGACCGTGATGCCGTCCGCCGCATAGGTGCCGGCCAGGTGGCGGGTGAGGCCGATCAGCCCCGCCTTGGACGCGGCGTAGTCGGAGCCCGCGCCCTTGGAGAAGGTGCGGCCCGCGCGCGAGGCAACGTTGACGATGCGGCCGAACTTGCGGCGCTGCATCGCGGGGATCAGTTCGCGGCAGAGCAGGAACGGTGCGGTGAGGTTGATGCGCAGCACGCGCTCCCAGTCCGCCGTGCGCACCTCTGTTGGCGGTATTGCCTTGCCATCGCGTTTCTGCGAGACGCCCGCGCAGTTGACCAGCACGTCGCAGCCGCCGAACAGGCGCATGGCCTCTGAAGCCAGGGCGAGCACCTGCGTTTCCTCGCCCATGTCGGCCTCGAAGGCATGTGCCGCCGCCTGCGGCGTGCCCAGGCTGCGCGCTACCTCGTGCACGGAGGGGCTGATGTCGGCCAGCAGCAGAGGGCAGCCCTGCGCGGCGAAGGCACGCGCGGTGGCCAGGCCGATGCCGCTGGCGCCGCCGGTGATGAGCACGGATCTCGCGGGAGGCACGTTCGGGTCTCCTTGGTGGGTGGATGGCGCATCATAGTCAATAGATGGACCAATGGACAATAATGCCATCTTCTCTCGCACCTCACTTTCGGACGGGAACATGACGATCAAGGGCAAGGCCTGCATCGCGGGCGCGTACGAGCACCCCACCCGGTTCGCGCCGGACAAGTCCATCGCGCAGATCCATGCCGAGTGCGCGCTCGGAGCGCTGCGCGACGCCGGGTTGAGCACACGCGACGTGGACGGCTATTTCTGTGCCGCCGACGCACCCGGCGCTTCCACGCTGTCCATGGCCGAGTACCTCAACCTGAAGCTGTCCTACCTCGATGGCACCGACCTGGGCGGCTGTTCGGCGATTGCCCAGGTGGGGCACGCAGCGGCGGCGATCGCCGAGGGCAAGTGCTCGGTGGCGCTGATCACGCTGGGTGGCAAGCCCAGGTCGCGGGGCCAGACCATAGGCACCAAGCCCCGCCCGCCTGATCCGGACAAGCCCGAGGCCACCTGGGACTACCCCTACCGCTGGAACATCACCGGCATCTACGGCAACATCGCCCAACGCCACATGCACGAGTACGGCACCACGTCCGAGCAGATGGCCTGGGTCAAGGTGGCGGCCTCGCAACATGCGCAGCACAACCCGAATGCATTGCTGCGCAAACAGGTGACGGTGCAGGACGTGCTCGATTCGCCCCTGATTGCCGACCCGATCCACCGGCTGGATTGCTGTGTCATCACCGATGGCGGCGGTGCGGTGGTGGTGGTCAAGCCCGAGATCGCACGCAGCCTGCGGCGCCCGGTGGTCCGGGTGCTGGGCAGCGGCGAGACACTCAAGACCAACCACGGCGGC
The DNA here is from genome assembly GCF_026125785.1 of Hydrogenophaga sp. Taxonomy (GTDB): domain Bacteria; phylum Pseudomonadota; class Gammaproteobacteria; order Burkholderiales; family Burkholderiaceae_C; genus Hydrogenophaga. Next base: position 228,175 of record NZ_JAHCKL010000002.1, read on the forward strand.
TACATCGAACCCACCGTCACCGGCGCGGTGCGCAGCGGCGCGCAGGCCTTCGCCGAGGCCGGCGTGAGCGCGCAGGACATCCGCTACGCCTCCGTCTACGACAACTTCACCATCAGCGTGATCATGCAGCTCGAAGACCTGGGTTTCTGCGCCAAAGGGCAGGGCGGGCGCTTCGTGGCGGACGGCAATCTGATCGCCGGCGTGGGCAGACTGCCCATCAACACCGATGGCGGCGGCCTGTGCAACAACCACCCCTCCAACCGGGGCGGCATCACCAAGGTCATCGAGGCGGTGCGCCAACTGCGCGGCGAGGCGCACCCTGCGGTGCAGGTGCCGGACTGCCATCTCGCGCTTGCCTGCGGCCCGGGCATGATCCTGGGCGACGGTCACAACCATGCCACCTTGATCCTGGAGCGGGGATAAACCATGACCGACACGACCCACTTACAAGACCCGTTCGTCGAAGCCTTTCCCGAAAACGCGCCGTTCTGGGCGGCCGCCGAGCGCGGCGAGCTGTTGCTGCGCCATTGCGAGGATTGCGGCAGGCCGCACTGGTTTGCGCGGGTGGTCTGCCCGCTGTGCGGCAGCGACAGGCTGGCGTGGAAGACCGCGAGCGGCCGTGGCGAGATCCACAGCTTCAGCGTGGTGCGCCGTGCGGGCGATCCCTATGTGCTGGCCTACGTGCGGCTGGACGAAGGCCCGACCGTCATGACCAACATCGTGGACACGCCCTTCGAGTCGCTGCGCATCGGCCAGCGGGTGCACGCGGTGTTCCGCGCGGTGCCCGAGGGCCGCTCGATGCCGTTCTACGTGGCCGATGGTGCGTGAGCCCGTGAGCCAGGTGGATGGCGCAGCGGCAGCGAGGCAAGCACCCGGCCCGGTCCCACGGTGATGCCCTGTGCCGTCTCCGAGTGGATGCCGATGTCCAGCAGGCCCAGCCCGTCTTGCAGCCACTTGCGCGTTACCCGGGCACGCACGACCACCGTCTGGCCCGCTGTGTTGAAGGCTTTCATGCGAAAGCCTTGCAGGCTGTGCAGCCTGCAGGCCGGCCCCAGGTGGTCGCGCACGCAGCGCTCCCACATGCCTTGCAGGAAATAGGTGTTGGCGTACATGTCGGGTGCGCCGCTGGCACGGGCGAAATCCGCGTTGTGGTGGATGGAGTTGAAGTCGCGGTTGGCGCCCGCGGCCATCACCAGGCGCATCACGCTCAGAGGGTAGCTCGCGGGAGCCAGTACCTCGTCCTCGGCGAAGTCTTCCCAGCAGCGGTGTCCCAAGGGTACGCGGCTCACGTGCCGTCTCCCGTGAGCGGGTTGTAGCGGAAGAAGGTGGTGCGCAGCCGCGCCAGCAGCTCGCGCCGCTGGTTGATGATTTCGCTCTGCCAGCACACGAAGGCGCCACGCCCCACACGGGTCTGCCGGGGTTTGCAGCTCAGGAGCAGCGCGCCACGGCGGCAGAGACGGTCACCGACGCGGGCGACGCCGAGGTAGTCGGCGTCGGACTCCACCGCGAAGAAATGCGTGGTGGGCGGTTCCAGTCCGGTGAGCACGCCCGCGACATGCGTGATGCGGGGTTGCGCATCGCGCTGACCGCTCTGGAACAGCGGTGGATCGCCCGGTCGCCAGAGCAGCGGCAGCGCGAAGCTGGCCAGCGCGGTACTGGGCAGGATGGGCTCACCGTCCGGGCCGTCTGCCTGGGACATTTCCAGTGGCTCCAGGTAACGCCGCACGGCGCCCGCCTCGATCACCTCGCCCCAGAGTTCCGGGTCGGTGCCGGCGAAGTCGCGCCCCACCGCGGCCACCATCGGCCGCCAGAGTTCGGTCCAGTCCGCAACGCCCGTGGTCATCAGTCGATCTTGATCTGGTTGGCCTTCACCGCCTCGCGCCAGCGCTCGATGTCGGCGCGCAGGAAGGCGTCGAACTCCTCCGCGTTCAGCGGGGCCGGCGTGTAGCCGATGTCGTTGAGCTTGGCGCTGAGTTCCGGGCCGCGCACGATGCGCTGGACCTCCTGCGTGAGCCGGCTGGCGATGGGGCGGGGCAGGCCGGCGGGCGCCAGCACGCCGGTGAAGGCGCCCAGGTTCACGGCCGGGTAGCCCTGCTCGGCGAAGGTGGGCACATCGGGGAAACGCGGGTTGCGTGCCGCACCGGTGACGGCGACGATTTTCACGCGACCCGTGGGCACATGGGGCGACAGATCGCTGAGCGCGCCAAACGATGCGCTGACATGACCCGCAACCAGGTCTGCGGCCGCAGGGGCACCGCCGCGGTAGGCGATGTGCGGAATGTCCAGGCCAGCGGCTCGCTTGAGGATCTCGCCCATGACGTGACCCGAAGACCCCTGGCCATACGAGGCGTACGAGTAGCGCTGCGGCTCGGCCTTGGCGCGGCGCACCCAATCGGCCAGGCTGCTGGCGCCGCTGGAGGTGTTGATGGCAAAACCGATGGGCAGCGTGGCCACCATGGCCAGCGGAGCCAGCTCGCTGAAGGCATAAGGCTTCTGCGGCCGCAGGGCCTCGTTCTGCACCAGCGCGCCGTGGGTCATCAACAAGGTATAGCCATCGGGCGATGCCTTGGCCACCGTGCCCGTGGCCAGCATGCCGTTGGCACCACCCTGGGCTTCCACCACCACGGGCTGTCCCAGGGAAGCCTGCAGTTGCTGCGCCAGGATGCGCGCGATCTGGTCGGTCTGGCCGCCAGCCGCGCTGGTGACCATCAGCCGGATCGGTCGGCTGGGCCAGGTGTCACCCTGAGCGAGTGCGCCTGGCGGTGTGGCGATCACGGACGCGAGGACGGCAAGGCCGAGCAGGCTGCGGCGGCGCAAGGGCATGTTCATGTTGGTCTCCTGTTGGTGATTTCGCGCATTTATTTTGTGCACATAAGATTAATGTACATCAAAACCAAGGTGACACCATGCCGGTACACAGCCGCGGGGCGCACTTCTACAATGCGCCGATCTCTTCTCCCTTGGCTGTCTTCCCTGTCTCCATGAGCGTTTCCATCCAGAGCCTGACCCATGCCCCTGCACAACTGCTGCGCCGCGCGCACCAGTTGGCCACGGCGATTGCCCTGGAAGAACTGGCCGAGTTCAACCTCACGCCCATCCAGTTCGGCCTGCTGATCGTGCTCAACGAGCGGCCGGGCATTGATGCCAAGACCCTGTGCAGCACGCTCTCGCTGGACCGGGCCTCGCTCACCGGCGTGCTGGACCGCATGGAAGCCAGTGGCCTGGTGACGCGCGAGATGGACCCGAATGACCGCCGCGCGCGCGTGCTTGCACTCACGCCCAAGGGGCGCGATGTGTTCCGGCAGTCCAGTCGCAAGGGCGTGGGCACGCAGCTCACCATCCTGGATCCCCTGTCGCCCAAAGAGCAGGCCAGCTTCATGAAACTGCTGGCCAAGCTCGTGGAAGCCCAGACGCGGCGGCTTTCCCGGCCATCGTCCAGCGGGAGCTGAACGCCATGAGCGGACCTCTGCGCATCGATGGCATCGAGGTTCATGTGGACGGCCATGGGCCGCATACGGTGGTGATGCTGCAGGGCTGGCCCGACACTCCCGTGCTCTGGGACCGTTGCGTGCAGGCCCTGCAGGATGGCTACCGTTGCGTGCGCGTCTGCCTGCCAGGCTACGACCTCACCCAGCCGCCCAGACCGACCTCTGTGGCTAGCATCACAGCCTTCCTGCGACAGGTGGTCGACGCCGTGAGCCCCGACCAGCCCGTGACGCTGCTGCTGCACGACTGGGGCTGTTTCTTCGGCTACGAATTCGCCGCGCGCCATACCAGCCGTGTGGCGCGCGTGGTGGGCGTGGACATCGGCGACACCGGTTCGGGCGCCTACCTCAAAGCGCTGAGCCTCAAAGAGAAGCTGATGATCGCGTCCTACCAGCTGTGGCTCGCGCTGGCCTGGAAGCTGGGAGGCTGGGCGCCCGCCCTGGCCGACCGCATGACGCGCTTCATGGCGCGCAACATGGGATGCCGCAATCCACCAGAGCGCATTGGCTGGCAGATGAACTACCCCTACGCCATGGGATGGTTCGGCGCCTATGGTGGCCTGCGCGGCGTGGCGCGCATGGACCGGCTGCTGGGCCATCGATTGCCGGCGCTCTACATCTACGGCCGCCGCAAGCCCTTCATGTTCCACTCCGCACGCTGGTTGTCTCAATTGGCCGGCATGCCCGGTTGTGCGGTACAGCCCATGGACACCGGGCACTGGGTGATGCGCCAGAAGCCCGATGAGTTCAACGCCTGCGTGCGTGCCTGGCTGGACGCTCAGTCCAGCCCCAGTGCCTCGTAGATCCGCGCGGCAGCCCAGGCGTCGTTGGCGGCGTAGATGAGCTGGGCTTCGTTGAGGTGGGCGTTGGCCCAGTTGGATGTCGCGACTTTCTTGGACTTGATGAAGCGCCGCTCGAACAGCGCCGCCACCGCCGCCTTGACGCCCATGTCCTTGCGGTAGCCGAGCGCGCGCAGCACCGCGTTGAGTTCCAGCACGCACGCCGGCTCGATGGCCAGCTTGGCGACGATGCGGCGGGTGTCGTCGCCCAGGCCGAATCCGGCCTTGACGTGATGGTTGCTGGCCAGCAGCCCGGCCACCTGCTCGCGGCAGTCCGGGTCGTGCAGCTGGAACACCCAGGCGTGTTGCCGGGTGGCCAACTGCACGGTGTGAGGTCCGTCGGAGACCTCGTGCTTCTGGAAGGTGGGGCGTGACTCGGTGTCGAAACCCCAGGCCGGGTGGTCGACCAGCGCTGCGCAGGCTTCGCGGGCCTCGGCCGCAGAGCGCACCAGGGTGATCCGGTCGAGTCCCAGTCGCTCAAACGGTTCGAGCAGGGCGATGTCTTCCTTGGCGGGGCTTTCGCGGCGGGGCGGGGCACTCATGCGCCTCAGGATAACCGCTGGAGACTTCGGGCCACGGGCATCCGGCACAATGCCGGGATGCCTGTTTCGACCTTGCCTCCGACGCCGAAGGACCCTTTGCCCGACGCAGCGGGTGGAGATGCACCCGCCGAGGGTGAGTTCCTGCGATTTCCAGGCTCTCCCTTTGAGCTTTTCCTGCCGTATCCCCCCGCTGGCGACCAACCGGAGGCCATTCGGCAACTCGTCGAAGGCGTGAACGACGGCGAGGTGTTCCAGACACTGCTGGGCGTGACCGGTTCGGGCAAGACCTTCACCATGGCCAACGTCATCGCGCGCTGCGGCCGTCCCGCCATCGTGTTCGCGCCCAACAAGACGCTGGCCGCCCAGCTCTACAGCGAGTTCCGCGAGTTCTTTCCGCGCAACGCGGTCGAGTATTTCGTCAGTTACTACGACTACTACCAGCCCGAGGCCTATGTGCCGCAGCGCGACCTTTTCATCGAGAAGGACAGCGCCATCAACGAGCACATTGAGCAGATGCGCCTCTCGTGCACCAAGAGCATCCTGGAGCGGCGCGACGTGGTGATCGTCGCCACCGTCTCGGCGATCTACGGTATCGGCAAACCCGAGAGCTACCACCAGATGGTGATGACGCTGCGCACCGGCGACAAGATCGGCCAGCGCGACCTCATCGCCCAGTTGGTGCGCATGCAGTACGCCCGCAACGAGCAGGACTTCTCGCGTGGCAAGTTCCGGGTGCGCGGCGACACCATCGATGTGTTTCCCGCCGAGCATTCGGAAATGGCGATCCGCATCGAGTTGTTCGACGACGAAGTCGAAAGCCTGCAGCTCTTCGATCCGCTCACCGGCCGTGTGCGGCAGAAGATCCCCCGCTTCACCGTCTACCCCAGCAGCCACTACGTGACGCCGCGCGACCAGGTGCTGCGTGCGGTCGATGCGATCAAGGAAGAACTCACGGGCCGCGTCAAGGAACTCGTGGACGCCGGCAAGCTGGTGGAGGCGCAGCGGCTGGAGCAGCGCACCCGTTTCGACATCGAGATGCTCAGCGAGGTGGGGCATTGCAAGGGCATCGAGAACTACTCGCGCCACCTGGCCGGCACCGCGCCCGGCGAACCCCCCTCGACCTTGACCGACTACCTGCCGCGCGACGCGCTCATGTTCCTGGACGAAAGTCACGTGCTCATGGGCCAGTTTGGCGGCATGTACAACGGCGACCGCGCTCGCAAGACCACGCTGGTGGAGTACGGCTTTCGCCTGCCCAGTGCGCTGGACAACCGGCCCCTGAAGCTGGAAGAGTTCGAGCAACGCATGCGCCAGGTGGTGTTTGTTTCCGCCACCCCGGCGGACTACGAGAAAACCCATGCCGGCCAGGTGGTGGAGCAGGTGGTCCGCCCCACCGGCCTGGTGGATCCGGAGCTGGAGGTCCGCCCCGCCACCCACCAGGTGGACGACGTGCTGCAGGAGATCCGCCTGCGCGTGGAGCGCCGCGAGCGGGTGCTCATCACCACGCTGACCAAGCGCATGGCCGAACAGCTCACGGACTACCTGACGGAAAACGGCGTCAAGGTGCGTTATCTGCACAGCGACGTGGACACCGTCGAGCGTGTCGAGATCATCCGGGACCTGCGCCTGGGCGCCTTCGATGTGCTGGTGGGCATCAACCTGCTGCGCGAAGGCCTCGACATCCCGGAAGTTTCGCTGGTGGCGATCCTCGATGCCGACAAGGAGGGTTTCCTGCGCTCCGAACGCAGTCTGATCCAGACCATAGGCCGGGCGGCGCGCAACCTCAACGGCCGTGCCATCCTGTACGCCGACCATGTCACCGACTCCATGAAGCGGGCCATGGACGAGACCAACCGCCGCCGTGCCAAGCAAATGGCGCACAACCAGGCCATGGGCATCGAGCCGCGCAGCGTCAACAAGCGCATCAAGGACCTCATTGATGGCGTCTACAGCGAGAAGGCCGGCAGGGAAGCCGATCGCCTGGCCGCGGAGAGCGCCCAGCGCGCCAGCATCGACGAGATGAGCGAGAAGGACGTGGCGCGCGAGATCAAGCGGCTGGAAAAGCTCATGCTGGAGCACGCACGCAACCTGGAGTTCGAGCAAGCCGCTGGCGTACGCGACCAGTTGGCGCGCCTCAAGGCGCAGGTGTTTGGCGCCCCGGGCACCGACCACCTGGCCTGAGCCGGGCGGGGTAGGCATACCCCGGCACGGTTAAAATGCCGAGCAGAACACTGGGGTTTACGCTATACTCGACGAAAACAGTCGGGAAAGCCTTCGTTCAACAGACCCCAAGGGTCGGGGCGGGTGGAGAAGGGGCCCGGTCGGCGTCAGCCGATCTGGAGCCGTACCACGACGGTCAAGCCAACGCATCAAGGAGCTTGAATATGCGCCTCACGACCAAAGGCCGCTTTGCGGTCACTGCCATGATTGACCTGGCCCTTCGCCAGAACAACGGACCCGTGACGCTGGCGGCTATCAGCCAGCGTCAGCAGATTTCTCTTTCCTATCTGGAGCAGCTGTTCGGCAAGCTGCGCCGGCATGAGCTGGTGGAGTCCACCCGCGGGCCGGGCGGCGGCTACACGCTGGGCCGCAAGGCGGCGGACATCACCGTGGCCGACATCATCGTCTCCGTGGATGAGCCGATCGATGCCACGCAGTGCGGCGGCAAGGAGAACTGCCTGGGTGAAGGCCATCGCTGCATGACGCACGAGCTCTGGGCGGCGCTCAACGCCAAGATGGTCGATTTCCTCGACTCGGTATCGCTGCAGTCGCTGGTGGACGACCAACTCGCCAAGGGCGTGGTGGTCGAGAACGCGCCCATGATCAAGCGGGCCATTTCCAGCGCGCCGGTGGTCAAGCCCATTCGTGTGAACGCGCCCAATTCGGTGTTCGCGCTCGGTGGGGCTGTCCAGACGAAGTGAGGCCCCGGGCCTCGAACCAGCGACAGCCTTTTTCTCGTACGACACCCATTCCCGGAACGACCCATGAGCACTCCTCACTTTCCCATCTACATGGACTACAGCGCCACCAACCCCTGCGATCCGCGGGTGGTGGATGCCATGATCCCCTGGCTGCGTGAGCATTTCGGCAACCCGGCTTCACGCAGCCATGCCTGGGGCTGGGAGGCCGAGAAGGCTGTGGAGACGGCACGCGAGCAGGTGGCGGCGTTGATTGGCGCCGACCCGCGCGAGATCGTCTGGACCAGCGGGGCCACCGAGTCCAACAACCTGGCTCTCAAGGGCGCGGCCCATTTCTACAAGACCAAGGGCAAGCACCTCATCACCGTCAAGACCGAGCACAAGGCGGTGCTGGACACCTGCCGTGAGCTCGAACGCCAGGGCTTCGAGGTGACCTACCTGGACGTGAAGTCCGACGGTCTGGTCGACCTGGACGTCTTCAAGGCCGCGATCCGGCCCGACACCATCCTGGCCTCGGTCATGTTCGTGAACAACGAGATCGGCGTGGTGCAGGACATTGCGGCCATCGGCGCGATCTGCCGGGAAAAGGGTGTGATCTTCCATGTCGATGCCGCGCAGGCCACGGGCCGTGTGGATATCGATCTGCAGTCCCTGCCGGTGGACCTGATGAGCCTGACGGCGCACAAGACCTATGGCCCCAAGGGCATTGGCGCGCTGTTCGTGCGCCGCAAGCCGCGTGTGCGCATCGAGGCCCAGATGCACGGTGGCGGCCATGAGCGCGGCATGCGCTCAGGCACGCTGCCTACCCACCAGATCGTGGGCATGGGTGAGGCCTACCGCATTGCCAAGGCCGAGATGCACGAGGAGAACCGCCGCATCCGCGCACTGCACGACCGCCTGGTGGCCGGTCTCAAGGGTATCGAGGAGGTCTTCATCAACGGCCATGAGACCCAGCGCGTGCCGCACAACCTCAACATGAGCTTCAACTTCGTCGAGGGCGAGTCGCTGATCATGGGCATCAAGGGCCTGGCGGTGTCTTCGGGTTCGGCCTGCACCTCGGCCAGCCTGGAGCCCAGCTACGTGCTGCGCGCCCTGGGCCGCAGCGACGAACTGGCGCACAGCAGCCTGCGCATGACCATCGGCCGCTGGACGACCGAGGAAGAGATTGATTACGCGATCGGCGCCATCAAGGAAAACGTGGCCAAGCTGCGTGAGCTTTCCCCTCTGTGGGAAATGTTCAAGGATGGCATTGACCTGTCCACCATCCAGTGGACGGCGCATTGAAGGAGAAACACCATGGCTTATTCAGAAAAAGTTGTCGACCACTACGAAAACCCGCGCAATGTCGGTTCCTTTGACAAGGGCGATGAGACCGTGGGCACCGGCATGGTCGGAGCACCGGCCTGTGGTGACGTGATGAAGCTGCAGATCAAGGTCAACCCGACCACCGGGGTGATCGAGGACGCACGCTTCAAGACCTATGGTTGCGGTTCGGCCATTGCCTCGTCGTCGCTGGTGACCGAATGGGTCAAGGGCAAGACGCTGGACGAGGCCGCTGCGCTCAAGAACAGCCAGATCGCGGAGGAGCTGGCGCTGCCGCCGGTGAAGATCCACTGCTCCATCCTGGCCGAGGACGCCATCAAGGCGGCCGTCGACGACTACCGCAAGAAACACGTCAACTGAGAGGTTGGGCGTGGGGTGTTGAGCATTGAGCGGGGAGCAGACAGCCATCCCGCTCTCTCAACGCCAGACGCTCAAGCTTGAGTCCAACATGTCTATTTCCATCACCGAAGCCGCCGCGCGGCATGTCAACCGCTACCTTGCCAAGCGTGGCAAGGGAGTGGGGGTGCGCCTGGGCGTCAAGACCACCGGCTGTTCCGGCATGGCCTACAAGTTGGAGTATGCCGACGAGATCGCGCCGGAGGACATCGTGTTCGAGGACAACGGCGTGAAGGTGCTCGTGGATCCCAAGAGCCTGGCCTACATCGACGGAACCCAGCTCGACTTCGTGCGTGAAGGCCTCAACGAGGGTTTCCGCTTCAACAACCCGAACGAACGCGACCGTTGCGGTTGCGGTGAGAGCTTCCGGGTCTGATGCCCGTGCAACCGACCCTGCAATCGAACGACTTCGAGATCTTCGGCCTCTCGCCCCGTTTCGCGTTGGCGCGCGATGCACTCGATGCGCGCTGGAAGGACCTGCAGCGCGAAGCCCATCCTGACCGTTTCGCCACCGCGGGCGCGCAGGCCCAGCGCGAAGCCATGCAGTGGTCGGTTCGCATCAACGAGGCCTACCAGCGCCTGAAGGACCCGCTCAAGCGCGCCGCCTATCTGTGCGAGTTGCATGGCGCCCCTGTGCGCGCGGAGGACAACACGGCGATGCCGCCGGCGTTTCTCATGCAGCAGATGCAGTGGCGCGAGGACCTGGAGGATGCCACGACGCCCGATGCGTTGGAGCGCATGGCGGATGAAGTGGCTGGTGCGCGCCGCACGATGCTCGAAGAACTGCGCATGACCGCTGACGAGCAGCAGGACTGGCCTGCACTGGCGCGGCAGGTGAGAGCCCTCATGTTCGTTGAGCGCTTTGCGCGCGATGTGGAGGCCAGGATCGATCTGCTGGGACAATAGCGGGTTTTCTTGATCCGAACCCGACCCCTTCGACATGGCGCTTCTGCAGATATCCGAACCCGGCCAATCGCTCGACCCGCACCAGCGCCGTGTGGCCGTGGGCATTGACCTGGGTACCACCCACTCACTGGTGGCTTCGGTTCGCCATGGTGTGGCCGAGTGTCTGCCCGCCGCCGATGGCCGTGTGATCCTGCCCAGCGTGGTGCGCTACCTCGACCCCGCTCAAGGTGGCGCAGGTCGCCAGATCGGCCACGAGGCCCAGGCAGCGCAGGTGCAGGACCCCGCCAACACGGTGAGTTCGGTCAAACGCCTCATGGGCCGCAGCCGGGCCCAGGTGAGCGATGTGGACAGGCTGCCCTACACCGTGCTCGATCGGGACGGCATGGCCGTGGTGCAGACCGTGGCCGGAACCAAGACCCCTATGGAGGTGAGCGCGGAGATCCTCGCCACGCTGCGCTACCGTGCCGAAGACAGTTTTGACGACGACCTCTACGGCGCGGTCATCACCGTGCCCGCCTATTTCGATGACGCTCAGCGGCAGGCCACCAAGGATGCCGCCCAACTGGCGGGCATCAACGTACTGCGGCTGATCAACGAACCCACGGCCGCCGCCATTGCCTACGGGCTGGACAACGCCGCCGAAGGCATTTATGCCATCTACGATCTGGGCGGCGGCACTTTCGACATCTCCATCCTCCAGCTCACGCGGGGCGTGTTCGAGGTGATGGCCACTGGCGGCGACTCGGCTCTGGGCGGCGACGACTATGACCAGGCACTGGCCGCCTGGGTGCTGCGGCAACAGGGGCTGGACCCTGCAGTTCCCGATGCCAGCGAGCGCGCCGCGCTGCAGGCCGAGGCACGGCGCGTCAAGGAAGCCCTGTCGAACGCGCCCGCCGAGAATTTCCGTGTTGCCGTGGCGGGGCGCACAGTGGCGCAGGCTGTCACGCAGGCCGACTTCGAGGCCTGTACCGCCGCGCTGACCGCACGCACCATGGCGGCGGTGCGCAAGGTGCTGCGTGATGCCGGCATCGGGCGCGAGGAGGTGCAGGGCGTGGTCATGGTGGGTGGGTCTACGCGCATGCCGGTGATCCGCCGCACCGTTGGCGAGTTCTTCGGACGCGAGCCGTTGGTCAACCTCAATCCCGACGAGGTCGTCGCTCTGGGGGCGGCCATCCAGGCCAATGCGCTGGCTGGCAATACGCGGGACGGCGACCTGCTGCTGCTCGATGTGATTCCGCTTTCGCTCGGGCTGGAGACCATGGGCGGTCTGGTTGAGCGCATCGTGCCGCGCAACAGCGCCATTCCCACCGCGCGTGCGCAGGACTTCACCACCTACCAGGACGGCCAGACCGCGCTGGCGCTGCACGTCGTGCAGGGCGAGCGTGATCTCGTCGCGGATTGCCGAAGTCTGGCGCGCTTCGAACTGCGTGGCATCCCTCCCATGGTGGCGGGCGCGGCGCGCATCCGGGTGACCTTCACCGTGGATGCCGATGGCCTGCTTTCGGTCAGCGCCCGCGAACTCACCAGTGGCGTCGAAGCCGCCGTTGACGTCAAGCCTGCCTACGGACTGAGCGACGAACAGATCGCCGCCATGCTGCAGGACAGTTTCGCCACCGCGCAACAGGACATTCGCGCCCGGGCTCTCGTGGAAGCGCGGGTGGATGCCGAGCGCATGATCTCTGCCACGCGCACGGCGCTCACGGCGGACGCCGATCTGCTGTCGGGAGACGAGCGCGAACACATCGAGGCCTTGATGGCTGAGCTGGCCACGGCCGCAGCGAGTGACGATGCTGCCGCCATCGAGGCTGCGACCCAGGCGTTGGCCAAGGGCACCGAAGCGTTTGCGGCGCTGCGCATGAACCGCGGTATCCAGCAGGCGCTGGCTGGCAAGAAGGTTGAAGAAGTCTGAACGCGACACCCCCATGCCCACGATCAAGATCCTGCCCCATCCCGAATACTGCCCACAGGGCGCGAGCATCAGCGCGCCGGCAGGGACCTCCATCTGCGAGGCCTTGCTGGACAACGGTATCCGCATAGAGCATGCCTGCGACATGAGCTGCGCCTGCACCACCTGCCACGTGGTCGTGCGCGAGGGCTTCAACAGCCTGAACGAACTCGACGAGAACGAGGAAGATCTGCTGGACCGTGCCTGGGGGCTGGAACCGAATTCGCGCCTGTCCTGCCAGGCCATCGTCGCGCAGCAGGACCTGACGGTGGAGATTCCTAAGTACTCGATCAACCACGCGAAGGAAAACCACTGATGTCCGGCTTTCACCACGCGCACCGGCCGCTCCGCACGGCGGCCCGACGGAGCGTCTGATGCGACAGATCGTCCTGGATACCGAAACCACCGGTCTGTCGGCGGAGAACGGCGACCGCATCATCGAGATCGGCTGCGTGGAACTGCTTAACCGCAAGCTGACCGGCAACAACCTGCACTTCTACATCAACCCTGAGCGAGACAGCCATGAAGACGCGCTCAAGGTGCACGGCATCAGCAACGAGTTCCTGCGCGACAAACCGAAGTTTGCGGAGATAGCCGGCGCGCTGATCGACTACCTGCGCGATGCGGAGGTCATCATCCACAACGCACCCTTCGACATCGGCTTCCTCAACAAGGAACTGCAGTTGCTGGGCATGCCTGCGATCACCACCATCATCGGGCAGGTGACCGACAGCCTGGTGATGGCCAAGGAGATGTTCCCGGGCAAGCGCAACGGTCTGGACGCGCTCTGCGACCGATTGGGCGTGGACAACTCGGGCCGCACATTGCACGGCGCGTTGCTAGACGCCGAGTTGCTCGCCGACGTCTACATCAACATGACGCGCGGGCAGGACGCCCTGCTGATCGACCTGGGTGACGCACCGGGCGAAGACGGCGTCAGCGAGCAGATCGATCTCAGCCGTTTCGATTTGCCGGTGCTCCAGGCCAATGAACAGGAGGCCCAGGCGCATGAAGCGCTGCTGGCCGATCTGGACAAGGCCAGCAAGGGCAAGACCGTGTGGCGTCTCCAGCAATCCGCCTGAGAGGGCGGCCAAAATATGGCTATAATCTGAGGCTTCCGAGAAATCGGCCAGATTGCTCGGGCGGTTAGCTCAGTGGTAGAGCACTGCCTTCACACGGCAGGGGTCGCAGGTTCGAACCCTGCACCGCCCACCAGAACCCGGAAAGCCAGCAAGTTGCAGAACTTGCGGGCTTTTCTGCTTCTTATCGGTGGATTCCAGATGGAGCGAAGGCCTTAGATTTGGCCGAATGTACAAGCCATTGCCCCTGGAGGTCATTGCCCTGAACCAGCCGGTTCCCGTCAACGTATGGGATACCAAGGGCATGCTGCTTTTGCGCAAGGGGGAGCCGATCACCTCCGAGCAGCACCGTGGACATCTGATGCTGCATGGACCCATGGTGCGCGAAAGCGACTGGCAGGCCTGGTCCTACAGCTACACCGCCGAACTGGATCGGCGGGTGCGCAGCAACGAATCGCTCAGCCGCATCGCCGGGGTGACCCACATGGTGTCGGTGCGCGCCGCTGCAGCCAACGAGGACGCAGCGGGGCCCGCGCAGGCCTGGCCCGATCTGCATGCCGGTCTTTGCAGCCTGCTCTACCAGGGCGCGGACGCAGGCGACCAGTTTCTCGACCGGCTGAGCCGCCTCATGCAACGTTCGCAGGCTTTGTGGCGCAGCCACCCCGATGAAAGCCTGCTGGTGCTGGTGCAGCTTCTGTTCGACACACGTGTGGGCTACAGCGCCAGTCACGCCCTGCTGTCGGCGGGCTTGTGCTCGCTGGTGGCGCCTTCAGCGGGACTGGCGTCGGAGGTGCAACAGTCGCTCTTCGGTGCGGCGTTGTGCATGAACATCGGCATGACCCGCGCGCACGATGCGATGGCGCGCCAGGCCGGTGATTTGTCGGCCGCGCAGCGCCAGACCGTGGCGGAACATCCCCTCGCAGGTGCCGCCTTGCTGCGCGAGCTTGGCGTGCAAGACCCGCTGTGGCTGCAATTGGTCGAAGAACACCATGAACGTTCCGATGGCTCAGGCTACCCTCAGGGCAAGCCGGTGTCGTTGCCGGCGCAACGCCTGCTGCAGATGGCCGACAGCTACGTGGCTTGCCTGAGTCCGCGCCAGGGCCGCGGTGGCCTGGTCGCGCAGCAGGCCGCACGTGAGCTCTACCTCGGCCCCAACCAGCAGCCCGATCCGCTGGGCGCCTTGTTCGTCAAGCATGTCGGCCTCTACCCGCCGGGCAGTTTCGTCCGCCTGGCCAGCGGGGAGATGGGCGTGGTGGCGCGGCGCGGCAGCAAGGCCAATGCGCCACTGGTGTTCGCCCTCGTAGGTCGCCACGGTCTGCCCTTGGGGGAGCCTGCCCTGCGTGACACGCAGGATGCCGCGCACGAGGTGCGCGCCGGCCTGCCGCCTGGGGAGGTGAAGGTGGTGGTCAATGTGCGCCGCCTGCTCGACAGGCTCTGATAGACCCATGGGCAGCGGCTACCATGCCGGGCCATGAAACACAAACACCCTGGTTCTGGTGGCCTGGTCTATTCCACGGAGACCGGTCGCACGTGTCCGGTCTGCCGGCAAGCTGTTGGCGCCTGCCAGTGCCGCAAGGCTCCTTCCTCCGTCCCTCTGGGGGATGGCCGGGTCCGCGTCTCGCGCGAATCGCAGGGCCGCGGCGGCAAGGTGGTGACCGTGGTGCGCGGTCTTGCCCTGGATGCCGATGCGCTGCTTGCGCTGGGGCGCCAGCTCAAGGCCGCCTGTGGCACCGGCGGTACGGTGAAGGACGGCGCGGTCGAGGTCCAGGGTGACCATGTCGAACGGGTGATGGTGGTGCTTGCCGGCCTGGGCCACCAGGTCAAGCGCTCAGGCGGCTGAAACAGGCTGGCAGGCCCGCGCCCGGCAGGGGCATCGGGTTTGGGCTAGCATTGGTTGGTCCATTTCAGAATTTATACGTCCGGTGGGTCCGGGAGCCTGGGAGCGGAGCGTCTGTTACCCCGTTTGATACAACTGCTGGTGGCCCAGATGCTGGTGCACACCTGCATGGCTGGCGTGCGCCTGGTGGTGCCGCTGATCGCGTTGCAGGCTGGCCATACCAAGATGGCCATTGGCCTGGTCATTGGGCAGTTCGCTTTCTCGCAGGTGGTTTTCTCCTTGCCGTCGGGCCGGTATGCCGACGCCCATGGCATTCGCCATCCCATGATGGCCGCTGTCTGTCTGGGAACGGGGGGCGCCTTGCTGGCGGCCGCATTTCCGCTGTACCCGGTGTTGTGGGTCTGTGCATTCGCCACCGGCTCGGCCACCATGCTGTCCATGGTGCCTCTGCAGCAGCGTGCAGGCCGCCTGGCCCGTGACGCGGCGCAAGTCAAGTACGTCTACAGCTGGATGACGGCGGGCCCGGCATTGGCCAATGCCTTGGGGCCGCTGCTGGCGGGGTTGCTCATTGACAGCGTGGGCTATCGCCCGGCGTTCGCGGCCTTGTCGGTGCTGCCCATGGTGTCCTGGCTGGTGGTGCGCAGGCTGGCGGCGGAGCCCCATGTCCCGGTGCCTCGGCCGCCATCGGCAACGCCACAGCGACCGCTGGACCTGTTGCTCGCGCCTGCCGTGCGGCGACTGCTGCTGGTCAACTGGATGATCGTCACCTGCTGGGAGGTGCACTCCTTCGTGGTGCCCATGCTGGGCCACGAACGTGGCATCAGCGCTTCGGCCATCGGCGGCATCCTGGGCGGGTTTGCCTTTGCGGCGGCGGCCGCGCGTTTCGCGCTGCCGCTGGTCACGCGCCATGTGCGTGACCATGGGGTGGTGACCGGCTTGCTGGTGGTGGTGGTGCTGGTCTGCGCGTGCTACCCGTTCCTGCACTCGCTGTGGGCGATGGCGGTGGCCTCGGTGCTGCTGGGCATGGCGCTGGGGTGCGGCATGCCCATGATCATGGCGTTGATGATGGAGATCACTCCGCCGCATCGCCACGGAGAGGCGTTGGGCCTTCGTCTGGCGGTGATGAATGGGTCGAATGCGCTGGTGCCACCGGTGCTGGGCACCATCAGTGCCGTGATCGGCGTGGCGTCGCTGTTCTGGCTGGCTGGCGCTGGCAGCGCTCTGGTCACGCGCACCGCGTGGCGACTGGGGCGGGCGCCGGGGCAGCCGCCCACACGGGTCTGAGTCAGAACAGCCGCGCCCACCACAGGCGCAGGCGCATGCCGATCTCGCTGGTGTAACCCGCCGTTGGCGTTCGCAGATGGCCTTTGGCGTCCACCACCACGAAGGCCGGCACCGCCTTGAAACCCAGCGCACTGGCGATCTGGCCGCGTGGATCGATGGCCGTATCCCACCGCAGTTGCCGTGTGGCCAGAACGCGGGCTACGGCATCCTCGCTGCCGGACTGCATGGCCACGGTCAGCACAGGCCAGTCTCGCGCCAGGCGGGAGACGCTGTGTTCTTCTGCCTTGCAAATGGGGCACCACTCCGCCCAGACATGCAGCGCCACCGGCTGGCCTGGATGCCGCTCGCGCCACTGCGCGAGCGTCGTGGTGGTGCGGCTGCCGTCGGCCTGCAGCAAAGTGAAGCCGAAGTCCGGCGCTGCGCCGCCGGGCACGTCGCGCGTCTGCCAGGCTTGCACGCCCAGGACCACCGCCAGCAGCATGGTCACCGTCAGCAGATGGCTGCGCCAGCGGTGGCGCATCGACTGCACCAGGGTCTTCAACCGTAGGCTCATGGATAGCCGGGCATTCAGCGGACGAAGACTTCCAGCAGGCGATCCAGTCCGCCTTCATGGATCGCGACCATGGCCTGTGCCCGTACGGCGGGCTTGGCGTGGTACGCCACCGACAGACCTGCCGCTCCCATCATCAAGAGGTCGTTGGCGCCATCCCCCATGGCGATGCACTGTGCCGGTTCTATCCCCAGCAGGGAGGCGACGTCCAGCATCGTGCGGCGCTTCTCCGCGCCATCGCAGATGTCTCCCCAGGACTGGTCGACCAGCCGCCCCGTGAGCTGCCCGCAATTCGGTCCGCTTTCCACCTCCAGCACGTTGGCGCGCGTGAAGTCCAGACCCAGGCGGGCACGCAGGCGTTCGCTGAAGAAGGTGAAGCCACCTGAGACCAGCAGCACCTTGAGGCCAGCGGCCTTGCACGCCGTGATCAGTTCGACCGCCCCTGGGTTGATGCGCAGGCGTTCGGTATAGACCTGCTCCATGTCGGCGACGGTGACGCCGCGCAAAAGCGCCACGCGCTGGCGAAGGCTTTCCTTGTAGTCGGCGATTTCACCGCGCATGGCGGCTTCCGTGATGGCGGCGACTTCAGCCTTCTTGCCCACCGCATCGGCGATCTCGTCCACGCACTCGATGCTGATGAGCGTGGAGTCCATGTCGAAGGCAATGAGCTTGAAATCCGCGAGCTTCAACGGCGGCGTGAAACCGCGGACGGTGAGGCCGGGGGCGAAATCGATCGGTGCGTTGGCTGGGGTCATGCAGGTTCGGATTGTTTGAGGGGCTGGCCGAGGGCGCGCAGCACGTCGCGCACCATCTGCACGCGGTCCTTTACCTCGGGCAGGGAACGCTCGATGCGCAGCTTCTGATTGCCGGCCAGTTTGATGTGCCGGTTCTTCTGGATGAGTTCGACGATGCGCATGGGGTCGAAAGGCGGGTTCGGCTGGAAGCTGATCTGTATCACCCCGGGGGCTGCGTCGACCTTGGTCACGCCATAGGGGGCGCTGATGCAGCGCAGGCGATGGACGTCGATGAGCGTCTGGGCCTGGAGCGGCAGCTTGCCGAAGCGGTCCACGATCTCTTCCAGCAGCGCATCCACCTGGTCGTTGTTCTTGGCGGTGGCGAGCTTCTTGTAGAACGACAGGCGCAGGTGCACGTCGCCACAGTAGTCGTTGGGCAGCAGGGCAGGGGCGTGCAGATTGATGTCCGTGGTTGCCGACAGCGGCGAGAGCAGGTCGGGCTCGCGTCCAGCCTTGAGCGACCGGACCGCCTCGGCCAGCATCTCGTTGTACAACTGGAAGCCAACCTCCAGCATGTTGCCGCTCTGGTTCTCGCCCAGCACTTCGCCAGCGCCACGGATCTCCAGGTCGTGCATCGCCAGATAGAAGCCGCTGCCCAGTTCTTCCATCTGCTGGATGGCGTCCAGCCGCTGCGCGGCCTGCTTGGTCAGGCCTTCGATCTCGGGGACCATCAGGTACGCATACGCCTGGTGGTGGCTGCGGCCCACACGGCCGCGCAACTGGTGCAACTGCGCCAGGCCGAACTTGTCCGCGCGGCTGATCACGATGGTGTTGGCCGTGGGCACGTCGATGCCGGTCTCGATGATGGTGGAACACAACAGCACATTGAAGCGCTGGGCGACAAAGTCGCGCATCACCCGTTCGAGCTCGCGCTCGGGCATCTGCCCGTGCGCAATGGCGATGCGGGCCTCGGGCAGGATCTCCTCCAGCTTCTGGCGCCGGTTCTCGATGGTCTCGACCTCGTTGTGCAGGAAGTAGACCTGGCCGCCGCGCTTGAGCTCGCGCAGCACAGCCTCGCGGATCACGCCGTTGCCTTCGTTGCGCACGAAGGTCTTGATGGCCAGGCGGCGCTGCGGCGCGGTGGCGATCACCGACAGGTCGCGCAGACCTTCCAGCGCCATGCCCAGCGTCCGCGGAATGGGCGTGGCCGTGAGCGTGAGCACATCGACTTCCGCGCGCAGAGCCTTCATGGCTTCCTTGTGGCGCACACCGAACCGGTGCTCCTCGTCGATGATGAGCAGGCCGAGGTCCTTGAACTTCACGCTCTCGGAAAGCAGTTTGTGCGTGCCGACGACGATGTCCACCGAACCATCGGCCAGGCCCTTGGCGGCCGCCGTGATTTCCTTGGCGGAGCGGAAACGGCTCATCTCCGCCACCTTGACGGGCCACTTCGAGAAGCGGTCGGACAAGGTCTGGAAATGCTGCTCCGCCAGCAGCGTGGTGGGTGCAAGAAAGGCCACCTGTCGCCCCCCGGTGACCGCCACGAAAGCTGCACGCAGCGCAACCTCGGTCTTGCCGAAACCCACGTCGCCGCAGACCAGGCGGTCCATCGGGCGCGGGCTGATCATGTCTTGTATCACCGCATGGATGGCGGCCCGCTGGTCGGCGGTCTCCTCGAAGCCGAAGTCGTTGGCGAAGACCTCGTAGTCCTGCGCCGAGTAGCGGAAGGCGTGGCCTTGGCGGGCCGCGCGGCGGGCATAGATATTGAGCAACTCGGCGGCCGCGTCGCGCACCTGTTCGGCAGCTTTGCGCCGGGCTTTTTCCCACTGACCGCTGCCCAGCTTGTGCAGCGGTGCCTCGTCGGCGCTCACACCGGTGTAGCGCCCGATGAGCTGGAGCTGGCTGACCGGCACGTAGAGGACGGCCTTGTCGGCGTACTCCAGGTGCAGAAACTCCTGCAACGCTGGCGAGCCGTCTGGGTTCTTCTCGCCCATGTCCATGTGGACCAGGCCCCGGTAGCGGCCGATCCCGTGCGCGTTGTGCACCACCGGGTCGCCGACGTTGAGTTCGGAGAGGTCCTTGATCAGCGCATCAACATCGCTGACCTGTTCCTGCTTGCGCCGCCGCCGTGTGGTCGGTCCGGCGGCGAACAGCTCGGTTTCGGTGACAAAGTCGATGCCTGCTTCAAGCCAGGCGAAGCCGTTGGCCAGCGCTGCGGTGGCGATGCCGGTTTTCTCGTCGCGGTGAGACTGGAAGTCGGCCAGCGAATCGAAGGCGGGCGGGTTCAGGCCGCTGGCGCGCAGGAAGTCGAGCAGGCTTTCACGCCTGCCCTCGCTTTCGGCCAGCAGCAGCACGCGGTGGGGCGTGCGGCGGATGTGGTCCTGCAGGCGCGCGAGCGGGTCCTCGGCACCACGCACCACGGAGAGGTCTTCCAGCTTCTGCACGAAACTGTCGTGCGCCTGGGCCTGTTGCACCGGACGCAGGACGAACTGCGCATGGCGATTGGCCAGGGCGTGAAACTGCTCGGCCTGCAGGAACAGCGTTTCCGGCGGCAGCACCGGGCGCTCCGGGTCTCCTCGCAGGAGGCGGTGGCGGTCCTGCGTGTCCTGCCAGAAACGCTGAAAGGCGGGCTCGAGCTCCCCGTGCAGCACCACGGTGGCGTCTCCACCGAGGTAGTCGAACACCGTGGCCGTGTCCTCGAAGAAGAGGGGCAGGTAGTACTCGATGCCCGCGGTGGCCACGCCATTGCCCATGTCCTTGTAGATACGGCTCTTGGTCGGGTCGCCCTCGAGCAACTCGCGCCAGCGGCTGCGAAAGCGTGCACGCGCCGCATCGTCCATGGGGAACTCCCGCCCGGGGAGCAACTGCACCTCGTTGACGGGATAGAGGCTGCGCTGGCTGTCGGGGTCGAAGGTGCGGATGCTGTCGATCTCGTCGTCGAACAGGTCCACCCGGTACGGAACCAGGCTGCCCATGGGAAAGAGATCGATCAGGCCGCCCCGCACGGCATATTCGCCCGGGCTCACGACCTGTGTCACATGCTGGTAGCCCGCCAGGGTGAGCTGGGCCTTGAGGCGTGCCTCGTCCAGCTTCTGCCGGACCTTGAAGTGAAACGTGTAGCCCGCGAGAAAGGCCGGTGGTGCCAGGCGGTAGAGCGCGGTGGTGGCGGGCACCAGGACCAGATCCGCACCGCCGTCCTTGTCGCGCTGGGAGATGCGCCACAGCGTGGCCAGGCGCTCGCTGATGAGGTCCTGGTGGGGGGAGAACGTGTCGTAGGGCAGCGTCTCCCAATCGGGAAACAGGGCGCAGCGCAGGTCCGGTGCGAAGAAAGCGATTTCCTCGATCAGTCGTTGCGCGTCGTTGGCGTCTGCCGTGACGATGGCTGTGAGCCGGCCAACGGCCTTCTCGCGGCTGGCCAGTTCGGCCAGCAGCAGCGCGTCGGCCGTCACACCAGGGTGGGGCAGCGTGTGGCGTTTGCCAGGGGACAGGTGAGGCAAGTCCATGAAGACAGGCGTAGGTGAGGCGTTGGATGGACTTGGGGGAGCGGGGCGCCGCAGTGGCCGAGGCCTCAGCGAACACGAACACCCCCGGCCTGAAGAGGCAGGGGGTGAGGGCACTGATTTTAGAATGCGCTCACCCATGCCCGACCTCCGCCCCGGATTGCCCACTTCATCCACCACCGCGCGCTGCCATGCGCTGTTGCCTTGCGCGGGTACTGGCTCCCGGGCGGGAACCCCGCTGCCCAAGCAGTACCAAGCGCTGGCTGGGCGCCCCATGGTCATGCACACGCTGGCGGCACTGCGGGGCGTCGCTCGCATCGACCGCTGCCTGGTGGTGACCGCTCCGGATGACGGCTTCTGGGCCACGCAGGCTGTGCCGCCTGGGGTGACCGTCGCGCCTTGTGGCGGCGACAGCCGCGCGCAAAGTGTCTTCAACGGCTTGCAGGCCCTGCGGGAGCAAGGCGCACAGCCGCTCGACTGGGTGCTGGTGCACGACGCAGCGCGCTGCCTGGTCACCCCATCGCAGGTCGAGGCGCTGATGGACGCATGCGAGAACGATGCCGTGGGCGGCTTGCTGGCCTTGCCCTTGCCCGACACTCTCAAGGCCGAGGTCGGGGGGCGGGTTGCCGCGACGGTGGACCGCTCGGGCAAATGGCTCGCGCAGACGCCCCAGATGTTCCGCCTCGGTGCGCTGTCGGACGCCATGGCGCACGCCGCTCGCGCAGGCTTTGACGGCGTGACCGATGAGGCCAGCGCAATGGAAATGGCGGGTTTCAAACCGCTGCTGGTGCGCGGCAGCGCGCAGAACTTCAAGATCACTTACCCGGAAGACTTCGCCTTGGCGGAAGCCGTCCTCAGGAGCCGCTCATGACTTCGACCGACACCGCACCGCGGCCGCCTTTTCGCATTGGCGAAGGCTGGGACGTGCACGCCCTGGTGACGGGGCGCCCGCTGATCCTCGGCGGCGTGAACATTCCACACACGCACGGCCTGCTGGGCCACTCCGACGCGGATGCGCTGCTGCACGCCGTCACCGACGCCTTGCTGGGCGCTGCGGCGCTGGGCGACATCGGCCGCCATTTCCCCGATACCGACGAACGCTTCCGTGGTGCCGACTCCCGCGTGTTGCTCGCCGAGGCGGCGCGGCGCGTGCGCGAGACCGGCTACGAGATTGGCAACCTGGACGCCACCGTGATCGCCCAGGCACCCAAGCTCGCGCCACACATCGATGCCATGCGCGCCAGCATCGCCGGCGTACTCGGTATCGCCATCTCGCAGGTCAATGTGAAGGCGAAGACCGCCGAGAAGATGGGGCCGGTGGGAGAAGGCCGCAGCATCGAGGCGCGCGCGGCGGCGCTGCTGTATCGCTGAGGGGCTGCTGCCCGGCCTCAGGCCGTCACCGGCAGAACCGGGCCGGAGATGAAGTCACCCCGGGCCAGAGGCCCATGAGGGCGCGCGTTCAAGCGGGCGCCTTGACCAGCTTCATGTGCGCGGCCAGGCCACCGGTACTGCTGTTGGCCAGTGCGAAACGCCCACCCATGCGGGTGATGGCGCGTTCCACGATGGCCAGGCCAAGCCCGGTGCCCGTGGCCGAACTGCGCGAGACATCGCCACGGTAGAACGGCTGCGTGAGCTGTTCGAGCTGTCCCGCATCCACCCCCTGCCCATGGTCGCGGAGCTTGACCAGCACGAAGTCGTCCTTGGCCTTGGCAGCGATCTCCACCCGCATCACGCCGGTACGCGGGTCTCGTCCGTAGCGGGAAGCGTTTTCGAGCAGGTTGGAGAACACGCGCTGCAGCTCCACGGCGTCTCCCATCACGGCGGTTTGTGGCGGGATGTTGGTGGTCACCACATGGCTGGGGTCCTGGCCCAGGGAGAAGATGGCCGCATCGATCACCTGATTGAGGCTGACGCGTTCGGGCGCTATGTGGTCGGGCCGCGCGTAGTCGAGGAATTTGTCGATGATGGCGTTGACCTGCTCGATGTCGGCCGACATGTGCTCTCGCGCCTGCGGGTCGTCCACGCTCATCTCGGTCTCAAGACGCAGCCGCGCCAGCGGCGTGCGCAGATCGTGCGAGATGCCCGCGAGCATCAGGGCCCGATCCTGTTCGATCTTGCTCAACCGCTGCGCCATGCGGTTGAAGCCGATGTTCACCTCGCGGATCTCGCTGGTGGCCACGGCCTCGTTGAGCTGACTGGCGTTGAAGTCACCCTCGCGCACTCGGCTGGCGGCAAAGGAGAGTTTCTTCAGCGGCCGGTTGATCAGACGTGCAATCAGAGCCGCGCCGGTGAGAGAGAGCAGGGCGGCGGTGCCCAGCCAGATCAGCCAGGTGGTACCCGCCACCGGGCCGATGCGAGAGGGGTCGGTCAGCAGCCAATAGGGATCGTCGTCGATGGTGAACCCGATCCACAGTCCTGGCGTGCCATTCACCTCACGCGCCACCAGCGTGTCCGGCCCCAGGCGGCTGCTGAGCTGCTGCGACACATTGCGACTGAGTGCGTCGATGTTGTAGAGCCGGAAGGTGTCGGAGGGCTCGCGCGGCGCAATGCGCAGGCCTTCTTCGTTGGCCAGCGTCTTGATGAGCGACACGCGCGCGATAGCGTCCGAGTGCACCAGCGCAGCGCGGCTGAGGTTCACCAGCGAGGCCAACTGGTTGGCGCTCTGCAGCGCACGCGGCTCGTACTCCAGCGCCCGGAACGTCTGCAGCCAGGCCACGATGCAGCCGATCAGCAGCAGGGTGAGAAAGAAGAACGTGCGCCAGAAGAGGCTCACGCCCCGGCTGGGGCGCAGTTCCAGCGGCGCGGGAGCGGTCTCCAGCGCGGCGGGTTCGGTCTCGAACGGAACGCGTGACTCGTCAGCGGCCATCAGGCATTGCCATCCGGCACGAAGACGTAGCCCACGCCCCAGACGGTCTGCAGATAGCGCGGCGAGGCAGCGTCTTCTTCAATCAGCTTGCGCAGGCGGGAGACCTGCACGTCCAGGCTGCGATCGAACGGTTCGAATTCGCGACCGCGCGCCAGTTGGGCCAGTTTCTCGCGAGAGAGCGGCTGACGCGGGTGTCGCACCAGGGCCTTGAGCATGGCGAACTCGCCGGTGGTCAGCGGCAGATCCGCGCCATCCTTGCGCAGGGTGCGCAGGCTGAGGTCGAACTCGAACGGGCCGAACTTCACCACCTCCTGGTCCTGAGAAGGGGCGCCCGGAACCTCGGTGGGCGGGCGTCGGCGCAGCACCGCGTGGATGCGGGCGAGCAGTTCGCGTGGATTGAAAGGCTT
Organism: Hydrogenophaga sp.; assembly: GCF_026125785.1. Taxonomy (GTDB): domain Bacteria; phylum Pseudomonadota; class Gammaproteobacteria; order Burkholderiales; family Burkholderiaceae_C; genus Hydrogenophaga. The sequence goes on from NZ_JAHCKL010000002.1 coordinate 252,786, forward strand.
GCCCAGGTAATCGTCGGCACCGACCTCCAGGCCCACGATCCGGTCCACGTCTTCGCTCTTGGCGGTGAGCATGATGATGGGTGTGCGGTCGCCATTGGCGCGCAGACGGCGGCAGATCGACAGGCCATCTTCGCCGGGCATCATGAGGTCGAGGACGATCAGGTCCACCGAGTCGCGCTGCAGCACGCGGTTCAATGCCTTGCCATCTTCGGCCAGCATGACCTCGAAGCCTTCTTGCATCAGGTAGCGGCGCAGCAGGTCTCGGATGCGGACGTCGTCGTCGACGACCAGGATCTTGTTGGGACGGACACTGTTCTGTGGCATGAGAGCAACTCTCCAAATATGTAACAAACACGATTTTGGCAGCGCCAAGTGCTTGTCAGCCCTCAAATTTTGGTTTCCTGACAGGCTGTTACAGATTTTGCCCGCACTGGCATCCACTTCATGCGGGGCACATCACACAATCGGTCGGGTGTTCATACTTGAGCGAACCATGAAATCCTATCTGACGAGCGTTTGCCTGCTCTCGGTGGTCAGCCCTCTGATGGCCGGGCCGGAAGGTCAGCGCGTGCATCCGCTGCCCTCCGATGTCCCCGCCACCGTGCTGCCCATCTCGGTGGGCGATGCGGGTGAGGCGCGCGGACCCATGCGCTTGCGCGATGCACTGCGTCAGCCTTTCGATGACATGGATGAAAGCAGCAAGCCCTACCGCCTCTCTGTGGAGGAGCGTCAGCGGCTGCGTGAACAGCTGCGCGAGCAGCCCACTTCTGAACTTCGACTCAAGCCATGACCCTGAACGCGACCCGTCTGCCCCAAGCGTCCTCTCGTTTTTCCCCGTCTTTCTTTTCCCGTCGCAGTCTTTCCGCCGTGCTGGCCCTGGGCCTGTTCATGGCGGCGCCCGCCATGGCCCAGACACTCCCCGTTCCAGCCAATGTGGTGAATATTGCCGCCAGCGGCTTCATGGAAGTCCCTCAGGACTGGCTCAGCATGAGCTTGAGCACCACGCGTGAAGCGTCTGATGCCGTGACGGTGCAAAACCAACTCAAGCAGGCGCTCGATGCCGCATTGACCGTGGCTCGCGCAGCCGCCAAGCCGCAGGCGCTTGAGGTGCGCACAGGACAGTTCAGTCTGCATCCGCGCTACGGCAAGGACGGCAAGATGACCGGCTGGCAGGGCAGCACCGAACTGGTGCTCGAAGGCCGTGACTTCGCCCTGATCAGCGGCACGGCGGGCAAGATCCAGACGCTCACCATGGCCAACATGGGGTTCTCGCTCTCGCGAGAAGCGCGGCAGAAGCTGGAATCGGATGTGCAGGCCCAGGCCATCCAGCGTTTCAAGGCCCGTGCGGACGAAGTGGCCAAGGGCTTCGGCTTCTCGGGCTACACGCTGCGCGAAGTGTCGGTGAGTTCGGCCGACCAGGACGTGCGTCCCTACCAGCCGCGCATGATGGCCATGGAGGCCAAGGCGGCGATGTCCGACGCCGCCGTGCCGGTGGAAGCTGGCAAGTCGACGGTGAATATCACCGTCTCTGGCTCCATCCAGCTGAAGTGACCCGCGGCCCGAGGCCGCGTCATTGCGCGGCCCAGCCGCCGTCCATGTTCCAGGCCACCCCACGCACGTTGTCCGCTGCCTTGGAGCAGAAAAACACGGCGAGTTCGCCCAGTTCCTCGGGCGTGGTGAACTGCATGGAGGGCTCTTTTTCTCCCAGCAGCTGACGCGTGGCTTCTTCGTTGGACAGACCCTGGGCTTGCGCCTTGGCGTCCACCTGTTTCTGCACGAGTGGCGTGAGCACCCAGCCCGGGCAGATGGCATTGCAGGTGACACCCGTGGTGGCGTTCTCCAAGGCCGTGACCTTGGTCAGGCCCAGGATGCCGTGCTTGGCTGCGACATAGGCGGACTTTTCGGCAGAGCCGACCAGGCCATGCACAGAGGCCACGTTGATGATGCGGCCCCAATTCGACTTCAGCATCGCCGGCAGGGCCAGGCGGCTGGTCAGAAAGGCGCTGGTCAGGTTGATGGAGATGATGGCATCCCAGCGTTCGACGGGAAACTTCTCGACGCGCGCCACGTGCTGGATACCGGCGTTGTTGACCAGGATATCGACTTGGCCAAAGGTCTCGGCAGCGAAGGCCATCATGGACTCGATCTCTGCCGGCTTGCTCATGTCGGCGCCATGGTAGGCCACCTTGGCGCCCAGAGCGGTGATCTCCGCCTTGGGGCCCTCGACGTCGCCAAAGCCGTTCAGCACGATGTTGGCGCCCTGTCGCGCCAGGGCCTTGGCAATGCCCAGTCCGATGCCGCTGGTGGAGCCGGTGACGAGGGCGGTCTTGTTCGCAAGCATGGGGTACTCCAGTTCCATTACGATTGGTTGAACGCGATTGTTGAAAGCATTATCACGGAGGCCTGTGGCCCCACTGCGACCCATGCAAGAACCATCCCTGCAATACATTCCTGTCGGTGGCCCGGCTGCGCGCGGCGGTGCTCCCCGACGCATGGCGTACTGGGACTGGGCGCCTGCCATTGGCCGGGCGCGGCATGTCGTGGTGTGCGTGCACGGCCTGTCCCGGCAGGGCCGTGATTTTGATGTGCTGGCCCGCGCGCTGAGTCCGCAGGCACGCGTTCTCGCGGTGGACGTCGCCGGACGTGGCCACAGTGACTGGCTCGCCGATCCCATGGCGTACCAGGTGGGAACCTACGTGGCCGATCTTGCCGCGCTGCTCATGCAACTGCGGGCGCAAGACCCGGAGGTGGTGATCGATTGGGTGGGGACCAGCATGGGGGGGCTGATCGGCATGGCGCTGGCGGCACAGCCCGCGCTGGCGCCGCGAAAGCTGGTGCTCAACGATGTGGGGCCGGTGATCCGGTGGGAGGCCTTGCAGCGCATTGCGAGCTACCTGGGGCGCAACCCCTCCTTCGGCAGTGAGCAGGAAGCTGTCGACTACCTCGCCTCCATCTCCACCGGGTTTGGTCCGCACACACCTGAGCAATGGCGCGCACTCTCGCTTCCGCTGCTGCGAGAGCGCGAGGGCCGCTGGTGGTTGCACTACGACCCGGCGCTGGCCGTTCCGGTCAAGGCGCTGACGGAGGCTCCCGACCAGGAAATGGCCCGCACAACGGTGCGCGAGGGCGAAGCCACACTCTGGGGCCTGTACGACGCCATCACGGCGCCCACGCTGGTTCTGCGAGGTGCGCAGTCCGACCTCTTCAGCGAGGAGACCGCAGTGGAGATGACCCGTCGCGGTCCGCACGCCCGTTGCGTGGTCTTCGAAGGTGTGGGGCATGCGCCCACCCTGGTGGCGCCTGACCAGGTCGCCGCCGTGAAGGCCTTTCTCCTGGATGCCTGAGCGCGGGACCCCTTCAGCGAATGCCCGGCCATGAAGCGGTCTTCTCTTTCTGTTGAGCCCGACGCGCAGGACGTGCGCGTGATGCCACCGGCGTCATCGGCCATCGTCGCGGCCACGTCCGACAGCCTGCCCAGACAGGCGCAGGCCCTGGCACGAGCTCGGGCTTTTGCCGAGCCGCTGCTGGCCAGCGAACGCCTGGATACGGGTGAGAACATCCTGGCGCATGCCGATGCGGTGGCCGGTGTTCTGCACGACATCGGTGGTTCTGAAGCCATGCAGGCAGCCGCGTATCTGGTGTACGCCTGCCAGCACCTGAACCGCCCGCAGGAGGTGATCGCCAAAGCCTTTGGCGACAACTTTGCCGCGCTGGCGGTGGAGACCACCAAGCTGGTCCAGCTTCAGCGCGCGGCGCGCCTCAAGCATGCCGAGGTGCAGGCCAAGAAAGAAGAGGAGCGTCAGGCAGCGCAAGAGCAGGACTTGCCGATGGTGGCGCCGGGCAAGACGGTGGTGTCGGAGCTGGCGGCCAGCCAGACCGAGAACGTGCGCAAGATGCTGCTGGCTTTCTCGCGCGACCTCCGTGTGGTCATGCTCCGGCTGGCCTCGCGTCTGCAGACCTTGCGCTACTTTGCCGCCTGCAAGGGTGATCCTGGCGAGGCGCTGGCCAGCGAATCGCTGCATGTCTTCGCACCCCTGGCCAACCGGTTGGGCATCTGGCAGATCAAATGGGAAATGGAGGATCTGGCGTTCCGTTTCCTCGAACCCCAGACCTACAAGGAAGTGGCGCGGCTGCTGGACGAAAAACGTGCCGAGCGCGAGGCCCACGTGGAGCAGGTGCGCCAGCGTCTGGAAGTCGAGCTCAATGAGCTTGGCGTGAAGGCGTCGGTGCAAGGTCGGCCCAAGCATATCTACAGCATCGTCAAAAAAATGCGGGGCAAGTCACTCGATTTCGAGCAGGTCTTCGACATCCGCGCCTTGCGCGTGATCGTGCCGGAGGTGGCCGACTGCTACACCGCGCTGGCCCATGTGCACGCCCGTTTTTCGCCCTTGGCCGATGAGTTCGACGACTACATAGCCAAGCCCAAGCCCAACGGTTACCAGTCCCTGCACACGGTGGTGCGCGACGAGCAGGGCAAGGCGTTCGAGATTCAGATCCGCACCCAGGCCATGCACGACCACGCCGAGCACGGCGTTGCAGCGCACTGGGCCTACAAGGAAGCCGGTGTCAAAGGCTATGCGGGTGTCTCGGCCAGTTCCGAGTACGACGCCAAGATCGCGGTATTGCGGCAACTGCTGGCCTGGGAGCGAGACCTCAGCGGGACCGCCCAGGGGCTGTTTGACGATCGCATCTACGTGCTCACGCCCGACGCGGCCATCGTGGAATTGCCCCAGGGGGCGACGGCGGTGGACTTCGCCTACAGCGTGCACACCGACCTGGGGCATCGCTGCCGGGGTGCGCGTGTCGATGGGGCAATGGTCACCCTCAATACACCCCTGCAGAACGGCCAGACGGTGGAAATCACCGCTGCGAAGGAAGGCGGGCCTTCGCGAGACTGGCTCAACGCCGAACTGGGTTACCTGGTCAGTCACCGTGCCAAAAGCAAGGTGCGCGCCTGGTTCAATGCCCAGGCCATGCAGGAAACCGTGGCCCGCGGCCGGGAGGCGGTGGAAAAACTGCTGCAGCGCGAGGGCAAGACATCGCTCAAGCTGGATGACCTCGCCATCGCGCTGGGCCTGTCCTCGGCGCAGGAGATGTTTGAGCAGGTGGGCAAGGATGAGCTGTCGTTGCGCGCCATCGAGTCCCATCTGCGTCCGCCGCTGCCCGAACCGGAGTTGCCTGCTGAAGGCCCGGTGTGGTTGAAGAAGCCGCGCAAGAACGCCACATCGTCCAGTGCGGGCGTTCTCGTGGTCGGGGTGGACTCGCTCATGACCCAGCTCGCCAAGTGCTGCAAGCCTGCGCCGCCAGACGAGATCGGTGGTTTCGTGACCCGCGGAAAGGGTGTGAGCATCCACCGTGCGGACTGCACCGATTTCGCTCATCTCCAGCGAAAGAACCCCGACCGGGTGATCGAAGTGCAGTGGGGTGGCGGCCAGTCCTCGGCTGGGCGCGACTCGCCCGCGACCTTCTACCCCGTCGATGTGGCGATCGAGGCCGTCGACCGGCAGGGCCTGCTGCGCGACATCTCGGATGTCTTTGCGCGCGAGAAAATGAATGTGATCGGCGTGCAGACCCAGTCGGTCAAGGGCATCGCCTGGATGACGTTCACCATTGAGGTGCCCGATGCCCGTCAGGTGGCGCGTGCCATGGCGGTGGTGGGTGATGTGCCCGGTGTGCGTGTCGTACGTCGCAAATGAGGCGCTTCCTCCGGCCGAGGTGGGGCGGAACACTGCTATACTTCGAGGCTTCGAACTGATCGTAGGCGCGTAGCTCAGCTGGTTAGAGCACCACCTTGACATGGTGGGGGTCAGGGGTTCGAGTCCCTTCGCGCCTACCACTCCGATGACGATTCGGGGTGTGGAGGTTAATCAAATCGCCCGGTGTTGCCGGGCTTTTTTGCGCCCAGCGCCTGTGCGCACCACCTGGCGGTCGCGTTCCTGCCGGCCCAGGGCCCGACGGTTGCACAGGGAAAACCCATGCTCGGCCTACTGGCCCGGTTCCTGGAATCTGCCGTATCCTCTCAGGATGCCGGGCGTTCCCGCCCGCTCCTTCTGAAAGTCCTGCAGTGCAAAAGTCCAAGGCCGACAGCGGTGGCGAGCGCGCCTCGTCCGTGCGTGTCATCAAGAAGTACCCGAACCGGCGCCTCTACGACACCGACACCTCTTCGTACATCACTTTGTCCGAAGTGAAGTCGCTTGTCATGGACAACGAAGCTTTCGTGGTGCGTGATGCGAAGACCAACGACGATCTGACCCGCAGCATCCTGCTGCAGATCATCCTGGAGGAAGAGACCGCCGGCGCACCCATCTTCACCGAGCAGGTTCTAGCCAACATCATCAGGTTCTATGGCCACGCCATGCAGGACTTCATGGGCTCCTACCTTGAGAAGAACGTGCAGATCTTCATGGAGTTGCAGCACAAGATGGCGGAGCAGTCCGGTGGCGTCAACCCGGAGGTCTGGAAGCAGTTCATGAATGTCCAGTCGCCGATGATGCAGGGGATGATGGGGACTTATCTGGAGCAGTCGCGCAACGCGTTCACGCAGATGCAGGAGCAGATGCAGAAGAACAGCGAGCAGATGCTGGCGGCGCTCGGGCTCAAGCGGCCCTGACGCCCAGTCGCGCACGGTATGGTGCGCGGTCTGAGACAATCGGGGCATGTCCGAAACGTCCGTTGCGCAGGCCGCCAGTGCGGCCCCAAAAGTCGGTTTTGTGAGCCTGGGCTGCCCCAAGGCCCTGACCGACTCCGAACTCATCCTCACACAGCTCAGTGCGGAGGGCTACCAGACCTCCAAGACCTTCGCGGGGGCCGACCTCGTTATCGTCAACACCTGCGGCTTCATCGACGACGCCGTGCGCGAGAGCCTGGATACGATCGGCGAGGCGCTGGCGGAGAACGGTAAAGTCATCGTGACCGGTTGCCTGGGGGCCCGGGAAGGTGAAGGGGGTGGTAACCTGGTCAGGCAGATGCACCCCAGCGTGCTTGCGGTCACCGGCCCACATGCCACCCATGAAGTGATGAGCGCGGTGCACGAGCACCTGCCCAAGCCGCACGACCCTTTCGTCGATCTGGTGCCACCCCAAGGCATCAAGCTCACACCGAGGCACTACGCCTACCTGAAGATCAGCGAAGGCTGCAACCACCGCTGCACGTTCTGCATCATTCCCTCGATGCGCGGCGACCTGGTGAGTCGCCCGATCGGCGATGTACTGACTGAAGCGCGCAAGCTGTTCGAGTCTGGCGTGAAGGAGTTGCTGGTGGTGAGCCAGGACACGTCGGCCTATGGAGTGGACGTGAAGTACCGCACGGGCTTCTGGGATGGCAAACCGGTGAAGACGCGCATGTTCGATCTGGTGCGTGCGCTCGGCGAGATCGCCCGCGGGTTTGGTGCCTGGGTGCGCCTGCACTATGTTTATCCGTACCCTCATGTCGATGAGATCATCCCGCTCATGGCCGATGGACTGTGCCTGCCGTATCTCGACGTGCCGTTGCAGCACAGCCACCCGGATGTGCTGCGACGCATGAAGCGGCCTGCCAGTGGGGAGCGCAACCTGGAGCGCATCGCGCGCTGGCGTGAAATCTGCCCCGAGATCGTCGTGCGCAGCACCTTCATTGCGGGCTTCCCAGGCGAGACCGAAGCCGAGTTCGAGCACCTGCTCGATTTCCTGCGCGAAGCCCGGATCGACCGGGCCGGCTGCTTTGCCTATTCGCCGGTGCCAGGTGCCACGGCCAATGAGTTGCCGGATGCGGTGCCGGACACCCTGCGCGAGGAGCGTCGCGCCCGTTTCATGGCGGTTGCCGAAGCGCTTTCGGTGCAGAAGTTGCAGGACCGTATCGGCGCTACCATGCAGGTGCTGGTGGATGCAGCGCCTGGCATGGGGCGCAAAGGTGGCGTGGGCCGCAGCTACGCCGATGCCCCGGAGATCGACGGCGTGGTGCGTCTGTTGCCACCGGAGAAGATCAGCAAGACGTTGAAAGTGGGCGAGTTCACCAAGGCCCGTGTGGTCGCCGCGCAAGGGCATGACCTGCTGGCGGTCCCGTTTTGACGGTCTGCCCCAACCCCACTTTTCCCACCCGCGGGCTTATTGGCCTGCGCAAAGAAAAAAGGCTTGCAAACCTTGTGTTTGCAAGCCCTTATATGATTGGTGCCCAAGAGAGGACTCGAACCTCCACGCCTCTCGGCGCTAGTACCTGAAACTAGTGCGTCTACCAATTCCGCCACCTGGGCATCTCAGGAAAACCAGAAGTATAGCAGAGAAAAAGTGAACGAAAAAAACAGCCTGTTGGCCGAATACGAAGGCGTGGTTTCCGGACACCGTGATGGACACGGGTTCGTGATCCGCGACGATGGCCAGGCCGACATCTACCTTCCTTCCAATGAAATGCGCGCCGTCCTGCACAAGGACCGCGTGAAGGCCCGCATCGTGCGTCTGGACCGCAAGGGCCGTCCCGAGGGTCGCGTGACCGAGATCGTCGAACGCTCCGATGCGCCCATCATTGGGCGCCTCCTTCAGGAGAGTGGCGTGTGGCTCGTGGCGCCCGAAGACAAACGCTACGGTCAGGATGTGCTGATTCCCAAAAGTGCCACGGGCTCGGCCAAGCCGGGGCAGGTGGTGGTGGTCGAACTCACCGAACCTCCGGCGCTGTATGGCCAGCCTGTGGGCCGTGTGAAGGAGGTGCTGGGCGAAATTGACGACCCTGGCATGGAAATCGAAATCGCGGTGCGCAAGTATGGTGTGCCGCACATGTTTTCCGAGGCCGCAATGGCGCAGGCCAGGGCGCTCCCGGACCATGTGCGTGCCAGCGATCACAGGCACCGCGTGGACCTGCGAGATGTGCCGCTGGTGACCATCGATGGCGAGGATGCGCGCGATTTCGATGACGCCGTGTACTGTGAGCCGGCCAAGGTCGGCAAGGGCAAGGGCTGGCGTCTGCTGGTGGCCATCGCCGACGTCAGCCACTACGTGGAGACCGGCTCGCCGATCGACGTGGATGCCTACGACCGCGCGACCTCGGTGTACTTTCCGCGGCGCGTGATCCCCATGTTGCCGGAGAAGTTGTCCAACGGCTTGTGCTCGCTCAACCCTGGCGTGGAGCGCTTGTGCATGGTGTGCGACATGCTGGTGAGCGCGCGCGGCGAGGTGCACGCCTACCAGTTCTATCCGGCGGTGATGTTCAGCCATGCGCGTCTGACGTACACCGAGGTGGCGGCGATTCTGCAGAACACGCGGGGCCCCGAGGCCGCCCAGCGCAAGTCGCTGGTGCCCTACCTGCTCAACCTGCACGATGTCTACCGTGCGCTGCTGGCCGCGCGCAATGAGCGTGGTGCGGTGGATTTCGAGACCACCGAGACCCAGATCGTGTGCGATGAGTCCGGGCGCATCGAGAAGATCGTTCCGCGCACCCGCAACGATGCGCACAAGTTGATCGAAGAGGCCATGCTGGCGGCCAATGTCTGCGCGGCCGACTTCATCGGGGCAGGCAAACACCCCGGCCTGTTTCGCGTGCATGAAGGCCCCACGCCCGAAAAGCAGGAGATTCTTCGCAACTACCTCAAGGCCATGGGCGTTTCCCAGACCATTGGCGACAACCCCAAGCCCTCGGAATTCCAGCAGATCGCCAACGCGACCAAGGACAGGCCGGAGGCCCAGCAGATCCACACCATGTTGCTGCGTTCCATGCAACAGGCGATCTACACGCCCATCAACAGCGGCCATTTCGGCTTGGCCTTCGAGGCTTATACGCATTTCACAAGCCCGATCCGGCGCTACCCGGATTTGCTGGTGCACCGCGTGATCAAAGCGATCCTGGCACGCAGGCGCTACGAGTTGCCGGCGCTGCCCACGCCTGGCGAAGCGCATGCCAAGTTGAGCAAACGGCTGGCCAGCCGAGTGAAGCCGCCCGTGCCGGGTGAGTCCACGCGCAAGCCGTCCGCCGACACGCTGGCCTGGCAGGCAGCTGGGCTGCACTGCAGTGCCAATGAGCGCCGAGCAGATGAAGCCAGCCGCGACGTGGAGGCCTGGCTGAAGTGCAAGTACATGCGTGAGCACCTGGGCGAAGAGTTCAGTGGCGTGGTGACTGCGGTCACCAGCTTTGGCCTGTTCGTCACGCTCGATGCCATGTATGTCGAAGGGCTGGTGCACATTACCGAGTTGGGTGGCGAGTACTTCCGCTTCGATGAGGCGCGCCAGGAGCTGCGTGGTGAGCGCACGGGGATACGCTATGCGTTGGGAAGCCGGGTGCAGGTGCAGGTCAGCCGAGTGGACCTGGACGGGCGGCGCATCGACTTCCGGCTGGTCAGCGGTGACGATGACCTGCTGTTGCGCGCCATGCGGGACAAGGCGGGGCAGGGCGGAGCTGCCGATGGAGGCGGGCCAGGTGGCCGTGCGGGCAAGTCGCGCCGCGCAAGACCGGGCAGCGCCGCACCGCAGGCGCCCGTGTTGGAAGTGAAGGCGGCCGTGCGCAAGGCGTCAGCAGGCAAGAAGGCCGCGCGCAGCGCGCCGGGCAAGGCGCGAAAAGGGCGACGTTGAGCACTAAGGCAGGGCCTCGCATGACCAGCACCCCACCCAGAGCATCGGTACGCTCCCGGCATGCAGGTGCAAAGTCGCCTGTCGGGCGGTCCGCAGCGCGCAAGTCGCCGGCGAGGCCAACCGAACGTCCCTTGCGGATTGGCGTGTCGGCGCGTCTGCTGCACCGCGTTCCTCAGGAGTTGGGCTTTCGCAGCAAGATACTCCAGTACATCGAGCAGTCGCTGGCCCACTGGATCATGGAGCACGGCGCGGTGGCCTTCATGGTGCCTGCGGTGGCGCACGACAGCAAGCACGCGGCGCGCCATCTCCAAGTGGAGCACGTGGTGCAGGAGCTCGACGCCCTGGTGCTCCAGGGCGGTGCTGATGTGGCTCCTCAGACCTATGGCCAGACACCGCTGGATCCGCGCTGGGAGGGCGATGTGGTGCGCGACCGCTACGAGCTTTCGCTGCTGCGCGCCTTCCTGTCCCAGCGCAAGCCGGTGCTGGGGGTCTGTCGTGGCGCGCAGTTGCTCAATGTGGCTTTTGGGGGCACGCTGTACCAGGACATTGCAACCCAGTGCCCGGCAGCGCACGCCCATGTGGACACCGATCTGTACGATCAACTCGAACACGACGTGACTTTCTTGCAGGGTTCGGCCCTGACGGCGCTGTACCCCAATGCATCGCAGCTTCGTGTCACGAGCATTCACCACCAGGCCGTGGCCGATCTGGGCAAAGGGGTGGTGGTGGAGGCGGTGTCTACCATCGACGGCATGGTGGAGGCCATTCGCTGGACAGGGGATTCCTATGCGCGGGGCGTGCAGTGGCATCCAGAGTTCCACCATGGACGCGATGCCCTGGCCGACAGCTCACCCATCATGCTGGACTTCCTGGAAGCTTCGCGCGCGGCTGCGCTCAAGCGGCTCGAAGATGGCCTGGCCCTCGACCCGCGAGTGCCGCTTGCGCCGCTGCGCTTCGGTGCCTGAGCGCCTACACTGCCTGACGCAACCCTGCTGACTTCTTTTCGACCACGCCACCAACGCATGCGCATTGTTCTGTTCCTGCTGGAAACCGTGTTCTTCTTTCTGGTGGCCGCAGCCCTGCTGCGGGCCTGGATGAACCAGTTGCGCGTGCACATGTCTGCGCAGCCAGGCCGCTTCGTGATCGCGCTGACCAACTGGCTGGTCGCGCCATTGCGGCGCGTGCTGCCCCAGGCGCTGTCAAGGAGCCGCGTGGATTGGGGGAGTCTGCTGGCGGCGGTGCTGCTGTCTCTTGCGTTTGGCGTGGTCTGGGCCTTGCTGGCCACCAGCGTCTCCGGGCCCATGCCGTCTGAACATGTGCTCACGATGGTGCTGGGCATGTCGGTGCGCATGTTGCTGCGTTCGCTGTTGCAGGGCCTGATGGTTCTGTTGCTGGCCTACGCCATCCTGTCCTGGGTGCAACCGCAATCACCGGTCATGGGCACGCTGGGCCGCCTTTGCGATCCTTTCTTGCGCCCTTTGCGGAGGGTGGTGCCGCTGGTGGGTGGGGTGGATCTCTCGGTGCTGATCCTGATCGTCCTGTTGCAGGTCGGGCTGATGCTGCTGGCTTAGGGTGCTAGAGGTACCGGACGCTGGCGGCCAGCGCGCTGGCGCACAGGTCCGGGCCATCGGCAGGCCAATGGTCGGCCAGCCAGCCGTGCTGGAAGACAGCGCTGGCCACCACATCCAGGGCTGGTGTCTGTGGTGACCTGGGCCGGGCCAGGGCGCTGCCGATCATGCCCGCCAGCACGTCGCCGGTGCCTGCGGTGGCCAAGGCGGCATTGCCGCTCGGGTTGATGAGGGGTGTCCGCGCCGGTGCGGCCATCACGGTGCCTGAGCCCTTGAGCACGCAGACCACGCCATGCCTGTCGGCCAGCGCTTGCGCTGCCGAGATGCGGTCGGCCATCACGGCGTTCGTGTCTTGTCCCAACAGCCGCGCAGCCTCCAGTGGATGCGGTGTGATCACAGTGATAGCGCCTCGTCCTGCCCGGTGACGCAGCAAGGTTTGCAGCACCGTGTCCTGGGCAATGGCATTGAGCGCGTCCGCGTCCAGGACCAGTGAGTGGGCGGTGGACAGCACTCGGGGCAGGATGGCCGCCACGCTGCTGCCACCACCGCAGCCGCAGACGACGCTTCCCACCGTTTTCGCCAACGCATCCAGCAGGCGTTCCGGTCGCCGGAACATCAACTCGGGATTCACCGGGTCCCAGGCGACGTCCGCAGCGGCCTCGTTGGCCTGCAGCAGGCCAACGAAGACCCGGCCCGCACCCGCGTGCAGGGCCGCACGCGCGGCGAGCACGGCGGCGCCAGTCATGCCGGCGCCATCGACGCCGATCGACTGGCCGCCGAGCACGACCACATCGCCAAAACTGCCTTTGTGGCTGGCGTGAGGCCGTCCTCGCGCACCTGGTGTCGGGCCCGGCTGGCCACTCAGCCATGCCGTGGCGTCTTCTGATGGTTGTCTCTGCGCCCCGAGATCGTCGAACCAGACATCACCGGCCGCATCGCGTCCGTTGGCCGTGAACAGGCCAGGCTTGAGGGTGAGCAGGGTCAGGGTGTGGCGTGGCCCAGGCGCAGAGTGCGCGCCGGCCTGCTCTGCGCCAGGTACGGGGCTGAGCAGGCCGGTGTCGGCGTCCAGACCACTGGGCAGATCCACGCACAGCACGGGGGATGGGCTTCTTCTGAGCTGGGTCAGCCATTCCCCCAGCCGGCCTTGTGCAGGTCGCGTGGCACCAAGGCCGAGCACGGCGTCGATGGCGAGATCGTGGCTCGCCGGTGGCTGCTCCACGAACACCACGCCTGCGTCGCGGGCTTGCGCGAGGGCATGGCGCGCATCGTCGGGGAGGCGGCTTTCGTCGCCCGAGTCGCCCAGCCAGTGGGTCACCACGACACGGGGACGCCCGCCATGCGCCAGTGCGGCCAGGTGCAGATGCCTGGCCGCCACCAGCCCGTCGCCGCCGTTGTTGCCTGGACCGCAGGCGACCCAGATGATGCGGGCGTGGGGATAGAGGGCGAGCGCCAGCCTTGCGGTGGACTGGCCCGCACGCGCCATCAGCGCATGGGCGGGCGCGCGTGAAAGGGCAACGCGTTCGAGGCGGCGCGTGGCCTCGGTGTCGAACAAGGCCTCCCGCCGGTCAAGGGCCACTCGCCTTGGGAAGAGCGTGTCAGGCGGTGTGAGGGGAGGAGGGGCAGCTTGGGTCACGCCGCGATTTCATCACGTTTGCCGCGCGCCGTGGCCTCGCGTCAGAGGCCGAGGCGCTGCGGGGCAAAGCCGCCGAGGTCGATGTCGGGCTCGCGCCCGCGCAATCGGTCGGCCAGTACCCGCGCATTGCCGCAGGCCATGGCCCAGCCTGCGGTCTCGTGGCCCAGGTTGAGCCACACCCCGGCCTGCCGCGTGGCGCCCAGCAACGGCAGGCCATCGGGCATGGCGGCTCGCACGGCTTGCCATTCCTGGATGCTGCCCTTGGGACCGCCCAGGCGCATGGCCCCGGGAAACCAGTCGGCCAGCACCTTGTAGAGCAGGGTCAGGGCCTGCTTGGAGGGCACTGCGGGCGGCTCGCCAAAGTAGTGGCCGCCGGCCACGCGCACGCGCTGCCCGAGACGGGAGATGGACACGCCGCTGCGCGCATCCAGCACCGCCGACAAGGGCGCATCCAGGGGTTCGCGCACCGCAGCGCTCAGCGTATGACCGTGAACGGTTCGCAGGGGTAGGCGCAGGCCCAGCGGTCGCAGCAGAGGGGGGCAGAGGGCGCCTGCGCACAGAACCACGGCGTCAAACCGCTCGTTGCGACTCTCTGCTTCCGGTCCCGCAGGGGTGAGCGTGAGCTCGACCCGGCCATCGACTTGCGGCGCGATCGAGCGAACCAGGGTGTCGAACTCGAATCGGGCGCCCAGGCGCTGCGATTCGCTGCGGATCAGCAGGGCGAATTCCCGGCAGTTGGCCACGGCCTCGCCCTGCAGTTCGACTGCGCCGTGCAGCGTCGTCTCAGGGTGCAGAGCGGGCTCCAGGGCGCGGGCCTGTTCGGCGCTCAGCACCTTGAACGCGACGTCCGCTTCGCGCAGGGAGTTCAACGCGGCCTGGGCAAGGTCGGCCTCACGGTCATCGCGCCAGAGGACAAGCATGCCTTCGCTGCGGTCGTGGTCCAGTTCGTATTCCGCGCCGATGTCCTGTCGGCGCTGCTGGCTGTACCGCACAGCCCGGTGCACCAGTTGCTGTGCGGGCGTCTGTCGTTCGGTTCGGCCGGCCTGCGACCACTGCCACAGCCAGGGCCATTCGCTGGCTGGCGGCAGCCGCGGCAGCCGCATGCCGGCTCCCTGAGTCGCCCAGGGCAGGCGCAGGCGGCGCTGATCACCGAGCCAATCAGCGGTCCAGCCGGGCGCGACCAGAGGGCCTGTGGCGAAGCTGGCGACCTCGGCCACCGTGCTGCGTCGTTCGAACACGACGACTTCGTGGCCGTCGAGGGCCAGCTCGTGGGCGGTGGTGGTCCCCGCGATGCCCGCACCCACCACGGCGATCCTCAAGGCTGGCCTCGCTGCGCGATGTTTGTACGGGCGATGGGAGCGGGCAGAGGGTCGGGAGAGGGCTCCGCGGGGGTGTCGGCGTCGGGGCAGGACGGGGCGTGGGGCATGGTGCAGGGCACGATAAGGACAGGCCGCACGCCTGTATGAAGCAGACCGTGCGCGCCGGACGGGAGGCGGGGAAGAGGCTGTGGTCAGACTGCTATAATCGACAGGCTTTGCCAATGGCGGTTTCGGACTAAGTCCGTCACACATTGACACAAGCGAAATCGCAAACCAGCCCAACCGGGTGTTGCCGGAATTGAGCGAGCCGTCAGCGGCACGCATCGACCCAGGCTATCGGGGCTGGATTTTAGACTCAACCTCTGGAAAGTTCTCACATGTCTGTCTCCATGCGCGAAATGCTGGAAGCCGGTGTCCATTTCGGTCACCAAACCCGCTTCTGGAACCCCAAGATGGCTCCGTACATCTTCGGTCATCGCAACAAGATCCACATCGTCAACCTCGAAAAGACGCTGCCCCTGTTCGAAGAGGCGCAGAAGTTCGTGCGCCAGCTCTCCGCCAACCGCGGCACCATCCTGATGGTGGGCACCAAGCGCCAGTCGCGTGACATCGTGGCCCAGGAAGCCCGCCGTGCCGGCGTTCCCTTTGTCGACCAGCGCTGGCTGGGCGGCATGCTGACCAACTTCAAGACCGTCAAGACCTCCATCAAGCGTCTCAAGGACATGCAGGCCCAGAAGGAAGCCGGCCTGGACAGCATGACCAAGAAGGAGCAACTGATGTTCGCCCGCGAGATGGAAAAGCTCGAGAAGGACATCGGCGGCATCCAGGAAATGAGCGCGCTGCCCGACGCGATCTTCGTGGTCGACGTGGGCTTCCACAAGATCGCGGTGCTCGAAGCCCAGAAGCTGGGTATTCCGCTGGTCGGCGTGGTGGATACCAACCATTCGCCCGTGGGCATCGACTACGTGATCCCCGGCAACGATGACTCGGCCCGCGCCGTGGCGCTGTACGCCCGTGGCATCGCCGACGCGATCCTCGAAGGCCGCAGCAACGCCGTGAACGACGTGGTCAAGGCCACTGCCGAGGGTTCCGACGAGTTCGTGGAAGTCAAGGAAGACGCGTCCGCCTGAGCGTGGCGCGCCCATGAAAGAGGGGCTCATGTAGCCCCTTTTTCACAAGTCTGCAGCATCATTTCAACCCGCGCCGCCGTCTGCCGCGGCGTGGTCAACGGAGAAACCACAATGGCAATTACCGCAAGCATGGTCGCCGAACTGCGCGCCAAGACCGACGCCCCCATGATGGAGTGCAAGAAGGCCCTGACCGAGGCCGATGGCGACATGGCCAAGGCCGAGGAACTGCTGCGTGTCAAGCTCGGCACCAAGGCCGGCAAGGCTGCCAGCCGCGTCACCGCCGAAGGCGTGGTGGCCAGCTTCATCGAAGGCAAGACCGGCGCGCTGATCGAAGTCAACTGCGAAACCGACTTCGTGACCAAGAACGACAGCTTCCTCGCGCTGGCCAACGCCGCAGCCAAACTCGTGGCCCAGGGCAATCCGGCCAGCCTCGAAGCACTGGGCGCGCTGGCCTACAGCCAGGATGGCTTCGGCCCCACGCTGGAAGACGTGCGCAAGGGGCTGATTGGCAAGATCGGCGAGAACATGAGCTTTCGCCGCTTCAAGCGCTACAGCGACGGTGGTCAGGTGACCGGCTACCTGCACGGCACCCGCATCGGCGTGCTGGTGGAGTTTGACGGCGAGGAGGTCCCGGCCAAGGACACCGCGATGCACATCGCGGCCATGAAGCCTGTGGCGCTCACCAGCGCCGATGTGCCCGCCGACCTGATCGAGAAGGAGCGTTCGGTGGCAACCGCCAAGGCGGCCGAGTCCGGCAAGCCGGCCGACATCGCCGCCAAGATGATCGAGGGTTCGGTACAGAAGTACCTCAAGGAGGTCTCGCTGTTCAACCAGCCGTTCGTCAAGAACGACAAGCAGACCGTGGAGCAGATGCTCAAGGCCGCCGGAACGACGGTCAAGGGCTTCACTCTTTACGTGGTGGGCGAGGGCATCGAGAAGAAGGTCGATGACTTTGCCGCGGAGGTGGCCGCACAGGTCGCTGCCGCCAAGGGCGCCTGAGTCGCTTCCGCCTCTTCCAGCAACGGGCCGCAAGGCCCGTTGTGCCGTGTGGAGCCTGTTACTTCATTTTTGTTCTTGTCTGGCAGGAGGGCGCATGCTCCTCGCTACACTTGCCGGTTGAGCGTTTTTTCATCGAATTCCAGAAAGTAGCCACATGCCAGCCTACAAGAGGATCCTGCTGAAACTGTCGGGCGAGGCCCTCATGGGGGATGACGCTTTCGGCATCAACCGGGCCACCATCGTGCGTATGGTGGAGGAAATCGCCGAGGTGACGCGGCTGGGGGTGCAGGTGGCCATCGTGATTGGCGGCGGCAACATCTTCCGCGGCGTGGCGGGCGGTTCGGTGGGCATGGACCGTGCCACGGCGGACTACATGGGCATGCTGGCCACGGTGATGAACTCGCTGGCCCTGGCCGACACCATGGAAAAGGCCGGACTGGTCGCCCGCGTCATGTCGGCCATTGCCATCGAGCAGGTGGTCGAGCCCTATGTCCGCCCCAAGGCGCTGCAGTATCTGGAAGAGGGCAAGGTGGTGGTCTTCGCCGCTGGTACCGGCAACCCTTTCTTCACCACCGACACCGCCGCCGCCCTGCGGGGCGCGGAGATTGGCGCGGAGGTGGTGCTCAAGGCCACCAAGGTCGATGGCGTCTACACCGCAGACCCCAACAAGGACGCGAGCGCCACGCGCTACACCACGATCTCGTTCGACGAGGCCATGAGCAAGAACCTTCAGGTGATGGATGCGACCGCGTTTGCGCTGTGCCGCGACCAGAACCTGCCTGTCAAGGTGTTCTCGATCTTCAAGCCCGGCGCGCTGCGCAAGGTGGTGCTCGGAGGCGATGAGGGCACGCTGGTTCACGTCTGATGGCGTCGAGCATTCTTTCCTTCCTGACGCATCGAGGAGCATGATTCATGAGCATTGAGGACATCCGCAAGACCGCCGAGCACAAGATGCTCCAATCGGTGGAGGCGCTCAAGACCGGTTTGACGAAGGTGCGCACCGGCCGGCCCAATCCGGCGCTGCTGGACGCGGTGCATGTGGAGTACTACGGCTCCATGCTGCCCCTGTCCCAGGTGGCCAACCTGTCGCTTCTGGACGCGCGCACCATTGGCGTGGCACCGTGGGAAAAGGGCATGGGCGCCAAGATCGAAAAGGCGATCCGGGAGTCCGATCTCGGCCTCAATCCCTCGAGCCAGGGAGACCTGATCCGCGTGCCTATGCCGCCGATGACGGAAGAGCGCCGCAAGGAGTTGACCAAGGTCGTGCGAGGCGATGGCGAGGCGGCCAAGATCGCCATCCGCAACCTGCGCCGTGATGCCAACGAATCGGTCAAGCGCCTGGTGAAGGACAAGCTGGCTTCCGAGGATGATGACCGCCGTGCGCAGGAGGATATCCAGAAGCTCACCGATCGCATGATCGCGGAGGTGGACCGTCTGGTCGCCGCGAAGGAGCAGGACATCCTGGCGGTCTGAAGCCCAGTGTCCGTTTTCCCATCCATCGCGTCGATGTCGAACCCTTCTCCCGCCCCGCTCGTTGGCGCAGTGAAGCCCGGCCACATTGCCATCGTGATGGATGGCAATGGCCGATGGGCACAGAAGCGCTGGTTGCCGCGTGTGGCAGGCCACAAACAAGGGGTGGACGCTTTGCGGCGCATTGTTGAGGCCTGCATCGAGCGCGGCATCCCTGCGCTTTCGGTGTTCGCCTTTTCCTCGGAGAACTGGAACCGTCCCGCCGACGAGGTGTCGGGTCTCATGGACCTGTTGGCCATGGCGCTCGGACGCGAAGTGCCCAGCCTCAAGGACAACGGCGTGCGCCTGCATTTCCCGGGCAATCGCAGTGGCCTGTCTGCGCGCGTGGCCCAGGGTCTGGAGGCGGCAGAGCGAGACACCGCGCACAACACCCGCCTGGTTCTCAACGTCTGTTTCAACTATGGCGGACGCTGGGACATCGCACAGGCTGCCCACAGCCTGGCGGCGCGAGGTGAGGCGATCACGGAAGAGAGCCTGTCGAATGCCATGGCGTTGTCGCATGTGCCGGATCCCGACCTGCTGATCCGCACCGGTGGCGAACTGCGCATCAGCAATTTCCTGCTCTGGCAGTCCGCGTATGCAGAGCTCGTCTTCACCGACTGTCTCTGGCCGGACTTCGATGGGGCCGCACTCGACCGGGCTCTGGCCGAGTTCGCCGGTCGCCAGCGCCGCTTTGGCCAGACTGCGGAGCAGCGCGCCCAGGCCGAATCTTTGGCGGCCCATGCGGGCCAACGGCATGCTTAAGCAGCGTGTCATCACCGCGGTCCTGCTGCTGGCGGTCCTGCTGCCGGCCCTGTTCTACCCATCCATCGAACCTTTTGCGGCGTTGACGCTGCTTCTCATTGCCGCCGCCAGTTGGGAATGGGCCCGGCTCAACGGCTGCGGTCCTCGGTTGTCGCTCTCGTTCGGCGCCGGCATGGCGTTGGCCATGGCGCTTTTCTGGCTGCTGGGCGGGCTTTCGCTGGCGTTGCGTCCGCTGTGGCTGGTGGTCGGTGCGGCCTGGGTGCTGCTGTCCGTGGCCATGCTGGGGCGTGGCGTCGGCGGCTGGAGTCTCTGGCCTGCCGGTCTACGCCTCTGGGGCGGGCTGTTTCTGATCGCCTGTGCCTGGCTGGCCCTGGTGCAGGCCAGGCAGGCCGGACTCACGTTCCTTCTGTCGGTGCTCACGCTGGTCTGGATGGCCGACATCGCCGCCTATTTCGGCGGTCGGGCTCTGGGCCGCCGCAAGCTGGCTCCCACCATCAGCCCGGGCAAGAGCTGGGAAGGCGCGATCAGCGGCCTGGTGGGGGTGGCGCTTCTGGCCGCAGGCTGGCTGGTGGTCCAGGGCGGCGAGGGCGACAGCCTGTATGCGCGCCTCTGGCAGCTCGGGCCACTGCCCGCAGTGCTGGCCCTGGTGTTCCTGGTGGCGATGAGCGTGGTGGGCGATCTGGTCGAGTCGCTCGTCAAGCGAAGCGCGGGGGTCAAGGACTCCAGTGCCTTGCTGCCCGGCCATGGTGGTGTGCTTGACCGGGTCGACGCGCTGCTGCCCGTGCTTCCCCTGGCCATGATGCTCACGACCCTTTGAACGCCATGACCCGTCCGCAGGCCGTCACCATACTGGGTTCAACCGGTTCCATCGGCACCAGCACGCTGGATGTGCTGGCACGCCACCCCGATCGTTATGTGGTCCATGCACTGACCGCAGCCACGCAGGTCGACGCGCTGCTGGCGCAGTGCCGCCGCTTCGCACCCCGCTATGCCGTGATGGCCAGCCCTGCCCATGCGCACGAACTGGCGCAGCGTGTGCGCGAAGAAGGTCTGCTTGTGCAGGTGCTTTCCGGCGCGCAGGCGCTGTGCGATGTGGCGAGCGCCGCCGAAGTGGACGCCGTGATGGCCGCCATCGTGGGGGCTGCGGGACTCGCGCCCAGCCTGGCTGCCGCGCGTGCGGGCAAGAAGGTGCTGCTGGCCAACAAGGAAGCGCTGGTGGTGGGGGGCGAACTGTTCATGCAGGCGGTGCGAGAGGGCGGCGCCACACTGCTGCCGATCGACAGTGAACACTCCGCAGTGTTCCAGTCTCTGCCAGAAGATCCGGACACCTGGGAGCGCCGTGTCGACAAGATCGTGCTGACCGCCTCGGGGGGGCCCTTTCGGACCCGCGATCTCGGCACGCTGGAGAAGGTGACGCCTCAGGAAGCCTGTGCGCATCCCAACTGGGTGATGGGCCGCAAGATATCCGTCGACTCCGCCACCATGATGAACAAGGCGCTGGAGGTGATCGAGGCCAGCTACCTGTTTGGTTTGCCGGGTTCGCGCATCGAGGTCGTGATCCATCCGCAGAGCGTGATCCATTCGATGGTGCAGTACCGGGACCGTTCGGTGGTGGCGCAACTTGGCACGCCCGATATGCGCGGCCCCATCGCCTACGGTTTGTCCTGGCCCGAGCGTATCGAGTCCGGTGCGGCTGCGCTCGATTTCACCGCCCTGGGCGCACTCAGCTTCGAAAAACCGGACGATCGGCGTTTCCCTGGCTTGCGCCTGGCCTGGGAGGCGCTCGAGGGTCCGGCAGGCACGACCGCCGTGCTCAACGCGGCCAACGAGGTGGCGGTGGACGCCTTTCTTGCTGGACACCTGCGTTTCGACCAGATTCACCGGATCAACGATGCAACTTTGCAGGCGCTGCAACCCTCCAAGCCGCAGCAACTGGCGGACCTGCTGGCCATCGACGCCGAGGCGCGGGCGCTGGCCCGTGCTCAGGTCGAGCGGCTGAGGGCCTGAAGGCATTCAGGGCGCGGCTGCGGTTTCCTGCGTCTCACCAATCTACCGGCCTCTGACCATGCTCACTCTCGTTGCCTTTGTCGTGGCCCTGGGACTGCTGATCGCGGTGCATGAATACGGCCACTACCGTGTGGCGGTAGCGTGCGGCGTGAAAGTGCTTCGCTTCTCCATCGGCTTTGGCAAACCATTGCTGAGCTGGCGCAAGCCGGGCAGCTCCACGGAGTTTGTCGTGTGCGCCCTGCCTCTGGGAGGCTATGTCCGCATGCTGGACGAGAGGGAAGCGCCCGTGGACCCGGCGGAGCGGCATCTGGCTTTCAATACCCAGCCCTTGCGTTCCCGCGCGGCCATTGTTGCTGCGGGCCCTGCGGCGAATCTGCTGCTGGCCGTGCTTATCTATGCGCTGGTGAACTGGACGGGCATCGAGGAGCCGGTGCCCGTGTTGGCATCGCCTGTGGCGGGGTCTCTTGCCGCACAGGCTGGCTTCAAGGGCGGTGAGCGTGTGACGCAGGTGGCCGCCGCAGACGATGAGCCTGTCGATGTGCTGTCGTTCGAGGACCTCCGCTGGCGCCTCACGCAAGCGGCCCTCTCTGGCGACGATCTGACGGTCTGGTTCAGCCCGCGCGACCAGGCCGGCGTGCGTTCGCTGGTCCTGCCCCTGAGTGAACTCCAGGTGCGCGACGCGGACGCCACCCTGTTCCAGCGCATCGGCATCACGACGCCCTGGAGCGCACCGGTGGTGGGCGAAGTGGTGGAGGGCGGCGCGGCGGCGGCGGCCGGATTGCATCCCGGTGATCTGGTGCAGCGTGTCGACGGCCATCCGGTGGCCGACGGCCAGAGCCTTCGGGCGCTGATCCGCGCGTCGGTCGGTGCCGAGGGCAAGGCTGTCACCCAGCACTGGGACATCCGGCGTGGCCAGCAGGCCTTGAGCCTGGCCGTGACGCCGGCGCCGGAACAGCAGGACGGTGCCTGGATCGGTCGCGTGGGCGCCTACATCGGCGCTGCGCCCCAGATGACCACCGTCAGCCATGGCTTGGTGGACAGCGTGATCAATGGCGTGGTTCGCACCTGGGAAGTCTCGTGGCTCACGCTGCGGATGATGGGGCGCATGCTGGTGGGGGAAGCCTCGGTAAAGAACCTCAGCGGCCCTATCACGATTGCTGATTACGCGGGCAAGTCGGCCAGTCTCGGCGTTACCTCCTACCTCCTGTTTCTGGCGCTCATCAGCGTCAGTCTGGGGGTGCTGAACCTGCTGCCGCTGCCGGTCCTGGATGGGGGGCACCTGATGTATTATCTTTGGGAGGGTGTGACCGGTCGCAGCGTTTCCGATGTCTGGATGGAGCGCCTGCAGCGAGGGGGTGTCGTGGTTCTCATGGCGCTCATGTCCGTCGCCTTGTTCAATGATGTGGTCCGTCTTGCGGGCTGAACGCTTCCTTTCCATGAAAACAAAACAAACCGGTCTTCGCGGCCTGACTCTTTCAGCGCTCGCGGCGTCCCTCATGGCTGCACTGCCCGCCTGGGCCGTGGACCCTTTCACCCTGCGGGACATTCGCGTGGAAGGCCTGCAGCGCGTGGAGCCGGGTACCGTGTTCGCCTCGCTGCCATTCCGTATTGGCGAGCTCTACAACGACGACAAGGGCACGACGGCCATCCGCGCGCTGTTCGGCCTGGGCCTGTTCAGCGACGTGCGCCTGCAGATCAACGGCGACGTGCTCGTGGTGATCGTGGAAGAGCGTCCCACCGTGGCCGATGTGGGCTTCTCCGGCATCAAGGAGTTCGACGCGGACGTGCTCAAGAAGGCGCTGCGCGACATCGGCCTGGCCGAAGGCCGTCCGTTTGACAAGGCGCTGGCCGATCGCGCCGAGCAGGAGCTCAAGCGCCAGTACATCAACCGCAGCATGTACGCGGCCACCGTGGTGACCACCGTGACGCCAACCGAGCGCAACCGGGTCAACTTGAACTTCACCGTGGTCGAAGGCGATGTGGCCAAGATCCGCGAAATCCGCATCGTCGGCAACAAGGCTTTCTCCGAATCCACGTTGCGCAATCTGTTCGATCTCGACACGGGCAGTTGGCTGAGCTGGTACACCAAATCGGACCGCTACTCTCGCGCCAAACTCAACGCCGACATCGAAACCCTGCGCTCCTACTACCTCACGCGCGGCTACCTGGAGTTCCGCATCGAGTCGACCCAGGTAGCGATCTCGCCCGACAAGCAGGACATGTCGATCACCCTGAATATCTCCGAAGGCGATCGCTACGTGGTCAAGTCGGTGGCGCTGGAGGGCGAGTACCTGGGCAAGGAGGAGCAGTTCAAGTCGCTGGTGACCTTGCGCGCTGGCGAGGCCTACAACGCCGAGGACGTTTCCGCCACCGTGAAGGCGTTCACCGACTATTTCGGTACCTTCGGCTACGCGTTCGCGCAGGTTGATGCCACGCCCGAAATCGACCGCGTGAACAAGCAGGTGTCTTTCGTGCTGCGGTCGCAGCCTGCGCGGCGGGTGTATGTGCGCCGTATCCACGTTGAAGGCAACAGCCGCACGCGTGACGAGGTCGTTCGACGCGAGTTCCGTCAGTTCGAGTCGGCCTGGTACGACGGCGATCGCATCCGCCTCTCGCGCGACCGCGTCGACCGCCTGGGCTTCTTCACCGAGGTCAATGTCGATACCCAGGCAGTGCCCGGCACGCCAGACCAGGTGGACCTGACGGTGACCGTGGCCGAGAAGCCCACCGGCAATATCTCGCTTGGCGCCGGCTATTCCCAGGCCGAGCAGCTTTCGCTGATTGCCGGCATCCAGCAGGAAAACGTGTTCGGCTCCGGCAACTACCTGGGCATCAACGTCAACACCAGCCGGTTCAACCGCCAACTGGTGCTGAGCACGGTGGATCCCTACTTCACGCCAGACGGTGTTTCGCGGACCTTCGACGCCTACTACAAGACCACCACGCCCTACACCAATCAGGGTGGGGACTACCGCCTGGTCACCCCGGGCGTCGCGGTCAAGTTCGGCGTGCCTTTTACCGAACAAGACACGGTGTTTTTCGGGGTCGGCGTGGAGCAGACCCGCATTGAGGCCGGCAATGGGCTGCCCGAGGCCTATCAGAACTACTCCACCACGTTTGGTGACGCCAGCGTGTCGGTGCCTCTGACCATAGGTTGGACGCGAGACGGCCGGGACAGCGCCCTGGTGCCCACGCAGGGCCGCCTGCAACGCTTCAACACGGAGTTGGGCGTGGCGGGAGACACCCGCTATTTCAAGGCCAACTACCAAGTCCAGCAGTATTTCCCGTTGAACAAACAGTACACGCTGGCGCTCAACGGCGAACTGGGCTACGGCAAGGGTCTGGGGGGGCGTCCATTCCCGCTGTTCAAGAACTTCTTCGGCGGGGGCCTGGGCTCGGTGCGTGGTTTTGACCAGGGTACCCTGGGCCCCACGTCGCCGATTCTTTCCGGGCTGCTGGCGGGTGAGCGGGTCAACATCGGCGGCAACCGCAGCGTGGCGCTCAACGCCGAGTTCATCACCCCCTTCCCGGGAGCCGGCAACGACCGGACCTTGCGCATGTTCGGCTTCATCGATGTGGGCAACATCTATGGCGAAGGGGAGAAGCTCAGTTTCTCCGACATGCGCGCCTCGGTCGGTGTCGGGGTGAGCTGGATCTCGCCCATCGGCCCCCTGCGCTTTGCATTTGCTAACCCCATCCGCAAATTCCCCGGGGATAGAATCCAGAAATTCCAGTTTCAGATCGGAACCTCCTTTTGATGAAGACTCTTTTCCGCCTTTTCAACCCCCGCCATCTGGCGGTGGTGGTGCTGGGACTGTCGGCTCTCGCCGCAGTCGCCCAGGACTTCCGCATCGGTTTCGTGAACACCGATCGCATCTTCCGCGAAGCCAACATGGCCAAGGCCGCGCAAACCAAGCTGGAGCAGGAGTTCTCGCGGCGCGAGAAGGAAATCCAGTCCCTGGCCAGCCAGCTCAAGAGCGCTTCGGAAAAGTTCGAACGCGAGTCGCCGACACTGCCCGACGCTCAGCGCGTCACACGTCAGCGCCAACTGGTCGAGCAGGACAGGGACTTCCAGCGCAAGCAGCGTGAGTTTCAGGAAGACCTGAACATGCGCAAGAACGAAGAGCTCCAGGGTGTGCTGGAGCGCGCCAACCGCATCATCAAGCAGGTGGCGGAGGCCGAGAAGTACGACCTGGTGATCCAGGAGGCCGTCTACATCAACCCCAAGCACGACATCACCGACAAGGTGCTGGCTGGCTTGAACGGCGGCGGCAAGTAAGCGCACGGAGCGGGCGGTGTCCAAGTCGCTGGGCTCCATCGTCGAGGCCCTTGGCGGCTCACTTCAGGGCGATCCCGCACTCCGTATCGAGCGGCTGGCGCCGCTGGCCTCCGCTGAGGCTGATGCACTGGCCTTCGTGGCCCATGTGCGGTACGCCAACCAGATCGGGAGCACAGCGGCCGGTGCGCTGATCGTGCCTCCCGGACTTGCCGAGCCAGCGGCGCGGCGCGGCGCGTGCATCGTCACCGACGATCCCTACCTGTATTTCGCACGGCTCACCCAGTGGTGGCGCCGTGCGCACGAACCTGCGCGCCCGCCTGCTATCGACCCGCTGGCCAGCGTCCATCCGCAGGCGCGAGTGGAAGAGGGCGTGGACATAGGTCCCTTCGCCGTCGTTTCGGCCGGCGCGCAGGTGGCGCACGGAGCACGCATCGGCGCCCATGCCGTGGTGGGGCCGGATGCCCATATAGGCGAAGGCACCTTGCTGCATGCCCGGGTGAGCGTGGGCGAGCGTTGCGTGGTGGGCGCGCGCTGCGTGCTGCACAGTGGCGTGGTCATCGGGGCCGATGGATTCGGCTTTGCACCACACCAGGGGCAATGGGTCAAGATCGAGCAATTGGGTGCGGTGCGCATCGGCAACGATGTCGAAATCGGCGCCAATACCTGTATCGACAGAGGGGCGTTGGACGACACCGTGATCGAGGACGGCGTGAAGCTGGACAACCTGGTCCAGATTGGACACAACGTGCGCGTCGGTGCCCATACCGCCATGGCCGGTTGCGTGGGGGTGGCGGGCAGCGCGCACATCGGCGCGCACTGCACTATTGGAGGCGGTGCGGTGGTCCTGGGGCATCTGACGCTGGCCGACGGCGTGCACGTATCGGCCGCCTCGGTGGTGACGCGCTCGTTGCTCAAGCCAGGGCATTACACCGGCATGTTCCCCATAGACGACAATGGGGCCTGGGAAAAGAACGCCGCATCCCTCAAACAGCTCAACCGCCTGCGCGAACGCCTCAAGGCTGTCGAGCAGGCCATCGCAAGCGCCCGACCAAACACCTCTTCCGACCCATGATGGACATTCACCAGATTCTCAAGCAGCTTCCCCACCGCTATCCGATCCTGCTGGTGGACAGGGTGCTGGAGCTGGACAAGGGCAAGCGCATCCAGGCCCTCAAGAACGTCACCATCAACGAACCCTTTTTCACCGGGCATTTTCCGCACCGCCCGGTGATGCCGGGTGTGCTCATGCTGGAGGCCATG
Organism: Hydrogenophaga sp.; assembly: GCF_026125785.1. Classification (GTDB taxonomy): domain Bacteria; phylum Pseudomonadota; class Gammaproteobacteria; order Burkholderiales; family Burkholderiaceae_C; genus Hydrogenophaga. The sequence continues at coordinate 279,784 of NZ_JAHCKL010000002.1, forward strand.
GCGCAGGCGGCAGCCTTGCTGGCCTTTGACACCGTGGGTGTGACGCCCGACGACAAGACGGTCTACTACTTTGCAGGCATCGATGGCGCACGCTTCAAGCGCCCGGTCGAGCCGGGTGATCAACTGGTGATGGACGTGACGCTGGAGCGCATGAAGGCCGGCATTTTCAAGTTCAAGGGTGTTACCCGCGTGGGCGCCGAGGTGGCCTGCGAGGCGGAACTGATGTGCACCATGCGCACCATCGCCTGAGCGCGGGAGGGCCGCGCCGTGTCGTCTCTGATCCATCCCACCGCCCTGGTCGACCCGCAGGCGCAACTGGACAGTTCGGTCCAGGTGGGGCCCTATACCGTGATCGGCCCGCATGTGAAGGTCGATGCAGGGACCACCATCGGTGCGCATTGCGTGATCGAGGGCCACACCACCATCGGCCGGGACAACCGCATCTTCCAGTTCAACTCGCTGGGTGCGATCCCGCAGGACAAGAAGTACGCAGGTGAGCCGTGCGAACTGGTCATAGGCCATCGCAACACCATCCGCGAGTTCTGCACCTTCAACATCGGTTCGCCCGGTGACAAGGGCGTCACGCGCGTAGGCGATGACAACTGGATCATGGCCTACGTCCATCTGGCGCACGACTGCCAGGTGGGCCATCACACAATCTTCGCCAACAACTCGCAGCTGGCCGGTCACGTCACCGTGGACGATTGGGTGATCCTGGGCGGCTTTACCGTGGCGCACCAGTTCGTGCGCATCGGGGCGCACGCGATGACGGCCATGTGCTCGCTGCTGTTCGCTGATCTCCCTCCCTTCGTGATGTGCCAGGGCCAGCCGGCCCAGGCCCGCTCGATGAACTTCGAAGGTCTGCGCCGCAGGGGGTTCTCCGCCGCGCGCGTCTCGGCGGTCAAGGCCATGCACAAGGCGCTCTACCGGGATGACCTCAAGCTCGACCAGGCCACCGCGCGCATCCAGGCACTGGCCGAGGGCACGCCCGAGGCTGCGCCCGACGTGGCCTTGATGCTGGATTTTCTCGCCCGGGTGTCGCCCCAGCGCGGCATCGTTCGCTGAATGGCGCAGGTTCCCAAGCGCTTCGCGCTCGTGGCGGGCGAAGCGTCGGGTGACTTGCTGGCGGGCCTGCTTCTGGGCGGTGTACGCCAGCGTTGGCCGGCGCTGCATGCCTGTGGCATCGGCGGGCCACAGATGGCGGCCCAGGGCTTCGAGGCCTGGTGGCCGAGCGACAAGCTTGCCGTGCGTGGCTACGTGGAGGTGCTGCGCCACTACCGCGAGATCGTCGGCATCCGTGACCGCCTGCGCGAGCGCCTTCTCGGCCCGGACCGACCGGATGTGTTCATCGGGGTGGACGCGCCAGACTTCAATCTCGATCTGGAGGCGGCGTTGCGGGAGCGTGGCGTGCGCACCGTGCACTTCGTCTGCCCCTCGATCTGGGCCTGGCGTGCCGAACGGGTGGAGAAGATCCGCCGCAGCGCGGACCATGTGCTGTGCATCTTTCCCTTCGAACCCGACCTGCTGGCCCGGCACGGGATTGCCGCAACCTACGTCGGGCACCCGCTGGCCAACGTGATTCCGCTGCAGCCAGACCGCACCGCGGCGCGTGCCCACCTGGGCCTGCCCGCGGATGCCCAGGTGGTGGCGGTGCTGCCAGGCAGCCGCGCGTCCGAGGTGCAGTACCTGGCGCGCACTTTCTTCGACGCCGCCGTGCGCATGCAGCGCGAGCGGCCGGGTCTGCATTTCGTGGTGCCTGCGGTACCCGCGCTGCGCGAACGCATCGACGCCGCCGCGCGTGCCGCCGGTCTGCGCGACGGTCTGCGTGTGTTGACCGGCCAGTCGCATGCCGTGCTGGCCGCCTGCGACGTGACGCTGATCGCCAGCGGCACCGCCACGCTGGAGGCGGCGCTCTTCAAACGGCCCATGGTCATCGCCTACGACATGAACTGGCTGTCGTGGCAGATCATGCGGCGCAAGCAACTGCAGCCCTGGGTCGGCTTGCCGAACATCCTCAGCGGTGAGTTCGTGGTGCCCGAGTTCCTGCAAGACGCGGCCACGCCAGAGGCTTTGTCGCGTGCGGTGCTGGACTGGCTCGATGCGCCTGCGAAAATCCTGGCTTTGCAGCAGCGCTTCGACGTGCTGCACCATGCTCTGCGACGCGACACCGCCCAACTCGCCACCGATGCGATCGAAAAAGTTCTTGAAAGCTGAACAGGCCTCCTTGCCCTGGGACACGCCCGGCCTGCTGGCTGGCGTGGACGAGGCCGGTCGAGGGCCTCTGGCCGGCCCGGTGGTGGCGGCGGCGGTGATCCTGGACGAGCGCCATCCCATCAAGGGCCTGGCGGACTCCAAGCAGTTGACCGCGCTGCGCCGGGAGCGGCTGTTTGACGAAATCCGTGCCAAGGCGCTGTGCTGCAGCGTGGCCCAGGCCTCGGTGGAAGAAATTGACCAGTTGAACATCCTGCAGGCCACGATGCTGGCCATGCGCCGTGCCGTACAGGGGCTGCGCCTGAAGCCGGGCAAGGTGCTGGTGGACGGCAACCGGCTGCCGCCACTGGATGTGCTGGCCGAAGCGGTGGTGTCGGGTGACGCGCTGGTGCCCGCGATTTCCGCTGCCTCCATTCTGGCCAAGGTCACGCGCGACCGCCTGTTGTGCGAGTTGCACCAGCAACATCCCGAGTACGGTTTTGACCGCCACAAAGGCTATGGCACGGCGCAGCATCTGCGCGCACTGCAGGCCCATGGCGCGCTGGCGGTGCACAGACGTTCCTTCGCCCCTGTGGCGCGGGCGCTGGCATCCACCGCCCTTGCGGGCGAGGGTGGAGCGCATTGACCCCGCCTACCGCCATCACCTCGCGCGACAACCCCTTGCTCAAGCGCTTGCGACTGCTTGCGCAGGACAGCACCGCCTACCGCAAGCAGGGCCAGGTCTGGTTGGAGGGTGACCATCTCTGCCGTGCTCTGCTGGCGCGTGGACATCGCCCTGACGTGGCGGTGTTCACCGACCGCTACTGGCCACAAGCGCCTCAGGCGCTGCGCGAAGCGGCGCCCCAGGTGGTCACCGTGCCCGAGGCGCTCATGGCGGGCCTCAGCGGCCTGGAGTCGGCGGCTGGTGTGGGCTTCGTCTGGGCGCTGCCTGCCGCGGTGCCCCTCGCGTCTGATGCACCCACGGTGGTGCTGGACCGGTTGCAGGACGCCGGCAACGTGGGTTCCATCCTGCGCAGCGCGGCGGCTTTCGGTTTCACCCAGGTTGCCGCACTCAAGGGAACGGCCGCGCTGTGGTCGCCCAAAGTGGTGCGCGCCGGCATGGGGGCGCATTTTGGCCTGCGGCTGGTCGAGGGGCTGTCCGTGGCGGATCTGGACGGCCTTGCGGTACCGCTGCTGGCAACCAGTTCGCACCAGGGCGAATGGCTGCACCAGGGTGAACTGCCCTGGCCCTGCGCCTGGCTGCTGGGGCACGAAGGGCAGGGCGTGAGCGCCCCTCTGGAAGCGATGGCGCAGCGGCACGTGCGCATCGCCCAGCCTGGTGGCGAGGAGTCGCTCAACGTGGCGGCTGCGGCGGCGATCTGCCTGCACGCCAGCGCGACCCGCCGCAGCGCCTGACGCCTCTCGGCGCGGCTGGCGCCGGGCTATAATTCCGCGGTTTACCCGCAATCGGCGCAAACCTTGCGCGCCCCGGCTTTTCACCCCAGGTTGTTGCTCCGTTTCTGCCCCGGCACCGGTCCGGCGCAAGGCGGACGCCAAGCCTGCGCGGCACCTGCCGCCGGCGCGAGGACCTTGCAGCCAACCTTCTGGAGAATTCCGTGCTTCCCGTCCACCCGAAAGCCCTTCTCGCGCTCGCCGACGGCACGGTCTTTACAGGCATTTCCATTGGCGCTGCCGGCCAGACCTCGGGTGAGGTGGTGTTCAACACCGCCATCACCGGCTACCAGGAAATCCTCACCGATCCGAGCTATTGCCAGCAGATCGTCACGCTGACGTATCCGCACATCGGCAACACCGGCGTCAACGCCGAAGACGTCGAAGCCAGCCGCATCCATGCGGCCGGCCTGATCATCAAAGACCTGCCGCTGCTGGCCTCCAACTTCCGCAGCTCCGAAACCCTCACCCAATACCTGCAACGCGAGGGCACCGTGGCCATCGCCGACCTGGATACCCGTGCGCTCACGCGGCGGCTGCGCACGCACGGTGCGCAGAACGGCTGCATTCTGGCCCTGCCGGCCGGACAGGCGATCACCGAGGCCCACCGCGCGCAGGCCGTGGCCGCTGCCAAGGCCGCACCCAGCATGGCGGGTACCGATCTCGCCAAGGTGGTGTCGGCCAGCGCGCCCTACGCCTGGACCCAGACCGAATGGCAACTCGGCTTCGGCTATGGCGAACAGATCGCACCGCGCTTCCACGTGGTGGCGTACGACTTCGGCGTCAAGCACAACATCCTGCGCATGCTGAGTGCGCGCGGTTGCAAGGTCACGGTGGTGCCAGCCCAGACACCGGCCGCCGATGTCTTCAAGCTCAAGCCCAGCGGCGTGTTCCTCTCCAACGGCCCTGGCGACCCGGAGCCCTGTGGCTACGCGATTGCCGCCGCGCGCGAGATCATCGACAGCGGCGTGCCCACTTTCGGCATCTGCCTGGGCCACCAGATCATGGCGCTGGCCAGCGGCGCGAAGACCTTCAAGATGAAGTTCGGCCACCACGGCGCCAACCACCCGGTGAAGGACCTGGACAACGGTCGCGTCTCGATCACCAGCCAGAACCACGGTTTCGCCGTGGACGAGAAGACCCTGCCTGCGACCCTGCGCGCCACGCACGTGAGCCTCTTCGACGGCACGCTGCAGGGGTTGGCCCGCACCGACAAGCCGGCCTTCTGCTTCCAGGGCCATCCCGAGGCGTCACCGGGGCCGCACGATATCGGCTACCTGTTCGACCGCTTCATCGACCTGATGCAGGCCCGCGCCAGCGCCGCCGCCTGAAGCCGCATGAAGCTCTTCAGTTTTCCCATCCACACCATCGAGAAGGCGATCGCCCGGCGCATGCTCACGCTGGAATCACCGCACCGCGAATGGTTCGCGCAGCGCTGGGCGCAGAAGCCCTACCGCAAGGCCTTCATCGAGAACAAGGCCATGCCGCTGGTCACGCTGCTGGTCAAGGGCAAGGGTTGGGACGACGAGACCTTCAACGCCGAACTGTCGGCCTGGGACGCACGCTTCTACGACGCCGAGGTCGAGGTGCTGCGCCCCATGATCGAAGGGGACGGCCTGATTCAGCTGATGCAGAAGAACGTGCCCGCCGCGCGCGTGCAGGCACTGCTCAATACTTTGGATACCCAGCGCCAGGCCTGAGCCGGCGCGAACCCACCGCGAACCATGCCCAAAAGAACAGACATCCAGACCGTCCTCATCATCGGCGCAGGGCCCATCGTCATCGGACAGGCCTGCGAGTTCGACTACTCCGGCGTCCAGGCCTGCAAGGCGTTGCGGGAGGAGGGCTACCGTGTGGTGCTGATCAACAGCAACCCCGCGACCATCATGACCGACCCGGCCACGGCCGACGTCACCTACATCGAGCCCATCACCTGGCAGACGGTGGAGAAGATCATCGCCAAGGAGCGTCCCCTCACCCAGGGCGGCTTCGCCATCCTGCCCACCATGGGCGGACAGACGGCGCTGAACTGCGCGCTCGACCTCTGGCGCCATGGCGTGCTGGCCAAGCACGGCGTGGAGCTGATTGGCGCCACGCCCGAAGCCATCGACAAGGCCGAAGACCGGCTGAAGTTCAAGGACGCGATGACCAAGATCGGCCTGGGCTCGGCGCGCTCGGGCATCGCCCACAGCATGGAAGAAGCCTGGAGCGTGCAGAAGAGCGTGGGCTTCCCGGTGGTGATCCGCCCCAGCTTCACGCTGGGTGGTACCGGTGGTGGCATCGCCTACAACCCGGAAGAGTTCGAGACCATCTGCAAGCGCGGCCTGGAGGCCTCGCCCACCAACGAGCTGCTGATCGAGGAGTCGCTGCTCGGCTGGAAAGAGTACGAGATGGAGGTGGTGCGCGACAAGGCGGACAACTGCATCATCGTCTGCTCGATCGAGAACCTGGACCCCATGGGCGTGCACACTGGCGACTCGATCACCGTCGCCCCCGCCCAGACGCTGACCGACAAGGAGTACCAGATCCTGCGCAACGCCAGCCTGGCGGTGCTGCGCGAGATCGGTGTGGACACCGGCGGCTCCAATGTGCAGTTCTCCATCAACCCCAAGGACGGGCGCATGGTGGTGATCGAGATGAATCCGCGGGTCTCGCGCTCCTCGGCGCTGGCCTCCAAGGCCACGGGCTTTCCCATCGCCAAGGTGGCGGCCAAGCTGGCCGTGGGCTACACGCTGGACGAGCTGCGCAACGAGATCACCGGCGGTGCCACGCCGGCCAGCTTCGAGCCCAGCATCGACTACGTGGTCACCAAGATCCCGCGCTTCGCTTTCGAGAAGTTCCCGACCGCAGACAGCCGCCTGACCACGCAGATGAAAAGCGTGGGCGAGGTCATGGCCATGGGCCGCACCTTCCAGGAGTCGTTCCAGAAGGCCTTGCGCGGCCTGGAGGTGGGCGTGGATGGCATGAACGAGAAGACCCAGGACCGCGAGACGCTGGAGCGCGAACTCGGCGAGCCCGGGCCCGACCGCATCTGGTACGTGGGCGATGCCTTTGCCGCCGGCTGGACGCTGGAGGAAGTGCACCAGTTCACCAAGATCGACCCATGGTTCCTGGTGCAGATCGAGGAGATCGTGAAGATCGAACTCGCGCTGGAGAAGACCAGCCTGGACGCGATCGATGCCGACACCCTGCGCGGCCTCAAGAAGAAGGGCTTCTCCGACCGCCGCCTGGCCAAGCTGCTGAAGACCAGCGACAAGGCGGTGCGCGAGCGCCGCATCGCGGAGAACATCCGCCCGGTCTACAAGCGCGTGGACACCTGCGCGGCCGAGTTCGCCACCAACACCGCCTACATGTACTCGACCTACGAAGGCCATGGCGACGGTGAGTGCGAGGCCGAGCCGACCGGCCGCAAGAAAATCATGGTGTTGGGTGGTGGGCCCAACCGCATCGGCCAGGGCATCGAGTTCGACTACTGCTGCGTGCACGCCGCGCTGGCCATGCGCGAAGACGGCTACGAGACCATCATGGTCAACTGCAACCCCGAAACCGTCTCGACCGACTACGACACCAGCGACCGCCTGTACTTCGAGCCGCTCACGCTGGAAGACGTGCTGGAGATCGTGGACAAGGAAAAGCCGCTGGGCGTGATCGTCCAGTACGGCGGCCAGACGCCGCTGAAGCTCGCGCTGGGCCTGGAGGCCGCGGGCGTGCCCATCATCGGCACCAGCCCGGACATGATCGACGCCGCCGAAGACCGCGAACGCTTTCAGCAGTTGCTCCATACGTTGGGCCTGCGCCAGCCGCCCAACGCCACCGCGCGCGCCGAACCCGAGGCGCTGGACAAGGCCGCCGCGCTCGGCTATCCGCTGGTGGTGCGCCCCAGCTATGTGCTCGGCGGCCGTGCCATGGAGATCGTGCACGAGCAGCGCGACCTGGAGCGCTACATGCGCGAGGCGGTCAAGGTGAGCAACGATTCGCCGGTGCTGCTGGACCGCTTCCTCAACGACGCCATCGAGTGCGACGTGGATGCGGTGCGCGATGCCACCGGCCGTGTCTTCATCGGCGGTGTGATGGAACACATTGAGCAGGCCGGCGTGCACAGCGGTGATTCCGCCTGCTCGCTGCCGCCGTACTACCTCAGCAAGGCGACGGTGGACGAACTCAAGCGCCAGACCGCGGCCATGGCCGAAGGCCTGAACGTGGTGGGCCTGATGAACGTGCAGTTCGCGATCCAGGAAGTGGAAGAGAACGGCGTGAAGAAGGATGTGATCTTCGTGCTCGAGGTCAATCCGCGCGCCTCTCGCACCGTGCCCTTCGTGTCCAAGGCCACCGGCATCCAGCTCGCCAAGGTGGCCGCGCGCTGCATGGCCGGCCAGTCGCTCGACGCCCAGGGTATCGGCGCCGAGGTGCAGATGCCCTACTTCAGCGTCAAGGAGGCGGTGTTCCCGTTCGTGAAGTTCCCCGGTGTGGACACCATCCTCGGCCCGGAGATGAAATCCACTGGCGAGGTCATGGGGGTGGGCAAGACCTTCGGCGAGGCTTTCGTCAAGAGCCAGCTTGGCGCGGGCACCAAGCTGCCGACCTCTGGCAAGGTGTTCCTGACCGTGAAGAACGGCGACAAGCCGCGTGCGGTGGAAGTGGCCCGCCAACTGGTGGAGATGGGGTTCGAACTCGTCGCCACGCGCGGCACGGCAGCCGCCATCAGCGCGGCCGGCGTGGCGGTGCAGACGGTCAACAAGGTCACCGAGGGCCGTCCTCACATCGTCGACGCGATCAAGAACGGCGACATCGTGCTGGTGATCAACACGGTGGAAGAGCGCCGCAACGCCATCGCCGATTCGCGCGCCATTCGCACCTCCGCGCTGCTGGCCCGGGTGACCACCTTCACCACCATCGCCGGGGCCGAGGCCGCTGTCGAAGGCATGAAGTACCTCGACAAGCTCGACGTGATCTCGGTCCAGGAGATGCACGCGCAGCTCTGAGCCCGGCGCCGGCCGGCCGAGGGTTTGCGCGCACGCCGCTGGCCGCGCTACATTCGGGCCCATGGACGTGGGCGAGGCTGCAAGGTTTCCGGATCGGGCCCGGCGGTGGTCCACCGATGAGGTGGACCCCGAGGGCCGGCTCGACTACTGGGTCGGCGCGATCTGCGAGGCTTTCCTGGAAATGGACTGCAGCTCCCGGGAAGCCGCCGTTTTTGACGGGCACCTCACCAGCGTGGAGGCCGGGCCGCTGTCCTTCAACCAGGTCGAGGCGTCCTCCCAGGACGTCTACCGCACGGGTGCCGGGATCGCCCGTGGCCAGCGTTACCCCTTCTATCTCATCACCCATCGGCAGACGCCCTGGCATGTGCGGCAGGGTGGTCGCCACATCTCCCTGCGCCCTGGTGACGCGGTGCTGGTGGATTCGGCCCAGCGCTACGAACTGCACTTTCCGGTGTCGGTGGAAGTGATGTCGATCCAATTGCCGCGCGCCTGGGTGGGGGAATGGCTGACCCGGGTCGATGACCCGGCGCCTCGCGTGGCTTTCCGCGACCAGGGCTGGGGCAGGGCGCTCTCAGGGCTGTCGTTGCAGTTCGCGCACGAGCCGCTGCTGGCCGCTCAATACCCGGAAGGCCTCCTGTGCGACCAACTGGGTGCCATGCTGGCGGCGGCCATCGAGCCAGGGCAGGTGCCATTGCCCGGACCCGCCAGCCGTGATCTGCTGCAGCGCGCACAGGCCTTGCAGCGCGAGGCTCTCGGGGAACCGGGTCTGACCGCCCAGCGTGTGGCAGACCGGCTGGGCGTGTCCCTGCGCACCTTGCACAGGGCCTACGCCGCAGGTGCGACCAGTTTCGCCCAGCACCTGCGCCACCTCCGCCTGGCGCAGGCGGCTCAGTTGCTGAGCCAGGCCCGGCTGGCCACGGTACCCGTGGCGGAGATCGGGCGTCGCTGCGGTTACGTCGATGCCTCGCATTTCGCGCGCGAGTTCCAGCGCCAGCACGGCATCGCGCCGTCGAGCTGGCGTCGGCGGCACCTGCCCGCCTGATGGGCTGCCACTGCCTGGCACGCGCAGGCCATTGGCCTGGCACACATCCGCCATTCCCGAGGCCTCCATCTGCCTAAGCTCATGCGCACGCCGTGCCGAGGGGCGTGGCGGCTTTTCCTTCAGGAGACATGACATGGCAGATACCTATGTTCTCGTGCACGGCGCCTGGCACACCGGTGCCGAGTTCGAACCCGTGGCCCGGCACCTTCGCGCTCGCGGCCACACGGTGCATTGCCCCACGCTGGCCGGCAACCGGCCAGGCGATGACCGAGCCACTTCGGGCCTCGGCGACGCCGCGCAGTCGGTGGTGGACTACCTCGTGCAGCACGACCTGCGCGACGTGCGCCTTCTGGGGCACAGCTACGGCGGCATGGTGATCAGCAAGGTGGCCGACATGGTGCCCGAACGCATCGCCCGGCTGGTGTACTGGGTGGCATTCGTGCCGCTCAGCGGCGAATGCCTCAACGACATGGTGCCGCCGCACTACAAGGCCCTTTTCGATGGCATCGCGCAAGCCAACGGCAATGCGGTCATGCTGCCGTACCCGATCTGGCGCGAGGCCTTCATCAACGATGCCGACGCCGCGCTGGCCCGCAGCGCCTATGAGCAACTGAACCCGCAGCCGTACCGCACCTTTACCGAGCCCGTGGTCCTGCAGACCGAACTCGCCGCCAAGCCCATGGGCAAGAGCTACCTGCTGTGCACCGAGGACACGGCCATGCCGCACAGCCTGCCCTGGCACCCCCGTCTCTCCGAGCGTCTGGGCCTGTACCGCCTGGTCGCTTGTCCAGGCAGCCACGAACTGTGCTTCACCGACCCGGCGCTGCTGGCGCGCAAGATCGAGGAGGCGGGCCGGGACTGAGCCGGGCCGTCCGGCGCCCCGGGTTGGGTGGCGGAATCTTTCACGGCATAATCCGTCTTCATGAACACCGCCGAGCGGCAACGCCCGGCGGTTTGCTTTTGGAGACACGACACATGGCCACCATTCCGATCACCAAGCGCGGCGCCGAGAAGCTCAAGGAGGAACTGCACCGCCTCAAGACCGTGGACCGACCCTGGGTCATCAACGCCATCGCCGAGGCGCGCGCGCAGGGCGACCTGAGCGAGAACGCCGAGTACGACGCCGCCAAGGACCGCCAGGGCTTCATCGAGGGCCGCATCGCCGAGATCGAAGGCAAGCTCTCCGCTGCCCAGGTCATCGACCCCTCTCTGCTGGATGCCGGCGGCAAGGTGGTATTCGGTGCCACGGTGGAGCTGGAGGAAGAGGACAGCGGCACCGCCGTGACCTACCAGATCGTCGGCGAGGACGAGGCCGACCTGAAGCAGGGCCTGATCAACATCAGCAGCCCGATCGCCCGCGCCCTCATCGGCAAGGAAGAGGGCGACGTGGCCGAGGTGCAGGCGCCGGGTGGCACCAAGCGCTTTGAAATCGTGGCTGTGCGCTACGCCTGATGCTGCGCCAGCGCCTGAGCCTGTTTCTCGCCGCCCTCTGGTGGGGCGGCATCACGGCGCTGAGCTTTCTGGCGGTGCCGCTGCTGTTCGCCAGCCTGGGCAGTCCGGCGGTGGCTGGACCCGTGGCGGCGCGCATCTTCTCCCTGCAATGCTGGGCCGGGCTGCTGATCGGCGTGGCGTTGCTGCTGCTCCTGCGCGGCACGCAGGCGCCTGGCGGCGACGAGCGGCCGGTCATCGCGGCAGAGGCGCTGACCACCATGGGATTCGTGCTCCTGGCCATGCTGCTGGCGCTGCTGCAGGAGTTCGGTGTGGCACAGAAGATCGTCACCGCGCGGGCCAGCGGCGGCGATCTGCGCTTCTGGCATGGCGTCGGCAGTGCCATGGTGCTGGTGCAGTGGCTGTGCGCCGGCGCGGTGCTCTGGCGCCTGGGCGCGGCTCCCGCAGGGCAGCCGCGCTGAGCGACCTGCGACAATGCCCCACCCGCCTCGGTGGTGAAATGGGTAAACACAGGGGACTTAAAATCCCTCGTCGTGAAAACGACTTAGCGGTTCGAGTCCGCTTCGAGGCACCAGAGGTTCTGCCCATCCGCCGGGGCCTAGGTTTTTTCCGGTTTCGCCGGTACAGTGAGTTTCCATGACCCGATACAACGCGCCCTTCGAGATCCACGTTCACGGCGACGTGCCGCTGCGCGAGGACGTGGCCTATGGCCAGATCCAGGACGCACTCAAGCCGTTGTGGCAGTACGCGGGCGCGCGCTCCCTGGCCGCCGCAGCCGAGAGCAGCTACGAGGACGAACCCGGCATCCGCTTCGACGCAGAAGCCCATCTGCTGCAGATCTGCTGGACGGTACCGGGCGACGAGGACTTCCGCCAGGTGATCGAGGAGGCCTGCATGGGGCTCAACGACATCGCCGCGGCCGGGGCCCCGCTGGAAGTCTCCTTCTACGACGCCGAGTACGACGAGGAAGACGAATCCTCCGAGGAAGAGGCCCGGGACGACTTCCTGATGTGCTTCGTCGGCCCCACGCCGGCGGCCATCATGCAGGTGCAGCGCGACCTGCTGGTGCAGGATGTGCTGCATGTGATGGAGCGTCACTTCGACCAGTCCGAGCTCGGTGAGGTGGTGGCCTCCATCGACAAGCTCTTCACCCAGCGCTTTGACGCGCTGGTCAGCTCGATGCAACTGGGCAAGCCGCCGCGCGGCTTTGGGGGCTCCTCCGGCCATGGCGGGCCGCGCAAGCCTCGCCACCTGCATTGAGATGAAGCGCTTCCCGCGTTGCCTCCGGTGCCCTCTCTCTGCAAGCGGGGGGCCGCGCTGGAGCAGCGAGACGGGGTTTTCCAGGTCGACCGCCGGGTGCCGCGGCGTGGTGGAGCGCTGAGATTTCCGACAGCGGTGCCCTGAACCCCGGCGTGCGCAGGCGCGAGGTGTTCGGCTGGGCGATGTACGACTTCGCCAACTCGGGCTACACCACGGTCGTGATCACCGCGGTGTTCGCCGCGTACTTCGTCGGCGCGGTGGCCGGCGGGGCCGACTGGGCGACCTTTGCCTGGACGGCGGCGCTGAGTGCCTCTCATCTGATCGTGATGCTCACCAGTCCCGCGATGGGCGCCTGGGCCGACCAGCACGCCGCAAAAAAACGGCTGCTGATGCTGACCACCGCAGGCTGCGTGCTGGCTACCGCGGCGCTGGGTCTGGTCGGGCCTGGCGCGGTCGTGCTGGGGGTCGTGCTGCTCATTGTTTCGAACGTGTTCTATGCCTGGGGCGAATCGCTGGTGGCGGCTTTCCTGCCCGAGCTGGCGCGCCCGCAGGCCATGGGCCGCGTGAGCGGCTGGGGCTGGGGCCTGGGCTACGTGGGCGGCATGTTGGCGCTGGGCCTGTGCCTGGCGTACGTGCTCTGGGCCCAGGGCCAGGGCCAGAAGGCGGAACAGTTCGTGCCGGTGACCATGTGGATCACGGCGGCCGTGTTCGCCTTGGCCGCGCTGTTCACCCTGGCGCTGCTGCGAGAACGCGCCGTGCCGCAGGCCGGGGCGGCGGGCTCTGTCGGCCTGCGCGAGTCGTTTCAGCGCCTGCGCCAGACCTTTCGGGAGGCGCGGCGCTACCAGGACTTCATGTGGCTGCTGGCCTGCGTGGCGGCCTACCAGGGCGGCGTGGCGGTGGCCATTGCGCTGGCGGCGATCTATGCCGAGCAGGTGATCGGATTCGTGCAGCAGGAAACCATGGTGCTGATCTTCGTGCTCAACATCGCCGCCGCACTGGGCGCGCTGGCCTTCGGCCACTGGCAGGACCGGCTGGGGCACAAGCTGGCGCTGGGCATCACGCTGGTTGGCTGGATGGCGACCTGCATCATCGCCGCCGTCACCACCACCAAGGGCGGCTTCTGGTACGCCGCCGTGATCGCCGGCGTGTGTATGGGGTCCAGCCAGTCGGCCGGCCGCGCCATGGCCGGCATGCTGGCGCCTGCGGCACAACTGGCCGAGTTTTTTGGCCTGTGGACTTTCGCCACGCGCGTGGCCAGCATCGCCGGGCCGCTGAGCTACGGCGCCATTACCTGGATGACGGGTGGCAACCAGCGCCTGGCCATTGGCTGCACGGCGGTGCTGTTCGTGCTGGGCCTGGTGCTGCTGCTGCCGGTGAACATGGCGCGCGGTCGGGCCGCCGCCGATTCAGCCGGCCTCTCCGCCGCCCAGTGAGCGTGCGGCCTGCGTCAGGCCGAGCCAGCGCTGAGCCGCCCGCGTCAGGTCGTCCGGCGGGCCGCTGCTGTAGAGCAGCGGGCTTTGCCCTTGGGCGACGGTGCTGCCACCGGGCAGCACCTCGCGCGTGCGCCGCGCGATGGCGGTGGCGGTGTCCACCAACTGCACACCCGGGCCGCAGAGCCGTTGCCAGGTGGCCATGGCAAAAGGGTAGTGGGTGCACCCCAGCACCAGGGTGTCGATGGGCGGGCCGTCGGAGGCATTGCGATGCAGCGCCGCCAGGTGCTGTTCGCACAGCGCCTCGATCGTGGCGGATTCGTGGCGTTCGATGGCGTCGGCCAGGCCATCGCACGCCTGCGACGTGAAGCGCAGCGGATGCGGCGCGTCGGCGCACAGGCGTTCCTGCAAGCGACGGAAGCGCTCGCTGCCCAGGGTGCCGCGAGTGGCCAGCACGCCCACATGGCCGCTGCGGCTGAGCGCGGCCGCCGGCTTGAGGGCAGGCTCCACGCCCACCACGGGCAGGTCCGGGTGCCGACGCCGCAACGCATCGATGGCCAGTGCCGTGGCCGTGTTGCAGGCCACCACCAGGGTGTCGATGGCGTGTTGCTGGCGCAGCCAGTCCGTGATCCAGGCCGAGCGCTGTTCGACGAAGGCCGGCTCGCGTTCGCCATAGGGTGCGTGGCCGCTGTCGGCCACGTAGACGAAGCGCGTATCCGGCATGTCGGCCAGCAGGGCGCGCAGCACGCTCAGGCCGCCGACCCCGCTGTCGAACACGCCGACGGTCTTCAAGCGGTGGCCAGGCTGATGCCCTTGAACTCCCCGGTGGCGATGCGCTGCTGCCACTCGGCCGGGCCGGTGATGTGCGCGCTGGTGCCACCGGCGTCCACCGCCACGGTGACGGGCATGTCGACCACATCGAACTCGTAGATGGCCTCCATGCCCAGGTCCTCGAAGCCGACCACGCGCGCGGTCTTGATGGCTTTGGACACCAGGTAGGCGGCGCCGCCCACGGCCATCAGGTAGGCGCTCTTGTGGTTGCGGATCGCCTCGATGGCCACGGGGCCGCGCTCGGCCTTGCCAATCATCGCGATCAGGCCGGTCTGCTCCAGCATCATGTCGGTGAACTTGTCCATGCGCGTGGCGGTGGTCGGGCCGGCCGGTCCCACGGCCTCATCCCTGACCGGATCGACTGGGCCGACGTAGTAGATCACGCGGTTGGTGAAGTCCACCGGCAGCTTCTCGCCCTTGGCCAGCATGTCCTGGATGCGCTTGTGCGCGGCGTCGCGGCCGGTGAGCATCTTGCCGTTGAGCAACAGCGTGTCGCCCGGCTTCCAACTGGCCACTTCTTCCTTGGTCAGGGCGTCGAGGTTGACGCGCTTGCTCTTGTTGTAGTCGGGCGCCCAGTCGATGCGGGGCCACAGGTCCAGCGAAGGCGCGCTCAGGTACACCGGGCCAGAGCCGTCCAGCACGAAGTGGGCGTGCCGCGTGGCCGCGCAGTTGGGGATCATGGCCACGGGCTTGCTGGCCGCGTGGGTGGGGTACATCTTGATCTTGACGTCCAGCACCGTGGTGAGGCCACCCAGGCCCTGGGCGCCGATGCCCAGCGCATTGACCTTCTCGTACAGCTCCAGGCGCAACACCTCGACCTGGCTGAGCTTCTCGCCCTTGGCGGACTTGGCCTGCAGCTCGTACATGTCCAGGTCGTCCATCAGGCTTTCCTTGGCCATGAGCACCGCTTTCTCCGCGGTGCCGCCGATGCCGATGCCCAGCATGCCCGGCGGGCACCAGCCAGCGCCCATGGTGGGCACGGTCTTGAGCACCCAGTCCACCACCGAGTCGCTCGGGTTGAGCATCACCATCTTGCTCTTGTTCTCGCTGCCGCCGCCCTTGGCCGCGACGGTGATGTCGACTTTGTCGCCAGGCACGATCTCGGTGAAGATGACGGCGGGCGTGTTGTCCTTGGTGTTCTTGCGCGCGAACTGCGGGTCGGCCACGACGGAGGCGCGCAGCATGTTGTCGGGGTGGTTGTAGCCGCGGCGCACGCCTTCGTTGATGGCGTCCTCCAGGCTGCCGTCAAAACCCGCGAAGCGCACGTCCATGCCGACCTTGATGAACACGTTGACGATGCCGGTGTCCTGGCAGATCGGCCGGTGGCCGGTGGCGCTCATCTTGCTGTTGGTCAGGATCTGCGCGATCGCGTCCTTGGCGGCGGCGCTCTGCTCGCGCTCGTAGGCGCGGGCCAGGTGGGCAATGTAGTCGGCGGGGTGGTAGTAGCTGATGTACTGCAGGGCGGCCGAGATGCTCTCGACGAGGTCGTCGCGCTGGATCGTGGTGGTCATGGGGAGAGGGCCTGGAAGGTGTTGAAGGGAAAGCGCCCGCCAGTGTAGCGAAGCAGGCCTGTTCACCGGGGTGAACAGCGCCGCCGCACCGGTTGCGAAAACTGAACACGTCGGGCCGGCGTGTTCACGCAAGTCATTGATTTTAAAGGCTCGCGTAGACAGGGCAGGTCGGCACGGCGCTTGCGAAGACAGGCTTCACAAGGAGACCTGTTGCCGTGATGCTTGTCACTCTCGTCCTGTCCACGCTGGCCGCCGGCTGGTTGGCGCCCACCGTGGTGCGCCGGGGTCTGGCACCCTGGATGGCGTTGTTGCCGGCCGGGCTGTTCCTTGCCTTCCTGGGCTGGCTGCCCGAGATCGTGGCCGGCCAGGTGGTGCTGGAGCAGCATGCCTGGATTCCCAGCCTGGGCATTGAGTTTGCCCTGCGGCTGGATGGCTTGTCGTTGTT
The DNA here is from genome assembly GCF_026125785.1 of Hydrogenophaga sp. Lineage (GTDB taxonomy): Bacteria > Pseudomonadota > Gammaproteobacteria > Burkholderiales > Burkholderiaceae_C > Hydrogenophaga. Next base: position 296,376 of record NZ_JAHCKL010000002.1, read on the forward strand.
GTTCGCGCTGCTCATCACCGGGATCGGCAGCTTCATCTTTCTCTACGCGTCGAGCTACCTGCACGGCGACGCGGGGCTGCCGCGCTTCTACGCCTTCCTCACGCTGTTCATGGGCGCCATGCTGGGCGCGGTACTGGCCGACGACCTCATCGCGCTGCTGGTGTTCTGGGAACTGACCAGCCTGACCTCCTTTCTGCTGATCGGCTACGAGCCGGAGAAGGCCGCTTCCCGGCGCGCGGCGCAGCAGGGTCTGCTGATCACGGTCGCCGGTGGGTTGGCCATGCTGGCTGGCATCGTGCTGCTCGGCAGCGCGGCGGGCACCTTGCGCATCAGCGACATCCTGGCGCAGGGCCCCACGCTGGTCGCGCATCCGCACGCCCCGGCTTTCATCACCCTGGTGGCGATCGGCGCTTTCGCCAAATCGGCGCAGGCGCCTTTGCACACCTGGCTGGCCAATGCCATGGCTGCGCCCACGCCGGTGTCCGCCTACCTGCACTCGGCCACCATGGTCAAGCTCGGCGTGTACCTGCTGGCGCGCCTGCATCCGGCGCTGGGTGAGCACGCGCTGTGGAGTGCGCTGCTGCTGCCAGCGGGCCTGCTCACCATGCTCACCGGCACGCTGCTGGCCTTGCGCGCCAGCGACCTCAAGCGGCTGCTGGCCTATTCCACCGTGGTGTCCCTGGGCACCCTGGTCACGCTGATCGGGTTGCCGCATCCCGTGGCCCTGAGCGCGATGGTGACCTTTCTGCTGGGGCATGCGCTCTACAAGGCCTGCCTCTTCATGGTGGCGGGCATCGTGGACCACGCCTGCGGGACGCGCGACGCCACGCAGTTGGGCGGCCTGCGGCGAGCCATGCCCCTGACCGCCACCGTGGCCTTGCTGGCCGGCTTGTCCATGGCAGGGCTGCCGCCGTTCGTGGGTTTCATGGGCAAAGAGCTGGTTTACGAGGCCACACTGGGTGGTGCATGGTGGCTGACGGCCGTGGCGCTGCTGGCCAACGCCTGCATGGTGCTGGTGGCCGGCGTGGTGGCGCTGAAGTGCTTCTTCGGTCCGGCGCGTCCCGTGCCAGGGCAGCCTCACGATCCGCCGCTGGCGATGTGGCTGGGCCCGGTGGTGCTGGCCGTGCTCGGTCTTCTGGCGGGCCTGCTGCCGCAGTGGCCCGCGGCGCTGCTTGGCGCGGCGGCCAGCGCCGTGGCCGGGCACCCGGTGACGCCGTCCCTTTCGCTGTGGCATGGCTTCACGCCCATGCTGGCGTTGAGTGCGCTGACCCTGGCGCTGGGCGCGCTCGCGCTGCGGGTCTGGCCCGCGCTGCGCCAATGGCTGGCGGGCCGCGAAGCCATGGACCGGCTCGGACCCGACCGGGCCTATGACCGCCTGATCACTGGCCTGCAACGCGTGGCTGCGTGGCAGACGCGGCGCATCCAGACCGGCAGCCTGCGGCGCTACCTCGGCAGCTTCTTCGCCGTGACCGCGCTGGGTGTGCTGCTCACCCTCTGGCTTCAGGGCGGCGCCGCGGTGGCCTGGCCGCGCTGGGCCGATGTGGGCGCGGAGGTCGCGCTGTCGGTCCTGCTGGTGCTGGCCTCGGCGGCGGTGCTGCGTGCCGGCAGCTTCATGGCCGGCATCGTCACGGCGGGCATGGTGGGCTTTCTGGTGGCGCTGGTGTTTCTCTTCCGTGGCGCGCCCGATCTCGCGTTCACGCAGTTCTCGGTGGAGGCGCTGGCCATCGTGATCCTGCTGGCCATCGTCGGGCGCATGCCGTTTCACGAGGTCGATCCCCGGCGGTCCGGCGAACGCCGCCGCGATGCGCTGGCGGCGATCGCGTTCGGCCTCATGGCCACGCTGGTGCTGCTGGCGGTGGTGGCATCGCCCTTTGACGCGCGGCTGTCCGACTTTTTCCGAGCCGCCAGCGTGCCCGAGGCGCACGGTCGCAACCTGGTCAACGTGATCATCGTGGACTTCCGTGCGCTCGACACCCTGGGCGAGATCACGGTGCTGGCCCTGGCGGCGCTGGCCGCCGCCGCTGCGATCGCCAGCGTGCGCGCGCGCCGGGCCCATGGCGAGGAGGTGCGCTCATGAATCCCTTGATCCTTCGCATGTGCGGCCAACTGGTGTTGCCGGTGGCTCTGCTGTTCTCGCTGTTCCTGCTCTGGCGCGGCCACAACGAACCCGGCGGCGGATTCGTCGGCGGCCTCATGGCGGCTGCGGGCTTCGCGATCCACGCCCTGCCGCGTGGGCGGGCCCGCCTGCTGCGGCTGCTGCGCATACCGCCAGGCAGCCTGGCCGCCATCGGCCTGGCCCTGGCGCTGCTCTCGGGATTGCCTGCCCTGTTGATGGGGCAGCCCTTTCTCACCCACCAGTGGGCGGTGTGGGACAGCGGCTTCGTGATCGGCACGGCGCTGGTGTTCGACATCGGTGTCTATCTGGCGGTGCTGGGCGCCGTGCTGGTGTTTCTCTCGCACTACCTGGACGACTGATGGAATTCTTCTTCGTACTGGCGTTCGGTTTCATGGCCACCATCGCCGCCTACCTGCTGATGTCGCGCAACGTGCTGCGCATCGTGCTGGGCCTGTTGCTGCTGGGCAATGCCGCCAACCTGTCCATCTTCATCGCCGGCCGGCTCGAATCGCGTGTGCCACCGTTGGTGGCGGAAGGCGAAACGCTGATTGCCGTCAGCGCGAACCCGTTGCCGCAGGCGCTGATCCTCACCGCGATCGTGATTTCCTTTGCCCTCGTGGCCTATGCGGTGGTGCTGTTCGAACAGGCCCACCAGCGTCTGGGCACGCTGGACACCGACGCCATGCGCGAAGCGGAGCCCCGAGCATGAGCGCCCACCTGCTGCTCACTTTGCCGGTGGCCATTCCGCTGGCCACGCTGGTGCTGTGCGCATTGCTCCGGGACCTGCCTCGCGTCCAGCGCTGGACCAGCGTGGCCGGCAGCCTGGCCTTGCTCGCGGCGTCTGTGGCGTTGCTGGCGGCGGTCTTCGACGGGACCGTGCTGGCCACCCAGTTCGGGACCTGGTCCGCGCCGTTCGGCATCACCTTCGTCGCCGATCTGCTGGCCGGGGTGATGGTGCTGATCACCGCCGTGATGGCCGTGGCCGTCTCCGTCTATGCGCTGGTGGACGGTGCGCGCGAGCGCGAGCGTGCCTTCTTTCATCCGCTCTACCACGGGCTGCTGCTGGGCGTCTGCGGGGCCTTCCTGACGGGCGATCTCTTCAACCTGTATGTCTGGTTCGAGATCATGCTGATCGCCTCCTTCGGCCTGCTGGTGGTGGGCGGGACACGTGCCCAGCTCGACGCTGGCGTCAAGTACGTGACGCTCAACCTTGTGGCCACCACGCTGTTCCTCATCGCGGTCGGCTTCCTCTATGGATTGACCGGCACCTTGAACATGGCCGACCTCTCGCGCACGCTGCCCGGTGTGGAAAACCAGGGCCTGGTGAGCACGCTGGCGGTGATGTTCCTGATCGCCTTCGGGTCCAAGGCCGCACTGTTTCCGTTGTTCTTCTGGCTGCCTGCCGCGTACCACACCGCCAGTGCGCCGGTGGTGGCCATCTTTGCCGCGCTGCTCACCAAGGTGGGCGTCTACGCCATCCTGCGCAGCTTCACGCTGCTCTTCGCGGGCGACGCCGGCTTCACCGGGCCCATCATCGGCGTGGTGGCCGCCCTCACCATGGTCACTGGCGTGCTCGGGGCGGCGGCCCACTTTGACGTTCGCCGCATCCTCTCCTTCCACATCATCAGCCAGATCGGCTACATGCTGGTCGGCCTGGCCGTGGCCACGCCGCTGGCGCTGGCCGGCTCGGTGCTCTACGTGGTGCACCACATCGTGGTCAAGGCCAACCTGTTCCTCGTCGCCGGCGCCATGCGCCTGGCCGGCGGCAGCTTCGACCTCAAGGCCATGGGTGGCCTGCACCGCAGCGCGCCACTGCTGGCGCTGCTGTTCGCGGTGCCCGCGCTGTCGCTGGCGGGGGTGCCGCCGCTTTCGGGTTTCTGGGCCAAGTACGTGGTGGTCAAGTCCAGCCTGGACGCCGGCCACATGGTGCTGGGCGGCGTGGCGTTGGCGGTGGGCGTGCTCACCCTGTACTCGATGGTGAAGATCTGGAACGAAGCCTTCTGGAAGGCCGCCACCCCGCAGTCGGCGCAGGCGGTGGCCCATTGGAAGGCCGCGCCCCGCACGCGCCTGGCCATGCTGCTGCCCATCACCGGGCTGGCGGCCATCACGCTGACCATCGGCCTGGCCACCGAGCCCTTCATCGAGTTTTCCCTGCGGGCGGCAGACCAGTTGCTGGTGCCCGCCAGCTACATCGAGGCCGTGCTCGGCCAGGAGGCAAGCCCATGAGAAGAATCCGTGCCCTGTGGAACTGGCTGGCGCTGGCCGGCATCTTCCTGCGCGAGCTCGTGCTTTCGGTGCGCGAGGTCGCGCTGACCGTGCTCCGCCCGCAGCGCGCCGCGCGCAGCGGCATCGTCGCGGTGCCATTGACGGTGCGCAGCGATGCCGGCATCGCGCTGCTGGCCAACATGGTCACGCTCACGCCTGGCACCACCAGCCTGCACGTGAGCGCCGACCGGCGCGTCCTGTACGCGCACGTCATGAACCTGCAGGGCGATCCCGTGGCGCAGATCGTCGAAGGCTTCGAGGCCCGCGTGCGCGCCGCGCTGGGCGAGGTGGAAGGAGGTGCACCATGATCCTGCCCGACTGGGTGCTGGGGCTGACGGCCCTGCTGTTGCTGCTGGCCATGCTGGCCGCGGGGGCGCGCATCGTGCGCGGTCCGCATCCTGCGGACCGTGTGGTCGCGCTGGACATGCTGGGCCTGCTGGGCGTGGCGGCCGCGGCGCTGGCCGCCCTGGTGGCCGACAGCACGGCCTTTGTGGACATCGCGCTCGGTGTGGCGCTGATCGGCTTCCTGGCGACGGTCGCGTTCGCCGCCTTCATCGAGCGCGGATCGATCCGCGAGGAGGACATGCCATGAACACCTGGGTGGCTTCCTGCCTGCTCGTCGCCGGCGCGCTGGTGTGCCTGCTGGCGGCAACCGGCGTGCTGCGCCTGCAGGACTTCTTCATGCGCATGCACGCCGCCACCAAAGCCGGCGTGGTGGGCAGTGGCCTGGTATTGCTGGGGGTGGCCGTGGCCGATGGCAGCCTGGCCACCTGGGTGAAGGTGCTGCTGGCCATTGTCTTTCTGCTGCTGACCACGCCTGTGGCGGGCCACCTGCTCGGGCGCGCGGGCTACGTTGGTGGTGCGCCGCTGTGGCGCGGCACCACGGAAGACCACTTGCGCGACGTATTGCCCCGCGGCCGCTTCGGCCCAGCGACCGCGCCCACGGTGCGGCGGGTGGTGCTCGCGCTGACCGAAGGGCCGTGCATGGCGCGCGCGATCGGGGACGCCGTGGCGCTGGCGCGCGAGCAGGGCGCCGAGCTGTGCGGCGTGGCCATCATCGACACGCCGCGCCTGGCCAACGTCGGTCCGGTTCCCCTGGGCGCGCTGACCTACGCCCAGCGCATGAGGGAGCGGCGCCTGACGCAGGCGCGCCAGGCCGCCGCCGATGTGATCCAGCGTTTCGAGCAGGCCGCCAACGACGCCGGCCTGGTCTGGTCGGTGCGGCTGGAGGAAGGGCGCCCGCGCCGGCTGCTGCACGCCATGGCCAGCGCGGACACGGTGGTGGCCGTGGCGCCGCAGGCCTGGTTCGACCAGGGCGTCCTGGCGCAGCGGGTGGACGTGGTGCGTCGCCTGCGCTGGCGCGCGCAGAGGCCACTGCGGGTCCTGGGGGGATGACGGGCTGGTAAGGTGAGGGCTTGTCGGCCATCCAACCGTTCGCCCTCTCCTCCATGCCTGCTCCCCATGCCGTGCTCGCCGCCTACCGCCGCCTGCCGCTGACCGTGCGGCTGCCGCTGGTGGTGGCGGTGATGATCTTTGCCGCCGCCATCGGCACCACCCAGGTGGCGCTGCAGAGCGTCTCGCGCCAGTTCGAGTCCCAGATGGCTGGCGTGGGCCAGGTCTACCTGGACGGCCTGGCGGCCGCGCTGCAGCCGGCGTTGCGCACGGCAGACGTCGAGGCTGTGCGCAGCGTGCTGGAGCGCTCGCTGGCGGTCAGCGTGGGCGTGCAGGACCGCCGCCTGGTGGTGCTGGACGCGCGAGGCGGCACGCTGGCGCGCGCCGACCGCGAGAGTTTGCCGCCCGATGCGGACTGGCCGGAGGAACTACCGGACACCGCTCGCGGCGCGCGTCTGGCGGATGAGGACCAGAGCATCTGGGTCTGGCGCACGCTCGAAGGTGAACACCGTGTGCTGGCCAACCTGGACGTCTCGGCCTTCCGAGAGCAGCGCGAGGGTCTGCGCTGGCGGCTGGTGCTGCTGGACCTGGCCGTCAGCGTGGCCTGTGCGCTGCTGGGTTTTCTGGTCGCACGACAGATGCAGCGTCCGGTGGCGCTGGTGACGCAGCGCCTGCAGGAAGGGCAGGCGATTCCGGCGGCGCTGATACAGGCCAGCGACCCGGAGTCGGCGCGGCTGATGCGGGCGGTCAACCGCATGGCCGACGATGCGCGCGAGCGCGAGGCCATGCAGGCCCTGCTGGCCGAGCAGGAGCGCGAGGCCGTGCTGGGCCGGCTGGCGGCCACGCTGGCACACGAGGTGCGGAATCCGCTGGGGGGCATGGTCACCGCCATTCAGACCCTGCGCAAGTTCGGCGACCGGCCGGATGCCCGCGAAGACGCACTGGCTTTCATCGAGCGCGGCGTGCTTGCGCTGGGCGAGGTGGTGGACGCCACCCTCACCACGCACCGCCCCGGCAGCGGTGAACGCCGCCTGCGCCTGCAGGACCTGCAGGACGTCCAGCGGCTGGTGGCCGCCGATGCACGCCAGCGCGGTGTCGGTGTGCGGCTGGAGGCCGTGCCCGGCCTGCCCGAGGAACTGCCCGTGGCGGCCACCGAGGTGCGGCAGGTGCTGCTCAATCTGCTCATCAACGCCGTGCGCGCCACGGCCCCCGGAGGCGAGGTGCTGCTGCGCGTGCGGCGCGAGGCGCGCGCGCTGGTGCTGGAGGTGATCGACCAGGGCAAGGGCATGGCCGAAGACGTGGCCGACAGCCTGCGCCGAGGCCTGCCGCACGCCGGGCAGACGGGTCTTGGCGTGGCCGTCATCGTGCGTCTGGTGCAGCAACTGCGGGGCCGGGTCGCGGTGGATGCACACTCGCAGGGTGGCACCCACATCACGCTGGAACTGCCGCTGGAATCCCGAGACCCATGAACGACATCCTGCTGATCGAAGACGACCGCGTGCTGGGCGGCGCGGTGAGCCAACGCCTGCGCCTGGAGGGTTTCGAGGTGCGCTGGGCCGAGACCAGCGCCCAGGCCATGGCCGCGCTGCGGCTGCGCCGGCCGGCCTTTGTGCTGGCCGACATCCGCCTGCCCGACGGGTCCGGCGAGGATCTCTACCGCAGCGCCATGCCCTACCTGGGCGACACGCCCATCCTGTTCGTGACCGCGTTCGCCGACATCGGCCAGGCGGTGCGGCTGGTGCGGGCCGGCGCCGACGACTACCTCACCAAACCGTACGACATGGATGCGGTGGTGGCGCGGATCCGCGCGCTGGCCAGCGAACCGGCCGCTGCGACCGAGGGCATGCCGGGCGGAGGCTCGGCCGCGTCCGAGGCGCTGGCGCGCGACCTGCACCGCCTGGCCGCGCGCGATCTGCCGGTGCTGCTGCGCGGCGAGACCGGCGTGGGCAAGGAGGTGGCCGCGCGGTACATGCACGCCCACTCACCGCGCGCGGCACAGCCCTTCGTGGCGGTCAACTGCGGCGCCATCGCCCGCGAGCTCATGGAGAGCCAGTTCTTTGGCCACGAGCGTGGGGCTTTCACCGGAGCGGTCGCCGCGCACGCGGGCTATTTCGAGGAGGCCGGCGAAGGCACACTGTTCCTGGACGAGATCGGCGAACTCGACGCCCGGTTGCAGACCGCGCTGCTGCGGGTGTTGCAGGACGGGGTGTTTCGCCGCCTGGGTGGCCGCACCGAACAGCGGTTCCGTGGCCGCCTCATGGCCGCTACCAACGCCGACCTGAACGAGCGCATGGCCAGCAAGGCGTTTCGCGAAGACCTGTACTACCGGCTCGCGGTGGTGGAGCTGACCATTGCGCCGCTGCGCGAGCGCCGCGAGGACATCGTGCCGCTGGCGCAGCGCTTCCTGCGCGAGGCCGCCGCGCGCAACGGCATGCCCGGTCTGGTGCTGGAAGAGGCGGCGCTGGCGGCTCTGCAGGGCCATGCCTGGCCGGGCAATGTGCGGGAGCTTCGCAACCGCATCGAGCGCGCGGTGGCGCTGGTCGACGGTGATGGCATCACGCCGCAGGACCTGTTCCCCGAGCAGCGGCTGGACATGCCGGTGGCACCGGAGACCCTGGCCGATGCCCGCGAGCAGGCCGAACTGGACCAGATCGATCGCGCGCTGGCGCTGTCGGGCGGGCGTGTCTCGGAGGCGGCGCGCCGCCTGGGCATCTCGCGCACCACGCTCTGGAAGCGGCGCCGCAAAGGTCCGCCGGACACCGGCGACTTACCCGAATGAAGAAAGGAGTCCGCTCCCCATGAACACCCGCACCGAACACGATACCTTTGGCCCGATCGAGGTCCCGGCCGACCGCCTCTGGGGCGCGCAGACGCAGCGTTCGCTGCAGAACTTCGACATCTCCGGCGAACGCCAGCCGCGCGAGATCATCCACGCGCTGGCCCAGGTCAAGCGCGCGGCGGCGGCGGTCAACCACGCGCTGGGCTTGCAGGACGCGCGCAAGACCCAGGCCATCGTTCAGGCCGCGGAGGAGATCATCGCCGGCCGGCACGAGGCCGAATTCCCGCTGGTGGTCTGGCAGACCGGCTCGGGCACGCAGACCAACATGAACGTCAACGAGGTGCTGGCCAACCGCGCCAGCGAGCTGCTGGGCGGCCCGCGTGGGGAAGGGCGGCTGGTGCACCCGAACGACGATGTGAACCGCAGCCAGTCCAGCAACGACGTGTTTCCCACCGCCATGCACGTGGCGGCGGCGGAAGCCATTGTGCGGCGCCTGCTGCCGGCGCTGCAGCGACTGCGCGAGACGCTGGCGCAGAAGGCGCTCGCGTTCGACGGCATCGTCAAGATCGGCCGCACCCACCTGCAGGACGCCACGCCGCTGACGCTGGGCCAGGAGATTTCAGGATGGGTGGCGCAGTTGGAACAGGGCGAGCGGCACGTGCGCGATGCGCTGCCCCATCTGTGCGAACTGGCGCTGGGCGGCACCGCGGTGGGGACCGGCCTGAACGCGCCCAAGGGCTATGCCGAACAGGTGGCGGCGGAGCTCGCCGCGCTCACCGGACTGCCTTTTGTGACAGCGCCCAACAAGTTCGAGGCCATGGCCTCGGTGGATGCGCTGGTGCATGCGCACGGCGCGCTCAAGACCTTGGCGGTGAGCCTGAACAAGATCGCCAACGACGTGCGCTGGCTGGCCAGCGGGCCGCGCAGCGGCATCGGCGAGATCCGCATTCCGGAAAACGAGCCGGGCTCGTCCATCATGCCGGGCAAGGTCAACCCCACACAGAGCGAAGCGCTCACCATGCTGGTCGCGCAGGTACTGGGCAACGACGTCGCCATCAACATCGGCGGCGCCTCGGGCAACTTCGAACTCAATGTCTTCCGACCCATGGTGGCGCACAACTTCCTGCAGAGCGTGCGCCTGCTGGCCGATGGCATGAGGAGCTTCAACGACCACTGCGCCGTCGGTATCGAACCCGACCGCGCGCGCATCGCCGAACTGGTGGAGCGTTCCCTGATGCTGGTGACCGCGCTCAACCCGCACATCGGCTACGACAAGGCGGCCTTCATCGCCAAGAAGGCCCACAGAGAAGGCAGCAGCCTGCGCGAGGCCGCCATGGCTTCCGGCTACGTCACGGCCGAGCAGTTCGACCAGTGGGTGGTGCCGGCGAACATGGTGGGGCGCTGAACGCCCACGTCGGCCTGGCTCAGTGCCCGTCGCCCTGGGCCGGATGCGCCATCAGGCGGTCCGTCACGGCGATGGCCATGGCGCTGAGCAGGAACACCACGTGGATGATGGTCTGCCACATCAGCACCTTCACGTCGTAGTTGGCGGCGTTGATGAAGGTCTTGAGCAGGTGGATGGAGCTGATGCCGATGATGGCGGTGGCCAGCTTGACCTTGAGCACCGAGGCGTTCACGTGGCTCAGCCATTCGGGCTGGTCGGGGTGATTCTCCAGGTGCATGCGGCTCACGAAGGTCTCGTAGCCACCGACGATGACCATGATCAGCAGGTTGGAGATCATCACCACGTCGATCAGCGCCAGCACCACCAGCATGATCACGGTTTCGTTCAGGCCGTTGAGCTGCACGTCGCTCTTGTAGCCGATGCTGCTGATGAGCTTGTCCAGGGCGACCTGGTTGCCGAAGGCGGCTTCGATCAGGTGCACGAGTTCCACCCAGAAGTGGAAGACGTAGATCGCCTGCGCGGCGATCAGTCCGATGTAGAGCGGCAACTGCAGCCAGCGGCTGGCGAAAATGAGGTTCGGCAGCGCGCGCACCGAGGCAGGGGTTTTGACAGGTTCGGTCATGAATGGCCAGCGTGTTGGATGGTGCCCCGGGGCGGTCGAGGGCGGGGCGGGCGTATTGTAGGGCCGCGTCTGGTCGTATATTCGGGTTTCCCCGCATCAGTACGGTGCCCTGTAAGTGGCTCGTAAGAGCCCTTGCGCACAGTCGCCGGCTGTCCCGTCCCGACAACATCCTCTGAGGAGACATCCCATGTCAGCGCCTTCGTCGTCCATCGAATCCACCCTGGTCGAAAACCGCGTCTTCGAACCCAGCGACGCGACCGTGAAGGCGGCCCGGGTCTCGGGCATGGCAGCGTACGAAGCGCTGTGCGCCGAGGCGGAGAAGGACCATGAGGCTTTCTGGGCCCGCCTGGCGCGCGAGACCCTGACCTGGCACAAGCCCTTCACCAAGACCCTGAACAGCAGCAACGCGCCGTTCTACAAATGGTTCGAGGACGGCCAGCTCAACGCGTCGCACAACTGCCTGGACCGCCACATCGGCACGCCGGTGGAGAACAAGACCGCCATCATCTTCGAGTCCGATGACGGCCAGGTGAGCAAGGTCACCTACAAGGAGCTGCTGGCCAAGGTCTCTCGCTTTGCCAACGCGCTCAAGGCGCGTGGTGTAAAGAAGGGCGACCGCGTCGTCATCTACATGCCGATGACGGTCGAGGGCGTGGTGGCCATGCAGGCCTGCGCGCGCATCGGTGCCACCCACAGCGTGGTGTTCGGCGGCTTCTCGGCGAAGGCCTTGCAGGAGCGCATCCAGGACGCCGGCGCGGTGGCGGTGATCACCGCCAACTACCAGTTGCGCGGCGGCAAGGAACTGCCGCTCAAGGCCATCGTGGACGAGGGCATCGCCATGGGCGGCTGCGAATCCATCCAGAACGTGATCGTGTTCCAGCGCACGCCCACCGCCTGCAACATGGTGGCCGGACGCGACAGCTTCCTGCACGACGTGGTGGCCGGCGAATCGGACGTCTGCCCACCCGAGTTCGTCGATGCCGAGCACCCCTTGTTCGTGCTCTACACGTCGGGCTCCACCGGCAAGCCCAAGGGCGTGCAGCACAGCACCGGTGGCTACCTGCTGTGGGCCAACCTGACGATGAACTGGACGTTCGACCTGCGGCCCGAGGACATCTTCTGGTGCACGGCCGACATCGGCTGGATCACGGGCCACAGCTACGTGGCCTATGGCCCGCTGGCCGCGGGCGCCACGCAGATCGTCTTCGAGGGCGTGCCGACCTACCCGAACGCCGGGCGCTTCTGGCAGATGATCGAGAAGCACAAGTGCACCATCTTCTACACCGCGCCCACGGCGATCCGTTCGCTGATCAAGGCCGCCGAAGGCGACGAGAAGGTGCACCCCGCGCGCTCCAACCTCTCCAGCCTGCGCCTGCTGGGCTCGGTGGGCGAGCCCATCAACCCCGAGGCCTGGATGTGGTACTACAAGCACGTGGGCGGCGAGCGCTGCCCCATCGTGGACACCTTCTGGCAGACCGAGACCGGCGGCCACATGATCACGCCGCTGCCCGGTGCCACGCCGCTCGTTCCGGGCTCGTGCACGTTGCCATTGCCCGGCATCGCCGCGGCCATCGTCGATGAAGCGGCCAACGACGTGCCCAACGGCTCGGGCGGCATCCTGGTGGTCAAGAAGCCTTGGCCGTCCATGATCCGCACCATCTGGGGCGACCCCGAGCGCTTCAAGAAGAGCTACTTCCCCGAGGAACTCAAGGGCTACTACCTGGCTGGCGACGGCGCGGTGCGCAGTGCCGACCGCGGCTACTTCCGCATCACCGGCCGCATCGACGACGTGCTCAACGTCTCCGGCCACCGCATGGGCACCATGGAGATCGAGTCCGCGCTGGTGGGCAAGACCGACCTGGTTGCCGAAGCCGCCGTGGTAGGCCGCCCCGACGACCTGACCGGCGAGGCCATCGTGGCCTTTGTGGTGCTCAAGCGCGCGCGCCCCACCGGCGACGAGGCCAAGGCCATCGCCAAGGAACTGCGCGACTGGGTGGGCAAGGAAATCGGCCCGATCGCCAAGCCCAAGGACATCCGCTTTGGCGACAACCTGCCCAAGACGCGCTCGGGCAAGATCATGCGCCGGTTGCTGCGCTCCATTGCCAAGGGCGAGGCCATCACCCAGGACACCTCCACGCTGGAGAACCCGGCGATCCTGGAGCAGTTGGCGCAGAACAACTGAGCGTCCAGGGGCTCGCTGCGTGCGAGCCGGGCAGAGCCACCGCCGGGTGCCGAAGAGGCCCCGGCGGTTTTCATTTGTGCCGGGTCGCGGGCGTTGTTTGGTGCGATCGGGAAAACAAAGCTTTGCAAAACGAAAAAAAACGATCAAAACTAGGGAAAACTCTGATCTGAAAAAGCCGATTTCGATCAAAAAATAGTCCCACACATTGATCGTTTCAGTGCGATGGCGCAGGGCCTACGGGCACTCTGCCGGTGCCACGGCCTATCAGGTTGTGGCGGCTCCCCAAGCCTCTCCAGAACCGAGGCAGGAAGACAGGCCACCCTCATCGGGGCGGCGACCGAAACGAACAAAAGCGAACTTGCCGGGTGCGTCCCAGGTGAGACACGTCCTTGTCTTCAGGAGCCATCATGTCCCATTCCCTTCTTCCCGTGCGCCGCTGGTTCGGTGCCGCGGTGGTTGCCGCCGCTTTCTGCGGTGCCGCCGGTGCCGCCGACGTCGAACTGCTTCCGGGTGGTCTGCTGACCCCCACCACCAAGGAACAGACCCAGCCGGGCCAGTTCAAGAAACCCGGGCCGTGGCGCATCGGCGTGTCCTTCGGCGGGGTGGGCAATACCTGGATCGTGCAGATGATCCAGGAGATGCGGCATGCCGCCGCACAGGACAAGAACATCGGCGAGTTCATTTTCGTGGAGGCGAACTGGCAGGCCGCCAAGCAGGTGGCCGACGTGGAGGACCTGCTGACCAAGAAGGTGGACGTGCTGATCATCGGGCCGATCTCATCGGCCATTGGCGCACCCTTGGTGGAGAAGGCCGCGAAAACGGGCATCCCGGTGGTGGTGTTCGGCGCGTTCGGCAAGGCCATGCCATCGACCGTGGAGATGATGGGGGCGGGCGAGGTCTTCGGGCGCCAGGGGGGTGAATTCCTGCGCAAGGAGCTCAACGGCAAGGGCAACCTCTGGGCGTTCCGTGGCGTGGCCGGCGTGGAAGAAGAGACGCTGCGCTACAACGGTTTCCGCAAGTCCATCGAAGGCTCCGCCATGAAAGTGACCAAGGAGGTGTTTGGGGACTGGAACTACGCCAAGAGCAAGCAACTGTGCGAGAACCTCGTCCTGTCCGGGGATGCGGTGGACGGCATCTGGTTCTCGGGCGCCGAAATGACCCGTGCCTGCATCGACGTTTTCAAGGAAACGGGAAAGCCGTTGGTCCCCATGACCGGCGAGGGCAACAACGGCTTCCTGCGCACCTGGAAGGCCACCGGTGTCAAGAGCGTGGCGCCGCAGTTCACGCCGGGTCTGGGCGCCGCTGTGGTGCGCGCCTCGGCGGCGCTGCTGGCCGGCAAGCCGCTGTACCGCGCCTACTTTTCTTCGCCGCCGCCCATCACGCAGGCGGATCTGGACAAGTTCTACCGCCCGGATCTCAACGATGCCTACTGGCTGCCCTCCACCTTGCCGGAGGCCAAGCTCAAGGACATGTTCCGCCGCTGATGGTACGGACAGCCGATGCCTGACACCCTTGCCACTCCCCATGGAGCCGATCCCATCGTCGTGCGGCGCATCGGCAAGCGCTTCGGGTCCACCGTCGCGCTGCACGATGTGGATCTCGTCGGCCGTGCCGGCTCCATCCATGCCATCACCGGAGAGAACGGAGCCGGCAAGTCCACGCTGATGAAGCTGCTGGCGGGGGTGCACCAGCCCGACGCGGGCGAGATCCTGGTCGGCGGGCGCCCCATGGTGCTGCGCAGCCCGGCGGCGGCGCGCGCCGCCGGCATTTCCACCGTGTTCCAGGAACTCACCGTGCTGCCCAACCTCACGGTCGCGGAAAACTTGCTGCTGGGGCGCGAGCGTTCCCGGGCGGGGCTGCTGGACCGGGCTGGCATGCTGGCCGAGGCGCGCGCGGTGCTGGCTCGCATTGGCATTGAGCTCGATCCCCTGCGGGCCGGCGGCAGCCTCACCGTGGGCGAGCAGCAACTGGTGGAAATCGCCAAGGGCGTGAGCACCGATGCCCAGGTCTTCATCTTTGACGAACCAACGGCTCCGCTCAACCGTGCCGAGGTCGACAAGCTCGAGGCGCTGCTGCATGCGCTCAAGGCCCAGGGCAAGCTGGTGTTCTACATCAGCCACCGCCTGGACGAGATCTTCCGCCTCTGCGACACCGTGACGGTGCTCAAGGACGGTCGCCTGGTGGCCACCGAGGCGATCGGCGCGCTGGACCATGACCGCCTGATTTCGCTGATGGTGGGACGTTCGCTGCAGGCGCTGTTTCCACCGCGTCCGGACCCGGCCGAGGTCGGTGAGCCGGCGCTGCAGGTGCGCCGCCTGCGGCCCACTGCTTCTTCGGCCAGCGTCGCGCTCACCTTGCGCCGGGGCGAGATCGTGGGCCTCGGCGGCCTGGAGGGGCAGGGGCAGCGCGAGATCGTGCGAGCGCTGGCCGGCGTGATCCGGGCCGCGGAGGCCGACATCGTGCGCCGTGGACCCGATGGCCACGAGCAGCCCTACGACCCGCGCGCCGGTGCGATGCAGGCCGTGCGCCAGGGGGTCGGGCTGGTGCCGGAGGACCGCAAGCAGGAAGGCCTCTACCTGGACCTGCCGATCGCGGACAACATCTGGCTGGGGCTGCTGCGTGGGCTGGGGCTGGTTCGCCGCGCTCCGCGCTCACGCCAGGTGGTCGGCACCCTGGCCGAGCGCATGCAACTGCGCTCGCGCGACCTCGACCAGGACGTGGGCGATCTCTCGGGTGGCAACCAGCAGAAGGTCATGCTGGGTCGCTGGCTTGCCGCGGGCGTGGACATTCTGCTGGTGGAGCAGCCCACCCGGGGTGTGGACGTGGGTGCCAAGGCGGAGATCTATGGGCTGTTGCGCGACTTCGTGCGGCAGGGCGGCACGGTGCTGGCGCTGTCGTCCGATCTGCTGGAGCTGATCGGCCTGTGCGACCGGATCATGATGGTGCGCGGCGGACGGATCGTGGGCGAGGTGCCTGCCGAAGGCGCGACCGAAGAACAACTGCTGGCCCTGGCCCTGGTCGAACAGACCGGCGACAAGGCCCGCTCTCAGGCGGAGGCTTCCCTCGCATGAACACATTTCGAACCGGCATCGGCCGCATGACCTTGGCGTTGCCCGTGCTGCTGGTCGCTTGCCTGGCGCTGGCGGCGCCGAACTTCCTGGCGGCGCAGAACCTGTCGAACGTCACAGGCCAGATCACCGCGCTGCTCATCGTCAGCCTGGGGCAGATGCTGGTGGCGCTGGTGGCGGGCATCGATCTGTCGGTGGGCGCCGTGATGAGCCTGGCGGGTTGCCTGGTGGCCACGCAGCCGGATCCCGTCATGGGCGTGGTTCTGGCGCTGCTGCTGGGCTTGTGCGTTGGCCTGTTGAATGGCGTGGGCGTGGCCTTTGCCGGCATCCACCCGCTGATCATGACCCTGGCGTCCATGACCTTCCTGCAAGGCCTGGCCTACCTCGTGCTGCCGATTCCCGGTGGAGAGGTGTCCCCTGTGCTGGGGCGCATGGCCAATGGCCATCTCTGGGGTGTTCCCTTGCCCTTGCTCTGGTGCGCGGCCTGCATCGCGCTGGCCGGTTTGCTGCTGCACCGCACGCGCCTGGGGCTGCATTTCTTCGCGGTGGGCGCGATGGCGCGCAGTGCTCACCTCAACGGAGTGCAGGCGCGCACCGTGGTGGTGGCCGCGTACATCCTGTGCAGCCTGATGGCCGTGGTGGCGGGCATTTACCTGACCGCACGGGTGTCGGCCGGTGACCCGACCATGGGGGCGGCGTTCGGCCTCGAATCCGTTGCCGCGGTGGCTCTGGGCGGCGTGCAGCTCACCGGTGGCGTGGGCAGCATCCTGGGCGTGGTCATCGGTGCCCTCAGCCTGGGGCTGATCACCAACGGAATCAACCTGTTCGGCATTTCGCCTTTCCTGCGAGGCGCGGTCACGGGCGTGCTGCTGCTGGTGGCGGTGTGTTCCCAACGCAGAAAGGCGGTGGGGCTGTGAGCGCCGTTCCCCTGACCCGACCCGTGGCCATGCCCTCGTGGCGCAAGGCACTCGGCTGGCTGGCCGACCTGCCGCCGGCCTATGTGGCGCTGTTCATCCTGCTGGTGCTGGCCGCGTTCATGCGCCCTCAACTGCTGTCCGCCATGCTGCTGCCACTCATCGCGCGGCAGGCCGCCCCGCTGGGCCTGGCCGTCATCGGGCAGTCGCTGGTGATGAGGGCGCGCTCCATAGACCTCTCGTCCGGCGGTGTCATCGTCGCCGTTGCCTACCTGCTCACCAGCGGCTACTTTCCCCTGTCAACCGGTATGGCGGTGGGACTGTGCGTGCTGCTGGGTCTGGTGGTAGGCGCGCTCAACGGGGTGCTGATCGTGAGGACGCGCGCCTCGGCCATGATCGTCACGCTGGCCATGTCCATGATCCTCACGGGCTGCGTGGTCGCGCTGTCGCAGTTCCGTGCGCCCGGTGATGCGCCCGAGTTCCTGACCGAACTGGTGCGCCAGCGGGTGCTGGGCTGGCCGGTGCCCGTGCTGATCTGGCTCGTGGCCCTGGTGCCCGCCGCGCTGCTGCTGCGCTACACGGTGTTTGGGCGTGCCCTGGATGCCGTGGGCAGCAACCCCCAGGCGGCCGCGCTGTCGGGCCTGCCCCACCTGCGCGTGGTCTTTGTCGGTCACGTGGTGTCGGCGCTGATTTCCGTGGCCTGCGGCTTCGTCCTCGTCGGCTTCGTGGGCAAGGGCAGCATCACGCTGGGCCAGGATCTCGCGCTGAACTCTCTGGCCGCGGCGATCCTGGGCGGCGTGACCTTTGGCCGCAGCAAAGGCGGGATGGCCGGGCCGGCGGTCGCGGCGTTCATGCTCACCTTTCTTTTCAACTTTCTGACCAGCCTGGGCCTGGGCGAGCCCGGGCGGCTGATGCTGCAAGGCGCCATCATCGCGGTGGCCGCGCTGGCCTACAGCCTCAAGACCCGCTGACACTTCCCGCAACCCTTCTCACCCCTCAGGAGACTCCATGAACGAAGAACCCATCCTCCCCGGCGCCGAGCCCTTCTTCTTTGCCGGCAACGATGTCGGCGTGCTGGTCTGTCACGGCTTCACCGGTTCCACGCAAAGCATGCGTCCGCTGGGCGAGCACATCGCCAAGGCCGGCTACACCGTGATCGGACCGCGCCTGAAAGGGCATGGCGTATCGCCCGCCGCCATGGCCCGCACCACCGCCAGCGACTGGATCGCCTCGGTGGAGGAAGCCCTGGCCACGCTGCGCAAGAGCTGCTCGCAGATCTTCATGGTGGGTCTGTCCATGGGTGGGACGCTGTCGCTCTACATGGCCGCCATGCACCCCGATGTCATCAAGGGCACCGTGCCGATCAACGGCGCGGTCCAGCTCAATTCCGCCGACATGGCCGGCCTTGCGCTGGCCACGGGCCTGCCGGACACGGTGCCCGGCATTGGCTCGGACATCAAGGCGCCCGGCATCCAGGAACTGGCGTACCCCGAGGTACCGGTGGCCGCGTTCCGCCAGGTGTATGCGCTGATGGCGGTGACCCACGACCTGCTGCCGCGCATCAAGTGCCCGGCGCTGGTGATGACCTCGCGCGAGGACCACGTGGTCGACCCCAGCAACGGGCCGCGCATCGTGCGCCGCCTGGGCAGCAGCCGGATCGATTTCCGCTGGCTCGACAACTCTTACCACGTGGCCACGCTGGACCACGATCTCGACCTCATCGCGCAGGAAACGCTGAGTTTCATCCGCTCCATCGCGGGCAAGTAGGCCGGGGGCCTGCTCAGGCGACCCGGTGCTCCTGCACGACGAAGGCCGTGATCTCGTGCAGGAAATCCTTGGCGTGGGCCATGGTCACCTGGCCGGCGGGGCTGGCGAAGGCGGCGTTCAGGGTCTCGGGGTCGGTGAACCAGAGTTCGACGATGCCGTCGATCGGCAGCGCCTCGTAGCCGCAGGGCTCGCCCTTGCGGCGTTCGCGCGCCACCACCACGTTCTGCCGGTAGCCTGAGACGCCCGGCATGCGCCGCACGTGTCCGGCGTGCACCCGCCATTCGCGCCGGAAGTCCGCTTCGTCGATGTCGGGTCGGCGCTTGAGGATGGACATGCGCTTGAGCCGCCGGGCACGCTCGGCGGGCGCAGGGAGTTCGATCACGGTGGTCTGTTCGCAGGTGACGATGTGCAGGCCAGCCAGGAAGCGGGCCTCGTCCTCGCGCAGCGGCCCGGCCAGGTTGCCGGCGTCGAACGCCTGGCCGGCGTCGGCGGCCGAGTCGAACCAGAGTTGCGAGAAGCCGTCGAAGTCCCAGGGACCACGCGCGAAGTCGATGCCGCGCTGCAGGCGGTCAAGCACCGGGTTCTGCCAGTAGGCGCGCAGGCCGGGCGCCTGCGCGGCGAGCGGCCCATGGTGGTCGCGCCAGTAAGCGCGAAAAGCGTCCTCGCCCAGCGCGGGGTTGCGCTGGAGCAGGCCCATGCGGACCGTCTCGGTCGTGGGGTTCATCATGCTGTGTCTCCTTCTGGGTGGTGGGCGTTGGCGCGCGCCTCGGCCAGGCCTGGTGCCCGCTTGGCCAGCCAGATGCCATGGCGTTCGGGCCAGCGCTGGAAGGCGGGGTCGATGCCGAAATGGGCGGCGGCGTGGTGCGGCCAATAGGGGTCCAGCAACGCTTCGCGGCCGATGGCCACGAGATCGGCGCTGCCTCGCGCGAGCACGGCCTCGGCCTGTTCGGGGTCGACGATCATGCCCACGGCCTGCGTTCGCACGCCGGCCTGCTGGCGCAACTGGCGCGCGAAGGGCACCTGGAAACCCAGGCCGCGCGGCACCGGCAGGGCACGGGTCTCTTCGGTCAGGCCGCCCGAAGAGCAGTCGACCACGTCCACGCCCAGCGCCGCCAGCGCCTGGGCCAGTCGCACCGAATCGTGTTCGCGCCAGCCGCCGATGCTGCCGTCGACCACCGAGAGCCGCGCGAACAGCGGCTTGTGCGCGGGCCAGATGGCCCGCACCGCGCGCGTGACTTCCAGCGGCAGGCGCATGCGGCCCTCCAGGCTGCCGCCCCAGCGGTCCTGGCGCTGGTTGGCCAGCGGCGAGAGAAACGCGGCGATCAGGTAGCCGTGGCCAAAGTGCAGCTCGACCACGTCGCAGCCGGCTTTGTCGGCGCGCACCGCAGCGTCGACAAAGGCCTGGATGATGCCGGCAATGCCGGCTTCATCCAGTGCCAGCGGCACGCTCCAGCCGGGGCCGGCTGGCCGCGCGCTCGGTCCCAGGCGTTGCCACGGGTCCGGGTCGGCCGCCATCTCGGCCTCGCTCAGCGCGGCACCGCCTTCCCACAGGGGCTGGCTGCCGGCCTTGCGGCCCGCGTGGCCCAACTGCACGCCGAAGGCCGCGCCCTGCGCCTGGACGAAGGCCGCCACGCGCGCCAGAGGCGCGATCTGCATGTCGCTCCACAGGCCGAGGTCGGCGCTGCCGATGCGCCCGCGCGGATCGACCGCCGTGCTCTCGGTCAGCACCAGTCCGGCGCCGCCGAGGGCGAACTTGCCCAGGTGCACCAAGTGCCAGTCGGTGGCCGCGCCGCGCTCGGCCGCATGCTGGCACATGGGCGAGATGACGATGCGGTTCTTCAGGTCGAGTTCGCGCAGCCGCAAGGGCTGGAACAGCAGGGGCAGGGTGGACATGGTCATGCGCGGGCGTGGGCGTCGCGTGCGCGCTGCGTGCCCAGCCAGGTGCCGAGCATCACCGCGACGAAGCCGACCAGGTGCCAGGCCGTCAACCGCTCACCGAGCAGCACCACGGCACCGAGCACGCCAAAGACCGGCACCCAGTAGAAGAACACGGCGGTGCGCGCCACCCCGATGCGGCCGATGGCCTGGTTCCAGGCGATGCTGCTCAGCGCGGTGGCGAAGACGCCGGAGAACAGCACCAGGCCCCAGGTGCGCCAGCCCACGGCGAAGTCGCCGAACCCAGGCACCGGGGCGGTGGCCAGGTCGTGCACGATCAGCAGCGCGGTGCCGATCAGGTAGACCGCCCAGCTGATGGCCAGCGCGTCCAGCCGGCCGGCCAGCCGTTGCACCAGCGCGCCGCCGGCGGCAAAGCTGATGACGGCCCCGACCAGCAGCAGATCGCCGGCCCCGGCCGCGCTCAGCGAATGCAGCGGGTGGCTCAGGATGACGGCGGCCACGCCCAGGAAACCCAGGGCCAGGCCGGCCAGGCGCGGTGCCGTGAGGCGTTCATGGAAGGCGACCGCCGCCAGCAGGGCGGACACCAGCGGGGACAAGGCCATGATCAGGGCCGCGTTGGTGGCGGTGGAGCGCAACAGACCCTGGGTCAGCAGAATCTGGTTGGCATAGACCATCAGCAGGCCGCAGACCAGCAGGCCCGCCATCTGGCGACCCGTGAGCCGGCGCGGCAGGCGGCGCCACCAGAGCAGCACCGCGGTCAGCACGATGCAGGCCACGCCCATGCGCAGCGAAGCCACGCGCAGGGGGCTGAGTTCACCGGTCAGCAGCTTGACCGCGGTGACGTTCAGGCCCCAGATCAGCATGGCCAGCAGCAGCACCGCCTGCGTGGCGGCGGCGGATGGCTCGCGCGGGTCGCTCATGCGCTGTGGGGGCCGGATGCGGGGGATCAGCCTTCGAGCGATTTCCACATCTCGATGTCGCGCTCGGCGGTCCAGATGCGCGGGTGCACATGGCCGGTGGCCTCGTCGTAGGCGCGCGAGACGTCGAACGGCATGCAGTGGTCGAAGATCACCCAGTGGCCGTACACCGGCCGCAGCGCCGCCATGGTCTCCTTGTAGATCGTGCCCAGGTCCTTGCCTTCGGCCACGCCGTTGTTCACCAGGGTGTAGACGTCGGAGATGAAGGCGCGCGTCGAGGCGATCGCGCGGCGCACGCTGCCGGCGTTTTCCAGCGCGCCGCCGCGGCCGGGCACCAGCTTCTCGAAGCCGAAGCCGGCCAGGCGGTCCAGCGTGGTGGGCCAGTCGCGGAAGTAGCAGTCGCCCGCGTACGCGGTGCTCTGGTACTCCACCAGGTCACCGGCGAAGCAGATCTTCTGGTCTTCCAGGTAGGCGATGGTGTCGCCCTTGGTGTGGCCGCGCCCGATCTGTGCCAGCTTGACCTCCAGCGTCTTGCCCAGCCACACGCTCATGCTGCCGTCGAAGGTCATGGTGGGCCAGGTCAGCCCCGGCGGCACCGATTCCACGTTGCGGAACAGCCTCGGGAAGCGGCCGATCTCGCTGGCCTTGTCCTGCTCGCCGCGCTCCACGATCAGGTCGTAGGTGTCTCGGCTGGCGATGATCTGCTCGGCGCCTTCCTGGAAATAGGCCGAGGCGCCGAGGACGCGCACCGCGTGGTAGTGGCTCAGCACCACGTACTTGATGGGCAGCGGCGTGACCTCGCGGATGCGGCGGATCACGTCCTGCGCCATCGCGGGCGTGGCCTGGGTGTCGACGATCATCACGGCCTCGTCGCCGATGAAGACGCCCGTGTTGGGGTCGCCCTCGGCGGTGTAGGCCCAGGCGTTCTCGGACAGGCGGGTGAAGCTGATCTGCTTGTCCTGCATGTCCGCGTGGCTGGCGAAGGTCTTGGTGTTCATGGGAAGGAATGGAGGCGTGAAAGGTGGAATCTCAGTGCGCGCCGAGGTAGGCCGCGCGCACCTTGGGGTCGTCGAGCAGTTCGCGTCCGGCGCCCTGCAGGGTGATGCGGCCGGTCTCCAGCACGTAGGCGCGGTCGGCCACGCTCAGCGCCTGCTTGGCCATCTGCTCCACCAGCAGGATGGTCAGGCCGGCCTGGCGCAGTTGCCGGATGGTGTCGAAGATGTCCTTGATGATCAGCGGCGCCAGACCCAGCGACGGTTCGTCGAGCAGCAGCAGGCGGGGTTCGCTCATGAGCGCGCGGGCAATGGCCAGCATCTGCTGCTCGCCGCCCGACAGCGTGCCGGACGGCTGGTGCTGCCGCTCGGCCAGGCGCGGAAAGCGCGCGAACTCGCGGTCGATCGCGGCCTGCACCGCGCGCGGGTCCTTGCGGCGCGCATAGGCGCCGAGCATCAGGTTCTCGCGCACGGTCTGGTCGGCAAACACGCCGCGCCCCTCCGGCGACATGGCCATGCCCAGGCCGACGCGCTGGTGCGGGGGCACCTGGGTGATGTCTCTGCCATCGAACACGATGCGCCCGGCCGCCGCCGGCTCCAGGCCGGCAATGCTCTTGAGCAGCGTGCTCTTGCCCGCGCCGTTGGCGCCGATGATGGTGACGACCTCGCCAGCGCCCACTTCCAGGCTGACTTCACGGACCGCCTCGATGGCGCCGTAGTTCACGCGCACGCCTTCAAGCTGGAGCATGGGGTGCCTCCTCTTCGGTGCCCAGGTAGGCGGCAATGACGCGCGGGTCGGCCTGGACCTGCTCGGGGCTGCCCTCGGCGATCTTGATGCCGTAGTCGAGCACGATGACGTGGTCCGAGATGGCCATCACGAGGTCCATGTGGTGTTCCACCATGAGAATGGTCACGCCGCAGCGGCCGATGCGTTGCAGCAGTTGGCCCAGTTCGGCCGTCTCCTGCGGGTTCAGTCCGGCGGCCGGCTCGTCCAGCAGCAGCAACTGCGGCTCCGTGGCCAGCGCGCGCGCCAGTTCCACGCGCCGCTGCAACCCGTAGGGCAGGCTGCCGGCGTTCAGGTGGGCCTGCGCGCCCAGCCCCACGAGCTCCAGCAGTTGTAGAGCACGCTCGCGCGTGGCCTTTTCCTGCCGCCGGGCACCGGGCAGCGCCAGCAGCGAAGCGAAGAAGCCGTTGGCCATGCGGCTGTGGCGCCCGAGCATGACGTTGTCCAGCACCGAGAGCTCCGCGAACAGGCGCAGGTTCTGGAAGGTGCGGCCCATGCCCATCTTGCAGATGGCGTGCATGGGCGTTCCGGTGATCTCGCGCCCGAGGAACCGGATGGAGCCTTCGCTGGGCTCGATCACGCCAGTGAGCATGTTGATGAGCGTGCTCTTGCCCGCGCCGTTGGGGCCGATGAGGGCGTGCACGTGGCCGCGCTGCAGCCGAAAGGAGATGTCCTGCGCCGGCTTCACGCCGCCGAAGGCCTTGCTCACGTGGCTGACCTCCAGCAGTTCGCCTTCGCCTTGCGCCACGGTGTAGCCGGCGTCGCCGCCCAGGCCCGTGCCTGGTGCCGGCTGGCCACGGCCGAACAGCCGGCTGGCCGCACCCACCACGCCGCCGGGCATCACGTACAGCGCGAACAGCAGCAGGAAACCGTAGGCGAAGTGCTGGGCCGAGGGCCAGCGCGCCAGCAGCGCGTCGATGGTGGTGAGGATCACCGCTCCGGCCAGCGGGCCGTAGAGCGAGCCCGCGCCCCCGAACAGCACCAGCAGCAGGATGAAGATGGAGAGGTGGAAGTTGATGAAGTCGGAGTTGATGTACTGGTTCTGCTGGGCCACCAGCGCACCCGCGATGCCGCAGGTGACGGCCGCGACCACGAAGGCGATGACCTTGGCGCGGTACACCCGCACGCCCACCGAAGAGGAGGCGATCTCGTCGGCCTGCAGCGAGAGCAGCGCGCGGCCGAAACGGCCCTGGATGAGGTTGCGGATCAGCAGGTGCGTCAGCGCGCACAGCAGCAGGCCCAGCCACACCCATTGCAGCGAACTCAGCGGCTGCCCGTCCCAGGTGATGGGGCGGATGCCGTAGATGCCCTGGGCGCCGCCGAAGACGTCGGTCCATTCGCTCACCAGTTTTTCGACCACGATGCCGAACGCGAGCGTCACCATGGCGAGGTAAGGCCCCTTCACCCGCAGCGAGGGCAGGGCGATCAGCACACCGCAGATGCCCGAAACACTCGCCGCCAGCACCAGGGCCAGCCAGGGGTCGATCTCGGTGCGGCTGGTCAGCAGCGCCACGGCGTAGGCCCCGGCCGCGAACAGGCCGGCCTGGCCGAGCGACTTCTGGCCGGCGTAGCCCACGAGCACGTTCATGCCTGCGGCCGCCAGGTAGTAGACGCACATCATGAAGGCGATGCGCAGGTAGTAGTCGTTGCCCAGCAGGGTGCTGGCGGCCATCAGCGCGGCCGTCGCGGCCACGACGAGGGCCAGGTGGGTCGCGAACTTCATACCTTCTCCACCACGGGCTTGCCGAACAGGCCGGTGGGACGGAAGGCCAGTACCAGGATCACCAGGGCGAAGACGGCGACCTCGCGCCACTGCGCCTGCCAGAGGTTGATGAGCGACTCCAGCACGCCCAACGCAAAGCCGCCGATGACGCAGCCGCGCGGGTTGGACAGGCCGCCGATCATGGCGCCGGAGAAGCCCTTGAGGCCCACGGCCAGTCCCATGAAGAGCGAGGCCTGGGCGATGGGAGCGAGCAGGAAGCCCGAGAGGCCCGCCAGCGCCGCGCTGACGACGAAGGCGCCGATCATCACCGCCTGGGTGTTGATGCCCATCAGGCTGGCGATCTGGCCGTTGGCCGCCACGGCGCGCATGGCCTTGCCCACCATGGTGCGGTTCATGACATGGTCGAACACCAGCATCACCGCCACGCTCACGCCCAGTGTGAGCAACTCCTGCGGCCGCACGCCAATGCCCCAGAAGCGGATCACCTCGTCGCCCACGGGCGCGGGCACCACCACGGGCTTGGGGCCCCAGATGGCCAGTCCGATGCTCTGCAGGATCACGCCGAAACCCAGGGTGCTCATGACCCAGGCCATGCCCGGGCGGCCGGCGAACGGGCGCACGCCCGCCACATACAGCAGCCAGCCCAGCAGGCCCATGACACCCAGTGCGGCCGCAAAGGCCAGCAACTGGGCAGTGAGACTGGGCTCGGTGGTGCCGAACGAGGTCGACGACACCGGCATGCCCAGCATCAGGAACAGCGCGCTCATGCCGATGAACGCACCTGCCGAGACGAACTCGCCGTGCGAGAAGTTCAGCGTCTTGGTGGTGGTGAACGTGATGCTGAACCCGAGCGCGACCAGCGCGTAGGCACCGCCCACGGCCAGTCCGCTCAGGATCGCCTGCAGAAGCGCGACGGTCATGGCGATCGGTTTACTGTTTGAAGTCCGCGGCGGTGAACGAGGTGATCAGCGCGTCGCTGTAGGGCAGCAGCTTGCCGTCCTTCCACTTGATCCACACCAGGTCCTTGGCGGTGAGGGCTTCGTGGTCGTTCTTGCTGAAAGGCTTGGTGTAGGTCTTGAGCAGGCCTTGCACCGGGGCCTGCAGGTCCTCCAGCGCCAGGCGGATCTGGGAGCCGTCGGTGCTCTTGGCCTGCTTGATCGCCTCGGCCATCAGCAGCACCGAGTCGTAGCCGTGCAGCGCGAACGAGAACGAGCTGGGCGCCTTGAGCTTGGAGCCGATGCGGTCATACAGCTTCTGCTGCGTCGGCGTGCGGGTGTCGCCCACGGTGCGCATGAAGAGCGGCTTCTCGGCCAGGGTCTTGCCCGCGGCGTCGTAGAAGGTGATGTTGTCCGCGGCCCAGGAGGTCAGCGTGAGCGGGAAGTAGTTGATCTTCTCCATGCTGCGGATGAGCTGGGCGATGGGCGTGCCCTGGGCCCACACCACCACCGTGTCCACGCCGGCGGACTTCATCTTGCCCAGTTGGGAAGTCATGTCCGTGTCGCCCACGCCGAAACGCTCGACGCCCGCGATCTTGATGTCCTGCAGCTTGGCGATCTCTTCCATGTCCTTGAGGCCGCCCTGGCCGTAGCCGGTGGTCTCGGCCATCAGGCCCACCACCTTGGAGGCGCTGTTCTTCTTCACGTAGGCCATCAGCGCGGCCACTTGCTCACGGTCCACCATGGAGACGCGGAACATGTAGTTGTCCGCGCCCGGGCTCATGGGTTTGGTGATGTCGGTGCCGGAGCCCACGTTACCCATCACGGGCACCTTCTTCTGGTTGGCGATGTGCTTCCAGGCCATGGCGTTGCCGGAGTTGGTCGGGCCGAACACGGCCGTGACCTTCTCGTTGTCCACCAGGTCGCTCATGTTCTGGATGGACTTGGGCGGCGCGGACACGTCGTCGCGCGTGACCAGGGTGAGCTTGCGGCCCAGCACACCGCCCGCGGCGTTGATGTCGGCGATGGCGGCTTCCATGCCCAGCACGGCGGCCTGGCCGCTCTGGGCGGAAGGCGAGGCGGACAGGTCGCCGTTGTACCCCAGCTTGATGTCCTGGGCCATCGAGGCGCCGGCCGCGACGGCAAAGGTTGCCGCCGCGAGCGCGGTCCGCAGGTGAGTCAGCTTCATGGTTGTCTCCTTGGTTGGAAAAAGGGCGCGGGGCCCGGACTGAAAAACGGAAAGAGGGTGGCCGGGGGGGCGGCTACGCCGCCAGGAAACCACCGTCCACCGGCAGGGTGATGCCGGTCACGTAGCGGGACATGTCGGAGGCGAGGAAGATGACCGGGCCCACAAGGTCCTCGGTCTCTCCCACGCGCCCCATCGGGATGCGGGTCATGAAGGCCTCCAGCCGCGCGGGGTCCTCGCGCGTGGCTGCGGTCATGGGCGTGGCGATCACGCCGGGTGCCAGCGCGTTCACGCGCACCCCCAGCGGCGCCAGCTCGGCCGCCAGCGACTGCGTGAACATCTTGATGGCGCCCTTGGACGGCGAATAGCCCAGGCTGCCCCCCTGGCCGGCGTAGGCGGCGATGGAGGCGATGTTGACGATGCCGCCGCGGGCGGACTTGATCGCGGGCAGCCAGGCCATGGTTGCGTTGAAGGTGCCCTGGACGTTGACGTCCATGGTCTTCTTCCAGTTGGCCGCTGCCCTGGGGCTGGCCGTGCCTTCGCGGATGATCACGCCGGCGTTGTTGACCAGCAGGTCGACCGTGCCCACGTCCTGCGCCACGCGCTGCGCCAGCGCCTCGCAGGCCTCGGCCGACGTGACGTCCAGCGCGAACGACCAGGCCTGGGCGCCGTCGTCGCGCGCGAGTTGCGCGGTCTGCGCGGCGGCCTCGGCATTCATGTCGGTGGCGATCACACGGGCACCGGCCTGTGCCAGGCCGAGCACGATGGCGCGGCCGTTGCCTTGCCCGGCGCCCGTGACCAGGGCCAGGCGGCCCTGCAGCAGCGCGGGTGCGATGTGGGGAGGAAAGGTCATGGCAGGGTCTCCGTCGGGGCTCAGGCGGTGGCTTGCGCGGCGGTGGCCAGCGGTGCGATTTCCGCCGCTGCGGGCTGCTGCGCGAGTTCGCGTCCGGCCACGTAGCCGAAGGTCAGCGCCGGCCCCAGGGTGATGCCCGCACCTGGGTAGTTGCCGCCCATGACGCTGGCCGCGTCGTTGCCCACCGCGTACAGGCCCGGGATGGGTTGGCGCTGGGCATCGAGCACGCGTGTGCGCTCGTCGGTGACCAGGCCGGCAAAGGTACCGATGTCGCCCACCACCAGCTTGATGGCGTAGTACGGGCCGTGCTCCAGCGGCGCCACACAGGGATTGGGCGCCACCGTGGCGTCGCCCTGGTAGCGGTTGTAGGCCTTGCTGCCCTTGCCGAACGCGGGGTCTTCGCCGCGCTGCGCACCGGCGTTGAACTCTGCCACCGTGCGTTCGAGCACCGCCGGATCGACGTCGATCTCTCTGGCCAGCGCGGCCACCGTGGCGCCGCGCTTGAGATAGCCGCTGCGCAGGTGGCGGCCGATGGGCAGCGGCGCCGGCGCCACGCAGCCCAGTCCGTAGTTGCGCAGGGCCTTGTGGTCGCACAGCAGCCAGGCCGACACCTCGGGCTCGTCCTTGCAGGCCGCCACCATGCCCTGCACGAAGTCGTGGTAGCTGTTGCCTTCGTTGGTGAAGCGCACGCCGCGGCGCGTCACGGCGATCACGCCGGGCTTGGCGCGGTCGATGAAGTGGGGCATCACGCCCCGGCTGCCATCGGGGCGCGTGGTCACCGAGGCGGGCACCCAGGCCGCCGCGTGCGGGATGGTGCCATCGACCCAGCCGCCCACGCTCTCGCCCAGGCGCAGCCCGTCGCCGGTGTTGGTCTGGGGCGAGGGCGAATAGTGTTCCTGCCCTGTGGGCGCGTGGGGAAAGAGTTGGCGGCGGCGCTCCACGTCGTAGGGGAAGCCACCGCAGGCCAGGACCACGCCGCGCGCCGCGCGCACCAGCACCGGCTGGCCTTCGTGCTGCACCATGGCGCCGGTCACGCGGCCCTCTTCAGAGACCAGGCGCTCCACCGGCGAAGACAGCCAGATGGGGATCTTCAGGTCCATGGCGGCGCGCGCCAGGCGGCCGGCGAGGGCGTTGCCGTTGGTCAGCGTCATGCCGCGCCCATGCCGCAGCACGTCCAGGAAATGCCGGGTCAGCCGCCGGGTCACGTAGGCGAAGGACACCGGCGACTTGAAGGCGCGCATGAAGTGTTTGATCTCCGGGCCCGAGCCCAGCATCATGCCGAACACCGTGAGTTCGGGCAGCGGCGGCGCCAACTGTTTGATGCGCGGCCCCAGTTCGCGTCCGTCGAACGGGCGGGTCACCATGGAGCGGCCGCCCTGCTGGCCGCCCGGCGCCTCGGCGTGGTAGTCGGGGAACACCGCCGGCAGGTCGAACTGCACGCAGGTGTTGCGGGTGAAGAAGTCGATCGCCTCAGGGCCTTGGGTCAGGAAGGTGTGTACGCGCGCCGCGTCGTAGTGCGTCGTGGCCTCGTGCCTCATGTAGGTCACGGCCGCGCCCGAAGGCTCCTCGATGCCTTGCTCCCTGGCCAGGCGCGTACCCGGAATCCAGAGCCAGCCGCCCGAGCGCGCGGTGGTGCCGCCAAACAGCGGCTGCTTGTCCACCACCAGCACCTTTAGGCCCTGCGAAGCCGCCGTGATGGCCGTGGCCATGCCCGAGGCGCCGGTGCCCACCACGAGCACGTCCACGTCCCGTGTCTTTGTCTTTTCCGTCATTGCTGCTGCTCCTGCTCTGCCCGATGAGACCGGGACTCGGTCTTCGTATGATTATGGTCAATCAATTCGTTAATATCGAACGATTAGACTTCATCAGACAAATCCATGAATATCGGGGAAAACACGGATGGCTACACTCGGGCCTTCGCGCATGAAATCGCCGACCATGGAAAAGAACCGACGGGGCATTCAATCGATCGAGATCGGCAGCGCGCTGCTGCTGCAGCTGGCCCGTCACGTGCGGCCGGTGCCGCTCAAGGATCTCGCGCGCGCCGCGGGCATGACGCCAGGCAAGGCGCATCCCTACATGGTCAGCTTCCTCAAGGTCGGTTTCGTGACCCAGACCGACGCGGGCCACTACGAACTGGGCCCGCTGGCGCTGACCCTGGGGCTCACGCGGTTGCAGCGCATGGACCCGGTGAAGGAGGCGTCGCAGGTGATCGAGGCCCTGGCCGAGGAAACCGGGCAGAGCGTCGCCGTGGCGGTCTGGGGCAACCTGGGGCCGACCATCGTTCGGCTGGAAGAGCCGATACAGCCGCTGCACGTCAACCTGCGCGCGGGC
Source organism: Hydrogenophaga sp. (assembly GCF_026125785.1). Classification (GTDB taxonomy): domain Bacteria; phylum Pseudomonadota; class Gammaproteobacteria; order Burkholderiales; family Burkholderiaceae_C; genus Hydrogenophaga. The sequence goes on from NZ_JAHCKL010000002.1 coordinate 326,506, forward strand.
ACGGTGATGTCCCTGGTGAACACCGCCACGGGCCGCCTGTTCGCCGCCTACATGCCGCCCAAGCTGGTGGAGCGGCTGCTGTCGGACGAACTGGCCCGCGTGGGCGACGCGCCGGAGACGCCGCTCAAGCTCGGCCACGAGGCCTTCGAGGCGCTGCTCGCGGAGACGCGCCGCCATGGCCTCTCGCGTTCGCTGGGCCAGCCGATTCCCGGCATTGATGCGCTGTGCGCGCCGGTGTTCGACGGCGCGGGCCACCTCGTGCTGGGCCTGTTGGTGATGGGGCCCTCGGCCACGTTCGACAGCCGTTGGGACGGTGCGGTGGCCAAGGCCGCGCTGCAATGCGCGGCGGAAGTCTCCCGTCGCATCGGCAACGACCGCGCGCGCGCTCCATGAAAAAACCCGCCGGGTCGCGGCGGGTTTTTTCATGCGCCAGGGGCGCGGATCACTTCAGGCTGAGCACCCAGGCGGCCAGCTTCTTGGCCTCGGCTTCGCTGACCTGCGTGTTCGCGGGCATGGGGATCGCACCCCAGACGCCGGAGCCGCCCTTGACGATCTTGGTGGCCAGGGCATCCACGGCCTTGGCGTCGCCTGCGTACTTCTTGGCGACGTCCTTGTAGGAAGGGCCCACCAGCTTCTTGTCCACCGCATGGCAGGCCATGCAGTTCTTGCTCTTGGCCAGGGCTTCATCGGCCATCGCGGGCAGCGCCAGCGTGCTCATGGCGGCCAGAATGAGGAAAGCGCGTTTCATGGGGGACTTCCTTGTGATGTTTGCCAGGATTGGCGTGGCGCGATTTTAACGAAGCCCGTTTTGCGCAGACACGACGGGTTACAGTTTCTTGCCGGCTTTGTCCGGCCTTTACCGGAGCATGTGATGTATTTCCTGATCGCCGGCATCCTGCTGTTGCTGATGAAGTACCTGGAGGTCGGCTTTGCCGCCGACCTGTCCTGGTGGTGGGTGCTGTCCCCCTTTGGCCTGGCCGCCGCCTGGTGGGTCTGGGCCGACATGAGTGGCTACACCAAGCGCAAGGCCATGGAGAAGATGGACCAGAAGAAGCAGGCGCGCATCGACAAGCAGCGCGAGGCCCTGGGCATCAAGAAAAAACCCCCGCGCTGACCTCGGGCGTGAGGCCAGGGCGGGGGCTTGCAGGGCATCAGAACGCGTCGAGCACCGCGCCCTTGCTGGCGCTAGAGGCGTTGAACGCGAACTTCGCCTGCACGCCGCGCGTGTAGCGCGGTGCCGGTGCCGTCCAGCCGGCGCGGCGCTTCTCGATGTCCGCTTCCGGCACATTGAGTTCCAGCTTGAGCTGGTGCGCGTCGATGGTGATGCTGTCGCCCTCCTCGATGAAGGCGATGGTGCCGCCGGCGGCGGCCTCGGGCGCCACGTGGCCCACGACCATGCCCCAGGTGCCGCCGGAGAAGCGGCCGTCGGTGATCAGGCCCACGCTTTCGCCCAGGCCCGCACCGATGAGCGCGCCGGTGGGTGCCAGCATCTCGGGCATGCCCGGCCCGCCCTTGGGGCCGAGGTAGCGCAGCACCATCACGTCGCCAGCCTTGATCTTGCCGTCCAGGATCGCCTGCAGGGCCGACTGTTCGTCGTCGAACACGCGCGCCGGACCGGTGATGACCGGGTTCTTCAGGCCGGTGATCTTGGCCACTGCGCCTTCGGGGCTGAGGTTGCCCTTGAGGATGGCGAGGTGGCCCTGTTCGTACATGGGCTTGTCGATCGGGCGGATCACGTCCTGGTCGGCGCGGGGCTGGTCGGGCACGTCCTTGAGCACCTCGGCGATCGTCTGGCCGGAGATGGTCAGGCAGTCGCCGTGCAGCAGGCCGGCGTTGAGCAGGATCTTCATGACCTGCGGAATGCCACCGGCACGGTGCAGGTCCACCGCGAGGTACTTGCCACTGGGCTTGAGGTCGCAGAGCACGGGCGTCTTCTTGCGGATGCGCTCGAAGTCGTCGATGCTCCATTCCACGCCCGCCGCGTGGGCGATGGCCAGGAAGTGCAGCACCGCGTTGGTCGAGCCGCCCGTGGCCATGATCACGGCCACCGCGTTCTCGATCGCTTTGCGCGTGACGATGTCGCGCGGCTTGATGTCCTTGCGGATCGCCTCGATCAGCACCTTGGCCGACTCCTTGGCCGAGTTCATCTTCTCGTCGTGCGGGTTGGCCATGGTGCTGGAGTAGGGCAGGGAAATGCCCAGCGCCTCGAAGGCCGACGACATGGTGTTGGCCGTGTACATGCCACCGCACGAACCGGTGCCGGGAATGGCGTGCATCTCGATCTCGCGCAGGTCCTCGTCGCTGAGGTTGCCGGCGGCGTTCTGGCCCACGGCCTCGAACACGCTCACGATGTTGAGGTCCTTGTCCTTCCAGCGGCCGGGCAGGATGGTGCCGCCGTAGACATAGATCGCCGGCACGTTGGCGCGCAGCATGCCCATCAGCCCACCGGGCATGTTCTTGTCGCAGCCGCCCACCACCAGCACGCCATCCATCCACTGGCCGCCGACGCAGGTCTCGATGCAGTCGGAGATCACCTCGCGGCTGACCAGCGAGTACTTCATGCCCTCGGTGCCCATGGCCATGCCGTCGGAAATGGTCGGCGTGCCGAACACCTGGGCATTGCCACCGGCCTCCTCGATGCCGGCGATGGCCGCATCGGCCAGCTTCTGCAGACCCGAGTTGCAGGGGGTGATGGTGCTGTGGCCGTTGGCCACGCCCACCATGGGCTTGGTGAAGTCGCCTTCCTGGTAGCCCATGGCGTAGAACATGGAGCGGTTGGGCGCGCGCGACTTGCCTTGCGTGATGTTGGCGCTGCGGCGGTTGATGGGCTGGATGGGGATGGTCTTGTTCGGCGTGGCCATGGTTGTCTCGTCGTGGGGAAGGGAAGGGCGGCCGGCCCGCGCGTGGCGGGCCGCGGCCAGCCGCGAGTATGCGACAGGCGCCAGGGCATTTCCAATTGCTTCGGCGGTCGCCATTGATATGCTTGGCATATGAATAGAGATGAAAAATCGCTGCGTGTCGAATTGCGCCAGTGGCGCCAGTTCGTCGCTCTGGCCGAGGAACTGCACTTTGGCCGCGCCGCGCTGCGGCTGCACATGACCCAGCCGCCGCTGACCCAGGCCATCGCCGGGCTGGAGGCCGCGCTGGGCGTCCGGCTGTTTGACCGCACCCGGCGCAGCGTGCAGCTCACCCCCGCCGGCCAGGCGCTGCTGCCCGAGGCGCGCGAGCTGCTGGCGCGCGCGCAGGCACTGCCCGGGCTGGCGCGTGCCGCCGCCGATGGCGAGGTGGGGCATCTGCGGCTGGCCTTCGTCTCCACCGTGGGCTACGAACTGCTGCCACGCTGGGTGCTCGCCTTCCGCCAGCGCTGGCCGCAGGTGGCGCTGGAGCTGACCGAAGCCACCGGCGACGTGCAGCTCGAGCTGCTGGCGCGCGGCGAGGCCGACGCCGGCTTCATGCTGCATTCGCCAGGCTTTGCCATGGCGGGGCTGGCGCATGCCCGCATCGCCAGCGAGCCGCTGGTGGTGGCGCTGCCGCAATCTCACCCGCTGGCCACGCAGGAACAGCCCAGGTTGCAGGCCTTGCTGGATGAGCCGCTGGTCATTTTTCCCCGCCGCATCCTGCCCTCGGTGCACGACGCGGTGTTCCAGCTCTACCACGCCGCCGGGCGTGCCCCCCGGGTCGCCCAGGAGGCGATCCAGATGCAGACCATCGTCAACCTGGTGGCCGCCGGCCTCGGCCTGGCCTGGGTGCCGCACAGCGTGCGCCAGTTCCAGCGCACCGGCGTGGTCTACCGCAGCCCGGCGTTGCCCCGGGGCCGGGCCTTGCCCACGTGCGAGACCAGCCTGGTCTGGCGGGCCGATGCGGTCAGCCCGACGCTGGCGCGCTTCATGGACTTCGCCCAGCCCGAACGGGCCCTGCTGCGACAATAGACCGCATGCTGCTCCATCCCCAGATCGACCCCGTTGCCCTGCAGATCGGCCCCCTGGCCATCCACTGGTACGGCCTGACCTATCTCGCCGCCTTCGGCCTGTTTCTCCTGCTCGGGCGCGCGCGCCTGCACCACCCGCCCTTCGCGGGCATCACCCAGCCCAGCCCCTGGAGCCGGCGCGACGTGGAGGACATCCTGTTCCTGGGCGTGCTGGGCGTGGTGGCGGGCGGGCGACTGGGCTACTGCCTGTTCTACAAGCCCGCCTACTACCTGGCCCATCCGCTGGAGGTGTTCGCGGTCTGGCAGGGCGGCATGAGTTTCCATGGCGGCCTCATCGGCGTGATGCTGGCCATGGTCTGGTACGCGCGCAGCCGCGGGCGGCCCTTCATGCAGGTGATGGATTTCGTCGCGCCCTGCGTGCCCACCGGCCTGGCCGCGGGCCGTGTGGGCAACTTCATCAACGGCGAACTCTGGGGCCGGGTGGCCGATCCCTCGCTGCCCTGGGCCATGGTGTTTCGCGGTGCCGGCGACCTGCCGCGCCACCCCTCGCAGATCTACCAGTTCCTGCTCGAAGGGCTGCTGCTCTTCGTGCTGCTGTGGTTCTACGCACGCAAGGAGCGCGCGCAGGGCCAGGTGTCGGCGGTGTTCCTGTTCGGCTACGGCGTGTTCCGCTTCATCGCCGAATTCTTCCGCGAACCCGATGCCCACCTCGGGCTGCTCTCGCTGGGCATGAGCATGGGCCAGTGGCTGTGCGTGCCCATGATCCTGGGCGGCGCGTTCATGTGGTGGTGGTTTGGGCGCCGCCGTCAGTAGACCAGCGTGGCGCCGCGCTGGCACGACAGCCGTGCGCCGATCTCGGTCTGGGCCAGGTCGATGCCGGTCCAGCGCAGCGCAGCGTTGAGCACGGGGTCCAGCAGCGGTGCCAGTGCGTTCCTGATCACGCCCTTGAGCGTGTTCAGCAGGTTGTTGATCAGGGAGACAGTGCCATTGAGCAGCGCGCCGAGCGCGCCGCTGCCGCTGCTCTGGTACATCGAGATCTCCAGGCCATTGAGCGTATTGCCCAGGCTGGCCACGATGTCCGTGGCCTGGATGGCCTGGAACGAGGGGTCGCTGCCCGGGCCGGCGTAGGGCGGCGCATCGATTTCCGGCAGGTTCTCGGGTGCGGGCGCCGCGTAGAGCAGCGGTGTGCTGGTCTGGGAGCCGGCGACCGGCATGTCCGCCTGCAGGCCGAAGCCCGCGACGACGTTGCGCCGCGCGGCGTTGGCGTCGTTGACGAAGTTGCCCGACACGTTCTTGTACTGACGGCCCGAACACCCGATGGAGCCCAGCAGGATGTTCAGCAGGCAGCTCGCGTAGCGCTCTTCGGTGTAGCCGACCTCGATCAGCGACACCGGGTCCACCCGGATGGGCTGGGAGCTGGAGAATGCTTGGCTGATCTGGCCCACGCGCACATGGGCCAGGGCGGTTTCGCCGTGCACGCTCAAGGACTTGCTCTGCGCTTCGCAGCTGTGGTCGGTGACGCGCGCGGACCCCAGTCCGGCGTCGATGCTGAGGTCGACGCGGGCGCTGGGCAGCACCTGGGTGTAGATGATCTTGGATTCCGGGCAGGGGACGATGGCGCCGCAGACGATGCCACCCACCAGGCCGGTGACGATGTTGCCCAGGTTGAGCGTGCTCACGGTGCCCAGGAAGTTGATCAGGGGCGAGAGGGCCGCGGTGACCGAACTGGTGAGGCTGCTGACGGCTCCGCTCAGGCCATTGAGCTGCACGCTGTGCAGGGTGCGCACCTGCGCCGTGCGCACGGCGATGCGGGCGGGGTCGCTGTCGCCCAACTGGGGGTTGATGAGTTCCGGATTGCCGATGGCCGAGTGCTGCGGTTTTTCGATGACCTTGATCTGCGACGTCAGGCCCGCCAGCCCAGGCAGGCTGATGGCCAGGTTCGCGGCCGCTGCGTTCTCGCCGTTGGCCAGTTGTATGGTGCTCTGGACCAGGCTGAACACCTGCACGTCCATGTTCAGTGCCGAGGCCGGCGTGCCGCTGGCCACACTGAGCAGGTCGCCCAGGCGGATGTCGGCGTTGCGCACGGCCGCGGCGGTGCCCAGTTGCTGCAGGGCGCTGGCCTGCAGCGCATGGCCGTCGCGCTGCAGCAGTTCCGCCGCGACGTCGAACAGGCGGGCCAGCGTGATGCGGCTGTCGAGCACGCTTTCGTAGTCACCGGCGGTGGCGCCCAGGGCCACGAGGTAGTCCAGCAGGCGGACCTGGGTTTGCAGCAGGCCGTTCCAGCCCGCCGCCGACAGGTTGACCGCGCTGCCGAGCAGGGCGCCGGTCACCTGGTTGAGCAGGCTGGCCTGCGTGCTGTCCAGGTTGAGCAGCGTGCTGCGCACCGTCAGCGCGGCCTGGGGGGACTGGCGCGCGGCGATCGCTTCCACCTGGATGGTGCGCGGGGCATTGCCGGGGATGGCCGGGAGCAGCAGCGGGGGCGTCTTCTGCAGGCTCACCCGTACCGCGTTGAACGGCGTGCGGTCCGCCTCGAAATGGCGGCCGCTGCCGTCGTCGGCGACATCGGGCGCCCAGTAGCCGCAGCGGACTTCGGCCGCTTCCAGGCTGAAGCTGGCCGGCAGGTTGCGTGCCGGGTCGGAGGGGCCGCTGCCATTGGCGCTGTGGCGTGCGGCGTCGATGGCGTCGTCGCAACGGTTGGCCAGAAGGCCGCCGGCTCCGGCCAGTGCGGCCAGGTCCGTGGCTTTCTGCAGTTCGCGCTTCATGTGGAACAGGTGGCCCAGTTCGGTGCTCACCAGCGCGATCACGATGAGGCTCATGGCGATCACCGTGTGGATCATCAGCGACCCGCGCTGCGGCGCGCGGGGCGAGAGGCGCCGCCGGCTCGGGGACGCTGAGGCTGGAGGGGCAGAGGCGTGGGGATGCGCGTGCATGGCGGCGTCTGGGCGAAGGGTCAGGGGCGGGCCGTGGCGCGGCCCTGGAGCAGGTCGGGCATCCAGCGGCTGCCGTCGAGCAGGGGCAGCGAGGGCAGCAGCCGGTTCACCCGGTAGGGGTAGCTCACGGTGACGGTGGTGGCGCCAGGAGGGCCGCTGACTTCCACCGTGACCTGTGCCGCGATCCACAGGCGCCGATCGGCGAAGCTGGCATGCGCCACCGGCGTGACCAGGGATTCGGCGAGCGAATCCCAGACCAGGTTGCGGACGTCGTCGGTGGCCATGGCGGTGCGTGCGTGCAGCGCGCGCGCGCCTTCGCCGGCCGCGCGCGCCACCGCCTGCTGTGTGTACAGCGCGGCGCCGAAAGTGGCGACGGCGTAGAGCGCGAGCAGCAGCACCAGCATGACCAGCGCGAACTCGATCGCCGCCACGCCGCGCTGCGCGAGCCGAAGCAGGGGCGTGCGAACCGGTGTCATGGCCGCACGCGCTCCAGCAGGACGCTGGCCCGGCCCGCCAGCCGCTCGGGCAGGGGAAAGGGAATCGGCGGCAGCACGCGATCGAGCTGGGACAAGGTGACCTGCACGCGGATGTGGCAGCGCTGCGCCCAGTCGCTGGAGGCACAGTCGGGCGTGCCGCCGGCCTGCACACAGGTTCCGGTGGCCGGCTGGCAGACATCGGCCTCGATGGCCATGTTCGCCTGCAGCGGCTTCCAGCCCTGGGTGCGTGCCAGTGCGACAGCCTGCGCCTGCGAGAGCCGCGCCTGCAGGCTCTGCTGCACCGTGGCGCCGGACTGGTGGCGCAGGCCGGCGCGCGCGGCGTCTTCGGCCGCGCTCTGCAGCCCCAGGCGGAAGGTGAAGAGCACGCCGTAGCACATGATGGTGTAGACGATGCCGAAGAACAGCAGGAACACGAAGGCGTACTCGATGGCGTAGATGCCCCGCTGAAACCGTGGCCGGCGAGGCGTGCGTGGCGTGCGTGGCATGGGGGTCTGCACCGCGTTGCGGCGGCGTGTCCTACTTCGCTTCGCCCTGCACACGCGAGCCGAACCAGGTCGGCAAAGGCTGCTGGAAGCTCTTGAGGTAGCGCTGGTGGCTCAGGTCGGCCACGCTGCCGTCGATCGGGCGTGGCGTGGCGGAGGCTTCATGCCCCAGGCGCTGGCGCTGCAGCAGGCTGCGCGTGGCGTCGCCGATTTGCATCGGCGCGGGGGCGGCCGTGGTCGCCGGCATGGCCGGCGCGTCCTGCGCCCAGAGCGAGGTGCTCAGCAGCATGCCGAGCACCCACCCGCAGGGCCGGGCGATGGTGGAAGGGCGGGGTCTTGTGCGCATGGCGTGGCTCCTTGCAGGACGGCGGTGGCGGGTGTGACAGCGAAATTGTTCAGGGCGTCGATGGCGCGGGCGGGTTCTCCAGCCGCAGGCTCATGCGCAGGGTTTTTTCAGACGGGGCCGAGGCTGGCGCCAGGACCCGCGCCTGCTGCTCGATGGCCGAGCGCGCGGCGTCGCTCAGGCGCGCCTCGTCCATCCAGCGCCGAGCGGCCGCCGTGTCGCCCTGGGTGAGCAGGTACAGGGCCAGGTTGCTGCGCACGCGCGGGTGGTCGGGCAGCAACTGCTGCGCCTGCATCAGCGGCAGCCGGGCGGCGTCGAAGCGCCCGGCCATCAGGTAGGCGTAGCCCAGGTCGTTGAGCAGCAGGCCGTCGGTGGGGCGTGCTTCGCGCGCCTGCTGAAACAGCGTGGCCGCTTCGGCGTAGTCGCCGCGCGTACCGGCCAGCAGGCCCAGGCCGCGCAAGGCGGCGGCGCGTTCGGTGGTGCCGGTGAGCTGCTCGTAGAGCGCGGCACTCGGTGCGTCCTGGCCGGTGTGGCGAAACGCCTGTGCGCGCAGCAGGCGCGTGGCCGGGGTGCTGCCCCAACGCTGCTCCAGCGCATCGATATGGGCCAGGGAGGCAAACCACATGCCGTTGCCCTGCATCTGGCGAACCAGCGCCAGGTACGTGGCCTGGTTGTCCAGGCCGGGCTGGGCCGTTTCTGCGGCCCCGGCCGGGTCGGGCGGCAGCGAGGTGCAAGCGCCGAGCGCCAGGAGGCAGGCAAGGCCCAGCAGGGCGCGGCCGATGCGGTGCGGTGTGTTCATGATGTGATGCTCCCCAGTGATCGCACGATCGCGATGAAGCCCGGCCCGGCGGTGACGATGACCAGCGCCGGCAGCAGGGTGGCCACCATCACCACGGTCATCTTCACGGTGATCTTGCCCACCAGGGCCCGCATTTCGGCCTTGCGGTGCACGCGCAGGCGTTCGCCGAACTGGCGTATGGGCTCCTGCACCGCGCCACCGTGCTTGTCCACCTGGTTCATCAGGGCCACGAAGTCGATCAGGTGCTGGTTGTCGTGCAGGCCGGCCATGCGTTGGTAGGCCTGTTCGCGGCTGCGGCCCTGCGCGTACTGGCGATTGGCCCGCGCGACCTCGGCGCCGAGCACCGGCATCACGTGCTGGAATTCGGCGGCCACGACCTGCAGACTCTGGTCCAGGCTCAGGCCCACGCTCTGCAGCAGGCCGAGAAGGTCCACGAACAGCGGCAGTTCGTGCGTCACCTGGCGCCGCCGACGTGCGGCAAGGTGCTTGAGCACCCACTTGGGCAAGAGGTAACCCATGGCGAAGCCGGTGGCCAGCAGCACCACGTGCTGGCCGGCGCCGCCCTTGCCGTTGCCCAGAAAGGCATGGGCCAGCAGCGGCAAGGTCAGGCAGAGCAGCAGCCGGGCGACGAGGAAGGCGATCTGCGCGCGTGTGGCCGGCAGGCCACTCTGGCTGATCAGGCGGCGGTCTTCCTCGGCCACCAGCGCGCGGCCGAAACGGCTGTCCAGCCAGCGCCGTGGCCAGGCTGGCGCGCGCAGCAAGGCCAGTTCGTCCGGGGGGGCGTGCGGCGCTTCCTGCGAGTGCACGCCCAGCGCCCGCTCGACCAGGCGGGTGTGGACGTCTCGCCGCGCCTGCTCGCGCAGCATCACCGCCGCCAGCATGGCCAGGCCCACGGCCAGCAGCACCAGGGACAGGATGGTCAATTGCAGCGGGCTCATGCTCAGTCCAGTCGTGCGAGCCGGTACAGCAGCAGCGCGCCCGCCAGTTGCAGGCCAGCGGCGCTGAAGACCAGGCTGCGGCCCAGGGAGTCGGTCCACATGCGGCCGAAGTAGTCGGCGTTGGTGGCGATGATGGCGCCCCCCACCAGCACCGGCAGCAGGCCCAGCACCCAGGCCGACAGGCGGGTTTCCGCCGACATGGCCGAGAGCTCCGCCTCGGCCTCTTCCCGGTCGCGCATGAAGTGGGCCACCCGTTCGAGCAACTGGTCCGAGCGGCCGCCGTAGCGCGAGCTCAGACCGAGGATGGAGGCCACCAGAAACAGCTCTTTCACACGGGTCTTGCGCGCCACCTGCCGCAAGGCCTGGTCCACGTCCATGCCGGCCTTCACCATCGCCAGGGCATGCGCCATCTGCTCGTGCAAGGGGTTCTTGGTGCCCTGCACGGCCATCTGGAAGGCCGCCTGCGTGGAGTGGCCCACCACGATCAGCCGCACGATCGCATCGAGCATGCCTGGCAACTGGTGGACCATCTGCCGGCGCTGGCGCTGCACGCGCAGCCAGATGCCCAGGCCGCCGCCGGACAGCAGCACCGCCAGCACACCCAGCGCGCTGACCCAGCCGGAGAATGCCAGGGCGGTGCCGACGGACACCAGTGCCATCAGCAACCCGGCCACCGCGGCAGAGGGTGGCAATGCGCCCAGCATGCAGGCCGGCATGTGCCATGCCGGGCGTGCTCCGGGTATGGGTTGCGGTGGCGCCTGTGGAGCCAGCGGCGCGCCAAAGCGCAGGCCCGGCATGGCCAGCGGCGCCGCGCCGGGGGGAGGCATGTTCTGGGGTGACAGGCGTTCGGCCAGGTGCCGTTGCGCGGCCTGGTTCCGCTGGCGCCGCTGCGCGAACGCCCAGGCCAGAACGCCCGCGGCGAGCAGCAGCAGCGCCCCGCTCAGGGCGATGAGAGCGAGGTCAGACATGCGGGCCTCCGGGCGATGCCTGGTGCAGCAGTTGCTGGCGCAAGCGGGCGATCTTGGGCGAGTGCGGGGCGATGTCCATCGCCACCCAGCGGTCCTGCTCCTCTCCATGGGCCGACACCAACGGCTCGTGGCGGAACAGCTCCTGCATGGCGACCACGTTGTCGTTCAGGCCGGTGATCTCGCTGATGGACAGAATGCGGCGCGAGCCATTGGGCAGGCGGCCGATCTGCACGATGAAGTCGATGGCGTTGGCGATCTGCCGGCGCAGGCTGATCTCGCTGCCCTGGTAGCCCGCGAAGCCAGCCAGCATTTCCAGGCGGTACAGGCACTCGCGCGGCGAGCTGGCGTGGATGGTGCCCATGGAGCCGTCGTGCCCGGTGTTCATGGCCTGCAGCATTTCGATGACCTCGCCGCCGCGCACCTCGCCCACGATGATGCGGTCCGGACGCATGCGCAGGCTGTTGCGCATGAGGTCGCGGATGGCGATGTGCCCCGCGCCGTCGTAGCCACCCGGGCGGCTCTCCAGTCGCACCACGTGCGGGTGGTTGAGCGCCAGTTCGGCGGTGTCTTCGATGGTGACCATGCGCTCGTTGCCGGTCACGAAACAGGCCAGGGCGTTGAGCAGCGAGGTCTTGCCCGAGCTGGTGCCGCCGCTGATGAGGATGTTGCAGCGAGAGCGCACCGCCATCTCCAGCAACTGGGCCATGGCCAGGTCGAAGGTGCCCAGCCCGAGCAGGTCTTCCGGGCTCAGCGGGTCCTTGCGGAATTTCCGGATCGACACGGCGGGGCCGTTGATCACCAGAGGCTCGATGACGACGTTGATGCGTCCGCCGTCGCCCATGCGCGCATCGACCATGGGGTTGGACTCGTCCAGCCGGCGGCCGATGGGCGCCAGGATGCGCCGCACGATGCGCATCAGGTGGTCGTTGTCGGCAAAGTGGATCTGCTCGCGCTGCAGCACGCCGTGGCGCGAGACATAGACCTGCTGGCTGCCGTTGATGAGGATGTCCTCCACGGTCGGATCGCTCAACAGGTCTTCCAGCGGACCGAAGCCGGCGAACTCCTTGGTCAGCGCGTCCGCCACCAGTTGCGTTTCGCGCGCGTTGATGGGCACGCGGTGCAGGCGCACCTGGCTTTCGCACTCCAGGCTGACGAACTGCTGGATGGTGCTTCGTGACCAGCGGCCAAACTCCGCGCCCAGTTCTTCGATGCGGTTGAGCAGGTGCTCGTGCACGAAGGTCTTGACGGTCTGGAACTCCGGCGAGTTCTGGAACTGCCCCGTTTCGGCGAATTCGATGGGGTTGGACAGGGCGCTCATTTCCGTCCTTTCCAGGGCGCAAGCCAGCCGTTCATGCGCTGGGACCAGGGTGCCGAGGTGGGAGGGCCCGATGACGCCGCGCCGGCATCGTGGCTCTGGCCCTGGCCCAGCGTGCGCGCCAGGGCCGCGAGGGCCTGGACATACGGGTCGCTGCGGTCCGTCTCGGCCAGCAGGCGGCCTTGCGCGGCGGCGCCGAGCAGCGCCGCGCCGCGCGCGGGCAAGGGGTGCGCGCTGGCGCGCAGGCCGAGCTGCCGCGCAATGTCTTCGCTGCCCAGGCCCACGCCTTTTTCCAGCCGGTTGAGCACCAGGGAGAAGTTGGCGACGGGCACCTGGCGGTCGCGCAGTTCGCTCAGCAACTGGGCGGTGGAGACGATGGCGCCGATGCTCTGGTCGCACACCACCCAGACCTCGTCGGCCGCCTGCGCCACCTGCGCGACGAAGTCCAGGTTGGACAGACCGCCGAGGTCCGCGATCTGCAGGTCGAAGAACTCGGTCATGCGCTGGATCAGCGCCACGGAGTCGGCATGCGACACCGCGCGCAGTTGCGTCAGGTCGGCCGGCAGGGGCAGCACCGCCGTGCCGCTGGCGTGCTGGGCCAGGGCGGTCTGCAGCAGCGTCTGGTCCAGGCGGCGCAGGTTGTGAACGCCATCGACGAAGCTGAAGCCGCTCTGCATGTCCAGGTACAGCAGGCCGTCGCGCGCGGGCAGGCCCATGTCCAGCAGGGCGACGCCCTGGCGCGGCATGCCTGCGCCGCGCCCGGACTGCAGCAGCGCGGCGAGGTTGCAGGCCAGGGTGCTCACGCCCAGGCCACCGCGCGCGCCGAGCAGGGCCAGCGTGCGCCCGCGGGGCACCGGCCGGACTTCCTGGCGCCGGTTGCCCAGCGTCAGCAGCATCTGCAGCACCTCACCGGGCGGGCCGCCCAGGTCCACGAAATCGTCCACCCCCGCGCGCAGCGCCGTCAGCGTGGCCTGGGTTTCGCTGGCATGCCCGATGCCGATCAACAGCAGGTCGGGCCACTCCCGGCGCAAGTGGGCGGCGAGGCGTGCGCCCTGGCCGGCCTGTTCGCCGGAGAAATCGATGAACACGGCCCGCGGCGGCGTGGCGCCGATGCGTTCCCCCAGCGAACGCGCATCGGGCGTGATGGCGGTGACCTGTTCCGGACCGCCCAGCGCCGTGGCCAGCCAGTCCACGTGCGCGCGGACGTCGGACGCACAGAGCGAGGCGGTGAGGCCCAGGTTCGCGGCGACGAGGGAGCTTGGCATCTTGGTCATGGTCGTGGGGCGTCGGTCAACGCGAGAAGCCGGGCAGGCTCTCGTCGGCCTGGGCACCGATCAGGAAGCTGCGCCAGAAGGGGGCGTCGCGCTGTTCGCTGCGCCCTGGCAGGGCAGGGTCGATCGGCGTGCCCGGCGCCAGGGGGCGCACCAGGTGCGGCGTCACCACGATCACCAGCTCGCGTTCGCTTTGCTGGTAGTCCTGGCGCTTGAACAGCGTGCCCAACACGGGCAGGTCGCCCAGCATGGGCACCTTGTCCAGGCTGGAGGTGGTGTGGCGGCTGATGAGGCCGCCGATGATGAAGCTCTCGCCGTCGCCCAGCTCGACGGTGGTGTCGGCCCGGCGCGTGGTGAGCGCCGGCACCGAAATGCCGTTGAGCGTCACCGCGTTGGTGTAGTCCAGGTCGCTGGCCTCGGGGGCCACCTTGAGCACGATGCGGCTGTCCGACAGCACCGTGGGCGAAACCGTCAGGCCGATGCCGAAGGGCTTGTACTCGACGCTGGTCGTGCCCAGGCCCTGTGCGACGGGGATCGGGATCTCGCCGCCGGCGAGGAAATTGGCGCTCTGGCCGGAGAGCGTCACCAGTGTCGGCTCGGCCAGCACGCGCGCCAGGCCGTTGCCTTCCAGCAGGCCCAGCCGCATGCCGATGTTGGCCTTGCCGAAATTCATCAGCAGGCTGAACGCCTGCGACATCGGGGAAGCCATTTCGCCCGTCAGCGCGCCATCGGCGCCGAAGGTGGCCGAGTTCAGCGAAGAGGGCGTGAACACGCCGAAGCTGAAGCCGCTGCGGTTGGGGCTGGTGCTGAAGAGGTTCAGGCCGGCCTGCTTGAGCACGCGTTTGTTGAACTCCACGATCTTCACTTCCACCTGCACGGTGTGGCTCTTCACCGCCACGGTGGCGCGGTCGTTCAGGGTTGTCTGCGGTGCATGGGCGCTCAAAGCCTCCTCGCGGGCCTGCCGGTGCGCCTGCGCATCCGCGTAGCTGCCTTGCAGCACCGCCGCGGGGCGCTGCACCTCCAGCAGGAACGCGCGCGGCGCTTCGCTGCCGCGCTCCCAGACCAGCAGCGAGGTGCTGCCCGGCGCCTTGCCGGTGAGGATCAACCGGGCCGCCGCGCTGCCGCGTTCCTTGCGCGTGACGAGCACCGTGGCGACGCGGTCGTCGGCGATGGCGATGCGCTCCACGCCCTTGTCGATCAGCAGCGTCTGCTGGCTGCCGACGGTCAGGTCCAGCGCCGTTGCCTGCGCGGCCATGCCGGCCGTTCCTGTCTGGGCCGTGGCGGTCAGGGGGGGCGCCCAGGCCAGGATGCCGCAGGCGACAAGGCTGGCCACCATGCGGACACCCGCGCGCGGGGCCGAGGGCGGGAGAGAGGGCGGGTGGGCTGTGGACATGCGTGCACCTTGGGGTGGTAGGGGGCGGCCGGCTCAGTAGCGCGCGGTGTCGCGGCGGTCGCCGCGGATGATTTCGATTTCCTGGCTCTCGGCGGCGGGCCGCGCGCCGCGCCGGGCGGGCATGGGCGTGGCCGCCGGGCGTGCGGGCGAGGCGCTGCCGCCCTCGGCGAGGTCGGCCGCGGTCAGGCCGGCCTGTGCCAGGTCCATGCCCTTGAGCGGACCGGTCGCGGCGGTGCCCCGCCGGGCCGGCCGCAGCGCGGTGGGCAGCGGTGCGAACAGGGCGGGGTCCGGTTCGGCGGTGTCGTCGGGGTTGCGCAGCGCTAGCAGCAGTTGCCCGGTGGCGTCGCCCAGGGCCAGGCGGTTGACCTCCTCCACGGGCACCGCCAGCACGGCGGTGCGTGCTGCTGCCTGCGCGGCAGGCTTCTGGGGGCGGCCGTCTCCGTTGGGTGGCAGGCCGTCGACCGACGCACTGCCGTAGGCCAGCACACGTTTGCGGGCCAGCAGCAGGCGCGACTGGCTGCGCTCGACGTCCTTGCCATCGGCCTTGATGGCAAAGAACACGTCGACGAAGTCACCGGGACGCACGGTGTTGCCCACGCCGATCACCTCGTCCACTTTCACGGCCACGGCGCGCTCGCCGCTTTCCAGGCGCAGGGCCAGCCCGGACACCAGTTGCGCTTCCAGCAGCGGTGATCCGCTGCCCAGGTCGAACACCGGCACGCGGCCTTCGACGTCGGACACGCTGCGAAACGCACCCGTTGGCTGCATAGGCAGCTGGACCACGCGCAAGGCACTGGCCTCGATGACCTGGCCGGCGGGCAGGGCGCGTGCGGCCACGACCACCGGGTAGGTGGCGGCCGCAGGGGCCGCCGCGGCTGTCGGGGCCGGCACGGGCTGGGCCACGGGCACCGCCGGCTGCCGGCTCAGCATCCAGGCGTACGCCGCCAGGAGCAGGGACAGCAGCACCAGGACGATGGCGATGACTTTGGAGAACTTGATCATGGCGTCGGTGTGTCCGTGGTGGGTTGACGTCTCGCCTCAACCCGCGCCGCCCAGGGCCATGAGGCCGAGCGTGCCGAATGCGAGGTAGGCGGCCAAAGGGATGTGCCGTCGGCGCTGCGCGGCTGGGGGGGCGGGGTTGTCCAGTGCGCCGGCCAGACGCGGCAGCCAGGTGGGCTGTCGCCGCAGAGCCAGCCACAGCAGCGCATGGGCGAGGCCCAGCACGCTGGTGATCAGCCAGATGCCCGGGAGCGCCGCGGCCCCCATCCAGAGCCCCAGGGCGCCGGCGAACTTCACGTCGCCCGCGCCCATGAGCCCGGCGGCATGCAGACAGAGCAGGGCGCCGAAGGCCAGAGCGCCACCCAGCAGCGCCTGTGGCCAAGCCAGGCCCAATGGCTGGGCGCCAACGCTCAAGGACACCAGGGCCATGGCCGCGCCAACGAGCACCAGGCTGTTGGGTACGCGGCGGTGCGCCAGGTCGTGGTGCGTCACCAGCATCAGCCAGCCGACCAAAACCGCCATGGCCCAGGTGTTCATCGCCGTTGCCTCGCGCTTGGGTGTCAGGACGACGGCACGGCCGACGACTTGACGTGCTCGAAGATCGCCTCCAGCGTGCTCTTCACGCTGTTCTCGCCGGTGCTGAACACGACCACCAGGACGATGGCCATGAGGCCCGCGATGATGCCGTACTCGATGGCGGTGGCGCCTTCCTCGTCGCGCAGGAATTGAAGGATCTGAAGTTTCATGATGGGCTCCTTTGAACAGGCCGCAAAAGGTCAAACACACAGGTGCATGGCGACAGGCTTCCCGACGTTCCAGTCCACCGGAGAGCCGGTGATGCCCTGTTGCGCCAGGTCCTCTGATCCGCTTCTCGATTCCTTCGCCGATTCGCCTCCAGAGGTGGGGAATCCATGAATTAAATCGGATGCCGACCTTAGTGATTTCGGGGATAAATGGTTTATCTTGAGGTGGAATTTTTCATGTTAGAAACTGTTATTAATTGACCATTCAGAAAAGAATGGGTGACCGCCAGAAGGTTTTTTTCATCGATGAAAAGGTGTGATGAAATGCATGTGCAGGCATTGTTTTGAGTACAAAATCTCGTTGTTTTTCATGTGATTAGATGGGATTTATAACTTTATTGATAAGCTTTTACATCCCCCTTTGTATAGGACCGAAGTTCCACTTGTCGCATCGACTGAGGAGCAAAGTCCACAGTTGGAAATTCGAGCGTAATACCAAAAGAACCATGCGCCCAATGTCTTCGTGCAGGTGGTAAGTGGTGACACCAAATTTGGGTTAAGTCGAAGGACCGTCATTACCCTGCCGACGTTATGGGATTGGATGGGGCGGGAAATGCCGGCCTGAGCCCGTTCGGGTGGAGGGGCAGGCCCGGGCGCGGCGCGGCCTGGCGGCCCACGGAGGCGTCACCAGGGGCGGGCTTACCCCTATGGAAGGCGCCCGCCGGGGCTTTAAAATTATGCGTAATTACACGTCATTATTCAGCCCGCAGCCCATGCTCAACTCCCTGCACGACGAAGTGGCCACGCAATTGCGGGAGCGCATCTTCGCCGGCCAGTTGGTGCCCGGCAGCTTCATCGACGAGCCGGCGCTGTGCAATGAGCTTTCCATTTCCCGCACGCCACTGCGGGAGGCTCTGAAAGTGCTCACCGCCGAAGGCCTGGTGCGCCACGAACCCCGGCGCGGCTGTTTCGTCAGCGAGGTCACCGAGCGCGACCTGGACGAGATCTTTCCCGTCATCGCGCTGCTCGAAGGGCGCTGCGCGCACGAGGCGGCCGTCAACGCATCGGACGCCGAGCTGGCCGCGCTGGAGCAGTTGCACGAACGCCTGGAGCGCTGCGCGCGTGCACGGCTCATCAACGACTACTACGAGGCCAACTTCGCCATCCACGAAGCCATCATCACCCTGGCCAACAACCGCTGGCTGGCCCAGGTGATCGGTGACCTGCGCAAGATCGTCAAGCTCGCGCGCCTGCAGCAGTTGCATGCCCCGGGCCGCCTGGAGCAGAGCCTGTCCGAGCACCTGGCGGTGTTTGCCGCGCTCAAGGCGCGCGACGCCGAAGGCGCGGAGGCCGCCATGCGCACCCATCTCACGCGCCAGCGCACCGCCTTGCGCGAGCTCGCGCGCAGCCAGCGATCGAGGCTATCCGCATGAACACCGGCACCCACACCACCACGGAATGGCTGGCCCGCAGCGTCTCGCGGCTGCGTCCCTCCGCCACGCGCAAGCAGGGCCCCCGTTCCACCCAGGAACGGCTCAAGGCCACGCTGCGGCAGGACGGCGAGGCCATGTCCCCACGTGCGTTGCGCCAGGCCCTCAAGGATCTCAAGGGCATCGTCGATCCCATGGTCAGCGAGGTGGAGGGAGGGCGGCGGGCTCAGGCGGTGATGGACTGGCACGCGCAGGCCGAGCCCGCGCTGCGGCGCGACCTCTGGCTGCTCATGAGCGAGCACTTCGTCGCCGACCCGGAGCGTGTGCAGCAGGCGCAAGCCCAGTACGCCGCCGCCGTGGGCACGCCAGACGAGGCCGCGGCAGAGGTGCTGTACCGCCGGGCCACCGTCTCGCCACGGCGCCGCCTGCTGCAGCGTTTCAGCGCCAACCCCGACGGTGTGCGCTTCCTGGTCGATCTGCGCGCGCAGATGCAGCCCCTGCTGCGTTCGGACAGGCGCCTGCTGGCGCTGGACGTGGAGATGGAGTACATGTTCTCCACCTGGTTCGACGTAGGCTTTCTGGCGTTGCGGCGCATCACCTGGGATTCGCCGGCCTCGCTGGTGGAGAAGCTCATCAAGTACGAAGCGGTGCACGACATCCGCAGTTGGGCGGACGTGAAGAACCGGCTGGACAGCGACCGGCGCTGCTACGGCTTTTTCCACCCCAGCCTGCCTGAGGAACCGTTGATCTTCGTCGAGGTGGCGTTGATGAACGAGATCGCGTCCAGCATCACGCCGCTGCTGGACGAAGCGGCGGCGCCCGCGGACCTCGACCGCGCCACCACCGCCATCTTCTATTCCATCAGCAACACGCAGACCGGCCTGCGTGGCGTGAGCTTCGGCGATTCGCTCATCAAGCGGGTGGTGGACACGCTCAACCGCGAATTCCCGCGCCTGCGCCACTTCGCCACGCTCTCGCCCATCCCCGGCTTGCGTGCCTGGTTGAACAAGGCGGCTCCGGCGGAGCTGCTCAAGGCCTGGGAGCACGTGGACACCCTGGAAGAAGACGCACCCGAGCGGCGCGCGCTGCTGGGCTGGGCTGCGCGCTACCTCGGCCGGGAACTGCAGGACGGCAAACCGCTGGACCCGGTGGCGCGTTTCCACCTGGGCAATGGCGCCCGGGTCGAACGCCTGAACTGGGCCGCCGACCCGTCTGCCAAGGGCATGCGCCAGTCCTACGGGCTGATGGTCAACTATCTCTATGATCTCAAGCGCCTGGACAAGCATCGTGCCTTGCTGGCGCAGGGCAAGGTTCCGCTAGCCGCGGCCATCAAGGACCTCGACGACTGAAAGATCGAGGCCTGCCGGCCGCCCATTCCAACCACAGGAGACAACCGCATGAACCAGAGTCTGAACAGACGAGACATCCTGCGCGCGGCCGCTGCCGGCGCCGCCCTCCGCGCCACGGCTGGCCACGCCCAGCCCAGCGCGTGGCCGAGCCGGCCGGTCACCATGATCGTGCCCTTTCCCGCGGGCGGCGGCACCGATGCCTTCGCCCGCCCCATGGGCGCGCAGTTCACCCGTCTGACCGGCAAGTCCCTGGTGATCGACAACCGCGGCGGCGCGGGCGGCACGGTCGGCGCGAGCGCGGCGGCCAAGGCCGTGCCGGACGGCTACACGCTCTTCATGGGCGCGGTGCACCACACCATCGCCCCCAGCATGTACCCGCGCCTGGACTACGACCTCGAAAAAGACCTGGTGCCGCTCATCCTCGTGGCCAGCGTGCCCCAGGTGGTGGTGGTCAACCCCAAGCGGGTGACGGCCAACAACTTCCAGGAGTTTCTCGCCATGGCCAAGGCCAACCCGGGCAAGCTGAACTACGCCTCGGCGGGCAGCGGTACCTCGCACCACCTGGCTGGCGAGCTGTTCAAGCAACAGACGCGCACCTTCATCACCCACATTCCCTACCGCGGTGCGGGCCCGGCGCTCAACGACCTCATTGCCGGCCAGGTGGACGTGATGTTCGACGGCCTGGGCTCCTCGGCCGGCCATATCAAGGGCGGGCGCATCAAGCCGCTGATGGTCTCCGGCAGCAAACGCAGCCCCGCGCTGCCCGACGTGCCCTGCGCGGCCGAGGTGGGCCTGCCCGACTACAACGTCACCACCTGGTACGGGGTCTGGGCGCCCAAGGGAACGCCGGTCGACGCGCAGGCGCGGGCGATCGAGGAGATCCGCAAGGCGGTCTCCGCCGACGAGTCCAAGGCCGTCTGGGCCAGCCAGGGGGCGGAGTTCGCCAACCTGAGCGGCCCGCAGTTCGAGGCCTTCGTGAAGACTGAGGTGCAGAAATGGGCCGCCGTGGTCAAGGCGTCGGGGGCCAAGCTCGAATGACGGAAAGGACAGCATGAGCGGACGGGTTCATCTCGCCATCGACAACGGGGCGCTGGCGCGGGTCACGCTGTCCCATCCGGGCAAGTTCAACGCCATGTCGCGCGCGATGTGGCGGGAGTTGCGCGCGGTGTTCACCGCCCTGCAGACGCGCGATGACCTGCGTGCCGTGATCGTGGCAGGCGAGGGCGGGCACTTCTGCGCTGGCGGCGACATCGCCGAATACCCGGCATTCCGCTTCGAGGAGGCGGGCCTGCGCGACTTTCACGAGAACGACGTCTGGGGAGGTCTGAGCGCCATGCTCGCGTGCGACCTGCCGCTGCTGGCGCAGATCGACGGCCACTGCATGGGCGCGGGCGTGGAGATCGCCAGTTGCTGCGACATCCGCGTGGCCGGGCAGGGCGCGCGCTTTGGTGCGCCCATCGCCCGCCTGGGCTTTCCCATGGCGCCGCGCGAAGCCCAGTTGGTGGCGCGCGAGCTGGGGTTGGCCACGGCGCGCGAGATGCTGCTGGAAGCCGCCGTGCTGGACGCCAGCGAGATGAAGGCGCGCGGCTTTCTCCAGGCGGTGCTGCCCGATGCCGAGGTGGCGCAGCAGGTGCTGGCCCGCGCCCAGCGCCTGGCGCGGCTGTCGCCGCACGCGGCCCGGCTCAACAAACAAACCTTGCGTGCACTGGGCGGGGACGCGCCCGCTGCCGCGCTGCTGGCCGAGGCCTACCGCTATGCCGAGCACCCCGAACACCGGGAGGGCATCGGTGCCTTTCTCGCCAAGCGGCCCGCCGTTTTCTGATTCCCTTCTGTCTTCGCTCAGTCTGCACATGGACAACCACAACCTCTTCGCCGCGCTGCGCGCGGCCTTTCCCGCCGACCTGGATGCCACCGCCGTGGAAACCGTGGGGGGCGAGCATGCCGGTCTGCGTTATTCCTGGCGCGACCTGGACCGCGCCAGCGCCATGCTGGCCAATCTGCTGGACTCGCTCCAGCTGCCCGCCGGTTCGCGCATCGCCGTGCAGGTGGACAAGTCGGTCGAGGCGCTGATGCTCTACCTGGCCACGCTGCGCGCAGGCCACGTCTTCCTGCCGCTGAACACCGCCTACCAGGCCGGCGAGATCGAGTACTTCGTCGGCAACGCCGAACCCGCCGTGGTGGTGTGCAGCAAGGCCAACTTCGGCTGGGTATCCAAGATCGCCTTCAAGGCCGGCACGCGCCATGTGTTCACGCTGGACGAAGACCGCAGCGGCACGCTGCTGGACCGGGCCGCGCACCATTCGGACGTGCATACCCCGGCGTTGCGCCAGGCGGACGACCTGGCCGTCATCATCTACACCAGCGGCACCACCGGCCGCAGCAAGGGCGCGATGCTCTCGCACGGCAACATGCTCAGCAACGCCCAGGTGCTGCGCCAGTACTGGGGCTGGCGGCCCGACGACGTGCTGATCCACGCGCTGCCCATCTTCCACGTGCATGGCCTGTTCGTTGCCATCCACGGCGCGTTGATCAATGGCAGCCCGATGCTCTGGCTCAACCGCTTCGACCCGCGCGCCACGGTGGCCCTGTTTCCCCGCGCCACGGTGTTCATGGGGGTGCCCACGCTCTACGTGCGCATGCTGGCCGAGCCAGGTCTCACGAAACAGCAGGCCGCGCACATGCGCCTGTTCATCTCGGGCTCCGCGCCACTGCTCATCGAAACCTTCGACGAATGGAAACAGCGCACCGGACAGACCATCCTGGAGCGCTACGGCATGAGCGAGACGGTGATGATCACCTCCAACCCCTATCCGGCCGACCCGCGCTTCGGCGGCCAGGATGAACGCCGCGGGGGCACCGTGGGCTTCGTGCTGCCTGGCGTGGAGCTGCGCGTGGTGGATGACGCGGGCGCACCCATGCCCGTGGACGAGATCGGCGGCATCCAGGTGCGTGGGCCCAATGTGTTCAAGGGCTACTGGCGCATGCCCGAAAAGACCGCCGAGGAGTTCACCGCCGATGGCTTCTTCAAGACCGGCGATGTGGGTCGCATCGACGCACGCGGCTATGTGAGCATCGTGGGCCGCAGCAAGGACCTCATCATCTCCGGCGGCTACAACGTCTATCCGGCCGAGATCGAGGGCTGCATCAACGAGATGGCGGGCGTCGCCGAGAGCGCGGTGGTCGGCGTGCCGCATCCGGATTTCGGTGAGGTCGGCGTGGCGGTGGTGATCGCCAAACCCGGTGCCAGTCTGGACGCCAACCAGATCCTGGCTGCCCTCAAGGCCCGCCTGGCCAACTTCAAGATCCCCAAACGCTGCGTGGTCGTTCCCGAACTGCCCCGCAACACCATGGGCAAGGTGCAGAAGAACCTGCTGCGGGACCAGTACAAGGCCAGTTTTGCCTGAATGGCCACGGCGAGCGTGGCATCGCACAGGGGCGCTCAGGCGGCGCTGAAGACGTAGCGTGTCTCGGCGAAGTAGGGCTCCTGTGGCGACACGCGCAGCAGCGGCAGCGAGGGGCGGTTGGGGGCATTCGGATAGCGCTGCGGTTCCAGGCAGATGGCCGCCCGGGGCCGGTGGCGAACGCCTTGCTTTCCCATGTCGGGCCGTTCGCCGACGCCCAACAGGCCTGCCGTGTAGACCTGCAGAACCGGCTCCGTGGTCCATACGTCCAGCGTTCGCGCACTGGCGGGCGCGGACAAACGTGCGGCGTGGCGCAGTTCGTCCGTGCGGGGCTCGATCACAAAGGCTTCGTCGATCTCTGGCACGGTGTCCAGTCGCCGGGGCACCCGCAGGTCATACGGCAGGCCTTGGAGCGCTTGCTGCAGGCCTGTGGCGATCCGCTCGCCGTCGCAGGGCAGCAGTGCATGGGCATGCACCGCCAAGGTGTGGCCGTCGATCAAGGAGGTTCCGGGGCCTTCCAGGTTGAAGAACACGTGGCTGGTGAAGCTGGCAGGGCTGGTGCCCTGCGTGGCCACGGCCTCATGTTCTATCCGCAGTGTGTGATGGTCCGTGAGTTGGTAGCGCAGGTGCAGTTCCAGCGTTCCTGGGAAGCCATCCACCTCCGGGTCAAAGCGGTGCCACAGATCGAGCGTGCAGGGATCGGCCTGGCTCGCCTCGAATACCTGGTGGCGTGACCCTCCGGGTCCGCCGTGGATGCAATGCGCCCCAGCGTTGGCTGGCAGTGAATGCATGTTCCCGTCCCAAGGGAAGCGGGCGTTCGAGATGCGCCCTGCATAACGCCCGATGAAAGCCCCGACGGATGGGGCACCTCGCAGCACGGCATCCAGGCTGTCATAGCCCAGCGCGACATCGGTCAGTCTGCTCTGGCGGTCGGGCACCAGGATCTGCAGCACTTTTGCCCCCAGGTTGGTGACACTCACCACCATGCCCTGAGGGTGGCGCAACTGGAACAATGCCGTGCGTTGTCCACCCACCTCGCCCCGGAAGCGTGCCGGGTCGAGCAGAACGCTCATGGGAGGAACAAGACCCAGTTGGGGTTGCGTCCGACAGGCTCTCGCTGGCGCAGAGTCAGCTCACCGGTCAGCGGGTCGAGGCTGTAGCTGCTGAGATGGTGCGAGGCCTGCCCAGCCACGAGCAGCGTGCGTCCCTCCGGGCCGATGGCGAAGCCGCGAGGCTGTTGTTCGGTGTCGGTGCGGCCGATTCGCCGCACGCGGCCGCTGGAGCCGTCGATGGCGAATGCGCACAGGGTGCTGCTGTGACGCTCGCAAGTGAACAAATGGCGGCCATCGGGGGTGATGTGCAGGTCCGCCGCCCAAGGCTTTCCGTTGAGACCGGGCGGCGCGGTGGCCTCCGTCTGCAACCAGCGCAGCGTGCCGGCGTCCGCATCGAAAGACAAGACGTCCAGCGTCGCATCGAGTTCGTTGAGCAGGTAGACGAAGCGGCCATTCGGGTGAAAGCACAGGTGGCGAGGGCCGGCCCCTTCACGCTGGCGCCAGCAGGGCGGGTCGTTGGGCGTGAGTCGACCGCTGCGGGCATCAAAGTGGAACTGCAGCACCTCGTCCGCTCCCAGGCTGGTGGCCAGCACATGGCGATTGGACGGCGCGGCCACGATGGCATGCGCATGCGGACCCGTCGGGATGGTCTGGAGCACCGGGCCCACGGTGCCGTCGTCGGCGATGGGACTCACGGTGAGCATGTGGCCCGGGTAAGAGGCCGCCAACAGGTGGCGTGCATGGCGATCGGTGGCGATATAGGCCATGCTGGCGGGCAGGGGCGTCTCGCCCAGCAGGCGCAGACTGCCAGAGGCCTTGTCCACAGCCAGGGTGAGCACCGCGAAGGGTTCGCTGCGGCGAGCCACGTACAGGCGGCTGCCGTCCTGGTTCGTGGCCATGGGCATGAGCACGCCGCCCAATGCGATGCCGGGCAGGACAGTGAGGTGCCCGTCGGCCGTGGCGCGAAGAATGGAAATGTCCCCGCTGTCGGCGTTGGACACACAGACCAGCGATGGCGTCATGGCCTCACAGTCCCAGCGTGCGCGGCAGCCACAGCGAGAGCCAGGGCAGGTAGGTGACCATCATGAGCACCACGAAGAGCGCCACAAAGAAGGGCGCCATGGCGCGGGTGACCACGCCGATCTTGAGCCGAGAGATGGCACTTCCCACAAAAAGCACGGTACCCACAGGAGGCGTGATCAGGCCGATGCCCAGGTTGACCATCATGATCATGCCGAAATGCACAGGGTCCACGCCAAGCAGCTTGACCACGGGAAGCAGTATGGGCGTGAGGATCAGGATCAACGGCGACATGTCCATCAGCGTGCCCAGCGCCAGCAGGAGCAGATTGATCAACGCGAGGATGACGTACTTGTTGTCAGAAATGCCCGTGAGAAAAGCCGTCACGCGCATCGGTATCTGCATCAAGGTCATGATGTAGCCGAAGGCGGCGGCGAAGCCGATGAGGATCATGACGATGGTCACCGTCTTCACGGTTCGGTGGACCAGCTTGGGCAGGTCGCGCCAGCGGTAGTCGCGGTAGATGAACATCGTGACAAAGAAGGCCCAAAGCACCGCGATGGAAGCGCTCTCGTTGGCGGTGAACACGCCAGAGAGAATGCCGCCAAGAATGATCACCATGGTCATCA
Source organism: Hydrogenophaga sp. (assembly GCF_026125785.1). Lineage (GTDB taxonomy): Bacteria > Pseudomonadota > Gammaproteobacteria > Burkholderiales > Burkholderiaceae_C > Hydrogenophaga. The sequence goes on from NZ_JAHCKL010000002.1 coordinate 351,993, forward strand.
GGCCCCAGAGGGCCTCCATCGACATCTTCAGCGCCTGCCGCAGCGGAATGACCTCGCCTTTGGGGTAGCCATGCCGGTTGGCCTTGTACAGGCACAGCACCGCCAGCGTGAGCCCCATGAGCAGGCCGGGAAGAACGCCTGCCATGAAGAGCGCAGCGATGGACACCGAGCCACCGGCGGCAAGCGAGTACAGCACCGCGTTGTGGCTGGGTGGGATCAGGATGGCCTGCACCGAACCGCTGATGGTCACAGCCGTCGCGAAAGGCCGGGGATACCCCTTGCGTTCCATTTCCGGGATCAAGACCGTGCCGACGGACGCCGTGTCCGCCACCGAGGAGCCCGAAATGGCACCGAAGAAGGTGGACGCCAGAATATTCACCAGCGAAAGACCGCCTCGCACGAAGCCGACCAGCACGCTGGCAAAGGCCACCAGCCTCCGTGCCATGCCGCCTTCGGCCATGATGGCGCCGGCCAGCACGAAGAAGGGAATGGCCAGCAGTGAAAACTTGTTGACGCCAGCCGCGATCTGGATCATCACCGCGTCCAGCGGAATATCGATCCATAGAGCGCCAAGCAGCGCCGCCAGTCCCAGCGAAAAGGCAATAGGCACACCCAGAACCATGAGCAGCACGAAGCTGCCGATAAGAATGAAGGCGTCCATCAGGCGGCCTCTGAGCTGTGTTTGGCGAACGCTTCGTCGGACTCTTCGTAGCGCATGAGGCGGCGTTGGTCCTGGGGGCCGATCCAGCGGCGCTCAAGCACGAACAGCAGCGTGATGAGCGAACCTATGGGCAGCGCCGCGTAGGTCACCCCCACAGGCAACCAGGGCAGCTCGCTGATCGACTGGCCCATGGTGCCCAGACACAGGTGCGTGCCGTACCAGACCACGAAGGCGCAGGCCAGCGCCATCAGGCTGTCCACCAGCCAGCCACATGCCGCACGGATCGGTGCGGGCATGACGTCCGTCAGCATGGTGACGGCGATGTGCGCGTTGGCCCTGTAGCCCGCGGCGGCACCGATGAAGGTGAACACCATCATGAGCAGGATGGCGATCGGTTCGGGCCACTGCGAGCCCGTCCCCATCACATAGCGCGTGAAGACGCCCCACGGGATGATGAGGGACATGCACGTGATGGCTGTCCCTGCCACCCAGATGCAGGCGAGGTAAAGGCGGTCCATGGCCGCCACGTAGGACGTCTTCATGCGTTCACTTGACCTCGCTGATGCGCTTCATGAGGTCGGCGAACTTGGCGCCGTACTTGGCCCGCACAGGCGCGGTCGCCTCGTAGAAAGGGCGGTTGTCGATGGCGATGAACTCCACACCCTCGGCCTTGAGCTTGGCGGTGTAGTCCGCCACGGCCTTGTCCCAGAGGGCGCGCTGTTCCAGTTGGGCTTCGCGGCCCAGTTTCTTCATCAGAGTCTGGTCGGCGGGACTGAGTTTGTCCCAGGCCACGCGCGACATCACGAGCACCTCGGGAATGATGAGGTGGTTGGTCTGCGTGTAGTACTTGGCCCCGGCCTTGAAGTGATTGGCGGTATACAGACTTGGCGGGTTGTTCTCTGCGCCATCCACCACGCCGGTTTGCAGGGCGGTGAACACCTCGCCGTAGCCCATGCTGATGCCGTTGCCGCCCATGGCATTCATGGTGTCGACAAACAGCGGGTTGCCCATCATGCGGATCTTCTGGCCCTTGAGGTCCTCAGGCTTGCGCACGGGCTTCTTGGTGTAGAGGCTGCGGGAGCCGCCATCCATCCAGGCCAGTCCGACCATGCGGGCCGGGGAGGCGGATATCTTGTCCAGCAGTTCGTCGCCGATGGGGCCATCGATCACGGCGCGCATGTGCGCGATGTCGCGAAACACGAAGGGCATGTTGAACACATCGACCTCGGGCACCACTGGGCCGATGGGACCCAGCGAAGTGCGCAGGATCTGGATCGCTCCCACCTGCGTCTGCTCGATCATTTCCTTCTCGGCGCCCAGTACGCTGCCGGGGAACATCTGGAACTTCATCCGGCCCTGGGTGGCGGCCTCCAGCTTCTTGCCCATGTTTTCCACCGCGACGACAGTGGGGTAGCCGGCAGGGTGTACGTCGGCCGCCTTGAGCACGGTCTGCCCGGAGGCCGTCCCCAGCATGCCAACGGTGAAGGCGGCCACGGCCGCCTGAATCAGGGTTCTGCGATCGTTCATGTCGAGTCTCCTAGCGCCGGGTCGCTGGTGGTGTGGATGCCCCGGAGGCGTTTGGTGAGCGAACTTCCCAAAGACGAGGTGCTTCTGCTACAGTGAGGCACTGTTCTCATCATCAGTTGTCGTACAACAAATCTAGCAGATGTCCTTTGACCCCCCTACCGGGATAACCCTCATGAACCGGGATCTGTCGCGGCGCAACAAGTCGCGCACCCTGTCGACCGAACTGGCCCATTTGCTGGCCGATCGCATTCGCAGCGGCGAGTATCCGCCGGGGGCCAAGCTGCCCAAGGAAGCGGCCATCATGGACGAGTTCCGCGTCAGTCGCACAGTCGTGCGCGAAGCCATTTCCTACCTGCAGGCGGTGAACATGGCGGAAACCCGTCATGGCATTGGCACCTTTGCCCTGCGTGCCGAGGAGGGGGCTCCGTTCCGTGTTCAGCCGGAGCAGGTGGGCACCCTGCGCGACACGATAGCGCTGCTGGAGCTGCGCATAGGCATAGAGACCGAGGCGGCCGCCATCGCGGCCTCGCGGCGGACGGAGGCCAATTTGCAGGGTATGCAGGATGCGCTGGCCGCCTTCGAGGCGGCGATCGAGGCCGGTCAGGATGCGGCTGCCACCGACTTTCAGTTCCACCGGGAGATCGCGCTGGCCACCCAGAACAACCACTTCGCCGAGGTCATGAACTCGTTGGGGCCGGGTGTGATCCCGCGTGCCCGGCTTGACCCGGACGAGGGTCACAACCCCAACCGCCTGGCCTACCTTCGCCGCGTGCACCAGGAGCATGAAAGCATCTTCCATGCGATCCGGGATCAGGACGTGGACGGCGCGCGTGCTGCGATCCGCACGCACCTCTCCAACAGCCGCGAGCGTCTGCGCAGACGCGACATCCTGCCCAACTGAATCCGGCGCTCAGAGGGTTAACACCGAGGTATGCCATGGTCTCTGGTTGTATGATGACTGATCATAAAGATGCCTCAGCACCTCGATCAACCTGGCGCACGCATGGATCTGCCCATCAACCATTTCAAGCAAGCCCTTCTGGCCGGCCAACGGCAGATCGGACTGTGGTCTCATCTGTGCAACCACATCAGCGCCGAGATCCTGGCCGGCTGCGGCTTTGACTGGCTTCTGCTCGACATGGAGCACTCGCCCAACGAGTTGCCCGACCTGTTGCCGCAGTTGATGGCCATGCGTGGCGGCAGCGCCTCGGCCATCGTCCGGCCGCCCTGGAACGATATGGTGACCTTCAAGCGTTTGCTCGACATTGGCGTGCAGACCTTGCTGGTTCCCTATGTGCAGACGGCTCAGGAGGCGGCCCAGGCTGTTTCTCAGACCCGCTATCCGCCTGAAGGTGTGCGGGGCTTTGCCGGTGCGCCAAGGGCCAGCGGCTATGGCCGTGTGCCTGGCTACGCGCAGCGGTGCGCGCAGGAGCTGTGCGTATTGGTGCAGGTGGAGACGGTACAAGGCCTGGCCAACCTGGAGTCCATCGCGGGCGTGGCGGGCGTCGATGGCGTGTTCATCGGGCCAGGCGATCTCTCGGCGGCTCTGGGCCATCTGGGGAACCCTCGACACCCCGAGGTACTGGCAGCGATCGATGACGCCATCGCCCGCATACGCGCCTGTGGCAAGGCCGCCGGCATTCTGACTGGCGACGAAGCGCTGGCACGCCACTACCTGGAGCAAGGTTGCCTGTTTGTTGCCGTCGGCGCGGACCAGAACCTGTTGCGCGACAGCGCACAGGCCCTGTGTGCGCGTTTCAAGACCTGAATCCCGTATCGCCCGCGTGCCCATCCGGAGTCTTCCCATGCTCGATCACCCCGTTTCCGCTCTTCGTTTCACACGTCTTCTGCTCACGGGCGCAGCGGGCAACCTTGGTCAGGCGCTGCGACCGCGCCTGAAGGCGTATTGCGGCACCCTGCGTGTGAGCGATCTCAACGAAATGGCCGCAGCCTCCGAGGGCGAGGAGGTGGTGCAGGCCCCGCTGGAGGACCGGTCGCGCGTGCAATCCTTGCTCGAAGGGGTCGACGCGGTGGTGCACATGGGCGGCGTGTCCACCGAGCAGCCTTGGGAACCCATTCTCGCGGGCAACATCGTGGGCATGGTCAACCTGTACGAGGCTGCCAGGCTTCAGGGGGTGCGCCGCATCGTTTTCGCGAGTTCCAACCACGTCACCGGTTTTTACCGGCAGGACGAGGTGATCGGCCCGCGGACCGCGCCACGGCCCGATGGCTTCTATGGCCTCTCCAAAGCCTTTGGCGAAGACCTGGCCCAGCTGTATTGGGATCGCTGGGGAATCGAAACGGTGAGTTTGCGCATTGGTTCTTCGTTCCCGGAGCCTCGGGACCGGCGCATGCTGGCGACCTGGCTGAGCCACGACGATCTGGAGCGTCTGGTGGTCGCGGCGTTGACCGCACCCATCGTGGGCCACAGCATCATCTACGGCATGTCCGACAACCAGGCCACCTGGTGGGACAACACCGCCGCCCGCCACATTGGCTACCGGCCGCGGGATTCTTCAGACCGCTTCCGTGAAGCGGTCGAATCAAGGCAGCCGACGATCGACGTGAACGATCCCGCCGCGCGTTTCCAGGGTGGCGCCTTTGTCAAAGCCGCGCCGCACGGCTGAAAGCCGCTGTACGCCCAGACCCTGAACGCCCGCTCAGCGGAGCACGAGCACGGGGATGTGCGAGTGCGTCAGCACCTGCTGGGTCTCACTGCCCAGCAGCAGGCGCTTGATGCCGCGGCGGCCGTGTGAAGCCATCACGATCAGGTCGCACTTGTTGCGCTTGGCGGTGGCGATGATGGCTTCCGAGACCAGGTCCGACTTGACCGTGACGGCCTTGACCTTGACCTCGCGCGCCTGGCCGGCGGCCTTGACCGCGTTGACGGCGGCCTGTGCCTCTTCCTGCCACTGCTTCTCGATGCGCGCCACTTCGGCCGTGGCCAGTGCGACGCCGCCTTCGAAATAGGTCTGCGGGTACCGGGGCACGACCTTGAGCGCCACCACCTCGGCGCCGGTCAGGTCGGCCAGATCGATGCCGTGCTTGACGGCCTGTTGGGAAAGCTTGGAGCCATCGGTGGCCACCAGGATGCGCTTGTACATGCCTTGCTCCTCGGGTTTGTTGCGGGATGAAGCCCAAGAGTAGCAAGTCCAGCCCGGTTGTGGTTGACTTATGTCAACGGCGCCATGGAAGACCCGCACTACGCTACACCCATGAACCAGGCTGTCACCACACTGCCGGTGGGGCCTGCGTTGGCCGATCCACCCATCCGCACCGCGCAGGCGCCGGACTGGCTGGGCGAACACCGGGGCCCGCTCACCGTCACCGACGATTTCGCGGTGCTCGACGACCCGCTGGAACAGCAGGCCTTCACCGAGCGTATCCAGGCAGAGGGCCAGGAAGGTCAGGCCGAATCGGTGCTGATGGTGCAGGGCATGTACTGCGCGGCCTGCGCCGACACCGTGGAATCCGCCCTGCAGGGTCTGCCTGGTGTGCGCGAGGCCCGCGTGCACGCCGCCACCCGCCGCCTGCGCGTGCGCTGGGACCCGTCGCTCACCCGCATGTCCACGCTGGCCCAGGCCGTCGGACGGGCTGGCTACCGGCTGCTGCCCATGCAGCAGGCCCTGTCCATCAGCCAGCGCTTGCAGGAGACCCGGCAGGCGCTGTGGCGCCTTTTCGTCGCCGGCTTCTGCATGATGCAGGTCATGATGTACGCGTGGCCGGCCTACGTCACCGCGCCGGGGGAGATCCCGCCCGACATCGATCAGTTGCTTCGCTGGGCCAGCTGGGTCATCAGCCTGCCGGTGGTGTTCTTCGCCAGCGGACCGTTTTTCCGCAGCGCCTGGAACGACCTGCGGCGCGGCCGCGTCGGCATGGACACGCCGGTGTCCCTGGGCATTCTCGTGACCTTTCTGGTGAGCTCTGCCGCCACCTTCGACCCCTCCGGCCCCTGGGGCGCGGAAGTGTGGTTCGACTCGCTCACCATGTTCGTGTTCTTTCTGCTGGGCGGGCGCTACCTGGAGCACAAGGCGCGCGACCGCACGGCGGGGGCGCTGGACAGCCTGATGAACCGCCTGCCCGCGGCCTGCGAACGGCAGACCGGCGACGGTATCTACGAAACGGTGTCGATCCGCCGGCTGGCCACGGGTGACGTGGTGCGCGTGCCGGCGGGCGAGGCGTTCCCCGCGGACGGCGAACTGCTCGACGAACGCGCCACGGTGGACGAGGCCTTGCTGACCGGGGAATCGCATCCGCTCACGCGCACGCGCGGCGAGCACGTCGTGGCCGGCAGCTTCAACCTCGCAGGGCCTGTGCACGTGCGGCTGTTGCGTGTTGGTGGCGACACGCGCTTCGCGCAGATCGTCAGGCTCATGGAACAGGCCTCGACCGAAAAGCCGAGGCTGGCCATTCTGGCCGACCGCGTGGCCGCGCCGTTCCTCGTGCTGGTGCTGCTGGCGGCCGCGCTGGCGGGCTGGTACTGGTGGCAGATTGACCATACGCAGGCGTTCGCGGTGGCTGTGGCGGTGCTCATCGTCACCTGTCCGTGTGCCCTTTCGCTGGCCACGCCGGCGGCCATGCTGGCCTCGGCGGGCTCGCTGGCGCGCAAGGGCGTGCTGGTGCGGCGGCTGCAGGCCTTCGAGACCCTGGCCGGCATCGACACCGTGGTGTTCGACAAGACCGGCACCCTGACCCACGAGGGGCTGTCGCTGTGCAAGGTGCGCACGCGGCCCGGCCTCGACCGCGCGCAGGCGCTGGCCCTGGCGGCCGCGCTGGCGCAGGGCTCCCTGCATCCGGCTTCGCGGGCGCTGGCGCGGGAAGCCCCCGGCGCCGGCCTGCCGCACCTGCGGGACCACGCGGAGGTGGCGGGGCAGGGCATGCAGGGGCGATTGCCCGACGGCACCCTGGTGCGCCTGGGCTCGGCCGGGTTCTGCGGCGGTACGCCACCCGCCTCGCGTGACGAGGATGCGCCGGTGGTGCACCTGAGCGACGAGCGCGGCTGGATGGCCAGCTTCGTGCTGCAGGAGTCGCTGCGCGCCGACGCGGCCGCCGCGGTGGCGTCACTGCGGGGCCAGGGCCTGCGCACGCTGTTGCTCTCGGGCGACCGGCCGCAGGCGGCGGGGCGCATCGCCCAGGCCGTGGGTGTGGATGAGGTCATCGCACAGGCGTCTCCGGAGCGCAAGTTGCAGGAGATCGCGGCCATGCAGGCGCAGGGGCGGCGGGTGGCCATGGTCGGCGATGGCCTCAACGACGGCCCTGTGCTGGCTCGCGCCGACACCTCTTTCGCGCTGGGCCACGCGGCTCCGCTGGCGCAGGCACAGTCCGACTTCGTGATCCAGGGGGCCAGCGTGATGGACGTGGTCGACACGCTGCACCTGGCCCGAGCGACGATGCGCGTCGTGCGGCAGAACCTGGTCTGGGCGGCGGTCTACAACGCGGTCAGCGTGCCGCTGGCGCTGGTCGGTTGGATGCCACCCTGGCTGGCCGGCCTGGGCATGGCGGGCAGCTCGCTGCTCGTCATCGGCAACGCACTGCGCCTGTCCGCCCGCTCCCCCAGGCAGGGGATGGCCGAGGTGCCTGCAACGGCGTAGCATGCGAGCTGTCGTGCGCCGCTCTTCAATCCGGACAAGCCATGGACATTCTCTACCTGCTGATCCCCCTCTCGGTGCTGCTCGTGTTCGGCATCATCGGTGTCTTCTGGTGGGCGCTGCAATCGGGTCAGTTCGACAACATCGACCGCGAAGGCGAGCGCATCCTCAAGGGCGATTGAGCCCACCGCTGGTCCGCTGTGTTTTTCCAGCTGGGGGAACACGGTGAACAGGCCCCAGTTGACTTAAGTCAAGGCGTCGGCGGCGCCCCGTGGTGACACTTCCCACAGTGACATTAGCGAGGAGTTCTGTATGTCCATGACAAGCAAGGCCGACCGTGCGGCGGTCTACAACGACAAAGTGGTGCGGCAGTTCGCCATCATGACGGTGGTATGGGGCGTGATCGGCATGCTGGTGGGCGTGATCATCGCCGCCCAGCTCACCTGGCCCGCGCTCAATCTGGGCGTCGAGTGGCTGAGCTACGGCCGCCTGCGCCCGCTGCACACCAACGCGGTGATCTTCGCGTTTGGCGGTTGCGGCTTGTTCGCGGCCAGCTACTACGTGGTGCAGCGCACCTGCCAGACGCGCATCTTCTCCGACGGTCTGGCCGCCTTCACCTTCTGGGGCTGGCAACTGGTCATCCTGCTGGCGGTCGTCTCGCTGCCCATGGGGTTGACCCAGGGCAAGGAATACGCCGAGCTCGAATGGCCGATCGACCTGCTCATCGCCGTGGTCTGGGTGGCCTACGCCATCGTGTTCTTCGGCACCATCGGCATTCGCAAGGTGCGCCACATCTACGTGGCCAACTGGTTCTTCGGCGCCTTCATCCTGGCGGTGGCGGTGCTGCACATCGTCAACAGCGCGGCGCTGCCGGTGGACCTGTTCAAGTCCTATTCGGCCTACGCGGGCGTGCAGGACGCGATGGTGCAGTGGTGGTACGGCCACAACGCGGTGGGCTTCTTCCTCACAGCGGGTTTCCTCGGGATGATGTACTACTTCATTCCGAAGCAGGCCGAGCGGCCGGTGTATTCCTACCGGCTGTCCATCGTGCACTTCTGGGCGCTGATCTTCACCTACATGTGGGCCGGCCCCCACCATCTGCACTACACGGCGCTGCCGGACTGGGCCCAGTCCCTGGGCATGGTGTTCTCCCTGATCCTGCTGGCGCCGTCCTGGGGCGGGATGATCAACGGCATCATGACCTTGTCGGGTGCGTGGCACAAACTGCGCACCGATCCGATCCTGAAGTTCCTGATCACCTCCCTGTCGTTCTACGGCATGTCGACCTTCGAAGGGCCGATGATGGCCATCAAGACGGTGAACTCCCTGTCGCACTACACCGACTGGACCGTGGGCCACGTGCATTCGGGCGCCCTGGGCTGGGTGGCGATGATCTCGGTCGGCAGCCTGTACTACCTGATCCCGCGTCTGTTCGGCCGGGCCGAGATGTACAGCGTGCGGGCCATCACCGTGCACTTCTGGGTCGCCACCATCGGCGTGGTGCTGTATATCGCCGCCATGTGGATCGCCGGGGTGATGCAGGGTCTCATGTGGCGCGCCACCAACCCGGACGGCACCCTGACCTACACCTTCGTGGAAAGCGTCAAGGCCACCTATCCGTTCTACGCCATCCGGTTGCTCGGCGGGTTCATGTTCTTCTGCGGCATGCTCATCATGGTCTGGAACGTCTGGAAGACGGTGGTCGGTTCCAAGCCCGTGGATGCCCCGGTCCTGGCGCCGGCGGCGGCCCACTGAACCTCCAGCGGAGAGCGATGCGATGAAGATGACACATGAGTTCGTCGAGAAGAACATCGGCTGGATGATCGTGCTGGTGATCCTGGTGGTGAGCGTCGGGGGCCTGGTGGAGATCGTGCCCCTGTTCTTCCAGCGTTCCACCACGGAGCCGGTGGCCGGCGTGACCCCGTATCCGCCGCTGCAGCTGGTGGGCCGGGACGTCTACGTGCGCGAGGGCTGCTACAACTGCCATTCGCAGATGGTGCGGCCGTTCCGGGCTGAGACCGAGCGCTACGGCCACTACTCGGTGGCGGGGGAGTATGTGTACGACCACCCGTTCCAGTGGGGCAGCAAGCGCACCGGGCCGGACCTGCACCGGGTCGGCGGCCGCTACAGCGATGAATGGCACCGCCTGCACCTGGACAACCCCCGCGACGTGGTGCCGGAATCCAACATGCCGGCCTATCCCTGGCTGGCGCGGACGCCGGCCGACACCGGCAGCATCGAGGCCAAGATGCGGGCCCTGCGCCGTGTGGGCGTGCCCTACACCGATGAGGACATCGCCGGCGCTGCCGGCCAGGTGGCCGGCAAGACCGAGCAGGATGCGCTGATCGCATACCTGCAGGGCCTTGGTACCGCATTGAAGAACGTGAGGTGAGCGCGATGACGATCGAAGACGTGCGTGCGTGGATGGTGGTGGCGCAGTTCCTGGTGTTCGTGGGGATCGTCTGGTGGGCGTATAGCGGGCCGCGACGGTCCCGGTTCGAAGCCGACGCGTTGCGGGTTCTGCACGACGACGACACGCCGCCGCAGGCGGGACGCTCGCGGAAGGGGGCGAACCATGGGTGATTTCATTCACGAGTTCTGGAGTGGCTACATCGCCGTGTTGACGATCGTCAGCATGATCGCCTGTGGCG
>NZ_JAHCKL010000020.1 GCF_026125785.1 Hydrogenophaga sp.
GGCCTTCCTGATCGGTGTGGCCATCGCGCTGCTGTTCGCCTTCGCCAACCCCTTCACGCTGGCTTGATCATCGGTCTTGCTGCCGCGCAGCGGCGCCTCTGCGGACTGGCCGACGATCGCCAGGCCGCCCATAGGCCATACGCTGACGCTGCAGCAGGTACGTCTCACCTCCTGTCCCTACACAGAAAGGCGTTGCGATGAATATCAATGCAACCCTCTTCGCGCAGATCATCGTCTTCGCGATCCTGGTGTGGTTCACGATGAAGTTCGTGTGGCCCCCGATCGCCAAGGCACTGGATGAACGTGCGCTGAAGATCTCCGAAGGTCTAGCCTCCGCCGAGAAGGCCAAGTCCGAACTGGCCTTGGCCAACAAGCGGGTCGAAGCCGAGTTGAGCCAGTCGCGCAACGAGTCTGCCACCCGTCTGGCCGACGCCGAGCGCCGTGCCCAGGCCCTGATCGAGGAAGCCAAGGCGCGTGCCAACGACGAGGCCGCCAAGATCGTGGCAGCCGCGCGCCAGGATGCCGAGCAGCAGGTCGTCAAGGCCCGCGAGGCCTTGCGTGAGCAAGTGGCCGTTCTCGCCGTCAAGGGTGCGGAGCAGATCCTGCGTCACGAAATTGACGCCAGTGTCCACGCCGAGTTGCTGGGTCGCCTCAAGACCGAGCTCTGATCGCACAGCCCGACGCCACCGAACCGGCAATCAAAGGTAAACCATGGCCGAAATCGCCACCATTGCACGCCCTTACGCGGAAGCGCTGTTCAAGGCCGCGGGGTCAGACGTCGCCGGCACCGCCGCCTGGCTTGACGAGCTGGCAGCCGTGGCGGGCAACGACCAGTTGCGCCAGTTCGCCGACAACCCCAAGACCTCGCCCGACCAGGTGGTGGCGCTCATCACCGGGGTGCTCAAGACCAGCCTGTCGCCCAAGGCGCAGAACTTCCTGCGCGCCGTGCTCGACAACGGCCGCCTGGAAGCGTTGCCCGAGATCGCCAGCCAGTTCCGTGCGCTCAAGAACGCGCAACTGGGCTCGTACGACGCAACGGTCTACAGCGCCTTTCGCGTGGAAGATGACGTTCTCGCCGATCTTTCCGGTGTATTGGAGAAGCGTTTTGGCCGCAAGCTCAACCTCAAGGTGGAACTGCAGCCCGAGCTGATCGGTGGCATCCGCGTGGTGGTGGGTGACGAGGTGCTGGACACCTCGGTCAAAGCCCGTCTGGAACAAATGAAAGTTGCCCTGACCGCCTGATGGCGGTCATTCTGGGCGCGCCCTGCACATCATTTAACGAAAGAAGGAAAGAGTCATGCAGCTCAATCCCGCTGAAATCTCCGAACTGATCAAGTCCCGCATCGAGGGGCTGGGCGCATCCAGCGATGTGCGCAACCAGGGCACCGTGGTGTCGGTGACCGACGGTATCGTCCGCGTTCACGGCCTGTCCGACGTGATGCAGGGCGAAATGCTGGAATTTCCGGCCAACAAGGACGGCGTGCCGTCCTTTGGTCTGGCCCTGAACCTGGAACGCGACTCCGTGGGCGCCGTGATTCTGGGCGAGTACGAGCACATCTCCGAAGGCAACACCGTCAAGTGCACGGGCCGCATTCTGGAAGTGCCGGTCGGTCCCGAACTGGTGGGCCGTGTGGTCAATGCGCTGGGCCAGCCCATTGACGGCAAAGGCCCGGTCAACGCCAAGCTGACCGACGTGATCGAGAAGGTCGCTCCGGGCGTGATCGCTCGCAAATCGGTGGACCAGCCGGTTCAGACCGGCCTGAAGTCGATCGACTCCATGGTGCCCGTCGGCCGTGGCCAGCGCGAGCTGATCATCGGCGACCGCCAGACCGGCAAGACGGCGGTGGCGATCGACGCCATCATCAACCAGAAGGGTCAGAACATGACCTGCGTGTACGTCGCCATTGGCCAGAAGGCGTCGTCCATCAAGAACGTGGTGCGCGCCCTGGAGCAGGCCGGTGCGATGGACTACACCATCGTCGTGGCCGCCTCGGCTTCCGAATCCGCCGCCATGCAGTACCTGTCGGCCTACTCCGGCTGCACCATGGGCGAGTACTTCCGCGATCGCGGCCAGGACGCGCTGATCGTTTATGACGATCTGTCCAAGCAGGCCGTTGCTTACCGCCAGGTCTCGCTGCTGCTGCGCCGCCCGCCGGGCCGCGAAGCCTACCCGGGCGACGTGTTCTACCTCCACAGCCGCCTGCTGGAGCGCGCAGCCCGCGTGAACGCGGACTACGTCGAAGCCTTCACCAAGGGTGAAGTCAAGGGCAAGACCGGTTCACTGACCGCGCTGCCCATCATCGAAACGCAGGCCGGCGACGTGTCCGCCTTCGTGCCGACCAACGTGATCTCGATCACCGACGGCCAGATCTTCCTGGAAACCAACCTGTTCAACGCCGGTATCCGTCCCGCCATCAACGCCGGTATCTCCGTGTCGCGCGTCGGTGGCGCGGCCCAGACCGATCTGATCAAGAAGCAGTCCGGCGGTATCCGTACCGACCTGGCGCAGTACCGTGAACTGGCCGCTTTCGCGCAGTTCGCCTCTGACCTCGACGAAGCCACCCGCAAGCAGCTCGACCGTGGCGCCCGTGTGACGGAGTTGCTCAAGCAGGCCCAGTACGCACCGCTGTCCATCAGCCTGATGGCTGCTTCCCTGTTCGCCGTGAACAAGGGCTACCTGGACGATGTGGATGTCAAGAAGGTGCTGCCTTTCGAGGCCGGTCTGCACGCTTTCCTGAAGGACAAGCACGCCGCCCTGCTGCAGAAGATGGAAAGCGGGAAGGCGTTGGACAAGGACAAGGAAGCCGAGGCCCAACTGGCGGCCGCCATCGCGGATTTCAAGAAGACCGGCACCTACTGACCCGGCCCATTGACTTCTTAAAGGAAACACAATGGCAGCAGGCAAGGAAATACGCGGCAAGATCAAATCGGTGGAGAACACCAAGAAGATCACCAAAGCCATGGAAATGGTCGCCGCTTCCAAGATGCGCAAGGCGCAGGATCGCATGCGGTCCGCGCGTCCTTATGCCGAGAAGGTGCGCCAGATCGCTGGCAACCTGAGCCGGGCCAATCCGGAATACACGCACCCGTTCATGCAGATCAACGATGCCAAGACCGCTGGTTTTGTCGTCGTCACGACCGACAAGGGGCTGTGCGGTGGTCTCAACACCAACGTGTTGCGTGCGGTCACGACCCAGCTCAAGGAACTGCAGGGGCAGGGCGTGAATGCCGAGGTGGTTGCCGTCGGCAACAAGGGCCTGGGCTTCATGAACCGCATTGGCGCCAAGGTGGTGTCCAGCGTGACCGGGTTGGGCGACACGCCCCACCTGGAAAAGCTGATCGGCCCCGTCAAGGTGCTGCTTGACGCGTACACCGAAGGCCGCATCAACGCGGTCTACATCGCCTACACCAAGTTCATCAACACGATGAAGCAGGAGTCGGTGATCGAGCAACTGCTGCCACTGAGCGCTGGAACCCTGCAGGAAAATGCGGGTGGCCGGGACTGGGACTACATCTACGAACCCGATGCAGCCACCGTCATCGACGAACTGTTGCTGCGCTATGTGGAAGCCCAGGTGTACCAGGCGGTCGCAGAGAACATGGCGTCCGAGCAGTCCGCCCGCATGGTGGCCATGAAAGCCGCCACCGACAACGCTGGCAGCGTCATCGGCGAACTTAAGCTGGTCTACAACAAGACCCGTCAGGCCGCGATCACGAAAGAGCTTTCGGAAATCGTCGCCGGCGCCGCCGCAGTCTGAAGCAGCCGTTCAACCGAATCCAGAGAAAACAGAAGGTACCCATCATGTCTCAAGTACAAGGCAAGATCGTCCAGTGCATCGGCGCCGTCGTGGACGTGGAATTTCCGCGCGACCAGATGCCGCGCGTGTATGACGCACTGAAAATGGAAGGCTCCAGCCTGACGCTGGAAGTCCAGCAGCAGTTGGGTGACGGCGTGGTCCGGACCATTGCGCTGGGCTCGTCCGACGGCCTGCGCCGCGGCATGGTGGTGAGCAACACCAGTGCTCCCATCACCGTGCCCGTGGGCAAGGCCACCCTGGGCCGCATCATGGACGTGCTGGGCGCGCCCATCGACGAGCGCGGTCCTGTCGACCAGACGCTGACGGCGTCCATCCACCGCAAGGCCCCGGCCTACGACGAGCTGTCTCCTTCCCAGGAACTGCTCGAAACCGGCATCAAGGTGATCGACCTGGTGTGCCCGTTCGCCAAGGGCGGCAAGGTGGGCCTGTTCGGTGGTGCCGGCGTGGGCAAGACCGTGAACATGATGGAACTCATCAACAACATCGCCAAGGCACACAGTGGTCTGTCGGTGTTCGCCGGCGTGGGTGAGCGCACCCGTGAAGGCAACGACTTCTACCACGAGATGGCCGACTCCGGCGTCGTGAACCTGGAGAAGCTCGAAGACTCGAAAGTGGCCATGGTCTACGGCCAGATGAACGAGCCCCCGGGCAACCGTCTGCGCGTGGCCCTGACCGGCCTGACCATCGCCGAGTCGTTCCGCGACGAAGGCCGCGACGTGCTGTTCTTCGTGGACAACATCTACCGCTACACGCTGGCCGGTACCGAAGTGTCCGCCCTGCTGGGCCGCATGCCCTCCGCCGTGGGCTACCAGCCGACGCTGGCCGAGGAAATGGGCCGCCTGCAAGAGCGCATCACCTCCACCAAGGTCGGTTCCATCACCTCCATCCAGGCCGTGTACGTGCCGGCCGATGACTTGACCGATCCGTCGCCTGCCACCACCTTCGCCCACCTGGACTCCACCGTGGTGCTGAGCCGTGACATCGCCGCCCTGGGCATCTACCCCGCCGTGGACCCGCTGGACTCCACCAGCCGCCAGCTCGACCCGCTGGTGGTGGGCCAAGACCACTACGAGACCGCCCGTGCCGTGCAAGGCACGCTGCAGCGCTACAAGGAACTGCGCGACATCATCGCCATCCTGGGCATGGACGAACTGGCACCGGAAGACAAGCTGGCCGTGGCCCGCGCCCGCAAGATCCAGCGTTTCCTGTCGCAGCCCTTCCACGTGGCCGAGGTGTTCACCGGCTCGCCCGGCAAGTACGTGCCGCTGGCTGAAACCATCCGTGGTTTCAAGATGATCACCGCTGGCGAGTGCGATCACCTGCCCGAGCAGGCGTTCTACATGGTCGGCACCATCGACGAAGCTTTTGAAAAGGCCAAGAAGGTCGCCTGATCGGCCAACGGTTCAGCGTCCGGCGTCGGGCGTTGAGTGGAAGAAGAGGCCTCTGGCCGCACAACTTCGCTCAATGCCCAACGCGCAACCCAAGGAAACACCATGAGTACCATCCGCGTCGATGTGGTCAGCGCCGAGGAGTCCATCTTCTCCGGCGACGCCAAATTCGTGGCGCTGCCGGGTGAAGCGGGTGAGCTGGGCATCCTGCCTGGCCACATTCCACTGATCACCCGCATCAAGCCCGGCCCCGTTCGCATCGAGAAGGCCGACGGTGGCGAAGAGTTCGTGTTCGTGGCTGGTGGCATTCTGGAAGTCCAGCCCCACCACATCACGGTTCTGTCCGACACCGCCATTCGCGGCCACGACCTGGACGAGGCCAAGGCCACCGAGGCACGCCGTCAGGCGGAGGAAGCCGTCAAGAATGCCCAGAGCGATCTCGATCTGGCCAAGGCGACTTCCGAGCTGGCCGTCATGGCGGCGCAAATCGCGGCGCTGCGCAAATACCGCCAGAAGAAATGAGTGACGGCAGGGCATGCGCCCTGGCTCACAGAAAGACCGGCCCTGTGCCGGTCTTTTTTTGTCGGTCTTCCCGGACGGGCTGTCGATGAGGCGCATATGATGACGTTACAAAAAGTCGGGAGTGACTGATGTCATCGATATTTGAGAGCCCGGATCTGGCGCCCGAGGAGGTCGCAGCGCGCCTGCTGGTCACCTCTTCGGCATTGGCCGATCTGACCCTGGGCGACGCGCTGAAGATCGTTGGCTATATGCGGCCCAAGCTGATCAAGGCAGGCACGGTGATCATCCAGGAAGGTGAGGTCAGGCAGAACGACTACATGCTGCTCGTGCTGGAAGGGGACATCGCCGTGGAGAACGAACTGCCCGGCTTGCACGAGAACATGGTGGTGAACATCATGGGGCCAGGCCACCTCATTGGCGAAATGGGCGTGCTCGACGGCGCACCACGTTCAGCCACCTGCACCGCCAACACCGACATTGCGGCCGCCGTGCTTTCACGCACGGCGCTCATGCGCCTGCTCAAGGAAGATCCCAAGCTGGGTTCGCGCTTGCTGCTCGCCATCTCCAAGCGCATGGCCGATCGTCTGCGCGAGACCACCCGCAAGCTCAAGACCTTCGCGCAGATGAACCGGGCCTTGCAGCAGGAACTCAACGTCGCGCTCAACAACAACCGCACCGGGCTGTTCAAACGCAAGCCGCCCTGAATGCTGGCCTGCGCGGCGTTGCAGGCCTAACAGCGCACCACGGCATTGGGCAATTCATTCACGTGCGTGGCGTCCTCCTGTGCAGGGAAATGGGCCACCAGCAGCGCGGACACCTCTTCCAACGCTGCGGTAAGGCCATCCTCAAAGGCGTTCTCGCGCAGGCGTGCACCGAGCCTGTCGACAATGGCCTGCCATTCGCTGGCCCCGACGCGACGGGCCAGAGCCCGGTCGGCCACGAACTCGATGGCGTGTTCGGCCAGCAGCACATAGATGAGCACGCCGTTGTTGTGCTCGGTGTCCCAGATGCGCAAGCGGCCGAACCAGGTGAGGGCGCGCTCTCGCACCACCGCCTGCACCGAATGTCCAGGTCGGATGCGCCAGAGGTAGCTCGTGGGCAGCGATGCTTCCACGCACAGACGTACCTCGCCGGTATGGCGGCTCTCGCTGGCTGCCACACGGCGAGCCAGCCGCTCCGCCATGTCGTCGGGTACGGCTCGGTGGCTGTCGGCCCGGTCGAACCAGCGGTGCTTGAGGAGGCGGATGAGTGGGTTCATGCGAGCATCTCTTTCATCACCATCCACCCGAGGCGCCGCCGCCACCGAAGTTGCCGCCCCCTCCTGAACCGAAGCCGCCGCCTCCCAGGCCACCGCCGCCCCGACCACCTCCACCCCAGCCGCCGCCAGGCCCTCCCCAGTGGCCTCCGCCGCGCCGTCCGGAAGATGGCGTCGACGCCGGCATGAACTGCATGAAGAGCGCCGCGAGCATGCCGATGAGACCGGCGCCGATGGCGATCCAGAGCACCGATGTCAGCGACCAGGCCAAGCCCCCCGCGCCGAGCCCGGTGAGCAAGGTGCCCAGCTTGTTGCCAAACATCTGGCGCAGCGCCAGCGAGATGAAGGGCACGGCGAACACCATGAAGATCACCAGATCCATCCACTCGAAGCCCCCGCTGCGGTTCCCGGACCCGCTATCTGCGGCAGGCAAGGGCAAGTCCTCGCCGCGGATGCGCGCCAGAATCTGGTCCACGCCCGCCTGAATGCCGCCCGCATAGTCGCCACGGCGGAACGCCGGTGCGACGGCCTGGTCCAGGATGCGGCGGGCCATGAGATCGGGAATGGCTCCTTCGAGCGTCTTCGCGGGCGCGATGCGCATGCGCCGGTCGTCCTTGGCGATCACGAACAGCACGCCATCGCCAACGTCGCGGCGGCCGATCTTCCAGGCGTCGCCAAGGCGCTGCGTGTAGTCGGCGATGTCTTCCGGTGCCGTCGTCGGCACCATGACCACCACCACCTGGCTGCCGCGGCTCTGCTCGAACGCGGCGAGGCGCTCCTCGAGCGCGGCCTTGGCGGGCGCGTCGAGTGTGCCGGTCTGGTCGATCACGCGCGCGTCCAGCTCGGGGACCGGCAACAAGCCCTGGGCGTGGCTGGCAAAGGCCCAGAACGCGAGCGCTGACGCAGCCAGCAGGTTGAGCAGCCACGCTGTGAGCGCACCCGCGCGCGCTGGCTTCGGGCGGCGGGCGTTGAAGCCCATTATTTCTTCTCGAAGTCCACCGTCGGTGGTGCCGAGATGGCGGCCTCGTTGGCCACCTGGAAGTTGGCCTTGGGCTGGTAGCCAAACACCATGGCAGTCAGGTTGGTGGGAAAGCTGCGCGCCAGCACGTTGTACTCCTGCACGGTCTGGATATAGCGGTTGCGCGCCACGGTGATCCTGTTCTCGGTGCCTTCGAGTTGAACGCGCAGGTCGCTGAAGCCCTGGTTGGCCTTGAGGTTCGGGTACTGCTCCACCACCACCATGAGGCGGCTCAGCGCGCTGCCGAGCTCGCCCTGGGCGGCCTGGAACTGCTGCATGGCTGCGGGGTTGTTGACCATCTCCGGGGTGACCTGGATGGCCGTGGCCTTGGAACGCGCCTCGATCACGCGTGTCAGCGTTTCCTGCTCGAAGTTCGCTTCACCCTTGACCGTGGCCACGATGTTCGGAATCAGGTCGGCGCGACGCTGGTACTGGTTCAGCACCTCGGACCAGGCCGAACGGCTCTGTTCGTCCAGACGCTGGAAATCGTTGTAGCCGCAGCCACTGAGCGTTGCCGCCAGCAGCAGGGCGGTCATCCAGGTGCCAATGGATCGGTAGGAAAGTTGCATGAAACCTCCACAGGCCGGTGTGGCCATAGCGTTGCAGGGAACAGGGCATCTCAGCAGGAGCCCTGCGGCACTATACCCCCGCCACCCGCTTGGGCCTCGCCCGCGGCGGCACAATACCCGCCATGCGAAAACCCAAACTGCCCCCCGGCTCCGCCGACGACACCGAGGCCGCCTTTTACGACGCGCTCCAGCACGCGGACCTGGACCGTCTGATGGCCTGCTGGGCCGACGACGAGGATGTGGTGTGCGTGCATCCGGGCGGTCCACGTCTGGTTGGGTATGCGGCAGTGCGGGCCGCTTTCGAAGGTTTGTTCACCAACGGCAGCGTGCAAGCCCACCCTGAAAAGGTACGCCGTCTTGACGCCGGCACCTGCAGTGTGCACAGCGTGGTCGAGCGCGTGACCATCATGACCGACGACGGGCCGCAGCAGGCGTGGGTCGTGGCGACCAATGTCTATACCAAGACCTCGCAGGGCTGGCGTCTGGTGGCGCACCATGCCAGCCCAGGCACCCGTGTGGAGCCGCCGGAAGTGCTCACCACCAAGCCGCTGCTGCATTGAACTCGCCCCCATTCTCCTACCGCCCGCCGTGGTGGTTGCCGGGCGGCAATGCGCAGACGATATGGGCCGCGCTGGCGAGCCGCCGCCATCTCGGCGAGGTGCCTCGCTGGCAGCGTGAGCGCTGGACCACGCCGGATGGAGACTTCATTGATGTCGACCGCACGGTTCACGCCGCGGCCGCGCAGGCCCCGCTGCTGGTTCTGTTCCATGGGCTGGAGGGCTCTTCTGCCAGCCAGTACGCCATTGCCTTCGCGGACTTCGCGGCCAAGCAAGGCCTGGTCTTGGCCGTGCCCCATTTTCGGGGATGCTCCGGCGAACTCAATCTGGCACCACGCGCCTACCACTCCGGCGACTTTGCCGAGGTGGATTGGATACTGCAGCGCTTTGCGGCCGACAACCCCGGTCGTCCCTTGCTGGCGGTGGGCGTTTCCCTGGGGGGCAATGCCCTGCTGCGCTGGGCAGGAGAAGTGGGGGAGGCGGCGGCAGGCCGCGTGCGTGCGGTGGCGGCGGTCTGCTCGCCGCTGGACCTGGCCGCCGGTGGGCATGCCATTGGCCGCGGCTTCAACCGCCAAATCTATACGCGCATGTTCATGCGCAGCATGGTCCCCAAAGCCCTGCTCAAACTGGCCCAGCATCCCGGCCTGTTCGACAAGGACACATTGCTCGCGGCCCGTGATCTCTATGAGTTCGACAATGTGTTCACTGCGCCACTCCACGGCTTTCGTGATGTCGACGACTACTGGCGGCGGGCTTCGGCGAAGCCGGTTCTGCAGAACATCCGTGTACCTGCGTTGGCACTCAACGCGCGCAACGACCCGTTTGTCCCGGCGTTTTCCCTGCCCGGCGCCTTGGAGAGCGGGAGCCATGTGACGCTGTGGCAGCCCGCACAGGGCGGGCATGTTGGCTTTCCCGTGTCGTCGGGCCTGTTGGGTGTGCCGGGCCATGTGTGCGCCATGCCCCAGGCTGTGGGACACTGGCTGCTCTCCCACGTCTGAGAAGAGCCGCGCAGCATGGACGACATCGTGAAGGCCGCCATGGCCAAATGGCCCCATGTGCCGCACTGCCATGGCTGGCTGGGCCTTGATGCGCGCGGCCAGTGGTACATGCGCGACGACCGTGTCCAGGGGGCGGGCCCATTCCCCCTGGCCAAAGGTTCGCTGCTGCGGCACGACAAGCTCATCGAGTTCATCCACCGCAACTATGCGGCCGACGCACAGGGCCAGTGGTACTTCCAGAACGGCCCGCAGCGCGTCTATGTCGAACTCGAATCCGCACCCTGGATCTGGCGCCTGCAGCCGGACGGGCGTGTGCTCAGCCACACCGGCCGCCCGGTAGCCGCCGTGCAGGACACCTTGCTTGACGAGGCGGGGCGTCTGTACCTCCACACCGACCTCGGCCTGGGCCTGGTGCACAGCGCCGACATGGCCCTGGCGGCCGACAGGGTGGAGGCCGGCTGCTGGATGCCCCAGGACGCGCGGTTCGAGGACCTGCCATCGCGGTTCGGTTTCGTGCTCAGTCCGCAAGCCCGCAACGCCGCCTGAGCCGCGGGCACAAAAAAGCCGGCCACGAGGACCGGCTGCTGTGCGGACATGAACCCCGCTGGGAAGGCCTACTTGGCGGCCTTCACCAAGTACTCGACGGCGGCATGAATGTCCGCATCCGAAGCGGCGGCTGCGGCGCCCTTGGGCGGCATGGCACCCTTGCCCTTGATGACGTTGGCCGTCATGGCATCGACACCCTGTGCGAGGCGAGGCGCCCAGGCTGCCTTGTCGCCGAACTTCGGCGCACCAGCCACGCCGGCGGCGTGGCACATGGCGCAGGATTGCTTGTACAGGGCTTCTCCAGCCGCGGCCGTGGACGCCGCTGCGGCAGGTGCCGCAGGGGCAGCAGCGGCGGGCGTCGCGGCAGCAGGTGCGGCGGCCACAGGTGCGGCAGCCTCGGCGGCCTTGGGTGCTTCGGCAGCGGGAGCAGCAGCAGCCGGAGCCTGCGGCACTTCGAACTTGGCGCCACCCGCATTGGCCATATGCACCACCGCGCGGCCCAGTTCCAGATCGGTGAATGCGCCACCGGACTGCGCGCCCATGGCGCCCTTGCCCTTGAGCACCGAATTCAACAGAGCGGCATAGCCCGTGGCGATGCGAGGGGCCCAGGCACTGGCGTCGCCAAACTTGGGCGCGCCGGCCAGCCCTGCACCGTGGCAGGTAACGCATTGGGCGGCATACACGGCTTCGCCCAACTGCGGAGGACGGTTGGCGTCGCGCAACTCCACCGTCCCCACGCGCTGAATGCGCTGTGCGGTGGCCAGTTCCTGGTCCACCGCGCCAGCGGCAGGCTTCTGGCCGGAGGTCACGAACTGCACGAGGCCGATGATGATGAAGACGGGGACGACGAACGCAAAGAAAGACGTCCACAGCAATTGGGTCGGCGTCTTGATCGGTCCGGTGTGTTCTTCGTGCGCGTGGTCGCTCATGGTGTCCTCAGGGGTGCGAAACGGTGCCGGGGCAGGAAAGGCCTCGCCGGTCGTGGGGCCGGCAAACAGCCCATGATTATAGCCAAGCCCCCTGGGGCCGAGCTTTCGCCGACCCCCGCCTGATAGAATGCGCGGCGTTGCGGCTGTAGCTCAGTGGATAGAGTATTGGCCTCCGAAGCCAAGGGTCGTGGGTTCGATCCCCGCCAGCCGCACCAGATCTCAGAAGACTCTTTGAACCGCCCCGGGTTTTGAGGAGGCTCTTTTCCCTGAGAGGATTGAGCCATGAGCAAGAAGTCGAACCAGTTTTCACCTGAGGTCCGCGAACGCGCTGTTCGCATGGTGCGCGAGCACCGTGGCGAGTACCCCTCGCTGTGGGCTGCCATCGAATCCATCGCGCCCAAGATCGGCTGCGTGCCCCAGACCCTCCACGAATGGGTCAAGCGTGACCAGATCGATACCGGCATGCGTGACGGCATCACGACATCCGAACATGAGCAGATGAAGGCGCTGGAGCGCGAGGTCAAAGAGCTGCGCAAGGCCAACGAGATCCTCAAGCTGGCCAGCGCGTTTTTCGCCCAGGCGGAGCTCGACCGCCGTCTGAAGTCCTGAAGGGCTTCATCGACCAGCATCGACAGGCCTACGGGGTCGAGTCGATCTGCAAGGTGTTGCAGGTCGCCCCGTCAGGCTATTGGCGCCACGCCGCCGAGCAGCGCAACCCCGAGCGACGTTGCGCCAGATCTCAACGCGACGATGCCTTGGTGCCGCACATCCAGCGCGTGTGGCACGCCAACATGCAGGTCTACGGCGCCGACAAGGTCTGGAAGCAGCTCAATCGCGAAGGCATCACGATTGCCCGCTGCACGGTAGAACGGCTGATGCGGCGCTTGGGTTTGCAGGGCGTGCGCCGTGGCAGGTGGTGCGCACCACCGTCAGCGACGCTCGGGCGCCATGCCCGCTGGACCGGGTCAACCGTGTGTTCCGAGCAGACCGTCCCAACCTGCTCTGGGTCTCGGACTTCACCTACGTCTCCACCTGGCAAGGCTGGCTGTATGTGGCCTTCGTGATCGACGTGTACGCACGGCGCATCGTGGGCTGGCGGGTGAGCAGTTCGATGCGCACGGACTTCGTGCTTGATGCGCTGGAGCAGGCGCTGTACGCCCGCCAGCCTGAGCGCGACGGCAGCCTGGTCTGTCACTCCGACAGGGGATCGCAATACGTCAGCATCCGCTACACCGAGCGACTGGCCGAGGCAGGCATCGAGCCCTCAGTGGGCAGCAAGGGCGACAGCTACGACAACGCCCTGGCCGAGACGATCAACGGGCTGTACAAGGCCGAATTGATCCACCGGCGGGCACCCTGGAAGACCAAGGAGTCGGTGGAGCTGGCCACCCTCGAATGGGTGTCATGGTTCAACCACCACCGGTTGCTTGAGCCCATCGGCTACATCCCGCCCGCCGAGGCTGAGGCAAACTACTACCGGCAATTCGCCAATCAGGCCGCAACGTCGACCTGACTTAAACCAACCGGCCTCCACGATTTCCGGGGCGGTTCATTCTTGCTCGCGTTCAATCGATGAGCTTGAGAAGGAGGCGGATCAGCACCTTCCGCTCCTCGGGCGCGAGCTTCGAAAGAGCATCGTTGCGAATATCCCAAGCGGCTTCGGCCACCTCTTCCAGTAGACGCTCGCCGGCACTGGTCACGTAGAGTGCACGCGCCCGTCGGTCCACTTCGTGCGGCTCGCGCGTCAACAGCTTCTTTTGCTCCAGGCGATCCAACACGCCGGTCAGAGTGGGGCGGTCGAAGGAGAGCAACTGAGCGATCCGCGTGGCGTCCACACCGGGTTCTTCCTTAGCCGCTACAAGAATGCCGAACTGCGACGCAGTGAGATTGAACGGCGCCAGATGTTGTGCGGCCACGGTGGTCGTGGCGTTGTACGCCCTTCTGAGCAACGCCACGGGCGAAGTCTGCAGGTCGCGAATCGAGATCAACTTCGTCACAGGTGAGCCGTGGTTGCTTTGTAGATGCAAATGATTCTAGCGACACGCATGTTGCGTCGAGCGCTCCACCGACTTGCGTGCGCGCTGTGCAATTTCTTGTTGCAGCGATTTGATTGTCATGAATATAATGTTTGTACGAAACAAATAAACATGGAGACAAGATCGTGAAGAGAAGCGAAAGGCCGGTCATCGTGGGCGTCGGGCAGATGAACGACGCGAGCACGCCCGTGGCGCAAGCGCGTTCACCCATGCAACTGATCGAAGCCGCCTGCCGCGCGGCCGAGCGCGATGCCGGCGTGTCGAGCTTGTTGAGCCAGGCGGATTCGATCACGGTCACCAGGGCCAGCGCTTCGTCGAGGTCGCGCGCCTGCTTGTCCACGTAGCGCGTGCGCAGGCGAAAGTCGATGCTGCTTTGCTGGCATTCGATGGTCAGGGACACCGCGCCCGCCAGCGTGGCGGCCAGCGGTTGCGCGCCACCCATGCCGCCGAGCCCTGCGGTGAGGATCCAGCGTCCACTCCAGTCGTTGCCGTAGTGCTGCCGCCCCGCTTCCACGAAGGTCTCGAAAGTACCCTGCACGATGCCCTGGCTGCCGATGTAGATCCAGCTGCCCGCGGTCATCTGGCCATACATGAACAGGCCCTTGCGGTCGAGTTCGTTGAAGTGGTCCCAGTTCGCCCACTTGGGTACCAGGTTGGCGTTGGCGATCAGGACGCGCGGCGCATGGGCATGTGTCTTGAACACACCGACCGGCTTGCCCGACTGCACCAACAGCGTTTCGTCCTCTTCCAGTTCGCGCAGCGACGCCAGGATCTGGTCAAAGCAGGCCCAGTCGCGCGCCGCACGCCCGATGCCGCCGTAGACCACCAGATGCTGGGGGTTCTCCGCCACCTCCGGGTCGAGGTTGTTCTGCAGCATCCGGTACGCGGCTTCTGCCACCCAGTTCTTGCACGCCAGATCGGGTCCGCGAGGGGCGCGGATGGTGCGGGTCGGGTCCAGGCGGGGGTCGGTGTTGGTGTTCATGGCTGTGGGGCGGTACGCCTTTGGTATTCGATGTGGGTTGAAATCTGTACAAATTCAGATGCGTTTGCCTAAGTCGTATATACATTATGGTGGCCGTCGGTCAGGTTCGTAAATACAATGGAGCGGCTATTTCACTGGTGAAAACCCTGGGTCCGAAAGGAGAGCCTTTGTCGACCAATCCCCGCGAGCCCGCCTACCAGCGGATCAAGGCCCATGTCCTGGCCCATATCCACAATGGTTTGTGGAAGGAGGGGGATCTCATCCCCGGGGAAGAAGCCCTGGCGCGCGAATTCGGCGTTTCCCGCATGACCGTCAACCGGGCCATTCGCGAGCTCAGCGATGAACAGACGGTGGAGCGGGTGCAGGGCTCAGGCACCTACGTGGCGCAGCAGAAGTACCAGTCCACGCTGGTGGCCATCCGCAACATTGCCGAGGAAATCGCGGCGCGCGGCCACGCGCACCGCAGCGACCTGCACCGCCTGGAGCGGGTCAAGGCAACGGACACCCTGGCGCACGAGTTTCACCTGCCGGTTGGCGACCCGCTGTTCCATTCGGTGGTGGTGCACCTGGAGAACGAAAAGCCGATCCAGGTGGAGGACCGCTACGTCAACCCGGCGGTGGCGCCGCACTACATGCAGCAGGATTTCTCCTGCCTCACGCCCAACGCCTACCTGATGCGCGTGGCGCCCTTGCAAGGCGTGCAGTTCTCGATCGAAGCCCGCCTGCCGCCTCCCGAGGTGCGCGAGATGTTGCACATGCCGCGCGAAGAGCCTTGCCTGTTGCTGCACCGCCAGACGCGCTCGATGGGACAGGTCGCCGCCGTCGCCACCATGTGGCACCCCGCGTCACGGTACCGTTTCACCGGCAGTTTTTAAGCCGCCCGTCGACCTGCTCAGGGCTGCTCCAGCATGGCGCCCAGCACCTCGCGCAGGCGCGCGGGGCGAAGGGGTTTGTGTTCAAGGCGGATCTGCTCGCTTCGGGCGCGTTGCTGGTGCGCCGGGTTGAGGTCACCGGTCAGCATCACCGCGGGCAGATGGTCCACGCCCATCCGTTGCCGCAGCGAGCCTATGGCGTCGAAGCCGGACTCGGGCAGGCTCAGGTGCAGGTCCGAGAGAATCAGCTTGGGGGTGATGTGCAGGCGATCCAGCAGTGCCAGCACTTCATGGGGCGTGGCACCTGCCACCGGCTGGCAGCCCCAGGTTCGCAACATCTCGCTCAAGCCCTCCAGGATCACGGGGTCGTTCTCGATGACGGCGACCACGCCGTGCAACGCCACCGCGTCGGCGATCTCGGGGGCTTGGGTCTTGCCTGCCAGCAGGCGTTCGCCGAGGTGAATGGAGAAACGGCTGCCCTCGCCGGGCATCGACTGTACCTCCAACGCATGGCCGAGGAGCGCCGCGCAGCGCCGCACGATGCCCAGGCCCAGGCCGATGCCGACGTCAAAGCGCAGGGACTGCGCATCGCTGGTCACGTAGTCCTTGAACACTTCGTCCAGCCGGTCGGCGGCTATGCCTGAGCCAGAGTCCTGCACGTGCAGAAAGACCTGGTCGTCGCGCTGCTCCACGTACACCCTGACCCAGCCCTTGTGGGTGTACTTGATGGCGTTGGACACCAGGTTGAAGAGCATGCGGTGCAGCAGGTGCGCGTCGGACCGCACCGACGCGGAGGTCTGGACAATGCGCAGCGTCAGGCCCTTGCGGCGTGCGATGGGGCCGAAGGTGCGCATCGTCTCGTCCAGCACCTCCTGCAAAGGGACGCTGCGCAGCGCCACGGGGAACTGGCCAGCGTCCATGCGCGTGAAATCCAGCAGATTGGTGAGCATCTCGGAGAGTGATTCCACGCAGTCCGTGGCCATGGTCAGCCGGCGTCGCAGGGTTTGTGGCTCCTGGGTGCGCCGCACGATTTCCATGAGCAGCCCCAAGGCGTGCACCGGTTGGCGCAGGTCATGGCTGGCGGCCGCCAGCAGAAGGGTCTTGGACTGTGCCATCTGCTCCAGGGTGGTGTTGCGTTTGGACAGTTCGCGGGCCAGATGCTGGTTGCGCAACTGCAACTCGAACTTCTCGCGCAGGCCGCGGTGGAAGTGGCGCGCCATCACGACGAAGAGGCCGGCGAGCACCGTCAGCGCCACGGCCATGAACGAGCCCAGCCAACCGCCCCAGGCCAACCAGGCGGCGCCGGTGAACAGCAGCATGGTCGAGACCAGGGCCACGAACTGGGGCATGGTCAACAGCCTGGGCGCGCCGGCGACCATGGTGGTCACCGCCACCGTCCACAGCAGGTGAATGCTGTTGGGCGACCCGGGGAAGGCAATGAACACGGCCGATCCCCACAGTCCGCCGAAGACCATGGACGTGACCACCAAGGTCCGGTGCCAGCTTCGAAGCCGCTCCTTTCGCTCCGCTTCGCTCCAGCTCGCATAGACGCGGTTCATGCGGTGGCGGGTCAGGATGTAGGTGGCGAAGCTGCCGGCCCACACCAGGCTCGGCAGCAGGGGAGAAAACGGCTGCATCAACGCAAACAGGGCGATCAGGACGATGGTGTAGGGAATGACCACACCCCTGGCGCCAGCCATGGACTGGTCGACGTCGAGGTATTCCAGGGCCGATTGCAGTTCTGCATCGGAAAGCCCCAGGCGGGCGACCGTGCTCTCGCCCCCCGGCCTGGCATCGGCGCCCCCGTCGTGGTTCGGACCTCTGGCTGCGGCCATGTCATCACCCCACTTCGTACGCCATCCTCTTCTGGTGCAGCCACTTCGTGCGGCCTTTTGTGCGACGGCGCGGTATCACCCCGGAAGCAATGTAGCGGAAATGCCGTCGTTGCGGAATGCGCGCGCCGGCGTCTTTTGGGACGAGGCGCCGTTCGGCGGGGGCCCATTCTGGGGACTGCGTTTGAGCGCAAGCCACAGGCGATCCACCGCTGGCTGGCAACGTCTGGAAGGGTCTGGGCGCAGGCGCAGCGCCGCCACATCAAGCGTGAGCTGCGGCCACGCGGGCACCGGCAGCAATCGGCCATCGTCCAGTTCGGGCTGCACGCACCGGGCGGGCAGGAACGCCACCCCCAGCCCGGCCTGGGTCAGGGCCTTGAGAACGGTGCAGTCGTCGGCGGTGGCGGCGGTCCGGATGGTCCGCTCCAGACCGCGCGTGGCCAGCGACTGGCGGATCGCGGTGTCGATCCCGGTGGACGGTGCATGCGCCAGATACGGTGTCGACGCCGCAGTGCCGTCCGCCATCCCATGCAGCGGCAGACCGTCCGGGCCGGGGCGCGAGCATGGCAGCAGGCGTTCCTGGCCCAATGGCCAGGCCTCCCAGCGCGGGTCCTGCGGCTCGGGAGCGCTGCCGGCCCAGCGCCAGGTCAGGAGCACGTCGAGGTCGCCCTGAACGAGGCCGGCCACATCCGCAGGTGGGCCATGCGCCAGGAGGCGGACGTTCAAGTTGCCGAGCAGGTTCTCCCGTTCCTGTATCCAGGCGGGCAGAAAGCCTTGAGCCAGCAGGTGCGGCGCCGCGATGCGCACCTCCTCGCGGCGTTCGCCGATGTGAGCCTCCAGCATGGCCTGCGTGCGCCGCACCCTGTTGGTCAGCGCGGGCGCGTCGGCCAGCAGGCGCTGACCCGCGGGCGTGAGCTGCAGCGGGTGGGCGACCCGGTCCACCAGCGTGGCCATCGCCCAGGATTCGAGGGCGCGGATGCGGCGCGAGAACGCGGGCTGGGTGATGCGCCGAAGTTGTGCCGCGCGGCTGAAGCTGCGTGTCTGCGCAAGCGTCATGAAGTCGATCAACCAGTCGGTCTGCATGGGAAGGCGGCGGCGTTGCGCGCAAGGTCCGCCAGCATAGTGCCGCGCGGCGCGGAGCAGGTCTCCTGTTCACCGGCTGCGAGCATGCAAGGCCCAGTCGGGGAAATCGGGTCACGCACGACGGGTATGGCCCCTCTGCCAGAATGCCGGTGCTGGATGACCCCACCTGCCGCGAGCGGGCGCCAGCCTTGACGACGGACCAGGCCCATGACTTCTGACGCTTCCGCCGCGCGCCCGTCGCACGGTCCCCTCATTGCCAACCTGCTGGCCCAGCTCGCCCTCGGTCTGGTGGTGATGACCATCTGCATCCCCTCCATGCAGGAATGGGGCGGCCAGTTCGGCGCCAGCCAGGCTGCGGTGCAGCTCACCTTCAGCGCCTACGTTGCGGCCTATGGCGGGCTGCAATTGCTGTATGGGCCGCTGTCGGACCGGCTGGGCCGCAAGCCGGTGCTGCTGTTCGGTATTGCGTTGACCGGCCTGGGCTCGGTACTCGGCGCGCTGGCCAGCGACCTCGCGCTGCTGACGGCGGCGCGTGTGCTGCAGGGTGCGGGCAGCGCCGCCGGCATGGTGGTTGGCCGGGCCATGGTGCAGGACCTGTTCCACGGACCCGAGCGCACCCGGGTGATGGCCTATGTCGGCATGGCCATGGGCCTGTGCCCGCCGCTGGCCACCATCATCGGTGGCCAGTTGCATGTGCGCCTGGGCTGGCAGGCCAACTTCGTGCTGGTGGCGGTGTTGTCGGCACTGCTGTTTGCCGCGGCGTGGCGCGGCCTGCCCGACCTGAGGCGCGAGCCACCGGCGCAGCAGGCGCACTGGCTGCGGGACATGTTGGCCGCCTACGCCCGCCTGGCGCGCGAGCCGGGGTTTCTGCTGTACGTGGCGATCCTGTCGATGACCACCGCAACCTTCTACGCCTTTCTGGCTGGCGCGCCCATTGTGCTCGGCAGCTATGGCGTGGGCCCGGACCGCATCGGCTACTACATCATGTGCGTGCCGCTGTCCTACATCGTGGGCAACTACCTGATCACCCACATGGCCAGCCGCGCGGGGGACCGCACCATGATGCGGCTGGGCCAGGCCAGCACCGTCAGCGGCCTGGTGCTGGTGCTGGTGCTGGGCCTCTCAGGCCTGGCCACGCCGCTGGCGTTCTCCCTGCCGCTGATCCTGGTGGGTCTGGGCCATGGCCTGCTGGTGCCGGCCGCGTTGGTGGGCACGGTGGGGCTGTTGCCCGCGCTGGCCGGCTCGGCCGCTGCGGTGGCCGGGCTGATGCAGCAGCTCATGGGGGCGGTCAGCGGCTATTCGGTGGGGCTGGTGCCGCACCATGGTGCGGTCAACCTGGGCTGGATCATGCTCGGCTTCACGCTGTGTGCGGTGAGCGCGCAACTGGTGCTGCATGCCCGCCAGCGCGGCTGAACACACCCCTACCGCCATTCCAGGTCGATCAGCTTCCAGTCGTCGCCCTCGCGCCGCCAGCGCAGCGTGATGGCATAGGGCTCCACCCGCTCGGGAATCAGACCCTGCGCGCCCGTCATCAGCACCTGGGCCTCGGTGGTGCCGGTGAGCGGCGTGTCCGGGTCCAGGCGGGTGTTGCGGGTGATGGCAACCACTTTCACGTTCGGGTAGCGCAGGAACAGCAGCGTCATGGTGCGCTGCGCCCATTCGCGATCGAGCTCACCCTGCGCACGGAACCGGGCGTGCAGCATGTCCATGACGGCGCTCGTCTTGCGGTTCTCCACGTGGTCTTGCAGCCGGTGCACGGCGGCCTCAAGCCTGGCCTGGGGATCGTCCTTGCCGCAGCCGGTCAATGCCAGCAAGGCGCCGGCCAAGCCCAGCGAAACGGATCGGCGGGTGTGGGCGCTCATCGGATGGCGGAGAAACGTTGTTCCATTTCCTGGCGCATGGCACGGCGCACCAACGCAGCCGCATGGCGGCGCTGTTCATCGGGCGTGCCGGGCTCCAGGCGCGGCACCGGCGTGGGCGTGCCTTGGGCATCGACCGCCACCATGGTGAAGAAGCAGCTGTTGACGTGGCGCTGTGCCTGGGTGCGGATGTTCTCCGCCAGCACCTTGATGCCCACCTCCATCGACGAGGTGCCCGTGTGGTTGACCGAGGCGAGGAAGGTCACCAGCTCGCCCACGTGGATGGGCTGGCGGAACATCACCTGGTCCACGCTGAGCGTGACCACGTAGGCGGCGGCGTAGCGGCTGGCGCAGGCGTAGGCCACTTGGTCGAGCAGCTTGAGGATGGTGCCGCCATGCACCTTGCCCGAGAAGTTGGCGGTGTCTGGCGTCATCAGCACGGTCATGCTGAGCTGGTGTCTGGGCAGTTCCATGGTGGGGTGGGTCAAGTCGGGTCGTCTGTCGCGGCACTGAGTGCGTCGGTCACGCGCAACGCATCGGCCTCGGTGCGGTAGAGGTGCAGCCTGGGGCTGTCGGTCAGGTGGCCGGCGGCGCGCAGCACCTGCTCCACGGGCAGCTTGATGCCCACCAGGTGCAGCTCGATGCGCCGGTCGTCCAGTTGCTCGCGCAGCCGGCCGAAGACCTCGGCGCCGGTGGCGTCTATCCAGTTGATCGGGTGCGCGATCAGCATGACGTGGCGCGTCGCTGGATGGGCGGCGATGTGCTCGGCGATCGCGCGCTCCAGGCCATTGGCCGTCGCGAAATCCAGCGCCGCGTCCATGCGCAGCGCGTACAGGTCGGGCGCCAGGGGCGGCAGTTTCCACAGGTGGCGGTCGCGCAGGCTGCCGTCCGGGTGCAGGCCCACTTCGATGATGCGCGGATGCAGGCGCAGGTAGAGGAAATGCGAAAGCGCCATCAGCACGCCGGCGAGCACGCCCCAGTACAGGCGCGGCGCGGCCAGTACCGTCACCGCGAAGGTGATGCCGGCAATCACGGCCTCCACGCGCGAGAGCCTCCACAGGTAGGTGAAGGCGCGCGGCTTGATCAGCCCGATCACCGCCACCAGCACAATGGCCGCCAGCACCGCCATGGGCACGTGGTGCAGCATGGGCACGAAGAACACCAGCGCCAGCAGCACCACCACCACCGAGAAGACGGTCGCCCAGCCGGTCCTGGCGCCGGCATACAGGTTCAGCGCCGAGCGCGAGAAGGAGGAACTGGTCGGGAAGGCGCCGGTCAGGCCCGAGGCCATCTTGGCCAGGCCCTGGCCGATCAGGTCCTGGTCCTGGTCCCAGCGTTGCCCGCGCTGCCCGTTGTCCACTTTCGCGCTGGAGGCGGTTTCCAAAAAACTCACCAGTGTGATCACCAGCGTGGGCACCACCAGATGGCCCAGTGTGGCCCAGCCCGGCCAACCGGGCCAGTACAGCGCAGGCAGGCCTTGCGGCAGCGCGCCGATGACCGTGCCCCCGCGTGCCTCGAAACCCAGGGCATAGCTGAGCGCCGCACTGACCACCACCACGGTGAGCACGGTCGGGAAGCCAGGGCGCCAGCGGCGCGCCAGCACCAGCAGCGCCAGGCTGCCCAGGCCGAAGGCCATGGACGGCCAGTGGATGCGGGGCTGCGTCAGCAGCGCGTCCCAGGCCGCGAAGCCCAGCAGCGCGGGCAGTTGCGAGGCGATGATCAGCACCGCCGCCGCCTGCGTGAAGGCCATGAGCACCGGCGAATTCACCAGATTGAGCAGCCAGCCAAAGCGTGCGAAGCCCAGCGCGATCTGCAGCAGGCCCGAGAGCAGGGCCAGCCAGACCGCCAGCGTGATCCACTGCGCGCTGCCCGGCTCGGCCAGACCTGAGAGGGATGCGCTCACCAGCAGGCAGGTCAGCGCGGTGGGTCCCACCGAAAGG
Organism: Hydrogenophaga sp.; assembly: GCF_026125785.1. Classification (GTDB taxonomy): domain Bacteria; phylum Pseudomonadota; class Gammaproteobacteria; order Burkholderiales; family Burkholderiaceae_C; genus Hydrogenophaga. The sequence goes on from NZ_JAHCKL010000020.1 coordinate 22,205, forward strand.
CGTGGCGAGGCGCTGAACAGCACCGCGATCAGCGCCGGTAGCAGCGAGGCGTAGATGCCGGTGATCAGCGGCATGCCCGCCAGAGCGGCATAGGCCACGCCCTGCGGAATCACCATCAGCCCCACCGTCAGGCCTGCCATGGCCTCGCCACGCAGCAGGGCGGCATCGGGGCGGGGCCAGGAGAGGAAGGGAAGCAGCCGGGTTGCGCGGGACATGGCTGGATCGTACCCGCTGTCCAAGGCGGGGGTCAGCGCTGCGGCATGTCCTTGGCCGAATAGCCGAGGCTGACGGTGGCGTCGGCCGGGATCGGCGGGACGCTGTCGTTCCAGGCCAGCCATTGCGCGCGCATGCGTTCGAGGCGCCCGGGTTCGCGGCTGGCCAGGTTGGCGCGTTCGCGTTCGTCCTTCTGCACGTTGAACAGGTACTCGTGGCCATCCACCTGCAGGTACTTCCAGTCGCCTTCGCGCAGCGCGCGCTGGTTGCGGTGGTTCATGCGCCAGTACAGCGGCCGTTCGAAGCGGTGCGCCGCCGGGTCGCGCAGCACCTGCAGCAGGCTCACGCCGTCCAGTGGCCAGTCGGGATGGGCCTGGCCGCCGCCGGCTTCCAGCATCGTGGCGGACCAGTCCATGGTCATGCAGTGCTGCGCGCTGGTGGTGCCGGCGGGAATGACGGCGGGCCAGTGGGCGATCCAGGGCACGCGGATGCCGCCTTCGGTGAGGTCCATCTTGCCGCCCACCAGCGGCCAGTTGTCCGAAAAGCGCTCGCCGCCGTTGTCGCTGGTGAAGACCACCAGCGTGTTCTCGTCCAGGCCCTCTTCGCGCAGCGCCGCCATCAGGTGGCCTATGCCTTCGTCCATGTGGTGGATCATGCGGCGGTAGGTCTGCACGTCGCCGCCGTGCAGATGGAACAGGTTCTTCGCCACGTCGCCGGCCACGTGCGCGTCGTCGCGCGTTTCCCAGGGCCAGTGCGGCGCGGTGTAGTGCAGGCTCAGCAGAAACGGCTTGCCCGCCCGCGCGTCCGCCGCGCGCCGGTGCACGTGGTCCACCGCGCGCTGCGAAAGCACATCGGTGAGGTAGCCCACCTCGTGGTGTTCCTCCTCGTCGATGTAGAGGTCGTGGTCGCCGGTGGAGGTGCAGTGGGTGAAGTAGTCCACGCCGCCGGCCATGATGCCGAAGAACTCGTCGTACCCTGATCGGCGTGGCCCGAACGCGGGCGGGTAGCCCAGGTGCCATTTGCCGATCAAGGCCGTGTGGTAGCCGGCTTGTTTGAGCAGCGAGGGCAGGGTGGGCACTTCCGCCGGCAGGCCCAGCGTGGTGCTGCCCTTGCTGCGGCTGTTGATCGGTTCCTCCATCGCGCCCCGCAGGCGGTACTGGTAGCGCATGGTGATGAGTGCGAAGCGCGTGGGCGAGCACACGGGCGAATTCGCGTAGCCCTGCGTGAACTTCACACCGCCTGCGGCAAGGCGGTCGATGTTCGGCGAGACCGGGCCGAAGTCCGCCGCGCGGCCACCGTAGCAGCCCAGGTCGGCATAGCCCAGGTCATCGCAGACGATGTAGATGAGATTGGGGCGTTGCGGCATGCGGGGAACCTCACTCCACTTTCATGCCGGTGGCCTTCACGATCGGGCCATAGCGGTTGTAGAGGGCATCGATGCGCTGGCTCGCTGCCGCGCCGGTCAGGCCTTCGTAGAACAGGTCCAGGTTGTTCATGCGGGTCTGCACGTCGGGCCGCTTGAGCGCATCGACGATGCCTTTCTGCAGCACCTGCACCACGGCATCGGGCGTGGCCGCGGGCACCATCACGAGGTAGAGCACCTCCTGCTCCAGGCTCTTCAGACCGGCCTCGGCCACCGTGGGCAGCTCCGGCGCCAGGCGCGAGCGCTGGCGGCTGGTGACGGCCAGCGCGGTGATCTTGCCGCTCTGCACGTGCGGCAGCATGCCGGGCGTGGCCAGCACGCCACCGTCCACTTCGCCGGAGAGCACCGCCGTCACGGCCGGCGTGTTGCCGCGGTAGGGCACGTGGGTGATCTTGGCCGGCGTGGCTTCCTTGATGACCTCCACCGCCAGGTGGCCGGGGCTGCCGCTGCCCGCCGAACTGAAGTTCAAGCCCTTGGTCTTCGCTGCTTCGATCATCCCAGGCAGGGTCTTGATGCCCGTGCCCGGGTTCACACCGACCAGCAGGCCCGAGGAGGCCATCACCACCACCGGCTTGAAGTCGCTGCGCTTGAACGGCATGTTGCCGTACAGGTAGGGGTTGACGGTGAAGGTGGTGTCGATGCCGAACAGCACCGTGTAGCCATCGGCCGGGGCCTTGGCCACGTCCGCCGCGCCGATGTTGCCCGCCGCACCGGCCTTGTTCTCCACCACGAAGGACTGCTTGAGCGTCTCCTGCAGCACGGCGGCCACCGAGCGCGCCAGCAGGTCCGAAGGGCCGCCGGGCGGGAAGTTGTTGACGAAGCGCACCGGCTTGGAGGGATAGGCATCCTGCGCATGGGCGGCCAGGGGCAGCGCGACCGTCGCGGTGAAGAAGGCCAGGGCGATGCGGAGAGCGGAAAGTTTCATGAGAGATGAGGAGCGTGACAAGAAGGAATGGCGAAAGAGGAATGGCGAAAGGGTCAGGGCTGATAGCCCGACTTCTGCACCACCGGCGCCCACTGCGCGCGGTAGGCCGCCAGAGAGGCCCGCGTCTGCGCAGGCGTGCTGGCCACCGGGGCCATGCGCGCCTCCTGGAATCTGCGCACGGTCTCGGGGTCCTGCATCACCGCACGGATGGCCTGGCCCAACTGCTCCACCCGCGCGGCGGGTGTGCTGGCCGGGGCGAAGAAGGTGTTCCATCCGTCGGCGCTGAGGTCCAGCCCCGCTTCCCGGAACGTGGGAATGGCCGGTGCGAACGGCGAGCGCTTCGCGCTGGACACCGCGAGGATGCGGATCTTGCCGGCCTCGTGCTGCGGCAGCAGCGTGTCGAAGGTGTCGAACGCCACCGGGACCTGACCGCCCATGAGGTCGGTCAGCAGCGGGCCTGAGCCCCGGTAGCCCACCACCTGCGCCTTCACGCCCGCTTTCTCGCCCACCATCAGGCCAAAGAAGTGCGGCAGACTGCCGGTGGCGGGCACGCCAAAATTGGCCTGTTCAGGGTTCGCACGCAGCCAGGCCAGCAGGTGGTTGAGTTCGCGCACGGGCACGCCCGCGCCCACCGCCACGCCGAATTCGTAGGCATTGGCCTGCGAGACCGGCTGGAAGTCTTTCTCCGGGTCGTAGCCCGCGTCCTTGAAGACCAGCGGCGCCACCACCATCACGGCCGGGTTGGCCATCAGCAGCACATTCTGGTTCGGGGCCGCACCGCGCAACTGTTGCGCCGCGAGGCGGCCGCCGGCGCCAGCGCGGTTCTCCACCAACACGGTCGTGCCCCCGAGGCGGGCGCCGAGCTTGTCGGCCACCAGGCGCGCCACGCGGTCGGTGGATCCACCGGGCGCATAGGGCACCACAATGCGAAGCGGCCCTTCTTGCGCCAGTGCGCCCAGAGGCAGGGCGCTCGCCAGCGAGGCGGCGCCGGTGGCGAGCAGCAGTTGTCGGCGGGTGGTGTGCGTCATGGTGCTTGTCTCCGATCGAATCAGGGTTTTCCCGTGGAACCCACCATGCTATGCAGAGACAATCAATTGCAGAAATCAATCATTGCGGGTGTTTTCCCTATGACCGCCTCCGACCGCCTGGCCGAGCCTCGCCACCAGGCCGACCTGCTGCTCTACCGCCTCTACCGCATCCATGTGACGGCTGGCCGCATGGTGGTGCACATGTGCGAGAGCGACTACGGCATCACCCGGCGCGAGTGGCGCCTTCTCTCCTTCCTGGCCGAACGCGAAGGCGCGCTGTCTTCACAACTGGCCGAGCACGCCATGCTGGACCGTGCACGCACCTCGCGCACGCTGACTTCGCTGGCCACCAAGAAGCTGGTCTCGCGCCAGCCTCGGCCGTCCGACCGGCGCGAGGTGCATGTCTTCCTCACCGAGGAGGGGCGCCGTCTGTACGCCGAGATATTTCCGCGTGTGGCGGCACTCAACCGTGAACTCGTCGCCGCCTTCAGCGACAGTGAGCGTGCCGCACTGGACCGCATGGTCGACACACTGCAGGCCGAAGCCGGCCGCATGGTGGCGAACTGGCACGAGGCCCTGCCACCCACCACCGACGGCGGCGACTGACAGGCCGCGCACGAACACCTTTGGGGCCATCGGGTCATGACGCATTGGACCCACGCGCCCATTTCATCCGGGCGATAATCACGGCTTCTCACCGACAGCACGGCTGGCGCGCCCTCGCAGCGCCGGCGGTGCCGGCCCTTGCTGACAGCGCCCCGCCCATGCGGGGACGACCCTGACACATCGGGCCACCGCCGCTGTCGTTCCCCTCACCACCGAACCGGTGCCCCACCGCCTCCCGCGTTGCCTTGTGCGCGCGGGTCCGATCGGTCGTCCTTCAAGACCACAGACCGGCCTCTGGCGACGCACCCCTTTCCTGGAGGAGTCTTCCATGCAGCTCATTGTCTCGGCCGGCATCATCCTGGCCATCGTCCTCTGGGGCGTGCTCGCACCGGCGTCGCTGTCGTCGACGTTCGATGCCGCCCTGGTCACCATCACCCGCGACTTCGGCTGGTTCTACCTCTGGGTGGTGCTCGCGCTGGTCGTCTTCGCCCTTGTCCTGGCCTTCAGCCGCTACGGCGATCTCAAGCTCGGTGGCGAAGACGACGAGCCCGAGTTCTCGGTCGCGTCGTGGTTCTCCATGCTGTTCGCCGCCGGCATGGGCATTGGCCTGGTGTTCTGGGGCGTGGCCGAACCCATCTCCCACTATGGCGCGCCGCCACCCGGCATCGCCGCCAATACGCCCGAGGCCGCCAACGCCGCCATGCGCTACAGCTTCTTCCACTGGGGCCTGCACCCCTGGGCGGTCTACAGCATCGTGGCGCTGGCCATCGCTTTCTTCCAGTTCCGCAAGGGCGGCTCCGCGCTGGTCAGCACCGCCGTGCAGGCCCTGCCCTGGGCCCCGCTGAACCGGCTCGGGCCCGTGGTCAACGTGCTGGCCGTCATCGCCACCGCCTTTGGCGTGGCCGCTTCGCTGGGCATGGGGGCGCTGCAGATCAACAGCGGCCTGGGCGCGCTGCTGGGCCTTCCTGTGAGCGAGACCTCGCAGGTCGGCATCATCCTCGTCACCACCGTGCTGTTCCTCGCGTCCGCCGTCAGCGGTGTTACGCGTGGCATCAAATGGCTCTCCAACATCAACCTGCTGCTCGCGGCCGGACTCGCGCTGGTGGTTTTCGTCTTCGGTCCCACCGTGGCCATCATCGACACCTTCACCACCACGCTGGGCAGCTACGTGAGCGAGTTCGTGCGCATGAGCTTGCGCATGACCCCCTTCCGCGACAGCGGCTGGGTGAGCGGCTGGACCATCTTCTACTGGGCCTGGTGGGTGAGCTGGTCGCCCTTCGTGGGCCTGTTCATCGCGCGTGTCTCGCGCGGCCGCACCGTGCGCGAGTTCGTGCTGGGCACCATGCTGGCGCCCTCGCTGGCCGCCTTCGTCTGGTTCTCCGTGTTCGGCGGCGCCGCGCTCAACCTGGAGATCATGCAAGGCGTTCCCATGGCCGAGGCCGTCGGTGCCGACGTGTCCACCGCACTCTTCGCGCTCTTCGATGCGCTGCCCATGACCGCGCTCATGTCCGGTATCGCCACCATCCTGGTGGTGATGTTCTTCGTCACCTCCGGCGACTCGGCGACCCTGGTGCTGGGCATGATGAGCAGCGGTGGCCACGAAAACCCGCCGACCCGCGTCAAGATCGTCTGGGGTGTGCTGATCTCCGGCATCGCCATCAGCCTGCTGCTGGCGGGCGGCCTCAAAGCCGTTCAGACCGCCACCATCGTGTTCGCCTTGCCTTTCACGGTGGTGATCGTGCTCATGGCCGTGGCCTTGTGGCGCGGTGTGCGCGACGACCATGCCGAGGAGCTTCGCCGCGACCGAGCTCTGCGCCGCCGCGTGCGCGACATGGTGGAACAACAGCCGCCGCGCGCACCCTGACGACCGGACCATGACCGCCGAACTGCTGCTCGCTTTGGGCAAGAGCTTTCTCTTCGCCTTCGCGGCGATTCTGCCCATCCTCAACCCGGCGGCGACCGCTCCCATCTTCCTTGGCCTCACCGAGGGCGCCAGCCGCGGCACGCGCGCGCTGCTGGCGCGGCGCATCGCACGCAACATGTTCGCGCTCATGGCCGGATCCATGCTGGTGGGCAGCTACGTGCTGGACTTCTTCGGCATCTCGCTGCCCATCGTGCGCGTGGGCGGTGGTCTGATCGTGGCGTCCGCCGCCTGGCGCCTGCTCAACACCAACCATGCCACCGAAGACCGGCGCACCGCGCTGGCCGAGGCATTCACACCCGAACATGCGCGGCGCCAGGCGTTCTACCCGCTCACCTTTCCCATCAGCTGCGGGCCGGGGTCCATCGCCGCGGCCATCACCGTGGGCGTGGCCCTGCACGACCAGCGCCTGGCCATCTCCGTGGCCCGCATGGGCGGTGGCATCCTGGCCTTGCTGGCCATCGGCGTGCTGCTCTACCTGGCGTTCCGCTACGCCGAGCGCCTGCTGAAGCCTCTGGGGGAGGCCGGCTCCGTCATTTTTCTGCGCCTGTCCGCCTTCATCCTGCTCTGCCTGGGCGTGCAGATCGTGTGGGACGGCGTGAGCGAGCTGCTGCGCGGCGTGATGGCCTCGCCGGCCTGAAGGCGCCGCGCTAGCGCAGCACGTCCCGTATCGACGCGTCCTTGTCGAACTGTGCCTTGGCGAACGGGCACAGCGCGATCACCTTCGTGCCGGTGGTGCGCGCCCAGGCCACCAGCGCATCCAGCAACTGGCGCCCGACGCCCTGGCCCTTGAGGCTCTCGTCCACCTCCGTGTGGTCGATCACGATGAGCGTGGCATTGGTGCGGCTGTAGGTCATTTCGGCCAATCGCTGACCGCCATCCGGCTGGTAGAAGAAAGCGCCGCGCGAAGCGGCTTCCTCGTGGCCGACGGAAATGGGAGACGTCATGGTGGTTACCTTGCTGGAGCCCTGAAGAGAAAACGGCGGTCTGGCTCAGGCCCGCACGTCGCGCATGTCGGCGTTGCGTTCGAACTGCACCCGCACATAGGAACACTGCGGCACCACCTTGGTCTGCGTGCTGCGCGCCCAGGCCACCAGGGCGTCCTGCAGATGGCGCGCCGCGCCCTGTCCGCGCAGGGAGGGGTCCACCCAGGTGTGATCCGCCACCACCTGGGCAGGCCCTGTGCGCCTGTAGGTCAGTTCGCCAACGCGCCGGCCCTGCGTGCGCAGATGGAAGACGCCGCGGGTGCCGCTTTCCTCGTGTTCGATCGCATAGTCCATGGTGGCATTTGACCACTCCCGCATCATCCCCAGGCGGGCAGGGCCTTAGCGCGGCAGCGTAAGCGTGACCAGCAAGCCTTGCGGATCGCCCTTGTCCAGACGCAGCGTGCCGCCGTGACGCCGGGCGATGTCGCTGGCAATGGCCAGGCCCAGCCCCACGCCGCCGTGCTCGCGGCTGCGCGAGCCTTCCACGCGGTAGAAGGGCTCCATCACCCTGCCCATTTCCGCTGGCGTGAGACCGGGACCCTGGTCCTGGATCAGGATGTCCAGCGCATCGTCCCGGTCCTTGAGCGTGATGTGGGCCTCGGATCCATAGCGGATGGCATTGCCCACCAGGTTGTCCAGGCAGCGGCGCAGCGCGCGTGGCTGGGCCGGCAGTGGCCGCGCGCGGCCCTCCATGCTCACCTTGTGGCCCACCTCGACCTCGTCGTCCACCAGGCTCTGGACCAGGCTGTGCACATCGGTGAGCACCGTCTCCTCCGGCGCCATGCTGCCGCGCAGGTACTCCAGCGTGGCGCCGATCAGCGTGTCCATGTCCGCCACGTCCTTGCGCACACCTTGCGCGAAGGCTTCGTCCGTCACCGACTCCAGCCTCAGCTTCAGTCGCGTGAGCGGTGTCCGAAGGTCGTGTGACACCGCGGCCAGGAAGCGCTCGCGTTCGGCGATCTGCGTGTGGATGCGCTGCTGCATCCGGTTCAGCACCCGTGACGCATCCACGCACTCCTGCAGGCCACCGACTTGTATGGGGGGACGGTCGAGGTTGTCGCCCAGCTCCTGGGCCGATTTCGCCAGTTGGCGTATGGGCTCGGAGAGCCAGCGCGCACCGATCCAGGCCGCGACGATCAGCACCCCGAGACGGATGCCGATGTCGATCCAGAGCCCGGGGCCCGGCATCAGGAAACGCGGCACGCGCCGGGGCATGGGGAATTGCATCAGCTCCGGCGGCAGCGGGCGTGGGGGTGGCCGCAATTCGAACAACAGCGTCAGTGCCAGGAAATGGCTCGCGATCACGGCCACCGCCAGCAGCAGGACCAGCCGGCCGAACAGCGTCTTCGGAAGCCACCGTGTCATCGCGCGCTTTCTGGGGCCTTTGCAGGGATCCGTGGCGAACGGACTGGGTCGGTGTCTTGGGGAAAAGGGTCAGGCTTCATCAGCGTCGGGTGCGGGTTGGCGTCGGAGAGGGCCCCGATTCTTTCCGGTTTCCCGCCTCAACGCGAGCTTTGTGTCTGGGTTGACACAAACTGGATCAAGTGTGTTCACGCGGCCGCCGCAGACTTCCCGCATGAAACCGAAATGCCATGTCCTGATCGTGGACGACGACGACGATATTGCGCGCCTGCTCGCGCGCTTCCTGATGTCCTACGACTTCGTTGCGCACGTGGCCGCCCACGGCGCGGAAATGCGGGCCATCATGGAGAAAGAGCCGGTGGACGTCATCATCATGGATGTCATGCTGCCCGAGACCAGTGGCATCGTTCTCACCAGAGAGCTGCGCCAGCACTCGCGTCTGCCCATCATCATGTTGTCGGCACGAGCGGATCACTTCGACCGTATCGTCGGCCTGGAGTGCGGCGCGGACGACTATGTCATCAAGCCCTTCGAGCCGCGCGAACTGGTTGCCCGCATCCAGGCGGTGCTGCGCCGGACCGCCGTCGCGCCACCTGTGTCCACGCCGGTGGACGCGCACATCGTTCATTTCGACGGCTGGCGCTTCGATCCCGAAGGGCACGTGCTCATGGCACCCGGCGGCATGCATGTGGCGCTCTCCAAGGCCGAGTTCCAGTTGCTGGGCACCCTCCTGAAACACCCTCGCCGCTTGTTGAGCCGCCATCAGCTGCGTCTGGCGCTCAGCGGCCACGCGGCCGGGCAGGGCGAACGCAGCATCGACCTGCTTGTCTCCCGCCTGCGGCAGAAGCTGGCGCATGCCGACGACTACGCCGACATGATCAAGACCATACGGGGGCGCGGCTACATGCTCGACGTCACCCCCGTGCGTGGCGGTCTTCCCTGAGTCTGCGGTCAATGTTTCCGGCACGCATCGCGGACAAGTCGCTTTCTTGTCTTTGCATCTGTTGTGTGTCTGCAGATTGCCGCCATCTTTTCCGGTGATGGAACTGCGCGCGACGCGCGGCGGTATTGAGCGTTTTGCGCCGCGCGGCGCCACCTAGCATGAAGACGTCCCTCAACACACAGGAGTTCGTCATGATTGATCTAGGTTCCGCCGGCTCGTACCTCGTGAGCTCGGGCATGCAGCAGCTCGGCGCGGCCGCCGGTGGCAAGGAGGCTGTCTCCAAGGCCGCCTGCACCGCGCTGACCAGCGCCACTGGCGCGGCCGCTGTTCCCGCCAGCGCCATCTGCTCTTTCAGTGCCGAAGGTCTTGGTCTGCTCGGCGAAGCGGTCGAGGCTGGCTACGGTGCGGTGAGCGGCGCACTGAACGACGCCGGCGAATGGATAGGCGATGCCGTGGGCAACGCCTCCAGCGGCGTTGCCTCGCTCTACGAGGAAGTGGCCGATCTGGCCGAAAGCGGCGTGGATGCCGTCACCGATGCCATGTCCTCCGTCGGCGACGCGGTCTCCTCCACCGCCAGCGGCATCGGTACCGCCGTCGGCCGTGTGGCCAGCTACGGCGCGCTGGCAGCGGCAGCGGCTGGCAAGCTGCTCAATGAGGTGGCCTGACATGGGACGGTGGTTCACTCAGGCATGCCTGCTCGCGCCCGTCGGTCTCGCTTTGCAGGGTTGCTCCGTTATCAGTCCCGCGCCACTGTGGGAGTTGGCCAAGCTCACCGGTGGCATGGTCACTGCTTCGCTGCAGTCCGAGCCTGGCGTGGCCAGCCATACGGTGCTCACTCCTGCCGTAGCAGCGCCTTGGCCCGTGCCTGACGTCTGCATTGAACTCGACGCCAGGACCCAGGTTCCCGACGTGCTGCCCGCGCTGCAGCGTGCACTGCTCACCCACGGCATGGCCAGCCGCGTCTACGACAGTCCGGTCACCGGCGCGCACTGCCAGGTCTGGCTGCGCTACAGCACGCAGATGCAATGGGGCCGGCGCTGGCCGGCGGACGAGCAACGTCCCTACCTGAGCCATGCCGCACTGACCCTGCAACGCGCTCAAGGCGAGGTGCTGGCCACCAGCCAGTACGACATCACGGACACCGTGCGCAGCAAGTGGGCGACAACCTACGACAAGCTCGCCGCCACCGTGGCCGCCCTGGTCGGCGGCATGCCACCCCGAACCACCACCGCCCTGCTCTGACCGGAGACCGCCATGCGCACATCTTTTGCCACCCTGCCTTCGCGGCTCGGTGCCTTGCTCGTCCTGTTGCTCGCCGGCTGTGCCGGTGCACCACAGAAAGTGGTGGACGGCCCCACCTTCGTGCCGCCCGTGGCGCGCCCCGCCAACGTGGAGCGCGTGCCCAACGGCTCGCTCTTCAACGCGCAGGCCGGGTCACTGTTCTCCGGCCGCCGCAAGCCAGGTGCCATCGGCGACACCCTCAAGGTTGACATTTCGGAAAGTCTCAGTGCCACCAGCACCGCCAAGACCGATATCAACCGGGACACTTCGCTCAAGTCCAAGGGGCCGGGAACCACCAGCACCGGCGCCATCTTCCGTGACCTGCTCAACCAGGACATCGCCGCCTCCGGAAGCTCCTCGTTCAAGGGGAACGGCGCCACATCGAACGACAGCAGTTTCAACGGCCAGATCGCCGCCTCCGTCATCAACGTGCTGGCCAACGGCAACCTCGTGGTGGCCGGCGAGCGCACCGTCGCGCTCAATGGCAACGCCAGCACGCTGCGATTCTCCGGTGTGGTCGACCCCCGCGATATCAAGGACGGCAACGTCGTGCGCTCCGGCGACGTCGTCAACGCCCGCATGGAAGTCGTGGGTCAGGGCGACATGGCGGATGGCACCTCGCGGAACTGGCTGCAGCGGCTTTTCAACAACACGCTGTCCATCTGGTGACGCAACCCAGGGAGCACCACCTCATGCCACGTACGATCAGAACAATGGCCGCGCTGGGCGCGCTGTCTCTCGCCGGTGTATCCGCCATGGCCGACATCGAACCCGTGAGCTTCACGGTGGATGCGTCATCCGTGCAGGTGGCCGGCCACAACCTCAAGCTCAATGGCGCAGGCGTGAGTTCGCGCCTGATGTTCAAGATCTATGCGATGGGCCTGTACCTGCCGGACCGCCGCAACACCGTGCAGGACATCCTTCGCCAGGACGAACCCCGACGGCTGGTGATCCGGCTGTTGCGCGACGTCGATGGGTCCAGCTTCAACGCCATGATGGGAGACTACGCCAGAACCGACGGCGCGGCCCTGCCTCCTCACGTCATCCAGAACCTGGCGCAGCTCGCGCAACTCCTGGGCGCGCGGCCGCAGGGCCTGCGCAACGGCGACGTCCTGACCTTTGACTGGGTGCCCGGTACCGGCACTGTGGTCGGCATCAACAACCGCGCCGTCCTGGAGCCCGTGAGAGGCGCCGACTTCTACCACGCCTTGCTCAACATCTGGTTGGGCGACAAACCCGCGGACCCCGGCCTGAAAACCCAGTTGCTGGGCAGGGACATGGGATTCGCGCGCGCCAGCCACTGAGCCGATTCACACCGGCCGAGTGGGGTTGCCTGGTGCTCGCCGGAGCGGTCGATTCCCGGCCTCTCGTCATCTGTTTCGCCATCGTTCTCCTTGGTTCCAAGTTCCGTTTGCCCAGCGCGGTCGCCGGAACAATGGCTCACAGGCAGACGCACGGAGTGATCTCTTCCAGGCGTGCTGCCACAGGAGAAATTCATGCGCACGGAACAGGCTCGGCGAAACAGAAGGTTGGGGCAGATGGTGATGCTGGCGTGGCTGCTGACGGCAGCCATGGCCGCGTCGGCGCAGGCAGTCCAGGGAGACGCAGGGGCTGCGGGGGCTGGTTTCGCCCTCAAGCAGTTGTGGGCCATCAGCGATACCACGGATGGCAGTGTGGCCCTGCGGCCCGGCAACCCGGCCATCGACGCGGCGGACGGCTCCACCCCGGTGGAGGCCATGCGGTTCTCGGAGGCGCAGGAGTGGGCCCGTCAGAAGAGCTACGTGCTCGGCGCATCCCAGTCCAAGTCGCAGGTCGCCTACGAGCTCTCCAGGGCCGCCCTGTCCGGCTTGCTGCCGTCGGTCGAGATCCGCGTGGGGGCCGGCCACGAGACCTCGACCCCTTCCTCACGGTTGGACACCTTGACCGGGCAGCCGCTGCCCACCAGCTCCCAAAGCCGTGGCGAGGCCTACGCCGTGCTGAGCCAGCCCCTGTTCGACCTGGCGGCCGTGGCGGAGCTTCGCCGTGCCCGTTCTGCGCACCGAGCCTCTCTGGCCGACGAAGTCGGTGTGCGTGGTGACCTGGGCTACGAACTCACGGCGTCGTACTTTGGCGCCATCGAAGCTTCGTTGGCGCTCAAGCTCACCCAGAACCAGCTGGATCGCCTGAACCGCCTCTGGAACTGGGTCTCCTCCCGGGCCGACGCAGGCGGTGCCAGTGTGGCCGACCGCGAGCGCATTCGCGCGCGCATGCTGTCCGCACAGGCTTCCGTGGAGGACGCCACCGCGCAGTTGACGCAGGCGGGCCTGTCGCTGCGCCGGTTGACGGGCGTCGCGCCGCACGCCGTCGTTCTCCCCGACGCGGAAGACGCACCGGGCATCGCCTCGCTGGAGGATGCGCTCACCCTGGTGTCCTCGGGCAACGCCGCGGTGGTGACCGCGATGGCCAATGAAGAGACTGCCCGTGAAGAGCGCCGGGCCCAACTCGCGCGGTTCTCCCCCACCGTCAAGTTCGAGCTGTCGAACTCAAAGTCGAAGAACTCGGGCGGCATCATGGGCTGGAAGGAAGACAAGCGCGCCATGGTGATCCTCTCCATGCCCTTGTTCTCGGGCGGCGGGGACTACTTCCGCCAGCGCGCCGCGCTGGCCAGGCAGGAGCAGTACGCGTTCGAGCGGCAGGAGGCTGAGCGCAGCGCGCGGCATGGCCTGGAGGTCGCGTTCAACGGGTTGACGCTGGCCAGGCAAAAGATCGACTCTCTGCGCCACCAGGCACAGGCACAGGCCCGCGTCGTCCAGGCATTTGACGCGCAGCTGAATGCCGCCAGCCGCAACCTGCTGGACGTCTTCGACGCGTACCAGCAATACCACCAGTCCCAGATGGACCTGCTGAGGACCTGTGTCCAGGCCATCCTGCTGAACCACCAGGTTCTGCGCCTCACCGGGCAATGGCGCGTGGCCGAGGCCGGGACCGACACCAAGGAGTGACACATGGCAGCCGCAAGCACGTCTAGAGAACAAAACTTCTGGCCCGGTTTTGTCGACGCCCTCACCAACGTGGTGTTGGTGATGGTTCTCGTGGTCGTCATCTTTGCCATCTCCATGCTCACCGGGACGATGAAGCTGGCCAGACTCCAGATCAAGACGCAGGTGGAGGCGCAGGTCGAGAACCACATCCGGACGGCGGACGCCCGCGTGCAAGAGGCGGAAGCACGCCTGCAGGCGACCGACGAGCGCCTGTCCAAGTCCTTGGCGGAGGTCGATTCGGAGCGGCGGCGCGCGGAAAAGCTTGAGCAGCAGCTCAAGCAATTGACGGTATCGCTGCGAACACCGCCGGCTCAAGCGGTGCGGGCCGGGGGGCAGCCCGCCACGCCGCGGCGGTCGCCGGCCGAGTTGCCGCCGGTGACCATCTCGGGTGCCTCGCCGTCCATTCTGGTGAGCTACGCGGCCGGCGTGACCACTCTGGAGAAAAAGCTGCTGGAGGCTTTCGATGGCGCCGTGGCCGGCTACGAAGGGGCCGGAGCCTGGCAGGTGAGGATGCAGGCGCGCATGGCCGAGGATTCGCCCAGCGAGGCGCGGCGCCTGGCCTTCTACCGGCTCGCGGTCCTGCGCGATCACCTCGTTGCCCGGGGCGTCGATCCTGCCCGCATCGAGACGGTGATCCTCGACAACCCGAGCACCATGGGCCGCAGCCAGGTGTCGGTGGAACTGAGGAAGCTGCCGTGAACACCTTCACATCGCCGGCTTCGCGCGAGCGCTCCGCGCAACGCGAGCAGCGCATCGCGGCGGCATTGCACGAACTGCGCGCGCCTCGGCGGTGGATTCTTTGTCTCGCCCTGATTGTGCTGCTGGCGGTGACCTGGACGGCCTACGCTCCCTTGAGCATGATCGTGCGGGCCGAAGGTCGGGTGATGCCCTCCACACGCAACCAGGTTGTGCAGCACCTGGAAGGTGGCGTGGTGCTTTCCATCAACGTGGCCGAGGGCGATGTGGTCCGGCAGGGCGACCTGCTGGCGCGTGTGAGCGACGTGCAGGCGAACTCGCAGATGGGCGAGCGGCGCGTGCGCGAGGAAGCCCTGCGGGCCAAGGTGGCCCGGCTCAGCGCCGAGGCCACGGGAGCCGGCACGCTGAACACGGTGGGGACCGGCGGCACGGCCGTCGCGCGGGCCGAGCACGACGCCTTCGTGGCCAGGCGGTTGCGCATCGAGCAGGACCTGCGCGTCGCCGGTGAACAGATCGCGCAGAAGCGCGCCGAGCTGGCCGAACTGGGTTCGCGGAGGACGCACCTGCTGGCCGAGCTGGACCTGGCCCAGCGGCAGTTGCAGATCGCGGCGGACATGGTGCAGCGCGAGGCCGCCTCCAAGCTGGAGCACCTGGATGCCCAGGCCAAGGTGCAACGCCTGCGCACCATGATCGCCGACGTGGACGCGTCCTCGCCCCGCGTGCGCGCCGCCATCGCCGAGATCGAAGGCCGCGCGCGCGAGATCGAGTCGCGGTTTCGTGCCGATGCCCGGACGGAGCTGACCGCCGCGCAGACCGACCTGCAGCGCGTGGCCGAAGAGCTCAAGGCCAGCAGCGACCGCGTCGAGCGGACGGAACTGCGTGCGCCCGTGGCCGGCGTCGTGAACCGGATCAATGTGACGACCGTGGGCGGCGTGATCCGCCCCGGCGAGGCGGTGGTGGAGATCACCCCGGCGGACGAGAAGATCCTCGTGGAGGCCAAGGTCCGGCCCGCCGACCGCGCCGAGCTGCACCCGGGGCAACCTGTTCACGTCCGCCTGTCCGCCTACGACTACGCGTCCTTCGGGGTCGCCGAAGGGCGCCTGACCGAAGTCAGCCCCGACACCATGCCGGACGAACGCGGCGACCGCTTCTACCGCATCCGGGTCGCGCTCGATGGCGAACGCCATCCGTTCGCGGGCCGTCCCATCGTCCCCGGCATGGTGGCCACCGCCGAGGTCGTCGTCGGCCGGCGGACTGTGCTGGCCTATCTGCTGTCCCCCCTCAACCGCATTTCGCGTGCCGCTTTGAGTGAACCCCTCTGAAGGAGAAGATGATCATGAGAACGCCCAAGACGATCTACAGAAAGTACCTGTTGCTTGTCGCGCTTCCGCTGCTGGTCACGGCGGGCGGCGCGCTGAGCTTCCACACGTTTGTTCTTCACGCCATCCGGACCAACGTGGTGCTCAACGGCATCATCCTGGCGACGGCGGCCATCGGTGCGGCACTGATGCTGCATCGCATCTGGTCGGTTCGGCGGGAGTGGCGGCTCTTCGAGAGCTTCGCCGCCAATGACGGGGACGAGCGTTACCTGGAGAGCCACGCGAATGCGACCCGCCTGCTGGGCCACCTGGCGTCGGCCCGAACGCGGCGCCGCGTCACGGCGGTCGAGCAGACGCAGATCCAGGAAGAGCTGGAGGACGTGCGCCGCGTGCTCGAGAGCCGCCAGGAGGTCGCGCAATACGTCGTCGGCCTCATGATCGCGCTGGGGCTGCTGGGGACCTTCATCGGCCTGCTCGAAACCCTGGTGGCGGTCGGCGACCTCATCGGCGGGTTCGCCAACGCCGGGCAGATCACCGACCTGGACGGCGCTCTGACGAAGCTCGTGGGCAACCTGCAGTACCCGCTCAGCGCGATGGGCATGGCCTTCAGTGCGTCCATGTTCGGCCTGCTGGGGTCGCTCACCCTGGGCTTGATGATGCTTTCCGTCCGGGCCTTCCAGACCGACTTCCTGCAGTCCGCGCGCAGTGTGGTCGACCAGGTCACCGCGGGCCTGCTGGTGGCGCCGGCCGCCGCAGCCACGCCTGGGGCCGATCCGGAGATCCACGCGCTGTGGGACCACCGCATGGCCGAACTGCAGGACTCGCAACAGGCCATCAACGACCACCTGCAGGAGCTTGCCGCGCAGTCGCGCGCCAACGAGGATCGGCAGCGCGTCCTGGGAACCACCATGGAGCGCGTCCTTCTGCTGCTCGAAGACGGCGAGCGCCGGTCGACCGACGCCGCCGCGCACCTGGCCGCGTTGCCCGGCCTGTTCAGCGCCGTGGAACAGGCCGGTCGCACCGTGAGCCTCTGGATGGAGACCATGTCGCAGAAGAACCGGCTGGCCGAGGTGCAGCGCCAGGCGTTCGCCAAGGACCTGGTGGAGAACATGATTGGTTTCTCCGCGCGGATCGACCGCAGCCTGCAGGACGAAGCTCGCGCCTCCCGTGTGGCGCTTGAAGAGTTGATCGACCAGCGCCTTGCTTCCCAGCAGAAAGACAGCGAGCGTGCGCAGGACGACCAGCGTTCCGCGGTGGCCCAGCGTGACCTGCAACAGCAGATGCTGGCCGCGTTCTCCGAGACCAGTCTTTCGATGTCCTCGGTGATCAAGGACCTCCGGGAGTCCGCCGATCGCCACTCCCAGGCCGTGCGCGACCTCATGCAGACGGTGGCGAAGTCGGCCGAGGACGAGCGCGTGAGGGGCGAGCGTGTGCTCGCGACCCTCTCTTCCATGGGCATCGGTGATGCCGAGACGAAGCTGGTGCGGGAGGTCGTTCGCGCCACCGAGCGCCTCGAACGTGAAGTCAGGGTGGGCATCTCCGCCGTCCTGGCGACCCAGCGCGAGGTTCTCCGCGACACGCAAGCCGATCCGGCGTAACAAACCCAACGGTGGTTGATCATGGCCCATCCTGCAGTTTCCGTAGTCAATCGCCAAGGCGGTCAGTTCAAGCTCGCCATCGGCCGTGAGGACGTGGGGAAGGTGTCCGTGTCGGACATCGATCTGGTCTTCGTTCTCAAGAACGGTGAACGGGTGGTGCTCCTGGGCGGTGCGCTCGACGCCATGTCGGGCCAGCCGCCGGAGATCGTGTTCGCCGACGGCAGTGTGGTGTCTGCCAACCTGCTTCTGCGCCAGGTCCCTGAGTTTTCCGCGTCGGTCTCCACACCCGACTCGCCCCTGACCACGCCGCAGTCCAGCCAGTCGCCGCAGGAGTCGCCGGGCGAGCAGGGTGCGACGACGCCCCAGGTCGATCCGGCCGCCGCACCAACCGATGCGGACGCCGCGACCGCCCAGTTGCCCGTGGCGTCGCAGCAGGACGTGGTGGCCCAGTCGCTGCAGGCGGTGGAAAAACAGGTCAGCCGTGCGGAGGCCATTTCACCTCCCTCCATCGCCGAAACCGCGCAACCCGCACAGATCTCCGCGCCGCCCGAACGGCCCGGCAGCATTCCCGTGGCCATTGGCTTCATGGGAGGGTCCGAGTTCCGGAGCCTGGCGTTGACCAACGTCACGGGCCAGCGCCAGGAGGGCGCTGCCCTCTATGGTGCCGGCGGCGATGCGATTTCCGCCACCGACGCCAGCGCCCGGGTGCAGGCGGCGGCCGAGCATCTCCAGGGCACGGCTGGAAACGACGTGCTGTACGGTGACGACCCGACCCGTCTGGGCGCCGGGTTCGCCAAGATGATGACGCTCACGGTGGGCAATTCCAAGAGCGTCAACAGCTACACCATCACGGGCATGCCCGACGATTTCTCCTTTGAGGGCGGCACGCGCGATGCCAGCGGCGTCTGGCACATGGAGGTGCCCGCCACGGTGACCACGGAGAACTTCGAGGGCACCTACGCGATCACGAACAAGCTGCTCTACCCCACCACGCTGGCCATGGACGAATCCGGGCTCGCCCAGTCGTTCATCCTGTCCATCGACCTTGTCGTGACAGGCTACAAGGGCGATTCGATCCACTACACCCGCACGGTCACCGTGATGGTCAAGGACGTGAACACGGCGAACGACCTGCTGATCAACTCGCCGGACACCCACTTCACCCTGGTGCTGCCCGCGCGCGGTCTCTCCAACGTCATCGAGGGAGGGGATGGCAACGACACCCTGTATGGCGCCATGGCCCACGACACGCTGGACGGCGGCGCAGGCGCGGACGTCATGGCCGGCGGTGCCGGCAACGACACGTATGTGGTCGATGACATCGGCGACACCGTGATCGAACGGGTCGGCGAAGGAACGGACCTGGTGTTGTCCTCGGTGAGCTTCAGCCTGTCCGACAACGTCGAGAACCTGACGCTGACGGGCGCCGCTTCTGGCTTGCACGCGGTGGGCAACGCGCAGGCCAACGTGCTGCGGGCCAACGACGCCGGTAGCCGTCTGGAGGGCGGCGCCGAAAACGACAGCCTCTACGGCGGTGCGGGCGCGGACACGCTGGACGGGGGAACCGGCGAGGACCTCATGGTCGGCGGCCGGGGCGACGACGTCTATGTGGTCGATGACCCGGGTGATGTGGTGCTGGAGTTGCCAGGCGAGGGCACCGACACGGTCATGACCGGGCTCAGCTACACCCTCACACAGGACAGCAATGTCGAAAACCTCATCCTGACGGGCAGCAACAACGTCAACGGCACGGGCAACGACGACATCAATGTCCTGATAGGCAACGACGGCGCGAACCTGTTGTCGGGCGGCGCAGGCGTTGACACCTTGTCGGGTGGTGGCGGCAACGACACGCTGGACGGGGGCACCGGTGCCGATGCCATGGCCGGTGGCAGCGGCGACGACACCTACGTCGTCGACAACGTGGGTGATACCGTGACAGAGAGCGCAGGAGAAGGCACCGACCTCGTGCTGGCCTCCGTGAGCCACGCGCTGTCGGCCAATGTGGAAAACCTCACCCTCACCGGCAGCACCGCCGGCCTCACGGCCACTGGCAACGGCCTGGCCAACGTGCTCATCGCCAACAACGCCGGCAGCCTGCTGGCGGGAGCGGACGGCAACGACACGGGCACCATCTACGTCTTCAATGCCGGTGACGGTGCGGACAGCATCACCGACGCCGACGCCACCACAGGCAGTCAAGGGCGTTTTCAACGGCAGCGCGGTGATCACCGCCAACGCCGTCGAAACCGTGGCCTTTGCTGCCGAAGGTGTGAACTGGACGTTCGCGGACCTGATGGGCAAGCTGGTGCAGAGCGGCACGACTGGCAACGACACCATGGCTGGCCTGAGCGGCTAACAACGACACCTTGCGCCTGGGTACGGGCCTTACGGTCGCCAAGACCGAGGTCAGCCGTGCGGGCAACGACATGGTGCTCAAGTGGACCGGCAACACCACCGACTCAATCACGGTCAAGGGTGTGTTCAACGGCAGCACGGTGGTGACCGCCAACGCCGTGGAAACCGTGGTCTTCGCCGAAGGCGTGAACTGGAAGTTCGCAGACCTGATAGCCCGGCTCGTGCAAAGCGGCACGACCGGCAACGACACCATGACCGGTCTCAGCGGCTACGCCAATACGCTCAAAGGTTTGGCGGGCAACGACACGCTGACCGGCAGCACCCTCGCCGACACGCTGGAAGGTGGGGCCAGCAACGACGCCCTCAACGGCGGAGCGGGCAACGACATCTGGGGGTTCATCGGCACCGGAAACGCGCTGAACAATGTGCTGATCGCCAACGGCGTGGGGAGCGTTCTGCGCGGCGATCTGGGTAACGACACGCTGCTGGGCGGTGCGGGCAACGACACGCTGGATGGCGGGAGCGGCAGCGACTCCATGGCAGGCGGCCAGGGCGACGATACCTACTACGTGGACAACGTAGGAGACGTGATCGTCGAAGCGGCCGGCTTCGGCACCGATCTGGTCTACAGCACCGTCTCCCACACCCTGTCGGCCAACGTCGAGAACCTCACGTTGATTGCCACACTGGCCGGCATGGTTGCCACAGGCAACGCGCTGGACAACGTGCTCACCGCGAGCAACATCGCCGGCAGCCTGCGCGGCATGGACGGCAACGACACGCTGATCGGCGGCAATGGCAACGACACGCTCGATGGCGGCACCGGCAACGACCTCATGACCGGCGGCGCGGGTGACGATACCTACTACGTCGACGCGGCTGGCGACGTCGTCGTCGAAGCGCCCGGCGAGGGCACCGACACCGTGGTGGCCACCATCACCTACGTGCTCGCCGCCGGCAACAACGTCGAGAACCTCACCCTGGGCGGTTCGTCCGCCATCAACGGCACCGGCAACGAACTGAACAACCTCATCCTGGGCAACAGCGCCGCCAACACGTTGACCGGCGGCGACGGCAACGACACGCTCGATGGCGGTGCCGGCGCGGACGTGCTCATCGGCGGCCAGGGTGACGATGTGTATGTCGTCGACAACGTGCTCGACGTGGTGACCGAGAACGCAGCGGAAGGCACGGACCTGGTGCGTTCCTCCGTGTCCTACACCCTGTCGTCCCACGTCGAGAACCTCACGCTCACCGGTGCCACGGCGGCATTGGTCGCCACCGGCAACACGCTGGACAACGTGCTCACCGCCAACAACGCCGGCAGCAGCCTCAAAGGCATGGACGGCAACGACACCCTCAACGGCGGCACGGGCAACGACACGCTGGACGGCGGCACCGGCGCCGACGTCATGGCCGGCGGCGCGGGCGACGACACCTACTACGTCGACAACGCCCTCGACGTGGTCAGCGAGGCTGCTGGAGCAGGCACCGACCTCGTCTACACGTCCATCGATTACACGCTGGCCGCCAACGTCGAGAACGCCACCGTCGCGTCCAACGCTGCGGCCCGCACGCTCACCGGCAATGCGCTGGACAACGTGCTCACCGCCAGCACCTTTGCCGATACGCTGCTTGGCGCCAGCGGCAACGACATCATGGTCTTCAACAAGGACAACTACCTCGGCGCGCGCGCCGACGGCGGCGACGGCACCGACACCCTGCGCATCACCGGCCTGGTGGCCAACACCGTGCTCAACCTCAACAGCCTCACAGGCCGCGTGACCAACACCGAGACGATCGACGTCAAGGACTCGGTCAGCGAATTCCTCTCCGTGGGCTCCGCCGCCATCCAGAGCATCGTGGGGCAGGGCGACAGCTCCGTCCTCACGCTGCGGCTGGACGCCAACGACCGCATCGTGATCCAGGCCGGCGAACACTACGCCGTGAACGCCGGCAGCTCGGGCGTGGTCTATGCCTTCTACAACTCGGACCCCACGCTGGGCGACGCCACGCAGATAGCCCAGCTCAATGTCACCACAGCCTGAACCCGCCGACCCCGTGCAGCCGCGCTACCTCCGGCTGGTCCGTGCGCTCGGGCCGCATGTGGTGGAGATCTGTCTGAGCAGCCTGCTGATCAACGGGTGCGGCCTGCTCATGCCCGTCTTCTCGATGCTCGTGTACGACAAGGTCGTCGGCAACGGCAACAACGAGACCCTGTGGGCACTCGCCACGGGCATGCTGCTGGTGCTGCTGCTCGAGTTCTGCCTGCGTCTCATTCGGGGCTACTCCGTGGAGCGGCTCGCCGCGATCGCCGACATCCGCATGGACGCCCGCATGTTCGACCGCCTGCTCGAGGCCAACCCCGCGCGGACCGCTGGCGCGGGCGTGCTGATGTCCCGCTACCGGGACAGCACCGGCGCGCGCGACGCCCTGTTCTCGCAGTACGCCGTGCTGGCCGCCGATCTGCCCTTCCTGCTGCTCTTCCTCGGTGCGCTGGCCTTCATGGGCGGCCCTCTTGTTCTGGTGGCCGTGGTCAGCGCCGTGCCGCTCCTCGCCGGGCAGTGGCTGCTGTACCGGCCCCAGCGCGACTACGGCGTGCTCGGCCAGACCGCCACCGCCGGCAAGACCGGTTTGCTCGCCATGCTCGTCGGGGGCCTGCCCTATTTCCAGACCACGCCCTTGCGCCACACCCTGGCCGACCGCTGGGAGACCCAGGCCTCCGAAGCCGCCCTGCTGCGCGGGCGCCAGCGCTACTGGCAGACACTGGCCCAGTCCTGGGCGGGCCTGTGCATAGGGCTGGCGTCTGTCGCCCTGCTCGTGGCCGGGGTCTACCGCATCGAAGCCGGCGCGATGAGCGTGGGCGCCCTCATCGCGTGCTCCCTGGTCCAGTTGCGCGCCATGGTGCAGATCTCCTCTGTGGCGGCCCTGACTACCTGCTGGCGCGACCTCTCCCGCACGCAGGCCGAACTGGACGCCGCCGCGCAACCCGAAAAGGCCCCGGCAGACCCGCCGCCCGTCCAGGGGATCACCCTGCCCGCCACCGACGCACTGGAAATCACCGTGCAGCACCTCGCGTGCCACGACGACGCCGGCGCAGCCGTTCTGGACGACCTCAGCCTCCTGGTCCAGCGCGGCGAGCGCGTGGCCGTGGTGGGCCGCCCCGGCTCCGGCAAATCCACCTTGCTGCGCTGCATGGCCGGCGTGCAGACCCCCGACGCCGGCATGGTCCTGGTGGAAGGCACGCGCATCGGCGCCGTGCCGGCGGATGCACGCGCCCAGTGGCTGGCCTACAAGCCGCAGGATCCGGTGCTCATCGGCCCCGCGCTGCAGGACGATCTCCCCGCCGAAAACGGCGAGCACGCCGCTGCCGCGGTGTCCGCGCTGGAGCTCACCGGCCTGCTCGACGCACTGCGCAGCGGCGAGTTGCGGCGCGACCAGGCCGTGACGGCCGGTGGCTATGGCCTCTCGGGAGGGCAGCGGCAGATGATCGCGCTCGCCCGCGCACTGGCCTCGCCCGCCGCCGTCGTCCTGCTGGACGAACCCACCGTCGGCGTCGACGCACAGACCGAACAGCGGCTGGCCGAAGCCGTGAAACGCCTGACCCAGGGCAAGACCGTCGTCATGGCCACCCACAGCACGGCCTTGCTGGGTTTTGTCGACCGCATCGTGGTACTGGAAAGAGGGCGGATCGTCGCCGCCGGCCCGCGCGACCAGATCCTCAAGCCGCCCGCTCAACCCTGAGGCCGCACGCGTGGCAACCCGCGGGAGCGGACTCTGAAGACGGCTTGACACGGGTTTCCGTGGAAACTAGACTGAAGAAAGTTTCCAAGGAAACCAAGTGGCTACCCGACCCCGCACACCTTCGCCCGCTCCGCTCGAAGCCCATCTCGGCTTCTGGCTGCGCTTCGTCTCCAACCACGTGTCCATGCGTTTTCGACAACGGCTGGAGGAGAAAGGCGTGACCGTGACCGAATGGGTGGCGTTGCGCACACTGTGGGCACGGCCCGATGGCAGCCACGCCGACCTCATCCAGGCCCTAGGCTTGACCAAGGGCGCTGCTTCCAAGGTGGTGTCCCGGCTGGAGGAGAAAGGCCTGGTCGAACGCCAACTGGCCGAAGGCCGAGGTGCACGCGACCAAGCTGTGGTGCTGACCTCTGCGGGCCAGGCTCTGGTGCCACAACTGGCGAAGCTGGCCGACGCCAACGACGAGCATTTTTTTCGCCACCTCCCCGCCGCAGAGCGCCAGGCCCTGATGAACGCCATGCAGGCCCTGGTGCGGCACCACCAGCTCAAAGAGCTCCCCACCGCATGAACGAACACACCCGTGCCACCCTGCAGGCCACCTTCGACGCTTCCAACCAAGGCCGCCTTCACTTCGGCGAGGTGGTCGGTCGGCTCATGGAGGTGCAGGTCGAGTCCTATCACGTCGACTACCGCGCTGGCCGTGCCACCTGCTACCTGCCCGACGGCGCCACCCTGGACCTGGGCTTCGATCGGTCGCGGCCTGAGGACATCCCCGACGCTTTCGACGCTGCCGCCGTGCGCGCGGCCATCCTGGGCGCTCAGCAGGGCCGGGTGATGTACCCCGAATTCAAACGCTTGTCACAGCGCGCTGGCTGCACGGGCTACACGGTCTGGATCGCTGGCCGCCATGTGACCTACTTCGGCCGCAAGGGCGAGACGCACACCGAACCCTTTCCGGATTGAGGCCGGGCAGGGCTAAGGCCGCACGACCTGACGCGCGAGCTCCAGAAAGCGCGCACGGTCCGCGCTGCCCAGCGGCGCGAGGATCTCGTCCTGCAGGTCGCGCACGATGGGCAGCAGCGCCGAGCGGATGCGCTCGCCCTCATCGGTCAGCGACAGCTCGCGCGCACGCCGGTCGCGTTCGCTGACCACGCGCAGGATCCAGCCCTTCTGCTCCAGCCGGTCGATCACGCCGCCGATGGTGGCCCGGTCGTAGCCGATCATCTCCGCCACCCGTGCCTGGTCTATGCCCGGCTGGGTGTGGATCGCGTCCAGCGCGGCGAACTGAACCGACGTCAGGTCAAAACCCGCCGCCTGGGTGCGCTGGGCAAACACCTGGGTGGACTGCTGGTGCATGCGCCGAATCAGGTGCCCCGCCATGTCGAGTGAGTCCATCCCCGTGCTCCATCTCAAAGGTCAAGTCCATAGAGGCAGCGCCGCTCGGGGCGCTTTCTGATAAGTATACATATCATGTTGACGTCTGATGATAAGTGTAGTTATTATCTGGCCTAGCGCCGGCAGTCGCTCATGGCGCAGTTCATTCATATCCAGGAGACGCGTCATGCAGTTCTACAAGAATGGCTTCAGGGGCGGCAACCCCGACATCAGGCAGGCGGCGCCCAACCGGCGCAACCGGGGTACCCACGAGCCGCTGCCCGAGCAGGTGGACGTGCTGATCGCTGGCACCGGCCCGGCCGGCCTGTGCCTGGCCGCGCAGCTCTCGCAGTTCCCCGAGATCGAGACCATGATCATCGAGCGCATGCCCAGCAACATCATCAAGGGCAAGGCCGACGGCATCAACACGCGCACCATGGAAATGTTCCAGGCCTTCGGCTTCGCCGACAAGGTCAAGCGCGAAACCTACTGGGTGAACCAGACCGCGTTCTGGATGCCCGACCCCGCCAACCCCGACCACATCAAGCGCGTGGGCCGGGTGCAGGACGTGGCCGACGACAGCTCGGAAATGCCGCACATCCTCATCAACCAGGCTCGCCTGCACGAGCTCTTTCTGGAGGTGATGAAAAACTCGCCGTCCCGCCTGGAGCCCGACTACGGCTGGGAGATCGTGGGCCTGACGGTGGACACCACCACCGACGACCACCCTGTGACGGTGACCCTCAAGGACGCCACCGGCATCAACTGGGGCATCACCCGCACCGTGCGCGCCAACTACGTGGTCGGCTGCGACGGCGCCCACTCGGCCGTGCGCAAGGCCATCGGCGGCGTGCTGCACGGCGACGCCGCGCACCAGGCCTGGGGCGTCATGGACATCCTCGCCAACACCGACTTCCCCGACGTGCGGCAGAAGTGCCTCATCTCCTCCGCCAACGAAGGCAACGTGCTGATCCTCCCGCGCGAGGGCGGCTACGTGTTCCGCATGTACGTGGAACTCGACAAACTCCGGCCCGACGAAAAAGCCGCCAGCCGCAAGTTCACCCAGGACGACATGATCGCCGCCGCGAACCGCATCATCCGCCCTTACGCCATCGACGTGAAGGAAGTCGTCTGGTGGTCCATCTACGACATCGGGCACAGCATCACCGACAAGTTCGACGACGTGCCCCCCGGCGAAAACCGCAACCCCCGTGTGTTCACCGCTGGTGATGCCTGCCACACCCACTCACCCAAGGCCGGCCAGGGCATGAACGTCTCCATGCAGGACACCTTCAACCTCGGCTGGAAACTGGTGCACGTGCTCCAGGGCCGTGCCGACGCCAGCCTGCTGCGCACCTACTCCCGCGAGCGCCTCACCGAAGCCAAGCGCCTCGTCGAGACCGACCACCAGTGGGCGCGCGTCATGTCCGCCCCCACCACCCAGGCCGAACGCGACGGCACCGAAGAGCCGCGCATCATCCGCCAGTTCAAGCAGAACCTGGAATTCACCGGCGGCAACGCCGTCAAGTACGACCCCTCCGCACTCATCGGCACCGGCCAGCACCAGGCGCTCGCCCGAGGCGAAGAGATCGGCCGCCGCTTCCACTCTGCGCCGGTCGTGCGCCTGTCCGACGCCAAGCAGATGCAGCTTGGCCACGTGGCCGAAGCCGACGCGCGCTGGCGCATCTACGCCTTCGCCGCCAGGGCGGACAGCTCCAACCCCGGCTCGGCCATCCACCAGCTCGCCGACTGGCTGGAGACCAACCCGAAGTCCCCCGTGGTCAGGCACACCCGCCCCGGTGAAGACGTCGACGCCATCATCGACTTCCGCGCCGTGTTCCAGCAGACCTTCGAGCAGCTCGCCTACGAGCACATGCCCTCCCTGCTGAAACCCAAGACCGGCCGCCTCGGCCTGCAGGACCACGAAAAGATCTTCTGCGTGGACCACAAAGGCCTTGGCGACATCTTCGACATGCGCGGCATCAACCGCGACACCGGCTGCATCATCGTCGTCCGCCCGGACCAGTACATCGCCAACGTGCTGCCCCTCAACGGCTACGACGAACTCTCGGCCTTCTTCGCTGGCGTCCTGCGCTGAGCCATGCATGCACCCACGCCGCCCTGTGCCGCCCATCGGGTGGCCGCGGCGGCGGTGTCTGTGGCAGCAGCCTCCGCCGCAGTGCTGGCCTCGTCCAGGAGCGCGAACACATCGCATGCCGCCACGAACGCCAGCGACGTCTCCCGCTGGCTAAAGCCATACACCGCCTGCCCCGCCTCCCGCGCCCGCTCGCCCGGTGAAGTCGCTGTCCGAAGACACGATGCAGAGGCCCTCCACGCAGCGCCGCTGGATACGCTCCATCGCATCCATGATCAACGCCGCGTCCGACGAATTCTTGCTGCGCGCACAGCGGAACGGCTGGCACGGTGTATGGCCAGCGCGTGCAACAGCTTCTTCCACGGTCGCAACTGTGTGGTGGATCGGTCGCCGTACGGGCGGCGCGGGTGACCGGTGCAGCTTGGCTTCATCAAGTGGGCGAAGGGCAAGCTGCGGGCCGTTGGCCATGGCGTTGCCCAAATTCGTGGACTTCTCTCGACGAATCCGCTACGGTAGCGAGCCAGAGAAATCGACACAACTTTCGGACGGAGGGTCTTGCCATGAAAAGCATCAAGCGGTTCCTGTGGGCGGCAGTGGCGGTGCATGCGATGACAACGGCCGTGCATGCGCAGGATCTGTCGCCAGAGGAGTTGCGGTTCCTGGACGATCCGTACCGCCATGTCGATCTGTGCATCAACAGCCCCACCGCGTTTACCTGCGGGTCCTACGCGCTGATGTTTGAAGCGCAGGACCGCGTGAATTCCGATGACCGATCCGTCCGAGAGGCCGCCGCCAGGGCCCTTTCGCTGACCCTTCTGGCGCGGGCCGTTCCCATACGGCAGTCTCTTCAGTGCGGTCCCGGAGGTTGCGAACAGCCTTCCAACATCCGATGCGGGACGGGCAATTCGATGGGCTTGAGCTTGCTGGAGAGTGGCATGCGGCGGGTCCTCGCGGACATCAACAAATGGGGGCAGTCGCTGGAGCGGTCCAACGAGGGGGGGCTGCTCAAACTCGAGGTGGACGAGGGGCCGCCGGCCGATTACGGGTTTCAAAGTTCATCGAGAACCCGGCTGAAGGTGAACATTCATGCCGAGTTGCAGTTGGTGGGCGGGGCGCGGCCACGAACGGTGCGGGTCACGCTTGGCTACCCGACCGCGTGCCCCGATGGCGAGCCCTTGGTATTTGGCAGCAGTGTCTGGGTTCGGTAGTCTTGTGTCGAGGCATGCCCGCCTTCAATGGCGCGCCTCGCGCTTCTGGGTGCGGCTACCGGCGACCCTGCAACGCCTTCATGCACCTCTCGAATCCGGCGTTGGCCTGGTCTGACAACCTGCCCATGGCCCTGTGCAGCGACTCGCACCTCGAGTTGGAGCACTCGCGCTCTTTGAAGTCGGTCCAGGAGTAGGGGCGTCTGTCCGAGGCGGTGGAGTTCAGGCACGCCGCGTGGTGCACCGCCACGTCCTTGATCATGTCCGTGCTGTTGTCTTTGTACCGGCTGCACTCTTCTGCCGAGGTGGGTGACAGGGGTGTCAGCGGCAGCATGACGACACTGGCCGCCGGGTTGTAGCCCAGCGGCCACTGCGATTTCCATGCCGCGAGATCTTCGGCGGCTTGCTGTTGATGCGCCTTCTGGATGGCCCAGGGAATGTTGGCGACTGGACTGGCCGTCGCCACCTGTAGTGGCGCCATGAACAAGAGACTCAAGAAGAAGATCACCCAAGTCGTTTTCATCTGGATCTCACGGGGTTCAGAGGTGGCGCCGTCAGTACTTCTTGTTGGCGCGGCAGGCCGCGAACATTTTCGCTCTCTCCTTGCGCAGCTCGGCCTCGCACTTCGTATCGCCTGGCTGGGCGCAGCGCGTCTCGCAGGCTTGCGGGCAGGTTTCGCAGTTGCCGCCGGGTGATTGGCCCACCCTTTGGGTCGCTTCCATGATTCTGCGCAGGCGGCTGTCGGCGTCGTCAGCGGCGTTCGGGAGGCCCGGGCTCGTGGGGGAGGTCTGCGCGTGCGCGACCGTACCCCATGCCACGAATGCAATGGCCACACAGCAATGAAGAAAGCCTTTGCGCATCGGTCCCTCCCTGGAAAAAAGCATGTTTGAGAAAACACCCCGGATCACATCGCTCTGCGAGGTTACCTGCGATGGCGCCGGCATGCAACGGGTGCGCAGGGCTTGGCGCATCCAACGGCGGCGCGGCATCCGCCCGCCCAGGCATTCATTCGCTGGTTCAACCCCCGCCACCCTCTCCAAACATATCGAACAACACCCCCCGCCACCACTGGTGCGCAGGCGACCGGTGCACCTTGGCATGCCAGAAGACGTTGATGGCGATGTCGGGGAGCTTCACGGGGTGCGGCAGGGCGACGAGGCCGAAGGGCTTGGCCAGCTTGTGGGCCAGGCGTTCGGGCACGGTGGCGATGAGGTCGGAGCCTTGCAGGATGTGGCCCACGCTGACGAAGTGCGGCACGGTGAGGCGGGCGGTGCGGTCTATGCCGGCGCGGCGCATCACGTCGTCCACCTTGCCGTGGCCGGTGCCGGCGGAGACGATGACCAGGTGTTCGGCGGCGCGAAACTCGGCCAGGCTCAACGGGGCCTGGGCCTTCTTCTGGCTCCTGGCCCTGGCGGCCGCTGCCACCGCCAGCGGATGGCCCTTGCGCAACAGGCACACGTAGCGCTGCATGAACAGCCGGCGCTGGAAGAAGCCGGACTTGAGCTGGGGCAGCAGGCCGATGGCGAGGTCCACGCGGCCGGACTCCATGTCTTCGCGCAGGTTCACCGCGGTGTTGCGCACGGTGTTGACCACCAGGCCGGGGGCTTCGCGGGCCAGGCGTTCCACCAGCGCGGGCAGGAAGACGATCTCGCCGATGTCGGTCATGGCGATGGTGATGCTGCCCTTGACCTTGCCGGGTTCGAAGCGGGTCTGCTGGTTGAGCCCGCTGTGGATCATGCCCAGCGCGTAGCCCACGGGCTCGGCCAGTTGTTCGGCGTAGGGCGTGGGCACCATGCCTTGGGGCGTGCGCAGAAAGAGTTCGTCGCCCAGGGCCCGGCGCAGTTTGGCCAGGGCGTTGCTCACGGCGGGCTGCGTCAGGCCCAGGTTGTCGGCCACGCGGGAAACCTTGCGCTCGGTCATGAGCTGCTGGAACAGCACGAGCTGGTTGAGGTCGATGTCGGTCAGTTCCATGGTGGGGTGGCGCCTCGCTTTCGACCATCACCAGATGTGATGATGAACATTCACGGGATTCTATTGGCTGATTGCGTGTGGACAGGGATCATGCGGTCCACGGAGACAGCCCGCCCGACAGCCCCACGCCACGCCATGGAAGTTCTTGTCCAGCCTTTGCAGCGCACCATCCAGGTCGAGCCCGGTGCCAACCTGCTGGATGCGCTGCGCGCGGCGCAGATCCCGATGTCGTACTCCTGCATGGCGGGGCGCTGCGGCACCTGCCGCTGCAAGCTGCTGGATGGCGAGGTGCTGGAGGGCGGCGCGCAGGGCGCGGGCCAGCCCGGTGCCCATGGGCGCGACGCCTACGTGCTGGCCTGCCAGACCTTTCTCACCGAGCCCTGCACCATAGAGATCCCCGAGCCGGACGAGGTGGTGGTGCACCCGGCGCGCATCGTCAAGGCCACGGTAGAGCGTGTGGAGCCGCTCACGCACGACATCCTGCGGCTGGTGCTGCGTCCGGCCAAGCCCATCGTGTTCTCGCCGGGGCAGTACGTGCAGCTCCAGTTCACGCCGGAGCACATCCGCCCCTATTCCATGGCCGGGCTGTGCGAAGACGGCAGCTTTGAATTCCATGTGCGCCTGGTGCCGGACGGCCGCGTCACGCACTATGTGGCGAACACGCTGAAGGTGGGCGACGCGGTGCGCGTGAGCGGCCCGCTGGGTTCGGCCTATCTGCGCCGTAAGCACGAGGGCCCGATGCTTTGCGTGGCGGGCGGCACGGGGCTGGCGCCCATCCTGTCCATCCTGCGGGGCGCGGTGCAGGGCGGCATGACCAATCCCGTTCACCTGTACTTCGGCGTGCGCTCCCCGCACGACGTCTACGGCCTGGACGCGCTGGCGCAACTGCAGGCGGTACACCCCGCGCTGCGCGTGCAGGTGGTGGTGGCCAGCGGTGCGGACCCGGCGGTGCACCGCAGCGGGCTGGTGACGCAGGCCATGGAACAGGACCTGGGCGAGCTCTCGGGCTGGCGCGGCTACCTGTGCGGATCGCCGCCCATGGTGGAGGCGGCCACGCGCGTGGTGCGCCAGAAAGGCATGGCCGCCGAGCACGTGTACGCCGACGCTTTCTACCCGCAAGGCCACTGAGCCACCCACGATTTCGCCCCGATTTCACAGGAGACAGACCACGATGGACACCCGCACCAGCAGCCCGGTGTTTCCCCGGCAGCCCCAATGGGAGACCGAAGGCACGCACCGCATTCCCTTCATGGCTTACACGGACGAAGAACTCTACCGGCGCGAGCTGGAACGCTTCTTCTACAAGGGCCACTGGTGTTACGTCGGCCTGGAAGCCGAGGTGCCCAAACCGGGTGATTTCAAGCGCACCGTGGTGGGGGAGCGCTCGGTCATCCTCACGCGCGATGCGGACGGCGAGATCCACGTGGTGGAGAACGTCTGCGCCCACCGGGGCATGCGCTTCTGCCGCGAGCGCCATGGCAACCGCAAGGAGTTCGTCTGCCCTTACCACCAGTGGAGCTACACCCTCAAGGGCGACCTGCAGGGCGTGCCGTTCCGCCGGGGCGTGAAGCAGGACGGCCAGGTGCACGGTGGCATGCCGGCGGACTTCAAGACCGCCGACCACGGGCTCACCAAACTCCAGGTGGCGGTGCGTGGCGGCGTGGTGTTCGCCTCGTTCGACCCCGAGGTGGAACCGTTGGAGGACTACCTGGGGCCGGCCATCCTGGGCTATTTCGACCGCCTGTTCAACGGCCGCAGGCTCACCATCCTGGGCTACAACCGCCAGCGCATTCCGGGCAACTGGAAGCTGATGCAGGAGAACATCAAGGACCCGTACCACCCGGGCCTTCTGCACACCTGGTTCGTCACCTTCGGGCTCTGGCGAGCGGACAACAAGTCGCAGTTGCGCATGGACGATCGCTTCCGCCACGCGGCCATGATCAGCACGCGCGGCACCGCCGGCAAGGCCGAGCAGGTCACGCAGGTGTCCAGCTTCAAGGAGAGCATGCAACTGCACGACGCGAGCTTCCTGGACATCGTGCCCGAGCCCTGGTGGGGCGGCCCCACGGCGGTGATGACCACCATCTTTCCCAGTGTGATCCTGCAGCAGCAGGTCAACAGCGTGTCCACCCGGCACATCCAGCCCAACGGCCACGGCAGCTTCGATTTCGTGTGGACGCACTTCGGCTTCGAGGACGACACCGAGGAGATGACGCAGCGCCGCTTGCGCCAGGCCAACCTGTTCGGCCCGGCCGGCTTCGTGAGCGCGGACGACGGCGAGGTGATCGAGTTCTCGCAGCAGGCTTTCGAGAGCAAGCCTTTCCACCGCGTGGTCGCCGAGCTGGGTGGCAAGGAGGTGGAGAACACCGAGCACATGGTGACGGAGACGCTGATCCGCGGCATGTACCGCTACTGGCGCGAGGTGATGGAGGCCCCGGAATGAGCCGCAACGCCGCCATGAACTTCGACGACTGGCTGGCCCTGACCCAGCTCTATGCCGACTACGCCGCCGCCGTGGACTCCGGCCAGTGGGACCTGTGGCCCGAGTTCTTCACGGACGACTGCGTCTACCGCCTGCAGCCGCGCGAGAACCATGAGCGCGGCTTCCCGCTGGCCACGCTGTCCTTCACCAGCAAGGGTATGCTCAAGGACCGTGTCTACGGCATCCAGGAAACGCTGTTCCACGACCCTTACTACCAGCGCCACGTGGTGGGCGCGCCGGTGGTGCGCCGCATCGAGGCGGACCGCTTCGAGTGCGAGGCCAACTACGCGGTGTTCCGCACCAAGCTCTCGGAAGCCACCACGGTGTTCAACGTGGGCCGCTACATCGACACCGTGGTGCGAACGCCGCAGGGCCTGAAGTTCGCGCGGCGCGAGTGCATCTACGACAGCGAGATGATCCCCAACTCCATCATCTACCCCATCTGAGCGGCATCTGTCCTGCACCTACAGGCATCTCAAGAGTATCTAAAGAACATCTACCGGAAAGCAGCACCCATGAGCCAGACAGACAGCAGCCAGTGGATCGACGCCCTCGCAGCCGACGACCTGCCCACCGACGACGTGATGGGCCTCACCGTGGCCGGCCGAGAGCTTGCCCTCTATACCGTGGATGGCGAGGTCTATGCCACGGACAACCTCTGCACCCACGGCAACGCCCGCCTGTGCGATGGTTTTCTGGACGGCCATGAGATCGAGTGCCCGCTGCACCAAGGCAAGTTCGACGTGCGCGACGGCCGCCCTGCCTGTGACCCCGTCACCGAGGCCCTGCGCACCTACCCGGTCCGCATCGAGGGCACACGGGTGTTCGTGCAGGTCTGAGGTGCCTTGATAGAATTTTTGATAAAGGGTGTTTTTACGTCCAATATTGGCATAAATGCAATTTATGGATGCATAACCGCCTGTTAATAAAATTGACTTTCAGGACAATGACCAAGATAATGGATTGAAAATCAACCGCTATAGCCCTTGAAGGGCAATAGCAGATGGAATTTCAACCATTGAATATGACCGTTCTGCCCTCCGCCCAGACGCCCGAAGAGCTGGAAGCCCTGCTCGGTGAGCAACTGCGCGCCCTGCGGTTGGCCAGGAACATCGACCAGATCACCCTGGCCCGGCGGGCGGGCATCGGGCTGACGGCACTGAAGCGCCTGGAAGCGGGCAAGGGTTCCAGCCTCAAGACGTTGATCAGCGTGGTCAAGGCGCTGGAGCGCGAGAGCTGGCTGAGCACAGTGGCGCCCATGCCGACCGTCAATCCCCTGAGCTACACCCAGGCGGCCGAGCCGCGGCAGCGCGCGCGGATGAACAAGCCTGCGAGCGGCCGAGCCGGACCATGAACGCCACGCGCCGCCAGCCCGCGACCAGCCGCTACCGGCATGTGCCGAGGATCGACGTGCATCTGTGGGGCACGCACATGGGTTCGGCGGTGCTGGACCCGGCCTATGGCTACTACGTGTTCGCCTACACCGAAGCATTTGCCGGACTGGGCATAGAGCCGTCACCTTTGCACATGCCGGCCAGGGCAGGTGTCAGCTACATCTTTCCCGATCTGTCCCGCCTCACGTACAAGGGCTTGCCGGCCCTGTTGAGCGACGCGCTGCCGGACGATTTCGGCAACGCGCTCATCAACGCCTACATGGCCGACAAAGGTATTCCCGCCCAGGCCGTGAGCTCGCTGGACCGCCTGGCGTACATGGGTACGCGCGCCATGGGCGCGATGAGTTTCAGGCCTTCGCGCGGGCCGGCCACCCAGAAGCCGTTCGCCATCGAGATCGGCAGCCTGGTCGAACAGGCGCGGCGCGCCGTGGAGGGCGCGATCGACGACGGCGGCCATGCCCACTCCGCGCTGCGCAACCTCATCGAGGTGGGCACTTCCGCCGGCGGAGCCCGGGCCAAGGCGGTCATTGCGTGGAACCCGCTGACGCAGGACATCCGCTCCGGCCAGTTGGATGCGCCCGACGGCTTCGAGCACTGGCTGCTCAAGTTCGACGGACTCGGCAAGGACCGCGAACTGGGGGTGTCCCAGGGCTACGGAAGGATCGAGTACGCCTACCACCTGATGGCCAGGGCGGCGGGCCTGGACATGATGCCTTGCAGGCTGCTGGAAGAAGGTGGCCGTGCGCACTTCATGACCCGGCGCTTCGACCGCGAGGGCGGCTCGACCCGGCACCACATGCAGACGCTGTGCGCACTGGCGCACCTGGACTACAAGCTCAAGTCGGCCCATGCGTACGCGCAGCTGTTCGACACGGTGCGCAGGCTGCAGTTGCCTTACGAGGCGCTCGAAGAGAGCTTCAGGCGCATGGCCTTCAACGTCATGGGCCGCAACTGCGACGATCACACGAAAAACTTCTCCATGCGCCTGCGGCAGGGAAAGTCATGGGAACTCGCGCCCGCGTACGACGTGACCTTCGCGCACAACCCGGATGGCGAGTGGACGCACCAGCACCTGATGTCGGTCAACGGCAAGTTCAAGGACATCACCCGCGATGACCTCCTGATGGAGGCCCGGCGTTTTGGCGTGGGCACGGCCGACAGCGTGCTGAAGCAGGTGCGGGATGCCGTGGCGCAGTGGCCCGTGTTCGCCGCCGAGGCCGGCGTGGCGCCAGCCCAGGTGGCCGAGATACGCGCCTTGCAGCGCCCGCTATAGCGCCTGCTCCGGGTCCAGCACACCGCCGAGGTCGAAGCTGCTGCGTTCGCCCAGGTCCCGCCGGTGGCGGCGCAGCCACTGCGTGGCGGCTTCGCGGCCCATCAGGTGCAGTTGCGAGAGGAAAGACCACTGCGTCTCGGTCTTGCTGCCCGCGCCCAGCGAGGACAGTGGGGTCCCGCCATCGATAAGGTGCACGCGCAGTTGCTGTATGCGCCGCAGCATGGCGGGTGTGCCTGCGCGGGGCTTGTCGCCCACCATCTGCTTCATCAGCGCCAGGGTGCGCAGCTCCTTGAGCAAGCTGGCGTTGAAGGTGACTTCATTGATGCGGTCGAGAATGTCGCCCGCGCGCGTGGGCACGCTCTCGCGCTGCATGGGGTTGATCTGCACCAGCAGAAGGTCGTCGGTGCGCGTCTCGCTCACCAGCGGCAGCAGCGAAGGGTTGCCGGCGTAGCCGCCGTCCCAGTACGCCTCGCCGTCGATCTCCACCGCCTGGAACAACAGCGGCAGGCAGGCCGAGGCGAGCACCATGTCCGCGGTGAGTTCGTGCTGGCCAAAGATGCGCAGCGCACCGGTGCGCACGTGGGTTGCCGCGACGAACACCTTCATCTTGTGGCAGCCGCAGACGCGTTGAAAATCCACCGTCTCTTCCAGGATGTCGCGCAGCGGGTTCAGGTTGAGCGGGTTGAGCTGGTAGGGCGATATCTGCAGGCCGATCGCGTCGCTGGCGTGTTTCAGGGGGTCGGTCCAGGGCTTGACCCAGGGGGCCAGCCAGTCGCTGGCCGGCGCGAGCAGCGTGCCCAGCGGGCTGGTGCGGATGTGGTGGAAGGGCGAGAGTTCGGCCACGCGCGTCCAGAACTGGCGCAGCACGCGCCGCGCTCCTTCGCGCCCGCCGTCCATGAGGCCGGCGGCCAGGGCCACCGCGTTCATGGCGCCAGCGCTGGTGCCGCTGATGGCGGCGATCTCCAGCGTGTCGTCTTCCAGCAGCCGGTCGAGCACGCCCCAAGTGAAGGCCCCGTGCGAGCCGCCGCCTTGCAGGGCCAGATCGATCTGGTGCGGGGGGCGGCGCGTCGGGTTCTTGCGGGCGGCGTTCTTCGGGCTGGCGGGCATGCATTCTCCTGAGGGAGCCCCGATTCCACCATGGACGGGTCGGTCTGGCACCGTCGGTGACAATTCCGGTTTGCCTTGTCTGTGATCCATGTCCGCTGTTCCCCTGTCCGATACGGGCGCCGAAGCGCCAGCCAGCCAGACCCTGGAGGGCGCACTCGCGCGCGAGGCGCTCGCGTTGGCCGCGTTCGACCACATGGTGGCGCGCGCGCCGGGCTACCGCGCGCGGCCGGGCCAGCGCGAAATGGCCGCGCACATCGCCCACACACTGGCCGGCGCCCGGCTGGGCGACGGTGCGGTGAGTGGCGATGCGGGCCTGCCCGAGCGCGGCATCGCGGTGGTGCAGGCCGGCACCGGCGTGGGCAAGTCCGCGGCGTACGCATCCACGGTGATTCCGCTGGCGCTGGCGGCGCAGAAGCGCGTGATCATCAGCACCGCCACCGTGGCGCTGCAGGAGCAGCTCATCGCCAAGGACCTGCCAGCGCTGGCGGCTGCGCTGCCCGAGTCCTTCAGCTTCGCGCTGGCCAAGGGGCGCGGGCGCTATGTGTGCCGCCTCAAGCTGGACCAGCTCAGCGGCGGTGACGCGGCCAGCGCGGACCTGTTCGAGCACGACGACGCACAGCCCGCCGCCGGCGATGCCGCCGCCGCGCGCTGGCTGGAGCGCGGCAAGATCTATACCGCCTGGGCCGACGCGCTGGACGGCGGCACCTGGGACGGTGACCGCGACCGCCTGGACGACCCGCCCGACGGCGCGCTCTGGGGCCCGGTGGCCGCCGAGCGCCACACTTGTACCGCGCGCCACTGCCCCAGCTACCAGAGCTGCAGCTACTACCGGGCGCGTGCGCGGCTGGCGCAGGCGCAGGTCATCGTGGTCAACCACGACCTGCTGCTGGCCACGCTGGGCCTGCATGCCTTGCCCGCGCCGCAGGACTGCTACGTGGTGTTCGACGAGGCGCACCACCTCGGTTCGGTGGCGCAGGGGCAGTTCACCGCGTCCATGGACCTGATGCGCGGCCAGTGGCTGGACAAGCTGCCGCGCGCGGTGGACGAAGTGGCCACGGCGCTGGCGCACACGCCCACGGTGGACGTGGCCACGCTGGCGCGCGACCTCAAGGCCGCGCAGGCCGACCTGGCGCGCCTGGCCATGCAGCGCATCGGCGCACTGCCGGCCTGGCTGGAGCTCACCGGCCGCACGGCCGGCTTCCGGAAGGCGCAGCCAGAACGGGCGACCGGCGTGCCGGTGGTCGAGCGCTTCGAAGGCGGCGTACTGCCCGAGGGGTGGCAGGAGACCGTGGAGGCGCTGCATGCCCACGCCAGCGGCCTGCTCAAGGTGTTCGAGACCCTGGCCACCCAGCTCAAGGCGAACGCGCGCGAGAACCCGGGCGACGCGGCGCGCTGCGCCACGCTCTACAGCCGCCTGGGCGTGTTCGCGCCGCGCCTGCAAAGCACCCAGGAGACCGCCGCGCTGTGGCGCCAGCAGGCCGATGCGGGCCAGCCGCCGCTGGCCAAATGGCTGGAGGCCAGTGTGCAGAGCGGCCTGGTGGCGCTGACCGCGCACGCCTGCCCGCTGCAGCCCGGCAGCCTGCTGCGCACCCACCTGTGGAGCCAGGTGCGCGCGGCGGTGGTCACCTCGGCCTCGCTCACGACCTGCGGCACCTTCGAGCACTTCCTGCACGAGTCCGGTCTGGCCTGGGACGACGCGGTGGTGGTGCGCGAGGTGCAGAGCCCGTTCGACCACGCAAAGCAGGGCCGGCTGGTGGTGGTGCAGACAGCGGCCGACCCCAAGGATGTGGACGGTTACACGCGCGAAATGCTCGCCGCGCTGATGGCCGACCTGCGCGAGGTGAAACGCGGCGCGCTGGTGCTGTTCACCTCGCGAGCGCAGATGCGCCAGGCCCAGGCGCTGCTGGAGCGCGGCGAGCACGCGGCGCTGCGCGAGCAGGTACTGGTGCAGGGCGACGCCTCACGCACCCTGCTGCTGCGCCGCCACGCGCAGCGCGTGGCCGACGGCGAGCCCTCCATCCTGTTCGGCCTGCAGTCGTTCGGCGAAGGGCTGGACCTGCCGGGCGAGCTGTGCGAATGGGTGTTCATCACCAAGCTGCCGTTCGCCTCGCCCAGCGACCCGGTGGGCCAGGCACGCGCGGACTGGCTCAAGAGCCAGGGTCGCGACCCGTTCAGCGAACTCGTGGTGCCGGCCACCGGGGCGCGCCTGCTGCAGTGGACCGGAAGGGCATTGCGCAGCGAAACCGACGAGGCGGTGGTCGTTTGCTACGATGCCCGGCTGTTGCGCCAGTCCTATGGAAGGCGCATGCTCAAAGGCCTGCCGCCCTACCGGCTGCAGCAGCGCCGCGCCGACGGCGCGCTCAGCGACGTGTGACGTCTCCGCTCGCACCCCACCCACGGAAAGAACCGCCCCATGATCTACGCCGCCCTCAAGCTCGTCCACATCCTTGCCATCGTCCTGTGGGTGGGTGGCATGGCGTTTGCGCATTTTTGCCTGCGCCCCTCCGTGCAGCCGCTGGAGCCGCCGGTGCGCCTGCGGCTGCTGCGCGACGTGATGCGCCGCTTTTTTGCCCTGGTGCTGTGGGCGTCGATGATCACGCTGGGCACCGGACTTTGGATGATCGGCCGCGCGGCCAAGGAAACGGTGCGCGCCGGGCTGGGCTTCAACATGCCGCTGGACTGGACCATCATGGCCACGCTGGGCATCGTCATGATCCTGATCTTCGGCCACATCCGCTTCGCGCTGTTCAAGCGCCTGAACCGCGCGGTGGAAGCCGGCGACTGGCCCGCTGGCGGCGCGGCCATGGCCAGCATCCGCGCCTGGGTGTTCGCCAACCTGTGCATCGGCGTGGTCATCATTGCCGTGGCGCTGCTGATGACCTGAGCGCCCGCACCTCAGGGCGCCGCTGCCTTCACCGGCGAGGCCAGGGACGGCAGGCGTTCGCCGCGCAGGCGCATCCACAGCCAGGGCAGGGCGGTGCCCAAGTCGGGCCGTGAGCCGGCCAGCGTGGGCCGGTGCCCGCCGCTGGCGCGCGCTTCGTCCGTGCCGAGGTCGAAGCGGAAGGTGTAGGTGGGCTCCTGGCCCATGCGCAGGTCGGTCACGTAGAGATGCCCGTCGCCGGACGTCACGCTGTAGAAGCCATGGGTGAAGGTGGCCATGCGCGCGAGGTTCGCGTCGCCGCCGTGTCGGGCGATCAGGTCTGCCCCACGCTCGTGCTCGGTCCACTCGATGCGGCGGTCCTTGTCCAGCAGTGAGTAGTGGCCCTCGCGGTAGTGCGTGGGCGTGGTGGCCACCAGGCGCCAGAGCACCGTGCTGAAGGGTGCGGGCGTGACCAGCAGGCCTTGGGCCTGCACGCCCTCGGCCTGCAGCGCTTCGCGCGCCACCTGTGTCACGTGCTGTTGCGCCAGCACGCTCCAGCCGAGGTAGAGCGTGCTCAGCGCGAGGCCGGCACGGTTCCAGGCGAAGCCGCGCGCGTTCTTGAGCCGCAGCGCGGCCACCACGCCCGCGATCAGCGGCAAGGTGTAGAGCGGATCGATGATGAAGATGCTGCCCACGCCGAAGGGGTGGTCGGTGAAGGGCTGCAGCAACTGGGTGCCGTAGACCGTCATCGCATCGAGCAGCGGGTGCGTGACCAGGGCCAGCCAGAGGGCCAGCCACCAGCGGCGGAAGTGGCCAGACTCGCCCGGCAGGCGCGAGACCAGCCAGGCCAGCACCGGCGCGGCCAGCGTGAGCACCAGGGGCGCGTGGCTTTCGGCGCGGTGGCGCGTCATGTTCAGGATCGCGTCGCCGTGGTCGATGAAGGCGTCCAGGTCCGGCAGCGTGCCGGCCACCGCGCCCCACAGCGCGGCTTTCCAGACCGCGGTGCGCCGGCCCATCACGGCCACGCTCACGGCTGCGCCCAGCGCGATCTGGGTCAGAGAGTCCAAGGCACGCTCACCTCAGGCCTGGACCGTGATGGGGAAGTGCGCGCGCAGGCCGTCGCTGCCCGGTGTGAAGGGCACGGTCAGCGCGGCGCGGCCTTCATCGGTCAGCCGCCGCCAGAGGAAGTCGCGTTCATTGCCTGGGTCGCCCGCCACATAGAGCTGGGTGGTGAGCAACTCCCTGCGGTCGAGCCGGACCTTGACGTGGATGTGCGGCGTGCGGCCGCTGTAGGGCACGGGCCTGAGGGTGCGGAAGCGGTAGCGTCCGTCGCGTCCCACGGTGACGCGGCCAAAACCCTGGAAGGCCGGGTCGGCGCGGTTGCCGTCGCCTGGGTGGTGGTAGTGGCCGGCTTCGTCGCACTGCCAGATCTCGACCACGGCACCGGCCACGGGAACGCCCGAGGTGTCGGTGACGGTGCCGTCCACCCAACTGGGCTGACCCTTGGCGTAGACGGCGTTGCCGTTGCGCAGCAGGTCGGCGTCGCTGTCGGCGGGTAGGGTGACTGGGTAGAACGGGCCTTCGGTCTGGCTGGGCGTGGGGCGCAGGGCGCGCGCCTGGGCCCGTGCCGGTGACAGCCAGGCCGGAGCGGCCAGCGAGGCGGCGCTGGCGATCAGGATTCGGCGGCGCGAGGCGGTGGGGAGGGCTCGGTTCATGGCGGGGCTCCGGCAGCGGGGGCTTGCAGGTCCAGCGTGACGAACCGGGTCTCGAAGTCCTGGGCGACGCTGGGGTGGGAGCCCTGTTGGAAGCCCAGCGAGCGAGCGAGTTCCAGCATGCCAGTGTTCTCGCGCAGCACGGAGCCCACCAGGCGGCGTGTGCCGCGTGCACGCAGGTAGCCGATCATCTTGTCCATGAGGCGGCGGCCCAGGCCGTTGCCCTTGAGGTCGGTGCGCACGATGACGCCGAACTCGGCGACGTCGTTGTCGGGGTCGGCCACGGCGCGCACCGCACCCAGGGTCTCCTCTTCGCCCTCCGCGTTCACGCGGGTGGCGACGAAGGCCATCTCGCGCGCGTAGTCGATCTGGGTGAGCCGCGCGAGTTCGCTGTGTTCGATGCTGCGGCGGCTGTGGAACACGCGCAGGCGCACATCTTCGGGGTCGAGCTTTTCCAGGAAGGCCAGATGCCGTGCCTCGTCTTCCGGGCGGATGGGGCGCAGCGTCACCCCCTGGCCGTCGCGCATG
The DNA here is from genome assembly GCF_026125785.1 of Hydrogenophaga sp. Classification (GTDB taxonomy): domain Bacteria; phylum Pseudomonadota; class Gammaproteobacteria; order Burkholderiales; family Burkholderiaceae_C; genus Hydrogenophaga. Next base: position 63,632 of record NZ_JAHCKL010000020.1, read on the forward strand.
GTCCAGGTCTCGACCAGTTCCTGCGGGTAGGGGCGGATGGCGAACCGGTCCGCGCCGGCCGGGCGGCTGGCCGACAGGCGCACGCGCGCATCCAGCGCCACCGCGCCCTCGTGGTTGGCCAACAGGGGATTGATGTCGAGTTCGGCCAGTTCGGGCACGTCGGCCAACAGTTGCGAGACCGCCACCAGCACCTGCGCGATGCCGTCGATGTCGGCGGCCGGTTCGTCGCGGTAGCCGCGCAGCAGCCGTTCGACACGGGTGCGCGCGATCTGCGCGAGCGCCAGCGGCATGTTCAGCGGCGGCAACGCCAGAGCGCGGTCGCTCAGCACCTCCACCGCCACGCCGCCCTGGCCGAACAGCACCACCGGGCCGAACACCGGGTCCACACTCGCGCCGATGATGAGTTCGTGCGCGTGCTGCTTGCGCACCATGGTCTGCACCGTGAAGCCCTGCAGAACGGCGTCGGGCCGTTGCTCGCGCACGCGCGCCAGCATGGAGGTACAGGCTTCCAGCAGCTCCGCGCCGCTGCCGATGTTCAGTCGCACGCCGCCCACGTCGGACTTGTGGCTGATCTGGTGCGAGAGGATCTTGAGCGCGACCGGGTAACCCAGCGCCTCACCCGCGGCCACCGCGGCCTGGGCGTCGGGCGGCACCACGCGCGTGGCCACCACCGGCAGGCCGGCGGCCTCCAGCAGTTCCTTGGCCTCGGGTTCGGTCAACAACTCGCGGCCGCTGGCGAGCGCGCCATCGACGATGGCGCGGATGCGCGGCAGGTCCGCCGCGCGCGGGGCGCTGTGCGCGGGCGGGGTCTGCAGCAGTTCGGCCTGGTGCGCGCGGTAGGTGCGCAGCATGGAGAAGGCGCGCACCGCGTCCTCGGGCGTTTCGAAGTCGGGCACGCCCACGCTGCGGAACAGCGCGCGCGCCTGCGCCACCGCCGCATCGCCCAGCCAGCAGCCCAGCACGCGCCGGGGCTTGGCCTGCACCTGGGGCAGCAGGGCCTGGGCAATGTCCAGGCTGGGCACGATGGCGGTGGGGGCGTGGATGAACAGCACCGCGCTGCCGGCGTCGCCAGCGAGGGCTTGCAGCGCCTGCACATACCGTTCGGCGGGTGCGTCGCCGATGATGTCCACCGGGTTGGCGTGCGACCAGTTGGCGGGCAGCACGGCGTCCAGCCGGGCCTTGAGCGCACCGTCCAGCCGGGTCAGCGGCACGCCCATGCCGGCGGCGGCATCGGCCGCCATCACGCCGGCACCGCCGCCGTTGGTGAGCACCACCAGGCTGTCGGCGCGGTTGTCGTGGAAGCGCGCCAGCGTCTCGGCGGCGAGGAACAGGTCCTGCAGGGTGTCCACGCGCAGCATGCCCGCGCGGGCGATGGCGGCATCGAACACCGCATCGGAGCCGGCCAGCGCGCCGGTGTGGGAAGCCGCCGCCTGCTGCCCGGCTGCCGAGCGGCCGGCCTTGACCACGATCACCGGCTTGTTGCGCGCGGCCGCGCGTGCCGCGGACATGAACTTGCGTGGCTCCTCGATGCTCTCGATGTACAGCAGGATGGCGCGGGTGCGTGCGTCGCTGGCCAGGAAGTCGAGCATGTCGCCGAAGTCGACGTCGGCGCGCTCACCCAGCGAGACGAAATGCGAGAAGCCGATGCCGCGCGAACCGGCCCAGTCCAGCATGGCCGTGACCAGCGCGCCGGATTGCGAGACGAAGGCCAGTTCACCAGCGGCGGCGTCGCGGTGCGCGAAGCTGGCATTGAGGCCGAGGTGCGGCACCAGCATGCCGATGCAGTTGGGACCGAGGATGCGCAGCGTGTGGACCCGCGCGGCATCGAGCATGGCCTGCTTCTGCGCCGCGTCCAGGCCGGCGGTGACCACGATGGCCGCGCGCGTGCCGCGTGTGCCCAGCTCGGCGATGAGCGGGGCCACGGTGGCGGCAGGCGTGCAGAGGATGGCGAGGTCCGGCGCTTCGGGCAGGTCGGACACGCGCGCGAATGCCGGTACGCCGTCGAGTTCGCTGTGTTTGGGGTTCACCGGGTAGAGGTGGCCCTTGAACCCTCCCGCGCGCAGATTGCGCCAGACCGTGCCACCCACGCTCGCGGGTCTCAGCGAGGCGCCCAGCACCGCGACCGAGGCCGGCGAGAAGAGGGCATCGAGGTGGCGGATGCTCATGGCGCGGGCGGCGGGGTGTTGCCCTCGGCCTGGCGCATCGGCGAGGCCATCCAGGCCAGCAGGGAGGCGCGCATGGCTTCCTCCACCGACATGTCGATCGGCGTCACCCAACTCCGTGGCACGAAGACGGTGTAGCCGCCGATCATGTAGCCCATGGGCAGGTACACCGCCACGTGGTCCAGCTCGGCCAGTCCGGGCGGCAGTCCGGCCATGTTCTGCCGCGTGACCAGGCCGACGATGGTCATCTCGTTGCCAGGCGCGCGCAGCACCACCACCTGCTGCTGCGCCTCCTCCTTCTTGTGGGGTGCGAAGTAGTCGGCAAAGCTCTTGAGCGAGGAGTAGATGCTCTTGACCACCGGCAGGTTGGTGAACGGCAACTCCACCCAGGACAGCAGGCGCGCGGCCGGTGGCTGTGAGATGAGGAAACCCAGGCCGACGATCATGGCCGCGCCCAGCAGGATGCCGAGACCGGGCAGGTAGAAGTCGCCAATGATGGGGCGCACCAGCCACAGCGCCACCGACTCCAGCCAGGCCACGAACAGGTACAGCACGTAGACCGTGAGCGCCACCGGCAGAAAGGCCAGCAGGCCACGGAAGAAATACTGGTAGATCGGTTTCATGGCGTCCATGAGGGAAGGGCGGTCGGTCCGGCGCGCACCGGGGCTTGCGCGAGCATAGCAGCCGGGTATGTCGCGCTGCGGCTTGCAAAAGGGGACAATGCCCCCAACTGACCTGTTCCGCGCCTGGCGCGCCCTCTGCTGCGGAACTCCCTCGGGCCCGCAACCTCTCTCATCCATGAACACAATCTTCGACTTCTTCGGCCGCCTGGTGCGCGGTGTGCTCAAGCTGGCCCTGGGGGTGGCGGCTCTGGTGTTCCTGCTGAGCCTGCTGCTGGCCACGCTGGTGGTGGTGCTGGGCGTGTCGCTGTGGGCGCTGGTGACCGGCCGCAAGCCCGCACCGGCGGTGCTGTTCAGCCGCTTTCGCCAAACCTCGCAGCGCTACACGCAGAACGTGTGGCCCACCGGTGGCGCGCGCCGCCCGTCGGGCGACGTGGTGGATGTGCAGGCCACCGAAGTGCCCGAGCCCGGCCGCGATGCGGCGGGGCGCCGTGGCGGGCCCGACACCATGGCCCGCGTTTCGCACTGAGGGTTCGGTCTCAGTCGCCGTCCTGGGTCTGGCGGCGCGCCAGCGCAGCCTGGTAGAGGGCATTGCGCGGCTGGCCGGTGATGTCGGCGCACAGCCGCACGGCCGTCTTGAGCGGCAATTCGGCCAGCAGCAGGTCCAGTGTGCGCAGACTGGCCGCATCGGGCTCGCCGTCCGCGCCGGCCGCGCGATCGAGCGGGTGTACCATGAGCACGAACTCCCCGCGCGTGCGGTGCGCTCCACCTTGCAGCCAGGTGGTGAAGTCGGCCGCCGCCAGGCAAGTCACCTCTTCGAACTGTTTGGTGAGCTCGCGGCCAACGGTCAGGCCGCGTACGCCGAGTTCGGCCAGGTCGCGCGCCAGGGCTTCGATGCGGTGGGGTGCCTCCAGCAGCACACAGGCGCGCGCGTCCTCGGCGATCGCGCGCACCTCGCGCTGCCGTTCGGCGGCCTTGGGTGAGAGAAAACCGGCAAACACGAAACGGCCGTCCCAGCCGCTGTGGCCGGCCACGCTGAGCAGCGCGGTGATGCTGCTGGCGCCTGGCACGGGCACGCTGCGCAGGCCGGCGGCCTGCACGGCAGCCACCAGCCGCGCACCGGGGTCGCTTACGCCGGGGGTGCCGGCATCGCTCACGTAGGCCACGCGCAGACCCTCGCGCAGGCGCTGGAGCACCGTCTGCGCGGCCTGCGCCTCGTTGTGCTCGTGCAAGGCCAGCAGCGGCTTGTGCAGGCCATAGCCTTGCAGCAGAGCGGCGGTGTGGCGGGTGTCTTCGCAGGCCACGGTGTCCACCAGCGAGAGCACCTGCAGGGCCCGCAGGCCGATGTCGGCCAGGTTGCCGATCGGCGTGGCGACCATGTAGAGCGCGCCCTGCGGATAATGCTGGTGCGCCGCCGCCTCGTGGGCGGCCTGCAACAGGGATGGAGTGCTTGCCGACAATGTGGAGTTTCCAAAAAGGGGCACCGCCCGCGCGGCCTGCCCATGCCACCACCAAGGCCCTGGGCGATGCCGCCGAGGATGCGGCCCTGGCCTATCTGCAGCGCCAGGGGCTGGTGCTGGTGCAGCGCAATTTCCGCACACCGGGGCGTGGGGGCGGCGAAGTCGATCTGATTATGCGCGAGCGCGACGGCACGCTGGTCTTCGTCGAGGTGCGCCGCCGCGCCAGTGCGCGCCAAGGGGGCGCCGGCGCGAGCATCACAGGGGTGAAACAGCGGCGCATCGTGTTCGCGGCGCGGCACTTTTTGCTGCGGCTGGGCTCAGAACCGCCATGCCGTTTCGATGTTGTGCTTCTGGAAGACGGCCGCATCGATTGGCTGCGCGCGGCTTTCGATGCATCGGCCGCAATTTGATACATCCCTCGCCGCTATGATCGCCCCATGCTCTTGCAACGCATTCAGCAACAGTTCATCGACAGCGCCGACCTGAAGTACCAGTGCGCGCCGTCGCTGGCACCGCTGGTGGAAGCGGCCGTGGGTGCCGTGCTGACCAGTGTCACGGGGGGTGGCAAGGTGCTGGCTTGCGGCAATGGCGCTTCGGGCGCCGCCGCCCAGCATTTCGCGGCCAGTTTCGTCGGTCGCTACGACCGCGAGCGTCCGGAACTCGCGGCCCTTTCGCTGTCGTCGGACGCGGCGGTGCTCACCGGCATCGCCACCGATTTCGATGCCCGTTCGGTGTTCGCGCGCCAGGTGCGTGCCCTCGGCCAGGCCGGTGACGTGCTGCTGGCGCTGTCCACCAGCGGCAACTCGGCCAATGTGCTGGCTGCCGTGGAGGCGGCGCACGAGCGCGAGATGACCGTGGTGGCGCTCACCGGCGCGCGCGGTGGCCAACTGGCGCAGCGGTTGCGCGATACCGACGTGCATCTGTGCGTGCCGCACGATCTGCCTGCCCGCATTCTCGAAGTGCACCACCTGGTGCTGCACTGCATCTGCGACGGTGTGGACGCCCAGCTCCTGGGCCTGCCCGACGCCTCGTTTTCACATCAGGAGAGTTCCTCATGAAGAAGCTGACTCGAACCCAACGCCTGCTGAGCACCGGTCTGGCCATTGCCGCCCTGGGCGGTGCGCTGTCGGCCTGCGCGCCGCTCGTGGTCGGGGGCGCGGTCACCAGCGCGCTCGTCGTGGTGGACCGCCGCACCTCGGGAGCGCAGCTCGATGACCAGAGCATCGAGCTGCGTGCGGCCAACCGCCTGCGCGATGCCGTTCCCGAGGGCCGTGCCCGGGTGGCGGTGACCAGCTACAACCGCCGCGTGCTGTTGACCGGCGAGGCCGCGAGCGAAGCGGTCAAGACGCAGGTGGGCCAGGTGGTGGCCCAGGTCGACAACGTCGCCGAGGTCATCAACGAACTCGGCGTGACCAGCAGCCCTTCGCTGAAGGAACGCGCCTCCGACACGCTGATCACCGGGCGCGTCAAGGCCAGCCTGGTCGATGCCAAGGACCTGTCGGCCAGCGCCTTCAAGGTCGTGACCGAGCGGGGCACCGTGTACCTCATGGGGCGCGTGACCCAGCGCGAAGCCGACCGGGCGACAGAAATCGCCCGCTACACCTCCGGTGTGCAGCGCGTGATCCGTTCGTTCGAGATCCTCACCGAGGCCGAACTCGCCAACCTGCAGCCCAAGCCTGCGGCCAACGAGGCCCCCAAGTCGCCCGCGAAGTAACGGGCGGGCGCGGCTACTTCAGCCGCTTGATCAGGCTGGAGGTGTCCAGCCGGTTGCCGCCCATGGCTTGCAGGTCGGCGTAGAACTGGTCCACCAATGCGGTGACCGGCAGGCGAGCCCCGTTGCGCTTGGCCTCGTCGAGCACCAGGCCGAGGTCCTTGCGCATCCAGTCCACGGCGAAGCCGAAGTCGAACTTGCCGGCCACCATGGTCTTGCCGCGGTTGTCGAGTTGCCAGCTTTGCGCCGCTCCCTTGCCGATCACGTCGAGCACCTGGTTCATGTCCAGGCCTGCCTTCTGACCGAAGGCGATGGCCTCGGACAAGCCCTGCACCAGTCCGGCGATGCAGATCTGATTGACCATCTTGGTGAGCTGGCCGGCGCCGCTGTCGCCCATGTGGGTGAAGGCACGCGAGAACGCCATGGCCACGGGCTTGGCGGTGGCGAACGCAGCGGCATCGCCACCGCACATCACGGTGAGGGCGCCGTTCTGTGCGCCGGCCTGGCCGCCCGACACCGGGGCATCCACGAACGAAATACCCAGCGCCTTGCCGGCACCGTGCAACTCGCGCGCCACGTCGGCCGAGGCGGTGGTGTGGTCCACGAACACCGTCTTGGGCGCCATGCCGGCGAAAGCGCCGTCGGCGCCCAGCGTGACCGAGCGCAGGTCGTCGTCGTTGCCGACGCAGGCGAACACGATGTCCGCTCCCTGCGCGGCCTCGCGCGGCGTGGCTCTGTGGGCGCCGCCGAACTCGGCCACCCAGGCCTCCGCCTTGGCGGGCGTGCGGTTGTAGACCGTCACCGAGTGACCGGCGCGGGCCAGATGCCCGGCCATCGGATAACCCATGACACCCAGGCCGATAAAGGCGACACGGTGAGATGGAACGGATTCGTAGGGGCGTTCAGCCATGCTGCTCATCGAAAAGGTCTCCAAAAAGAAATGCCGCGGCTCTGGCTGTGTCAGTCCGCAGGCATGGGCCCCGGTGGGGCGCCGCGCCGCCGGGGCCGCGCGGGGGGGGGGGGGGTCAAACAATGGTGAGATGCTCGGTGCCGGCCGCCAGGTCGGTCGACTTGGCACGCTGGCTGTTGAG
>NZ_JAHCKL010000021.1 GCF_026125785.1 Hydrogenophaga sp.
TGGGCCGGCGGAGCCGGACCCTCGGCATCTCTGGGGGGCGCTCACATTTCTTCACACTCGGTGCCGAAACTCTGGTGCTGCTTCTGGCTCGTATTTTGATGACGCGATCTCTTTCCATGCTGCTTTGCGGCGCTCTGTTCGTGGCTGCTCCTGCCTGGGCGCAGTCGGCTTCGCCTGAGTTCGACAGTTGCCTGAATGGGTTGCGTGCGCCGGCACGGGCGGCGGGGGTGCAGGACGCTTCGTTTTCGCGCTTCACGCAGGGCTTGGTACCGGACATGACGGTGATCGACCGGCTGAACTTCCAGCCTGAGTTCCGCACCGCGATCTGGGACTACATGGCGGGCCTGGTGGACGATGAGCGCGTGGCGCAGGGCAAGGCCCTGCTGGCGCAGCATGGGCAGACGCTGGCGCGCGTGAGCGAGCGCTTCGGTGTGGACCCGGAGACGGTGGTGGCGGTCTGGGGGGTGGAGAGCAACTTCGGCCAGAGCTTCGGCAAGTCGCCGCTGGTGCAGTCGCTGGGCACGCTGTCCTGCTTCGGACGGCGTCAGAACTACTTCCGGGGCGAGTTCTTCGCTGCGCTGCGCATCCTGCAGGCCGGTCACATCGCACCCGAGCGTTTCAATGGTTCCTGGGCGGGCGCCTTCGGGCACACGCAGTTCATGCCGAGCACGTTCGAGCGCCTAGCGGTGGACTTCGACGGCGACGGCCGCGCGGACCTGATGGACAGCACCGCGGACGCGCTGGCCTCGACCGCGAATTTTCTGCAGAAGGCCGGCTGGCAGAGCGGCCAGCCCTGGGGCTTCGAGGTCAAGCTGCCGGCCGGTTTTTCCGTCGCTGGCGAAGGCCGTCGCAGCAAGCGCGCCATGGGCGAATGGACCGCGCGCGGCGTGGTGCGTGTGGACGGCTCGCCGCTGCCCGTCAGCGGCAACGCCGGCCTGCTCACCCCCGCCGGCGCGCAGGGGCCGGCCTTCCTGGTGCTGCGCAACTTCGATGCGCTCTACAGCTACAACGCCGCCGAGAGCTATGGCCTGGCCATCGCCCACCTGTCGGACCGCCTGCGCGGCGACGGTCCGTTCGCCACGCCCTGGCCCACCGACGACCCTGGCCTCTCGCGCGCGGAGCGCCGCGAACTGCAGACCTTGCTGATCCAGCGCGGCCACGACATCGGCGAGGTGGACGGCATGCTGGGTGAGAAGAGCCGCACCGCGATCCGGGCCGAGCAGGAGCGGCTGGGCCAGGAGGCCAGCGGACGCGCCGGGCAGAAGCTGCTGCGTGCGTTGCGGGGCAACTGACCCTCGCATCGGCAAACGGCGCTGCCACCGCGAATCGCGTCGCTGGTTCTTGAAGGGCTTCGTTTCGTCACGTTGAATTCGCGTGAGCGAGAGATGGGTTACGTTGTGGCGAACCACCCACCATCGTCAACGACCGAGGCTTCACCATGGGACACACGCCCGGCCGCCCCGCGCCAGCACCTTCACCCTCCCAGGCGGCGGATGTGACCGCCATCACGCCTGCCCTCGTGGCCGGGCGGTACAGCGCCCTGGCCCAGGCCGTCTTGGTCTGCGAGGAGGCTCACCCCGAAACGATCGCCTGCGTCCACGAGTGCGTGGACGCCGTGAGGGTACTTGAGCACGACCCTTCGGCCGCGAACCCGCTCACCGGCCTGACCGCCGCAGGCCTGGCCGCCTCCCAGGGCAACGTGGATGCGCTCAGGGCACTGTCGGCCGCCGGCATCGACATGACCCTGCACTGCGCCGACGGCACCGAGCCATTGCACATCGCCGCCGGCCAGGGCCATGCGGCGGCCATGCGCTACCTGCTCACCTGCCCCGGGGTGGATGGGGACCGGCCGGATGCGGCAGGCTTCGCGCCCGTCCTCCACGCGGCATGCAGCGACGAACCCGCGACGGTGAGGGTGCTGGCCAGCCACGGTGCACGGGTGGACGCGGTGGGCCCCGGCCCCGCGTACTGCACCGCGTTGCAGGAGGCCACACTGCATGGCCATGCCAACATGGTCGAAGTCCTCATCCAGGCCGGCGCCGATCCGCGCATCACCGACGAGAACGGCCAGACGCTGCTCCACTACGCCGCCAGCGAAGGCCATGGCACGGTGATCGAGGTGCTGAGCGAAGCCGGCTGCGACCACGGCGCGATGGATGCGGACGGCTTCGCCCCGATTCATATCGCCGTGGACGCGGGACACGCCGATGCGGTCCACAGCCTGCTGCACGGCGGCTCCCGCCCCGACCTGCCCGGCCCGCAGGGCACGCCCCTGCACCAGGCCACGCTCGGCGGGCATTTCGATGTCGCCGTCGAACTGCTGCGGCGCCCGGCCGGCCTGAGCGCGGAGAACGACACCGGCAGCACGGCGCTGCACCTCGCCGCAGAGGGTGGGCACGCCGGCATCGCCAGGGAACTGGCGCATGCCGCGGCCCTGCACGGTGTGCCACTGCTGGGCATGGAAGACGGCCAGGGGCGCACCGCACTGGGTATCGCGGCCATGTACGAACATGTGGGGGTGATCCGGGCGCTCGCTCAGGCCGGGTGCGATCTGTCCGCTGCCGGCCACGGGCACGAAGCACCGCTGCTCGCCGCGGCCAGGCTGGGGCGTTCCGGCTGCGCCGACGCCCTGCTCACGCTCGGTGCGCGCCCCGACGTCACCTCCGAGCGCGGCGCGACGGCCATGCACCTGGCCGCCCTGCGCGGCCACGCCCACACGCTGGAGGTACTGGCCGCCGGTGGGTGCGATCCCGACGCGGTGGACACCCATGGCCAGACGCCCATGCACTACGCCGCATGGGCGGGCCAGGCCTCCGCCATCGGCACACTGGCGCTGCACGGCGCATCTCGGGACGTGCAGGACAAGGGAGGCAGGACCCCCCTGCACCTGGCAGCGCGCGCGAGCCATGCCGAAGCGTTGCAGGCCCTGCTCGCCGCCGACAGTGATGTCCGGGCCACCGACCACACCGGCCAAACCCCACTGCACGACGGCGCCGTTGGCGGACACAGCCACACCGTTCAACTCCTGCTGGCCCACGGCGCGGAGATCGACGCAGCGGACCACCTGGGCGGCACGCCCTTGCACCACGCTGTCCGCGGTGGCCGCGAGGCAGCGGTGCAAGCCTTGCTGGCGCACGGAGCCTCTGCGCACACACCCGACGGTGACGGGCACTCCGCGCTGGACGCGGCGCGCCAGCGGGGGGATGACGGCCTCGTCCAGGCGCTGTCGAGCGCGGCCGCCGACACGGGACATTGGCAACGCTACCTGGACACACAGGCAACGCACCGTGGTGGCCCGCAGCCATCCACGGAATCGGGGCCATCCATGGGCCCGTGAGACCGAGGGGCCGTTTGGGGACTTGGCTGACAATGTCAGACCATTGACACGAAGCCACCCTGCATGAACCCGAACCGACTTCAGCCCTTTCGCGTCGACATCGACCCCGCCACCATCGAACGCATCCACCACCGCCTGACCAACGCCCGCTGGGCCGCCGCACCGGACGACGACGCCGACTGGACCTACGGCACCGACGCGCGCTGGCTGCGGAGCCTGGTGGAGCACTGGGTCACGCGCTACGACTGGCGCGCAGCCGAGCACGAGCTCAACCGCTGGCCGCAGTTCATGGCGGAGGTCGCTGGCCAGCGCGTGCACTTCTACCATGTGAAGGGTTCGGCCCCGCGCCCTCGCCCGCTGCTGCTCACACACGGCTGGCCGGGGTCGGTGCTGGAGTTCCTGGGCTGCGTGGAACGACTGGCCCACCCACAGCGTTTCGGCGGCCAGGCCGAGGATGGGTTCGACCTCGTGATCCCTTCGCTGCCGGGCTACGCGTTCTCGCAGCGCCCGTCCCGCCCCATCGGCCCGCGCGCGGTGGCGCGAATGTGGCGCGAACTCATGGTGGACGTGCTGGGTTATCCGGCCTTCGCCGCGCAGGGCGGCGATTGGGGCGCGGCGGTCACCAACTGGCTCGGCGCCGAGCACGCGGACGTGACCCGGGCCATTCACCTGAACATGGTGCCCAGCTGGGCCTTGCAGGCGAGCGCGGCGCCCGATGCCGAAGAGGCGCAGTACCTGCAGCGCGTGGCCGCGATGCGTGCGAAGGAGATGGGCTACCACGCGGTGCAGTCCACCAAGCCACAGACACTGGCGCTGGCCCTGGCCGACACGCCGCTGGGCTTTGCCGCCTGGGTGTGCGAGAAGTTCCGCACCTGGAGCGACACGCGAGAAGGCGACATCCACAGCCGCTTCGACCGCGACACGCTGATCACCAACCTGATGCTCTACCTCGTCAACGACGCGGCAGGCACCTCGCTGTGGATGTACCGTGGCCGCGCCGACGAGTTCGCCGCCGGGGGCGTGGCGCCCCGCGTGGAGGTGCCCACCGGCATCGCGCTGTTTCCGGCCGAGATCATTCCCTACCCGCCGCGCGCCATGGTCGAGCGCGGCTATGCGGTGGCGCGCTGGACGCCCATGCCGGCCGGCGGCCATTTCGCCGCGCTGGAGGAGCCGGTGGCGTTCTCCGACGAGGTGCGTGCCTTCTTCAGGCAGATCGGCTACTGAGCGCCTCGGGCACCGGGCTCAGTGCGCACCGCCGCCGCCTGCGCCAGCACTGCCTTGCGCGACCGGCCGGGTGAACCAGATCAGCACGATCAGCACGAAGAACATCACCGCCGAGAGGTAGAACAGGTCGGTGACGGCCAGCGTGAAGGCCTGCTGGTTGATCAACCTGTCCACCGTGGCCAGCGCCTGTTCCTGGCTCATGCCGCTGGCGCGCAGTTGTGCCAACGTGGCCACGGCCGTGGGGTTGCCCAGGTGGATCGATTCCACGAGCTGCGCATGGTGCAGGGCCGCGCGGTCTTCCCACAGCGTGGTGAACAGCGAGGTGCCCACCGCGCCGGCGGTGATGCGCACGAAGTTGGACAGGCCCGCCGCCGACGGCGTCTGGTGCGGGGCCAGCCCCGAGAACACGATGGCCTGCAGCGGAATGAAGAAGAAGGCCATGGCCGCGCCCTGCAGCAGCGTGGGGATCAGGATGGTGGTGAAGTCGGCCTGGGTGTTGAAGAGCGAGCGCATCCACAGCACCAGGGCAAAACCCAGGAAGGCCACGGTGGCGAGGCGGCGCGGATCGATGCGGCCCACGTTCTTGCCCACCCAGGGCGAAAGCACGATGGCCAGCAGGCCGACCGGCGCGGTCGCCAGGCCGGCCCAGGTGGCCGTGTACCCCATGTGCTGCTGCAGCCAGAGCGGCAGCAGCACCACGTTGCCGAAGAACAGACCATAGGCCACCGAGAGCGCGAGCGTGCCGGCGACGAAGTTGCGCCGGGCGAACAGGCGGATCTCCACGATGGGATGGCGCTCGGTGAGCTCCCAGGCCAGGAAGAACATGAAGCTCACCACCGAGACCACGGCGAGCATGACGATTTCGCCGGAAGCGAACCAGTCCAGCTCCTTGCCCTTGTCGATCATGATCTGCATGGCGCCGACGAACAGCACCAGCAGCACCAGCCCCACCACGTCCAGTGGCACCCGGCGCGGGCCGGGGTCGCGGCTGCGGTAGATCGACCAGGTGAGTGCCGCCGCGCCCAGGCCCACAGGGATGTTGATGTAGAAGATCCAGGGCCAGGCGATGTTGTCGGTGATCCAGCCGCCCAGCAGCGGCCCGGCCACGGGCGCCACCAGCACCGTCATGGACCACATCGCCATGGCGGTGCCCGCCATGGCGCGGGGGTAACTGGCCAGCAGCAGCGTCTGCGACAGCGGGATCATCGGACCGGCCACCAGCCCCTGCAGCACGCGGAAAGCGATCAGCATCTCGATGCTGGGCGCCAGGCCGCACAGCCAGGAGGCCAGCACGAACAGCAGCACGCTCAGCGTGAACAGCCGCACCTGTCCGAAGCGCTGCGTCAGCCAGCCGGTCAGCGGCACCGAGATGGCGTTGGCCACCGCGAAAGAAGTGATGACCCAGGTGCCCTGTGCCGGGCTCACGCCCATGTCGCCAGCGATCGCCGGAATGGACACGTTGGCGATGGACGTGTCGAGCACGTTCATGAACGTGGCCAGAGACAGCGCGAGCGTGCCCAGCACGAGCTGGCCGCCCTTGAGCGGCTCATGGGCGGCCGGTGGGGCCGTTGGGGCCGGCGGCACGGCGGGTCGGCCGGCGGCGCCGTCCGGCATCCCGGGCGCGGTGGAAACTTGGCTGGCCATGGTCAGGGTTTCAGTGTTGCGGGCTGGCCATCGCGGCCTTGACCGGCGCGGCAGAAGCCGCCTTCGCGGCAGCGGCTCCGCTGTTCTGCGCGATGATGGCCTGCACACGCGCATCGGCGTCGCGGCTGTCCTGGTCGAACACCCGCGTCTGCGCGGGCTCGGCCTGCAAGGCGGCGTCGGCCAGCATGCGGCCATCGGTCTGTCTCACGTCCACCTTGGCCTCCATAGACAACCCCAGCCGCAGCGGGTGCTGCACCAGTTCGGCGGCATCCAGGCGCACGCGCACCGGCACACGCTGCACCACCTTGATCCAGTTGCCCGTGGCGTTCTGCGCCGGCAGCAGTGCGAAGGCCGCACCCGTGCCGGCACCCATGCCATCGACCGTGCCGTGGTAGACCACGTTCTTGCCGTACACGTCGGCCGTGAGCGACACCGGCTGGCCCAGCCGCAGGTTCTTGAGCTGGCTTTCCTTGAAGTTGGCCTCGACCCAGACCTGGTCGAGCGCGATCACCGAGAGCAGCGGCGCCCCCGGCTGCAGGCGCTGGCCCAGTTGCACGCTGCGGCGTGCCACGTAGCCGTCGACTGGCGCCTGCAACTCCATGCGTTGCAGCGCCACGTAGGCTTCGCGCACGCGGGCCGCGGCCTGCAGCACGCTGGGGTGCCTGTCCACCGCGATGCCTTCGGTCAGTGCCTGGTTGGACGCCAGTTGCTCGCGCGCCGCCACCACCGCTGCGCGCGCGGCTTCGGCGGAACTGCGCGCCGCCGCGAGCTGCGCGTTCGCGTGCTTGAACTCCTCTTGCCCGACCGCGCCGGTGGCCACCAGCGGCTGGCGCCGCGCCACGTCGTCCTGCAGGCGCTGCCATTCGGCCTGCGCACGCGCCAGGTCGGCCTCGCGCAGCGCGATCTGCGCCGTCTGCGTCCGGTTGTTCGCGTACAGCGTGCGGACCTGCCGCACGGTCTGCGCCAACTGGGCCTCGGCCTGCTCCAGCGCGATCTTCGCGTCCGTGGGGTCCAGCCGCACCAGCCACTGGCCGGCCTTCACCGGGTCGGTGTCGTTGGCGTTGATCGCCACCACCGTGCCCGGCACCTGCGGCGTGATCTGCACCAGGTTGCCCTGCACGTAGGCGTTGTCGGTGGTCTCGTAGTGGTTGAGCACCAGCGCCCAGTAGGCGCCGTAGGCCACGCCAGCAAGCAGCACGGCAGCGGCCACGCCGCCCAGGGCCTTCTTGCGGGCGCTGCCGCCGGACTGGGGTTTGTCGTTGGGGGTGTTCATGAAAAGGCTCCGTTGAATGAGCAGAAAAGAGAAGGCTTCACGTCAGCGCACGCCAAGGGGCGCGGCAAGCCCGGCCGTGTCGACCCCGCCGCCCAGGGCACGCACCAGCCCGATCTGGGCCGACAGCGCGCGGGCCTGCAAGTCCACGTCCAGCCGGCGCTGGTTGAGCAACGCGGTCTCGGCGCTGAGCACGGTGAGGTAGTTGCCCAGCCCTGCTCGGTAGCGTTGGGTGGCGTAGTCGTAGGCGGCTTCGGTGGCGCTGGCCGCCTGGGCCTGTTGCTCGCGCTGGCGCTGCACCGACTGGCGCGCCTCGAGCTGGTCGGCGGTCTCGCGCACGGCCTCCAGCACCGCGCCGTTGTAGCTCTCCACGGCAGCGTCCAGGTCGGCGGTGCGCGCGCTGAGCTGCGCACGCAGGCGGCCGGCGTCAAAGATGGGCAGGTGGATGGCCGGCCCCACGCCCCATTGCTGGCTGCCGGCCTCCATGAGGCGGTTCAGGCCAATGCTGGACAGACCGATGAAGGCCGTGAGGTTGACGTTGGGATAGAACTGCGCCTTGGCCGCGTCCACGCCGTGCGTGGCGGCTTCCATGCGCCAGCGCGCCGCGCTCACGTCGGCACGCCGGCCCAGCAGGTCGGCCGGCAGCACGTCGGGCAAGGCCTGCGGCTGCAGGCGGCGCAGGTCCGGCGCCAAGGCGGCGTAGTGCTGCACCGGCACCGCGGCCAGCGCCGCCAGCGCATGCCGGGCGGCGGCGATCTGCTCGTCGAGCTGCTCCAACTGCACGCGCGTCTCCGGCAGCGCGCCCTCGCCTTGCTTGAGTTCCACGCGGCTGTCCAGCCCGGCATCGACACGCTGGCGAATCAGCGAGAGCATCTGCTCGCGCTGTGCCAGCGCCTGCTGCGCCACCGCGCGCTGCGCCAGCAGCCGGCCCAACTGCACATAGGTCTGCGCGACCTGGCTGGCCAGCACCTGGCGCGCGGCCTGCCATTCGGCAGTGGCAGCGCGCTCGCTGCCCAGCGCGGCCTCCAGTGCGGCACGGTGCTGGCCGAAGAAGTCGATCTCCCAACTGCCGGCCAGTTGCGCATTGGCCAGCGTGCGCGTGGATCCTCCCAACGGGGCGGGGTAGATGCTGTTGGCGCTGAAGCGCTGGCGCGTGGCGTCGGCGCTGCCCTGCACCACGGGACCACTGGCCGCCTGTTCGGCCGCCGTGGCCGCCTGGGCGCGGCGCAGGCGCGCCTGCGCCACCTTCAGCGAAGGCTGGGCCTGCAACGCCTGTTCGATCACCCCGGTGAGCGTCTCGTCCCCCCAGCCGCGCCACCAGTCCGCCTGCAACGCGGCTGCGTTCGATGAGGCGTCCAGACCTACCGCCTGCGGCGTGATCGCCGTGGCCTGCGGCGCGATGCCAGCGCTGCTCGCGCAACCGGCGAGCACCAACGCCACCGTCAGGGACAGCACGCCCCCCAGCCGGTAGGGCTGCGGGTGCGCCATGGATATTTGTTTGGGCTTCATTTGCTTAGGCAATTATTTGGGCAAAAAAGGCGAGACATGCGGCAGACGCGGCTCAGCCACCCTCCCGCAGGGCGTCGCCGGTATCGGCCATGCGCCGGAGGTAGCCCACCAGCGCCGTCCATTCGGTCTTGGAAAAACCGGCCAGGTGCGCGTTCAGCACATCCGCCAGCACCTGTGGCACATGCTCCATGGCGGCCTCGCCTTCGGGGGTGAGTTCCACCAGCACCACGCGGCGGTCTTCGGTGGATCGCACGCGTTTGCACAAACCCTTTTTCTCCAGACGGTCCAGCAGGCGGGTCATGGCGCCGGCGTCGATCTGCGCGCTGCGCGCCAGTTCGGCCACGGTGACCCGGCCGTGCACGCGCAGGCGCATCAGCGGGCCCCACTGGGCGCTGGTGAGATCGTGCACGCACAGGCGCTTGTCGGCCTGGTAAACGATGGACATGAGCACCCGCTTGAGCAGGTAGCCCACGCTGTGTTCGGCGGTCAGGGAGTCGCCGTCGTAGAACTGGGCGGGCTTGGGCGTGCGTGGCATGGGGCAGGCGTTGGCAAAAAATATGACCAGGCATATTAATGCCTAGGCAAAAATTATCAAGGCAATAAATTCCCACGGCACGAAAAGGGGCATGGACAGGACCTCTCTGCCCATCGATCGGGGCCGGCTCGCCCTGGTTCGCTCCCGTGCTCCAATGCCGTCATGTCCACCGAACCGAGCCTCGCCCACCTGCGCCGCTACGCGGTGGCGCGCACCCTGTTCGCGCCCACCACCTTGCCGGCCGCCATCCGGCGCCTGGGTTTCCTGCAGGCCGATCCGATTCGCGCTCCGGCCCGGGCCCAGGACCTCATGCTGCGCCACCGCGTACGGGACTACCGCGCGGGCGACCTGGAGCAGCGCTACGCGCGGCTGCCGATTGAAGAAGATGCCCTCGTCAACTACGGTTTCCTGCCCCGCGAACACCTGGCGCTGATGCATCCGCGCCAGGCCCGGCGGGCATGGGACGCCGATACCCGGCGCAAGGCCGCCGACGTGCTGGCCTTCGTGCGCGAGCGGGGCGCGGTCCACCCGCGCGAGGTCGAGCAGCACTTCTCGCACGGACGTGTGCAGAACTACTGGGGCGGTTCGAGCAACGCCGGCACGCAACTGCTCGACGGCCTGCATTACCGTGGCCAACTGCGGGTCCAGCGCCGCGACAGCGGCACGCGCGTCTACGAATTGGCCCGGCATGCGCCCGCGGACGACAGCCCCGCCGGGACCGCCCGCCGCGCCGCCGCCCTGATCGGCCTGGTGGTGCGCCTGTACGCGCCGCTGCCGGCCCCCAGCCTGACCTACCTGGTGCGGCTGCTCGCGGGCTATGGTGCGCCCCACCTGGCGGCGCAGACGCAGGCAGCGCTGCGGCTGGCCCGCGAGCACCTGGCCAGCCAGCGCATCGACGGCACCACCTGGTACTGGCCCGCCGATGAGAACCCGCGCTCACACCGCTACCGCGTCGACGACACGCTGCGCCTGCTGGCGCCTTTCGATCCGGTGGTCTGGGACCGCCGCCGTTTCACGCTGCTCTGGGACTGGACTTACAAATTCGAGGCCTATACACCAGCGGCCCGGCGCCGGTTCGGCCACTACGCGCTGCCGATGCTCTGGCGCGGCCAGGTGATCGGCTGGGCCAACCTCTCGGCGCGCGCCGGACAGTTGGAGACCACCTTCGGCTACGCGAGCGGATCGGCGCCGAAGGACGGGGCGTTTCGCCAAGCGCTGGACGAGGAGTTGCAGCGCATGGCGCAGTTCCTGGCCGCGCGCTGACCACAAACAAAAAAAGCCCGCTGCGCGGGCTTTGGCGATGCGGGAGCAGGGCTCGCCAGCGCGCGCTCAGCCGCCCTTCTTGGAACGCTTGCCCGGGTTCTTCTTGCTGCGCGTGGCCACGCCGCGCTCCAGGCTGACGCGCTGGCCGCGACCCGGGGTGGGCAGCGAGACGCCCGCTACCGGGGTCGGGCGGGGGGTGCGCTTGCGGTCTGCTTCGGTGACGATCTTGTTGCCCATGTGGTTCTTTCCTCGGGTGTTGAAAAACCGCTTATTAGGCCACAAGCCGTCGCCGCCCCCGCATGCGCGTAAGCTCCCCGCCATGCGCGCGCTGCTCCGCACCTTTTCCTGGCAGGAACTGCGCCACCACCCCTGGCGCAACGCGTCGGCGGTGGTGGCGGTGATGCTGGGCGTGGCGCTGGCGTTCGCGGTGCACCTGATCAACGCCTCGGCGCTGGCCGAATTCTCCAGCGCCGTGAGTTCGGTCAATGGCGAGCCCGACCTGTCGCTGCGCGCTCGCCAGGGCGACCTGGACGACCGCCTGCTCGAACGCGTCGCCGCCCAACCTGGCGTAGCGCTGGCCAGCCCGGTGCTGGAGGCGGTGCTGCAGACCACCGACGCGGCCGGCCAGCGCGCGACGGTCAGGCTGGTGGGTGTGGACGCCCTGACGGTGGCGGGCGTCTCGCCGGCGCTGATGCCGGTGACGGAGGACGCGGCACGCCGCCTCGACCTGTTCGCACCCGACGCGGTGTTCCTCAACCCGGCGGCACGCCTGCGCTGGCCAGACCGCGACACGCTGGACCTGCCCCTGGCCGGCGGCGTGCGCACCCTGCGTGTGGCGGGCCGGGTGAACGCGCCGGGCCCGGCGCTGCTGGTGATGGATGTGGCCGCCGTGCAGGCGCTGACCGGCCGCGCGGATGCGCTCAGCCGCATCGACCTGCGTCTGCAGCCGGGCACGCCAGCCGACACGGTGCTGGCGGCGTTGCGGTTGCCGGCCCAGGTGATCGCGCAGCGCCCGGGCCAATCGGGCGAGCGGGTCAGCAACCTTTCGCGCGCGTACCGCGTCAATCTCACGGTGCTTGCGCTGGTGGCTCTGTTCACCGGCGCCTTCCTGGTGTTCTCGGTGCTGTCGCTCTCGGTGGCGCGGCGCCAGCCGCAGTTCGCGCTGCTCGGTGTGCTGGGTCTCTCCAGCCGCGAACGCCTGCAACTGGTGCTGGCGGAGTCCGCTCTGCTCGGGGCGCTGGGCAGCGGGCTGGGTGTGGCGCTGGGCACGGCCCTGGCCGCCCTCGCCTTGCGCCTGCTCGGTGGCGACCTTGGCGGCGGCTATTTTCCCGGCGTCACGCCGACGCTGCTGTGGAGCCCTTGGACCGCGCTGGCCTATGGCCTGCTGGGCGTGGCGGCTGCCGTGGTCGGTGGCTGGTGGCCGGCGCGCGCCACCGCGCGCATGGCTCCCGCACTGGCGCTCAAGGGACTGGGTGCGGCGGCGACTCCCGGTGCGCGCCGCCATGGCGCGGCACTGGCCCTGGTGCTGCTGGCCGGCGCGCTGGCCTGGGCGCCGCCCGTGGCCGGCATGCCGCTGGCGGCCTACTTCTCGGTCGGTCTCCTGTTGGTGGGCGGCATCGCCGCTCTGCCGCTGGCCGTGGGTTGGCTGCTGGACCGTGTGGCGCCCCGCGTGGCGCGGCACGCCCTGCCGCTGCTGGCGGTGGAGCGCTCACGCCGTCTGCGCGAGACCGCTGCCGTCGCCACCAGCGGCGTGGTCGCCAGCCTCGCCTTGTCGGTCGCGCTCACGGTGATGGTGGCGAGCTTCCGGGACTCGGTGACGCAATGGCTGGATGCGGTGCTGCCGGCACCGTTGTACGTGCGCAGTTCCGCCAGTGGGGGCGACAGTGCCCACCTGCCTGCGGACTTCGTCGCGGCGCTGGCACGCCTGCCCGGCGTGGCGCGGATCGACGCGCTGCGCGCCATCCCCATCCAGTTGGACCCGGCGCGCCCGCCCGTCACCCTGCTCACGCGCACACTGCGGCCAGGCCCCGGCCCGGCGCTGGCCCTGCCGCTGGTGGGCGCGCCCCTGACCGCCCCACCCGCGGCCGAAGGCGAGCAGGTGGTGGCGGTCTACGTGAGCGAAGCCATGCGCGACCTGTACGGCGCGCGCCCTGGCAACTGGCTCGATGCGTTGGGGCAGGCCTTTGCCGCCCGACCGCAGGCGCGCGGCACGCGCTTCTTTGTCGCCGGAGTCTGGCGCGACTACGCGCGCCAGCAGGGCAGCGTGGCCATGGACCGGGCAGACTTCGTGCGACTGACGGGCGACGAGCGCGCCAACGATCTCGCCCTGCACCTGGTGCCGCACGAGCGCGAGGATGCGGTGAGCCAGCGCATCCTCGCCATCGCACAGGCGCGGGGCCTGAGCGGCCAGATCGAGCTGGCCTCGGCCGGCCAGATCCGCGCCAGCTCGCTGCGCATCTTCGACCGCAGCTTCGCGGTCACCGTGTGGCTGCAGGGCGTGGCCATCGGCATTGGCCTGTTCGGCGTGGCCGCGAGCTTCAGCGCGCAGGTGCTGGCGCGCAAGCGTGAGTTCGGCCTGCTGGCCCACCTGGGCCTCACGCGCGCACAGATCCTGGGCGTGGTGGCGCTCGAAGGCCTGGCGTGGACCCTGCTCGGCGCGCTGGCGGGGCTGTCGCTGGGCCTGGCGGTAAGCCTGGTGCTGGTGCACGTGGTCAACCCCCAGAGCTTTCACTGGACCATGGACCTGGTGCTGCCCTGGAGCCGCCTGTTCGCGCTGTGCGCGGCGGTGGTGCTGGCCGGCACGCTCACCGCCTGGCTGGCCGGGCGCGCCGCCGCCAGCCGCGACGCGGTGCGCGCGGTGAAGGAAGACTGGTGATGGACAAACGCCCCCCAGGACTCACCCGGCGCCCCTTGCTCCTGGGCGCGACCGCCGCGATGGCCTGGCCCGGCCTGCTGCAGGCGCAGGCGCAGGCATCGCACCGTCCGGGCGATGCGCTGCAAGCCCGCCCGCTGCGCTTCCCGCGCGACCACGGCAGCCACAACCAGACCCGCACCGAGTGGTGGTACCTCACCGGCCACGCGCGAGACACCGAAGGCCGGGATTTCGGCTTTCAGCTCACGTTCTTTCGCAGCCGGGTAGATGCCGCACGCGACCTGCCGAGCCGGCTGGCGGCCCGGCAACTGCTGTTTGCCCACGCGGCCATCACCGATGTTCGCAGCGGCGAACTGGTGCACGACCAGCGCATCGCACGCTGGAACGGCGACCCACCCACGGACACCGCGCGCGCGGTGTTCGCCAGCGAACACGACACCCACGTGGCGCTGCGCGACTGGCTCCTTCGGCGCGAAACCGGCGGCGAGTACCTTCTGCATGCGCAAGGCCCGTCCCTGCTGATCGACTTGCAAGCCACTCCCCGACAGGCGCTCCTGCTGCAGGGCGACCGGGGCTTTTCGCGCAAGGGTCCCGACGCCGCGCAGGCCAGTTTCTATGTGAGCCAGCCTCACCTCGCCGTGCGCGGCACCCTGGGCGTGCGCGGCCAGCGCTTCACCGTGCAGGGCAGTGGCTGGCTGGACCACGAGTGGAGCGAAGCCCTGCTCCACCCCGACGCCGTCGGTTGGGACTGGATCGGAATGAACCTCTTCGACGGACACAGCCTCACCGCCTTCCAGTTGCGCCGCCAGGACGGCAGCAAGCTCTGGGCCGGCGGCTCCTTCCGCTCCGCCAACAGCGCACAGAGCCCCACAGATCTGTACGACTTCCGCCCCGGCGAAGTCGACTGGTCGGCTCGCCGCCACTGGACCAGCCCACTCACCCGCGCCCGCTATCCCGTGGAATGGGTGGTGCGCACGCCGGCCGACTTCTACACCGTGCGCGCCGTGATCGACCCACAGGAACTCGACAGCCGCGCCAGCACCGGCACCGTCTACTGGGAAGGCCTGTCCGACCTGCTCGACAGCAACGGCCGCACCGTTGGCCGTGGCTACCTGGAAATGACCGGCTACGCGCAAAGACTGACTCTCTAGGACAGGAGACAAGCGCCAGTTTCATAGAGCCGACCCGTGCGAGGGTGGGCGGACCGGGTGCCCCCACCTCAGTGAGGCGTGAACACCCGCCACAGAAGCAAGCCATCCAGCGAGCGAAGCGAAGCGCGCAAGCCCAGAGATGCCGAGGGTCCGGCTCCGCCGGCCCAAGGCATCGTCTCCCCTCGAAGCGCCGAAGGCGCGCCACGGAGGGGGGAAGCCGCGCAGCGGCGCAGGGGGGTGCCCTCAGTACCCCAACAGGTTCTGACGCACGCGCAGCAAATGCGCCAGCGTGAGGGCGCGCGCGCGTTCGGCATCGCGGTCGCGCAGGGCCTCGACGATGGCGCGGTGTTCGGTCTGGTACGCCATACGGCGCTCGGGTGTGACACTCTTCTTCTTGAGCTGTCCCCAGTCGCTCTGCGCGCGCACGGTCTTCATCAGGCTGAACACATTGCCCACGAAGCTGTTGTGCGCCGCATCGGCGATGGCTTGATGAAGCTCGCCGTCCCAATGTTCGAAGGCTTCCAGCGAATCCGCGTTCTCGGCCTGTGTACAGCAGTCGTCCATGCGGTCGAGGTCGGCGCTGTTGGCATTGCGGATCGCCATCTCGATGATGGCCGGCTCCATGGCCAGCCGCGCCTCCATGAGTTCGGCCGGGCTGGTGTGCTGCGACGAGTCCTGCCGCGCACGCACGTCCAGGCGCATGACCGCGCCGGGCGCGACGTAGGTGCCGCTGCCCACGGTCTGTTCGATCAGACCCATCTGCTTGAGCTCGCCCAGCGCCTTGCGCACGGTGGTGCGGCTCACCCCGAAACGCTCGGCGAGATCACGCTCGGGCGGCAGGCGGTCGCCCGCGCGCCACTGGCCGGCGCGCATTTGCACAACGATGGCTTCACGCAAAGGAGTGGACATGCTCATGCGACCAAATATACCAAAACAGACCAATTTCCTTTCTGAGCAAAACTGAGTTTTTCTCTTTGAAAATCGCTTTTGTGTTAGCGTACCCCGGTCGATTCGGTACCAATTGGTATTTTTTGGTCTGAACGCTTTTCTTTCACTTCATGCAAGGAGTCTGCGTGCGCATCGCCACTTTCATCCATCAGGGCCAACGCCAGGTCGGCCTGGTCTCGGCCGACGGCCAAAGCCTGCAGCCGCTGGTGCTGTCCGCCGCCGACGCGCAGCGCGGCGCGCTGCCGCTGATCGAAGCGAGCGCGGCAGGCCAGCCGCTGCCCGCCACCACCGGCGCGAGCCTGCCCAGGAGCCAGGTGCGGCTGGAGGCACCGCTGCCGCTGCCCAGGCGCAACCTGTGGTGCGTGGGACGCAACTACCACGAACACGCCAAGGAGCTGCAGGGCTCGGTGTTCAAGAACAACAACAGCAACCCCGCCGTCTGGCCCATCGTGTTCACCAAGGTGCCTGAGTGCGTGGTGGCGGACCAGGACGAGGTGCGGCTGCCGGGCGAGTCGATATCGGCCCAGATCGACTACGAGGCCGAGCTCGCGGTGGTGATCGGCACCGGCGGCAAGAACATCCGCCGCGAGGACGCGATGCGCCACGTCTATGGCTACACCATCGTCAACGACGTCACCGCGCGCGACGTGCAGATACGCCACCAGCAATGGGACATGGGCAAGAGCTTCGACACCTTCTGCCCCATGGGTCCGTGGATCGTCACCGCCGACGAGCTCGACGGCCAGCACACCCGCGTGCGCTGCTGGGTCAACGGCGAGGTTCGCCAGGACGCACGCACCGAGGACCTGATCTTCGATATCCCGACGCTGATCGAGACCATCTCGCGCGGCATCACGCTCTACCCGGGCGATGTGATCGCCACCGGCACCCCAGCCGGCGTGGGCCTGGGCATGACGCCGCCCACCTTCCTGAAGACAGGCGACGTGGTGCGCATCGAGATCGACGGCATCGGCGTGCTGCAGAACCGCTTCGCCTGAAGCACGCCGCCTCTTCAAACGACACGACAAGGAGACAAGCAGATGAACCGACCCCTGACCCGAATCGGCGCGCTGGTGCTGGCCCTGGCCGCCACCGTGGGCGCCGCCAGCGCACAGGACGCCTACCCCAGCAAGCCGGTGACCATGGTGGTGCCGTTCCCACCGGGCGGCGTGGCCGACGTGGTGGGCCGCCCGGTCGCTGAGGCCATGGCGCGGCACCTCAACCAGCCCGTGGTGGTCGTCAACCGCGCGGGCGCGGGCGGCGGCATCGGCATGGCGCAGGTGGCCAAGGCCGCGCCCGATGGCTACAACGTGCTGATGGCGCTGTCCTCCATCGTGGTGCTTCCGGAGGCGGACCGCATCCTCGACCGGCCGCCGATGTTCGAGCTGTCGCAACTGGTGCCCATCGCGCGCATGACGGCCGATCCCACGGTGCTGGTGGTGCGCGCCGACAGCCCCTGGAAAACCTACGCCGAATTCATCGCCCACGCCAAGGCCAACCCGGGCCGCATCTCCTTCGGCTCGTCGGGCAACTACGGCACCATGCACGTGCCGATGGAGCAGCTCAAGGCGGCCACCGGCAGCTTCATGCTGCACGTGCCCTACACCGGCGCCGGACCGGCCATCCTGGGCATGCTCAGCGGCCAGGTTGACGCCTTGGCCACCGGCCCGGCCAGCGCCGTGGGCCAGATCAAGGCGGGCAAGCTGCGCGCGCTGGCGCACTGGGGCGAAGGCCGCCTGGCGTTGCTGCCGGACGTGCCCAGCTTCCGCGAACTGGGCGTGCCCATCCGCTACTCGCAATGGGCGGGCCTCTTCGCCCCTGCCGGGACGCCGCCCGCCGTGGTGAACAAACTGCGCGAGGCCGCACGGGCGGCCACTCAGGACCCCCGCACCATCCAGACCATGACCGCGGCGGGCACCGCGTTCCAGTTCCAGGACGCGCCCGACTTCGACAAGTTCGTGCAGGACGACGCCAAGGCCATGGCGACCGTGGTGCAGAAGATCGGCAAGGTGGACTGAAAAAAAGACGGGCCGCGGCGCGCTTCAGCGCGGCGTGCCCGATACGAGGTCGATGCGCCGCTGCACCCGCGCGGCCTCGTCGTTCGCACCAGCGGCCTGCGCGCGCCGCTGCTGCAGCATCAGCCAGGCCAGCAGCGGCCGCCGCCAACCCTGGGCCGAGGCGGTGTCCACCGCCTGCTCGATCACACCCGGCGTGGCCTGTCCCGCGCGCAGCAGGACGCCGGCGGCCACCAGCCGCGACAGCGGATCCTTGACGCCGGCCAGCGCCGCGTCCGGTGCGGCTCCAGCGGCGACCACGGCGCGCTGCGCCTCGGGCAGCAACGCCACGTCGCCCGCTCCCGCCTGCCCTGCGAGGTAGCGCGCATACGCCCGCTCGGCCGCTGCCGCGTCCTGTGCCAGGGCGTCGAAACCGGTGCAGGGCTCGAACACGAGCGCGGCCACGCGCGTGGCGCAGCGCAGCAGCTCCGCGCGCGCCACCAGGTCGGGGCGGCCAGTGCCGGTGAGTTCGCGGCGCACCCGCGCAAATTCCGCCGACTCGACAGCCGGGTCGCCTCGCAGCCAGGCCTCGGTCGCGCGCTCCGCGCCGCCCTTGGCGTTCATCTGCCATTCGGGCGCGGGCGGCGCACTGGCGCACGCGGCCAGCAGCACGCCGGCAGCGAGGGCGGCTGCGGCCATCGAGAAACCGCGCGGGACCGGCCGGAGAGAGCGCTTCTTCATGGCAGCTTGATCTCCGGGTCTCGGGCGAAGGGCCACTTGCGGTGGATGTCGTTGATCATGGCGTCCACCTTGCGCAGGCTGGACTCGACCTCGCCACGCAGGTAGCCCAGATCGCTGGTGGCCTCGCGCGTATTGCCCGCGATGCCCTGCACCTCCACCAGCACCGCATCGACCTTGCGCAGGCTGGTGCGGGCCTCGGCCAGAAGGCCATTGACTTCACGCACGGTCAGCCGGACATCGCCCACCAGCCCAGCCTCGCCAGGCCCGCCACCCTGGCCGAACACCTGCCGGTCCGCGTTGGCCGCCAGGCTGTCCAGGCGCCGGGTCAGGACATCGGCGCGCAGCAGCAAGGCGTTGGTGCGGTCGATGGTGAGCACAAGCTTCTTCGCGTCCTCGTCGTTGCCCATCAGCACGCCCAGGCCACCGTGCGGCCCCTTCAGGCGTTCCGCGGTGGCCTGCACGCCCCCCAGCGTGCCGGCCACGGCACCGTCGGCCGCGGTGAGCGCGGCCAGGTTCTCCAGCACCTCGCGCATGTTCGCCGCCAGCTTCGGGATCTCGGCCGCGGTATCGCCACGCAGCACGGTGCGCTCGGCGCCGTCCTCCAGCGGCGGATCGTCGAGCACGCCACTGAAGGCGCGGATGCGCGTGCCGCCCACCAGGCCGCGCTCCATGGTGAAGATGCTGGAGGTCCGCAGCCACTTCGCATCCTTGCGCGGCACGTCCACGAGGATGCGCACATTGCCGTCGTCGGCCAGTTCGATGCGCGCCACGCGGCCGATGGCGAAACCGGCGAAGGTCATGTCCATGCCCACCACCACACCTTCGGAATCGTCGGAAATCAGCACCAGCCGCTGCGTGGGCTCGAACACGCCGCGCGCGAACATCACGTACAGCGCCGACCCGGCCACCAGCAGCACCATCACCACCAGCAGCAGCGCGGCCTTGAACTCCAGGTTCTTCACCGGCGGCGGCTCGTCGTTCGGCGGGACATCGGGCGTGGGGGTCATGGGTGGTTTCAGTAGTAGTTCCCGACAAGGGAGGTGATCTCGATCAGCAGTACGACGGAGAACAGGCGCGCGAACTCCGACATGTCGCTGCGCGGCGAAAAGCCGCCGCGCTCATCGTGCTGCGCGCTCGCCGCCAGCGGCACCACGGCCACGGCCAGGCTGAAGAACAGGGTCTTGAGCGAAAAGATCAGTGTCACCGTGGGCGAGAACACCTGGCCGACGCTGCGCGTGTACGGCACGAGGCCCCAGGGCGAAAAACCATAGACGGTGAGGTAGGTGAGCACCAGCGCCACCACGCAGCTCAGGGCCGCCAGCAGCGCCACCGAGAACATGGCCGCCAGCGCGCGCGGCAGCAGCACCGAAGCCAGCAGCGCGCCCTGCGGCGGCAGCACGCCTTGCCCGTGCTGCACGGCAAAACGCTGGCGCAGCACCTGGGCTTCGGGCATGGTGTAGCGCGCCGCCACGAACATGGCCGCGTACAGAGGAATGAGTTCGAGCACGAGGGTGCGCACCAGCACCTCCAGCGCGTACTGCGACAGGCCATAGCTGTAGGCCGTGGCCACCACGATGCGGATCAGCACCAGGCTCACCAGCGCGCTGAGCACCAGGAAGCCGGTGAGAAGCGGCGCACTGGCCGCGTGCAGGTGGGTGAACACCGCGCGCCGCCGCGCGGCACCGGCATGGCTGGAAGGCGAAAGTGCCAGCACCACGATCTGCGCACCGATGTGCACCACATGCCACCAGCGCCGCCAGCTCGCACGGGCCTCACGGCCCCAGCGGCCCAGCAGGCTGTGGGTCGATGTCACGGGATTCATGCGGCGATGATAGACGCGCGGGCACGCGCCCCCAGCCTCGCAGTGGTGAGCAAAGGTGACAGCGCGAGCCCCGCGCCGCCGCCTCAGAGCGTCTCGTGGTGACCCGGGCTTCCGCGCTTCCAGTAGGCCGAGGCGCGCACGCGGGATTTGTCCAGCCCGTGGTCGTGTAGCAGCGCCTGGCGCACCGCCACCATGCTGGCGGCCTCTCCTGCCGCCCAGGCGAACCCCTCGCCCGGCGGCAGTGCCAGCGCGCGCACCGCGCGCGCCAGCGCGGCGGCGTCCCCGCTCTTCACCCAATGCACGCGCAGGTTGGCAGCGCTGTCGAAGACGCGGCGATCGCTCTCGTCTGCGGTCTCGACCACAGCGATGGCGTTTGCACGAGCGGGCAGTTCTTCCAGCCGGCGCGCGATGGCCGGCAATGCGGTCTCGTCCCCCACCAGCAGGTGCCAGTCAAAACCGGTCGGCACCACGAAGGACCCGCGCGGACCGCCCACGCCCACTTCATCGCCCACACGCGCCTGCTCCACCCACCGCGAAGCCATGCCGTCGCCGTGCAACAGAAACTCGATGTCCAGCGTGCCGGCGACGGCGTCGAAGTGGCGTGGGGTGTAGTCGCGCATGACGGGCCGCTCGGTCCCCGGCGGCAGGACCAGACCATCCGGTCCGGGCACGGGCAACGACAACGTGGCGCCGGGCCGGGGCGGCAGCATGAGCTTGATGTGGTCATCGAAAGACGCACTGACGAAGCCGCGCAGCGCCTCACCGACCAGACTCAGGCGCAGGAAGTTCGCGCCAATGCGCCGGATGCCACGCACCTGCAGACGACGCACTTGCAAGGGATGGCGAACACGCTCGACGGCGAGGGGTGACGGGTTGTCCATAGGCATGGATACAGGTTCCTTTTTTTGGGCATCGCGACGCGACCCCATGTGGTTGATAATGACAACCATTCTGTCGAAACAAGATGATATTGTCAACCATATGGCAACCACGAACCGTTCATCCGACACCGAAGTCATCGACCGCCTGCATGGCCTCATGCACGGTCTGAGGCGCTTCATGCACGAGGCCATGCGCGAGGACGGCCTGGGCCTGGCCCCCATGGAAGCGCGCTGCCTGGCCTATTTCGTGCGCAATCCGGGCCACACGCAGCGCGACCTGGTGCAGCACGCAGGGCGCGACAAGGCGCAGATCGCGCGCATCGTCAAGGCGCTGCATGAGCGTGGCCTGCTGGAGAGCACGCCAGACCCCCAGGACGGGCGTGCCCAGCGCATCGCGCCAACGGCGCAAGGCCGTGCCCAGCAACAGCGCATGCGCCAGCACCAGGCGCGCTTCGAGCGCGCGCTCACCGCCGGCCTGGACCGCGCCGAGCGCTCCAGCCTGCTGGACCTGCTGGACCGGCTGCAGGCCAATGTGGGCGAGCGGAACTGATCAACCCTGGGCCAGCGCCCACGCCACGTGCTCGCGCACCAGCGCGCTGGCGTGCTGCGCGCGGGCCTGCAGCGCACTGCGCACGCCGTCGTCGGGCTGCATGCGCAAGGCATTGCCCAGTGCCACGGCAATGTTGCGCAACCAGCGCTCATGGCCGATGCGCCGTATCGGGCTGCCTTCGGTGCGCCGCAGGAATTCGGCCTCGCTCCAGGCAAACAGCGTGGCCAGCGCGGCACCGCGCAGGCCTTCGCGGGCATCGAAGTCGGGCAAGGGGCTGCGCCGCGCGAACTTGTTCCAGGGGCAGGCGAGCTGGCAGTCGTCGCAGCCGTAGATGCGGTTGCCCATGAGCGGGCGCAGCGCTTCGGGAATGGGCCCGGGGTGTTCGATGGTGAGGTAGCTGATGCAGCGCCGCGCGTCCAGCCGCTGCGGCGCGACGATGGCCTGCGTGGGGCAGACGTCCATGCACGCGCTGCAGGCGCCGCAGTGATCGCTCACGGGCTCGCTCGGCGGCAGTGCGAGGTCCAGGTAGATCTCGCCCAGGAAGAACATGGAGCCGGCGTCGCGGTGCAACAGCAGGGTGTGCTTGCCGCGCCAGCCCTGGCCGCTGCGCCGGGCCAGTTCCACCTCCAGCACCGGGGCGGAGTCGGTGAACACGCGGTGGCCCAGCGGACCAACGGCATCAGCGATGCGCTCAGCCAGCGCCTGCAGGCGGTTGCGCAGCACCTTGTGGTAGTCCCGGCCACGGGCGTACATCGAGACCACGGCCTCGCCGGGCTGCCGCAGGCGCGCGAACTCGATGCCCTGCCAGCCTTCGGGCGTGTCGCGCGGCAGGTAGTCCATGCGGGCGGTGACCACGCTGAGCGTGCCCGGCACCAGCTCGGCCGGGCGGGCGCGCTTCATGCCGTGCGCGGCCATGTAGGCCATCTCGCCGTGACATCCAGCCGACAACCAGGCGCGCAGACCGGGTTCCGCCGCGGATAAGTCGACACCCGCCACGCTGATTTGGGAAAATGCGAGCTCCTGGCCCCAAGCCTGAATCTGCGAGACGAGTTGAGCAGCATCGAAACCGGTCTTCATGTCGCACCCATTGTAGGAAGCGCGCCCATCGCCGTGCCGGCCGCCACCTGGCACGGCCGCTGGGCCAGCGAGCAGGACACGCTGGCGTTCGCGCAGCGGCTGGCGAGCAGCCCGGCCATTGCGCACGCCACCCTGGCGCTGGACGGCGACCTGGGCGCGGGCAAGACCACACTGGTGCGCCACCTGCTGCGTGCGCTGGGCGTGCGAGGGCGCATCAAGAGCCCTACCTACGCCGTGGTGGAACCGCACAGCGCCATCGACTGCCCGGTGATGCCGGCGGGCGAGCCGCTGTCCATCTGGCACTTTGACTTCTACCGTTTCGGCGATCCGCGCGAGTGGGAAGATGCCGGCTTTCGCGAACTTTTCGCCGGCCCGGGCCTCAAGCTCGTGGAATGGCCCGAGCGCGCCGGTGATACCTTGCCACCGATCGACCTGCGCATTCACATCCAGCCCGACACCATGACCACCCTGCCTCATGACGACGACGACCTCGACAGCGCGCGGAGCGTGCAGGTCACCGCGATCTCGCCGACCGGGCGCCTGCTGATGGACACGCTGGCATGAGCACCGGCCTGCAAGGAACCCTGAAGCGCCGGGCCGTCCTGCGCGCCGGGTCTCTCGTGCTGCTGCTCGGAGCGCAGCAGATCGCGCGCGGTGCGAGCGTGGTGGCGGTGCGCATCTGGCCGGCCGAGGACTACACGCGCGTGACCATCGAATCGGACGCCGCGTTGCAGGCCAGACAGTTCTTCGTCAGCGAACCGCCGCGCCTGGCGGTGGACATCGAAGGCATAGACCTGCTGCCCGGCCTGCGCGAGCTGGTGGGCAAGCTCAAGTCCGACGACCCCAATATCGCCGGCATCCGCGTCGGGCAGAACGCCCCCAACGTGGTGCGCCTGGTGATCGACCTCAAGCAGCCCATCAAGCCGCAGGTGTTCAGCCTGGAGCCGGTGGCGGCCTACCAACACCGGCTGGTGTTCGACCTCTATCCGGCCACGCCACCCGACCCGCTGGCCCAGCTCATCAGCCAGCGCATGAAGGACCTGGACGCAGCCAGCGAGCGCGCCGCGCGCCTGCTGGGGCTGGAGACCGGCAAGGTCGCGGGCGGCCCCAGAGCGGCGGAGCCTCCTGCCGACGACCCACTGGGCGCACTGATCGCCCAGCAGGACAAGCCGCGCGCAAACCAGGGCGGAACCGGCCCCGCCGCGCCGCCCTCGGCCGACCCGGGCAGCGACACCGTGGCCCGCGCCGACCCCAAGGGCAGTCCGGCCAGACAGGCTCAGGCCGGCAAGGGCAAGACCGAGCGGCTCATCGTGATCGCGCTGGATCCCGGCCACGGCGGCGAAGACCCGGGCGCCATCGGCCCCGGTGGCACGCAGGAGAAGAAGGTGGTGCTGCAGATCGCGCAAAAGCTGCGCGACCGCATCAACGAGACCCGCGTCAACGGCAACCCGATGCGGGCCTTCATGACGCGCGACCGCGACTTCTTCGTGCCGCTGCAGGTGCGCGTGCAGAAGGCGCAGCGCGTGCAGGCCGACCTGTTCGTCAGCCTGCATGCGGACGCCTTCTTCTCGCCCCGGCCGCAGGGCGCGAGCGTCTATGCGCTGAGCACGCGCGGCGCCAGCAGCGCGGCCGCGCGCTGGATGGCCGACAAGGAGAACGCGGCCGACCTGGTCGGCGGCCTCAACGTCAAGGCCACATCCGACGCCCACGTTCGCCGCGCCCTGCTGGACATGAGCACCACCGCGCAGATCAACGACAGCATCAAGCTGGGCTCGGCCATGCTCGGCCACGTACAGCGCATCGGCAAGCTGCACAAGCCGCGCGTGGAGCAGGCCAATTTCGCGGTGCTGCGCGCCCCAGACATTCCCAGCGTGCTGGTGGAGACCGCCTTCATCAGCAACCCGGACGAAGAGAAACGGCTGAACGATCCGAAGTACCAGGACGACTTGGCCGACGCCTTGTTGCGCGGTATCGTGGCCTACTTCTCGAAGAATCCGCCGCTGGCGCGCACGCGGCAGATCTGATCCCCCGCCCGCATGCCCTGCCGCAGCACGCGGGCTGAGGGATCAGGCGGCGCCGCTCTTGGCCTCGCGGCTGGCCTTCCAGCCGCCGTAGAGCGCGATCAGCCCCGGGATGATGATCATCGCCCAGATGATCTTGCTCAGGTTGTCCTGCACCCAGGGCAGGTTGCCGAACCAGTAGCCGGCGGCGGTGAGGCCCACGACCCAGATCAGCGCGCCGATCACGTTGTAGGCCGTGAACTTGACCCGCGTCATTTCCGCCACACCGGCCACGAAGGGCGCGAAGGTGCGGATGAAGGGCATGAAGCGCGCCAGGATGATGGTGATGCCGCCGTAGCGTTCGTAGAACGCGTGCGCCTGGTTGAAGGCATTGCGGTTGAACAGGCGCGAGTTCTCCCACTGGAAGACCTTGGGCCCGAAGTAACGCCCGATGGAGTAGTTCGCCTGGTCACCCAGGATGGCCGCGATCACCAGCAAGGTCATCGCCAGGGGCAGGCTCATGAGCCCGGCACCGCACAGCGTGCCGACCACGAACAGCAGCGAGTCGCCGGGCAGGAAGGGCATCACCACCACGCCGGTCTCGGTGAAGATGATGAGGAACAGCAGCGCATACACCCAGGCGCCGTAGTTCTGGACGAAGGTCTGCAGGTGCTGGTCGACGTGCAGGATGAAGTCGATGAGGAAGGTGATGATTTCCATAAAGCAGGGATTATCCCCAGCCCTTCTACAATTTGTCCGTGACAAACCTCCCGCCATCCTCGCCCGAAGCCCGACGGCCGATTCGTGAACTGCCCGACGAACTGATCAGCCAGATCGCGGCCGGTGAGGTGGTGGAGCGCCCGGCCTCGGTGGTGCGCGAGCTGGTGGACAACGCGCTGGATGCCGGCGCCACACAGGTCACGGTGCGGCTGCAGGCCGGCGGCGTGCGCCTCATCAGCGTGGAGGACGACGGCATCGGCATCCTGCGCGACGAACTGCCCCACGCGCTCAAGCGCCACGCCACCAGCAAGATCGCCAGCCTCTCGGACCTCGAATCCGTGGGCACCATGGGTTTTCGCGGCGAGGCGCTGGCCGCCATCAACGCCATCGCCGAAGTCTCGCTGCTCACCCGGGTGGACACCGCAGGAGCGACCTCGCACGGCTGGCTGCTCGATGGACGCAGCGGCGAACTGCGGCCGACCGCCCGCGCGCGCGGCACCACGGTGGAGGTGCGGGAACTGTTCTTCGCCACGCCGGCGCGGCGCAAGTTCCTCAAGACCGATGCCACCGAACTGGCGCACTGCATCGAGGCGGTGCGCCGCCATGCCCTGGCCCGCCCCGACGTGGGTTTCGCCATCTGGCACGAGGGCAAACTGGCGGCCCAATGGCGCGCCGTGCCCGGCGGTGGCATCGACGCGCTGCGCCAACGCCTGGCCGACGTGCTGGGTGAAGACTTCATCGAGCAGGCCGTTCCCGTGAGCTGGCCCGCCGAACCCACGGTGGCCAGCGAAGACCCGCACGCCGCGCAGCGCCTGCGCGTATGGGGTTTTGCGGGCGTGCCCGATGCGGCACGCTCTCGCGCCGACTGGCAGTTCGCCTACGTCAACGGCCGCTACGTGCGCGACAAGGTCATCACCCATGCCGCCCGCAGCGCGTACGAGGATGTGCTGCATGGCCAGCGGCAACCGGTGTATGCCCTGTTCGTCTCGCTGGACCCCGCGCGCGTGGACGTGAATGTGCACCCGACCAAGATCGAGGTGCGCTTCCGGGACAGCCGCGAGGTGCACCACGCCGTGCGCCACGCGGTGGAAGCGGCATTGGCGGTGCCACGCGCCGGCAGCGTGGCCGTGGCCGTGACCGCGCCAGCCCCGGCCACCGCACCGGGCTGGGCTCCCCCGCCACGGCAGGCCGGGCTGGCGTTCGCGCCGCGCGAACCCGAGGTCGGCCATCGGGTGAGCGACCTGGGTGCGTTGTGGGGCAGCGGGCCGGCAGGGGCTTCGACAGGCTCAGCCCGAACGGAGGGCATGGCATCCGTCGCTGGCCGGCCACCGCCCGTTCGGGCTGAGCCTGTCGAAGCCCTCACCCAGTACCAACCTCTCCCCGAAGGCGACTGGCCGCTCGGCCGCGCCTTGGCCCAACTCCAGGGCGTCTACATCCTGGCCGAAAACACCCAGGGCCTGGTGGTGGTGGACATGCACGCCGCCCACGAGCGCATCGTCTACGAACGCCTCAAGCAGCAGCTCGACGACCGGCAGGTGGCCAGCCAGCCCTTGCTGATTCCGGCCACCTTCGCCGCCACCCCCGAGGAGGTGGCCACCGCCGAAGCCTGCGCCGAGGTGCTGGCCACGCTGGGCATGGAGGTGTCGCCGCTGTCGCCGCGCACGCTGGCGGTGCGCGCCGTGCCCACCTCCCTGGCCCAGGGCGATCCGGTGGAACTGGCGCGCAGCGTGCTGGCCGAACTGGGCCAGCACGACGCCAGCACCGTGGTCCAGCGCGCCCGCAACGAACTGCTGGCCACCATGGCCTGCCATGGCGCGGTGCGCGCGAACAGGCGCCTCACCCTGGACGAGATGAACGCCCTGCTTCGCCAGATGGAGATCACCGAACGCTCCGACCAGTGCAACCACGGCCGCCCCACCTGGCGCCAACTGGGCATGCGGGAGCTGGACGCACTGTTTTTGCGCGGACGCTAGTCAAAACAGGGCATCTCAGGGATGAAATGCTCCAAATAGCGCACAAATGGTGCATTTCGTGGCGCGAAATGCGATCCTTGCATAATGTCATGCACTGATATGAAGCACGACACCATGAAAGCCACTTCGGTCCACCAGTTCCTCGAACACGTCGCTCAGCGCAACCCCCAGCAACCCGAATTCCTGCAGGCCGTCACCGAGGTGATGGAGAGCCTCTGGCCGTTCATCAGCGCCCATCCGCGCTACGCCGAACATGGGCTGCTCGAACGGCTGGTGGAGCCTGAGCGCGTGGTGATGTTCCGTGTTTCCTGGGTCAACGACCAGGGTGAAGTCCAGGTCAATCGCGGCTACCGCATCCAGCACAGCTCGGCCATTGGCCCCTACAAGGGTGGCATGCGGTTCCACCCCTCGGTGAACCTCTCGATCCTGAAATTCCTCGCCTTCGAGCAGACGTTCAAGAACGCGCTGACCACGCTGCCCATGGGCGGAGGCAAAGGTGGGTCCGACTTCGACCCCAAGGGCAAGAGCCCGGGCGAGGTGATGCGTTTCTGCCAGGCGCTGGTGAGCGAGCTGTTCCGCCACGTGGGCAGCGACACCGACGTACCGGCGGGCGACATCGGTGTCGGCGGGCGCGAAGTCGGCTTCATGGCCGGCATGATGAAGAAACTCAGCAACCGGGCGGACTGCGTGTTCACCGGCAAGGGCCTTGCGTTCGGCGGCTCGCTGATCCGGCCCGAGGCCACCGGCTACGGCACGGTCTATTTCGCCGAACAGATGCTCAAGCAGCAGGGCAAGGACTTCCAGGGCCTGCGCGTGAGCGTCTCGGGCTCCGGCAACGTGGCGCAGTATGCGGTGGAGAAAGCCATGGCGCTGGGCGCCAGGGTGGTGACCGTCTCCGACTCCAGCGGCACCGTGATCGACGAGGACGGCTTCAGCCCCGAGAAACTCGCTGAACTCATGGAGGTGAAAAACCACCTCTATGGCCGCGTGAGCGACTACGCGCAGCGCACCAAGGCCCGCTTCGAACCCGGCGTGAAACCCTGGGCGGTGCCGGTGGACGTCGCGCTGCCCTGCGCCACACAGAACGAACTGGACGCCGCCGACGCGGCCCTGCTGGTGCGCAACGGCGTGACCTGCGTGGCCGAGGGTGCGAACATGCCCACCACGATGGACGCGGTGGCCGTGTTCGAGCAGGCCGGCGTGCTGTATGCGCCAGGCAAGGCCAGCAACGCAGGCGGCGTGGCGACTTCCGGCCTTGAAATGAGCCAGAACGCCATGCGCCTGGCCTGGCCACGCGAGGAAGTCGACAGCCGTCTGCACACCATCATGGTCGGCATACACGAGGCCTGCCTGCGCCACGGGCGCCGCCCGGACGGCACCGTCAGCTACGTGGACGGTGCCAACATAGCCGGCTTCGTGAAGGTGGCCGACGCGATGCTGGCTCAGGGCGTGGTGTAGAGCCCCCACGCTCCGCCGCTGCGCGGGTCGCTGCCCCCCGAGGGGGCTGACACCGCCTTGGGAGCGGCCCGGCGGCGGGGTCGGATCGCCCCCACGCTCCGCCGCTGCGCGGGTCGCTGCCCCCCAGGGGGGGCTGACCCCGCCTTGGGGCGGCCCGGCGGCGGGGTCCCTGGCCCCCACGCTCCGCCGCTGCGCGGGTCGCTGCCCCCCGAGGGGGCTGACCCCGCCTTGGGGCGGCCCGGCGGCGGGGTCCCTGGCCCCCACGCTCCGCCGCTGCGCGGGTCGCTGCCCCCCAGGGCGTGTGTGGTGGCACGGAACCTGCGGCACACTGTGCGACAGGCCGCCCTGAACTTTTTCGCACCATGGCGGCTCCATTTCCGCCATGACTGCGCGCTTGCTCGCCTTCCTCATTGCCGCCCTGGCTCTGCTGGCCGGGTGCGCGACGCTGGACGAGAAGCAGCGGGAGTGGATCTTCCAGCCGTCGAACCGCAGTTGGGCTGGCGGTGTCGCCGCCGCCGAGGGCATGGAGGATGTGTGGATTCCTTTTGACTCCCAGGTCACCGGCAAGCCCGTCAGGCTGCACGGCCTGTGGGCGGCGCGAGAGGATTTCCAGAACCGCCAGGACGCGCCCATCCTGCTCTATCTGCACGGCGCACGCTTCAATGTGGTCGGTTCGGCGTTCCGGGCGCGGCGCATGCAGGAACTGGGTTTCTCGGTGCTGGCCATCGACTACCGGGGTTTTGGCAAGAGCAGCAACGACCTCCCCTCGGAGTCCATGGCCTACGAGGATGCGCGCGCCGCCTGGGAATGGCTGGGCGAACGCTATCCAGGCCGGCCGCGCTACATCTTTGGCCATTCCCTTGGCGGTGCCATCGCCATCGAGCTGGCGGCGCAGGTGACGGACGAGGCCGGCACGGTGGTGGAGGGCACCTTCACATCCATCCCCGACGTGGTGAGCACCTTCAAATGGGGCTGGCTGCCGATCTCGCTGCTCATCACGCAGCGTTTCGAGGCCGTCAAGCGCGTGCCCGATATCGGTGCGCCGCTGCTGGTGGTGCACGGCGGCGAAGACCGGCTGATCCAGCCCGAACTGGGGCGCCGGCTTTACGACGCGGCCAAGGGCCGCAAGGCCTTCGTGCTGGTCGAGGGTGGCTCGCACCACAACACCAATTCCGTTGGCCAGGCGCAGTACCGCCAGGCCCTGGCCGATCTCTTCGGCCTGCAGGAGCACGGCGCCATCAAGGTCGTGGGCAACTGAGCACACGGGGTGGCCGGCGGGCCGCGGGCCTTCTGCTACGCTCAACCGGATGTCCGCGTCTCCCCCTGTCACCGCCGCCGCACGCGGCACCATGTCGCCCGGCCTGATCGTGCTGGTGCTTTCTCTGCTGCTGGGCCTGCAGCCCATCACCACCGACCTCTACCTGCCCGCCCTGCCCGCGCTGCGCGAGGGTTTCGGCGCACCCATGTCGCAGGCCCAGCTCACGCTCACGGCGCTGCTGCTGGCCTTCGGTGTCTCGCAACTTGCCTGGGGGCCGCTGTCGGACCGTTTCGGTCGCAGGCCCATCCTGCTGATGGGCATGTCGGCCTATGTGGCGGCGTCGGTGGGCAGCGCGTTTTCCTCGTCCATGGAGCAGCTCATCGTCTGGCGCGCGGTGCAGGGCGTGGCCCTGGGCGCGGGCGTGATGTGCGCGCGCGCCATCGTGCGCGACCTGTACGCACCGCTGGAGGGTGCGCGCGTGATGTCCAAGGGCCTCACGGGCCTGGGCGTGATCGCCTGCGGGGCCGCGCCCCTGGGCGGCCTGGTCTCGGACCTGTTCGGCTGGCGCGCCGCGCTGCTCGCGGTGGCGATCTTCGGCGCGCTCACGCTGACGGTGCTGGCGCTGCGCTTCCAGGAAACCCTGCCACAGCGCAACCCGAACGCGCTGCGGCCCGGTGTGCTGATCGGCACCTGGGCACAGATCGCGCGCCATCCCACCTTCTGGGCCTTCGCGGTCCTGGCCACGGCTTCGTATGGCGGGTTGTTCACCTTCCTGGCCGGTTCGTCCTTCGTGTTCATCCAGGTGCTGGGCCTGAGCAAGACCGCCTATGGCCTGCTGATGTTCAGCACCGCGTTCAGCTACATCCTGGGCACGCTGCTGTGCCGCCGGCTGCTGCCGCGCTTCGGCATCCGGCGCACGGTGGCCATCGCCGGCGCGCTCACGCTCACCGCCGGCACCAGCATGGGCCTGCTGGCGTTGGCGGGGGTGCAGAACACCTGGGCCATCCTGGTGCCCTTCTACCTGTTCATGGTCGCGCACGGCGTGCACCAGCCGGTGGGGCAGAGCGGCGCGGTGGGCCCGTTCCCGCTGGCGGCGGGCGCGGCCTCGGCGCTCAGCGGATTTCTCATGATGGTGGCTGCCTTTCTCATGGGCGCCTGGCTCGGACGCAGCCTGGCCGGCATCGCGCAGGGCGCGGGCTCGGTGCTGCCATTGACCAACGGCATCTGGTTCTGGTGCGTGCTGATCGCGGCCACGGCCTGGACGCTGGTGCAGCGCCACGGCGAACCCAGGCCCGCGCCCGAACGTGTGAAATGAACGCGCCACGCCCACGCTGCCTGGCACTGGCCGGCCCCACGGCCAGCGGCAAGAGCGCGGCCTCGCTGGCCATCGCGCGGCGCTGGCCGGTGGAGATCGTCAGCGTGGACTCCGCCCTGGTCTACCGGGGCATGGACATCGGCACCGCCAAGCCCACGGTGGCCGAACAGGCCCAGGTACCGCACCACCTCATTGACATCCTGGACCCTTTGCAGAGCTACAGCGCGGCGGACTTCGTGCGCGACGCCACCCGCCTGGTGCAGGCGATCGCCGAACGCGGCCGCACCGCGCTGCTGGTGGGCGGAACGCTGCTGTATTTCAAGGCCCTGCTCGATGGCCTGGACGAGATGCCCCCCTCGGACCCCGCCGTGCGCCGGGCCATCGACGCGCGTGCCCTGGCGCAGGGCTGGCCCGCGCTGCACGCCGAACTCGCCCGCGTGGATCCCCTGACAGCGGCGCGCCTGCCCTCCGGCGACGCGCAGCGCATCCAGCGCGCGCTGGAGGTGTACGCCGTGACGGGCCGACCCCTCTCCAGTTTCCACACCGGTGGCGCCGGCAAGACCACTGGCGTGCTCGCACAGAACGATCTGCTGGCCCTGGAACCGGTCGAGCGAAGCTGGCTGCACGAACGCATCGCGCAGCGCTTCGACGCCATGCTGGCCGGCGGCTTGCTCGACGAGGTGCGTCGCCTGCGCGCGCGCGGCGACCTCTCGCCCAGCCTGCCTTCCATGCGCTGCGTGGGCTACCGCCAGGCCTGGGAGGCCATGGATGCGCACGGCGAAACGCTGCAAGGAGCGCCGCTGGCAGAACTGCGCGAGCGCGGCATTGCCGCCACGCGCCAATTGGCCAAGCGCCAGCTCACCTGGCTGCGCGGGATGCCGGCGCGCCAGGTGGTGCCCTGCGATGCACCGGACGCCCTGGCCCAGGTGCTCCAGGCCGTCGAACAGCGGCTGGGAGCCCCCGCATGAGGACCCTCCCGTGCGTCTGACGGCCCAAGGCCTGGGCAAGCGCTATGGCGACACCGCGGTGTTCCAGGGCGTGGACCTGTGCGTCGAGCCGGGCGAGTTCCTCGCCATCGTGGGCGAGTCCGGCGTGGGCAAATCCAGCCTGCTCAACTGCCTGGCCGCGCTCGATGACTGGAGTGAGGGGCGCATCGTGCACGGGGAGACCGACCTCGGCGCGCTCAACGACAGCCAGCGCGCCCACTGGCGACGGGCCCACCTGGGCTTCGTGTTCCAGGCTTTCCACGTACTGCCCCACCTGGACGTGGCGCAGAACGTGGGGCTGCCCCTGCTGCTGCTGGGCCGCCCCGACGCGGCGCGCGTGCAGCAGATGCTGGACGCGGTGGGCCTGGGTGGGCTGGGCGCGCGGCTGCCGGCCGAGCTCTCGGGCGGACAGCTGCAGCGCGTGGCCATCGCCCGCGCGCTGGTGCACCGCCCTGCTCTGTTGCTGGCCGACGAACCCACCGGCAACCTGGATCCGGCCACGGCGGCCCAGGTCATGGATGTGCTGACGCAACAGGTGCGCGACAGCGGTGCCGCCTTGCTGCTGGTGACGCATTCACAGGCCGCCGCGGCGCGCGCGGACCGGGTGTTGCTCCTGACCGCCAACGGCCTGCGGCCGACGTGACCGCGCGCACGGCGCGCCATTTTTCAGATGTCCCGGGCTGGGCGTCGGCCCCACATCGGGGTAAGGTGGGGCCTGCGCCTGCCGGAGCCACCGGGCAGAAAGAACCCGGCATGTAACTAGATAACAATAAAATCAAACAAAATCCGGTAACTAAATTAGAAACATGACCGCTTCAAGCCAGACCTCCACGGACACCGCCGCCCCGATCGACCTGGTCATCTTCGGCGGTGCGGGTGACCTCTCGGTGCGCAAGCTGCTGCCCGCGCTCTACATGGCGCATCTGCACCACAGCCTGCCGGACGTCGCCCGCATCCACGTGCTGGGCCGCCAGCCCTGGGACGCGACGGCCTTCCAGGTCTTTCTGCACGACAAGGTGCGCGGCTTCATCGCGCCGGACTCGCTGGACGACGCCGCCTGGCAAGGCTTCGTGGAACGCCTGGGCTATGTGTGCCTGGACGCCACGCAGGCGGCCGATTTCGCGCACCTGGGCCAGGCGCTGCGGCCGGGCTCGGACCGCATCTACTACCTGGCCACCGCACCCACGCTGTTCACCGCCATCTGCGGCCACCTGGCCGGTGCCGGCCTGATCGATGCGCGGGCACGCGTGGTGCTGGAAAAGCCCCTGGGCCACGACCTGGCTTCCGCACGCGCCATCAACGACGAGGTGGGCCGCCACTTCAGCGAGCAGCAGACCTTCCGCATCGACCACTACCTCGGCAAGGAGACGGTGCAGAACATGATGGTGCTGCGCTTTGGCAACACCATCTTCGAGCCGCTCTGGCGCAGCCCCTACATCAAGAGCGTGCAGATCACGGTGGCCGAATCCGTCGGGGTGGGCAGCCGAGCCGGCTTCTACGACGGCACCGGTGCCCTGCGCGACATGGTGCAGAACCACCTGCTGCAACTGCTGTGCATCGTGGCCATGGAGCCGCCGGTGTCGCTGGACCCGGACGCGGTGCGTGACGAAAAGCTCAAGGTGCTGCGTTCGCTGCGTCCCATGACGCTGGCCGACGTGGCGCGCGACACGGTGCGCGGCCAGTACACCGCCGGCGCGCTCAACGGCGACAAGGCCGTGGGGTACCTGCAGGAGGCCAACGTGCCGCCCGACAGCGGCACCGAGACCTTCGTGGCACTGCGTGCCCACATCAACAACTGGCGCTGGGCCAACGTGCCCATCTTCCTGCGCACCGGCAAGCGCATGGCCGAGCGGCGCTCGGAAATCGTGGTCGAGTTCGCCGAACTCCCGTACACCCTGTTTCCCGACACACCGCGCCAGCCTGTGAACCGCCTGCTGATCCGCCTGCAGCCCGAAGAGCATGTGCAACTGCAGATGATGGCCAAGGAGCCCGGCAGCGGCATGCGGCTGCGCCAGGTCAGCCTGGACCTCGACCTGGAGTCCGCCTTCAGCACGCGCCGCGCCGAGGCCTACGAGCGCCTGCTGATCGACGTCATCAAGGGCCGCCTGACCCACTTCATGCGGCGCGATGAGCTGGAGGCCGCCTGGACCTGGGTCGAACCCATCCTGGATGGCTGGAAGAACCTCAACGAGCGCCCGCGCCCTTACGTGGCGGGAAGCTGGGGGCCGGCCGCTTCGTCGGCCCTGATGGCGCGCGAGAACTCCGCCTGGACGGAAGAAACCTGAATGAACCTGGAGCACCCCTGCAACAGCCCGGCCGAGCAGGCAGAGCAGCTAGCGCGGCATATCGCGCGGCGACTGCGCGAGGCAATCACGGCGCGCGGCCATGCCGTGCTCGCGGTCTCGGGCGGCAGGTCGCCGGTGGCCTTGTTCGAACAACTGCGCCACCAGCCGCTGGACTGGGCACGCGTGACCGTGGTGCTGGTCGACGAACGCTGCGTGCCGCACGACCACCCCGACAGCAACACCACCCTGGTGCGCACCCACCTGCTGCGGGAAGCCGCCGCGGCCGCCACCTTCGTGCCGTTCTTCGACACCCTGCCGCCCACGCTGAGCGATGCGGCGCTGGAGGCCTTGGCGGATCTGGCCAACCACCGGCTCGCCGCCCACCCCTGGCCGATGGACATCGCGGTGCTCGGCATGGGCGAGGACGGGCACACCGCTTCGCTCTTTCCCGGCGCGCCCGGGCTGGCGCGCGCGCTGCGCGGCAGCGGCCCGCTGACCTGGCTGCGCCCGCCGGCCGCGCCGCACCCGCGCCTGACCCTCACCTTGCCGGCCCTGCTGGCCACGCGCGAAATCGCGCTCGCCATCACCGGCGCGGCCAAGCTCTCCACCTACCAACAGGCCCGCCTGGCCGCCGACGAATCGCTGCCGGTCTCCCTGGTGCTCAACCAGTACCAGACACCGGTCAGCGTCTGGATGGCGTGATGAAACATTTCCCCCACCGCCGACTGCTCGCTGCATGCCGCCGCATCCCTTCGCAAGGGGGCAGCACCTGTGGCCCTGCAAAACGGTTCCACGGTGTTTCCGGCCTGTTGTCACCTCACGCCAAAACGGGATGAAGACATGAGCACGATCACACCCACCCACCCCATCCTGGACCGCGTCACGCGCCGCATCACCGAGCGCAGCGCGCCCACCCGCGCCACCTACCTGGACGCC
The DNA here is from genome assembly GCF_026125785.1 of Hydrogenophaga sp. GTDB lineage: Bacteria > Pseudomonadota > Gammaproteobacteria > Burkholderiales > Burkholderiaceae_C > Hydrogenophaga. The sequence goes on from NZ_JAHCKL010000021.1 coordinate 35,750, forward strand.
ATGGAGGCGCAGCGCAAGCAGGGTACGCAGCGCGCGGGCCTGGGTTGCGCGAACATGGCCCACACCACGGCCGCGCTGCCGGCGCCGGACAAGCTCAAGATCCACGCCGAACGCGCGCCGCACATCGGCATCGTCACCGCCTACAACGACATGCTCTCGGCCCACCAGCCGTACGAGAACTACCCGCCCAGGCTGCGCGAGCACGCGCATGCGCTGGGCGCCACCGCGCAGGTGGCCGGCGGCGTGCCGGCCATGTGCGATGGCATCACGCAAGGCGAGGACGGCATGGAACTCTCGCTGTTCTCGCGCGACGTGATCGCGCTGTCGACGTCGGTGGCGCTCTCGCACAACGTGTTCGACGCGGCGCTCATGCTGGGCATCTGCGACAAGATCGTGCCCGGTCTGTTCATGGGCGCCTTGCAGTTCGGCCATCTCAGCACGGTCTTCGTGCCCTCGGGCCCGATGACCTCGGGCCTGTCCAACGACGCCAAGGCCAAGGTCCGCCAGCAGTTCGCGCAAGGCCTGGTCGGCCGCGACGCATTGCTGGAGTCCGAGGCCCGCGCCTACCACAGCCCCGGCACCTGCACCTTCTACGGCACCGCCAACAGCAACCAGATGCTGATGGAGATCATGGGCCTGCACCTGCCGGGGGCCTCCTTCGTCAACCCGGGCACGCCGCTGCGCGAGGCGCTCACGCGCGGCGCGGTCAAGCGCGCGGTGGCCAACACCGGGCGCACCGGTGAGCCCGCGGTGCGCCTGGCCGACATCGTGACCGAGAAGGCCCTGGTCAATGGCATCGTTGGCCTGCTGGCCACCGGCGGTTCCACCAACCACACCCTGCACCTCGTGGCCATGGCGCGCGCCGCGGGTATCGTGATGGATTGGGACGACTTCGCGGAGCTCTCGCACGTGGTGCCGCTGCTGGCCCGCGTCTACCCCAATGGCAGCGCCGATGTGAACCACTTCCACGCCGCGGGCGGCATGGGCTTCCTGATGCGCGAACTGCTCAGTGCCGGCCTGCTGCATGCAGACGTGCAGACGGTGATGGGACCGGGCCTCTGGGGCTACACACGCGAGCCCTGGCTGGACAATGGCCAGCTCGCCTGGCGCGAGGCACCCGAACGCAGCGGCGACACCGGCGTGCTGCGGCCAGCCAGCGACCCGTTCAGCCCCGACGGCGGCCTGCGCCTGCTGCAAGGCAACCTGGGCCGCAGCGTGGTCAAGGTCTCCGCCGTCAAGCCCGAGCACCGCGTGGTGCGCGCGCAGGCGGTGGTGGTGAACGACCAGCAGGAACTGCTCGCGCTCTTCAGTGCCGGACAGCTCGAACGCGACTTCGTGGCCGTGGTGTGCTACCAGGGCCCGCGCGCCAATGGCATGCCCGAACTGCACAAGCTCACGCCGCCGCTGGCGGTGCTGCAGGACAAGGGCTTCAAGGTCGCGCTCGTCACCGACGGCCGCATGTCCGGCGCCTCCGGCAAGGTGCCGGCTGCCATCCACCTCAGTCCCGAGGCGCTGGCCGCGGGGCCCATCGCCCGCGTGCGCGAGGGCGACTGGATCACCCTGGATTGCGAACGCGGCGTGCTCGAACTCGAAGTGGATGCGGCCACCCTGGCACGCCGGCGCGTGCGCCACCCCGACCTGAGCGCCCACCAACACGGCAGCGGCCGCGAACTCTTCCAGCTCTTTCGCCGACAGGCCGGCACCGCCGAACTCGGCGCCTCGCCGCTGCTCGGCTGAACCCATGCGCCTTCCACCACCATGACCTCTTCCCGCGAACTTCCCGCTTTCCGCTCCCGCGTGGTGCCCGTGATCGTGCTCAGCGACGTGGCCCAGGCCGTCCCGTTGGCGCATGCCCTGCTCGAAGGCGGCGTCGACGTCATGGAGATCACGCTGCGCTCGAACGTCGCGCTGGCCGCCATCGAAGCGGTGGCGCGCGAGGTGCCGCAGATGCACCTGGGTGCCGGCACCGTGACGCGCGCGGCCGAAGTGCCTCGCGTGGTGGACGCGGGTGCCGCCTTTGCGCTCTCGCCCGGCTTCACCGACGCCCTGGTCGAGGCCATGCAGGCTGCCAGCCTGCCCTTCGTGCCCGGCGTGATGACGCCCGGCGAGGTGATGCGCGCGCGCGACCATGGCTACCGGCTCATGAAGCTGTTTCCCGCCGCGCAGGCCGGTGGCATCGGCATGCTCAAGGCCCTGGCCTCGCCGTTGGCGGACGTGCGCTTCTGCCCCACCGGCGGCGTGGGCACCGACAACCTGCGTGAACTGCTGGCGCAGCCCAACGTGGCCATGGTTGGCGGCTCCTGGCTCACGCCGGCCGACGCGTTGCGCGAAGGCGACTGGGCCCGCATCACCCGCCTCGCGCGCGAAGCCACCGCCCTGGCCCAAGCCTGATTCCTGGAACCCGACACACCCATGAAACTGCCCACCACCCTGCCCGCCTGGCACCAACTGCAAGCCCTGGCCGATGCACCCGTGCCCCACCTGCGCGAACTGCTCGCCGAGCCCGGCCGGGCCACGCGCCTCACGCACAGCGCCGCCGGCATCACGCTGGACGCCAGCCGCCAGCGCGTCACGCCCGCGATCGAACAGGCGCTGGCCGCGCTGGCCGGACAGGCCGATCTGGCCGCCCAGCGCGAGGCCATGTTCCGCGGCGACGCGATCAACACCACCGAGGACCGGCCGGTGCTGCACGTGGCCCTGCGCGGCGACCCGCTGCACACCGGCCCCTGGGGCCATGCCGTTCAGGCCGAGGTGCAGCGCGAACTGGCGCGCGTGTGCGACTTCGCCGATGCGCTGGCCGCCGGCGCCGTGAAGGGCCACAGCGACCAGCCCATCACCGACGTGGTGAACATCGGCATCGGTGGCTCCGATCTGGGGCCGCGCATGGCCGCCGACGCGCTCGCCCACCTCACCGACCCCGCGGTGCCCGGACCTCGGGTGCACTTCGTGTCCAACCCCGACGCCTGGGCACTGCACAGCGTGCTGCGCGGGCTCGATCCAGCGCGCACCCTGCTGGTGGTCTCCAGCAAGACCTTCACCACGCAGGAGACCCTGACCAACGCCGCGAGCGCGCAGCGCTGGCTCACCGATGGCGGTTGCCCCGCCGATCGCCTGCACCGCCACCTCGTGGCCATCACCGCCAGCCCCGCGCAGTCCGCGCGCCTGGGCTACCCGGCCGAACGCACCTTCCTGTTCTGGGACTGGGTGGGTGGCCGCTATTCGGTGTGGTCGGCGCTGGGGCTCGCGCTGGCCATCGCCATCGGTGCGGCCAACTTCCGCGACTTCCTGGCTGGCGCGCGCGCCATGGACGAGCACTTCAGGCAGGCGCCGCTGCCGCAGAACCTGCCCGTGCTGATGGCGCTGCACGGCATCTGGAACCGCAACTTCCTGCGCCTGCCCACCCACCTCATCGTGCCCTACGCGTCACGCCTGGCGCGCTTCACTCCCTTCGTGCAGCAGATGGACATGGAGTCCAACGGCAAGCACACGCACCTGGACGGCACGCCCGCTACCGTGGACACCGGACCCATCGTCTGGGGCGGCCTGGGCATCGACGGGCAGCACGCCTACTTCCAGCTCGTGCACCAGGGCCGCCACACCGTGCCGGTGGATTTCATCGGCGTGCAGAACGAGGACACCCCGCTGCCACTCGCCGCCACCCACCACGCTGTGGTCAACCTCAACCTGCGCGCCCAGGCCGAGGCCATGGCGCGCGGCCGCTCTCTGGAAGACACCCGCGCACAGTTGCTGAAGGACGGGCTGAGCGCCGCGCAGGCCCAAGCCCTGGCCGGGCACCGCAGCTTCGACGGCAACATCCCCAGCCATGTGCTGTGGCTGGACCGGCTGGACCCGCAGCGCCTGGGGGCGCTGATCGCCCTGTACGAGCACAAGGTCTTCACCCAGGCCGCCATCTGGCGCATCAACGCCTACGACCAGTGGGGCGTGGAACTGGGCAAGACCATGGCCAAGGCGATGGAGAAGGCCGCAACCGCCAGTTGACCCGGTGCGGCACCTGGGCTGTCACCCAAAAGAACCACATTTGATGCTCCATAGGGTATAAATCGGGCTGCCGCGTGCGGGCCGGGTTGGCCTGCGCGCCCGGACCGCCCGAGGAACCTCCCGCATGCACAGCAGCGTCAAGACTTTTCTGAGCAGCCTGACGTCGATCCTGACGCCCGGCAATGCGGACGCCGCTCCCAAGGCACCGGACCCGCATGCGATGGTGATGATCCAGAAATCCATGTTGCGGCTGCTGGGTGAAAAAGGTGCCCGGCTCAACCCCCAGCTCGAACACCGCATCCGCTACGCCCAGAACATCGAGAGCCTGTGGTTCCTGCGTGCCGACCTGGCCCAGGCCCTGTGCCTGCAGATCGACGAGACCAATGCCTTGCAGGCGGTGGCCGACCTGACGCCCCTGTTCGAGGGCAACATCCCCAAGACCCAGTTGCAGGCCTACCAGCGCGGCCAGCGCCGCTCGCGCTACTGACCAGCCTGGGCGACGACCTACGGCCAGGTCGGACTGCGCCTACAGAGACCCGCCAGGGTGCTTCCTAGCATGAAAGGACGCGATGCCAACCGGCGTCGCCCAGTCCCTGGAGGAAGCCCATGCAAGCACCGACATCTCCCCGACGACACTCCCGCGCCTGGCTGGCCACGGCGGCGCTGACCCTGGCACTGCCCGCCTGGGCCAGCAGTGGCGCGCCCAAGGCGGCTGCCGATGCCACCTACCAGCGCGAGCGCGCCGCCTGCACGGCCATGGCGCCGGGCGAAGCCCGCACCAACTGCCTGCGCGATCTGGGTGCCGCGCGCCAGCAGAGCCAGCGCGGCGGCCGCGCGATCGCCCCCACACCGGAGCAACTCGAACACAACGCCCTGCAACGCTGTCAGCCGCATCCGCCCGACGAACGCGCCCTCTGCGAGCGCATGGTGCGCGGCGAAGGCTCGGTCTCGGGCTCGGTCAGCGGCGGTGGCCTGATCCGCGAACTGGTGACGCAGGAGCCGGTCATCACCCGCTGACGCGGGCTCAGGTCACCGGCGCGGGGTTGAACAGCACCAGTTGGTTGTGCAGCTTCCAGCGCTCGGCCCATGTCCGCTGGCGGCCGCTGGCCACCTCCAGCATGAGGTGGAAGAGTTGCCAGCCCACGTCCTCGATGCTGGCCCGGCCTTCGGCGATGGTGCCGGCGTTCAGGTCCATCAGATCGTGCCAGCGGCGCGCCAGGTCGCTGCGCGTGGCGACCTTGATCACCGGCACCACCGCCAGTCCGTAGGGCGTGCCCCGTCCGGTGGTGAACACATGCAGGTTCATTCCGGCGGCGGTCTGCAGCGTCCCGCAGATGAAATCGCTGGCCGGCGTGGCGGCGTAGGTGAGGCCCCGGCCGCGCAGCTTCTCGCCCGGCGCGAGCACCTGGGCGATGGGTGCGCTGCCGGACTTCACGATCGAACCCATGGCCTTCTCCACGATGTTGGACAGGCCACCTTTCTTGTTGCCCGGCGTGGTGTTGGCGCTGCGGTCCACGCCGCCGCGCCGCAGGTAGCCGTCGTACCAGGCCATCTCGCGCACCAGGGCCTCTGCCACCTCGGGCGTGGCGGCGCGTGCCGTCAGCTGGGCGATGCCATCGCGCACCTCGGTGGTTTCCGAGAACATCACACTGGCACCGGCCCGCACCAGCAGGTCGGTGCAGAAACCCACGGCGGGGTTGGCGGTGACGCCGGAGAAGGCATCGCTGCCGCCGCACTGCACGCCCACCACCAGTTCGCTGGCCGGCACCGTCTCGCGCCGGCGCGCGTCCAGCCGCCGCAGGTGCACCGCGGCCTGGCGCAAGATGGAATCGACCATGCTCATGAAACCGACGTGCGCCTCGTCCTGCAGGCAGACCACGTCGAGCGCATCGGCGGCGGCGGCGCCACGCCCGCTGGCGATGGGAATGCTCCCTGGCGGCAATAGGCGTTCGGGCTGCAGCTTCTCGCAACCCAGGCTGACCACCATCACCTCACCGCCAAAATTCGGGTTCAGGCTGATGTGGCGCAGCGTGCGGATGGGGATGGCCGCGTCGGGTGCGTCGATGGCGACACCGCAACCGTAGCCGTGCTCCAGAGCGACCACGTCGTCCACGTTCGGGTACTTGGGCAGCAGTTCGGCCTTGATGCGCTGCACCGCGAAAGCGGTGACGCCGGCCACGCACTGCACGCTCTGGGTGATGGCCAGGATGTTGCGCGTGCCCACCGAACCGTCCGGGTTGCGGTAGCCCTCGAAGGTGTAGCCCTCCAGCGGGGGCAGCGCCATGGTGCCGCGCGTGGCCATGGGCAAGTCGTCCAGGCCACGAGCCGGTGGCATGCCCAGCAGGCGCTCGTGCACCCAGGCGCCAGCGGGGATGTCCTCCAGCGCATGGCCAATGGCCACGCCGTAGCGCAGGACGGCGGCACCACGCGGCAAATCCGTCAGCGCCACCTTGTGGCCCTGCGGCACCTTGTCGCGCAGCACCAGGCCGCCGGGCAACGCGGTGCCCGCAGGCAGGCCGCCGTCGTTGGCGACGATGGCCACGTTGTCGTCCGCGTGCATGCGGATGGTCAGCGCGGGGGCGGGGGTGTCCGGCATCCGCATCTCCTATGATTCGGTGAGCGCGGCCATGGCAATGCGCCTTGACCGCATGGTACCGGTACCATTCTAATCGGCAAATGAAAGAATCCGACACCCCCCGGCGCGCGCGCCGTGGCAGCGGGGCCATCACCCTGCGCGACGTGGCCCGGCTGGCGGGCGTGGCGCCCATCACCGCCTCGCGGGCGCTCAACACACCGGCCCAGGTTTCGGCCGAAGTGCGGCAGAAGGTCATGGAGGCGGTGCAGAAGACCGGCTACGTGCCCAACCGCATGGCTGGCGGACTGGCCTCATCGCGCAGCCGCCTCATTGCCGCGGTGGTTCCCAGCACGGTGATGTCGGTGTTCATGCCAACCATCGAGGCCCTCAACGACACGCTGTTCGATGCCGGCTACCAGCTCATGCTCGGGCAGTCGGGTTATTCGGCCAGCCGCGAGGAGTCGCTGCTGGAGGCGATCATCGGCCGCCGTCCGGACGGCATCTTCCTCACCGGCATCCTGCGGCCAGGCCTGGGCCGCACACGCCTGCTGGCCGCGGGCATCCCGGTGGTGGAGACCTGGGACCTCACGCCCACGCCGATCGACATGCTGGTGGGCTTCTCGCACCACGACATCGGCCGCGAGGTGGCGCGTTTTCTCATCGCCAAGGGACGCCGGCGGCTGGCGCTGATCCGTGCCGAGGACGAGCGCGCGGACCGGCGGGCCAGCGCCTTCGCCCACGCCGCCGCCCAGGCGGGGCTGGCGCCGGTGACGCAGATCAACGTCGGCGCCTCGCGTTCCTTGCGCAGCGGGCGCGACGCGCTGACGCAACTGCTGGAACAGGCGCCCGATGCCGACGCCGTGTTCTGCAGCTCCGACCTGCTGGCGCTCGGCGCGCTGACCGAGGCACGGGTGCGCGGCATCGACGTGCCGGGCAAGCTGGCCTTCGTGGGCTTCGGCGACGTGCCCTTCGCCGCCGACATGGCACCCGCCCTGAGCACCGTGCGCATCAATGGGGCGGACATCGGGCGGCTCGCCGCGCGGCACCTGATCGACCGCGCCGAGGGCCGGGAGGTCGTCCCGCAGGTGGTGGACGTGGGTTTCTCCATCGTCGAGCGCGAAACAACCTGAGGCTTTCCGGCGCGCCGGAAAAATGCATTGACGCGTCCATTTGGTACCGGTACCATTCGCCTCGACTCGATTTGGTACCGGTACCAAGGAAGTCCTTTCGCCGCCCGACTTTCAACGACAGGAGACAGACACCATGAAGAAACTGCTATGCGCGCTGGGCGCGTCCATGACCCTGAGCGCGGCCATGGCCTGGCCCGACAAACCCGTCACCATCGTGGTGCCCTTCCCGCCCGGCGGTTCCACCGACATGATCGCCCGCACCCTGCAGCCCAAACTGCAGGAGAAGTTCGGCGGCAGCTTCGTGGTGGACAACAAGCCGGGGGCCACCGGCACCATTGGCGCCGCGCAGGTGGTGCGCTCCGCGCCCGATGGCTACACCCTCTTCGTGTCATCGCTCGGTCCGTTCGTGATCGCCCCACACCTGACCAAGGTCAGCTACGACGCCACCAAGGACTTCGACCTGATCTCGGTGGCCGTGCAGGCGCCCAACGTGCTGGTGGTGCCCGCCGCCTCGCCCCACAAGAGCATGGCCGACGTGATGGCCTGGCAGAAGGCCAACCCCGGGAAGATGACGTTCGCCTCTTCCGGCAACGGCAGCAGCGACCACCTGACCGCCGAGCTCTACTGGCAACAGACCGGCACCAGCGGCGTGCACGTGCCCTACAAGGGCGGTGGCCCGGTGATGACCGATCTGCTGGGCAACCAGGTGGATTCCTCGTTCATGAACATCAACACCGCCATGCCGCAGATCAAGGCCGGCAAGCTGCGCGCCCTCTCCATCACCAGCGCCCAACGCTCGCCGCTGCTGCCGGACGTGCCCACGCTGCAGGAACTCGGCATCCAGGACGCGAACGTGAACTCCTGGCAGGCTGTGGCCGGCCCCAAGGGACTGCCCGCGGACTTGCGCGGCAAGCTGCACGCGGCGATCAAGGACGCGCTCAACGACCCCGCGATCAAGCCCAAGCTGCTGGACCTGGGGTTTGAGATCGTCGCCAGCACGCCGGAGCAGTTCACCGCGTTCCAGGCGAGCGAGTTCGCTCGCTGGAAAAAGCTGATCGAGGCGCGCAACATCAAGGCGGATTGAGGACCACCACCCCCACCGCGCCGCGCCCCTCAAGGGGGCGATGTCCCGGCCCGGCGAAGCCGATTCCTCGGCATCCCGGGGTCCGGGGCATGTCGCACCGGCCATCTTTCCTCCCTTCCCTATGCTCAAACCTGTCACCGTGTCCGACACGCCGCGCATCACCGAGTTGCGCGCCATCCCTGTCGCCGGGCGCGACAGCATGTTGCTCAACCTCAGTGGCGCGCACGCGCCGTTCTTCACGCGCAACCTGCTGATCCTCACCGACAGTGCGGGGCGCACGGGAGTGGGCGAGGTACCGGGGGGAGAAAAGATCCGGCAGACGCTGGAGGACGCCCGCACGCTGGTGGTAGGCCAGCCGATCGGCGACCACCAGCGCCTGCTGCGCGAACTGCATGCCCGCTTCGCCGACCGCGACGCGGGCGGACGCGGCCTGCAGACCTTCGACCTGCGCACCACCATCCATGCGGTCACTGCGGTGGAGTCGGCGCTGCTGGACCTGCTGGGCCAGCACCTGCAGGTGCCGGTGGCGGCCCTGCTGGGCGAGGGTCAGCAGCGCGCGTCGGTCGAGATGCTGGGCTACCTGTTCTTCGTGGGCGACCGCAACCGGACCACCCTGCCCTACGCCAGCGAGCCCGATGCGCCCGACGCCTGGTCACGCCTTCGCCACGAGACAGCCCTGACGCCCGAGGCCGTGGTTCGCCTGGCCGAGGCCGCGCGCGAGCGCTACGGTTTCAACGACTTCAAGCTCAAGGGCGGCGTGCTGCGCGGCGAGGCCGAGGTGGAAGCCGTCACCGCGCTGCACGAACGCTTTCCGCAGGCGCGCGTGACGCTCGACCCCAACGGCGGCTGGCTGCTGAAAGACGCGGTGCGCCTGATGCGCGACATGCGCGGCGTGCTGGCGTATGCCGAAGACCCCTGCGGTGCCGAAGAGGGCTTCTCCGGGCGCGAGGTGATGGCCGAGTTCCGCCGTGCCACCGGCCTGCCCACGGCGACCAACATGGTCGCCACCGACTGGCGCCAACTCAGCCACGCGCTCTCGCTGCAGAGCGTGGACATCCCCCTGGCCGACCCGCATTTCTGGACCATGGCCGGCAGCGTGCGCGTGGCACAGACCTGCCGCGACTGGGGCCTGACCTGGGGTTCCCATTCCAACAACCATTTCGACGTCTCGCTCGCCATGTTCACCCACGTGGGTGCCGCGGCACCCGGCAAGGTGACCGCCATCGACACGCACTGGATCTGGCAGGACGGGCAGCGCCTCACGCGCGAGCCGCTGCGCATCGTCGACGGCCATGTGCAGGTGCCCGACAAGCCCGGCCTGGGCGTGGAACTGGACATGGCCGAAGTGGAGAAGGCTCACCAGCTCTACCGCCAGCATGGCCTGGGCGCGCGCGACGACGCCGTGGCCATGCAGTACCTGCTCCCGGGCTGGACCTTCCACCCCAAGCGACCGGCGCTGGACCGATGACCCCCTCCTGCACAACAAAGGACACGACACCATGAGACCCAACCGACTGCGCGAGATCTGGGCCAGCGGCGGCGCGGTAGCCAACGGCTGGCTGGCCATCCCCAACAGCTTCTCCGCCGAGACCATGGCGCACCAGGGCTGGGATTCGCTCACCATCGACCTGCAGCATGGCGTGGTGGACTACCAGGCCATGGTGCCGATGCTGCAGGCGATCTCCACCACGTCCACGGTGCCGGTGGTGCGCGTGCCCTGGCTGGAGCCAGGCATCCTCATGAAGGTGCTCGACGCTGGCGCCTACGGTGTGATCTGCCCCATGGTCAACACCCGCCAGGATGCCGAGCGGCTGGTCGCCTGGACCCACTACGCGCCGCAGGGCACACGCAGCTTCGGACCGGTGCGCGCCCTCCTCTATGGCGGCGCCGACTACCCGCGCCACGCCAACGAGACCATCGTGACCTTCGCGATGATCGAGACCGCTCAGGCGCTGGACAACCTGGACGACATCCTCTCGGTGCCGGGCCTGGACGCGATCTACATCGGTCCCTCGGACCTTTCACTGGCGCTGGGCTGCACCCCGACCTTCGACGATCTCGATCCGAAAGCGGCCGCGGCCGTCGAGCACATCCTGGCGCGCGCCAAGGCGCACGGCCTGGTGGCCGGCATCCACAACGGTACGCCCGAGGCAGCGGCACGCCGCATCGCCATGGGGTTCCAGTTCGTCACCATCGGCTCCGACGCACGTCTGATGGCAGCCGGTTCCCAGCAGGTATTGGCCACGCTGCGTACCTCTCAAAAACCCGCAGGCGACACCAACGCCTACTGAACACGCCACTCTCTCATACACGAAGGACCACTCCATGAAAATCGGATTCATCGGCCTGGGCATCATGGGCACGCCCATGGCACTGCGGCTGGCCGGCGCGGGCCATGACTTGTACGTGCACACCCGAAGCCAGGTACCCGAGGCCATGCTGTCGACCGGTGCCCGGCGTTGCGAGAACGCCGCTGCTGTGGCCCGCGAGGCCGAGGTGGTCTTCACCATGGTGCCCGATACCGCGGACGTGGAAGCCGTGCTGTTCGGCCAGAACGGCGTGGCCGACGGTTTGAGCGCCGGCAAGGTGGTGGTCGACATGAGTTCCATCAGCCCGATGGCAACCAAAGCCTTCGCCCGGCGCATCAACGCGCTGGGCTGCGACTACCTGGACGCACCGGTCTCCGGCGGCGAGGTCGGCGCCAAGGCTGGCACGCTCACCATCATGTGTGGCGGCGATGCGGCTGTGTTCGAGCGCGTACAACCTCTGCTGGCGCTGATGGGCAAGAACATCACCCTGGTGGGCGGCAACGGCGACGGCCAGACCACCAAGGTGGCGAACCAGATCATCGTGGCGCTCAACATCGCTGCCGTCAGCGAAGCCCTGGTGTTCGCCAGCAAGGCAGGGGCCGATCCCGCCAAGGTGCGCCAGGCCCTCATGGGCGGTTTCGCGGCCAGCCGCATCCTGGAGGTGCATGGCGAACGCATGATCCAGCGCACCTTCAACCCAGGCTTCCGCATCCGGCTGCATCAGAAGGACCTGGGGCTGGCGCTGCAGGGCGCGCGCGAGATCGGCGTGGCGCTGCCGCAGACGGCCAACGCCGCGCAACTCATGCAGACCTGCGCGGCGCACGGCATGGGCGATCTCGACCACTCCGCGCTCGTCAAGGCCCTGGAACTGATGGCGGACCACGAGGTGGCCAAGGCCTGATCGCATCGCGCCTGCATGGGGTAGCATGGTCCGCGCACGCGCCTCCGCGCGTCCACGAGGAGCCCCATGCAACCCCAGGTGCAGTTCCGTCTGCGCATACGGCGCGACGATGTCATCGCCATCGGACCCGGCAAGATCGGCCTGCTGGAAGCCATCGAGCGCACCGGCTCGATCTCCGCCGCGGGCCGGGAACTGGGCATGTCCTACCGGCGCGCCTGGCTGCTGGTCGACGAGATCAACCGCAGTCTGCGCGAGCCCGCCGTGGCGGCCTCGGTCGGCGGCGCGCATGGCGGTGGTGCCGCGCTCACACCCGTCGGCCAGGAGATCGTGCGGTGTTACCGCACAGTCGAAAACCTGGCACTGCAGGCCGCCGACAAGGAACTGCGCAAGCTCACTCGCCTGCTGAAGCCCTGACGCCACCAGCACAACACGGCGGCTCAGTCTCCCGGCGGCCGCAGCACCTGTCCCAGGTCCGAGGCGTCCTCGGCACCGAGCAGGAAAGACAGGCTGACGTTGCTCGACAGCACCAGGGTGAGCGCCACTTCGCCAGAGCCTGCCACGGGCTCCACCAGCCATTCGCATACGCGCACCGCACTGCGCGGCTCCTGCAGGCGGCTGAGGGCCGCGCGCACCCAGACCTCCTGCTGCTGCGGCCGCCCGGGCAGGATGTCCGCGGCCATGGGCGCAAGCCCGGCTGACAAGGGATTGGAAGGCAGCGGTGTGGCCATGGTGTGCCTGGGGAAGATGAAACGGCTGCGCCTCCCAGGGGAGACGCTATGTTCACCAGAATATAACCACACTGCATCCCGCGAGCAAGAAAAAAACGACCGCGAGATCACGGGCCGGGTTCAGCTCGCCGCAAAGCGCCGGGCGTACTCCGCCTCCAGGCGCGCATGCGTGGCCCAGAAACCGACAGGCTCCTGGCCTTCCAGCCGCGCGCGCAGGATGCCCAGGTGGGCATGCCAGCCAGCCGAGACGGCGAGCACGGCGCCCTGGTTGGCCAGCCTCGAATGCGTGATGACCAACTGCACCTGAGCGCCACGCGGCGTGAGTTCAAAGCGCACCGCCGAGGACTCGCCCCAGGTAAAAGCCAGCAAGGTGGGCGGTTCGCAGTCGGTCACGACGCCGTGAAGGCGGTGCTCACCCGATTCGCTGCGGTACTTTTCGGGTGGTGCAATGTCGTCCTTGGCCAGGCCACTGTTGCGGAACACGAGCTCCACCTGTCCGCCGGGCTGCAACCCCATCGGGCCACCGGCCAGCCACAGGGCGCGTTTGTCGGCTTCGGTAAGGTAAGCCCAGAGGCGTTCGATGGGACCTGGCAACAGGCGTTCGATGCGCACGGTATCGGTGGCGGTGAGCACGCCGTAGTCGTCGTTCATGGTTTTCTCCTGGATGGGTGGCGGGTTCGGGGTTGGCGGGCGCGGTCCTCGGCCTTGAGCAGGGCCTCCAGCACGTCCAGGCGCTCCTGCCAGAACCGCTCGTAATGGCGTATCCATTCCATGCCCGCGTGCAGCGGCGCCGCGTCCAGCGCGCACAGGTGCGTGCGGCCGCTGACGGTGCGCTGCAATAACCCGGCTCCCTCCAGCACCTTGATGTGCTTGGAGGCCGCCGCCAGCGAGATCGCGAACGGTGCCGCCAGCTCACCCACCGGCCGAGGGTTCTCGGCCAGAGACTGCAGCATCGCGCGGCGCGTGGGATCGGCCAGTGCGTGGAACACGGCATCAAGGCGGTCTGGGCTTGAATGTTTAACCATATGGTTGAATTTAGGCCAGGCGCGGCAAAATGTCAACCGGATGGTTAAATGTTTTCATCACCCTTTTTAAGGAGCTGCCCCATGCCCGCCTACATCCATGCCAACGTGGAAGTGACCGACCCCGCCACCTACGAGCGCTACCGCCAGGACGTGCCCGCGGTCGTTGCAGCACACGGCGGGCGTTTCCTGGTGCGGGGCGGTGCCGCCACCATGCTGGAAGGCGACGGCACACCGCGCAGACAGGTGATCCTGGAGTTTCCTGACATGGCCCACCTCATGGCCTTCTACCATTCGCCCGAGTACCAGCGGCTGGTGGCCATACGCCAGAGCGCCTCACGCGGCACGCTGGTGGCTATCGAGGGGGTCTGAGGCCGCAGGGGCCGAGCCCATCACGTTGTACCAGTCCACACGACGGGTGGCCGTCATGACGGCGGCCAACACACCAAACAGCAGCAAGGAGCCCATCATCAGCGCGTTGTCTTCCGAGATGAGGATGCCGTAAAGCACCCCGTACAACGCCACAAGCAAGCCGCTCATGAGCAGGCCCGGCCGCCAGCCTCCCAGCACGTGGCGCAGATAGTGCGCCAGCAGCCCGGAACAGGCCAGGCTGGCCGACAGATAGGCCCAGCGGAATGCCACATGCTCCGACAGCGAGAGCAGCAGCAGAAAGAACAACACCAAGGCCGCGCCGATCATGAGGTACTGCATGGGATGGATGCGCCAGCGGCGCACCATCTCCAGCACGAAGAAGGCCGCGAACGTCAGCACGATGAACATCGTCGCGTATTTGGTGGCACGCTCGGTCTGCCGGTAGACGTCCACGGGGTCGTCCAGGCTGACGGAGAAGCCTTCGATCGCCTCGCCCCGGCCTTCGTGCTGCAGGAATTGTTGCTGCGAGCGAGCAGAGAGCGATGGCACGCTCCATCGGGCCTCGAAACCCTGTCCACTCACCGTGCGTGAACGCGGCAGGAAGTCGCCACCAAAGTTCGGGTGCGGCCAGGCACCGCTGATGCTCACGGTGTTCTCGTCGGCCAGCGGCACCCAGCCCAGTCGCCCGGTGCCGGCCAGTTCCAACCGGAGGGTGAAGGGAACCGCCTCGCCCGAGCGCAGCACCTGCAGGTTCACTGGCGCGCCCAGGGGCAACGGCGCGCGTTGCGGCGACATGGCGGGCGACACCACCAGGGCTTGGCCGCCCAGGTTCATCTGCGGCACGCTCTGCAGGCCGCGCAGGTCGCTCACACCCAGCAGGACACGCGGCTGCCCAAGTACGACCTCGCCATTCTTCTCGCGTGGCTCGACTTCGCTCCACACGAAGCTGCCGGAAATTTCGTGGATGCTGGTGTAGACGGTGACGGGAAATATGCCGCGCCAGCGCACCTCCGTATCCAGCCGGCTGCGGGTATCCATACGCACAGGAAAGCGGATCGCCACCCGCTCCTCGGAGACGCGCTCTTCCCGCGTTCTGCCTTCGGCGGTCGCCACAGTTCGCGTAAAGGTCTCTGTATACGGCAGGTAGAGCACCGGCCCGGTAAGCGTCTGTGGACCGGCATGCGCCCTGGCCACGTCGGAGGACGCGGTGCCTCTGTTCTGGGAGCGTTCACGGATCACGTCACGCACCATGGTCAGTGGAATCAGGAGCAGCAGCATCAGCACACCGATGACCAGCACTTTGTTCAGCAAGGGGTATTTGTTCAAGACAGGCTCCGTGGATGAAACCCGGGCAGTCTCTCCCTCGCATGAGCAACACCCGTGCAGCGAGCGGGAAATTTGTGCAGCGAAAGTGAAGCGCCGTATCAGGCTGGCAGCACCCAGCGCACCAGACACCCCACGGGGTCGGCCACATTGCAGACCTCGATGCGTCCGCCATGCAGGTCGCTCACCTCACGCACAAGACACAGGCCCAACCCCGAACTCCGTTCTCCGGATGCCACGCGCGGCAGCGAGTAGAAGCGCTCGAAGATATGGGCCTGCGCATAGTCGGGTATGCCCTGTCCCTGGTCTCGAACGGACCACGCCAGGCCGCCCGCATCCCGTTCGAGCCGCAGCCACAGTTCACCACCGGGGGGTGAGAAGTCGATCGCGTTGTCCAGCAGGTTCTGCAGCGCCTGCCCGATCAGGAAGGCGTCGCCGGAGACCGTCATGCCTTCACCAAGTTCGTCGCGCACCGTGAGCCTTCTCAGACGCAGCCGCGGCTCCAGGCGTTGCAGCAGTTCGCGTGTGAGACGCGAGAGATCGACAGGACCACGCTGCCCGAGGTCGCGCATCTGTTCAACGCGCGCCAGCGCCAGCAACTTGTCCACGAGTTGGTGCAGGCGCTCGGTCTGGCGCTGGATGTTGCCGGTGAAACGCTGCCTGTCTGCGGCCGTCAGGTCTTCTTGCAACAGCTCAGCGGCGCCCCGTATCGCGGCCAGCGGGCTCTTGAGCTCATGCGTGAGCGTGTGCACATAGCTTTCCACATAGGCCTTGTCCTCGAGCCGCAAGCGCATGCGCTCCAGCGCACCCGCCAGCTCGCTGAATTCGGTGTTGCCGCTGAAGCGACCCAGCACCGGCAGCGAGGCCCTCTCACCCTTGGCCACCGCATTGGCGTAGCCGCGCAAGCGCGACAGCGAGTGGGCTATCCACCAGCTGAACAGCAGTCCGATGAGCAGCGACAGGCCCAGCAGAGCCCAGGACCAGCGCAGTATGCGCTGCTGGCTGCGCTCGATATAGGGCTCCAGCCGGTGGTTGGGGCGCGAAACGGACAGTACGCCGATGATGCGATCGCCATCGCGTATGGGCGCAGCCACATGCATGACGGTGGTGGGCTCGGGCTCGTACGGGCTGGCTGGACTGGAACGAGCACCGTATTCGCCGCGCAGCGCACGGGCAACATCGTTCCAGCGCGAGAAGTCCTGCCCAACCGCCTCGGGTCGAGTGTCGAAGCGCACGATGCCTTGCGCATCGGTGACAGTGACGCGGTAGTCGATGCGGTCCTTGCGGAAGCCCCATATGCGGGCTTGTGGGTCTTCTGCCGGCAAGCCTTGCAGCGCCAGGGCGAAGTCGCCACTGGGCATGATGCCAGCCTTCATATCGGGCGCAGCCAGGCGGGCCAGCGTGTAGGCTGCGTCGACCAGGCTATCTTCCATGGCCAGGCGCGTGCCAGGCTTGACTTCTTCCACGAACACGCGCAGCACCACAAACAGCGCCAGCCCCAGGATGAGGAAGAAGCCCAGCAGCAGGCGCAAACCAATGCGCATGCCTCAGTCCGGCCGACGGATCGAGTAGCCCATGTGCCTATGGGTCTGGATGAGGTCCGCCGGCAGGCCACGCCCGCGCAGCTTGGCCCGCAGCAGCTTCACATGGGCATCCACGGTGCGCTCGGAGGTCTCATGCGCACCGTCCCAAACCAGCGCCATCAGTTCGGCACGCGAGAAAATTCGCTGGGGACGGCGCAGCAGCGTTGCCAGCAACTGGAATTCATAGCGCGTGAGCTGCAGGTACTCGCCGCCGCAGGCAATGCGCTGCGTGCCTTCGTCCAGCACAAGGCGGCCATCCGGCACCGACGATGATGGCGATGGCACCACGGCGGCGCCTGCTGCGCGGCGCAGGATGGCGCGTACCCGGGCCACCACCTCGCGTGGCGAAAACGGCTTGACCACGTAGTCGTCCGCACCAAGCTCCAGGCCCAGCACGCGATCGATCTCCTCGTGCCGCGCCGTCAGAAAGACGATGGGCATATCGCTGCGTCGGCGAATGGATCGGCACACGTCAAAGCCGCTGCCGTCCGGCACGCCCACATCCAGGATCGCCAGGTCCGCTGCGGTCTCGCCCCATGCCTGCAGCGCCTCGCGCGCCAAGTGGACGTGCCGCACCTCGAAACCCTCGCTGTCCAGCGCGTAAATCAGCGTGTCGGCGATGGCCTGTTCATCTTCCAGCAGCAGGATGTGCTTGCGCATGAGGGTTTGGGGTCGGTGGATCGGGTCGGACGGCGGATGTTAACCCCGCACGCCGTCACAGCTCGTTACCTTGCCAGGCTGGCGGGCGCACGCCGGCTTCACACCGATCCGGGACAATTCGCCTCCATGTTTCCGCCGCTTCCCCGGCGCGCGCTCCTCGCTGCAGGCGCGGTCGCCGTCTGTCTCTCCGTGGTGCCCGCCACCGCACCGGCCTTCGACCTGCCGGCGCTCGACCGCATCGTCCACTACCAGCCCAAGCTGCCTCTGCAGGTGCTCACCTCCGACGGTGTGGAGATCGCGCAGTTCGGCGCGGAGCGGCGCGAGTATGTACCGCTCTCGCGCATTCCGGTGCAATTGCAGCAGGCCGTGCTGGCGGTGGAGGACGCACGCTATCGAGAGCATTCGGGCGTCGATCCCAAGGGCATTGCGCGCGCCCTGGTGGCAGCGATCACCGGTGGCCAGCGGCAGGGAGCGTCCACCATCACGCAACAGCTCGTGCGCACCATGCTGCTCACGCGCGAGTTCTCGGCCGAACGCAAGGCCAAGGAAATCTGGCTGGCGCTCAAGCTGGAACAGGAACTCTCCAAGGACCGCATCCTGGAGATCTACCTCAATGAGATCTTTCTCGGTCAACGCGCCTACGGCTTTGCGGCCGCGGCACAGACCTACTTCGGCAAACCCCTGGACAAGCTCACGCTGGCGGAAAACGCCATGCTCGCCGGTCTGCCGCAGAACCCCTACTACGCCAACCCGGTGGCCAATTTCGACCGGGCCGTCAAGCGCCAGCGGGTGGTGCTCGAACGCATGCGCGCGGTCGACGCCATCAACGAGCAGCAACTGGCGGCCGCGAAGGCCGAGAAGCTGACGGTACGCCCGCCAGGCCTGCGCAGCGTGCACGCGCCCCACGTGGCCGAGATGGCCCGCCTGGCGGTGGTGGAGCGCTTCGGCACCGAGGCCTACTCCAGCGGCCTGCGTGTGACCACGTCCCTGCGCGCGGCCGACCAGCGTGCGGCCCATGCAGCGGTACAGCGCGGCGTACTCGCATTCGACCGCCGAGGCGCCTGGCGCGGGCCCGAAGACCAGGAGGAACTGCCGGTGGGCGACGGCCCCGAGGTGGAGCGCGCCGCGGCCCAGGCGCTCAAGGACCACCGCGACGACGAGACCCTGCGTGTGGGCATCGTGCTCGCGGCCAGCCCCAAGGCGATGCAGGTTCAGCTCACCAGCGGAGAACGTGTCACGGTACAGGGGGAGGGCTTGCGCTGGGCCCTACGTGCGCTCGATCCCAAGGCGAAGGCGCCGCTGAAGATCCAGCGCGGTTCCGTCGTGCGGGTGGTGGAAACCGGCAAGAAGCAATGGGCCATCTCCCAATGGCCCGAGGCCGAAGCCGCACTGGTGGCCGTGGACCCGCAGAACGGCCGCATCCGCGCCCTGGTGGGCGGCTTCGACTTCACGCGCCAACCCTTCAACCATGTGACCCAGGGCTGGCGCCAGCCCGGGTCGGCGCTCAAGCCTCTGCTCTACTCGGCCGCGCTCGAAGCCCGCGTCATGCCGGGCACCTTCGTGGACGACATGCCCTTCACCGCCGCCAACGGCTGGAGTCCGAGCAACAGCAACCACGCGTTCGCCGGCCCGATCACGGTGCGCGATGCCCTGGCCCGCTCCAGCAACCTGGCCAGCGTGCGGGTGCTGCAGCACACCGGCACGCAGCCTGCGCGCGACTGGCTGGCGCGCTACGGCCTGGACCCCGCACGGCAGCCGGACAATCTCACGCTCGCGCTGGGCACGGGCAGCGTGACGCCACTGCAGATGGCCCAGGCCTACGCCACCCTGGCCAACGGCGGCTGGCGCGTCGCGCCGGTGGTGATCGAGAAGATCACCGACGCACAGGGCAAGGTGCTGTTCGAGGCGCCGCCCGCCGAGCCGCTGACCGAGGACAACCGTGCGATCCCGGCGCGCAACGCGTTCATCACCGCGAGCATGCTCAACGACGTTACGCGCGTGGGCACCGCTGCGCGCGCGCAGGGCCAGCTCAAGCGCACCGACCTGTATGGCAAGACCGGTACCACCAACGACGCGGTGGATGCCTGGTTCGCAGGCTACCAGCCTTCGCTGGCCGCTGCCGTCTGGATGGGCTACGACCAGCCGCGCGGACTCGGTGGCGCGGAATCGGGCGGCCGATTGGCGCTGCCGATCTGGATCGATTTCATGGGCGCGGCACTCAAGGGTACGCCGGTGGCCGCACCGCCCGAGGCACCGGCGGGCGTCGTCCGCGAGCGCGACGACTGGCTCTATGCCGAGTGGGCCGAAGGTGGCTGGGTCTCGGCCATCTCCGACCAAGGAGGGGTGGAATACACCCGCACCTTCACCGGCGACCTGAACAAGGCCCTGGACGCGCTGGGCTCCTGGCTGCGCGGCAACAAACAGCCCTGAACGCCTGGCTTACCCGGCGCAGATGCGCGCCTTGGCCTCGGCGTATTCGCGCTTGAAGCGCGCCACCAGGTCGGCCGCGGGCACCACCTCGCGGATGGCACCGATGCCCTGACCGCAACCCCAGATGTCGCGCCAGGCCTTGGCGGCGTTGCCACCCTCGCCGGTGCTGAAGTTCATCTTGCTGGGATCGCTCTGTGGCAGGTTGTCCGGGTCCATGCCGGCGTTGCGGATGCTGCCCTTGAGGTAGTTGCCGTGAACGCCGGTGTAGAAGTTGCTGTAGACAATGTCGTCGGAATCCGACTGCGTGATCATCTGCTTGTAGCCGTCCACGGCCCGGGCTTCTTCGGTCGCGATGAAGGCCGAGCCGATGTAGGCCAGGTCCGCGCCCATGGCCTGCGCGGCCAGGATGGCACCGCCCGAGGCGATGGAACCCGAGAGCGCCACCGGACCGCCGAACCATGCCCGGATCTCCTGCACCATGGCGAACGGGCTCTTGACGCTGGCATGGCCGCCCGCGCCAGCGGCCACCGGGATCAGTCCATCGGCGCCTTTTTCGATCGCCTTGTGCGCGAACACGTTGTTGATGACGTCGTGCAGCACGATGCCCCCCCAGCCATGCACCGCCTGGTTCACATCCTCACGCGCCCCCAGGCTGGTGATCACGATGGGCACCTTGTACTTGGCGCAGAGCTGCATGTCGTGCTCCAGCCGGTCGTTGCTCTTGTGCACGATCTGGTTGAGGGCAAACGGCGCGGCCTTGTTGTCGGGATGGGCCTTGTCGTGCGCGGCCAGCGCCTCGGTGATCTCGGCCAGCCACTCGTCCAATTGCGACGCGGGCCGTGCGTTGAGCGCCGGCATCGCACCCACCACGCCGGCCTTGCATTGCGCGATGACGAGCTTGGGGTTGCTGATGATGAACAGCGGTGATCCGATCACCGGGAACTTCAGGTTCTTCAGAACCGGGGGCAGGGTGCGAACGGGTGCGGTCATGGCGTCTCCAGAATGTTGTGCGCGGGCGCGTGCAAGCCGGGCGCGGCATGCACATGCCGCACCGCGACGCAGCTCAGAAAGCGTCGGCGGCCAGTGCAGTCACCGCTTCGGCACCGTCCACGATCGCGTCGCGCACACCGGGTGCACGGCTGAGCAGGTGGTCGGCATAGAAACGCGCGGTGGTGATCTTGGCCTGCATGAAGGCGCTGTCCTGTCCCTTGGCGGACAGCGACTCGGCCACCTGCAACGCGCGGGCCATCTGCCAGCCCGCCACCAGATTGCCCGCCAGCATGAGGTAGGGCACGCTGCCCGCGAACGCGGCATTGGGTCGGGTCTTGGTGTTCGCCGCGATGAAGTCCACCACCTGGACAAAGGCCTGGCGCGCGGCGCTCAGGCGCTTGCCCACCGCACGCGCCTGCTCGCTGCCGGCGGCAAGCTCGCGTTCGGTCTCTTCGATGCGGGCAGCGATCGCCTTGGCCGCCGTGCCCCCATCGCGCGCGGTCTTGCGACCCACGAGGTCATTGGCCTGGATCGCCGTGGTGCCTTCGTAGATGGTCAGGATCTTGGCGTCGCGGTAGTACTGCGCGGCGCCGGTTTCCTCGATGAAGCCCATACCGCCGTGCACCTGCACGCCCAGGCTGGTGACCTCCAGGCTCATCTCGGTGCTGTAGCCCTTGACCAGGGGCACGAGGAACTCATAGAAGGTCTGGTTGTCCTTGCGCGCCTGCGCATCGGGGTGGTGGTGAGCGGCATCGTAGGCCGCAGCCGCCACGATGGCCATCGCACGGCAGCCCTCGGTGGAGGCGCGCATGGTCATGAGCATGCGCTTGACGTCGGGGTGGTGGATGATGGGTGCGGCCGTGCCCATGGAGCCATCGACCGGGCGGCTCTGCACCCGGTCCCTGGCGTAGGCCACCGCCTTCTGGTAGGCGCGCTCGGCGATCGCGATGCCCTGCACGCCCACCGCGTAGCGCGCGGCGTTCATCATGATGAACATGTACTCCAGGCCGCGGTTCTCCTCACCCACGAGGTAACCCACGGCGCCGCCATGGTCACCGTACTGCAGCACCGCGGTCGGGCTGGCCTTGATGCCCATCTTGTGCTCGATGCTCACGCAGTGCACGTCGTTGCGCGCACCGAGCGAGCCGTCCTTGTTCACCAGGAACTTGGGCACCACGAACAGGCTGATGCCCTTGACGCCCTCGGGCGCGCCACTCACGCGCGCCAGCACCAGGTGCACGATGTTGTCCGCCATGTCGTGCTCGCCGTAGGTGATGAAGATCTTGGTGCCAAAGACCTTGTAGGTGCCATCGGGCTGCGGCTCGGCACGGCTGCGCACCGCGGCGAGATCGGAACCGGCCTGCGGCTCCGTCAGGTTCATGGTGCCGGTCCATTCGCCACTGACCAGCTTTTCGAGGTAGATGGCCTTGAGCTCGTCGCTGCCGGCAGTGAGCAGCGCCTCGATCGCCCCATCGGTCAGCAGCGGGCAGAGCGCGAAGCTCATGTTGGCGCTGTTGAGGATCTCGCCGCAGGCCGACCCGATGGTCTTGGGCAGGCCCTGCCCGCCAAACGCCGTCGGGTGTTGCAGCCCCTGCCAGCCGCCTTCGGCGTATTGCCGGAAAGCCTCCTTGAACCCGGGCGTGGTGAACACCTTGCCGTCCTGGAACCAGGACGGGTTCTTGTCCCCTTCCCAGTTCAAGGGAGCGATCACGCCCTCATTGAGCCTGGCGCACTCTTCCAGGACGGCCTGCGCGGTTTCCAGGCCGGCCTCCTCGAAGCCCGGCATCTTCGCCACCTGGTCAATGCGCGCCAGGTGCTCGATGTCGAACAGCATGTCCTTGAGGGGTGCGGAGTAGCTCATGGTCTTCCAGAGGTTGGGTGTTCAGCGTTGGGCGAATGGCGTCGAGCGGGGGACACGCTGAACGTCCAGCGCCCCACGCTCGACCGGTTCGTCAGAGGGCCTTGACCAGCTCGGGCACGGCGGTGAAGAGATCGGCCTCCAGGCCATAGTCGGCCACGCTGAAGATCGGTGCTTCAGGGTCCTTGTTGATCGCCACGATCACCTTGGAGTC
Source organism: Hydrogenophaga sp. (assembly GCF_026125785.1). GTDB lineage: Bacteria > Pseudomonadota > Gammaproteobacteria > Burkholderiales > Burkholderiaceae_C > Hydrogenophaga. The sequence continues at coordinate 58,928 of NZ_JAHCKL010000021.1, forward strand.
CTTCATGCCGGCCAGATGCTGGATGGCGCCCGAGATGCCAGCGGCGATGTAGAGCTGCGGCGCCACGATCTTGCCCGTCTGGCCCACCTGCAGGTCGTTGGGCGCGTAGCCTGCGTCCACCGCCGCGCGGCTGGCGCCAATGGCCGCGCCGAGCTTGTCCGCCAGCGGCGTGATCACTTCGTTGAACTTCTCCGCGCTGCCCAGCGCACGGCCGCCAGAGACGATGATCTTGGCCGCCGTGAGTTCGGGGCGGTCGCTCTTGGCGATCTCACTGCCCACGAAACTGCTCTTGCCCGAGTCGGCCACCGCATCGGCGTTCTCCACCGGTGCGCTGCCGCCACTGGCCGGCGCCGCATCGAAACCGGTGGTGCGCACCGTGATCACCTTGGTCGCGTCCTGCGTCTGCACCGTGGCAATGGCGTTGCCCGCGTAGATCGGGCGCTCGAAGGTGTCCGCGCTCACCACCTTGATGATGTCGCTGAGCTGCGCGACGTCCAGGGCGGCGGCCACGCGCGGCGCGACGTTCTTGCCACTGGCCGTGGCAGGGAACAGGATGTGGCTGTAGTTGGACGCGATGGCCAGCACCTGCGCGGCCACGTTCTCGGCCAGGCCGTGCGCCAGGCCGGGTGCGTCGGCCAGCAGCACCTTGGAAACGCCGGCGATCTGCGCGGCCGCCTTGGCGGCTTCACCGGCGTTGTGACCGGCGACGAGGACGTGAACATCCCCACCGCAGGCTGCGGCGGCGGTCACGGTGTTGAGGGTGGCGCCCTTGATGGACGCGTTGTCGTGTTCGGCGATAACGAGAGAGGTCATGGTCGTTGAGCGTTTTGCGTTGAGCGTTGTGCGATTGGGCAGGGTCCGGGTCTTGCGTCGGGAACCGGGCGTTCACGCTGAACGCCCCACGCCCGACGCCGCACCTCAGATCACCTTGGCTTCGTTCCTGAGCTTGTCCACCAGCGCGGCCACGTCGGGCACCTTCACGCCGGCACCGCGCTTGGGCGGCTCGCTCACACGGAGCGTCTTGATGCGCGGCGCCACGTCCACCCCGAGATCCTCGGGCTTGACCGTCTCCAGCGGCTTCTTTTTCGCCTTCATGATGTTGGGCAGCGTCACGTAGCGCGGTTCGTTCAGTCGCAGGTCGGTCGTCACCACCGCCGGCAGCGTGATCGACAGCGTCTCCAGGCCGCCATCCACCTCGCGCGTCACGCTGGCCTTGCCGTCTCCCAGTTCGACCTTGCTCGCAAACGTGGCCTGCGGCAGGCCGGCCAGCGCGGCCAGCATCTGGCCGGTCTGGTTGCAGTCGTCGTCGATCGCCTGCTTGCCCAGGATCACCAGGCCGGGCTGTTCCTTGTCCACCAGCGCCTTGAGCAGCTTGGCCACCGCCAGCGGCTGCAGTTCCACTGCGGTCTCCACCAGGATCGCGCGGTCCGCACCGATCGCCATCGCCGTGCGCAGCGTCTCCTGGCACTGCGTGACGCCGCAGGACACGGCGATCACCTCCGTCACCACCCCCTTCTCCTTGAGCCGCACGGCTTCTTCCACGGCGATTTCGTCGAACGGGTTCATGCTCATCTTCACGTTCGCGATATCCACGCCGCTGCCGTCGCTCTTCACGCGGACCTTGACGTTGTAATCCACCACGCGCTTGACGGGGACGAGTACCTTCATGCTGGTTTGCTCCTGCTTGATTGAATGAATGGAAAACGGGGCGGCACGATTGACGTGCACGTCAACTCAGGGATTGTATGCCGGGGATACCTGCACCGGCATTTTGACCCGGCTAACACACCCATCTCCCAAAATAAGAACGACCGTGCTTTTTCATTGTAGCCGCAAGCCCGACCTGTGCATTCCGTCAAGCCCCACGCAGACATTTCTTAAGAGATTGTCAAAACGGCTGCACGGCGGCGCCGGCCTATATACAGTCCAGGGTAATCGCTCAGGGACCTTTCCATTCATTCATAGAGACCGACATCTCCAGTACATGCGCATTGCTGCCGTTGACGACGACCCCGCCCAGCTGGATCTGGTGAGGGCCGTGGTGACATCCATGGGCCACGACTGCCACCTGTTTCCCGACGGCACCTCCCTGTTGCGGGTACTGCCCCGCGAAACCTACGACCTCTTCATCGTCGACTGGGAGCTGCCGGACATGTCAGGCCCGGCGGTGATACGCACCATCCGCAACATGGTGACCGTGCCCATGCCCATCCTGATGGTGACCAACCGCAGCGATGAGCGAGACATCGTCGACGGGCTGACCTGCGGCGCGGACGACTACATGGTGAAGTCGGCCCGCGTGGGCGAACTGCGCGCCCGGCTCATGGCGCTGCTGCGCCGGGGCGGCCATGCGCTGCCTCCACCCGAGACGGCATGGGGCCCCTACCGCTTTCATCCGCAGGAGCGCCGCGTGTGGGTGGAGGGCGAGGAGCTCCCGCCCCTCCCCGCCAAGGAATTCGACCTTGCGCTCCTCATGTTCCGCAACCTGGGGCGCCTGCTGTCCCGCGGGTACCTGATCGAAACGGTCTGGGGCATCGAAGCCGACATTTCCTCGCGCTCGCTGGACGTCTACATGTCCCATGTCCGCAGCAAGCTGCGCCTGCGCGCAGAAACCGGTTTCCGGCTGGTCTCTGTCTACAACCACGGCTACCGCCTGGAAGACCTCGGCGTGGCGCAGCAGGCCAAGACCGCCTGAACCTGAGCATGGTCCGCCACCGCCTCCCTCGCCCGTGCCTGTCGCCCTTGTGGATTGGCGCGTGGCTGCTCGTACCTGGCCTGGTGCTGGCGCAGCAGGACGTGCGGCACACCGTGCAACCGGGCGACAACCTGCATGACCTGGCCCGGCGCTACCTGGAAGACCCTCGGCAATGGCCACGCCTGCAGGCCCTCAACCAGATTCGACACCCCAGGCGCCTGCAGCCCGGGACGACCCTGGTGATTCCGGCCGCGCTCGCCCGCACCCCCATGGCGCCCGCTACGGTGCTGCACGTGGCGGGTCCGGCCAGCGTGCAGCACGACGCAGCGCCCGGCGCCACCGCACTGGCCGCAGGGCAGCGCGTGCCCGAGGGCGCGCGCATCGATGTAGGCGACGGAGGCTTCGTGACACTGCAACTGGCCGACGGCTCTCAGGTGCGCCTGTCGGCCGGCACGCAGACACGGTTGACCGAGCTGCGCCATGCACCGGCCCCCGGCCACAGCCAGTCGCGCATCGAACTGGAGCGCGGGCGCGTGGACGCCACCGTCACACCACTGCCGACACCGCGCAGCCGCTTCGAGATCCGCACGCGCCGCGCGGTGGGGGGGGTGCGTGGCACCACCTTTGGCGTGGCCAGCAACGACCAGGGTGATTTCATCGGGGACGTGCGCGAGGGTGCCATCGATGTCCGGGGCTCCGCGGGCGGCGGTACCGCGCTGCGGGCCGGCGAAGGCGCCCGGGTCGACGCCTCAGGCACCACGCTGGCCCGCCTGCTGCCGCCACCCGACCTGGGCACACTGCCCGCCGTGGTCGAAGACATCGCGGTGGTGGAGCTGCCGCTGCCGCGCCTGCCAAGCGCGGATGGCTGGCAGGTGCGCATCGCCGCGGGCGACGACCCGCAGAAGGTGGTGCGCAACGGCCTCTTCACCCAATCCCCTGCCCGGCTGCCCGGCCTGGAAGACGGCAGTTACCTCGTGAGCGTTCGCGCACTCGACCCATGGGGCATCCCGGGTGGGGCCGCAGAGCACGCGCTGGTGGTCAATGCCCGGCCCGTGGCCCCGCTGCTGCGCGAGCCGCAGGCCGGTGCCCGTCTGCTCTCCAACGGCTTGCAGCTTGCCTGCACCGACAGCACGGAAGCGATCGGCTACCGTTTCCAGATCGCGCGCGATGCCGCGTTCCGCGACGTGGTCGAGCAGACCACCGATCTGGGCACCTGCCTGCACCGCCCGGCGCTGCTTCAACCCGGCAACTACCTCTGGCGCGTGGCGGCGGTAGCGCGCACCGCGCAGGGCGAGCGCGACCAGGGGCCGTTCAGCCGCGCGGTGCCATTCTCGGTGGTCGCGCAGCCGCCCACACCCGGCGCACCCTCGTCGCGTTCGGGCGCGAATGCGCTGCACGTGGCCTGGAGTGCCAGCCCCGGCGGCCCCTGGCGCCACCAGATCCAGCTTGCGCAGGACGAGCGGTTCTCCCGCATCCTGGACGACCAGCGCCTGGATGAACCCAGTTACACGCGGGGGCTGCCCACACCCGGCCTGTACCACCTGCGGGTCCGGCAGATCGATGCCGAGGGCTTCGAAGGCCCCTGGTCGCCGGTGCAGCGCCTGGACGTGCCGGCACGCATCACCACGTCGGACCAGCAGCCGCTGACCAACTCGGAAGGACAGCCCGTGCAGCCCGGCACGCGCTGAACCCGCGTGCAGACGGTTCCGTCCGACACCACCAGTTCGCAGTTCCAGGAGCCCGGGCGCCGGCGCCTGCAGACGCGCTGGCTGGAGTGGAGCCTGCTGAGCGCGCTGTTGCTCGCTCTGGTGGTTTTCCTGAGCGCCTCGCGGACCTTCGAGCACATCGACCTGGCCCTCACCGACCAGCTCTCCCGGCTGCAGACCCGGCCGGTTTCGGACGACATCGTGATCGTCGCCATCGACGACAAGAGCCTGGCCGAAGTGGGGCGCTGGCCCTGGCGACGCGCCACGCACGCGGCGCTGCTGCAGAAAATCAGCGCCGGTCAACCGCGCGCGGTGGGCCTGGACCTGATCCTGGTCGAACCCGATGCCCCGCGCTCGCCCGACGAAGCGCTGCTGGCCCAGGCCATCGGCGACACCGGCAAGGTGGTGCTGCCCATGGTGCTTCAGGATCGCCTGGGTACCGGGCAGCTCCTGCGCACCGAACCGGCACAGGCCTTGGGTGCGCACGCAGCCGCGCTGGGCCACATCCATCTGGAGATCGACGCCGATGGCATCGTGCGCAGCACCTTTCTGCGCGAGGGCGATGGCGAACGCTGGTGGGACCACCTTGGGCTGGCGGTGCTGCGTGTTGGCGGCGCCACGCTGCCCGAACCGCTTCCAGGCCAGCGCGCACCCGCGCGAAAGGCCGGGCTGCCGGCAACCGACGGCACCTGGCTGCGCGACCACTGGGCACAGATTCCCTTCGTGGGGCCGCCCGGCAGTTTTCGCCAGGTGCCGTACGTGGACGTGCTCAAGGACAAGGTCCCGGCCGACACCTTCACCGGCAAGTACGTGCTGGTGGGCGCCACAGCCGCGGGCATGGGCGATGCCTACGCCACCCCGCGCTCGGGGGAGGCCGAACTCATGCCGGGCGTGGAAATCGCCGCCAACGTGATGAACGCGCTCCTGCTGGACCTCCGGCTCGAACGCGCCAGCACCTGGCAGAACGCACTGTTCTGCGCGCTGCCCGTGCTGCTGGCCCTGTTGGCGGTCCTGAGTCTGCAGCCGACCGCATCGCTGCTGGTGAGCGCAGGCCTGCTGATCGCCACCACCGCGCTCACCTGGTTCGCGCCGCTGGTGCTCGGCCTGCAGTTTGCGCCCGCGGCCGGTCTGCTGGGTGTGCTGCTGGCCTACCCCCTGTGGATCTGGCGCCGCCTCAGAGCGGCCATGGGCTACCTGCTGGAAGAGTTCCAGCGCATGGAGACGCGGCGCGACCTGCCTACCATGCTGCCCTTGGAGCGCTCGGGTGACGTGCTCGATCGCCACATCCAGGCGCTGCAGGATGCCACCGCGCAGTTGCGCAACCTGCACCGCTTCGTCAGCGACACCCTCAACAGCCTGCCCGATGCGACCCTGATTGCCGATGCCGATGGCAAGGTGCTGATGGCCAACCAGGCGGCCTACCGGTACTTCGACCAGCGCGGCAGGCACCGCCTGCGGGGCCAGCCGCTGGCCGACCTGCTGCGCGACGTCCGCCGCGTGGGCACGCGCATGCCGGTGTTCGACAGCGATCAATTGCAGCAGGCCAGCGGCCCCTGGGGCGGCGAAGCGCAGGATGCGCAGGAGCGCGACCTGCTGGTGCGCTTCGTACCCGGCTTCAACACCGAGGGCCTGACCACGAGCTGGATCGCCAGCCTGGTGGACATCACCCCGATCCGCGAAACCGAACGGCAGCGCGACGTGGCGTTGCGCTTCATCTCGCACGACATGCGCTCACCCCAGGCGTCCATCCTCGCGCTGCTGGAGGTCCAGCGCCTGGACCCCGAGCGCCCCATGCCGCCGCAGACCCTGGAGCGCATCGAGCGCCACGCACGCCGCACCCTGGACCTGGCCGAGGAGTTCGTGCAGCTGGCGCGCGCCGAGTCCAGCGCCTACCGGCTGGAACCCACCGACCTCATCGACCTGCTGGACGAAGCGGTAGACGAAGTCTGGCCGCAGGCGCAGGCGCGCGGCATCCGCATCGTGGCCGAGCGGCCGCCGGAACCCGCGCTGTGCCGCGCCGACCGCGGCCTGCTCATACGGGCTCTGGCCAATCTCGTGGGCAATGCCGTGAAGTACGGCGCCGAAGGCAGCGAGGTCCATTGCGCCGTGAGCGCGGTACCGCAGGGTTGGCGCGTCTCGGTCACCGACCAGGGACCGGGCCTCACGCAAGCCCAGCAGCGGGAGCTTTTCCAGCAGTTCGCGCGCCTGCACCCCGACCGACCGGCCTCGCGTGGCGTCGGCCTGGGGCTGGTGTTCGTGCGCACGGTGGTCGAACGCCACGGTGGCCAGATCGAAGTCGCGAGCCAACCCGGCAAGGGCACCACCTTCCGCTTCACACTGGCCAAGGTCGGCACGCCACCTGCGGTGTGATGCGGCGCCTGGCCGGTGCAGCGGCTCGCCGAAGATGACCTGCATCACGGGCATGGCGAGCGCCGCGCAGGGCTTCCTTAATCGAATGTCAAATCGTTTGCGGGAGTCGCGCCGGGCGACTACTGTCTCTCTCACGGGCACAACCCGCGCCGACGAGAGACGCCATGACAACCATCGCAGGTCCCCACCAAGCCGCCAGCCGACTGATCGACGAAGGCTACGCCTTTGCCCCACCGACAGCCGATGACCGCATCGAGGCCCTGCGAGGCCTCGAACGCGCGATCCGCGTCTTCTTCCATCGGCAACGGACCGAGCAGGCGCTGGCGATGGCCGAGGAGCTGGTGCGGCGTACCGCGGAGCCACGGCTGGAGGATCCGGTGCGTCAGTGGGAGCCGTGGATGCAGACCGACCGGGGTCTGGGCCGCGCGCGCCGCCTGCACCGCCTGGTCAACAGCCTGGCCTGGCACGGCGAACCCGCCGCTGCGGGTCGCTCACTCCAGGATGCGGCCGCCGATCACCTCTTCGTCGCGGTGATGAACCTCGTATCGCGCCTGCCCCTGTCCGACGAGGTCCATCTCTTTCGCCTGTGGTACCTCGCGTCGCGGGCCATGCGCGTACCGGAGAAGGCACTGCGGCTCTTCGGCGATCTGCGAGACCTGCCCCCGCACCAGCAGATCGCCGCCGGTGCGCGCCTGCTGATCGCCAGCGGCGCCAGCACCTCGGGCGCAGGGCAGTCGCACCCCCGCATGCAGGTGCGCTGAAGCGCGGCTCAACCGCCCGCGGCAGCCGCCTCGTCGGCGCGCAAGCCGCCGGACTCCCGCACATGCACCACACGCTGCGGGTAGGCCATCCCGATCCCCTGCGCCTGCAGCAGCGACAGGATGCGGTGGTTGATGAGCGAGCGCAGCCGGAGCTGGTCGCTGTTGTCGCCCGAGTTGATCCAGTAGCCGACCGTGAACTCGAGACCGTCGGCACCGATCGACGACAGGGACACCAGCGGCGCCGGATCCTTGAGCGCGTCGGCCTGCTCCTGCACCGCCTGCAGCAGCAAGGTGCTCACCAGATCCGCGTCGCTACCATGGGCCACGGACACCACGGAGGTCTGCCATACCCGCGTGAGCGCCTGCGAGAGGTTCTCCACGCGGTTGATGACCATGAGCTCGTTGGGCACGATGGACTCGCGCCCGGCGGGCGAACGGATCACGGAGTAACGCGCATTGATGTCCAGGATCCGGCCCTCGAAGCTGTCCACCCGCACGTTGTCGCCAATGCGCATCCGGCGCTCGGCCAGGATCACGAAGCCGCTGACGTAGTTGGACGCCAGCTTCTGCAGGCCGAAACCGATGCCCACGCCGATCGCACCACCAAACACCGAGAGGGCCGTGAGGTCTATGCCCACGGCCGAGAGCGCGATCATCAGCCCGACGAACAGCAGCAGCGCGCGCGTGGCGTTGCTGATCGCCTTGCGCAAGGAAAGATCGGCGCCCTGCGCGCTGCGCAGCAGGCGCGCCTCGATGGCGGCGGACACCCACAGGGCGAGGATCAGCACCGCGCCCGCCGTGAGCACCCCTTCGATCAGGGTGCGCAGGCTCAGGGTCGATGCGCCCATGGTCCAGGTGATGTCGTCGAGCTCGGCCAGCACCACCTGCAGCAGGCCACTGACCCAGAGCACCATGGCCGCCCAGGCGGCCCATGAAATCGTGCGCTCCAGCACCCGCACCCAGGGCGCGGTGGTGAATGCCACCTGCAGCACCTTGACGCCGACGCGGATCACCACCAGCGCCACCAGCACCGGAATCGCTACCTTGAACACCGCCAGCGGCACGAACTTGAGCAGCAGCGACCGCGCGATGTAGCCCAGCGTCAGCAGCACCAGGGGGAACATGGCGCCATCGGCGAGGCGGTCGCCGAACAGGACCGAGGCGCGCGCATGCTCGGCGCCCAGAGCGCGGCGCAGCAGTGCCGTCAGGCCCAGGGCGGCGGCCACGCAGACCGCCAGCACACCGAGTTCGATCAGCGCCGAAGGCTGCGTGAAACCGGCGAGCCAGAGATCGATGTCTTCGATCGGTTTGGGATTGACCAGGGTCTCGTTCATCGAATCACACGTCGGCCAGCACCCGCAGGTGCGCTTCCACGCTGCGCGCCAGCGCGCTGAGGTTGTACCCGCCTTCGAGACAGCTCACGATGCGGCCCTTGGCATGGCGCTGCGCCACTTCCTTGATGCGCTGCGTCAGCCAGGTGTAGTCGTTCTCCACCAGGCCCATCTGCGCCATGTCGTCCTCCCGGTGGGCGTCGAAGCCCGCGCTCACGAAGAGCATCTGCGGGCGGTGCGCCTCCAGCCGGGGCATCCACATCATGTCCACCAGTTCACGGATGTCCATGCCCCTGGTGTACGCGGGCACGGGCAGGTTGACGAGGTTGGCGGCGCTGGAGTGGGCCCACTCCGGGTAGAACGGGTGTTGGTAGAAGCTGCACATGAGGATGCGCTCATCCCCCGCCACGATGTCTTCCGTGCCGTTGCCGTGGTGCACGTCGAAATCGATGATGGCCACGCGCTTGAGGCCGTGGCGCTCCAGCGCGTACTTGGCGGCCACCGCCACGTTGTTGACGAAGCAGAACCCCATGGCCTGGCCCCGCGTGGCGTGGTGGCCCGGCGGACGCACCGCACAGAACGCATTGGCCAGCTCACCGGCCATCACCGCGTCGGTGGCGTCTATCGCGGCGCCCGCTGCATGCAGGATGGCGTCCCAGCTGTGGGTGTTGATGGACGTGTCCGGATCGACCTGCGCATGCGAGGGGCCGCCGGCCGCGATCTCTTCCTTGAGGCCTTCGCTCAAACCGCGCAGCGAGGCGAGGTACATGCGGTTGTGCGCCAGCTCGATGTCGGCCAGCGAGGCGGGCGTGGCCTCGCGCCGCTCCAGGGCCACGTCCAGGCCGCAGATCAGCAGGCGGTCTTCGATGGCGTCCAGTCGCTCGGGACATTCCGGGTGCCCGGCACCCATTTCATGTCTCCAGCAGTCCCTGTGGGTGAAATATCCGGTGGCCTGGCTCATGGCGGTTTTACGGTATGGTTCGCGGCATGCAAGCCGACTCCAGAACTCAGCAGCTTCTCGACCAGCTTAACACGGTGATCGTGGGGAAACCGCAGCAAGTGGCGGACTGCGTGGCTTGCCTGCTGGCGGGTGGGCACCTGCTGATCGAGGATGTACCCGGCGTGGGCAAAACCACCCTGGCCCACGCGCTGGCGCGCTCGTTCGGCCTGCAGTTCTCGCGCGTGCAGTTCACCGCCGACCTGATGCCCAGCGACCTGGTCGGTGTCTCGATCTACGAGCGGGGCCGTGAGGACTTCGTCTTCCACCCAGGCCCGGTCTTTGCCCAGGTGCTGCTGGCCGACGAGATCAACCGCGCCAGCCCCAAAACCCAGAGCGCGCTGCTGGAAGCCATGGAAGAAAAGCAGGTCACGGTAGAAGGCGAGACGCGCGCCCTGCCCGATCCTTTTTTCGTCATCGCCACACAGAACCCGCACGACCAGTTGGGCACCTACGCCCTGCCGGAGTCGCAACTCGACCGTTTTCACATGCGCCTGTCGCTGGGCTACCCGGACCGTGCCGCCGAACGCGAACTGCTGCGCGGCCAGGACCGGCGCGACATGCTGGAGCGGCTGCCCGCCGCGCTGACGCCCGCCGACCTGCAGGCGCTGCAGCAGGCCGTGGCCGGCGTGCACACCGCCGACCCGGTGCTCGACTACCTGCAGGACCTCGTGAGTGCCACGCGCAGCGGTCGCTGGTTCCTGCAAGGTCTCTCGCCACGCGCCGCGCTGGCGGTGGTGCGCTCGGCCAAGGCCCAGGCCTATCTCAACGGCCGCGACTACGTCGCGCCCGACGACATCGCCGCCATCCTGCCCCA
>NZ_JAHCKL010000022.1 GCF_026125785.1 Hydrogenophaga sp.
TGCGGCTGGGCGGGGGGGCGGGGGGCCGCCATGCTTGGACCCCGGGTGCGCGGCCGCCAGGGCGGCCGCGGCCCGGGCCACGCAGGCCGCGCACAGGCAGGCCTTGCCGCGGGCCTGCGCGGGCAACTGGTCCAGCAGGCCGGGGGGGAAGGTGGTGCTCACGCACCAGCAGGGCGGCTGCGCCTGGCCGGTGGCGCGTTCGATCTCCATGGCGCAGCGGTTGTCCTGGCCGCAGAGCGGGCAGCGGGTGGGATCGATCTCGGGCAGGGGAGGCGCTGGCATGGGGCTATGGTAGTTTCAAAGCCGTTCCCGACCTTGATCTGCCTCAGCGTGGCGTGGATTTGTGCCCGCCCGGATCAGGCCATGGCCGGCAGCGGGCCACGCGTGCGGCCCCATTGGCTCAGGCGCAGCTCCACCGTGTGGTGAAACAGCGCGCCCGCCGCGTTGCAGGCCAGCCAGGCCAGCAGCACACCCAGCGTCTGGACCAGCGGGTCGGGGTTGGCGTAGCGGGTGAACAGCGCGTTGACCACCAGCGCGACCGGAAAGTTGAGCAGGAACACCGAGTACGAGATGCGCCCCAGGTAGGCCACCACGCGGCTGCGCGGCCAGGTGTGGAGCCAGCCCTGCAACTGGGCCAGGCCCAGCAGCATGCTCACCACCAGCGCCAGCGCGATGCGGGTGCGGAAGTCGATGGCCAGCGCCAGCAGCGTGGCGGCCACCAGCGCGGCCATGACCCAGCGGCCGCTGGCGTGCCAGACCGCTTCGCTGCGCGTGCACCAGTGGGTCATCACGCCCAGGCCGTAGGCGCCGAAGAAGTAGAGGGCCCAGCTGTCCCACTCGGGTTCGCGGTTGAAGTGGAACAGCGAGGCCACCACGAGCACGGCGGCCAGGAGCTTGACCCAGGGCACCGGCAAGCGGTCCTGCGCCGGGCCGTGGCGGGCCAGCCAGAGCAGGCCCAGCAGCAGCGCGTAGAGCTGGAAGTCGATCGCCACATACCAGACGCCGGCCGAGAGCGATTCCATGCCCAGCACGCTCTGCACCAGCAGGGCGTGAGCGATGAACTGGTCCAGGTGGGGCCTGTCCGGCAGCGAGTCGTGCGTCATGGCCCGGCGGGCCAGTTCCGTGCAGAGCATGGCCACCAGCAGCGCGGCGATGTAGGGCAGCGCCACGCGCACATAGCGCTGCCACAGCAGGCGCCGGGGTCGGCGCGGCAGCAGCACGCCGTCGGGCGCGAGGCTGCGCGCGGCCAGGAAGCCGGCCACCACCAGGAACACCTGCACGGCCATGCGCGCGTCCTGGCTGAACCAGGCCACGAGGTCGGGCGCGATGCGGTGCGTCCAGTCCGACATGGGACCGTAGAAGGCCAGGTGGTGCAGCACGATGAACTGCGAGCCCAGTGCCTTGAGCGCGTCGATGAAGAAGAGGCGGCCGCCCAGGCCGCTGGAGGCGTTCACACCCCCGCCGCGCAGCCGTCGCTGCGGGGATCGGCCGCGCCTTCGATCAGGCCGTTGGCGTGGCGCACCAGCGCGCCCGCGTGGCCCATGGTGTCGCTGTAGGCCTCCGGCAGCACGTCCACCACGTGGCCGGCTTCGCGCAGCGCGGCTTGCAGTTCGGGGGCGAAGCGGTTTTCCAGCTTGAGCGAGGTGCTGCCTTCGCCCCAGGTGCGGCCGAGCAGCCAGCGCGGCGCGCTCACCGCCTGCTGCAGGCTCTGGCCGAAGCGCGCATAGCGGGTGAAGACGGCGGCCTGCGTCTGTGGCTGGCCTTCGCCGCCCATGGTGCCGAAAGGCATGGTGCGGCCGTCGTCGAACACCGCCAGCGAAGGGTTGAGCGTGTGGAACGGCCGGTGCAGCGGCGTGAGCGCATTGAGCGAGCGCGGGTCGAGCGAGAAGCTGGTGCCCCGGTTCTGCCAGCAGACACCGGTGTCGCGCAGCACCGTGCCCGAGCCGAACTCCCAGTACACGCTCTGGATGAAGCTGACCGCGCGGCCTCGCGCGTCGATGGCGCCCATCCAGATGGTGTCGCCGGGCGCGGCCGGGTCGGGCCAGGGTAAGGCTTTTCGCGGATCGATCTGCGCGGCCAGCGCGTCCAGCGCCGCCGGCTCCAGCAGGCTCTGCGGATCGGCCGGCAGGCGCTGCGGGTCGGTGACCACGCGCTCGCGCACGCGGAAGGCGCGCTTGGTGGCCTCCACCAGCCCGTGCAGGTGGGCGAAGCCTTCGCCCTCGGTCACGCCCAGGCGCTCGAACAGGCCCAGGATCATCAGCGCCGACAGGCCTTGCGAGGGCGGTGGCAGGTTGTAGACCGTGCTGTCGTTCAGCCGCACCGCCAGCGGCGTGACGATGCGCGCGCGGTACGCGGCGAGGTCGGTGGCGCGCAGCGGGCTGCCCAGTTGCTCCAGCTCGGCGGCCATGCGCGCGCCCAGTTCACCGCGGTAGAAATCGTCCAGCCCGCGTTCGCCCAGTTGCGCCAGCGTGCGGCCCAGCGCGGGCTGGAGCAGGATGTCGCCCACGGCGGGGGGCAGGCCACCCACGAGGTAGGTCTCGGCGAAGCCGGGCGCGTGGCGCAGGCCGTCGAGCTTTTCAAGGGTCAGGCGCGCCTGGCTTTCGGTGACGGCCACGCCATCGCGCGCATGGCGCACCGCGTCGGCCAGCAGGCGCGGCAAGGGCAGCGCGGTGCCGCCCCAGGTGGCGGCCACCTCCAGCGCGCGCGCCCAGCCGTCCACCGTGCCGGCCACGGTGAGCGCGGCGGTGGGCCCGCGCGCCGGGATCTCCGCCAGGCCGTTGTAGAAGGCCATGTCGGCCAGCGCGGCGGCCGGGCCGGCGGCGTCGATGGCCACCGGCAGTTGCCCGGGCTCGTGGATGAGCCAGAAGCCGTCGCCGCCGATGGCGTTCATGTGCGGATAGACGACCGCGATGGCCGCGGCGGCGGCCACCATCGCCTCCACCGCATTGCCGCCGTCGCGCAGCACGTCGCGGCCGGCCTGGGCGGCCAGGTGGTGCGGCGCGACGAGCATGCCGCCGAGGGTCTTGGGGGTGTGGATCATCGGGGGTCCTGGGTACGGCGCGCTCCCCGGAGCACGCCACCTTGCAGATCAGGGAGCGATGCTCCCGATCCGCAAGGATAAATGACGGTTCAGCCCGCTGCCTTCACCTTCAGTCGCCAGGCGTGCAGCAGCGGCTCGGTGTAGCCGCTGGGCTGTTCCTTGCCCTTGAACACCAGGTCCAGCGCGGCCTGGTAGGCCATGCTGGTCTTCACGTTGCCGGCCATGGGCTTGTAGAGCTTGTCGCCGGCGTTCTGCTTGTCCACCTTGGCGGCCATGCGCTCGAAGGTCTCGCGCACCTGCTGTTCCGTGACGATGCCGTGGTGCAGCCAGTTGGCGATGTGCTGGCTGGAGATGCGCAGCGTGGCGCGGTCTTCCATCAGGCCGACGTCGTTGATGTCGGGCACCTTGGAGCAGCCCACGCCCTGGTCGACCCAGCGCACCACGTAGCCCAGGATGCCCTGGACGTTGTTGTCCAACTCCTGCTGCTTCTCGGCATCGGTCCAACTCGGGTTGCTGCTCACGGGGATGGTGAGCAGGCCGGTGAGCAGGTTGTCGCGCTCGGCGTCGGCGTCGGTCTTCTCCAGGCCCTTCTGCACCTCGCTCACCAGCACCTGGTGGTAGTGCAGCGCGTGCAGGGTGGCCCCGGTGGGGCTGGGCACCCAGGCGGTGTTGGCGCCGGCCTTGGGGTGGGCGATCTTCTGCTCCAGCATGGCCTTCATCAGGTCGGGCATGGCCCACATGCCCTTGCCGATCTGTGCCTTGCCGCGCAGGCCGCAGGACAGGCCCACCAGCACGTTGTTCTTCTCATAGGCCTGGATCCAGGCGCTGGTCTTCATGTCGCCCTTGCGCACCATGGGGCCGGCGAGCATGGCGGTGTGCATCTCGTCGCCGGTGCGGTCGAGGAAGCCGGTGTTGATGAAGGCCACGCGGCTGGCGGCGGCGGCAATGCAGGCCTTGAGGTTGATCGAGGTGCGGCGCTCTTCGTCCATGATGCCGAGCTTGACCGTGCTCTGCGGCAGGCCCAGCACTTTCTCGACGCGCTCGAACAGCTCGGCGGCAAAGGCCACCTCGCGCGGGCCGTGCATCTTGGGTTTGACGATGTAGACCGAGCCCTTGCGCGAGTTGCGGATGGCGGCCTTCTTGCCGCGCTGCAGGTCGTGCAGTGCGATCGCGGTAGTGACGACCGCGTCCATGATGCCCTCGGGGATCTCCTTGCCCTCGGCGCCCCAGAGGATGGCCGGGTTGGTCATGAGGTGGCCGACGTTGCGCACGAACAGCAGCGAGCGGCCATGCAGGCGCACGGTCTTGCGGCCATCGGGCGTGGTGTATTCGCGGTCGCCGTTGAGGCCGCGCGTGAGCACCTTGCCGCTCTTCTCGAACGACTCGGTGAGCGTGCCCTGCAGGATGCCCAGCCAGTTGCGGTAGGCCAGCAGCTTGTCTTCTGCATCCACGGCGGCCACGGAGTCTTCCAGGTCCAGGATGGTGGAGAGCGCTGCCTCGATCACGAGGTCGCTCACGCCGGCCGCATCGGTCTTGCCGATCGGCGTGTCCGGGCGGATCTGGATCTCCAGATGCAGGCCGTTGTGGCGCAGCAGCACCGCGGTGGGCTTCTTCGCGTCACCCTGGTAGCCGACCAGCTGCGACTTGTCCACGAGCTTGCTGGTGCCACCGTCGGCCAGCGAGACCACCAGGTCGCCGTCCTTGTTGATCCTGTAGCCGGTGGAGCCGACGTGCGAGCCCTTCTTCAGCGGTGCGGTGCGGTCCAGAACGTAGCGCGCGTACTCGATGACCTTGGCGCCGCGCTTGGGGTTGTAGCCCCCCTTGGGGCCGACCTTGCCGCAGCCCTTGTCCTCGGCGATCACGTCGGTGCCGTACAGCGCGTCGTACAGCGAGCCCCAGCGCGCGTTGGCCGCGTTGAGCGCGTAGCGTGCGTTCAGGATGGGCACCACCAGCTGCGGGCCGGCCTGCACCGCGAGTTCGTCGTCCACGTTCTTCGTGGTGGCCTTGGCGCCCTTGGGTGCGGGCACGAGGTAGCCGATGGTCTCCAGGAACTTGCGGTAGCCGGCCATGTCGCGGATCGGGCCCGGGTTGGCGCTGTGCCACTTGTCCAGTTCGGCCTGCAGGCGGTCGCGTTCGGCCAGCAGTGCCGCGTTCTTGGGCGCGAGGTCGGCCACGATGGCGTCAAAGCCCTTCCAGAACGCCGCTTCGTCCACGCCGGTGCCGGGCAGCACCTCGCGGTTGATGAACTGAAACAGTTCGGTGTCGACCTGCAAACCGTGGATCTGCGTGCGCTGTTGCTGCGTTGTCATGGTGGGCTCCATCGAGGGGGAAAGGCGTGTGCGGAAAGGCAAAAACCGGACCAGGAAGGGGTCGGCGCACCGCGCGCGCCGCGACCCATGGAAGCACTGTATTCCATACTGGGGCCGCCATTAAATCCGTTTTTTGCGGTTTATCTGTGACTTTGATGATGGTAATGACGCGTGCGATGTCATTCGCCGTAGGCCTGACGCTGATCGCGCAGGAAAGGGCGGTCGATCTGCAGGGCCAGCGAGGCGATGTCCGCGTCGCGCACACCCGCCTGTGCGAAGTGTGCCTGCCAGCCGGCCAGCACCTGACAGACACGCTGTACCTGCGCCACGGCATCCGGCCGCTTCAGGCCGAACAGGCTGCATTCGGAGAGCGCGTTGTCCAGCGTCGCGTCGGCCGCTGCCTTGCCCACGCGCATCTGCTGGTAGCCCAGCGCCTGACCGCTGGGCAGCACGTCGAAGGCCGGCGAGAGCTCGTACGCCCCGCTGCTGTCCATCAGCAGCGCATGGTTCTTTTCATGGTCGTCGGTGTTGTCTATCAGGATGTTGAACACCATGCGCCGGAACAACTCTTGCATCTGGGCCTTGTACCGGCCCCCGGCCGCCACCCCGCGCCGGCGCAGCCATTGGGCCAGTTCCGGATAGCCCGGCGCCTCGCCGGCGGCCCTGAGCGCCACGTTGGCCGACAGGACATGCCTGCGCAGGCCCGCCTCGCGGTCGAAGCGCCGTATGGCCACGGCATGGCCGCGCGGCAGTGGCACCGGCAGCGTGTGCGCCACGCGGATGTCCGCCTGCGCAGCCAGCGTCATCGCGGCATGCTCGACCAGCGACGTGTCGAATGGGTCGCCGGGCTCGTTGAACTTGATCACCCAGGGCGCGCCTTGCAGCGTCAGCAGAGTCTTGGGACGAGCCCCGCCCAGGGTGGCGCCGGGATGGAGCAGCCGCTGCTGTTCGGGCGGTACGGGTTCGCCGGCCAGAACGCGGTGGGCGAGCCGTTCCATCTCCGCGGCATCGGCCAGTTGTGGCAGGGGGCCGGTGTCGCGCGCCACGTACGCACTGGCGGATACCGACACGCCCAGCGCACCGAAGCGTTCGTCGCCAGCGTAGAAGAGGAAGTCCAGCACCGACAGCCGTGGCGGCTTGTCCAGCATGCGGATGACCCGCTCGCCCCAGCGGTCCGGCCGCGCGTCGTCCACCGCGCCGGCGGCGGACTCCCGCTCGCGGGGCAGGAACTCGCCGGCGATCAGCGGCAGGTCCTCGCTCAACGGGAAGCCGGACTCACGCCAGGCCTTGGCGTACGTCAGCGAGACGCCTTGCAGTACACGTGCCGTGCGCAATTCGCCGACCAGGCGTGGGGCCTCTGGATGGGCAAGCCACCAGAGGAACAACGATTCCCCGGGTTGGTATTGCCGGAGGTCGAACGCGATCATGCCGGTGCATCCCCTTCCTGGTCCGGATCCGCCAGAACGGCCGGGCCATACAGCGAGGGGCGCTGCCGTACCGAGCGTGCCCTGGCTGCGCGCACAGCGTCTTCCAGGGCGCCCAGGTCGTGTTCGGGTGCAGCCAGTGCGCCCAGCGCCTCGGAGCGGCCGACCAGCCACAGCGCCGTGGCATACACCCCCATGGAGACGCTTGGATCGCCCCGTTCCATCCGCATGAGCGTGGGCTCGGAGACGCCGATGCGTTGGGCCCAGTCCCTCAGAGGTTCGCGGCGGCGCTTGCGCGCGATGGCGAGGTGCTCGCCCAGTTGGTGCAGGTGCGCGCGCGCGGCGGGCGGGATGGCATCCAGAGCGGGCGATCGTTTTGACATGACATAAATATTATCTTATTCATGAAAAAACAAACATATATATTTGTTATTGGGTGGGCGGTCAGGTCGACTCACCCCGCCTGGAAACGCCAGGCCATGTTCCGCTCGGCAGCGTCCTGCTGGCGGAAGGCGCGTGGCGACGCGCCCACGGTGCGCTTGAACACCTTGGAGAAGCTGAACGCGTCCTGGTAGCCCACGGTGGTGGCCACGGCTTCCAGCGGCTGGCTGGTCTCGCTCAGCAGTTTCATCGCGCGCTGCATGCGCAGCGTGCGCAGATGGTTCAGCGGGGTGTCGCCCATGGCTTGGCGGAAGCGCTCGGCCAGCGCGGTGCGGGAGAGGCCGGCGCGGCGGGCCAGTTCGTCCAGTGTCCAGGCGTGGGCGGGTTGGTCGTGCATCAGCGCCAGCACGCGGCCAACCTGGGGGTCGCGCACCGCCTGGCTCCAGCCCGCGCGCG
This sequence comes from Hydrogenophaga sp., assembly GCF_026125785.1. Classification (GTDB taxonomy): domain Bacteria; phylum Pseudomonadota; class Gammaproteobacteria; order Burkholderiales; family Burkholderiaceae_C; genus Hydrogenophaga. Next base: position 7,611 of record NZ_JAHCKL010000022.1, read on the forward strand.
CGTTCGCGCAGCGCGCCATCACCTCGCGCAACGCGTAGGTGAAGAGCAGGTCCAGCAGGCCCTGGGTGGCCATGTCCACGCCAGGCTGGCTGCCCCCGAGTTCGGCCTGCAGCAGGCCGCCCAGCAGCGCCAGCGGGCCCAGGCGCGGCAGTTCCGATGCGCGCAGCACCGACCAGGCGGGCATCTCGCTGAAGAACGGGTGCAGCGGTGTGTGCCAGAGCTGGTAGGCGCTGCTGAGCACCGTGCCGGTGTGGGCGGACGGATCGACCGGCGCCGGGTTGCGCACGCCGATGCGCTCCACCGCCAGGCCCTGCAGGCTGGGCTGGACACTGAGCACGTGGTCGCAGCCCCGGGCCATGACGGCCACGTCCCCGTGTTCCAGCACCAGGGGCTCGGGCAGGCCGGGCGCATGCAGGTGCACCTGCCCGCGCAGCACCGCGTGCAGGCCGATGCTGCGCTCGCAGGGGAAGCGCAGCGCCTTGCCGGAGCCGAGTTCGCTGAGGTCGAGCAGGCGGCGCGAAAGGCCGGTGTCGCGCAGGGCGGCGCTGAGGAGATCGGTGTCCATGGTCTTGAAGTCCTGAACGGAAAGACATGAAAAAAGTACTTTCATGCATTCTAGTACTCGATTTGGCGGCCTACAGTGCGTTCATCGCAACTTCATCCCTCAGGAGCATCACCATGATCGTCGTCACCGGCGCCACCGGCCAACTGGGCCAGATCGTCATCGAACAACTGCTGCAGCGCGGCGTGCCGGCGTCCGGCATCGTCGCCGCGGTGCGCAACCCGGCCAAGGCCGGCGCGCTGGCCGCACGCGGCATCGTCGTGCGCGAGGCCGACTACACCCGGCCGCAGACCCTGGGCCCGGCGCTGGCCGGTGCCGAACGCGTGCTGCTCATCTCGTCCAGCGAAGTCGGCCAGCGCCTGACCCAGCACCGCGCGGTGATCGACGCGGCGCGCGCCGCCGGTGTGCGCCAGCTCGTCTACACCAGCCTGCTGCACGCCGACCGTTCCCCGCTGGGCCTGGCGGTGGAGCACCGCGAGACGGAGGCGCTGATCCTGGCGTCGGGACTGCCGCACGTGCTGCTGCGCAACGGCTGGTACACCGAGAACTACCTGGCCAGCGTGCCCGTCGCGCGTCAGCATGGCGTGTTCATCGGCGCGGCCGGCGAGGGGCGCATCGCCTCGGCCACGCGCGCCGACTACGCGGGCGCGGCGGCCGCGGTGCTGACCCAGCCCGTCGCGGGCAACCGGGTGTACGAACTGGCCGGCGACACCGCCTACACGCTGGCTGGCCTGGTGGACGAGTTGAACCGCCAGACCGGCGGCAACGTGCGCTACCAGGACCTGCCTCAGGCCGACTTCGCCGCCGCGCTCGCCGGGGCTGGCCTGCCGCAGGCGTTCGCCGACCTGCTGGCCGACTCCGACGCCGGTGCGGCCAAGGGCGCGCTGTTCGACGACAGCCACCAGCTCAGCGCGCTGCTGGGCCGCCCGACCACGCCCCTGGCCTCGGCACTCAAGAGCGCGCTGGCGAGCGCCTGAGCGCGGGCCGCGTCAGCGGCCGATCTGGGCCAGCGCCGCCTGCAGGCCGGAGAGGCCGCCGACGCGCTGGTCGTTGATGAAGATCTGGGGCATCTGCCGCACGGACGGCCCGCACTTCTCGTAGAAGGCCATGCGTTCGGCCTCGTCGTCGATCCGGATTTCCTCGAAATCCATGGAGCGGGACTTGAGCAACATCTTGGCCGACTCGCATTGCGGGCAGGCGGATTTGGAGTAGACGACGATCTTGAGCTGCATGGCCGTGGAGTGTACGGGCCGCTCAGGCGGGCACCGCGCATGCTGTGGTGGCAGACCCACTGCCGGGCGGGTCACACGCTGTTGCTGACCACCGCCAACAACAGTGTGATAGACGCACAGGGCCTGTCCTCGCGCCTGCTCGACGCCGCGTGGTTCTACAGCGACTCCATCAACGACCTGCCTCTGCTCAGCAGCGTGGGCCACCCCGTCGCGGTCAACCCGGACGCGCTGCTGCAGCGCCATGCCCTGGCCAACGGCTGGCGCGTGATCGACGTGCTGGGCGACGTGGCCGCCTGACCTCTCAGCCCACCCGGCCGCCGAGCTGCCTGGCCGCGGCCAGCACTTGGGCGACGTGCCGTTCGTGGTAGCGGTGCGCCGGCATGGTCAGCGTGAGCGACGCGGCGATGGAGCCGTCGGCGTGAAAAACCGGGGCCGACACACCCGCGACCTCGGCCAGGCGGTCGCCCACGGCGGTCATGTAGCCCTCGGCACGGATGCGCGCATACAGCCGGCGCTCGCTGGCCGTGGGAGCCCCCCGGCTGTCGTCGCCCGCGCCGAAGGCGCTGAGCACGCGCCCACCGGTGCCCTTGTGCAGGGGCAGCACATCGCCCGCGCGGATGTGGTCGCGCACCGGGTGTGGCGAGTCCACGCGGTACAGGCACAGCCGGCTTTGGTGCGGTGCTTTCCCCTGCCGCACGTGGTAGGCCGCACTCTCGCCGGTGGCCGCCACGAGTTGGCGCAGCACCGGCATGACGATGCGGTCCAGCGAGAAGGAGGCCGCATAGATGCCGTGCAGCCGCGCGACCTCGCCGCCCAGCGCGTAGCGGCCGTCGTCCAGCCGCTGCAACAGCCGGGCGTGCTCCAGCGAAGCCAGCAGGCGCAGCGCGGTGCTCTTGTAGAGGCCGGTGCGCGCGGCCAGTTCGGCCAGCGGCAGAGCGTCGTCCTCCGCGCGAAAGGCGGCCAGCAGCGAGAGCGCGCGGTCCACGGCCGCGGCGCCGCCGCGGGCGGCATGGGTGTCGGCGATGGAAGGGGTCTGGGCTTTGCGGGGCATGGAGGTTGACAGTGGCGGGAGGCTCTGCCATTCTGGATTTCTACAGAATAACGTTCTGATGTACAGAACGCAAGCCCGAAAGTTCCCTGACCATGAATGCCCCGAAACCCGATGTGCTCGTCAGCGAGGTGGGCCCGCGCGACGGCCTGCAGTCGGTGAAGGCCACCATGCCGACGGCCGACAAGCTGCGCTGGATCGACGCACTGGTGGCCGCCGGCCTGCGCGAGATCGAGGTCGGCTCCTTCGTACCGGCGAAGCTGCTGCCGCAGATGGCCGATGTGGCCGAGGTCGTGGCCCACGCCCGGCGGCATGCGGGCTTGACGGTGATGGCGCTGGTGCCCAACCTGCGCGGGGCGCAGGCCGCCGTGGCGGCGGGCGCGCACAAGATCACGCTGCCGGTCTCGGTGAGCGAGGCCCATTCGCTGGCCAATGTGCGGCGCTCGCCAGCGCAGATGGTGGATGAGCTGCGCGAGGTGGTGGCGCTGCGCGCGGCGCAGGCGCCGGCCATGGCGGTCGAGGTCGGGCTCTCCACCGCCTTCGGCTGCACACTGCAGGGGGTGGTCGAGGAAGACGCGGTGATCCGCCTGGCGGTGGCCTGCGCCGGCGCCGGGGTGGACGAGGTGGGCCTGTCCGACACCACCGGCATGGCGAACCCGGCCCAGGTGCGCCGGCTGTTCACGCGGCTGCGCGCCGAACTCGGCGAACGCGCCGGTGCCGCGCACATGCACAACACGCGAGGGCTCGGCCTGGCCAACTGCCTGGCGGCCTACGACGTGGGTGTGCGCACCTTCGACGCCTCGCTCGGCGGCCTCGGTGGCTGCCCCTATGCGCCAGGCGCCTCGGGCAACGTCGTGACCGAAGACCTGGTGTTCATGTTCGAGGCCATGGGCGTGCGCACCGGCGTGGACATCGAGGCACTCATCGCGGCGCGCGCGCCGCTCCAGGCCGGCCTGCCCGGCGAGCCGGTGTACGGCATGACACCCGAAGCCGGCCTGCCCAAGGGCTGGCCGCTCGGTCAGACGGCCTGACCCCGCCGCCCTTGCCGACCCCTCCCGTTCCCACCAAACCGCGTCCGTTCGGGCTGAGCCTGTCGAAGCCCTCACCCACCCTCCCGCACCATGAAAAAGCTCCCCTACGAAGGCATCCGCGTTGTCGAATTCACCCACATGGTCATGGGCCCCACCTGCGGCATGGTCCTGGCCGACCTCGGGGCCGAGGTGATCAAGGTCGAGACGCCAGCGGGCGACAACACGCGCCGCCTGCTGGGCTCGGGCGCCGGCTTCTACCCCCTGTTCAACCGCAACAAGAAGAGCGTGGTGCTGGACCTGCAGACACCCGAAGGCCGCGAAGCCGTGCGCAAACTCATTGCCACCGCCGACGTGGTGAGCGAGAACTTCAAACCCGGCACCATGAAGAAGCTGGGGCTGGACTGCGAAAGCCTGCGCGCGGACAACCCGCGCCTGATCTACGTCAGCCACAAGGGTTTCCTGCCCGGTCCCTACGACCACCGCACCGCGCTGGACGAGGTGGTGCAGATGATGGGCGGCCTGGCCTACATGACCGGCCGTCCCGGCGACCCGCTGCGTGCCGGCTCCTCCGTCAACGACATCATGGGCGGCCTGTTCGGCGCCATCGGCGTGATGGCGGCGCTGCGCGCGCGCGAACAGACCGGCGAGGGCTGCGAGGTGCAGAGTTCGCTGTTCGAGAACAACGTGTTCCTGGTCGCGCAGCACATGATGCAGTACGCCGTCACCGGCAAGCCGGCCGCGCCCATGCCCGACCGCATCTCCTCTTGGGGCATCTACGACGTCTTCCAGGTGCAGGGCGGTGAACAGATCTTCCTGGCCGTGGTGAGCGATACCCAATGGGCGATCTTCTGCGAAGCCTTCGGCTACCAGGACCTGCAGGCCGATGCGCGGCTGCAGAGCAACAACGACCGCGTGCGCGCACGCGATTGGCTCATACCGCTGCTGCGCGAACGGCTGGCGCAGCAGAAGGCGGCCGACCTGGCCGAGCTGTTCGAACGGCACGGCCTGCCCTTCGCCCCCATCACGCGGCCCCACGAACTGCTGGACGACCCCCACCTGCTGGCCACCGGCGGCCTGGCGCCCATCACCCTGCCCGACGGCGAACGCGCCGGGCAGACCGCGCAGACCGTGCTGCTGCCGCTGGCCCTGGACGGTGAACGTCTGGGCGTGCGGCGCAGTCCGCCCCGGCTCGGGGAGCACAGCGCGGAGTTGCTGGGAGCGCTGGGGTATGGGCCGCAGGAAGTGGCGCGCCTGAGCCGGACGGTGGTCAAGGGCGGATAGGTGGGGAGAACACAGAAAAACCAACAAAAAGTCATCAATAAACCAAAAAACTCCATTGAGAGTTACATGAAACTGCCGTAATCTGCCCTGCGTGGACAAACTCAAGCAACTGGAAACTTTCGTGGCGGTGGCCACCCGCGGCAGCCTCACCGCCGCCGCCAAGGCCGAGGGCGTGGCCCCGGCCATCATCGGGCGCCGGCTCGATGCGCTCGAAGCCCGGCTGGGCGTCAAGCTCATGGTGCGCACCACGCGGCGCATCACACTCACGCACGAAGGCAGCGCCTTCCTGGAAGATTGCCAACGCCTGCTGGTGGACATCGCCAATTCGGAAGCCAGTGTCAGCGCGGGGGGCGTGAAGGCCAGCGGGCACCTGCGCATCACCGCGCCGGCTGGCTTCGGGAGGCGGCATGTCGCGCCCCTGGTGCCGCGTTTCCACGAACTGCATCCCGAGGTCACCATCTCGCTGAACCTGAGCGACCGCGTGGTGGACGTGGCCGGCGAGGCCTACGACTGCGCGGTGCGGGTGGGCGACCTGCCGGACTCCTCGCTGGTGAGCGTGCGCCTGGCCGACAACCGCCGCCTGTGCGTGGCCACGCCGCGCTACCTGCAGCAGCATGGCCGCCCGCAGACGCCGGCGGACCTCGCGCGCTTCGACTGCCTGGTGCTGTCCAGCGACGCCTCACAGACGCGTGGCTGGGCGTTTGCGATGCCCCCGGCCTCGCCCGGCGCCGAGGCCGAGATCGTGCACATGCGCCCTGGCGGCCCGCTGGATTGCACCGACGGGCAGGTGCTGCGCGAGTGGTGCCTGGCCGGCTACGGCATCGCCTGGCGCAGCACCTGGGAGGTGGAGGCCGACATCGCCGCCGGCCGGCTGGAGAGCGTGCTCGACGGCTATGCCGCGCCCCCCAATGGGATCTACGCGCTGTTCCCGCAGCGCAAGCACCTCGCGCTGCGCGTGCGCCTGTGGATCGACTTCCTCAAGCACGAGTACGGACGCGAGGAGTTCTGGCGGTCCGCGGCGGCGCGCTGAGTCCGGACCTCTTCAACAGAAAGGATCTCGCCCATGGTCAAGCTTCTCGGTATCTCCGGCAGCCTTCGCGCCGGTTCGTTCAACACCGCGCTGCTGCGCGCGGCCCAGCCCCTGGCGGGCGATGCGGCGCAACTGGACGCGGCCACGCTGCACGGCATTCCGCTCTACGACGGCGACCTGGAGCAGCGCGAGGGCACGCCGCAGGCCGTGCGTGCGCTCAAGGAGCGCATCCTGGCCAGCGACGGTCTGCTGCTTGTGAGCCCGGAGTACAACAACGGCATTCCCGGCGTGTTCAAGAACGCGGTGGACTGGCTCTCGCGGCCCACGCCGGGCCTGCCCGATGTGTTCCGCGACCGCCCGGTGGCGGTCATCGGGGCCTCGCCAGGCGGCTTTGGCACCATCATGGGCCAAGCCCATTGGCTGCAGGTGCTGCGCACGCTCGGCACCCGCCACTGGAGCGGCGGGCGCCTGATGGTCTCGCGGGCGCAGGCGGTCTTCGGCGAGGACGGCCAGCTTCAGGACGACGCCGTGCGCCGCCAACTGGGCGAGTTCGTCCAGGGTTTCGCCGCCTTCGTGGCGCGCGGCTGAACGCCGCAGCGCCGGCTCAGTCCGGGATGTGCGGCTCGACCAGCGCCGCCAGTTGCGTGAGCGACTCCTGCCAGCCCAGGTAGCACATCTCCAGCGGGATCACCGCCGGAATGCCCGATTGCTCGATGCTGAGCTCGGTGCCGCACGACACCGCGCGCAAGCGCACTTCCACCTGCAGCGTGCCCGGCAGGTTGGGGTCGTCGAAGCGGTCGGTGTAGCGGATGCGCTCGTTGGGCACCAGCTCCAGGTACTCGCCGCTGAACGAGTGGCCGTTGCCGGTGGTGAAGTTGTGGAACGACATGCGAAAGCTGCCGCCCACGCGCGCCTCCAGGTGGTGCACGTCGCAGGTGAAGCCGTGCGGCGGCAGCCATTTGCTCATGGCGCGCGCTTCCAGGAAGGCGCGGTAGACCTTTTCAGGCGGCGTGCGAAGCACGCGGTGCAAGCGGACAGTGCGGTCGTCGGTCGAGGACATGGGGGTCTCCTTTCGGTGCGGGCGGTTTCCCGGAACAGTATCGGGCGTATCCGGCGCTTGTTCACCGGTGCCCTTGCCAGCACGACGAAGCAGCCGGCCGCGTTTCGACAGCCGCCCGCCGGATTCAGAGGCCCAGCAGTTCCCGCAGGCCTGGCGCGCGGGCCTCGCTGCGCAGGCTGACATTGCGCTCGAGCACACGCAGGTGTTCGTCCATCAGGCGGGCCGCGCCTTCGGCATCGCCTTTCTCGAGGCAGGTGACGATGGCCTCGTGTTCGTCGTGCTCGCAGCAGGCGTTGCCCGGCGGCTCGTAGAGGGCGACGATCAGCGAGCAGCGCGAGACCATCTCGACCAGGTAGCGCTGCAGTATGGGGTTGCGGCCCAGTTCGCCCAGCTTGAGGTGGAAGCTGCTGGCCAGGCGCGCCCAGGCGGGCTGGTCAAAGCGGTGCATCGCGTCCTGCTCGGCCTTGAGCTGTGCGCGCAGGGATTGGAGGTCGGCGCTGGTGAGGTGCTGCGCCGCCAGCCGCACCAGCGCGGCTTCCAGGCCGCGCCGAGCCTCGAAGATCTGGCGCGTTTCCTCTGGCGTGGGCACCGCCACGATGGCGCCGCGGTTGGGGCGGAGCTGAACGATGTGGTCGTGCGCCAGCCGTTGCAGGGCCTGGCGTACCGTGGAACGGCTGGCGTCGAAGAGTTCGCACAGGGCGGCTTCGGGCAGCTTGGTGCCGGGCGCCAGGCGCTGGCCCATCACGCTGTCGAATACCGCCTGGTAGATCCGGTCTTCGGCGGTCTCGCCCCCGGTCGCGGCCGAGAGCGCGCCGCTGGGCAAGGGCACCTGGGCGGCATCGGAGACAAGGGGCTTGCGCTCAGCGGGTTTCTTCGGGTTGCGTGGCATGGTGGCGCAAGGGGGCGGGTGGCTTCACGGCCGCATAGCTTGCCACAGCCTGACCGCGAGGCCGATGAGCGCGCGGTCGCTGCCGGCCGGCCCGAGCAGCGAGACGCCCAGTGGCACGCCCTCGGGGCTCTGCAGTGGCAGGCTGACCTGCGGCAGGCCGGCCAGCCCGGCGATGCAGGTGATGCGCAGCGTGCGCAGGCGCACCGCATCCACGGCAGCGGGGTCCGCGTCGCGCAGCGGCGCCAGGCTGGCGGCGGAGGGCAGCACGGCCACGCCGTCGTCGCCCAGCCACTGGCGCACGCGTTCGCGGATGCCTTCGGCGCGCGCGCGCGCGGCCTGGGCGTCTTCGGCGCCCACGGTGCTGGCGAAGCGCCAGCGCGCCGCGATCGGTGGCGCGAAGCCCGGGTCGTGCGTCGAGATCCATTCGCCGTGCGTCTGCCAGCCGTCGTGGGCGGACGCGGTGACATAGGTCTGGCGCCACGCGTCCAGTCCTTCGGCCCCGGCGGCGGCCAGCGTTTGTACGGGCGCCTGCAGCAGCAGGGCCAGGGCGTCGCGCGCGGTGGACAGCGCCGGCTGGAACACGGCGTCGGCCTCGGCCCAGGCGTCGACCGGTTCGATCACGCGCCGGGGCGTCCATGCCGAAGGCGCCAGCAGCACATCGGCCACGCGCTCGAAGGTGCGCGCGTCGTGGGCCAGCCAGGTGGGGGTGTCGAACAGCGGGTGCAGCGGTACCAGGCCATCGGTGGGCAGCAGGCCGTGCGTGGTGCGCAGGCCCCAGAGCCCGCAGTAGCTCGCCGGCACGCGGGTGGAGCCGCCGGTGTCGGTGCCCAGAGCCACATCGACCAGCCTTGCCGCCACGGCGGCGGCCGAGCCGCTGGAAGAGCCTCCGGTCACGCGGCCTGGCGCGGCGCTGTTCACCGGCGTGCCGTAGTGAAGGTTGTCGCCGTGGATGCTGTAGGCGAGCTCATCGGTGAGCACTTTGCCGGCCAGGGCCGCGCCGGCCTGCAGCAGCGCGTCCACCAGCGGGCTGCTGACGGCGGGCACGGGATGGCTGGCCAGCCAAGCGGGGTTGCCTGCACCCGTGGGGTGGCCCGCGACGTCGAACACGTCCTTGGCCGCGAAGCGCAGGCCGACCAGCGGGCCGGCCGCGCGCCCAGGCCGCAGGAAGCGGCCGTGTGGCACCCAGGCCCCCACGGTGTCGTTGATGTCCAGGGGCAGGTCGGTGAGCGCGGGGGAGGCGATGCGGTTCATGGCAGGGGAGTGAGTTGTTCGGCGGCCTCGCAGATGGCGCCGGGGGTGGTGAACCAGATGCTGCCGGCGTCGCGGGCGCGGGCCAGGTGTTCCAGCGCGCGGCGCAGGTGGCGCAGGCGGTAGGGCTGTCCCACGATGTAGGGATGCAGGGCTACGCCCATGACCAGCGGTTGGCGTCGCGCCTGATCCAGCATTTCGTCGAAGTTGTCCACGATCAGCTGCGCGAAATCCTTGCCGTCCATCTGGCGGGCCACGATCATGGGGATGTCGTTGACTTCTTGCGGATAGGGCACGGACCACAGGCGTCGGCCGCTGCGCGTGCGCATGGCCACCGGCTGGTCGTCGTGGCACCAGTTGAGGGTGTAGCGGTAGCCCGCTTCGGCCAGCAGGTCGGGCGTGAGCGCGCTCTCCGAGATCCACGGCGAGAGCCAGCCCGTGGGCGCCGTGCCGCTGTGCTGGGCGATCTGGTCGCGGCACAGGGCCAGCAGCCGGGCTTCCTCGGCCTCGGCGAGCGTGCCCTGGCGTTCCGCGTTGGTGTGTCCGTGGCCGACCAGTTCGTCGCCGCGTGCCGCACAGGCCGCCACCAGTTCCGGGCAATGCGTGTAGAGGGCGGTGTTGAGCAGCGTGGCGCAAGGCAGGGCAAGCTGGTCGAACAGCTCCATGCAGCGCCAGGCGCCCACGCGGTTGCCGTATTCGCGCCAACTGTGGTTGAGCACGTCGGGCTGAGGCGATGCGGGGCCGATGCTGGCGCCCATGCCTTCGCCGAAGGCGAAGTGCTCCAGGTTGAAGCCGAGGTAGACGGCCAGCCGTGCGCCGTTGGGCCAGACGTGATCGGCCCGCCGCGTGATGGGCTGGTAGTCGAAGCGGCCGTGGTGTGGCAGGGCGCCGTCGTAGGTCAGCATGGGGCTCATCGCGGCTTCAGTCCTGCGCCAGGCCGGCGCGCGAGAGCAGCCACTCGGCGCTGTCGTTCCACACGTCCATTTGCGTGATCAGGCCGTCGCGCACCACATAGCGGTCCACGTACCGGTTGCCCTCGAAAGGCGTGCCGTCCGGCCAGGCGCCATGAAGCGTGCCCAGGCTATAGACCACGGTCTCCTGCGGCGAGCCGCCCGCCACGACCTCGGTGCGGTCGACGCGCTTCTTCACCCAGGCGTAGCGCCGGGCGTTGAAGGCCGCGCACTCGGCCGGGGCGCTCATGGCTCGCCCGCCGGTGAAGCGGATGCGCAGGTCCGGTGCGACGAAGCGCATTGCGCCCTTGGGGTCCGGAATCATCAGGATGCGCAGGTACTCGTCCACGATGCCGGCCGGGTCGGACGGCTCGACGGGAATGCACGGATCTGGCGTGTCGGTCATCAAGGTTCTCCAGTGAGGCACCGCTTTGGAGCGTGGGTGCGTCCTGCACGGTGCATGGCTGTGATGTGAGCAAGTGGTGTGCCAGATGGTCTGCAAAACTTATCTATATATGTCGACAATTTTATTCTTTGTTTGTTGACGTTGGCATGGTGCTTGCATCCCAGGTCGGGCATGGCGGCGCGTTGGCCAGCCATGTGTTCAACCCTTTCTGGAGATCCGCGATGACCCTCACCGCCCACCCGTCCCGCCGCCGTCTGCTGGCCGTCAGTGCCGCGATCGCCTGCTCGCTCTGGGCCTTGCCCGCACAGGCAGCCGATCCGATCAAGATCGGTCTCATCACCGCGCTCTCGGGCCAGTCGGCGCTGGCGGGCGAGGCCATCACGCGCGGGCTTACCGTTGCCATCGACGAGATCAACGCCAAGGGCGGCCTGCTGGGTGGGCGCAAGCTGGAGTTGGTGCGCCGCGATGACGAGGCCAATCCGGCCAAGGGCGTGGTCGCGGCGCGCGAACTGATCTACCGCGAAAAGGTCGCCGTGATCTTTGGCGGCCTGGACACGCCGGTTTCCATGGCCATCGTGCCGCTGATCAACCAGGAGAAGGTGCCGTTCATGGGGCCATGGGCCGCGGGAACGCCGATCACCAAGAACGGCGCCAATCCCAACTTCGCCTTCCGCGTTTCGGCGGTGGATGAAATCGTCAACGTCGGCATGCTCGACTACGCGCAGAAGAACTTCAAGTCCACCCGGCCCGGCATGATCCTGGTGAACAACCCCTGGGGCGAGTCCAACGAGAAGGGCTTGCACGCTGCGCTGGCGGCCAAGGGCATGAAGGCGGTGGGCGTGGAGAAATTCGAGGGCAACGACGTGGACGTGGTGCCCCAGCTCACGCGTCTGAAGGCTGCCGGAGCGGACACGCTGTTCATGGTGGGCAACGTGGGCCCCTCGGCGCAGGTGGTCAAGTCGCTGGACCGCATGGGCTGGCAGGTGCCGATCGTTTCCCACTGGGGACCCGCCGGAGGCCGCTTCACCGAACTGGCCGGACCGAACGGAAAGAACGTGCACTTCGTGCAGACCTACAGCTTCTTTGGCCCGCAGGGCCCCGTGGGCGAGAAGGTCATCGCGGCGCTCAAGGCGAAGTACCCGTCCATCAAGGGCCCGGACGACATCACGCCGGCGGTGGGCGTGGCCAATGCCTATGACGGCATGATGCTCGCCGCGCTCGCCATCGCGGCCGCCGGTTCCACCGAAGGCGACGCGATCCGGCAGGGCTTCTACAAGATCGGCAGGTACGAGGGCCTGATCAAGACCTATGAGCAGCCGTTCAAGCCCGGTGTGCACGACGCGGTGACGTCGAGCGACTATGTCTGGGCGCAGTTCATCGACAACCGCATCCTGCCGGTGAAGAACTAGGCCCCGGCATGTTGTTGTCAGCGCTGATCAGCGGCCTGGGCCTGGGCAGCATGTACGGGTTGATGGCCCTGGGCTTCTACGTGACCTATGCCGTCTCGGGCACGGTCAACTTTGCCCAGGGCAGCTCGATGATGCTGGGCGCCGTGCTGACCTTCACCTTTGCCCAGACGCTGGGCTGGCCGCCGGGACTGGCCATCCTGCTCGCGCTGGCGTTGTGCGCGCTCTACGGCCTGGTGGTCGAGGCGGTGGCGGTGCGGCCGTTCGCGCGCCGGGGTTCGGACGCCTGGCTGATGGCCACGGTGGCCCTGGGCATCGTGCTGGACAACCTCGTGCTCTTCACCTTCGGCAAGGAGCCGCGCAGCCTGCCCTCGCCGCTGGCGCAGACGCCGCTGGACCTGGGCGGCATTGGCCTGGGGCTGTACCCGCTGCAACTGCTGATCCCGGTTGTGGGCCTCACGCTGGCCGGCCTGCTGCATATGCTGTCGCGGCGCACGCGCTGGGGCACGGGCATGCTCGCGGTGGTGCAAAACCCTTCGGCCGCGCGGCTCATGGGCATACCCATTCGCCGCGCCATCGCGCTGGCGTTCGCGCTTTCGGCGCTGTTTGCCGGCATCGCGGGCGTGCTGATCGCGCCGCTGTTCAATGTCGCCTCGGACATGGGCACGCTGTTCGGCCTCAAGGCGTTCGCCGTCGCCATCCTGGGCGGCATCACCAGTGCCTGGGGCGTGATGCTCGCGGGCCTGCTGTTCGGCATGATCGAGGCGCTGGTCACCAGCACGCTGGGCTCGGGCTACACCCAGATCATCACCTTTGGCTTGGTCATCGTGGCGCTGGCTGCGCGCCCCAACGGCCTGTTCGGCCGCGCGGAGGTGAAGAAGGTATGAACCACCCCGCTCAACCTTCCCGCCTCTGGCTGGGCCTGGGCACGCCGGGCCAGCTCGCCACGCTGGCGCTGCTGTTCGGCACGGGCGCCGTGCTGGCGCTCACCGTCAACCCCTACCACGTCTTCGTGCTGGCCAACGTCGCGCTGCTGGCGCTGGTGGGCGTGGGGCTGAACCTGCTCATGGGCCTGAGCGGGCAGGTCTCGTTCGGCCACGTGGGTTTCTACGCCATAGGCGCCTATGCCGTGGCCATCCTCACCGGCAAGGCCGGGCTGGACTTCTGGCTGGCCTGGCCGCTGGCCGCGCTGATGGCCGGCGCCATGGGCGCGCTGCTGGCGGTGCCAGCGCTGCGCGTGAAGGGCCCTTACCTGGCCATGATCACCATTGCTTTCGGCTTCATCGTGGAGCACGCCATCGTGGAGATGCGTGACCTGACCGGAGGACAGAACGGCATCATGGGCATCGCCGCGCCCGCGCTGGGGCCGCTGGCTCAGGGGGAACGTGCCGTCGCGCTGCTGGCGTTGGCGTGCGTGGCGCTGGTGCTGGCAGGCTTTGCCTGGCTCTCGCGCGGCACCTGGGGCGCGGCCATGCGCGCGGTGCGCGACAGCGAGACCGCGGCCGAGTCGATCGGCCTGAACCCGCTGGCCATCAAGGTCGTGGCGTTCGCGCTGTCGGCGGCCTGCGCCGGGCTCGCCGGCGGCCTGTTCGCGCCGTTGTCGGGCTTTGTCACGCCGCACACCTTTGGCTTCGTGCAGTCCATCCTCTTCGTGCTGGTCGTCATGCTGGGTGGCGCGGGTTCGGTGGCGGGCCCTCTGGTGGGCGCCCTCATCGTCGGTCTGCTGCCCGAACTGCTTTCCAGCCTGGAGGAGTACCGCCTGCTGTTCTTCGGCGGCCTGTTGCTGGTGGTGCTGTGGGCCGCGCCCGATGGCGTGGCCGGTTTCATGCGGCGCTGGCTGGAACGCCTGCGGGGCCCTGCGCAGGCCGCACCCGGGTTGGCCCAGGCACCGGAAGGCTTCAGCCTGCCAGTGCGCGCGCGGCAGGCACTCGCGGCGCAGGGCCTGACCATGCAGTTCGGCGGCGTGCGCGCCGTCGATACCCTGAACCTGCAGGCGAACAGCGCCGCCGTCACCAGCCTGATCGGTCCCAATGGCGCGGGCAAATCCACGGCGCTCAATGTGCTGAGCGGCTACTACAAGCCCACTGCGGGAGGCTTCACGCTGGGAGGCCATGTGTTGACCGGTCAGGCCGCGATGCGGCTGGCGCGGCGGGGCATCGCGCGCAGCTACCAGACCTCGCAGCTCTTCGGCAGCCTCAGCGTGGAGGACAACGTGACCCTGGCGCTGGGGCGCGGACGCCTGGGTCCGCTGTTCGGTCGCGCGAGGCTGGGTTCGGCCGACGCGCGGGCACGGGCGCGTGCGTTGCTGGCCTGGTGCGGGTATGGCGGTTCACCCGAAGTCCGCGCGGCCGATCTGCCGCACGTGGACCGGCGGCTGGTGGAGATCGCGCGCGCGCTCGCGCTCGATCCGGAGGTGTTGCTGCTCGACGAACCGGCCGCCGGCCTTTCGCGCGAGGACAAGGCGGCGCTGGCCGCGCTGCTGCGCCGCATCGCCGACGCCGGGCTGGGCGTGCTGCTGGTGGAGCACGACATGGCGCTGGTGATGGGGATTTCAGACCACGTGGTGGTGCTGGACGCAGGCCAGTGGCTGGCCGCGGGCAGTGCGGCCCAGGTGCAGGCCGATCCGGCGGTGCAGCAGGCTTACCTGGGCAGCGCGCTGGACCCTCAGGCCGTGCCGCAGCGCGCGGCAGCGGCGCAGGGCCTGGCCGCGCAGGAGATGCTGGGTGTGGGCGAACTGGTTACCGGCTACGGCGCCGAGCCGGTGTTGCACGGCATTTCGCTGCAGGTGCGGCGCGGCGAGGCGGTGGCGCTGCTGGGCGCCAACGGCGCGGGCAAGTCCACGCTGATGCGCGCGCTCAGCGGGCTGCACCGGCCGGTGGGCGGTGGGGGCATTCACCTGGAAGGCGAGGACCTGACACAGGCCGGCACCGAAACCATCGTCGCGCGCGGCATGGTGCTGGTGCCCGAAGGCCGGCAGGTGTTCCCCGAACTGAGCGTGCTGGACAACATCCGCCTGGGCGCATTCCTGCAGCCCGCTCAGCGCGAGGCCCGGGTGGAGGAGATGCTGCAGCGTTTTCCACGCCTGCGCGAACGCCTCCACCAGCGCGCTGGCCTGCTCTCCGGGGGCGAGCAGCAGATGCTGGCGATCGCGCGCGCGCTCATGTCGCGCCCGCGCATCCTGCTGCTGGACGAGCCTTCGCTGGGCCTGGCCCCCAAGGTGATCGGCGACCTGTTTGCCGCGCTCGACCGGCTGCGCGGCGAGGGCATGACGCTGCTGCTGGTGGACCAGATGGCGGGACTGGCGCTGGCGCTGGCCGACCGCGCCTACGTCATGGAGAGCGGGCGCATCGTGGCACAGGGCACGTCCGCCGACATCGCCGCCGATCCGGCGCTGGCGCGGGCCTACCTGGGCGGGCACTGAGCCTGCTCAGTGCCGGGGCGCGCGCGGGCCGGAGAAGGCCGCCAGCAGGCCCAGCCCGATGAAGGCGCCGCCCGTGAGGTAGCGCCCCGCACGGCGCAGGCCGGTGGCACGCCGCAGCGCAGGGGCCACCCAGCCGGCCGTGAGCGCGTAGGCGGTGTCGCTGACGGCGGCGACCAGCACGAAGATCGCGCCCAGCGCCACGCTCTGTGCCGCGTGCGAGGCCTGGGGCGTCATGAACTGCGGCAGAAACGCGGCGAAGAACAAGGTGGTCTTGGGGTTGAGCAGCGCGACCACGAAACCATCCCGGAACACCCGGCGCAGCGGCAGCGGCACCGGCGTTGCGTCTCCGGGCGACGCGGCGGGGGCGCGGATCGCCTGCACGCCCAGATAGACCAGGTAGGCCGCACCCGTGTACTTCACGACCGTGAAGGCCAGCGAGGACAGCGCGAACAGCGCCGCCAGCCCCAGCGCGGCGCCCAGGGCATTGCCGAAGTTGCCCAGCGCCACGCCGAAGACGGAAGCCAGTCCGTTGCGCCGGCCCTGCGAGAGGCTGCGCGCCAGGATGTAGAAGACCGCCGGGCCAGGCGTGACCGCCAGCGCCAGGCTGGCGAGCAGGAAGGCGCTGAGCAGCGGCCAGGGCGGGAGGATGTCGGTCATGGCGGACTCCAGGGTGGGGGTCCACCAATGTACCGCTGCGCGTTCAGCGTGGGCGGACCTGGCGGTCGTGTTTCTGCCGCGCGATGCGCACGCTGGCGCGGTCCTGCGCATGCTCCATGCGCACCGCCTCGCGGGCGGAGACGTGGCCGTCGTTGGACAGGGCGCGCAACTCCATGCGCTCGATGTGGTTCTGCTGGCGCGTCAGCCGCGCGGCTTCGGGGCGCGTGAGCTGGCCGGATGCAACGCCCTGTTCGATGCGCTGTTCCTGGCGGTCCTGCCGGTTGTCCACCCGCTGCTCCAGCGGGCCTTCGGCATGCGCCAGGGAAGCGGCGCCCAGCGCGAGGGCCAGCACCAGGCCGGAGCGGGAGAAGGGAAGCAAGGTCGAATTCATGAGAACTCCAATGGGTTGAGGTGGCAGGGAACACGCCGTGCGTGTACCGTTTGAACCTGTCGGCCGCGTACGGCTTACGCGGGTTCGGCCCAAGCCGCAGTGGCGTGCGGGGTCTTGTGGGCCGGCGCGTAAGAAGCCGGCGTTTCGCGGGTTCAACGGGACAAGCCTTCCTGGTTTTCTTTTCTGCAACGCCATGACCACCCGATCACCGCCCGTTACGCGCCGGATGCCTCTCGTGCTGGCCGCATGCGCGGTCCTTCTGCTCAGCCTGGGGGCGGGCAACGCCCAGGCGTCGCCAGACGTGCCCGACCCGCAGGACTGGGCGGGGCTGTCCCCCGGGCAGCAGGCCGAGCGCCGCGCCGCCATCCGGCGGCAACTGCAGGCGGCGACACCCGCCGAGCGACAGGCCTTCCGGCAGACGCTGCGCGAGCGGGTGGAACGGCTCACGCCGGCCGAGCGCGAATCCCTCATCGCCACCACCCGCGAACGCTGGGACGCCCTGACCCCCGCGCAGCGCGAGGCCCTGGCCAACGAACGGCGCGAGCGCATCCAGGCCATGACGCCGCAGGAGCGCCGCCAACTGCTGCAGCAGCGCCGCGACATGCTGCAGAAACTCAGCCCCGAGGAACGCGCCGCGCTGCGCGAGAAACTGCCCTTGCGATGACCCTCTCCCTGCCACTGCTGCCGGGCGCCGCCGCCCCTCACCCGCGTTCCGCGCGGTTCATCACCATGACCAGCATGGCCGCCGCGCTGGGCCGGCGTGCGCGGCGCGCGCTGGGCATCGGGCCCGAGAACGGCTGGACCTTGTGGCACCAGGCTGGCGGAGGCGACCCCGTCGCGGCGCGTGAGCTGGTGGCCCAGCTCACCCCGGCGGCGCTGGCGCTGGCCAGGCAGATGCTGGGCCGGCCCGAAGACGCCGAGGATGTGGTGCAGGAGTCGTTCCTGCGCCTGTGGAGCGCGCAGCCCGACGACACGCGCGGGGCGCAGCTCGCCACCTACTTCCACACCATCGTGCTCAACCGCTGCCGCTCGCACCTGGTGCGCCGGCGCGAGCTCAGCCTGGATCCGGTCGAACTCGCCGAGCTGCGCGAGCACCAGCAAATGGCCTCGCAGGAAGGCCTGGCGACGCCGGTCGACGGGGCCATGGTGCGGGCGGCGTTGCACCTGCTGCCAGCACGCCAGCGCATGGCCCTGGCGCTGTGGGCGTATGCCGACGCAGAGGCCGCCGAGATCGGCCAGGCCCTGGGCATCGATGCCAACGCCGCGCACCAGTTGCTGTTCCGCGCCCGGCGCGGCCTGCGCGCCGTGCTGCAGGCGCAGGCCGATCTGCCCGAAGGCGCCCACGCCCGCAGCGCGCCGGGCGCAGGAGATGCCCATGAACGCTGACCACCGCCACTCTGCGGCCCGCGATCCCCTGGCCGAGGCCGACCTGCGCAGCCTGCTGCGCGAGAGCCTGCACGAGCCACGCGGCAGCGAGAGCGGACCTTTGCAGGAACGGGTGATGGCGCAGTGGCACCAGCGCCACGCGCGCAACGGCGCCACCGCCGTGGCCGACCTGGCGCTGGCGGGCGGAGGCGCAGGCCACCGCCCGCACCACGGACTGCGCCCGCCGCTCTGGCTGGGTCTGGCGGGCGTGCTGCTCGCCTTGGCCCTGGCGCTGACCTGGTCGGTGAACCGACCCGATCCCGCCCTGGAAGAGCTGATGCAGCCCGACGTGCTGTCGCAGATCGGGCTCGGAGAAATCTGACCCCGGCCCCGAAGCGCCCGAGGGGGCGCTCCTCCCGCGCCTGAGTGCGCCCTCCCCCTGCCATCCCGCGCCATGCCGCGCGCCCGTCACATGACGCGTGCGTGGGCGTATACGCCTGTTGGCGGCCCGATGGCATAGGGAAAACTCTAGTATTTAGCGAATAATAAATCGTCTCAAATATCGAGAAATTCAATTCAAAGCGAATAAAGAGAATTTCGCATCCAACATGGATTACGTGTTTGACTTCGGCGTGGTGGCCGAGCACAGCCAGGAGCTGCTGCTGGGTTGCCTCAAGACATTGCAGCTCAGTGGGCTGTCCATCGTGCTGGCCCTGCTGCTCTCGCTGCTGCTGTCGCTGGGCCTGCGCTCGCGCTTCACCGCGCTGCACTGGCTGATCGTGGCCTTCATCGAGGTGGTGCGCAACACGCCCTTCCTGGTGCAGATCTTCGTGCTCTTCTTCGGCTTGCCGGTGCTGGGGATTCGCATGTCGCCCACGGTGGCGGCCGTGGTGGCCCTCACGCTCAACGGCGCCGCCTATGTCACGGAGATCATCCGCGGCGGCCTGGAGTCGATCGCCAAAGGGCAGTCGGAGGCGGGCCTGGCGCTGGGCCTGCGGCCGCTGCAGGTGTTCCGCTTCGTGATCCTCAAGCCGGCGCTGCGCGCGATCTACCCCTCGCTGGTGAGCCAGTTCATCTTCCTGATGCTGACCTCCAGCATCGTGTCCTCCATCAGCGCCGACGAGCTGACGCACGTGGCCGCCGTGCTGGAAGGGCGGACCTTCCGCAGTTTCGAAATCTATTTCGTGGTGGCGGGGCTGTACCTGCTCCTGTCCGCGCTGCTGTCGGCCGTGTTCGCGCTGATCCACCGGCTCTTCCTGTCCTACCCCACGCGCTGAGCCGATCCCCATGAACCATTTCGGACTTCCCGAGGCACTGCTGCTGGCCAAAGGCCTGCAATGGACGGTGCTGCTCACGCTCACCGGTTTCATCGGCGGTGCGATCGGCGGCGTCGTGGTGGCGCTGTGCCGTGTCTCGCCACTGGCCGCGCTGCGCGTGTTCACCGCCGGCTTCATCGAGGTGTTCCGTGGCACGCCTCTGCTGCTGCAACTCTTCGTCGTTTTCTATGGTCTCGCGGTGCTGGGTTTCTCGCTCAGCGCGTGGTCTTCGGTGGCGATCTGCATGACGCTCAATGCCAGTGCATTCCTGGGCGAGATCTGGCGCGGATCCATCCAGGCGCTGCCGGCCGGCCAGAGCGAGGCGGCGCGCGCCCTGGGCCTGCGCTACCTGCCGCGCATGCGCTACGTGGTGATGCCCCAGGCGCTGAAGATTTCGCTGCCGGCCACCGTCGGCTTCCTGGTGCAACTGCTCAAGGGGACATCGCTGGCCAGCATCGTCGGCTTCGCCGAACTGATGCGCAGCGGCGCCATCGTCTCCAACGCCACGTTCAATCCGCTGTTCGTCTACAGCATCGTGGCGGCGCTGTACTTCATTTTGTGCTGGCCGCTGTCGCTCTACGGGCGGCACATGGAAAAGCGGCTGGCTGGTGCCCAACGCACGGGCTGAACCCGGTCCGGTCCGGACCATAACGAGGAGACACTTCCATGGCATTTCTCAACCGTCGCACCCTGGTTCGCGCTCTGGCGCTCACCCTGGCGACCGCCGGCCTGGTCGGCGCAGCGCAGGCACAGTCGATCGACGACATCAAGAAGCGCGGCGTGCTGCGCGTGGGCATCCTGGCGGACCTGCCGCCATGGGGCTTTGTCGGGCGTGACGGCAAGGCCGCCGGCTACGACGCCGACGTCGCCAACCTGCTCGGCAAGAAGCTGGGCGTGCCGGTGGAGTTCAGCGGCACCACCTCCGCTGCGCGCACCGCGCTGCTGATGACCGGCAAGGTCGACGTGCTGATCGCCACCGTGGGCATGTACCCCGACCGCGCCAAGGTGGTCCAGTTCTCCAAGCCCTACGGCACCCTGGGCATCACCGTGATCGGCAAGAAGTCCCTGCCGGTGAAGAGCATGGAGGACCTGGCCAACTACCGTGTGGGTGTGTCGCGCTCGTCCATCATGGACAACGCCATCACCGCCGGCGCGCCCAAGAGCGCCACCATCCAGCGCTTCGACGACGAGGCCACGTCCATCCAGGCGCTGGTGTCCGGGCAGGTGGACCTCATCGGTGGCAATACCACCTACTTCCAGAACATCAACAAGGCGGTGCCCAACCACAGCTTCGAGCACAAGTTCTTCATCACCCGCCAGTACATGGGCGTGGCGATGCGGCCCGGCCAGAAGCAGCTCAACGAGTACGTCAATGCCTTCGTCGACGAGATCAAGGCCAACGGCGAACTCAACGCGATCTACCGCAAGACCATCGGCGAAGACATGCCCGAGCTGCCGGAGAAGATCGACGGCGTTCCTTTCACCGTGCAGTAAGCGGAGCCCGCAGCGTGTCTTCTTCTTTCACCGTGTCCTCCGCCGCCGCCCGCGCCGACCAGGGCAGCGCCCCCATCATCGCGATGAAGGACGTGCAGAAGTGGTACGGCCCCTTCCACGCCCTCAAGAACATCAACCTGGAAGTGCGGCGTGGCGAGCGCATCGTGCTGTGCGGGCCTTCGGGCTCGGGCAAGTCCACGCTGGTGCGCTGCATCAACCAGTTGGAGAGCGTGCAGTCGGGCCACATCCTGGTCGATGGCCACGAGGTGGTGGGCGCCTCGGCACGCACGCTCGACGTGGTGCGGCGCACGGTGGGCATGGTGTTCCAGCAGTTCAACCTGTTTCCCCACCTCACCGTGCTGGAAAACTGCATGCTGGCGCCGCTGAAGACCGGCAAGATGAGCAAGGCGCAGGCGCGCGAGACCGCGCTGCGCCTGCTGGAGCGCGTGCACATCCGCAGCCAGGCCGAGAAGTACCCGGCCCAGCTCTCGGGCGGCCAGCAGCAGCGCGTGGCCATCGCGCGGGCGCTGTGCATGGAGCCCACCGTCATGCTGTTCGACGAGCCGACCTCGGCGCTGGACCCCGAGATGGTCAAGGAGGTGCTCGACACCATGATCGAACTGGCCGGTGACGGCGTGACCATGATCTGCGTGACGCACGAGATGGGCTTCGCCCGCGCCGTGGCCGATCGGGTCATCTTCATGGCCGACGGCGAGATCGTGGAGTCCGGACCGCCGCTGACCTTCTTCGATGCGCCTCGCCATGAGCGCACCCGCGCTTTCCTGGGCCAGATACTGGCCCATCACAACGCCACGGAGCACGCGATCTGATGAACCGCCACGTCTACGTCCTCAACGGACCCAACCTCAACCTGCTCGGCGAGCGCGAGCCCCACATCTACGGCACCGAGACGCTGGACGCGATCTGCTCGCGCGTGCAGGCGCGTGCCGACCAGCTCGGCCTGACGATCGACTTCCGCCAGTCGAACCACGAGGGTGTGCTGATCGACGCGGTCCACGAAGCCCGCAAGAAGGCCGCCGGCATCATCATCAACCCCGCCGGCCTGAGCTTCTATGCGGTCTCTTTGCTCAATGCCCTGGAGGCCTTCGACGGCGTGAAGATCGAGGTGCACCTGACCAACCGCGCCAAGCGCGAGGCGCATTACCACCACAGCCTGGTGTCTCTCACGGCCAATGGCATCGTCGAGGGCCTGGGCGGCGACGGCTACGTGCTCGCGGTCGAGGCCATGGCCATGAAGCTCGCGGCCAAGGCCTGAACGATGCCCGCTTTGTTCGATCCCGCGCAGGTGGGGGCTCTGCAGCTGGGCAGCCGCCTGGTGATGGCACCGATGACGCGCAACCGCGCGCCCGGTGCGCTGCCCACCGCCGACATGGCCACCTACTACGGCCAGCGCGCCGGTGCGCGGGAAGGGGCTGCGCTGATCGTGAGCGAAGCGGTGGCCATCAGCCCGACCGCGCAGGGCTATTCGGACGTGCCGGGCCTCTGGTCGGACGCACAGGTGGCGGCCTGGCGGCCGGTGGTCCGGGCCGTGCATGCGCGCGGCGGACGCATCGTGGCGCAGCTTTGGCACGTGGGCCGTATCTCGCACACGCGTCTGCAGCCGCAGGGGCAGGCCCCGGTGGCGCCTTCGGCTATCACGGCCCAGGCGCGCACCTACCTGGTGGATGAGAACGGGCACGGCGGCTTCGTGGACACCTCGGCGCCGCGCGCGCTGAGCGAACCGGAGATCCTGGCCATCGTGCAGGACTACGCCCACGCGGCGGCCCGTGCGCGCGAGGCCGGTTTCGACGGCGTCGAGGTGCACGCGGCCAACGGCTACCTGATTGACCAGTTCCTGCGCAGCGGTGCCAACCACCGCACCGATGCCTGGGGTGGACCGGTGGCCAACCGGGTGCGTTTTCTCGCGTCGGTCACGCGTGCGGTGGTCGACCGCATCGATGCCGACCGCGTGGGCGTGCGCCTGTCGCCGGTCTCGCCCACCAACGACGCGCACGACGACCGGCCGCAGACGCTGTTCGAGGCGGCGGTGCATGTGCTGGCGCCGCTGGGCCTGGCCTATGTGCACGTGGTCGAAGGCCAGGGCCGCGGCGCACGCGACCACCAGCAAGGTGAGAAGGACTTCGACTACCTGGCCCTGCGGGAGGCGTACCGGGCCGCGGGCGGCCGCGGCGCCTGGATGCTCAACAACGGCTACGACTTCGCCCTGGCGCAGGAGGCTGTGGCCCTGGGCCGGGCGGACCTGATCGCCGTTGGCCGACCCTTCATCGCCAACCCCGACCTCGCGCACCGCTGGCGGGCGGGCCTGCCGCTGGCCCAGGCCGACCCTTCCCAGTACTACGGCGGCGGCGCCGCCGGCTACACCGATTTCCCCCGCGCGCTGCCGTGCGCAGCGGGCTGACCACCGTCCACCCGAATCCGAGAACACGCCATGATCGTCGAGGAACGCATCTACACTCTTCACACCGAGGTCCAGCTCAAGGACTACCTGCACATCTACGAGACCGAAGGCCTGGTCGTGCAGAAGCCCATCCTGGGTGGCTTCCTGGGGTACTTCCACACCGACATCGGCACCTTGAACCAGCTCGTGCACCTGTGGGCCTACCAGGACCTGGAGGACCGCCGCGTCCGGCGCGAGCGCCTGCATGAAAACGAACAGTGGCTGGGCTGCCTGCGCAAGATCCGGCCCATGATCAAGACCATGGAGAACCGCATCATGTACCCCACCTCGTTCTCGCCCCTGCGCACCATGCCGCTGGCCCTGCTGCAGGACTGAGGGCCGGCCCACACCACAAGGGAGACGCAAGGAATGAGCAGCTTCGACAAGGCCCTGGGCATCTTCGACCTGTTCCGCGAAGGCAGCATCAGCGTGCATGTGGAAGACGTGGTGCAGTTGCTGGAGAGCTCGCGCGCCACGGCCTACCGCTACCTCGGCTCGCTCTGCGATGCCGGGCTGCTGTCTCCGACCTCGCGCGGCACCTACGTGCTGGGGCCCCGCGTGATCGAGCTCGACCGCCTCATGCGCATCAGCGACCCGCTGCTGACCGTCGGGCGCCAGGTGATGCAGGAGACCAGTGCGCGGCTGGGGCTGAACATGCTGTTGTCCAGCTACTACCGCGACAGCATCATGTGCGTGGACATCGCCTGGCCCGACCCCGCCATTCCGCCAAACTATGAGCGCGGCCGCCCGATGTCGCTGTTCCGTGGCGCCATGGCCAAGGTCATCCTGGCGCATCTCTCGCCCTACCAGTTGCGCAACGTGGCGCTGCACCATGCCGACGCGATCCGCGAGGCGGGCCTGGGCGCCGACTGGCCTTCGTTCCGCGCCGAGATGTCCGCGCTGGCGCGCGAGGGCAGTTGCATCACCAACGCCGAGCTCATGCAGGGCTCGCTGGGTGTTTCCGCGCCGGTCTTCGACCCGGATCGCAAGATCCTGGGCAGCATCACCTTCGCCATTCCCGAGGCGCGTTTCGCCACCTTCGACCCGGCTTATCTGAGGGCGCAGATCGTCGAGGCTGCCCAGCGCATCACCGACCTCATCGCCGAAGAGGCCGGCATGCCATTTCCGCCGCCGCCGGACGAACCGGTCCCGGCCTCATCCGCATCCACCGTCTGACAGGAGACCCTTGCCATGCTGACCGCCACCACCCCTTTCCTCGCCCACCAGGACCGGCTCGGTCCGCTGGACTCGCGCATCGTCGACGTCGAGTCGCTGCCCTGGCGCGCCACACCCACGCCCGGCGTGGACATCAAGGTGCTGGTGCAGGACGAGCGCACCGGCATGCTCACCGCCATGTTCCGCTGGGCACCGGGCAGCGTGCTGGGCCTGCACGAGCACATCGAGATCGAGCAGAGCTTCGTGCTCGAAGGTGAGTTCGAGGACGACGATGGTGTCTACACCAAGGGCAACTTCGCCTGGCGCCCGCCGGGCCACCGCCACGTCGCGCGCTCGCCCAAGGGCGCCACGGTGCTGTGCTTCTTCCTCAAGCCGAACAAGTTCCTCGAAGGGCCGCTGGCGGGCACGGAACTCAAGTAGGACGCCGCCTCAGAACAGGCTGACCAGCAGCCACAGGGCGGTGCCCCACATCATCAGGGCCACCAGACCATCGAGCGCGCGCCACACCCGCAGCGAGTTCAGGCGGCGGCCGAGCCAGAAGGCCGCCGTGCCCAGGGCCACGAACCAGACCAGTGAACCGGTGGCCGCGCCCAGGCCAAAGACCTTGCTGCCCTGGCCATAGGCCAGCGAGGCGGAGCCGATCAGCACCGCGGTGTCCAGCCAGGCGTGCGGGTTCAGCCAGGAAAACGCCAGCGCCGAGAGCACCGCCTGGCGGCGCGAGACCGGGGCTGCGGCCACGGCGGGGGCAGGGTCGCCGCCGTCCAGCGAGGCCGGTGCCACCGGGCGCAGGAAGCGCTGGAAAGCCTGCCAGCCATACACGGCGAGGAACAGCATGCCCGCGCCGACCAGCGCGCCGTGCAGCTTGTCCGACAGGCCGCCCAACTGCGCCAGGCCCAGCACCCCCAGGCCGATCAGCACCACGTCGGCCAGCGCGCAGGTCAGCACGGTCAGCCACAGGTGCTGGCGCATCAGGCCCACGCGCAACACATGGGCGTTCTGCGGGCCGATCGCCATGATCAGCGACATGCTCAGCACCATGCCGGCGGTGAAGGTGGGGAAAGCGAGGGCCATGACGAACTCCGGGATACCTGTCAGTGGGAAACGAATGCCCGCAGTGTGCCTCGGTCGGCGCCATATTTAAAGCAAGTTAACTTAAACTCCATTTGGTTCAAAAATTCTTGAGTCAACATGCTGGATGCCCGCCAACTCGAAGCCCTGGCCGCCGTGGTCGAACACGGCGGGTTCGGTCCTGCCGCGCGGGCCCTGTCGCTGACCCTGGCGGCGGTGTCGCTGCGCATCAAGTCGCTCGAAGACGCGCTGGGCCAGCGCCTGCTGGTGCGCGGCCGGCAGGTGCGCGCCACGCCAGCGGGCCAGGCGCTGCTGGGCCACGTCAAGCAGGTGCGCCTGATGGAGGCCGACCTGCTGGCCGGCCTGCAGGGCGGTGCCGCGTCCCGGGACGCGGCGCGCTGGCAGAGCCTCTCGGTGGCCATCAACGCCGACTCGGTGGCGAGCTGGTTTCTGCCCGGGGTGGCGGGCCTGCTGCAGCGCCACCGGCTGCTGCTGGAGATCGTGATCGACGACCAGGACCACACGCACGACGCCCTCAAGAGTGGCGACGTGATCGGCTGCGTGACCACCCTGGGCACGGCCATGCGCGGCTGCGTGGCCGAGCCGCTGGGGGTGATGCGCTACCTCTGCGTGGCGGCGCCCGCCGTGGCCCGGCGCTGCCGCACCGCGCGCGGCGCCGTGTCACCACACCGCCTGCTGGCCCAGCCGGCGGTGATCTTCAACCGCAAGGACGCGTTGCAGGACGCTTTCCTGGAGCAGCACTTCGGTCTGCGCCAGCCCCACTACCCGCGCCATTTCGCTCCCGCGGTGGAAGCCTTCGAGACCGCCATACAACGGGGCCTGGGTTGGGGCATGGTGCCGGAACAGAATCTGGCGCACCGCCCCGGCCTGGAGGAACTGCTGCCCGGCGCGGCGGTGGACGTGGTGCTGTACTGGCAGCACTGGGCGCACGAATCGGTGTCCGCCCAGCGCCTCACCGCGGCGGTGAAGGCGGCCGCGCGGGAGCACCTGCGGCCCATGGCACCAGCCCCCGCCTAAAATCCGCTCCCTATGCTCAAGATCAAACAGGAACTGCTCGACGGCCTGGCCGCCGAGCTGGAAGCGCTGTCTCCCGGCGCCGGCGCCAAGGCCGCGTTCGAGTCACCCAAGGTGGCGGCCCATGGCGATTTCGCCAGCACCGCGGCCATGCAACTGGCCAAGCCGCTCAAGCTCAATCCGCGCCAGCTCGGTGAAAACCTGCGCAGCGCGCTGCTGGCCCGGCCTGCCTACCAGCGCTGGGTCGGCGCCATCGAACTGGCTGGCCCGGGGTTCCTCAACATCCGCCTCAAGCCCGAGGCCAAGCAGCAGATCGTGCGCGAGGTGCTGTCCGCCGGCACCGGCTTCGGTCTTCAGCCTGCCAACGGCCAGCGCCTGATGGTGGAGTTCGTCTCGGCCAACCCCACCGGCCCGCTGCATGTGGGCCACGGCCGCCAGGCGGCGCTGGGCGACGCGATCTGCAACCTCTACGCGACCCAGGGCTGGGACGTGCACCGCGAGTTCTACTACAACGACGCGGGCGTGCAGATCGGCACTTTGGCCAACTCCACCCAACTGCGCGCCAAGGGGCTCAAGCCGACCGACCCCGGCTGGCCCGAGGCGGCCTACAACGGCGAATACATCCAGGACATCGCCAACGATTTCCTGGCGAAGAAAACCGTCCGGGCCGACGACCGCACCTTCACCGCCAGCGGCGACGTGGAGGACCTCGACGGCATCCGCCAGTTCGCGGTGGCCTACCTGCGCCACGAACAGGACCTGGACCTGCAGGCCTTCGCGGTGAAGTTCGACCACTACTACCTCGAGTCCAGCCTGTACACCAGCGGGCGGGTGGAGGCGACGGTGAAGCGCCTGATCGATGCCGGCAAGACCTACGAGCAGGACGGCGCGCTGTGGCTGAAGTCCACCGAGTACGGCGACGACAAGGACCGCGTGATGCGCAAGTCCGACGGCAGCTACACCTACTTCGTGCCCGACGTGGCCTACCACATCGCCAAGTGGGAGCGCGGCTTTGGCAAGGTCATCAACATCCAGGGGACCGACCACCACGGCACCATCGCCCGCGTGCGTGCCGGCCTGCAGGCCGCAGGCGTGGGCATTCCCCAGGGCTATCCCGACTACGTGCTGCACACCATGGTGCGGGTGGTGCGCGGCGGGCAGGAGGTGAAGATCAGCAAGCGCGCCGGCAGCTACGTCACCCTGCGCGATCTGATCGAATGGACCAGCAAGGACGCCGTGCGCTTCTTTCTGCTCAGCCGCAAGCCCGATACCGAATACACCTTCGACGTCGACCTCGCGGTACAGAAGAACAACGACAACCCGGTCTACTACGTGCAGTACGCCCATGCGCGCATCTGTTCCGTGCTGTCTTCCTGGGGCGGTGACCCGGCCGCGCTGCAGCAGGCCGACCTGTCCGCGCTGGACAGCGAGCCGGCCCAGGCGCTGATGCTGCTGCTGGCCAGGTACCCCGCCATGCTGGCCGACGCCGCGCGCGACTTCGCGCCGCACGACGTGACCTTCTACCTGCGCGAACTCGCGGCCAGCTACCACAGCTACTACGATGCCGAGCGCATCCTGGTCGATGACGAGGCCGTGAAGATGGCGCGGCTGGCGTTGGTCGCCGCCACGGCCCAGGTGTTGCACAATGGCCTGGCGGTGCTGGGTGTGAGCGCACCGCAGAAGATGTGATGGTGAAACCTGCAATGAAGAAGCAATCCTCCTCCCGCTCGCGCAGCACGTTCGGTGGCACGCTCACCGGCTTTGTCATCGGCTTGCTGGTCGGCCTGGGTGCGGCACTGGCGGTGGCGGTCTACGTGACCCGCGTGCCCATCCCGTTCGTGGACCGGGGCCTCTCGCGCAGCCCGGACCTCGATGCCATGGAGGCCGAGAAGAACAAGGGCTGGAATCCCAACAGCGCCCTCAACCGCAACTCGTCCCAGGCACCCGGTGCCACTGCTGCCCCCGGCGCCGCCGCGCCAGCGGCGGGCGGCTCGGGCGCCATCTCGGTGCCGCCGGCCGACGGCAAGCCCTTGCCCGCCCCGGGTGCGGCCCAGTCAGGGGCCGCCGATCCGCTGGGCGACCTGGTGCAGTCGCGCCTGGGCCAGCCGGCGGCCACCGCCCCGGCACCCGCGACCGCCGCGGCCGCGCCCGGTGCAGACCCCTTCAGCTACTTCGTGCAGGCCGGCGCCTTCCGCACCCCCGAAGACGCCGAGACCCAGCGTGCCAAGCTGGCCATGCTGGGCATCGATGCCGCCGTGACCGAACGTGAGCAGTCCGGGCGCACCGTGTACCGTGTGCGCGTGGGCCCCTTTGCCCAGAAGCCGCTGGCCGACCTGACGCTGGAGCAGCTCCAGGTCAACGGCATCGAGGCGGCGCTGGTGCGGGTGCAGAAGTAGGCACCCCCCTGCGCCGCTGCGCGGCTTCCCCCCTCTCTGGCGCGCCTTCGGCGCTGGGAGGGGGGACGATGCCTTGGGCCGGCGGAGCCGGACCCTTGGCATCTCTGGGTGGGGTGCGCCTCGCTTCGCTCGCTTGCTGGGAACTTTGCGGGTCACTTGCGGCCCAAGGGGCTTCGATTCAGGAGTTTGGATTCATGCAACGTCGCGTCTTTTCCCGTTCTCTGTTGGCTGGTCTGGGGGGGCTTTCGCTGGCTTCGCCGGTGTTGGCGCAGCGTGTGGCGCCCAAGGAGGGCAGTGATTTCGTGCGCTTGCCGCGCCAGGTGCCGGTGCAGACCGGGGCGGGCCAGGTGGAGGTGCATGAGTTCTTTGCCTACACCTGCATCCACTGCCACAACTTCGAGCCGATCTTCGACACCTGGATCAAGAAGCAGCCGGCGCATGTGGTGGTGAAGCGCACGCCGGTGGCGTTCAGTCCGGCCTTCGTGCCCATGCAGCGGCTGTACTACTCGCTGGAGGCCATGAATCTGGTGGACAAGCTGCACGGCAAGGTCTTCCTGGCCATTCACGACGAGCGCCAGCCGCTGACCACGGCCAACGCCATCGTGGACTGGGTGGCGGGCCAGGGCGTGGACCGCGCGCGTTTCACCGAGGTGTTCAACAGCCGCCCCACGGGCGAGAAGGCCGCGCGCGCGGCGGAACTGCAAGACCTGTACGGCGTGGAGGGCACGCCTGCGCTGGGGATTGCCGGCCGTTACTACGTCAATGGCCAAGGGCCTCGCACGCTGGTGGTGGCGGACGCGTTGATTGCCGAGGCGCGCAAGGCCTGACGCTGAGCCCAGGGGCTCGGCCCGCGAATGACCAACAAGGTCACGGTTTGCGCGTTCCGGTGGACAAAACCGGTGCGAAAGGATGGGGCAAGGGCTTGCGCCGCTACAATGCATGCAAGTTTCGTGCCCTCATACGCCATGCTCTTGCCCTACCTTTCGCCGCGCACACGCTCCTGGGTCGCCTGCCTCGCCGTCAGCCTGTGCTGGAGTGTGCCGGCCCTGGCCGAGAAAGCCGACCGCAACCAGCCGCTCAACGCCGAGGCCGACTCGCTGCGGTACGACGACGTGCGCCAGACCAGCGTGTTCACGGGCAACGTCATCATCACGAAAGGCACCATCCTGATCCGCGGTGACCAGGTCGAGGTGCGCCAGGACCCGCAGGGCAACCAGTTCGGCATCGTCAACGGCAAGCCGGCTTTCTTCCGCCAGAAGCGCGAGGGCCTGGACGAGTTCATCGAGGGCACCGGCCAGCGCATCGAATACGACAGCAAGGCCGATACGGTGCGCTTCATCGGCAACGCCATCATGCGTCGCTTCAAGGGCACCCAGCTCAGCGACGAAACCAGCGGCAGCGTGATCGTCTACAACAACAGCACCGAGGTCTACACGGTCGATGGTGGCAGCGCCAACAAGAGCGCAGCCAATCCGGGTGGCCGTGTGCGCGCCATGCTCACGCCCACGCCCAAGGAAGGCGCGCCGGCCGTCGCGCCAGTCCCGGCAGCGCCGCCCGCCAGCCTGCGACCCGCGCCGCAGATTGAAGAGGGTCGCCAGTGACGGCGACGCCCCCCGCCCCGGTGACCCGCTCCAAGGGCCACCCTCCCAGTGCCGCCGCCCGCCGTCTGGAAGCGCGCGGCCTGCAGAAGTCCTACGGCAGCCGCAAGGTGGTCAAGGATGTCTCGCTGGCGGTGTTCGAAGGCGAGGTCGTCGGCCTGCTGGGCCCCAATGGTGCTGGCAAGACCACCTCGTTCTACATGCTGGTCGGCCTGCTGCGGTCGGACGCGGGGCAGATCCTGCTCGACGGCCGGTCCATCGAGCGCCTGCCGATCCACCGCCGTGCCCGCCTGGGCTTGGGCTACCTGCCGCAGGAGGCCTCGATCTTCCGCAAGCTCACCGTGGCCGAGAACGTGCGCGCCGTGCTGGAACTGCAGGAGGATGAGAAAGGCCGCCCCCTGACCGGCGAGGCGATCGCGAAACGGCTCGACGGCCTGTTGCAGGACCTGCACGTGGAGCACCTGCGCGACTCGCCGGCGCCCGCGCTGTCCGGTGGCGAGCGCCGCCGCGTCGAGATCGCCCGCGCGCTGGCCACCAACCCGCGTTTCATCCTGCTCGACGAGCCCTTTGCCGGCATCGACCCGATCGCGGTGATCGAGATCCAGCGCATCATCAGTTTCCTCAAGTCGCGCGGCATCGGCGTGCTCATCACCGACCACAGCGTGCGCGAGACACTGGGCATCTGCGACCGGGCCTACATCATCAACGACGGGCACGTGCTCACCAGCGGCACGCCGTCCGACATCGTCGAGAACGCCGACGTGCGCCGGGTCTACCTGGGCGAACACTTCCGCATGTAGGACGGGTTCGCGTGATGAAACAGGGCCTTTCCCTTCGTGTTTCCCAGCACCTGGCGCTGACGCCGCAGTTGCAGCAGTCCATTCGCCTGCTGCAACTCTCCACGTTGGAGATGGCGCAAGAGGTCGAGCAGATGCTCGACGAGAACCCCTTCCTGGAGCGTGCCGAGGAACCGGCCGAACGCGAGGCCTTCGGTCTGGAGCAGGCCGACGCGCCGGTGAGCGCGGGAGAGCAGATCGCCGAAGTGTCTCAAGCCGCGTCGCCGGCCGATGCCCCGGCCACATCGGCCGAAACCGCCGAAGGCGATGGCCTGGAGAGCCGTCTCGACGGTGCCGAGCCGATGGAAGAGAGCTGGGAGGGCGATGGCAGCGTCGACGTCGCACCCGACGACAGTGAATGGGGCGGCGAAGCGCCGGCGCGCAACAGCGGTTCGGGCGATGGCGAGGAGACGGCCAGCGCGGCCGACCTGGCGCGCTCGCCGGTGAGCCTGCAGGACCATCTGCATGAGCAGGCGCGTTGCCTGCGCCTGTCCCAGGAAGACCAGGCCGCGCTGTACTTCCTGATCGAGTCGCTCGACGACGACGGCTACCTGGAGGACAGCCTGTCCGAACTGGCCGCCGCCTGGCTGAGGCTCTCGGGTGCGGGTGGCGATCCTGCCGAGGTGGCCGAGACGCTCGAAGCGATGGAGCAGCGCCTGGGCGTGGCGCTGCAGCTGCTGCAGCACATGGAGCCCGCTGGCGTGGGCGCGCGCGACCTCGGCGAATGCCTGCGCCTGCAGATCATGGAGCTGCGCAACACGGCCGAAGCACGCGCCGCCCTGGCCATCTGCAACCAGCCACTGGAGCTGATGGCCAAGCGCGACATCAAGCGCCTGTGCAGCCTCTGCGGCATCGACGATGAACTGGCTCGCGCCGCGCTCTCGCTGATTGCCCGGCTCGAGCCCAAGCCCGGACGGCGCTTCGTCGACGTGGAGCGCAACGTGGTCGTGCCCGACGTCATCGTCACGCGCGCCGGCCGGGGCTTCAAAGTCACGCTCAACCCCGATGTCATGCCGCGTCTGCGCGTGCACGACGTCTATGCCAACGCCATGCGCCAGAACCGGGGCGGGCGCGATGGCGGCGGCGAGTCCGGCCACGCGGCCATGCAGCAACGCCTGCAGGAGGCGCGCTGGTTCATCAAGAACATCCAGCAGCGCTTCGACACCATCCTGCGCGTCTCCAGCGCCATCGTGGAGCGCCAGCGCAATTTCTTCATGCACGGCGAGCTCGCCATGCGCCCACTGGTGCTGCGCGAGATCGCCGACGAGCTGGGCCTGCATGAATCCACCATCAGCCGCGTGACCACCGCCAAGTACATGGCCACGCCCTTCGGCACCTACGAGCTCAAGTACTTCTTCGGCTCCTCGCTCGGAACCGAGACCGGTGGCAATGCCTCCAGCACCGCCGTGCGCGCCCTGCTCAAGCAGTTCATCTCGGCCGAGGAACCGGCCAAGCCGCTGTCGGACAACCAGCTCTCGGACCTGTTGCGCGAGCAAGGCATCGAGTGCGCGCGCCGCACCGTGGCCAAGTACCGCGAAGCCCTGCGCATTGCGCCGGCCAACCTGCGCAAATCGCTCTAGAGGTTGGGCGTGCAGCGTTGGGCGTTGAGCGGGAACGCCCAACGCCCAACGCCCAACGCCCAACGCCCAACGCCCAACGCCCAACGCCCATGAACCAGCTCCATCTCTTTCTCCCTTGCGCCGCTGGCGTGGAGGACAGCCTGGCCGCCGAGGTGCGCCGCATCACCGGCGAGGCTCCTGCGTTCAAGGCGCGCGGAGGGGTGGGCGTGACCGCTTCCTGGCGCGACGCCTTGCGCCTCAATCTGCACAGCCGGCTGGCCCAGCGCGTGCTGGTTCAGCTCTGGCATGGCGGCTACCGCAACGAGCAGGACCTCTACCAGGCGGCGGGCGAGGTGGCCTGGGAGATCTGGTTCACGCCGGCGCAGACCATCAAGGTCGAGATCACCGCCCAGCACAGCCCGCTGACCAGCCTGAACTTCGCCGCGCTCAAGATCAAGGACGCGGTCTGCGACCGCTTCCGCGACCGGCGCGGCGAGCGCCCCAGTGTCAACACCACCTGGCCCGACGTGCGGATCCACGCGCACCTGACCACCGACACCTTGAGCCTGTACATCGATACGTCCGGAGAGCCGCTGTTCAAGCGCGGCTGGCGCGAGGACAAGGGCGATGCGCCACTCAAGGAAACCCTGGCGGCGGCCATGATCGCGGCCACCGGATGGGACGCCTGCGCGGACCAGCCGCTCGAAGACGTGGTGCCGCTCTACGACCCCTGCTGCGGCAGCGGCACGGTGGTGATCGAAGCGGCACAGATCGCGCTGCGCATCGCGCCCGGCCTGCAACGCCGC
Organism: Hydrogenophaga sp.; assembly: GCF_026125785.1. GTDB lineage: Bacteria > Pseudomonadota > Gammaproteobacteria > Burkholderiales > Burkholderiaceae_C > Hydrogenophaga. The sequence continues at coordinate 41,330 of NZ_JAHCKL010000022.1, forward strand.
TTTGCGTTCGAGAAACTGCTGCCGTTCCAGCCGCATGTGTGGCAGGCCATCCGGGCCGACGCGCAGGCGCAGCAGCGCGAATGGCCTACCGGCCATGCTCCCATCGTGTTCGGCAGCGACGTGTCGTTCCGCATGGTCGACTTCGCCCAGCGCAATGCCGAGCGCGCCGGCGTGGCGCAGGCCGTGGAGCTGCGCGGGGGCGACGCGCTGCAGCGCATGCCACCGGCGCAGAGGCCCGGCGTGCTGCTGCTCAATCCGCCGTACGGCGAGCGCATCGCCGCGGCCGGTGTGGCTGGCGAGAACGCCAGCGCCCGCGCGCAGCGGCGCGCGCCACGCACTTTCCAGGTCGGGCCGGGCCAGGGGCGCGAGAGCGCCCAGATGGCCGATGGCAGCGACGGCAGCGACTTCTTCAGCCGCCTGGCCACGCACTGGAAAAACCACTACGCCGGCTGGAGCGCGTGGCTGCTCACGCCCGACCTCAAACTGCCGGGCAAGATGCGCTTCAAGGAGTCGCGCCGCGTGCCGCTCTGGAACGGCCCCATCGAATGCCGCCTGTTCCGCTTCGACCTGACCGCACGCAAGCCGCGCACCGAGGGCGCCGAGGGCTGAGCATGGACGCGGTCGTGATCGACACCAACATCGCGCTCGACCTGTTTGTCTTCCACGACCCTGCCGCCGAGCCGCTGCGCGAGGCCCTGGCCGGCACCGACCACCCCGCCTGGCTGGCCACAGCCGCCATGCGCGAGGAACTCGCCCGCGTGCTGGCCTATCCCCAGATCGCGCGCAGGCTGGCCGACCCCGCCCGGGACGCGGAGGCCGTGCTGGCGGCCTTCGACCGCCACGCCCGCGTGGTGCCCGACGCGCCCAAGGCCGTCTTTACCTGCAAGGACGCGGACGACCAGAAGTTCATCGACCTCGCCGCGGCCCACGGCGCCACCCTGGTGAGCAAGGATGCCGCGGTGCTGTGCATGGCGCGGCGCCTGGCCCGCCTGGGTGTGCACGTCTGCCGGACATGGTGCCCCGCCGGCGCGCGTTGAGCAGCTCCTCCCAAGCCGGCGGTAGCATGTCGGCGTGGATGCCAATGAGGAGAGCGGACATGGCCATACGGGTGGTGCGGCTGGGCAGCGAAAGGGCTTCGGGCGAAGGCCTGCGCATCGGTACCGTGCGCAGGCCGCCGCGCGGCGTGCCCAAGGCCGAATTCGCCTCGGGCAACTGGTACGACGTCTGGTACCCCAACCTCGCTCCCAGCGTGGAGACCATGAAGCTTGGCCAGGCCGCGGACACCCCCGCGCAATGGGTCGCCTTCACGCGCCGCTACCGCGCCGAAATGGCCACGCCCGAGAACAGCCGCAGCATCGAACTGCTGGCGCGGCTGTCGCACCAGACCGATTTTTCGGTGGGGTACTACTGCGAACACGAAGCGCATTGCCACCGCTCGGTTCTGCGGGAACTGCTGCTGGAGCAGGGCGCGCAGGTGGAGAAGTGATCCCGGCGGCCAGCAGCCTGCCGGGCATCACCCCAACGAAAACCGCTCCGCGCTGGCCAGATCCCAATAGGTGGTGAACACCGCGTGCTGGGCGCCCAGGTCGGTCAACAGGGCGCCGGGTGGGGTGGACGGCAGCAGGTTGGCGAGCAGGCGGACTTCGTTCTCGCTCACGCGGCGCACCAGGTGGTGCGCCGTGATTTCGCGCGGATGGTTCAGGCCGGCCGCCTGCACCAGTTCTTTCAGGGCCTTGAGGGTGTTCTGGTGGAAGTGGTAGACGCGCTCCGCCTTGTCCGGCACCACCAGGGCCTGCTGGCGCACCGGGTCTTGCGTGGTCACGCCGGTAGGGCAGTGGCCGGTATGGCAGCTTTGCGCCTGGATGCAGCCCAGCGCGAACATGAAGCCGCGCGCGCTGTTGCACCAGTCGGCGCCGATGGCCATGGCGCGGGCGATGTCGAAGGCGCTGACGATCTTGCCTGCGCAGCCGATCCGGATGCGCTCGCGCAGGTTGACGCCGACCAGGGTGTTGTGCACCAGGCGCAGGCCCTCCTGCAGCGGCGCGCCCACGTGGTCGGTGAACTCCAGCGGCGCCGCGCCGGTGCCGCCCTCGGCGCCATCGACAACGATGAAGTCGGGCGTGATGCCGGTCTGCAGCATGGCCTTGACGATGGCGAACCATTCCCAGGGGTGGCCGATGCAGAGCTTGAATCCCACGGGCTTGCCTTCGGAGAGTTCGCGCAGCCGGGCAATGAACTGCATCAGTTCCAGCGGCGTGGAGAAGGCGCTGTGCGCGGATGGCGACAGGCAGTCCACGCCCACCGGCACACCGCGCGCGGCGGCGATCTCTGGCGTGACCTTGGGGCCCAGCAGGATGCCGCCGACACCCGGCTTGGCGCCTTGGCTGAGCTTGATCTCGATCATCTTGACCTGAGGATCCAGGGCGTTGGCGCGGAAGCGGTCGGGCGAGAAGCGGCCCTGCTCGTCGCGGCAGCCAAAGTAGCCGGAGGCCACTTCCCAGATCAGGTCGCCGCCGTGCAGGCGGTGGTAGGCCGAGATCGAGCCCTCGCCGGTGTCGTGCGCGAAGCCGCCCCGGCGTGCGCCGGCGTTGAGCGCGAGGATGGCATTGGCCGACAGGGAGCCGAAGCTCATGGCCGAGATGTTGAAGACGCTGGCCTCGTAGGGCTGGGTGCATTCGGCACCGCCGATGGCGACGCGGAAGTTGTGCGATGCCAGGTGGCTGGGGTGCAGCGAGTGGTTGAGCCACTCGTAGCCGTCGGCACCGGGGTCGAGCTGGGTCCCGAAAGGGCGCTTGTCGGTCTCGCCTTTGGCGCGCGCGTAGACCAGGCTGCGCTGGCTGCGCGAGAAGGGCGCGGCCTCGTTGTCTCCTTCCAGGAAATACTGGCGGATCTCGGGGCGGATCAGCTCCAGCATGAAACGCAGGTTGCCGATCACCGGGTAGTTGCGGCGCACCGAGCTTCGGGTCTGCCGCAGGTCCCACAGGCCGACCGCCGCGAGGGCGCCGAAGACCAGGAACGCCCAGCCGCCGACGCCGAAGCCCACCAGCGCGAACAGGCTGAGCAGGGCGCCCAGCACGCAGAGTGCGAAGACCGTGTAGCGCACGGGGTAGAGGGCATTGAGGCGATCAAGCATGGGGGCCTTTCTTGTTGTGGGCGCGGTCATACACTCGGGGCATCATAAAACCCTGTTGTTTCACGATGACCACGCCCCCGGAACCCGCCAGCGACGCCCTGGAACCCACCGATTACGACACGCTCGACGACATCCTGGACGACCTGCGCACGCGCGACGACGAGGTGCCGCAATGGGAGTTCTGCGAAGGCGCCCTGGCCGCTCTGCTGTGCACGCGCCGCCCGGTGGCGCCCGAGGAGTGGCTGCCTGTGCTGCTGGGCACGGGGCCCCTGCCCACCGCGCCGCAGGCGGAAGGCACCCACTTTGCCAACACCGCGCAGTACCAGCGGTTCATGTCCCTGTGGACGCGCCGCAGCGACGAGGTGGCGGCGGCCCTGGCCGCGCCGGTGGAGACGCTGGAAGACGAGCGCAGCTACCACCCGGAGCTGATGGACGTGCGTGGCGCGGTGGCCGTGCTGCCCGAGGCCGAGCGCGCCGACTTCCAGGACCAGGAACTGCCCGCGTACGCCCAGGTGTGGGCCCTGGGCTTCATGTTCGTGGTGGAAAACTGGTCCGACGACTGGGCCACGCCGCGCGACAAGGACACGGCGGCCTGGATCGACGAGGCGCTGGACCGCATCGTGGCGCTGACCGACGACGACGCCGAGCCGCCCACGGTGAACATGCACGCCGAGGAAGGGCCGCCCAGTGTGAGCGACGACCGCCTCAATGCGGTGGGCGCGGCGATCTGGTCGGTGTACGACCTGCACCAGATCTGGCAAAGCCTGGGCCCGCGCGTGGAGCCGGTGCGCAAGGCCGAAGAGCCCGGTCGCAACGACCCGTGCCCTTGCGGCAGCGGCAAGAAATACAAGAAGTGCCACGGCGCCTGAGGAGCAGCCCCAGGGCCATCGCGCTTCAGGCGGTCGTCAGGTCGAACGGTCCGCCTTTGTCCAGCGCGCGCTGGTAGGCGGGGCGTTCATGGATGCGGCGCAGCCAGTCGCGCAGCCGGGGCCGGTCCTCGCCGAGCAGGCCGCGTGCGGCGGCCGCCTCGATGGGAAAGCTCAACTGCACGTCCGCCGCGCTGAAGGAGCGGCCCGCGAACCATGGACCGTGCTCCTCCAGTTCGGCCTCCAGGTAGTCGAGATGGCGCTTGAGGTTGGGCGTGACCAGCAGGTGCCGGACCTTGGCGGCGATGCCCTTGGCCACCGGCCGCACGATCAGCGGACTCTTGCGTTCGATCTGGTCGAACACCAGCGCCAGCAGCAGAGGCGTGGCCAGCGAGCCTTCCGCGTAGTGCAGCCAATAGCGGTAGCGCAGAAAGCTGGGCGTGCCTCGTTCGGGTGCGAAGTGGCCTTCGCCGTACTTCTCCACCAGGTACTCGAGGATCGCGCCCGATTCGGCCAGCGTGGCCTTGCCGTCGGTGACCACCGGTGACTTGCCCAGCGGGTGCACCTTCTGCAGCGAAGCGGGTGCCAGCATGGTCTTTGGGTCGCGCTCGTAGCGCTCGATCTGGTAGGGAACGCCGAGTTCTTCGAGCATCCAGAGCACGCGCTGCGAACGCGAGTTGTTGAGGTGGTGAACGGTGAGCATCGTTGTTTTTCGTTGAAGGATGGAGGGCGGTTCTGGCCCGCGCTCACGGCGATTTGGCAGGCGTTGAGCTGGTGTTTGATCCAGCGCAATTGTGTAGGAGCAACACCGTTTCCACAATGCGCTTCATGGCATCTGCGCTGGATGCCCATCCTTTCGTTCACCGTCCAGGGAGCTTGCCATGCAACGCCGTGTTTTCATTCGCCTGTTGGGCGGGGGCGTGGTGGCCGCCACCACGGTCACCACGCTCGCGGCGTGCAGCAGTGCCCTGCCGCCCGAGGCCATCGCCGCATGGCAGAAGCCCGGCGACGCCGAGACCGACCCACGCCGCTGGATCCTGTCGTACGCGATCCTGGCGCCGCATTCGCACAACATGCAGGCGTGGCTGGTGGACCTGAGCGTGCCGGACGAGATCACGCTGTTCATCGACCGCAGTCGGCTGCTGCCGGAAACCGATCCGTTCTCGCGCCAGATGATGATGAGCCAGGGCACCTTTCTGGAGCTGCTGGACCTGGCGGCGAAACAGAAGGGCCTGAGCGCGAAGATCGCGCTGTTTCCGCAGGGCATTTTTCCCCCGGACACGGTGGACGCGCGGCCCACGGCGCGCATCCGGCTGGTGGCCGACGCCACGGTGAAGCCCGATCCCTTGTTCGAGCAGATCCTGCGCCGCCGCACCAACCGCGAGGCGTACGAGGTGCGCGAGCCCGATGCGACCGCCTTGCAAGCCATTGCCGCCAGTGTGCAGCCGCAGGCGTTTCGCACAGGGTTCGTGGGTGGTTCGCAGGTCGAGGCGCTGCAACAGCACCGCCGCATCGCGAAGGAGGCCTGGCGCATCGAACTGGTGACGCCGCGCACGGTGCTGGAGTCGTTCAGGGTGCTGCGCGTGGGACCGAAGGAAATCGCGGCGCACCGCGATGGCCTGACGCTGAACAGTCCGATGGTGCGTGCGCTCGATGCGGTGGGCCTGTTCGATCGCAATGTGGCGCCCGGTCCCGACGACTTCGCGACCACCAGCCAGATCAGGGACTTCAACGCGAAGATCGACAGCACGCCGGCCTTCTTCTGGCTGGTGACCGAGGGCAACGACCGCGTGACGCAGATCAACGCGGGCCGAGCCTATGCGCGTGCGCAACTGGCGGCCACGGCTGCGGGCCTGTCGATGCAGCCCGTTTCGCAGGCGTTGCAGGAATACCCGGAGCAGGCGGTGCCCTACACGGAGATTCACCAGTTGGTGGATGCGCCTGCGCCGCGTTTCACGGTGCAGATGTGGGCTCGGCTGGGGTATGGGCCCGTGATCGAGCCCTCACCCCGCCGGGGGGTGGCTGCTCATGTATGGAAGTCTTGAGCCTTGGAAGGCTTCGTGCCTGGCTCTCGCGCCAGGCCCTAGACGGACAAAAGAAAAGCGGCCTCGGCCAACGAAACCCCGTTCACCCGAAGCTCCACCACATGACGCCCCGGATACAGCGTCCGGGTGGTCACAGGCTTGAGGCTGTGCCGTTTGGAGAGCAGGCGCTCCTCGCCCGGCGCCAATGAAAGCCGCCAGCCCTTGAAGACTTTGGGCGAAGAACCGCCGTTGGCGCGCACGTGGTGCACCGCGTAGTCCACCTCCAGCAGCTGCGGTTGGCGTGCCGTGGAGCGCAGCACCACGTTCAGTCCGATTTCGCCACCCACCGCGGCCCGTGCCGCCGACAGCTTCAACGCAGCCTCTCCCTTCAGGCCCCTCGCCAGGCCCCACGCCGCCAGCGTCGGCGCATGCCCCTGTTTGATGAGCCCCCGGCTCGCGTGGCGCAGCAGCGCGCTGCGCTCGGCAGGCGCATCGATCAGGTGCTCGCGCACCCACGCGGCCACCAGATCGGGGTGGTCCTTGGCGATGTCGTTGAGGTGGTTGGCCACGCTGCGGCGCACGTAGCTGCTGGGGTCGTCCTGCAGGGCCCGCAGCAGGGGCAGCGTGGGAGCGGGGTCGGCCACGAAGGCCTGCAGGCGCAGGCCCCAGGGCAGTCGCGGGCGGCTGCCTTCGGTGACCAGCCGGCGCACGTGCGCACTCGGGTCTTGCACCCAGGTGGACAGCGTGTCCAGGGCCAGGGTCGGATGGCGCTGGATGATGGGCCGGATGGCGAATTCGGCCGTGAACCGCTGCGTGATGGCATGCAGGCAGGCCAGCCCGCGGCGCGCGGCCGCTTCGTCGCGCACTCCCCGGCGGGCCACGTACTCGCCCAGGGCCCACAGGGCCCAGCCGGCCACGCCGCGCCCGGCCTGGTCCTGGCCCAGTTGCACCGGTTCTCCCTTGTCGTCGAAGCCCAGCGGCGGCGCCAGGCAGGCCTCCAGCGTGTCGCAGGCGGTGTCGAACGAGGCGGGCAGCGTGGCCTCCAGCGCGTCGGCCAGTTGCATGGCGCGCGCCTTGAACTCCAGGGTGTCCAGGCCGTCGACCGCCAGGGCTTCGAAGCGGGCCTGGTCGAAGCGCGGCCAGGCCCGCCGCAGGTGGAGGCCGGTTCGCGCCACGGTGTCGCGGTTGATGAGGTTCTTGAACGGCTCCATCAGGCGTCTGGCCTCGTGGCGGGCAGCCGCTGCAGAAGCCCGGCCAGGGCATGGCGCACGGTGGCCTGGCGCACCGCAGTGCGGTCGCCGTCGAAGCGCTGGTGGCCGGTGCTCACGCCCTCTGGCGTGGCCCAGCCGAACCAGACCGTGCCCACCGGTTTCTCGGCACTGCCGCCCGTGGGGCCGGCCACACCGGTCACGGCCACCGCCAGCTGGGCGGGCGAATGCGCCAGCGCGCCAGCGGCCATGGCCCGTGCCACCGGCTCGCTGACCGCCCCGTGGGTGTTGATCAAGGCCATCGGCACGCCCAGCAGTTCGTGCTTGGCGGCGTTGGAGTAGGTGACGAAGCCGCGCTCGAACCATTCGCTCGAACCCGAGACCTCGGTGCAGGCGCCCGCGATCAGGCCACCGGTGCAGCTCTCGGCCGTGGCCATCATCAGGCCGCGCGCCTTGAGTTCGCGCGCGAGCGCATCGACCAGGCCGGGGATGTGTCCGCTGGCGTCCATCAGTACCTCCAGAGCGCCACGACCAGCAGCGTGCAGAACGCGGCCGCGAAGTCGTCGAGCAGGATGCCGAAGCCGCCCCTCGGGCCGAAGCCCTTGAAGGTCTGGTCCGCCCAGGCCATGGGCCCGACCTTGACCGCATCGAACAGGCGGAACAGCGCAAAGGCGATGAACTGCCCCCAGAAGCCGCTGGGGGCGATGAGCCACAGCACCAGCCAGAAGGCCACCACCTCGTCCCAGACGATGTGGCCCGAGTCGGCGACCCGCATGTGCTGCGCCGTCACCGTGCAGGCCCACCAGCCCACCAGCGTGGCGGCCAGTATCAGCAGGCCCCAGTCGCTTGCCGAGAGCAGCGGGTCGAGCAGCAGGAAGGCGACCCAGGCCCACAGCGTGCCGGCGGTGCCGGGCGCGAAACGGCTCAGGCCCGCGCCGCCGCCCAGGGCGATGAAGTGCGCGGGATGCGCGAGCAAAAAGCGCCAGGTCGGGCGGGCCAGCGGCGGGGCCGCGGTGTTGGTGGGGTCGGGCATGCGGGGATTATCGTGCCGCGTTCGCGGTCACATGTGCCCTGCACAAAGACCTCGCGTCACGAGTGAGAGCGTATCAACCTGTCGTTGTCGGCATCCTCGCCAAGCACCTCCTGCGCGCAGCGGAATGCCTGGGCGCCCGCAGGCAGTCCTGCGTACATCACCGTTTGCAGGAACACTTCCCGTATTTCATCGTGGGTCACGCCGTTGCGGACCGCACCGAGCAGATGCAACTTGAGTTCATGCGGCCGGTCTTGAGCGCTCAGAATGGCCAGCGTGATCAGGCTGCGCATTTTCAGGGGCAGGCCAGGCCGCCCCCAGATGCCGTCCCAGAGATTCTCGACCACATAGTCCTGCCAGTCTTCCCGCCAGGGCTCGGTGGTGCTGACCATGTGGTCCACGAGTGCATCGCCGAAGACCTGGCGACGCAGGGTCATGCCGCGCTCGTACTTCTCCGATTTCATGAAGAACCCCGTTGTGGTGAGGACTGGGTGGCGTCGATGTCTGCAAACACCTCCCGGGCACAGCGGAACGCCTCCACGGCGGCGGGGGTACCGCAGTACATTGCCGTTTGCAGGAACACCTCCGCGATTTCCTCGCGCGTAATGCCGTTGTTCAGCGCGCCGCGCAAGTGGATCTTCAGCTCGTGCGGGCGGACCAGGGCGGACAGCATGGCCAGATTGAGAAAGCTCCGGGTCTTCAGACTCAGGCCAGGGCGTGACCAGATGCCGCCCCAGCAGTTTTCTGCCACGTATTTCTGCAATTCCTGTGAAAACGCGTCGCGGGGAGCGCTCACGCTGTCCACGTACGCGTCGCCAAGCACCTTGCGGCGGATGGCCTGGCCTTTTGCAAAAGCATCGCTGTTCATGGTGAAAGGTTCTCCTGGATGTTGGGGGTCATTCGATGGTGGCGCCGGAGGCCTGCACGGCTTTCTTCCATTTGGCCGCTTCCGTGGCCACGAACTGTCCGGTCTTGTCGATGGATTCACCACCCACATCCACGCCGGCGCTTTCTATCGTCTTGCGAATTTCCGGTTCGTTGAGTACCCTCATGACGGTAGCGCTCATGGCATCGAGCACGGGTTTGGGTGTGCCCGAAGGTGCGGCGAGCGCGTACCAGCCGGTCGATGCATAGCCGGGCAGGCCGGACTCGGCGAGGGTGGGAATGCCGGGTAGGAATCGGCTGGGTTGCTGAGTGCCGGTGGCCAAGACGCGAAGCGTGCCGCCGCGGATGTCGCCCATAAAGGTGCCCATGTCGTTGATGGCCATCTGCACCTGACCACCAAGCAGGTCACGGCGGGCCGGCGCCGCGCCGTTGTACGGCACATGCACGATGTCCACGCCCGCCATCATCTTGAACAGCTCGAGCGAGAGGTGGCTGGTGGATCCGTTGCCACCAGACGAAGCGTTGAGCTTGCCCGGCTGGCTTTTGGCCAACGCCACCAACTCGGCCACCGAACGCGCCGGCACACTGGGATGCACCACCAGCACCATGGGTGTCTGGCCTATGACGGTGATCGGCGTGAGATCCTTCTCCGGCGAATACGGCATCGACTTGTACATGAACTGGTTGATCGCGAAATTGCCTGGTGCCGATACCAGCAACGTGTGTCCGTCGGGCGGGGACTTGGCGACCAGGGCACTGCCCAGGTTGCCCCCGGCCCCTGGCTTGTTCTCCACGATGACCGTCTTGCCGGTGGCGTCGGCGATGCCTTTACCCAGAATCCGGGCAAGGTTGTCGGTGATGCCACCGGCATTGAAAGGCACGACGATCCTGACCGGTTGCGTCGGCCATGCCTGGGCCTGCGCCTGCGCGGCGGCAAAAGGAAGCATGCCCAAGGCAAGCGAGAGGGTATGGCGGATCCAATGGAAGCGGTTCATGGTGTCTCCTATGTCTTTGTCTTTGTGCGGCTCGGTGTGCGGGCCTGGTGGGGCGGCGATTTCAGCTCAGGCGTCCGCCGGTGGCGTACAGCAGGTCTCCGGTGATGAAGCCGGACGTGGCCGAGGCATAGAACAGCATGCCGTTGACGATGTCCGACGGTTCCGCGCTCCGCTTGACGAGCTGGCGTTCCTGGGCGCGTTGGTTCAATCCTTCGTAGACCGCCTGCGCCAGCACCCGCTCGGTACGCACGATGCCGGGCGCGATGGTGTTCACCGTGATCTCATGCGGACCGAGCTCGACAGCCAGGGCGCGGCTGAGCCCGAGGACCCCGGCCTTGGCCGCGCAGTAATTCACCTTTTGCGCTTCGCCCTGATGGGTACGCGAGGAGATGTTGATGATCCGGCCATAGCGCTGGCGGATCATGGTGGGTGCGACTGCGCGGGCGCAGTAGAACGGGCCGGTCAGGTTGCCGTTGATCACGCGGTCCCATTGCTCGTCGGTCATGTCGACCAGGGGTGCGTCGTCGCCGAAGCCAGCGTTGTTGATGAGGATGTGGACGGTGCCCCAGGCCGATAGCACCTGCTGTACGGAGGCTTCCACGTCAGCACGGATACCCACCGAGCCGGACAACGCCATCGCCTGGCCGCCCGCTGCGCGTACCTTCTCGGTGACCTCCTGTGCCTTGTCCAGATCCTTGTCCCACACGGCCACCTTGCACCCCTCTGCGGCAAAGGTCAGCGCTGCCTGCGCGCCTATGCCCCGGCCAGCCCCCGTGATGACCGCCACCTGATCCTTGATGCCCAAATCCATTTCGTCTCCTAGGTTGATGATTCGATGTCCCGCCGAAGGGGTCTCGATTTCCTCTCCTGGCGCCGTGCTTCGGCGCTCCATGCATGTGCCTCCGGCGCGTCCAGCAGCGTGTCCAGCGAGGCCTCTATCTGTTCGACCATGCGCTTGAGCGCCTGCACGTCCTGCTCCGAGAAGCCCTGGAACATGGCCTGGTGTGCCCGTGCGCTGACGTTGCCGATCTCCTCGCACAGAGCGTGTCCGGCTGTGGTCATGCGGATGTCATAGGCGCGCTTGTCGGTATGGTTGACGCGGCGCTCGATCAGGCCTTGCTTTTCCAGACTATTGAGCAGCGCCACCAGTGACGCGCCCTCAATGCCCAGCGTGATGGCCAGATCCTTCTGCCGGATGCCATTGCCTAGCTGTTTGATGTGGGTGAGTGGCCGCCAGGTTGCTTCCGTGAGCCCGTACAGACGCAACTCCCTGTCCATGGCGCGCCGCAGGCGCCGGGAGATAAGCGATATGCGATAGCCGAAGTCGCGCTGGAATCGATCCTGAATCAGAGTTGGCATGTGCAGCATGTCGAAAATAGTTAGGATACTTAGCTATCTATTTGGCTTGCACAGTATTAACCCTTAAATGGTTTGTCCAATCAGCGTGCACGGCAGGCCTGCCGCCGCGCCTTTCGATGAGCGGGGGGGGACGGCTCGACCTCAGGCGAAGTGGTCGAAGCCTTGCGGTGTGAACGGCACTTCGCGCCGTGCCGCGTCCAGCAGCTTCAGGCCGGCGCTGGCGGTGATGCGGCCGATGCGCGTCACGGAAGTGCCGCTGGCCGCGGCCGCGGCCAGCACGGCTGGGTGCGCCTCGGGTGCGGCGGTGAACAGCAGTTCGTAGTCGTCGCCGCCCGCCAGCAGGCATGCGAGCCGCTGGGCCTCAGGCAGGGCTTGCAGCGCGGGCGCCACCGGCAGGTCTTCCAGCAGGATCTCCGCGCCCACGCCGCTGGCACGCAGGATATGGTCGAGGTCACCGACCAGGCCGTCGCTCACGTCGATGGCCGCATGCACGCCCGCCGTGGCGGCCAGGGCCTGGCCAAGCGCGTTGCGCGGCGTGGGCCGCTCCAGCCGGGCGCGCAGCGCTGCGTCCAGTCGGCCCGGCCAGTCGCCGCCGCGCAGGAGCTCCAGTGCCAGCCGGGCTTCGCCGGTGCGGCCACTGAGGTAGAGGCCATCGTCGGCGCGCGCCGCGCCGCGCCGCAGCGCGCGCCCGGGCAGGACTTCGCCGAAGACGGTGATGCAGAGGTTCAGCGGTCCACGCGTCGTATCGCCGCCCACCAGCGGGCAGGCGCTGGCGTCGGCCAGCGCGAACAGGCCGCGCGCGAGGGCGGCCAGCCAGGCCTCGTCCGCCTGCGGCAGCGCGATCGCGAGCGTGAAGCCCAGGGGGCGCGCCCCCATGGCGGCCAGGTCGCTCAGGTTGACCGCCAGCGCCTTGTGGCCCAGGGCCTCGGGGTCCACGTCGGGGAAGAAATGCCGGCCCTCCACCAGCATGTCGCTGGAGATGGCGAGCTGGTGCCCGGGGCTGGGCTGCAGCAGGGCGCAGTCGTCGCCCACGCCCAGCACCACCGCGCTGCCCACCGGCGGCGGGCGCTGGAAATACCGCCGGATCAGTTCGAACTCACCCATGCCCGGTGGGGCCGGTATCGGGCGGCGCTGGCGTGTCCTCTTCCGGGGCGGCGGGCTTTTTCGGCGGGAACAGGAAGCTCAGCGGTGCGGCGCGTATGCGCCGGCGAATGGCCGCGCGGATGAGCTGGCGGTTGATCTCGCTGATGTTCTGCGCCCGCAACGCCAGCCGGAACGCGAGGTAGAAGCTCACGCCCAGGTTGATCGGCCCGATGGCCAGCACACCGGCAACCGCCCACCAGAGTGCGGGCTCGCGCAGCACCTCCCAGCCCAGCGCCATGGCCGCGGCCGTCACCTGGCCCGCCGACAGCGTGACGTGCCGCACGTCCAGCGGCAGGCCGAAGAAGACCGCGAAGGCGGGCACCAGGCCGAGCATGAAGCCCAGCGAGATGTTGGCCGCCAGGCCCGAGATGTTGCGCCGCAGGAAGTCGGCCCAGCGTGCGGCGCGCACATGGCCCAGCAGCGCTGTGAAACGCGGGTTGTGCTTCACCGCCGAGTCCAGGTTGTGGAAGACGTACCAGTTCTCCACCCAGCCGGCGACGATGCTGGAGGCAAACAGCAGCACCCCGGTGAACGCGGCGAACAGCATGGTGGGGCCGAGCAGGTGGATGTCGCGCAGCACATGCCGGGCCTTCTCCGGGCTGATCATGGCCTCGCCCCGGGCCAGCAGCAGACCGGCGCTGATGAGCACCACCACCGGGATCACCAGGCCGATGTTGCCGACGATGGACGCGATCTGCGAACGGAACAGGTTGGCGACCTCGTCGACGAACCGCCGCACCGCGCCGGGCTGCCGGATGTCGCGCAGCTTGGCCACCATGGCCGGCGCGGTCACGGCGGGCTGCTTGGTGGCCACCGTCATGTGCAGCAGCATGATGACCACGAAGGAGGTGGCGTAGTTCAGACCATTGGCGAAGCCGCCCCAGAAGGCGGTAAGGCCCAGGCCGGCGAGCAGGAACTTCACCCAGGTGGTCAGGCCGATGATGGCGCCGCCACCCGCCGCCTTGCGCAGCATGGCGCGGTACTCGTCGGCGTCGCGGGTGATGTAGTGTTCGCCGCTCTCGGCGCTGCGCTCGGCCACCTTGGCGGCGGTGAGATGGGAACTGCTGGCGATCAGCGCGCGGATGCTGCGCCGGTCCAGGCCCACTTGCGCCAGATCGGCCAGCAGCGCTGCGGCCGCACGCTCGCGCTGTTCCGACTGCAGGCAGTCCAGCAGCTCCTTGACGCGCACGATGCGTTCGCGCAACTGGCGCAGCCGGAACACGATGCCCACCGAGACGCCATGTTCCTCCAGGTGCGAGTAGACGGTGTAGGCCGCCTGGCGGCAGGCATCCAGCCGCTCGCGCAAGGTCTCGGCGGCAGCCATGGACTGGGGGCTGCGCGCGCCGTGTGCATCCACCGCGCGCCGCAGCGCCTCGAAGTCCGACGGCAACTGGTGAAAGGAGCGCTGCGCCTGCGCCTCGGCGGACATGCGGATGCGGATCTCGGAGGCGAAGCCGGTGGCACTGATCTGGCTCACGCAGAAGATCAGCGCGTCCATCAAGGCCTTGTCCCAGAAGGCATCGACCCGCGGCGGTCCGTTGGCGGCCGGCGCCTCGTCGTCGGTCAGCGTGGCCCGCAGGCGCTTGAGGGTGTCGCTGTCCAGGGCCTTGAGCCAGCGCACGTCAAACCGCGTGGGCAGCAGCAGGTCGAACAGCTCGGCCATGTCGGTGGTCTCGGGCGTGCCCGGCAGCACTTTCTTGCGCAGGCGGTTGCCCAGCTCGCTGAGAAAGGCGGTGCGTGGCGCGAAGCCGTGGTCGGCCAGCAGGGGGGTGATGTCCACCGTGCCGATGAACACGCTCCACCAGCGGCGCCAGCGGGTGCGCCCCACCGCGCTGGCCTGGACCGCATCGGTGAAGGCGCGCACGCGCTGCACCGCGGCCTGTACATCCTTGCCATCGCCGCGCACCCAGCGCAAGGCATCCATGAGCCAGAGATGGCGGTGCGCCAGCGGCGCATCGGGATTCAGGCTGGCCAGCAGGGTGGCGGCTTCCATGCGGTGGGCTCCGGCAGAGGGAGGGCTCGGTGGGATGTCAGTGCAGCACGCGCGACGGCGCGTCGCCCATGCCCGGGGCGCGCAGGGCGAACTCGGGCACGCCGGTCTCGAAGCGTTCACCGTCTTCCGCCACGCAGAAGAAGCTCCCGCGCATGCTGCCCGTGGGGGTTGCCAGGCGGGTGCCGCTGGTGTACTGGAAGGACTCGCCCGGACGCAGCAGTGGCTGGTGGCCCACCACGCCCAGCCCCTTGACTTCCTCGGTGTGGCCGCGTGCGTCGTCGATGATCCAGTGCCTCGAAATCAGCTGTGCCGTCACGTCGCCCGCGTTGGTGATGGTGATGGTGTACGCGAAGGCGTAAACGTCCTCATCGGGCGAGGACTGCTCGCTCAGGTACTGGGGCTCGACCTCGCAGGTGAACAGGTATCGCGGCATGGCGGCATGTTACCTTGCCGCCGTGTCGCCGCGTGGGCCCTGCGAGAATGGGGGGCATTTCTCCGTCTCCTACCCCACGCCGCTCCAGTCCACCATGTCCTACCGCATCGCTCCTTCCATCCTGTCCGCCGACTTTGCCCGCCTGGGGGAGGAGGTGCGCCATGTCGCTGCCGCGGGCGCCGACTGGATCCATTTCGACGTGATGGACAACCACTATGTGCCCAACCTGACCTTCGGACCGATGGTCTGCCAGGCCCTCAAGCCGCATGCGAAGAAACCCGACGGCACGCCGGTCCCCATCGACGTGCACCTGATGGTCCAGCCGGTGGACGCACTGGCCGCCGCCTTTGCCGACGCCGGCGCCGACCTCATCAGCTTTCATCCCGACGCCAGCGCGCACGCCCACCGCAGCGTGCAGGCGATCAAGGCGCGTGGCTGCAAGGCCGGACTCACGTTCAATCCGGCGGCGCCGCTGGACGTGCTGGATTGGCTGATCGACGAGATCGACCTCATCCTCATCATGAGCGTGAACCCGGGTTTCGGCGGCCAGAGCTTCATCGACTCCGCGCTGCGCAAGATCGAGCACGCGCGCCGCCGCATCGAGGCCAGCGGCCGTGACATCCGCCTGGAGGTGGACGGCGGCATCAAGCCCGAGAACATCCGCCGCGTGGCCGATGCCGGCGCCGACACCTTCGTGGCCGGCAGCGCGATCTTCGGCAAACCGGATTACAAGGCGGTGATCGACCAGATGCGCGCGGCGCTGGCCTGAGCCGCCAGCGCCGCGTCCACGGGTCAGAACTTCATCCGCGCACCGACGTAGAGCGAGCGCGGCTCCCCGGGCGTGAGGATGGCGGCATTGGCCGCCGCCACGTCGCGCACGCTGAAAAGGGCCACGTGGTTCTTGTTGGCCAGGTTGCGCGCTTCCGCGAACACTTCCCAGTCCTTGCCGGTCCAGCCTGCGCGCAGGCCCCACAGGGTGTAGCCGTTCACTTTGTAGGTGTTGCTGAAGTCGGCCCAGCGGCTGCCGACGATGTCGATCGTCGGTCCGGCGAAGAAGCCGCTGGCGTGGCGGTACAGCACCTCGCCGCGCAGCGCCACCTTGGGAGCGGCGGGCAGCACGTTGTTGCCGTAGGTGCCGTCGTTGCGGAAGCGGAAGTGGTTGACGGTGAGGTTGACCATCGGCTCGATGCGGTGTTCGCGCGATTCGCCAAACGCGAAGCTGCCCCCGACCAGGGCTTCAAGGCCCGCGTGCACCGTGCCGTCGACGTTGATCGACAGGCTGGTGCCGGGCGCGGTGGGGTCGTCGCGGGAGAGGATCTCGCTGCGCAGCCGGGTGTGGTACAGCGCCACGTCCCAGCGCCAATGGTTGCGCTGGCCCAGGTCCTGCGTGCCTCGGGTGCCGATCTCGAACACCGTGCCGCGCATCGCGTCCAGCAGGGTACCGCGCGGGCCACCGGGCGTCTCGTCCTCCAGTTCGTACAGCGTGGGTGCCTCGTAGATGCGGCTGACGTTGGCGAAGAGCTGCGTGGTGGGCGTGAGCTGGCGGATGACGCCGGCGCGCGGGTTGACGCTGTGGTAGTCGCCCTTGAGGTTGGCGCTGCTGACCTCCCGGCTGGTGGTCAGCGCCTGCGCGCCGTAGACGGCGGTCCAGTTCGGTGCGAACTGCCAACGGTCCATCACGAACAGCTCCAGGCTGTCGGCGCGGTTGTTCACCGCGGTCGACAGCGTCTGCGCGCCACCGGGCACATAGCTGTAGTTGCCGCCCTTGACGGTGGTGCTGGCCCAGTTCAGGCCCAGCAGCAGGTCGTGCGCACCCATGCGGCGCTGGTAGCGCACCGTGCTGCCCAGCGTGCGCTGCTGCGTGTCGATCAGCAGGGAAAAGAAAGGGGGTGCATAGACGATGGGGTGGTAGAGCTGCTGGTCTTCGTAGGACAGGCCCACGGTCAGCTTGCTGTCGGCGTCGATGTCCCACACCGTCTTGTTGGCCAGGCGCCAGGTTTCCACGTTGTAGCGGTAGTTGCCCGCCACCGCAGCTGCTTCGGCCTGCCTCGGGTCGTCCAGCCATTGCTGGCGCGTCAGCACGCCTGGCAGTTGCTGCTGGTTGTCCACGTAGGTGGCGTAGAAGCGGGTCTGCACGGCGTTGGAGAGCTGCAAGCCGCCGTTGGCGTACAGGCCGGTGCGCTGCTGCTTGTGGTGCAGGCGGTAGCCATCGGCCTGGCGTGTCTCGGCGGAGATCAGGCCGTCGAGGTTGCCGGAGCTGCCGCCCACCGTCACCCGGCTTTGCCACTGGCCGTGGCTGCCGGCGTTGAGCAGCAGCTCATTCGGCGCGCCGTCGCGCGCCGTGGGCGTGACGAAATCGATCGCGCCGCCGAGCGTGCTGGCCCCATAGGTCAGCGCGTTCGCGCCGCGCGCCACCACCGCATGGCTGGCGGACAGGGGGTCTACCTGGCGGTTGTGGTTGTTGCCATCGGCAGCCGTCACCGGCAGCCCGTCCTGCAGCAGCTTGATGCCGTTGCCGTCGTAGTTGGTGGCGTCCAGGTTGGAGCCTCGGCTGGAGAGGAAGGAGGAGTCGCCGGTCGAGCCGCTGGCGGCCCACAGGCCCGGCACGTAGCGCAGCATGTCGCCCAGGCTGGTGACGTTGCGCTGGCGCAGGCTTTCGCCGTCGACCAGCGACACGCCGCCCGGCGTCAGGGCCTGCTCGGTTTCCAGTTCCTGGCGGGCCTGGTCGGTGACGCGGCTGGTCTCGATGACGACGGTAGGCAGCTGTGGCGCTGCCTCCATGGGTGGCGGGGGAGGCGGTGTCTGCGCGAGGGCGCAGGGTGCGAGCACGGCGGCGCAGAGCGCGACGCGCGAAGAATGTTTCGGTTTCATGATGTGGCTGTCCAGGGTCGGGCCAGGCTGCCAAGGCAGCGCCGGGCCGGGTGAGGGCATCGACCGCAGCTCGAACGACGAGCGCGGCGGAAGAGGGGGTGGTCAGGACCTGGAGGTGGGCGGGCCGTGCGAGGGCGGTCGCAGAGCCTCTCGTGGCAGCACGGTGGCGGGCCGTCCGGCCGGCACCTGGTGCTCGCGGGCGTCCGGCAGCCAGGTGGCCATGGCGGGCGCGGGCGGCAGCGCCGGTGCGTGGACCACCGCGCACAGCTTGGCGCAGGCGGCCAGGTGCTCGGCATGGGCCCCGTCCAGCTTCAGCGCCTCGCGGATCTCCGCCGGCAGCGCGGCGGCGGCCTCACGGGCGCTCGAAGGGTCGCCGCACCATGCGGACATCGCCCCGCGGTCCGAGGCGATCGCCATCGCCGCGTGCGCCACCGGCATGCACAGTTGCATGAGCACGGCCCACAGGACCAGTGTCCAGGCCAGGCGCAGGCGCAACAGAGAAGGGCGGCGGGGCATGGGGGCGCATTGTAGTGAGCGGACCTGGGCGGACGTCCACGACAATTCATGGTTGCGGTTTTTGCTGTCTCCTGTCATGACTGTTTTCCCCATGTCTTTGCCGAGCGCCGTCATCGTCGACCTGGACGGCACCATGGTCGACACCCTGGGCGACTTCGACGTGGCGCTCAACCGCATGCTGTCGGAGCTGGGCCGGCCCGCGGTGGCTCGGGCCGACATTGAGCGCATGGTCGGCAAGGGCTCGGCGCACCTCATCCTTTCTGCGCTGCGGCATGGCGGGCTCGATGAGCGAGGGGCGGCCGCGTTGCAGGCCGAGGCCTGGCGGCGCTACCAAGCCCATTACCTGGCCATCAACGGCGCGCACAGCACGGTTTACCCCGGTGTGGTCGAGGGCCTGTCCGTCCTGCGCGGGCGCGGCCTGCCGCTGGCCTGCCTGACCAACAAACCGCTCGCGTTCGCGCGCCCGCTGCTGCGGGCCAAGGGCCTGGATGGCTTCTTCGCGCACATTTTCGGCGGCGACAGTTTCGAACGCGCCAAGCCCGACCCGCTGCCGCTGCTCAAGACCTGCGAGGCCCTGGGCACACCGCCCTCACGGACCCTGATGGTGGGAGACTCGCAGAACGATGGCCTGGCTGCCCGGGCCGCCGGTTGCCCGGTGGTGCTGGTGACCTACGGCTACAACCATGGCGAGCCGATAGACCAGGCGCCGCACGACCGGCTGATCGACTCGCTGGCCGACCTGCTGTCAGCGTGAGGGCTTGCCCAGCAGGGCTTCCTTGAGCATCCAGTCCGCGGGCCTGGGTCCCAGCCAGATGCGCATGAGGGCGTCGAAAAACTCGGGTTCCTTGAAGGGCTCGCCTTCCACCTTGCCCTTGACCGTGATCACGGTTCCCGTGCTCGGGATCCAGTCGACCAGGAAGTTCTCGCCAGCGAGCAACTTCTTGTGGTTGCTGAAGATCTGGCTCATGCGCAGCACCCCGGGGATGAGCTTGGAGAAGGCCGTCCGGTCCATGTTGTCTTCCATGCCACGCGAAAACAGCTTGCCCAGTTCGGCGGAATCGATGTCGCGCAGCATGGTGATGGTCATGCGCTTGGGGCCCGGGGAGGCCAGCACGGCCTCGGGCGTGTCGGCCTTCTGCGCGAGGTAGAGACCCGCGGTGTAGACCTTGAACACCGCCTTGTAGCGGATGCCCGCGCCATTGAGCAGCAGCGGTTTGTCGGCCAGGGTGATGCGATCTTCCAGCCGGACGCCGCCCACGTCCAGCGCGGCGGCGCCGGCCTGCGCGGGCAGCCACAACGTCAGGCCCAGCAGCATGGCGGCGAGGCTGGGTTTCAGTGGGATGGGACGGGTCTGTTTCATGGCGGGAGGGGGGTCTGGCAGGCGGAGCCCAGGGTGCGCGAGCGGAGGGCTTGCAGGCGGATTGTGCGCAGATTGGGCCGTGGCCGTGACGCCTTTGCTACACTGCACCACCATGTTCAACCCATGCACGATCCTCTCAGGTGGTCTGCCGAGCCGCAATGGCCGGGGAGCCTGGCCCTGGCGCAAGCCAGCGTAAACGTGCACTCCTCCCCCCCGGGGCGGGCTTCGCGCAGCAGGGCTACACCCTTCGCGAACGTTCACCCCACACCCGAGACCGGCGGCCTCGCTGACCGGATGGCATGGACCCCAGCGCTCCCCGACCCTCCACCTGAACGGGACCGGCAGCGCCGACGGAAAGAACGAACATGATCACCGAACTGGAATTCAAAAGCCTGACCCAGCAGGGCTACAACCGCATTCCGCTGATGACGGAAGCCTTCGCGGACCTGGAAACCCCTCTCTCGCTCTACCTCAAGCTGGCCCATGGCCGGGGCGACGGCAAATACAGCTTTCTGCTGGAGTCCGTGGTGGGCGGCGAGCGTTTCGGCCGCTACAGCTTCATCGGGCTGCCCGCGCGCACGCTGCTGCGCTCCAGCGGTTTCGGCGCGGAGGCCCGGACCGAGGTGGTGCGCGATGGCGTGGTGGTGGAAACCGCGGTGGGCGATCCGCTGGACTTCATCGCCTTGTACCAGCAACGCTTCAAGGTGGCGCTGCGCCCAGGCCTGCCGCGTTTCTGTGGTGGACTGGCCGGGTACTTCGGCTACGACGCGGTGCGCTACATCGAAAAGAAGCTGGAATCCACCTGCCCGCCGGACACCCTGGGCTGCCCGGACATCCTGCTGCTGCAATGCGAAGAGCTGGCGGTGATCGACAACCTGTCGGGCAAGCTGTACTTGATCGTGTACGCGGACCCTGCGCAACCCGAGGCGTACGCGAATGCCAAGAAGCGTTTGCGCGAACTCCGCGAGGCGCTGAAGTATTCGGTGAGTGCGCCGATGGTCAAGCCCACGCAGAGCTACCCGGCTGAGCGGGATTTCGCCAAGGCGGACTACCTGGCCGCCGTGGACCGCGCCAAGGAGCTGATCGCCGCTGGCGATTTCATGCAAGTGCAGGTGGGCCAGCGCATCAAGAAGCGCTACACCGAGTCCCCGCTGTCGCTCTACCGCGCGCTGCGCTCGCTCAACCCTTCGCCCTACATGTACTACTACCACTTCGGTGACTTCCATGTGGTGGGGGCATCGCCGGAGATCCTGGTGCGGCAGGAGCAGACGCCCGAAGGGCAGAAAATCACCATCCGTCCGCTGGCCGGCACGCGGCCGCGCGGCGCCACGCCCGAGAAGGACAAGGCCACCGAGCTGGAGCTGGTGAACGACCCCAAGGAGCGGGCCGAACATGTGATGCTGATCGACCTGGCGCGCAACGACATCGGCCGCATCGCGAAGACCGGCACCGTCAAGGTGACCGAGGCCTTCGCGGTGGAACGCTACAGCCACGTGATGCACATCGTGAGCAACGTGGAGGGCATGCTCAATGAAGGCATGACCAGCATGGACGTGCTCAAGGCGACCTTCCCGGCTGGCACGCTCACCGGTGCCCCCAAGGTGCATGCCATGGAACTGATCGACCAGCTCGAACCGACCAAGCGCGGCATCTACGGAGGCGCCTGTGGTTACCTCAGCTACGCTGGCGACATGGATGTGGCGATCGCCATCCGCACCGGCATCGTCAAGGACCAGACGCTCTACGTGCAGGCTGCGGCGGGTGTGGTCGCTGACTCGGTGCCGGAGATGGAATGGAGAGAGACCGAACACAAGGCGCGCGCGCTGCTGCGCGCGGCCGAACTGGTGGAGGAGGGGCTGGAATGAGCGCGAACAAGGCGATCCGTGTCCTGATGGTGGACAACTACGACTCCTTCACCTTCAACATCGTGCAGTACCTGGGCGAGCTCGGGGCGAAGGTCGAGGTGGTGCGCAACGACGAGATCACGGTGGACGAGATACAGGCGCGGCTGGATGCCGGGGCGCTCGACCGCCTGGTCATCTCGCCCGGCCCGTGCTCGCCGGCGGAGGCGGGCATTTCTGTGCCAGCCATCCAGCATTTCGCGGGCAAGCTGCCCATCCTCGGCGTGTGCCTGGGACACCAGAGCATCGGCGCGGCCTTCGGCGGCCGCATCGTGCGTGCGCAGGAGCTCATGCACGGCAAGACCAGCGTCATCACCACCACGCAGCAAGGGGTGTTTGCCGATCTGCCCCGGTCGTTCACCGTCAACCGCTACCACTCCCTGGCTATCGAACGCGCGAGCTGCCCGGACTGTCTGGAGGTCACGGCCTGGACCGACGATGGCGAGATCATGGGCGTGAAGCACCGAACGCTGGCGATCGAAGGTGTGCAGTTCCACCCCGAGAGCATCCTGACCGAGCACGGCCACGCGATGCTCGGAAACTTCCTGGAGCAGAAGCCATGAGCACCACCGTGGACCTGAGAAGCGACACCGTCACGCAGCCCACGCGCGCCATGCGCGAGGCCATGATGGCGGCGCCCTTGGGCGACGACGTGTTCGGCGACGACCCGTCGGTGCAGGCGCTGCAGGAGCGCATCGCCGCCATCACCGGCAAGGAGGCGGCGCTCTTCATGGCCAGCGGCACGCAGAGCAACCTCTGCGCCATGCTCGCGCACTGCGGGCGGGGTGACGAGTACATCGTCGGCCAGAACGCGCACACCTACCGCTACGAAGGCGGCGGCGCGGCGGTGCTGGGCAGCATCCAGCCGCAGCCCCTGGCGCAGAACGCGGTGGGGCAGATGCAGTTGGCCGACATCGAGGCGGCCATCAAGCCGGACGACCCGCATTTCGCGCGCACCCGCCTGCTGTGCCTGGAGAACACCTGGAACGGCCATCCCATGCCGGAGTCCTATCTCGACCAGGCCACGGCCGCGGCGCGCGCGCACGGCCTGGCCACGCACCTGGACGGCGCGCGCGTGTTCAATGCCGCTGTGGCAGCCGGTGGAGACCCCTACGCCGCGGTGCGCCGCATCGTCGATCGCTTCGACAGTGTGTCGGTCTGCTTCAGCAAAGGCCTGGGGGCTCCGGTCGGTTCGGCGCTGTGCGGCTCGCGCGAACTCGTCGATCGCGCGCTGCGCTGGCGCAAGATGCTGGGCGGTGGCATGCGCCAGTCCGGCCTGCTGGCCGCCGCTGCCCACCACGCGCTGGACCACCACGTGCACCGCCTGGCCGACGACCACGCGCTGGCGCAGCGGTTGGCGCAGGGCCTGGCAGGCATCCCCGGGCTGTCGATCCGCTCGGCGCAGACCAACATCGTCTTCGTCGACGTCGCCGATGGACGCGGCCCCGATCTGCTGGCGCACCTGGCGCAGGACGGCGTGCTCGCCACCGGCTTGATCGGTCTGCGCTTCGTCACCCACCTGGACGTCGATGCCCAGGGCATCGACCGCACCATCGCCAGCGTTCGTGCCTTCTTCGCACGGGGGGATGCCGCGCAGCCCGCGGGGCAGGCCTCGCGCCCCGACGTCTACTGATCCGTTGCCGCCATGCCGGATCTGCCCCAACTCCTGCTGTTCATGGCCGCTGGCTGGCTGCTCAACCTCACGCCGGGCCCGGACGTGCTGTACATCGTCAGTACCTCGCTGCGAGGTGGTGCGCGCGCCGGCATGGTTGCCGCGCTCGGCATCTTTGCCGGTTGCTTCGTGCACGTGGCGATCGCCACCGTGGGCCTGGGTGCCTTGCTGGCGGCGTCGGCCACCGCGTTTCTGGTGGTCAAGTTCATCGGCGCCGCCTACCTGTTGTGGATGGGTGTGCGCCTGCTGCGCGCGTCCGGCCCGGGCTGGTCGCCCGCCGCCGCGCCGGCCGAGCCCGATCTCGGGCGGGTGTTCCGCCGGGGCTTTCTCACCAACGTACTCAACCCCAAGGTGGCGCTGTTCTTCCTTGCTTTTCTGCCACAGTTCATCGCTCCGGACGCGAGCCACAAGGCGCTGGCCTTTCTGGCCCTGGGCGTCCTGTTCAGCGTCAACGCGCTGCCCGTGACCTTGGGCTACGCCTGGCTCGCGGCCTGGGCCGCGCGCCGCGTACAGACCATGCGTCGCGCCATGCACTGGCTCGACCGCGCCGCCGGCCTGCTGTTCATCGGCTTCGGCCTGCGGCTGGCCCTGGCCGACCACCCTGCCCGCTGAGAGAATCCGAACCGCACTGGAGACCGCCATGCCCCACACAAGCGCCCACGTCCACAAGATCACGCCGCAGGAAGCCCTGCAGCGCACCATCGAGCACCGCGAGATCTTCCACGACGAGATGCTGCATCTCATGCGGCTGATCATGAGCGGAGAGATGTCACCGGTCATGATGGCCGCGCTCATCACCGGCCTGCGCGTGAAGAAGGAGACCATCGGCGAGATCACGGCCGCCGCGCAGGTCATGCGCGAGTTCTCCACCAAGGTGCATGTGGCCGACAAGACCCATCTGGTGGACATCGTGGGCACTGGAGGCGACGGTTCGCACACCTTCAACATCTCCACCTGTGCCATGTTCGTGGCCTCCGCCGCCGGTGCGCGTGTGAGCAAGCACGGCGGACGCAGTGTCTCCAGCAAGAGCGGCAGTGCCGACGTGCTGGAAAGCCTGGGCGTGAACATCAACCTCTCGCCCGAGCAGATCGCGCGCTGCATCGAGCAGGTCGGCGTGGGCTTCATGTTTGCACCGAACCACCACCCGGCCATGAAGAACGTGGCGCCGGTGCGGCGCGAACTGGGCATCAAGACCATCTTCAACATCCTGGGGCCGCTGACCAACCCGGCATCCGCGCCCAACATCCTCATGGGCGTGTTCCACCCGGACCTCGTCGGTATCCAGGTGCGCGCGCTGCAGCGCCTGGGCGCCGAGCACGCGGTCGTGGTCTACGGCCGCGACGGCATGGACGAGGTGTCTCTGGGCGCGGCGACCCTCGTGGGTGAACTGCGCAATGGGGAGATCTCCGAGTACGAGATCCATCCGGAAGATTTCGGCATGACCATGGCCAGCAGCCGTGCGCTGCGCGTGGAAACCCCTGAGGCCTCGCGGCAGATGCTGCTCGGCGTGCTCGAATGCCGGGACGACCCCGCCTTCAAGGCGGCCAGCGAGATCGTGGCCCTCAACGCTGGCGTGGCCCTGTATGCCGCGAACGTGGTGACCGGCATGGAAGAGGGCATTGCACTGGCGCGCCGCACCCTGGCTTCGGGCGCTGCCTTGGCCAAGCTCGAACAACTCAAGGCCTTCGCCGGCTGACCCCGACATGAGCGACATCCTGCAGAAGATCGTGGCCGTCAAGCGCGAGGAAATCGCGGCGGCGCAGAAGAAGAAACCGCTGGAGGCCGTGCGCTTCGACGCCGAGAGCCGCGTGCTCACGCGCGATTTCGAGGGTGCCTTGCGGGCCAAGATGGCCGCCGGCCAGGCCGCGGTGATCGCCGAAATCAAGAAGGCCAGCCCCAGCAAAGGGGTCTTGCGTGCCGAGTTCATCCCAGCCGACATCGCGCAAAGCTACGCCGAAGGGGATGGCCAGGTCAGCGCGGCCTGCCTGTCCGTGCTGACGGACCGGCAGTTTTTCCAGGGCAGCACCGACTACCTCAAGCAGGCCCGCGCCAGCTGCGACCTGCCGGTGCTGCGCAAGGACTTCATGGTCGATCCCTACCAGGTCTACGAGGCCCGGGCCATGGGGGCCGACGCGATCCTGCTCATTGCGGCCTGTCTCGACGATGCGCGCATGGCCGAACTCGAGGCCGTCGCGCAGACGTTGAACATGGCGGTGCTGGTCGAGGTGCACGACGCGGCTGAGTTGCAGCGCGCCTTGCGCCTGAAGACCCGCCTCGTGGGCATCAACAACCGCAACCTGCGCACTTTCGAGGTGTCCCTGCAGACCACGCTGGGCATGCTGGCCGATGTGCCGGCCGATCGCCTGCTGGTCACCGAGTCGGGCATCCTGGCCCGCGCGGACGTGCAGACCCTGCGCGCGGCGGGCGTGAATGCCTTCCTGGTGGGTGAGGCCTTCATGCGGGCGCCCGAGCCGGGGCTGGCGCTGGCTGAGCTGTTCGCCTGATCCGCGCCATGCAAGCTTCCTTTGAAGGGTTGGAGCCCGCCGCCGCGCGCCTGCTCGACGCCGATCCCCTGGGTTGGCCGGTCTCGCCAGGCTGGGCCGATCGCGTGGCCGCGTTCTGGCTCAGCGCGCCGGGCCAGGGCCTGATCGACTTCCTCCGGCAGCGGCTCGCGCAAGGAGCCTTGGTCTATCCGCCGCATCCGCTGCGCGCGCTCGAGCTCACGGCGCTCGGCGACGTGCGGGTGGTGATGCTTGGCCAGGATCCCTACCACGGACCCGGCCAGGCCGAAGGGCTCGCCTTTTCCGTCGCGCCAGGTGTTCGGGTGCCGCCCAGCCTGCGCAACATGTTTCAGGAAATCCAGCGCGACCTGGGGCAGCCCATGCCTGCCGACGGTTCGCTGGTGCGCTGGGCCCGCCAGGGCGTCCTGCTGCTCAACACCTGCCTTACGGTGGAAGACGGCGAGCCCGCCAGTCATGCTGGTCGGGGTTGGGAAGTGCTTACTGACGATCTGATCCGCCACATGTCGACAGAAGGGGGGCCGAAGGTGTTCATGCTCTGGGGCGCCCATGCGCAGAAGAAGCTGGCCTTGATCGATCCGGCGCGTCACCACGTGTTGTGCGCCAACCATCCGTCGCCCCTGTCGGCGCGGCGCGGCCCGGTGCCCTTTGTCGGCTGTGGCCACTTCGGACAGGCCAACGGGTGGCTGCAGGCCCAGGGGCTGGCGCCGATCCGCTGGTGATCCGGGTCAGGATGGGGAACAGCCTTCGCCATGACCAAAATCCATGGCATAATATAAGGCTGCACTACGGAGGGGTGCCCGAGTGGCTAAAGGGGGCAGACTGTAAATCTGTTGGCTTACGCCTACGCTGGTTCGAATCCAGCCTCCTCCACCAGTGTTTGATGTGACGTGCTAGCGAATGGGAAGCCGCGCCGAGAGGTGCATGCAGCCTTGTGGCTGCAGGCCTGTCCAGGCGGGAGTAGTTCAATGGTAGAACCCCAGCCTTCCAAGCTGATGACGCGGGTTCGATTCCCGTCTCCCGCTCCATGTCCCGTCGCAGGCCTGGTGCACCTCGCTGAGGTGGTGTGTTGATGAGTGTTTCGAGGTGTCCGGTCCGTCGGATGCCTTGGCCCATGTGGCTCAGTGGTAGAGCACTCCCTTGGTAAGGGAGAGGTCGCGGGTCCGATTCCCGCCATGGGCACCAATGTTTCGTGTGTTCCGGTGTTTTCGGCAGTTTGATTTTGGAGCTGAAG
>NZ_JAHCKL010000023.1 GCF_026125785.1 Hydrogenophaga sp.
CAAGGGCTGACGGCTCACTCCGGTGGCTGGCGCGTGGGAATGCGCGCCACCACCCACACGCCCACCAGCGCGGCGGCCATCAGGCCGGCCAGTGCCCAGGGGCGGTCGCGGAACCCCCAGGCCGAGAGGCCGACCATCACCAGCATGGAGACCTGCGCCACCCGCTTGGTGCGCCGGGTCAGGCTGCGGTGCGTTTCCCAGTCGCGCACCATCGGTCCCATCCAGCGATGACCGAGCAGCCAGCCATACAGGCGCGGTGAAGCCCTGGCATAGCAGGCGGCGGCCAGCAGCACGAAGGGCGTGGTGGGCAGGCCGGGGAGCACCACGCCGATGATGCCCAGCGCCAGCGAAAGGCTGCCTGCCAGCCACAGCAGCCAGCGCACCGTGCGTGACCGGTGCGGTGCCGCTGCGGGCGCGGAGGGGGCCTGGGTGGGGGCGGACATGTGGACAAGGCGAGGAAAGACCTTGCAAGCATAGTCGCAGCGCTTTGCAGGCTTTGCGCAAAGGTGCACCATAGGCCTGAAGCTCTGCAAGGAACCGCACCATGAAACGCGACGCCCTGAAATCGGCGGCCCGGGCGGCCATCGGTCCACAGCCCATCACGCTGGATGTGCTCCGCGAAAAGTACCTCAAGGCCGGCGAAACCAGCGAGGACGACATCCACCGCCGTGTGGCGCGGGCACTGGCTTCGGTCGAGGCCGAACCCGTGCGCGGCGAATGGGAGCAGCGCTTCCTGGACAACCTGCGTGCCGGCGCGATCGGTGCGGGGCGCATCATGAGTGCCGCGGGCACCACCCTGCAGGCGACCCTGATCAACTGCTTCGTGCAGCCGGTGGGCGACAGCATCCAGGGTACCGACGAAGGCGGCTACCCAGGCATCTATGAGGCCTTGCGCGAGGCCGCCGAAACCATGCGCCGGGGTGGGGGCGTTGGCTACGACTTCTCGCGCATCCGCCCACGCGGCGCGGAGGTCAAGGCCACCGCCTCGCTGGCGTCTGGCCCCTGCAGCTACATGAATGTGTTCGACCAGTCTTGTGCCACGGTGGAGAGCGCGGGGGCGCGGCGCGGTGCGCAGATGGCCGTGCTGCGCATCGACCACCCGGATGTGCTGGAGTTCATCACCGCCAAGCGCACGCCGGGGCGCTGGAACAACTTCAATGTTTCGGTGGGTGTGACGGACGCCTTCATGCAGGCCCTGGCCGACGAAGGGTCCTGGGAACTGGCGCACCGCGCGCGCCCCGGCCCGGTGCTGCTGGCCCAGGGCGCGCACCAGCGCGCCGATGGCCTGTGGGTCTACCGCAGCCTGCCCGCACGCGAGCTCTGGGACACGGTCATGCGCTCGACCTACGACTTCGCCGAACCCGGCATCCTGTTCCTGGACCACATCCAGCGCGACAACAACCTGCGCCACTGCGAGACCATCGAAGCGACGAACCCCTGTGGCGAGCAGCCCCTGCCACCCTATGGGTGCTGCGACCTCGGTCCGGTCATCCTCACCCGTTTCGTGCGCAACCCCTTCGGTTTCGGTGGTCTGCCTGCCTTTGATTTCGAAGCCTTCGAAACCGTGGTGGCCACGCAGGTCCGGGCGCTGGACAACGTGCTGGAGTTGACCTGGTGGCCGCTGCCGCAGCAGCGCGCCGAGTCGGCGGCCAAGCGGCGCATCGGCGTGGGCTTCACCGGCATGGGCAATGCACTGGCCATGCTGTGCCTGCGTTACGACCGCGCCGAGGGACGGGCCATGGCCGCGCGCATCGCCGAGCGCTTGCGCGATGCGGCCTACGGCGCATCGGTGGCGCTGGCAAAAGAGAAGGGTGCGTTCCCGCGCTTCGATGCCGACGGTTACCTGGCCGAAGGCACCTTCGCCAGCCGCCTGCCCGAAGCGCTGCGCGCGGCGATCCGGGCGCATGGCATCCGCAACAGCCACCTGCTCTCCATCGCGCCCACCGGCACCGTCAGCCTGGCCTTTGCCGACAACGCTTCCAACGGCATCGAGCCGCCGTTTGCCTGGACCTACCGGCGCAAGAAGCGCGAGTCCGACGGCAGCACCACCGACTACCTGGTGGAGGACCATGCCTGGCGGCTGTACCGCGAACTGGGCGGCGACGTTGAGAACCTGCCCGAGTACTTCGTGAACGCCCTGTCCATGCCGGCGTCCGACCACCTGGCGATGATGGAAGCGGTGCAGCCCTTCGTGGACACCGCCATCTCCAAGACCGTGAACATCCCGGCCGACTACCCTTATGACGACTTCAAGGGCCTGTACCAGCAGGCCTGGCGCGCGCAGCTCAAGGGGCTGGCCACCTACCGGCCCAATGAGATCCTGGGCTCGGTGCTGGACACCGGTGCCCCCGCCACGGAGATGGGCTCGCAGACCGACCCCATGCGCACCGTGATCGAGAGCCGCCCCATCGGCGCGCTGCCCTCGGTTGCCGACAAGATCGAGTACTGGACGCAGGAAGGCCACCAGACGCTGTACCTGGTGGTGTCCTTCCTGCCGGTGCCTTCGGCCGATGGCTCGGGCACGGTAGAGCGTGCCATCGAGTTCTTCATGCCGGTGGGCCAGAGTGGCGAGTCCCAGCAGTGGGTGACGGCCAGCATGCGGCTGCTGTCGCTGGCCGCGCGTGGGGGTTTCCTGGAGCGCGCCTTGCGCGACATGCGCAAGGTGGTCTGGGACCGCGGTCCGGTGCGCCTGGGCACGTACGAGAAGCCCGACGGCACGCGCGTGCCCATGTGGCACGACTCGGTGGTGGCGGCGATCGCCTACGCGGTGCAGACACTCATCGCCCGGCGCGCCGGCGGCCCGGTCATGGCCGCGCTTCCGGCTGCCGAGCCCGTGGCGGTGGCGACCACACCCGGTCTGATGCCGGGGCGCAAATGCAGCGAATGCGGCGCCCACGCCGTGATCCGCAGGGACGGGTGCGAACAATGCACGCAGTGCGGCCACCTGGGGGCATGCGGATGAGCACACCCGTGCGCATCGACCTGCCCGGCCACCGCGCGCCGGCGGTGGGCTTCGAGGCGCCGTTCGACATGCTGGACGCCTGCCACGAGCGCGTGCAACGCATGCTGCGGCTGTTGGCGCGGCTGCAGGAGCGTTTGCAAACCAGCGGCTGGGACCCGCACGTGGCCAGTGCCGCGCAGGACGTGATGCGCTACTTCGACGAAGCCGCGCCGCGGCACCACGAGGACGAGGAGCGGCACGTGTTTCCGCCGCTGCTGTCGGGAAAGGACGAGGCCTTGTGCGAGACCGTGCAGCGCCTGCGCCAGGACCACCGCGACATGGAAGCCGCCTGGTCGCAGGCGCGCGAGGTGCTGGCCGCCCTGCGGCAGGCGCCACCCGTTGGCTGGACAGGACTCGACCCGCTGGCGCAGGCCGCGCTCGATGGCTTTTCCAGCCTGTACGCGCGGCACCTGGAGGACGAGGATGGCCTGGTCTATCCCGCCGCGCAGGCCCTGTTGAATCCCCGGGATCTTCAGGCCATGAGCGCGGACATGATGCGCCGCCGAGGTCTCACGCCATCCTGAGGGCGGTAGCCTGGATCAGGCTTTGGGGCCGACGGTGAGCGCGACGTCGCCCACGCCTTCCACGCGACCCGTGATGCGGTCGCCTGGCTGCACCGCGCCCACACCTTCGGGCGTACCGGTGTAGATCAGATCGCCCGGCTGCAGATGGTAGAAGAGCGAGAGGTCGGCAATGATCTCGCGGATGTTCCAGATCAATTGGTCCACGTTGGACGCCTGCTTGACCTGGCCATTGACCGACAGCTCGATGGCGCCGCGTTCGATCACCTGGCCGGGCATGGGCACGACCTCGCTGCACACCGCACTGTGTTCCACGTCCTTGCCCAGGTCCCAAGGCCGGCCCTTGTCGCGGGCAGCCAATTGCAGGTCGCGCCGCGTCATGTCCAGGCCGCTGGCGTAGCCGTAGATGATGTCGTGGGCGTCCTCGGCCTTCACGCGGAAACCTGGCTTGCCGATGGCCATCACCAGCTCCATCTCGAAGTGGTAGTTGGCGGTTTCGCTCGGGTACGGTGTGGTCGCACCCGACAGGGTCAGCGTCTGCGGCGACTTGGTGAAATAGAACGGCCGCTCGGCCGACTTGTCCACGGGCTTGCCCATCTCCACCGCGTGCGCGTGGTAGTTGCGGCCAACGAAGAACAGGCGTTGGACTGGAAACTGCTCGGCCAGTCCGCGAATGGGCAGAGCGACAACGGGAGCGGGGGGAAACAGGTAGCGCTGGGTCATGGCATGTTGGGTTGGTTGTCGGGACGGACTTCGTAGACGCCAAGCTTGCGGTGCAGCGGCGACTCGTCGGCCAGAAAAAGGAAAGCGGGCTGGCTGGCCGAGGGGTTGCTCAGCGTGGTGGCGGTGTAGCCCGGGATGCAGCAGGTGTCGGCCTCGACCAGGTCGAAGCGCTGCGAACCGGCGGCGACGGTCGCGCCGCCTTCGATCACGTGGTACACCACGGCGGGTGAACGCGCCGGCAGTGTGAGCGTCTGGCCCGGGCGCAGCATCAGCGCGTGAAAGCCCAGGATGTTCTCCGCGTCCTCACCCGTCTCCGGGTTGGTGTAGGTCACTTGCACCGCGTCCACGTCAGGCCGGTCGGCCGCGATGGACAGCAATGCGGCCTTGGCGTCGGCCCAAGGGTAGCGCAGCATGGGGTAGCGCTTGCCGCTGCGGCCGAACACCGGCGTGGGCACCACGCCGCCGCGTGCATAGGCGCGCTCGCCACGGCCCGGCAGAACGTCCTGTCGCGTGCCGTTGAGGTGGTAGCTCACCTCCAGGTAGTAGGCCAGCGGCAGGTCCAGCACGTCCAGCCAGATCACCGGCTGGTCACCGTCGTGGCCATGCTCATGCCACAGGCCGGTGGGCGTGAGGATGAGGTCCCCGCGTTCCATGTGGCACTTCTCGCCGTCGACCGTGGTCCAGGCGCCTTCACCCTCCACCACCATGCGCACCGCATTGGGCGTGTGCCGGTGGCTGGGCGCCCATTCGCCCGGCAGGAGCAACTGCATGCCGAGGTACATCGCCGCGCTGGCCTGCATCTTGTCCAGCCCATGGCCCGGATTGGCCAGCACCAGCACGCGGCGCTCGGCCTTTTCGATGGGCGTGAGTTCGCCCGCCTTGAGCAGCAGGGGCTTGATGGTCTTGTAGGGCCAGTGGGTTGCCTTTGTCTGGCGCGAAGGAATCTGCGGCGGCAGCACGCCGCGCAGGCTCGGCCAGAGCGGCACCAGATTGAGCGCGCGCAGGTCCGCCACGTAGTCGGCGGGCAGGTCTTCGAGTCGTCCGAGGTCGTTCATGGGGAGTTGCGTTGAGGGTTGTACGCTCATGATGAGTGTACTCATTGTATGTGTGGTGCTAGGATTCCGGCAAGTCCTTCCGCCACCCTCCTCAGCCATCAGCGCATGCCTCCCGCCAAGAAGCGCGGCCAGCCGGTCGCCCGCCACATCGATGAACTGCCCGGCCACAACATCCGGCGTCTGCACCAGATCTCGGTGGGCATCTTCCTGCAGGAGCTGGGTGAACTGGGCATCACGCCGGTGCAGTACGCCGCCTTGCAGACCGTGGCCAACCACCCGGGCATCGACCAACGCACGCTGGCGCGTGCCATCGCGCTGGACACTTCCACCACCGGCGGCGTGGTGGACCGGCTGGAGTCCCGCGGTTGCCTGGAGCGCAGGACCTCGCCGGAAGACCGGCGCGCGCGGCAGCTCACGCTGACCGATGCCGGCATGCAACTGCTCGACGAGGCCGTGCCCGCCATGCTGCGCGCGCAGGAACTGATCCTGGGCCCGCTCTCGCCGCGCCAGCGCGCCGAGTTCCTCAAGCTGCTGCACTTGTTGGTGGACACCAACAACGCCCACAGCCGGGCGCCGAGCGAATCGATGAAGTGAGCCCGGCCGGCCGCCGGGTCTTGGCGCGCTGAGGAGCGCTCGATATGATCGGCGGCGCCCTACCGGAGGCCCGCCACCGTGTCGCCCACCCCACCCATGCCGAAGCTGACGCCCGAGTTCCTGGCGATGATCACGCGAGGGGTGTCCGTCATCGTCAGCGGCTGTGGCCCGGACCTGACCCCCAGCCTGATGCGCGGGGTAGGCAGTCTGATAGAGGGCCAGGGCGAACGCGTCACGGTGTTCCTCAACCGCACGCCATCGGCGCAATTGCTGCGCGACATTGCGGCCACCGGCCGCGTGGCCGTGGTCTTCAGCGAACCCAGTTCGCACCGCACGGTACAGCTCAAGGCGCGCAGCGGCGTGCGCATCCGCGAGGCGCGCGAGCATGACCTGCCGGCGCTGCAGCGCTACGCCGCTTCCATGGCGGTGGAGCTGTCCCGGGTCGGCCTGGGCCCCGAGTTTGCCGCGGCGATGCTGGCCTACCGGTTCGACGACCTGGTGGCGCTGAGCTTCTCGCCCGAGGAGGCCTATGACCAGACCCCTGGCCCGCGCGCCGGCCAGCCGATCACGAGGGCCCAGGCGTGAGCGCCGGCAACCTGGACGGCGCCGCCGAGGGCGTCGAACTGGCCGAGGTGCGGCCCTGCCTCGAAGGCGCGATCCCCGCGATCATGGCCACCTGCGCGGCCGATGGCACGCCCAATGTGGCCTACATCTCCCAGGTGTTCCACGTGGACGAGCGGCACGTGGCACTGTCTTTCCAGTTCTTCAACAGGACGCGGCAGAACCTGATGGCCCATCCGCGCTCCACGGTGCTGGTGCTGCACCCGGTGACGGCGCGTTTCTACCGCCTGCACCTGCGCTACCTGCGCACCGAAGAGTCCGGTCCGGTGTTCGAGAGCATGAAGGCGCAGCTTGCCAGCATCGCCTCGCACAGTGGCATGAGTGGGGTGTTCCGCCTGCTGGGCTCCGACATTCACGAGGTGCAGGCCATCGAGCGCCTCGATGGCGCGCCGCTGCCCGAGCCGCCGGCGCGCTGCAGCATGCTGGGCGCGTTGCGCCGAGGCAGCGGCCGCCTGGCCGCCTGCGACTCGCTGGACACGCTGCTGGACGCGACGATGACCACGCTGGGCCAGGACCTGGGCATCGAGCACGCCCTGCTGCTGATCCTGGATCCGGCCACCGAGCGCCTCTACACCGTGGCCAGCCTGGGCTATCCCTCGTCCGGCGTGGGCTCGGAGATCGCGCTGGGGGATGGCGTGATCGGCGTGGCGGCCCGCGAACGCACACCGGTGCGCATCATGCACATGACCAGCGCCTACCTGTACAGCCGCGCCATGCGCGACAGCCTGGCCGGCGCAGCCGCGATGCCTCAGGGAACCGACATTCCTTATCCCGGCCTGCGTGAGCCGCACAGCCAGATGGCCGTGCCGCTGCTCTCCGCGGGTCGCCTGCTGGGGGTGTTGTTCGTGGAAAGCCCGCAGGAACTGCGCTTCAGCTACGAAGACGAAGACCTGCTGGTCACGCTGGCTGGCCAGCTCGCCGCTGCCATCGACCTGATGCAGGAATGCGCCGAGCCGGCGCCGCCGCAAAGCCCGCAGCCAGGGGCCGCGCCAGCGCGGTCCCGCACCGGGCCGACCCTGCGCGTGCGCCGCTACCGCAGCAACGACAGCGTCTTCGTCAACGACGCCTACCTGATCAAGGGCGTGGCGGGGGCCATTCTGTGGAAGCTGCTGCAGGACCGCCAGCGCCATGGCCGCAGTGAGTTCACCAACCGCGAGTTGCGCCTGGACGCGGCGTTGAGGCTGCCGGATGTGGCGGACAACCTGGAGGCCCGGCTCCTGCTGCTGCAGCGCCGCCTGGAAGAGCAGTGCCCGCAATTGCGCATCCAGAAGACCGCGCGCGGGTGCTTTCGCTTCGAGGCCCTGGGCCCGGTCGTCCTCGAAGAGATGGCAGCCTGAAGCGCCCTGCGCGCTTCAGCCCGCAGTGGCCAGGCCGGGCACGGCCGCCATGCCCAGGTCGCCGGTGAGCTTGCCCCAGTCGCGGTCGTTCAGGTGCGGGCGCACCGTGTCCATCACGGCCTGGAAGGCTTCGGCCGGGGCACCCTGGCGCATGCCGCCCAGCACCGCGGCGCGCTGCGGCGCGTTGATGTTCGGGATCATCCAGCGCATCACCAGCATGTTCTCGGCCGGCGGTATCGAAGCCACCAGCGCGTTGTGCAGGGCGATGAGCTCCAGGTCGGTGTATGTGTCCCAGAGCGCCTGGTTGTGCACGGTCTCCTCGACGTGCATGTGCTGCAGGTTGTCGGCCACGAACAGCGCCAGCGCCAGGTACAGCGCCTGCAGGCCGGCCTCGCGCTCTGCCGCGTCGCAGACGAGCAGGCCCTGCGCGGCGTCGCGCAGATGGGCGATGTGGTGCAGGTGGCCCACGTGGTCGTCGGCCACGGGCCCGCTCACGCCAGGGCGGCGCGCCTCCAGCGCGGGGTGGATGAAACCGTTCTCGTGCGCCACATGGCTGGCGCAGAAATCCAGCAGCTCGGCCACCTGGGCCACCGTGTGCTGCAGTTCGGCGACATCGGCCGGATCGGCGCGACCGACCCGCACCAGGGTGTCGGCCATGTAGGCGCGCAAGGCCTTGTGGATCTCGGCGTAGAAATTGAAGCGGCCGTTGCCGGCACGCGCGGCGGCACTGACATGGGCCATTTCAAGGGCGTGGGATTGCATGGTGAAGTTTCCTTTTTCGCGGGATGGCGGTCCGCGGATTCCGCTGTTGGCGGCGAATGCCCCATGCACCGCGCGCCATGGAGAGCAGTCTAGGAATCGGCCGGGGGGTGCGCCGCTAAATAGCGCTTAAAGGAATCGTAAAAACTTCTTAAGCACGCGCTGCAGGGCGGCGAATCAGTCCAGTCCGCGCACCCGGCCGCGCAACTGCTTGACCTGGGCGCGCGAGGCTTTGCCTTGCAGCCGTCGCAGGCGCGAGGCCCGCGTGGGACGTGTCGGCTGGCGGCGGCGCGGTTCGCTGGCGACGCTGTCCACCAGGGCCTGCAGGCGCTGCAGCGCCTCGGCCTTGTTCTGCTCCAGGCTGCGGCTGGTCTGGGCTTTGATGACCACCACGCCCTCGGTCGTGATGCGCTGGTCGCTCAGGCTCAGCAGGCGCGCGCGCACCGCCTCGGGCAGCGAAGACCCGTGGATCGCAAAGCGCAGGTGGACCGCATTGGAGACCTTGTTCACGTTCTGCCCGCCCGCGCCCTGTGCGCGGATGGCGGTGAACTCGACCTCGGCGGGATCGATGTCGACGGACATGGCCGCAGTGTGCCACGCCCGTTCCCGAGGCTCCTCAGTAGCGCTCCTTGGTGCCGGTGAACATGGCCTTGATGAGCCGCGTGCGCTCGATGCGGCCCATGATCAGCGCCGCCGCCGCGTGCAGGCCCACCAGCGGCATCAGCCACTCGGCCAGGCCCTCGTGCAGGTCCTGCACCCACTCCATGCCCCAGAAAGCGTCCAGCGTCTGCATCCAGCCCGTCAGGCCGATCAGCAGCACGAAGACCATGAGCGTGAGCACCATCAGGCCGCCGAGCGGGTTGTGGCCCCAGTGGTGCTCGGGTTCGCCACGTGCCAGAGCACTCAGGTGCTGGCGCAACCGTGAGGGCGTGGGAAAAAAGTCGGCAAAGCGTGCGTGGCGCGGGCCGGTGAAGCCCCACACCGCGCGCACGCCGACCCACGCCACGGCCACGTAGCCCAGCCACTGGTGCAGCGTTTCGCCATCGTCCACGACGAACAGGTTGAGCAGCACGCAGGTCACCAGAGACCAGTGGAAGATGCGCACCAGCGGATCCCAGACCCGCCGCGACGACGTGACCGTGGTGTTCGTCACTTACTTCTGCTCCAGGGGCTTGCCACTGACGGGGTCGAAATAGATCTCGACCTTCTTGCCTGTCTTGTCGGTGCCGTAGATCTCGTAGCAATGGCCTTTGGTGACCTTGAAGGTCTTGATCTTGTAGCCCTGTGCCTCCAGGTCTTTCTTGAAGGTGGCTTCAGGCTGCCAGCTTTCCTTGGGCGCGGTGCAGGTGGGCGATGCCATCGCGGCACCAGCGGCGGCGAACAGGACAGCGGGCAGAACGATCGTCTTCAACATCTTTGAACTCCTTGTGGGTTGACCCGCCTGGGTGGGCGGGTGACGGCATTGAAGCGGCGCAACTTGAAGCCAACCTTAAGAAGGGTTGTGGGACGTGCAAGGAGCGGTAACAGGGCCGCGCTGGGATAATCCGCCCATGGCAAGCAAACAGCGTGTGGTGGTCGGGCTCAGCGGCGGTGTCGATTCCGCGGTGAGCGCGCACCTGCTCAAGCAGCAGGGCTTCGAGGTCATCGGTATCTTCATGAAGAACTGGGAAGACGACGACGACAGCGAATACTGCTCCAGCCGCCAGGACTGGCTGGACGCCGCCAGCGTGGCGGACGTGATCGGCATCGACATCGAACACGTCAGTTTCGCCGCCGAGTACAAGGACCGCGTATTCGCCGAGTTTCTGCGCGAGTACCAGGCTGGCCGGACGCCCAACCCGGACATCCTCTGCAACGCCGAGATCAAGTTCAAGGCCTTTCTCGACCACGCCATGCGCCTGGGCGCCGAGAAAATCGCCACCGGGCACTACGCGCGCGTGCGCGAACGCGATGGCCGCTTCGAGCTGCTCAAGGGCAAGGACCCGCTCAAGGACCAGAGTTATTTCCTGCACCGGCTGAACCAGGCCCAGTTGTCCCGGACCCTGTTTCCGGTGGGCGAACTGCCCAAGACCGAGGTGCGCCGCATCGCAGCGGAGATCGGCCTGCCCAATGCGAAGAAGAAGGACTCCACCGGCATCTGCTTCATCGGCGAACGGCCGTTCCGCGAGTTCCTCAACCGCTACATCGCCCGCGAGCCTGGCCCGATCAGGGACGAGCGTGGCCGCGTGCTGGGTCAGCATGTGGGCCTGAGCTTCTACACCCTCGGGCAGCGCCAGGGGCTGGGCATCGGTGGCGTGCGCGAAAAGGGCGCGCCGCGCGGTGGTGGCGAGCACGCGCCCTGGTTCGTGGCGCGCAAGGACGTGGACAGCAACACGCTGTGGGTGGTCCAGGGGCACGACCATCCCTGGCTGCTCACCCCCCATTTGCGTGCGCAGGATGCGAGTTGGGTGGCCGGGCAGGCTCCGCAGGCCGGTGCGCTGGCGGCCAAGACCCGCTACCGCCAGGCCGACGCGCCCTGCCGGTTCGAGCCCGAGGGCGGCGCCGGCTTCGCGCTGCACTTTGCCGAACCGCAATGGGCGGTGACGCCAGGCCAGAGCGCGGTGCTGTACGACGGCGAGGTCTGCCTGGGCGGCGGCGTCATCGCCACCAGCGCCTCATCGACCGCCGAGCCGGCCGGTCGCCAGGCTGTACCGGCCTGAGCGGCGGCCGCCGCCGCCGTTCAGTGCGGTTCGCCGGTGCCCAGGCGGGCGTGGATGCGCCGGGTGGCCCGCCAGACGACCCAGATCACCAGTGGGATCAATGCGCCGGCGGCGATTTCCGGGTGCACCGGCAGGCCTGCGGCCTTGGCCCCTTTGGCCAGGTAGAGCAGCAGGCTGATCACGTAGTAGGAAATGGCCGCGATGGACAGGCCCTCCACCGTGGTCTGCAGTTGCAACTGCAGTTGCTGGCCGCGCGTGAGTTTCTCCAGCAACTGCTGGTTCTGTGCTTCGGTGACGATGTCCACGCGGGTGCGCAGCAGCGCGCTGGTGCGCGCGATGCGTTCGGACAGCGAGGTCAGCCGCTGCGCGCTGGCGGCCACCGTGGCCATCGCCGGTGACAGCCGGCGCTGCATGAATTCGCCGATGGTCTGCGTGCCGGGGATCGGCTTCTCGCGCAGCTCGGCGATGCGCTGACTCACCAGCGCGTCATAGGCCCGTGTGGCGCCGAAGCGGTAGTTGTGCTCGGCGGTGGCGCGCTCCACGCTGGCGGCCAGCGACACCAGCTGGTCCAGCAGCTCCTGTTCGGAGGCGGACTTGGCTTCCAGCTGCGCCGTGATGCCGGCCAGCCGTGCCTCGGCCTGGGCCAGGGTGGGGGACAGCGCCTTGGCCACGGGCAGGCCGCGCAGCGCCATGAGGCGGTAGGTT
Organism: Hydrogenophaga sp.; assembly: GCF_026125785.1. GTDB lineage: Bacteria > Pseudomonadota > Gammaproteobacteria > Burkholderiales > Burkholderiaceae_C > Hydrogenophaga. The sequence goes on from NZ_JAHCKL010000023.1 coordinate 12,016, forward strand.
TCCAGTTCCAGCAGGCGTTGCGAGATGCGGCCCGCGCGGGTGTCGGAGGTGCCCGGGGGCGCGATCACCAGCATGCGCTCGAAGCCCGAAGGCTCGATATGGAAATCCGTCAGGGCCCACGAGTGGCCGCCGCCCAGTTGGGAGGCCACCAGCGTGCGGCCACCGAACCACTGCTGCGCGGGCGCCATGAGGGCGGCCTGCGCTTGCGGTGTCGGCTCCGGCAGCTCGGCATGGAGCATGACCAGCTGGATCGCGGCGACGGTGCGGCCGGGGATGTCGCGCAGCCAGCCCGCCGGCGTGACTGTGTGGGCCAGCAGGTCCGGTTCGCTCTCGCCGAGGCCGGACTGGGGAGGCAAGGGCTGCACGATGGAGTAGCGGGTGAACTCGGTGTGCCGCTCCCACTTGAGGGTGTGCTCGGCGAAGCGCAGGCGCAGGAAGTTGCCGCGCATCTGCGCTGGCGAAAGATCCTGCTGGCCCGGCAGGCGGCGCAGGTGTTCGCACTCCTGTTCGCGGCTCACACCTTCGTTGAGCACCGCCACGAACACCACCAGCGCGGGCAGGCGGATGCGCGCCGAGGGTCGCGCATGCACCTCGTTGTGCAGCTCCTCGCGAAGAACGTCATCGGGCGGCAGCAGGCGCCCGGCGGACTCGGTGGCGGTGTTCATGGTGCGGGTGGCGGGCCTTGCAGCACGGAGGGATCGGTCTGAATCAGGTCGAGTGGGTAGCGCTGGCCGCGCAGGTGGTCCTCGATGCAGCGCAGTACCAGGGGACTGCGGTGGCGGTCCACGCTGGCGCGGACCTCCTCGGGCGAGAGCCACAGCGTGCGCACGATGCCCGTGTCCAGCGTGCGGTCGGCGATGGCCTCGCCGAGATCGCCGCAGAAGGCGAACCGCAGGTAGGTGATGTCCTCGGCCGGCCGGCCCTCGCGCGCCGGCCGCTCGAAGCGGGAGAGGTAGATGCCCACCAGGCCGGTGGGCGTGAACAGGTGGGTGGTTTCTTCCAGCGTTTCGCGTGCCACACCGTCGGCCGGGCTCTCGCCGGGGTCCAGGTGGCCGGCCGGGTTGTTCAGGCGCAGTCCCTCGGGTGTGTGCTCCTCCACCAGCAGGTAGCGGCCTTCACGCTCGACCACCGCGGCGACCGTGACGCTGGGTTTCCATCGGATGTTCATGAAACCATTATCCGTGCCGCCCGGCGGCCCCATGGGCCAAGGGGCGTGTTTCAGGTAAGCTCGCCCCCGACTTGCATTCAACCCCGTGAGTGAGGAGACCTTCATGCTGATAGGCGTACCCGCTGAAACCACAGTGGGCGAGACCCGGGTGGCGGTGACCCCCGAGACGGCCAAGAAATACGTGGCGCAAGGCCACACGGTGCGGGTGCAGAGTGGCGCCGGCGTGGCCGCCAGTGCGCCCGATGCGGCCTATGTGGCCGTGGGTGCAGAGATCACAGATGCGGCCGGTGCCCTGGGTTGCGACCTGGTGCTCAAAGTACGCACGCCCTTCGACAACGAACTGGCCCTCATGAAGCCAGGCGCCACGCTGGTGGGCATGCTCAACCCCTTTGACGCCGCGGGCCTGCAGCGCCTGGCCACGGCCGGCCTGACCGCCTTTGCGCTCGAGGCCGCGCCGCGCACCACGCGCGCTCAAAGCATGGACGTGCTCTCCAGCCAAGCCAACATCGCGGGCTACAAGGCGGTGATGATCGCCGCCGACCGTTACCAGCGCTTCTTTCCCATGCTCATGACGGCGGCCGGTACGGTCAAGGCCGCCAGGGTGGTGATTCTGGGCGTGGGCGTGGCGGGCCTGCAGGCCATCGCCACGGCCAAGCGCCTGGGCGCCGTGATCGAAGCCTCCGACGTGCGTCCCAGCGTGAAGGAGCAGGTGGAGTCGTTGGGGGCCAAGTTCATCGACGTGCCCTACGAGACCGCCGAGGAGAAAGAAGCTGCCGAAGGTGTGGGCGGGTATGCGCGGCCCATGCCGCCCTCCTGGCTGGAGCGCCAGAAGGCCGAGGTGGCCAAGCGCGTGGCAATGGCCGACGTGGTGATCTCCACCGCGCTGATCCCGGGCCGCGCGGCGCCGGTGCTGGTGACGGAAGAGATGGTCAGGTCCATGAAGCCCGGCAGTGTGATCGTGGACATCGCCGCGGGCAAAGGCCCCGACGGCGTGGGCGGCAACTGCCCGCTCACCGAGGCCGACAAGACCGTGGTGAAGCATGGCGTGACCATCGTGGGCGAGACCAACCTGCCGGCGCTGGTGGGTGCCGATGCCTCCGCGCTGTATGCGCGCAACGTGCTTGATTTCCTCAAGCTGGTGTGTCCCAAGGACGCCACCACGGTGCAGGTACCCATGGACGACGACATCGTCGCTGCCTGCCTGATGACGCAAGCCGGCGAGGTCAAGCGCGCATGAGCCACCGAGTGATGCTGCGCGCGAAGCTGCACCGCGCGACCGTGACCGAAGCCGACCTCCACTACGAGGGCTCCTGCGGCATCGACGAAGACCTGCTGGACGCCGCCGACATGCGCGAGTTCGAGAAGATCGAGCTCTACAACGTCAACAACGGTGAACGCTTCTCCACCTACATCATCAAGGCCCCTCGCGGCTCAGGCGCCATCTCGCTCAACGGCGCTGCGGCCCGCAAGGCCCATGTGGGTGACCTCCTCATCATCTGCACCTACGCTGGGATGAGCGAAGAGGTGGCCGCCGCGTGGAAGCCGCGTGTCGTGCTGCTGGGCGAGCGCAACCGGATCAACGAGATCAAGACCATCTGAAGCGAGGACTGCCATGGAAGCCGTATCCCCGACCATCCTGAACCTGATCATCTTCGTGCTGGCGATCTACGTCGGCTACCACGTGGTCTGGAACGTCACGCCCGCGCTGCACACGCCTTTGATGGCCGTGACCAACGCGATCTCGGCCATCGTCATCGTCGGCGCCATGCTCGCGGCGGCGCTCACGGAGACGAACCTGGGCAAGGCCATGGGCGTGATCGCCGTGGCGCTGGCCGCGGTCAATGTCTTCGGCGGCTTCCTGGTGACGCGGCGCATGCTGGAGATGTTCAAGAAGAAGGAACGCAAGCCCGCGGCCAAGGGAGAGCAGGCATGAGCATGAACCTCGTCACGCTGCTCTACCTGGTGGCCAGCGTGTGCTTCATCCAGGCCCTCAAAGGCCTGTCGCACCCCACCACGTCCATCCGTGGCAATGCCTTCGGCATGACGGGCATGGCCATCGCCGTGCTGACCACGGCCGCGCTCATCGTTGAGCTTTCCGGCGGGCAGGCCGTCGGCCTGGGCTACGTGCTGGCCGGGCTGGTGGTGGGCGGTGGCGCAGGCGCCATCATGGCCAAACGGGTCGAGATGACCAAGATGCCCGAGCTGGTGGCGTTCATGCACAGCATGATCGGCCTGGCCGCGGTCTGCATCGCCGTTGCGGTGGTGGCCGAGCCCTGGGCTTTCGCCATCGTGGCCAAGGGCGAACCCATCCCAGGCGGCAACCGCATCGAACTCGCGCTGGGCGCCTTCATCGGCGCGGTCACCTTCAGCGGCTCGGTCATCGCCTTTGGCAAGCTTTCGGGCAAGTACAAGTTCCGCCTGTTCCAGGGCGCACCCGTGACCTTCACCGGCCAGCACAAGCTCAACCTGCTGCTGGGCCTGGCCACCGCCTTCTTCATCTTCGGCTTCTGGCACTCGCAGAGCTGGATCGACATCGTGCTGGTGATCGCGCTGGGCTTCCTGCTGGGCGTGCTGATCATCATCCCGATTGGTGGTGCCGACATGCCGGTGGTGGTGTCCATGCTCAACAGCTACTCGGGCTGGGCGGCGGCGGGCATCGGTTTCAGCCTGAACAACAGCATGCTGATCATCGCGGGTTCGCTGGTGGGCTCGTCGGGCGCGATCCTGTCCTACATCATGTGCAAGGCGATGAACCGCTCGTTCATCAGCGTGATCCTGGGGGGCTTCGGCGGCGAGGCCGGCGCGGCCGCCGCCGGGGCGGCGGTGCAGCGCAGTGTCAAGAGTGGCAGCGCCGACGACGCGGCTTTCGTGCTGGGCAACGCAGAGACCGTGGTGATCGTCCCCGGCTATGGCCTGGCGGTGGCGCGCGCGCAGCATGCGGTGAAGGAGCTGGCGCACAAGCTCACCGAGAAGGGCGTGACCGTGAAATACGCGATCCACCCCGTGGCCGGACGCATGCCGGGTCACATGAACGTGCTGCTGGCCGAGGCCGAGGTGCCTTACGACCAGGTCTTCGAGATGGAAGACATCAACGGCGAGTTCGGCCAGGCCGATGTCGCCATCATCCTGGGTGCCAACGACGTGGTGAATCCGGCCGCGCTGCAGAAAGGCAGCCCTATCTACGGCATGCCCATCCTGGAGGCCTACAAGGCCAAGACGGTGATCGTGAACAAGCGTTCCATGGCGGCGGGTTACGCCGGACTGGACAATGAGCTGTTTTACATGGACAAGACCATGATGGTCTTCGGCGACGCCAAGAAGGTCGTCGAGGACATGACCAAAGCCGTGGAGTAAGTCCGCGGCCGCGATGACGCTGACCCAGAAAAGGAGACATGGAATGACCGAAGCAACGGCACAGCGCCCCTGGTTGAGTGCCTACCCCGAAGGCGTGCCCGCCGACATCGACGTCACCCAGTACGACTCCCTCGTGCACCTGATGGAAGAGAGCTTCCGCAAGCACGCCGGCCGTACGGCCTACAGCTTCATGGGCAAGGACGTCAGTTTTGCGCAGACCGACAGCCAGTCGCAGGCGTTCGCCGCCTACCTGCAGGGCAAGGGTCTGGTCAAGGGCGACCGCGTGGCCATCATGATGCCCAATGTGCCGCAGTACCCCGTGGCGGTGGCGGGCATCCTGCGCGCCGGGCTGGTGGTGGTCAACGTCAATCCGCTCTACACGGCGCGCGAGCTCGAGCACCAGCTCAAGGACTCGGGTGCCAAGGCGATCGTGATCATCGAGAATTTCGCGCACACGCTGGAGCAGTGCATCGCCAGTACCCCGGTCAAGCACGTGGTGCTGGCCGCCATGGGTGACCAGTTGGGGCTGCTCAAGGGCGCCATCGTGAACTACGTGGTGCGCAACGTAAAGAAGATGGTGCCTGCCTACAACCTGCCGCAGGCCGTGCGTTTCAACGACGCCGTCGCCAAGGGTTCGCGTGGCAGCTTCAAGCGGCCCGAGATCAAGCCCGACGACATGGCCGTGCTGCAGTACACGGGTGGCACCACCGGCGTCTCCAAGGGCGCGGTGCTCCAGCACCGCAACGTGATCGCCAACGTGCTGCAATCCGAGGCTTGGAACGACCCGGTGATGAAGAAGGTGCCCGCGAGCGAGCAGCCCACCAGCGTCTGTGCCCTCCCGCTGTACCACATCTTCGCTTTCACGGTGAACATGATGCTGAGCCTGCGCACCGGCGGCAAAACCATCCTCATCCCCAATCCGCGCGACCTGCCGGCGGTGCTCAAGGAACTCAGCAAACACACCTTCCACAGCTTCCCGGCGGTCAATACCCTGTTCAACGGCCTGGCCAACCACCCCGACTTCGGTACCGTCAACTGGCGCAACCTCAAGGTGTCCGTGGGTGGCGGCATGGCGGTGCAGAGTGCGGTGGCCAAGCTTTGGCTGGAGAAGACCGGCTGCCCCATCTGCGAGGGGTATGGCCTGTCCGAGACCAGCCCTTCCGCCAGCTGCAACCCCACCACCAGCACCGAGTACAGCGGCACCATCGGCGTGCCGCTGCCGAACACCTACATGAAGTGCCTCGACGACGATGGCGTCGAGGTGCCGCAGGGCCAGCCCGGCGAGATCGCGATCAAGGGCCCGCAGGTCATGGCGGGCTATTGGCAGCGCCCCGATGAAACCGCCAAGGTCATGACGGCCGATGGCTACTTCAAGACCGGCGACGTCGGCGTCATGGACGCGCGCGGCTACTTCCGCATCGTCGATCGCAAGAAGGACATGGTGCTGGTCAGCGGCTTCAACGTCTACCCCAACGAGGTGGAGGACGTGGTGGCCCAGCTCGATGGTGTGCTGGAGTGTGCGGTGGTCGGCGTGCCGGATGAAAAGTCCGGCGAGGCCGTCAAGCTGGTGATCGTGAAGAAGGACCCGGCGCTGACCGAGGCCCAGGTGCGCGACTACTGCAAGAGCAACCTCACCGGCTACAAGCAGCCCAAACTGGTGGAGTTCCGCACCGAACTGCCCAAGACACCGGTGGGCAAGATCCTTCGCCGCGAATTGCGCGACAAGAAATAGTGGCCGCTCCCATCGCCCTCGTCAGCGCGCTGCACGAAGAACTGGCCGCCGTGCTCGGGCTGATGCCCGACGAGCAGCAGCAGGTCGTGGGAGGGCGCACCTTCTGGCGTGGTCACCTGCATGGACAGGACGTGGTGGCCGTGCTTTCGGGCATTGGCAAAGTGGCCGCGGCCACCACCGCCGCCGTGCTCATGGAGCGTTTCGGCGTCCGCGGCATCGTCTTCACCGGCGTGGCCGGTGGCCTGGCACCGGGCGTGCGCGTGGGTGATGTGGTGGTGGCACGGCAGTTCCTGCAGCACGACATGGACGCCTCGCCCATCTTTCCGCGCCATGAGGTGCCGGGCTACGGTCGCGCGGTGTTCGACGCCGATCCCGCGCTCAGCGATGCGCTGGCGCAGGCCGCCAGCCGCACGCTGGCCCATCTGCCCGCCCAACTGGGCGAAGAGGTGGTGCGTGAGTTCGGCCTGCAGGCACCGCGTTTGCACCAGGGGTTGCTGCTCAGTGGCGACCGCTTCGTCTCCACCTCCGCGGAGAGCCACACCCTGCGTCAGGTCCTGCCCGAGGCCCTGGCGGTGGAGATGGAAGGCGCAGCCTTCGCGCAGGTCTGCCACGATTACGGTGTACCGCTGGCCGTGGTGCGCACCATCTCGGACCGTGCCGACGATGCGGCGCACGTGGACTTTCCGCGTTTTCTGCGCGAGGTGGCCAGCCGCTACAGCGGCGCCATCGTGGAGACCCTGCTGGGATAGGGATCACACCGCGGATCCGGCCTCGCCGGCCCGCAGGCTGCACCTTGAGGGGGTGCCGTGTCTCAGGCCTGGCCTATCTCAACCAGCCCCTCTTGCGGAAGTACAGCATCGGCACCACCGCCGACAGCACCATCAGCACCAGCGCCAGCGGATAGCCGTAGTGCCATTTCAGTTCGGGCATGAAGTCGAAGTTCATGCCGTAGCTGCTGGCCACCAGCGTGGGCGGCAGCAGGGAAACGCTGGCCACCGAGAAGATCTTGATGATCTTGTTCTGGTTGATGTTGATGAAACCGACCGTCGCGTCCATCAGGAAGTTGATCTTGTCGAACAGGAAGGCCGTGTGGCTGTCGAGCGAGTCCAGGTCGCGCAGGATCTGGCGGGCGTCCTCGAACTGCTCGGCGCTGAGCATGCGGCTGCGCATCATGAAGCTCACGGCACGCCGCGTGTCCATCACGTTGCGGCGGATGCGGCCGGACATGTCCTCGTGCCGCGCGATCGCCGACAGCGCCTCGCTCAGCAGGTTGTCCGACGCGTTGCTGTTGAGCACCTTCTTGCTCACGTCCTCGATCTCGTCGTAGATGTCCTCCAGCGTGTCGGCGCAGTACTCGGCGTCGGCGTCGAACAGCATCAGCAGCACGTCCTTGGCGTCTTCGATCAGGCCCGGCATGCGGCGCGCACGCATGCGCAGCAACCGGAATACGGGCACGTCCTCATCGTGGATGGAGAACAGCACGCCTCGGCTCTTGAGGCGCTCGTTCTGCTCGTTGAGGATGAAGGCCACGCGCACGGCGCGAGGATCCTCGTCGTCGTCGATCAGGAAGTCCGAGCGCACATGCAGTTCACCGTTGTCTTCTTCGAAGAAGCGCGCCGACTCCTCGATGTCGTCGTCCATCGCATCCTCGGGGATGGACAGGCCGAAGTGCTGCTTGACCCAGCGGCGCTCCTCGGGGGTGGGGTCTTCCAGGTCGACCCAGATGGGCTTGAACCGCGCGAGTTCCTCGAGCGATTCGATTTCTTCCTGGAACAGGCGGCCGTTGGCCAGGGTGAATACGTTGAGCATGTGGGCGCTCCCGGCGATGGGTGTTCTGACGATGGGCGAGGCGGGTGTTGCTTTCAGCCGGCCGGTCGCCCGATGCACAGTCCGCGCGGCAGCGCGGCGGTCAGACGTTCGCGGGGAGGGCTGAAAGCACACAACTGGGTGGCATGCTTTCCATGAGGTTCTCCGTATGCAGGACAGTGGGGATTATGGCACCGCAGGCATCGCCGCGTTCGGCGCGGGCATGCCCAGAAACGCCTCCAATTCGTCCTTTCGGCGCCAGGCATCGTGTTCGCCGAGTTCGATCAGCGCGTTGATGAAGCCAGGCTCGAAAAGCAGGTAGCTTGCCAGTGAGGCGGCGCTGCCGGCGGCGCCACGGCCGGTCTCCAGGGCCCCCAGGCCGGCCAGTGTGTTGCGCGTGGCCCGGGGCAGTTCCCGCATGTGCTTCTGCGCCAATTCGTCGAGTGAAAAGCTGGGCTGTATGGACAGCACGTCCACCGGACGGTAAGGCAGCGCAGCCGACAGCGCGGCAGGCAGTCGCGCCAGCGTCTGGCTCACACGCTGGGTCTGTTCCACGTCGGCCTGCAGCGTGTCATGGAACACGCTGGCCATCGCATGGCCGGCAATGGTGCCAGCGGTAGGCTCATCGCTGGTGCGTGCCGCCATGCCCGCGCGCTGCGGCTGTCCCACGCCGATCACCAGCACGCGGCGCGCGCCGAACTGAATGGCCGGCGACAACGGCGAGAGCTGGCGCATGGAGCCATCGCCGAAGTACTCCTTGTGGCCATCTACCCACAACGGCACGGCCGGAAACAGGAAGGGGATGGCGCTCGAAGCCATCAGGTGCTCGATGGTGATGGGCTGGAAGTCCGCGCGCCGGCCCGGGCGCTGCCAGGGCCTTATCGGGTGGTCGGGCCGTGTCTGGCAGAAGGTCCAGTGCTCGCCCGTCGTGTAGCTGGACGCGGTCACGCCCAGCACGTGGATGGTGCGCTGGGTCAGCGAGCGCTCCAGGTTGTCCAGGTCGATCACGCGGTGCAGCGTGTCCACCAGCGGCAGCGTGTCCAGCAATGCGCGGTGGCGGCGCACCTGGCGCGCCAGCACCAGGCCGGCCACGACGCGGTTGGCCCGCACCCAGCCTGGCGCTTCCAGCCGGTACACCTGTTCCGAGCGCAGCGTGCTCCAGAAGCTGGCCAGTCCGGGCAGCGCGACCAGCCCGCGGGTGGCCTGGCTGGCGAGGTAGCTCGCATTGAGCGCGCCGGCCGAGGTGCCGAACAGCCACTGGAACGGAAACGGTGGGGGGGTGGCCGTCTTCGCCGAAGCCGGCGGCAGGCGCTTGGCGAGCAGCGTGGCCACGGCCTTGAGCACGCCGGCCTGGTAGGCGGTGCGCGCGCCACCTCCCATGAGCACCAGTGCGCAGGCATCGGGCGCCACGTCGGGCTGCACGGGCAGCAAGGTGTTGTGGGTGATCAGTGTGTCCAGCGACAAGTGCGAAGGCCTTTCCCGGTCCGTTGCCCGTCGGCAGCGATTACATTGGCGGGCTGCCCAAAATCATGACACAGACCGTACTTTCTCCGGGTCGCGAGCGCTGGCTGCTGCTGACCATCGCCGGGATCCAGTTCACCCATATCCTGGACTTCATGATCATGATGCCGCTGGGGCCGCAGTTCACGCGGCTGTTCGGCATCAGTGACGCCCAGTTCGGCCTGCTGGTCTCGGCCTACACGCTCGCGGCCGGGGCCTCGGGCCTTGCTGCGGCCACCTATGTCGACCGGTTTGACCGCAAGCGCCTGCTGCTGGCCCTGTACGTGCTGTTCGCACTCTCCACGCTGGCCTGCGGCCTGGCGCCCGGCTATGGCTTCCTCATGGCCGCCCGCGTGGCCGCCGGCATGTTCGGCGGCGTGCTCTCCGCGCTCTCGCAGACCATCGTGGCGGACGTCGTGCCCTTTGAACGGCGCGGCCGTGCCATGGGCATCGTCATGTCCTCGTTCTCGTTCTCCTCCGTGGCGGGCGTGCCCATCAGCCTGTTCCTGGCATCGCACCTGAGCTGGCAGGCTCCGTTCTTCGGCATCGCCGGCCTGTGCGCCTTGCTGGCGCTGGGCGCGGGCCTGACCCTGCCCCGGCTGGACCACCACCTGCGGCAGAAAGACCGGCCCTCGGTCTGGCGCAGCATCGGCCTGGTGCTCGCCGACGCCAACCACTTGCGCGCCTTCGGTTTCTCGGTGCTGCTCATGTTCACCGGCTTCACGGTCATTCCCTACGTCACCATCTACATGCAGGCCAACGTCGGGCTGAGCGATGCGCAGGTTCCCTACATGTACCTCTGTGCCGGGCTGGCCACGCTGTTGAGCGCGCGCTGGTTCGGCCGCATGACCGATCGCCTGGGCAAGGTGCGCACCTTCAACCGCCTCGCTGTCGCACTCATGCTGCCCGTCATGGCCACCACTCTGTTGCCCGCGCTCCCACTGGGCATCGTGCTGATCGTCACCACCAGCCTGTTCGTCTTCCTCAGCGGCCGCATCATCCCCGGCATGGCCTTGGTCACGTCCTCGGCCGTGCCGCACCTGCGCGGCACCTTCATGGCCCTCAACGCCGCCGTGCAATCGGCTTCGATGGGTCTGGCCTCCTTGCTGGGAGGCTTCATCATCGGGCGCGATGCCGCCGGCCAGGTGCAGCACTACTGGGTGGCCGGCCTGTGCAGTGTGTGCGCCAGCTTCGCTGCCATGTACGTGGCGCGGCGGCTGCACCTGCATGACAGCGGGGGCCAACCCAAAGCAACGGGCTGATGCCGTGCCCCCCAGGGCAGGGCCAAGGGTTTTCCGGGACACGCTTTGTTGCGTAACCGGCTTGCGCAAGGCCGTATTCGGCGGCATAGTGAATCCAAGACATTCCCGTGGCCGTCGGGAGGTCCTTGCCCCCGGCGGCTTGTGTCAACCCGGAGCAAATGGAGGCTCACTCATGAATCTGACGATCAGCGGTCACCACCTCGAGGTCACTCCCGCCCTGCGCGGCTACGTCACCACCAAGCTCGAACGCATTTCCCGTCATTTCGACCGCGTGGTCGACATCAAGGTGCTGTTGACGGTGGACAACCTCAAGGAAAAGGATCTGCGGCAGAAGGCGGAATGCAATATTCATGTCAAAGGCTGCGACCTGTTCGCCACCAGCACGCATGCCGACCTGTATGCCGCCGTCGATGACCTCGCCGACAAGATGGACCGCCAGGTTCTCCGCTACAAGAGCAAGGCCCAGGACCACCATCACGATGCCGTGAAGCGCGTCGCGTGACCGAATTCACCGCCCCCAAGGGGCGGTGCGTGACGAATGTTGCAATGCAGCAAGCCGCTTGGGTTGTCAAGCGGCTTTTTTGTGCCTTTGGTCTAGCCAAAGTGGACCAACTCGGCATAATTTGCGGTCCGAAAGGGCTGCCATGAACCGACTTTCCGCCATTTTGCCCGCCGCGCAAGTGCTCGTCAGTGTGGATGCGACCAGCAAGAAGCGCGCTTTTGAAGAAGCGGGCCTGCTGTTCGAGACCCTTCACGGACTCAATCGAGCGCTCATCACCGATAGCCTTTTTGCACGCGAGCGCCTGGGGTCCACCGGTCTGGGGCACGGTGTGGCGATTCCCCACGGCCGCATCAAGGGGCTCAAGCAGCCGTTGGCAGCGGTGTTCCAGCTGGGTCACCCGATCGGCTTCGATGCCCCGGACGAGCAGCCGGTCCAGTTGATGATCTTCCTGCTGGTGCCCGAGGCGGCCACGCAGAAGCACCTGGAAATCCTTTCCGAAATTGCCGAGTTGCTGAGCGATGGCTCGCTGCGCGAACAGATGAAGTCGTCTGCCGACGCGGCCGCCCTGCACAAGCTCATCACGTCCTGGCAATCGGCCCACGCCGCCGCCTGAAGCCTTGGACCACCGCGTTCCCAGGTTTCACGGTTCGCCGATCCACACGGGGCCTGACCCGCTGTGAAGCCCACCGTCGTCAGCGCCGATGTCCTGTTCGAGGACCATCGCGATGCCCTGAAGTGGCAATGGATCGCCGGGCTGGGCGCGTCCGAGCGCCGTTTTGACGAGGTGGCCATCCGCGCGGCCCGTTCCGGCGCTGACCTGGTGGGTTACCTCAACTACATCCATCCCTACCGCGTGCAGGTCTTTGGCGAGCGTGAGGTGGCCTACCTCACCAGCCCGAGCGAAGACGACAACCGCCGCCGTGTGGCCCGCATCGTCACGCTGGAGCCGCCGGTGCTGGTGGTGGCGGATGGCCAGACGGCACCGGACGCGCTCATGGCCATGTGCGAACGGGCCCAGATCCCGATGTTCGCCACCCACGAGTCGGCGGCCTTCGTCATCGACGTGCTGCGTGCCTACCTGTCGCGGCACTTCGCCGACCGTGCCTCCATGCACGGGGTGTTCATGGACATCCTGGGCATGGGCGTGATGATCACCGGCGAGTCCGGTCTGGGCAAGAGTGAGCTGGGGCTGGAACTGATTTCGCGTGGCCATGGCCTGGTGGCCGACGACGCGGTGGACCTCTACCGGATCAACCAGACCAGTATCGAAGGGCGCTGCCCCGAACTGCTGCAGAACCTGCTGGAGGTGCGGGGCATCGGCCTGCTGGACATCCGGGCCATCTTTGGCGAGACGGCGGTGCGGCGCAAGATGCGTCTGCAGCTCATCGTCCATCTGGTGCGGCGCGAGACCATGGAGCGTGACTACGAACGCATGCCCCACGAACCCCTGTACCAGGATGTGCTCGGCGTGCCGGTGCGCAAGGCGGTGATCCAGGTGGTGGCGGGCCGCAACATCGCCGTGCTGGTCGAGGCGGCCGTGCGCAACACCATCCTGCAACTGCGCGGCATCGACACCTACCAGGAGTTCGTCTCGCGCCACCGCGCCGCGATGTCCCGCGGCGAGTGAAGCCGCGTCAACCCCTGCCAGGGTGGCCGCGGTGCGGGCAGTCGGTCTTGGTGCAGTTGGCGTACAGGGAGAGCGCGTGCTCCTGCAGCACGAAGCCTCGGGTCTTGGCCACCATCTGCTGGCGCTTCTCGATTTCAGGGTCGAAGAACTCCTCGACGCGCCCGCAGTCCAGGCAGACCAGGTGGTCGTGGTGCTGGCCTTCGTTGAGTTCGTAGACCGCCTTGCCGGACTCGAAGTTGCTGCGTGTGAGCAGGCCGGCCTGCTCAAACTGCATGAGCACGCGGTACACCGTGGCCAGGCCGATGTCCGAGCGCTCTTCGAGCAGCACGCGGAACACGTCTTCGGCCGTCATGTGGCGCTGCTTGGCGTTCTGGAACACCTCCAGGATCTTCAGCCTGGGTAGAGTGGCCTTGAGCCCTGTGCTCTTGAGTTCTTCAATGTTGGTCATGGCAGGGCGAGGAAGGCGTGCGGTTGGGGAACCCCCGGACAGGCTGCGCATGCCCCGGGACTACAATGCCCGGATGATATCGCCAGCGCCCCGCGCGAGAGGCAAATTCCCTGCTTTTCCTGCGCGCGCTGGGCTCACCCGGCCGCTCACATGCATCCATCCGCATCCCCTGGCGTTTCCACCCCCCCGAGCTTCCACCGTCCGTGGCGTCTCCTGGGCACCTTGCTGGTGCTGGCAGGTCTGGGCGCCTGTTCGGGTTATGGCGATGGCACCTATGGCGTGACCAGCCTGGTCACGCCCTACAAGATCGACATCCTGCAGGGCAATGTGGTCACGCGCGAGCAGGCGCAGCTGTTGAAGCCGGGCATGTCCCGTGCGCAAGTGCGCGACATCCTGGGTTCTCCGCTGCTCACCAGCGTGTTCCATGCCGAGCGCTGGGACTACGTGTTCACGCTCAAGCGCCAGGGCCAGGAGCCACAGCGCCGCAAGCTCACCGTGTTCTTCCAGGGTGAGGAGGTGCAGCGTGTCGAGGCCGACGAACTGCCCAGCGAGAACGAATTCGTGGCCTCGCTGGATGCCAGGCGCAAGCCCGGCAAGGTCCCACCGCTGGAGGCCACGCCCGAGCAACTCAAGGCCTTCCAGGAGCGCAACCCCGTGACACCGTCCGTGACGCCGCCCACCGCACCGGCCGATGCCAGCTACCCGCCGCTGGAAGGGAGCCCGCGATGAGCGAGGCTTCTCCGCTGCTGCGCGTGTGTGTGGCCGGTGCCAGTGGCCGCATGGGCCAGATGCTGGTCGACGCGGTGCGCCAGAGTGGCGACTGTGTGCTGTCGGGCGCGCTCGATGTGGCGGGCAGTCCCGCCATTGGCCAGGATGCGGGCGCCTTCGGTGGCCAGCGCACCGGCGTGGCCATCACCGACGACCTTGCGCAAGGCCTTTCGGGCAGCCAGTTCCTGATCGACTTCACGCGGCCCGAGGGCACTTTGGCGCACCTGCGCGAGTGTGCGCGGCTGGGCGTGGGCGTGGTCATCGGCACGACCGGTTTCTCTGAAGCCCAGAAGGCCGAGATCGCCGCCTTCGCCCGGCAGATTCCCATCGTGTTCGCGCCCAACATGAGCGTGGGCGTCAACGTCACGCTCAAGCTGCTGGAGATGGCGGCCAAGGCGTTGTCCACTGGCTACGACATCGAAATCATCGAGGCGCACCACCGCCACAAGGTGGATGCCCCCAGTGGCACGGCGCTCAAGATGGGCGAGGTGATCGCGGGTGCGCTGGGGCGCGACCTCAAGGATTGCGCGGTCTACGCGCGCGAGGGCGTCACCGGTGAGCGTGACCCGTCGAGCATCGGTTTCGCCACCATCCGTGGCGGCGACATCGTCGGGGACCACACCGTGCTGTTCGCCGGCACCGGCGAGCGCATCGAAATCACCCACAAGTCGGCCAGCCGGGCCACCTATGCCCAGGGTAGCCTGCGCGCCGTGCGTTTCCTGGCCGGCCGGGGTGCCGGGCTGTACGACATGTTCGACGTGCTCGGGCTGAGATGAACCCGGGGGGCAGCCTGCTGCAGACGCTGGCGCAGGCGGATGCGCTGGGGCGCGCGGTGGCGCTGCTGTTGCTGGCCATGTCGGTTTCGAGTTGGGTGGTCATTCTCTGGAAGGTGTGGCTGCTGCGTCGCGCGGCCCATGGCGTGGGCCTGGCCACGGCGGCCTTCTGGCAGGCCGCGGATCTGGACGACGCGCAGCGGCGCGTGCAAGGGTTCGATCCGCAGGGCATCGTGCTGCCGCTGTTGCTGGCCGCGCGGGGTCTTGACGAAGCCTTGCCTCACACGCTCGCGGTCGCCGGCGACCGCGCCCAGCAACTCACCCGGGTGCTGCGCGATGCGCTGCACCATGTGCTTCAGCGCCTGCAGTATGGCCAGGTGCTGCTGGCGACCGTGGGCTCCACCGCACCGTTCGTGGGTCTGCTGGGCACGGTGTGGGGCGTGTACCACGCGCTCATCGGCATCGGCGCCGACGGGCCGTTTCGCATTGAACAGGTCTCCGGCCCGGTGGGGGAGGCGCTGGTCATGACGGCGGCTGGCCTGGCCGCCGCGATTCCCGCGGTGCTGGCCTACAACATCTTTGGCCGGCGCATCGCCGCCATCGAGGCCGATCTGGAGGGCTTCGCGCGCGACCTGCGGGAGCTGCTGGCGCACCCGCAGCGGCCGGGAAGGGCGGCGCCATGAGCTTCGGGCGGCTCGAACGCGGTCCGGGCCACCAGCCCATGAGCGAGATCAACGTGACGCCGCTGGTGGATGTGCTGCTGGTGTTGCTGGTGGTGTTCATCATTGCCGCCCCCATCATGGCCAGCCGGCTGGCGCTGGAGTTGCCCCGCGCACAGACGCCCGCGGGAGCGGCCTCGGGCCAGGAGGTGTTTGTTTCCATCGAGGTCGATGCACAAGGCCGTGTGCATTGGGACGGCCAGCCGCTGGATGCGGACGCGCTGCGCGAGCGCCTGCAGCAGACCGCCCGGCGCGATCCCGCGACCGAGCTGCAGCTCCGCGCGGACACGTCGGTGCCCTATGGCCAGGTGCTCGCTCTCATCGGCCAGGCCCAGTCGGCCGGACTCTCGCGCATCGGCTTCGTGGCCGAACCACCTGTGTCCGCCAGCGCACGCTGACCGGGCGGCCGGATGCCCTGGCCCGTACCAAGGCCTAAAATCCGGCATCCTCCCGCGCCTTGGCGCACCCTCTCCCCGACACCCCGTTTCCCCGGCTGGCCCGGACCCTGGTTCATGCAAGAAAAATACGCCCATCAAGAAGTCGAGCGCGCCGCGCAAGTCCACTGGAATGCCAAGGACGCCTACCGTGTGCGCGAGGAGGCGGGCCGCAGGAAGTTCTACGCCTGCTCCATGTTGCCCTACCCCAGCGGCAAGCTGCACATGGGCCACGTGCGCAACTACACCATCAACGACATGCTCACGCGCTACCTGCGCATGAACGGCCACAACGTGCTCATGCCCATGGGCTGGGACGCTTTCGGGCTGCCGGCCGAGAACGCGGCCATCAAGAACGGCGTGCCGCCCGCGAAGTGGACCTACGAGAACATCGACTACATGAAGCGGCAGATGCAGGCCATGGGCCTGGCCATCGACTGGAGCCGCGAGGTGGCGACCTGCGACCCTGCCTACTACAAGTGGAACCAGTGGCTCTTCCTCAAGATGCTGGAGAAGGGCGTTGCCTACCGCAAGACCCAGGTCGTCAACTGGGACCCGGTGGACCAGACCGTGCTGGCCAACGAGCAGGTGATCGATGGCAAGGGCTGGCGCACCGGGGCGGTGGTGGAAAAGCGCGAGATCCCGGGCTACTACCTCAAGATCACCGACTACGCGCAGGAGCTGCTGGACCACGTCCAGATCGGCAACGACAAGGCCACGCTCAACGGCTGGCCGGACAAGGTGCGGCTGATGCAGGAGAACTGGATCGGCAAGAGCGAGGGGGTGCGTTTCGCCTTCCCGCACGACATCCGTGACGCGTCGGGCGCGCTCATCGGCGATGGCCGCATGTACGTGTTCACCACGCGCGCCGACACCATCATGGGTGTGACCTTCTGCGCCGTGGCGCCCGAGCACCCGCTTGCCGTGCACGCCGCGGCCAGCCGGCCGGCGCTGGCCGCCTTCATGGAGGCCTGCAAGACCGGCGGCACCACCGAGGCCGAACTCGCCACGCAGGAGAAGAAGGGCATGCCCACCGGCCTGCAGGTCACGCACCCGCTGACCGGCGCGAAGGTGGACGTGTGGGTGGGCAACTACGTGCTCATGAGCTACGGCGACGGCGCCGTGATGGGCGTGCCCGCGCACGACGAGCGCGACTTCGCGTTCGCGCTGAAGTACGGCATTCCGATCCGTCAGGTGGTGGCGGTTGAAGGCGAGTCCTTCAGCGACCAGGCCTGGGCCGAGTGGTACGGCGACAAGCAGCGCGGCGTGTGCGTCAACTCCGGCGCGCTCGATGGCCTGGCCTGCAAGGCCGCCGTGGACAAGGTTGCCGCGCTGCTGGCCGACAAGGGCCTGGGCGAGAAGAAGACCACCTGGCGCCTGCGCGACTGGGGCATCAGCCGCCAGCGCTACTGGGGCACGCCGATCCCCATCATCCACTGCGAAGAACATGGCGCCGTACCGGTGCCGGAGAAGGACCTGCCGGTGGTGCTGCCCGAGGACTGCGTGCCCGATGGCAGCGGCAACCCGTTGATCCGGCACGAGGGCTTCCACGCCGGCGTCACCTGCCCGGTGTGCGGCAAGGCGGCGCGCCGCGAGACCGACACCATGGACACCTTCGTCGACTCGGCGTGGTACTTCATGCGCTACTGCGATCCCACCAACGGCGAGAAGATGGTGGCCGAAGGCGCCGACTACTGGATGCCCATGGACCAGTACATCGGTGGCATCGAACACGCCATCCTGCACCTGTTGTACGCGCGCTTCTGGACCAAGGTGATGCGCGACCTGGGTCTGGTGAAGGTGGATGAACCCTTCACCCACCTGCTGACCCAGGGCATGGTGCTCAACCACATCTACAGCCGCCGCACCGACAAGGGCGGCAAGGATTACTTCTGGCCGCACGACGTGGACAACGTGTTCGACGAAGGCGGCAAGATCGTCGGCGCGAAGCTGAAGAACGCGGTGGGCGACCTGCCCGCGGGCACGCCGATCGACTACGAGGGCGTGGGCACCATGTCCAAATCCAAGAACAACGGTGTCGACCCGCAGGACCTGATCGAGAAGTACGGTGCCGACACCGCGCGGCTCTACACCATGTTCACCGCGCCGCCGGAGGCCACGCTGGAGTGGAACGATGCGGCGGTGGAAGGCAGTTACCGTTTCCTGCGCCGCGTCTGGGCGTTCGGTGCCCGGCTCGCGGCGCTGGGTGCACCGGGGACGCTGGCGGGCAGTGTCGCGGGGCAGGCGCTGGGCAAGGCGGCCAAGGCGCTGCGGCTGGAGATCCACACCGTGCTCAAACAGGTGGACTACGACTACCAGCGCATGCAGTACAACACCGTGGTGTCGGGCGCGATGAAGATGCTCAATGCGCTGGAGGATTTCAAGGCCGACGGTTCCGCGGGCGACGCGGCAGCGCAGGCCGAGGGCTTCGGCATCCTGCTGCGCGCGCTGTACCCGGCCACGCCGCACGTCACGCACGCGCTCTGGAGCGGCCTGGGGTACCCCGGCGAACTGCTGGACGCGCCCTGGCCGCAGGCCGACGAGGCGGCGCTGCAGCGCGATGAAATCGAACTGGTCCTGCAGGTCAACGGCAAGCTGCGCGGCAGCGTGACCGTGCCCGCAGGCGCCGACAAGGCCGCCATCGAGGCGGCTGCCCTGGCCAGCGAAGCCTTCATCAAGCAGGCCGCCGGTGCCGTGCCCAAGAAGGTGGTGGTGGTGCCTGGGCGCCTGGTCAACGTGGTGGTCTGAGCAAGGAGATGGATGCCATGAAGGTGAACGCACCGTCCCGCCGCAAGGCCCTGCAAGGTCTGGCAGTCGGCATGGCCACGCTGGGCCTGGGTGGCTGTGGCTTCGCTCTGCGCAAGGCGCCGACTTTCGCCTTCCAGACGGTGCGCATCGCGGGCAGCAGCGGCACGCCGGTGGCGCGCGAACTGCGCGAAGCCCTGCAGGCCAACGGCCTGCAGGTGAGCACCTCGGCGCCGCCCACGGGCTCACCGCCCGCGCAGGTGGTCTTGACCGTGGTGACCGACCAGCGCGAGCGCGTGGTGGTGGGGCAGACCGCGGCCGGCCAGGTGCGTGAGCTGCAACTGCGCACGCGCTTCACCTTCCGCCTGCGCACCGCCGAGGAGAAAAGCCTGATCGAGAATGCCGAGCTGCTGCTGGAGCGAGACGTCAGCTACAACGAGACCGTGGTGCTCTCCAAGGAAGCCGAGGAAGCCATGCTGTACCGCGACATGCAGAGCGACATCGTCCAGCAGGTCATGCGCCGGCTGGCGGCGGTGAAGTCCCTCTGAGGCCCGGGGCACGATGCAGATCGCCGCGCCCCTGCTTGCGACCCAGCTGCAGAAAGGCCTGCGCAGCCTCTACACCCTGCATGGCGACGAACCCCTGCTGGTGCAGGAAGCGGCCGACGCCATCCGCGCAGCGGCCCGCCAGCAGGGCTATACCGAACGCACGGTGCACACCGTGGCCGGTGCCCATTTCGACTGGGGCGAGGTGCTGGCCAGTGGCGGTTCCATGAGCCTGTTCGCCGACCGCCAGCTCATCGAAGTGCGCATTCCCTCCGGCAAGCCGGGCAAGGACGGTTCGCAGGCCCTGCAGCAGATCGCGCAGGCCGCCGAGGGCAACGACGCCACGCTCACGCTGGTGCTGCTGCCCCGGCTGGACATGGCCACCCAGAAGAGCGCCTGGTTCGCCGCGCTGGAGAACTTTGGTGCCACCGTGCGGCTGGATCCGGTGGAGCGCAAGGCGCTGCCGCAGTGGATCGCGCAGCGGCTGCAGCAACAGGGGCAGCGCGTGGCCGGTGGCGAGGAGGGGCAGCGCACCCTGCAGTTTTTTGCCGACCGCGTGGAAGGCAACCTGCTGGCGGCGCACCAGGAGATCCAGAAGCTGGCCCTGTTGCATCCGGCGGGCGAGCTTTCGTTCGACCAGGTGGAGGCGGCGGTGCTCAACGTGGCGCGCTACGACGCCTTCAAGCTGGCCGAGGCGGTGCTGGGCGGGCAGGTGCAGCGTGTGCAGCGCATGCTGGCCGGCCTGCAGGCCGAGGGCGAGGCGCCGGTGCTGGTGCACTGGGCGCTGTCCGAAGACATCCGCACCCTGCACCGCGTGCGCACCGCGCTCGATGCGGGCCGCCCGCTGCCCATGGCGCTGCGCGAGAACCGCGTCTGGGGCGTGAAGGAAAAGCTCATGGAGCGGGCACTGCCGCTGCTCAACATCGGCACGCTCTCGCGCTGGCTGGACGACGCGCACACCGTGGACGGCATCGTCAAGGGGCTCAAGGTGCCCGCCTGGCCCGCGGATCCCTGGCAGGCCCTGCAGCAACTGGCGATGAAGGTGTCGCTGGCCTGCGCGGTTCGCTGAACCGCGGCCCTCTACGCCTGCCGCAGGGCCGCTTCCCGGAAATCGCTGGGCGACTGCCCTGTGTGCTCCCGGAACACGCGGCTGAAGTGCGCGCCGTTGTTGAAACCCCAGGAGAACGCAATCTCGGTGATGGTGCGCTGCGCGCGTGCCGGGTCGGCCAGTTCGCGCATGCAGGCCTGGATGCGCTGGCGCTGGATGTACTGCGCCAGCGTGTCGTCCTCCGCGCTGAACGCGTTGTGCAGGTGGCGCTTGCTGCAGTTGAGCGCCTGGGCGATGTGGTCCAGCGTGAGCGAAGGGTCGCGCAGGTGCCGGCCGATGTGCACACGGATGCGGTCGCGGAACGCTTCGAGCTGGGTTCTGCCATCGCCCCGGCCTGCCAATTCCTGCAGCGATAGGCGCACCAGCTCCACGATCAGTTCGCCCGCGCCGCGCGCGGCGCTCTCGCTCATGCCGGGCAGCTCCTGGTACGTGGTGCGCATGGTCTCCAGCGCCACCCGGGCGATGCCGCTGACGCCACCCACATGGCGCGCCATCAGGGGCTCCAGCCGCAGGCCACGCTCGGCGAGCTGGTCCTTGGGCAGCATGACGATCAGGTGCTCCACCCGCTCGGGGTTGGCAATCTCGTAGCTGCCGGTGGTGTCGTAGATGGCCCAGCCACCCGGGCGCACCCAGGCCTGCCGGCCCTGCTGCTGCACACCCGCGCTGCCCTTCCAGGGGGCCACGATCTTGAGGTAGGCACGCTCGCTCTCGCGCGCCAATTGCGGGCTGCGCAGCACGCGGTGGCGGTTGGCTTCCAGGCGCGTGAGCACCACGTCGCCCGCGCGCGAGGCGGTCATGTGGCCGTCAAAGTCCGTGTCGCCGTACAGGTCCGAGTCCAGGCCGCCGAAATGCGTCCACACCCAGTCGCGCCAGATCGCTGCGCGCTCGCCGGGCGCGACGCTGTCGGTGCTCATCTCGGAGGTGGGGGCGCTCATCTCGGGCATGGGTTGGGGGGAGCACAAATTATGGGGCGCGTGCCAAGCCCCTGCGGTGCGCCGGATTGAGGGTTAACCCTCACCGCTGTGCACGCTCGTGCAAGTCCGTGGTGCGCCAACGGCATAGCGGCGCGCGCCGCTTCTGCTTAGCATGAAGGTCCGCTCAACCACACAGCAGGAGACACACCATGGCCCATCCCAACCGACGTCTGGTCATCCAGCGCGCCGCCGCCACCGTCGGCGCCATGTCCTTCGCCCCGCAGCTCATGGCCCAGTCGGCGCCGGTGCGCGTGGGCTACACCATGGCACGCACCGGCCCCTGGACCGGCGGTGCGCAGGTGAGCCAGGAGCCGAACTACCTGCTCTGGGCCGAGCAGCAGAACGCCGCCGGCGGTCTGGACGTCAAGGGCACGCGTCGCAAGATCGAACTCATCAGCAGCGACGACCGCAGCGACGTGGAGACGGTCGTGCGCACCTATGAGAAGCTCATGGGCAGCGACAAGGTGGACCTGGTCCTGCCGCCCTGGGGCAGCAACGCCAACTTCGCCGTTGCGCCATTGGCCAACCGCATGGGCTACCCCTTCCTGGCGCCCACCGCGCTCTCGCGGCGCCTGGCGGAAATGAAGTTGCCCTACTTCTTCCTGCTGCTGCAGCAGCCCAAGCCCATGTGTGATGCACTGGTCGAGATGTTCAAGGCCAGCGGCGTCAAGTCCGTGGCGGTGATCTACGTCGACGACCTGTTCGGGCTGGAGAACTACGCCGCCTTCAAGGTCGCCCTGCAGGGCAGCGGCATCAGCATGGTGGAGGACAAGAGCTACCCCGGTGGCGTGAAGGACCTCTCGCCGGTGCTGCGCTCCATGAAGGACAAGAATCCCGACGCCTTCGTCGGCTTCACCTACCCGCCCGACACCATCCTGGCCAGCCGCCAGGCCAAGGAGATCGGCTTCAATCCGAAGTTCTTCTACGCCTCGGTGGGCACGGCCTTCCCGCTTTACAAGAACGTCATGACGCCCGCCGGTGCCGAAGGCGTGCTGGGCATGGGCTCCTGGAACAGCAAGACCAGCCCGGGTGCCAAGGCCTACTTCGACGCCCACGTGGCCAGCCAGAAGAAGGAACCCGATCGCTGGGCCAGCGGCGCCTGCTGGGCGGGCCTGGAGATCCTGACCAACGCGGTCAAGGCGCAAGGCCTGGACCGCAAGGCCATCCGCGACTACGTGGCCAACACCACGCACAAGACCATCATCGGCGACATCAAGTTCAACGGCAGCGAGAACGTGGGTACGCCGGGTACCGTGGGCCAGTGGCAGAACGGCGAGTTCGAGGTGGTGTGGCCGCAGAAGCTGGCCACGGCGAAGCTGAACCCCGCCAAGCCGGCCTGGAAGTGACCTGACCTCTCGTCCCGCCGCCCGGCCCGCCCGTTCGGGCTGAGCTTGTCGAAGCCCTTGCGCCCCGGCACGGGAACCCTTCGGCGGGCTCGGGGCGAACGGGTCGAATTTCGCTCTACCCTCTTCGATGTCCTTCTCCGCCTGGATAGAACTCATCGCCTCCGGCCTCATCACCGGAGGCATCTATGCGCTCGTGGCGCTGGGCCTGAACCTGCAGTACGGGCTGATGCGCATCCTCAACATCGCGCACGGCGAGTTCCTCATGGCGGGTGCCTTCATCACCTGGATGGTGCAGACCTCGTTCGGTCTTTCTCCGCTGTGGATGATTCCGGTGTCCTTCGCGCTGCTCATGGGTATTGGCGTGGCGGTGCACTGGTTGTGCTTTCGCCGCCTCACCGCCACCTCGCCGAACCTGGACGTGTTCGAGGCGCGTGGCCTCATGGTGGCCTTCGGCCTGATGTTCCTGGTGCAGAACGCCATCTCCTGGATCTGGGGCGGTGACCTGCGCGGCTACGACTTCCTCACCGAGCCGCTGGCCATTCCGCTGCCCGGCGGACAAGCGCAGTTCGCCATGAACAAGCTGCTGGTGTTCGCACTGGCCCTGCTGTTCGCGGGCGCGTTGATCGTGCTGCTGCGCACGACGCTGCTGGGCAAGGGTGTGCGCGCGCTGATGCAGTCCCCGGTCGGTGCGCAGCTCGTGGGCATCGACACCAAGCGCCTGCACCCGCTCATGTTCGGCATCGGGCTGGGGCTCTCCGGCGTGGCCGGCTGCCTGCTGTCCATGGCCTACACCATCAGCCCGTCCATGGGCGAGCCATACACCGTCACCGCCCTCATCGTCATCACGCTGGGCGGCTTCGGCAGCATGGGCGGTGCACTCGCGGGCGGCCTGTTGCTGGGCGTCATCGAGGCCGTCGGCATGCACTTCACCAACCCATCGCTCAAGGCCTTGCTGAGCTACGTCGTGTTCATCGGCGTGCTGCTGCTGCGTCCGGAGGGCCTGTTCTCCCGCAAGACCCGAAAAGCATGACCTCCCGGCAATTCCTCATCCGCGACCTGCTCGTGCTCTTCGGCCTCACCGGCTGGGCCGTGGCACTGCCCGGCTTCGCGAGCGATTTCGTCGTCTCCATGGCCCTGACCTGCCTCATGTACATCGCCCTCTCGTCGAGCTGGGCGCTGTTCTGCGGTACCACGCGCTACCTCTCGCTGGCCACCTCGGCCTTCTTCGGCATCGGCGCCTACACCAGCGCCATCGGCCTGGAAACGCTGAGCTGGCCGCTGGCCATCGCGGCGGGCGCGGGCATCGCGGCGGTGGTCGCCATCGTCATGGGCCTGGCCGTGCTGCACCTGCGCGGCACCTACTTCGCGGTGCTGACCTTCGGCATGACCGAGCTCATCCGCCACGCCATCAGCTATTTCGAGAAAAGCGTCACCGGCACCGTGGGCCGCGTGCTCATGGTGGTGCCTGAGCGCGACACCATCTACTTCACCGTGCTGCTGCTGGCGGTGCTGGCGGTATTTCTCTCCATCGGCATCCGCCGCACACGCTTTGGCCTGGCCATGCAAGGCATCGGCGCGGACGAGCAGCGTGCGCAGACCCTGGGTGTGAACACGCGGCTGGTCAAGACCGCCGGCTTCGCGCTCACCGCCGCCATCGCGGGTGCCGTTGGCGCGGCCATGAGCGTGCGCTGGACCTACATCGACCCGCACACCGTGTTCAACCCCTTCATCGGCTTCCAGACGGTGCTGATCGCGCTCATCGGCGGCGCCATGACACTCTGGGGTCCGCTGATCGCCGCCATTGTGTTCAGCGTGCTCGCCGAGACACTGCGCCTGCAGGTGCCTCAGGTCTACATGATGTCCCTGGGCCTGCTGCTCATCCTCTCCGTGCTCTACCTGCCGGGTGGATTGGCCTCGCTGCGCGCCGACACCTTCAAAGGCTGGTGGCGCGACGGCAAGGCCTGGTGGAAGGAGACCCGTGACGATCTGACGGGCGAGACCGAACGCCGCAAGCAGCGCGAGAAAAAGCAGCGGGAGGCGCGGCATGTGTACTGAGGCCAAACGCTCCCTGTGCGGGTACCGACCAACTCCGTTCGGATGGAGCTTGTCGCAGGCCGTTCACACCCGCATCGCAAGAGCCCTTCGACAGGCTCAGGGCGAACGGTGGTTGGGTACTCAGGGCGAACGGTGGTTGGGTGTTCAGAGCGAACGGTGGTTGGGTGCTCAGGTTGCACGCTGGTTGGGTGCTCAGGGTGCACGAATGGCTGGGAGGTGTTGACATGAGCAAACAGCCTCTTCTGCAAGCCCAGGACATCACCGTGCGCTTCGGCGGCCTTACCGCCGTCGACCACGTGAGCGCCACCTTCATGCCCGGCGAGTTGGTCGGCATCATCGGTCCCAACGGTGCGGGCAAGACGACGTTCTTCAACGCCATCTCCGGCGTTACCCGGCCCACGAGCGGGCAGCTCCAGGTACAGGGGCGCAGCCTGGCCGGCAAGGCGCCGCACCGATTTGCCGCGAATGGCTTGGCCCGCACATTCCAGACACCGCGCACCTTTGGCGACATGCGGGTGCGCGACAACATCGCCTTCGGTCTCAAGTTCGCGGGCCGGCGGCGGCGCGAGTACCTCTTCTGGGGCGATGAGATCGGCGTGCCCTGGGTGCTGCGCACGCCCGATAGCATCCTCGGCCTGATCGGCCTGGCGGACCAGGCCGACCTGCCGGCCGCCGCCATCACGCCCTCGCAGCAACGTCTGCTGGAGATCGGCATGGCGCTGGCCACGCGGCCGCGCCTGTTGCTGCTGGACGAGGTGGCCGCGGGCCTGACGGAGAACGAAGTGGAGGACATGGCCCGTCTCATCCGCCGGCTGCGCGACGAGCTGGACCTCACCGTGGTGTGGATCGAGCACGCCGTGACCACGCTGCTGCGCCATGTGGAACGCGTCATCGTTCTGCACCAGGGCCGCAAGATCGCCGACGACGCGCCGCGCGCCGTGGTGCGCAATCCCGAGGTGATCGAGGCCTACCTCGGCGACGAGATGAGCGAATCGGGTGTGGAGGTGTCCGCATGATGTGGTACCGACCGGAATCCTTCCGTCTGGGCGGCGCGAACCAGGCACACCTCAAGGTGGATGGCCTGAGCGCCGGCTACGGCGCCTTCCTGGTGCTGCGGGACCTCAAGCTCGAGGTCAAGCCCGGCCTGACCGTGGTGCTCGGCCCCAATGGCGCTGGCAAGACCACGTTGCTCAAGGCGCTCAACGGCCTCATTCCGCGCCAGGGCACGGTGCTGTTCGATGGCGAGGCCCTGCCCGAGAAGACGAACGAGATCGTGGAAGCCGGCGTGGCCCTGGTACCTGAAGGCCGGCAATTGTTCCCGCAGATGACGGTGGCCGAGAACCTGGAACTGGGCGGCTGGCTGGTGCCCAAGGCCGAACGCGCCCGCCGGCTGGAACAGGCGTTCTCCGATTTCCCCAAGCTGCGCGAGCGCGCCACCCAGCTGGCTGGCACCATGAGCGGTGGCGAGCAGCAGATGGTGGCGGTGGCCCGGGCCATGATGTGCGCACCGCGCCTGCTGATGCTCGACGAGCCTTCGCTGGGCCTGGCCCCGCGCATGGTGGACGAACTGCTGGGCATCGCGCGCCGCATCGCCGACGCCGGCACCACCGTGCTGATGGTGGAACAGAACGTGAAGAAGGCGCTGGCCGTGGCCGACCGGGGCTATGTGCTGGAGCGCGGCACGCTGGTCGCCAGCGGCCCGGCCCGTCTGCTGGCGCGCTCCACCGTCATCCGCGAGGCCTACCTGGGCGCAGACAAGGATCCCGCCACCGGCACCACCAACGCCGCCGATGCGGTGAACCGGCGAAAGGCGGTTGCCGCCACCTAGTGTGGTGTCCCGCAAATCACAGCCCATGACATTGCGCCTTGCCCTGGACACGAATGCATCGATGTCATGGGGCGTGGCTGTTTGCAGGACACCACACCAGCTCCGTTCGCCCTGAGCCTGTCGAAGGGCTCGCCCACCCCAGAGCGTGAAGGCTTCGACAGGCGCAGCAACCCGCACGAGAAACACACCGCAACGAAAGGAGAACCCCATGTCCGACATGTCCATGCTCATCAACGGCCTCAAGGTCACCGCCGAGAAAGGCGCCACCTTTGAGCGCCGCAACCCGCTCGACGGCAGCGTGGCCACGCGCGCGCCCGCCGCCAGCCCCGCCGACGCGGTGATGGCCGTCGAGGCCGCTGCCGAAGCCTTCAAGACCTGGAGCGAAACCGGGCCCGGCGAGCGCCGCGCGCTGCTGCTCAAGGCCGCCGACGCGCTGGAGGCCAAGACACCCCAGTTCATCGAAGCCGTGGCCACCGAGACCGGTGGCACCGCGATGTGGGCCGGCTTCAACTGCTTTCTCGCCGCCGGCATGATCCGCGAAGCGGCCGCGCTGACTACCCAGATCTCGGGTGAGGTCATTCCTTCGGACATCCCCGGTTCGCTTGCCATGGGGGTGCGCCAACCCGCGGGCGTGGTGCTGGGCATCGCACCCTGGAACGCTCCCATCATCCTCGGCGTGCGCGCCATCTGCGTGCCGCTGGCCTGTGGCAACACCGTGGTGTTCAAGGGCAGCGAGAACTGCCCGCGCACGCACCAGCTCATCGTCGAGTCCTTCCAGGACGCCGGCTTTCCCGCCGGCGTGGTGAACTACATCACCAACGCCCCGGCCGACGCCGGCGCGGTGGTGGAGGCCGTGGTGGCCCATCCGGCGGTGCGGCGCGTCAACTTCACCGGCTCCACCAAGGTCGGCAAGATCATCGCCATGACCTGCGCCAAGTACCTCAAGCCCGTGGTGCTGGAACTCGGCGGCAAGGCGCCCATGGTCATCCTCGACGACGCCGACATCGACGACGCCGTCAACGGCGCGGCCTTCGGCTGCTTTGCCAACAGTGGCCAGATCTGCATGAGCACCGAACGCCTGATCGTCGACAGCAAGGTGGCCGACGAGTTCGTGAAGAAGTTTGGCGACAAGGCCCGCAACCTGCCCGTGGGCGACCCGCGCAAGCCCGAGCCCGTGGTGCTGGGCTCGGTGATTGGCATGAACACGGTGAACTTCTGCAACGAACTCATCGACGACGCGCTGGCCAAGGGCGCCAAACTGGTGTGCGGCGGCAAGAGCACCGACACCCTCATGCCCGCCACCGTGCTGGACCATGTCACGCCCGAGATGCGCATCTACCGCGAGGAAACCTTCGGCCCGGTCAAGTGCATCGTGCGCGTGAAGAACACCGAAGAGGCCATTGCCTGCGCCAACGACAACGAGTACGGCCTGAGCTCGTCCGTCTTCGGCAAGGACATTGCGCGCGCCTACAACGTGGCCCGCAGGATCGACAGCGGCATCTGCCACGTCAACGGCCCCACGGTGCACGACGAGGCGCAGATGCCCTTCGGTGGCGTGAAAGGTTCCGGCATCGGCCGTTTCGGCGGGCGCGCCGGCATCCACGAGTTCACCGAGCTGCGCTGGATCACGGTGCAGACCACCCCGCGCCACTACCCGTTCTGATCCCGGCGAACCTGCTACCGTGTGGTCATTCGCCAACGACTTGCCGGATGACCACCATGCAACCCCTGTACTTCGCGCTGGCGGCGCTGATCGCCGCATCTGCCACCACCGCCCGGGCCGAGGAAATCGGCTCGGTCGACACTGTCTTCAAGTTCATAGGGCCCGACCACAAGATCGTGGTTGAGGCCTATGACGACCCTGGCGTGCAAGGCGTCACCTGTTACGTCTCGCGGGCGAAGACCGGTGGCCTCAAAGGCGCCTTCGGCCTGGCCGAGGACAAATCGGAGGCGTCCATCGCCTGCCGGCAGGTCGGCCCCATCGCCATTGCCAAGCCGATCAGGGCGCAGGAGGAAATCTTCAGCGAGCGCACCAGCCTGATCTTCAAGCGTCTGCGCATCGTGCGCATGGTCGACCCCGCGCGCCATTCGCTGGTGTATCTCACCTACTCCGACCGCGTGATCGAAGGCTCCCCGCAGAACTCGGTGGCGGTGGTGTCGGTGGACCGGGCCACCGCGATCCCGCTGCGCTGAGCGGGCCAGGCCCGGGGCTGCTCAGCCTACAGCGGACCGTTGGCGCTGTTGTGGAAGCCGGGTGGCAGCGCCGCGCCGGGGGGCGTTGGCGGGCGCGATGGTTTGCGCCGCAGGGTGCGCGCCATCACCAGCGCCCGCGTCCACTTGAAGCGACCCAGCAGATGCGATGCGGCCAACGACAGCACGAAAACGATGACCACGAAGCCGATGTCCCACACCTCGTGGCCACCGTAGCGGCGCTCCAGCGGCCACAAGGCCTCGACGAAAACGTAGTGCGAGCAGTAGATGCCCAGCACCAGAGGGCCCAGCGCGGCCACGCGGGGGAGCCGCAGGGATGGCGGGTTGGATAGCGCGATCAGGGCCACGCCCAGGCCGGTCAGCACGGTGCTGAAGACGTACTCTTGTACCCAGGATGCACCCCAGTGGTCGGCCAGGTAGTTGAGTTCGGTGAAGTGCAGCGCAAAGCCCGCCAGGGTCAGTGCCGAGCCGGCGTAGAACCAGGCTCGGGTGGGGGTGTATTTCTGCAGGTGGTAGCCCAGGACGAAGGGCAGCAGGCCGAAGAACGGGCCGTCGCGCGTTTGGAGATCCGACATGAAGCCGATGCTGGTCTCGCTGTAAGCGCCACCGGCCACGCCGATGAAGTAGAGCACCACCGCCAGTGCCAGCAAGGTGCGCTCCATATGCAGAGACACCAGGGCACAGGAGATCAGCAAGGCGCAGACCATGGCCATCAGGAACCACAGGTGGCCCATGGTGCCTTCGGCCAGCGTGCGGATGGGATGGTCCAGCGCGAACATCACGTTCCAGTAGAACTTCTTCAGCGGGCCGGCCGCGCCGTACTGCAGCGAGTCGATCAGGTTGACCGGCAGCAGGTAGATCAGCGACCACAGCACGAACAGCAGCAGGAAGCCCTTGACCATGGGGGCCGAGACCTTCCACGCGTTGCCGGTCTGCCGCACCTTGGCACCCCAGAAGTAGCCCGCGAGCACGAAGAAGAAGGGGATGATGAAGCGCAGCGCCTGGTTCAGGATGGTGGCCCCATCCAGGTCCTTGCCCAGGCTCAGCGGCGGGTCTTCAAAGGGCGAGGTGTGCCCCATGATCATGAAGAAGATGACGATCACGCGCAGCGCGTCGACAGCGATGATGCGGTCTCCACCGGATTCTTTCTGGTTGGGCATGCTGGCTTTCTGGTGCAGGGCGGCATGTGCCGACCCGCTTGATGCTAGCAACCGGGGGGCGCCTTGACCCGTGTCCAAAGGCATGTTGAGGTGGGCCGTACGTCCGCGAAGACCGCGAAGTGCCACATATGTCACGAACCGACCGGTCGGATTTTTACGCCGGACGGCCCAGGGGCGGGCAACCCGGGCCCAGCGCGAAAGCGCTGCCGGTGCGAAAATCGGCACCATGAACGCCACGAACACCACCGAACTCATGAACACCTTGGGGCTGCAGGCCAAGGCCGCCTCGGCGCTCATGGCCAAGGCCAGCGCGGCCGATAAGGGCCGTGCGCTGCGCCGCCTGGCCGCACTGCTGCGCGAGAGCGGTGAGCCGCTGGCGGTGCAGAACGCCAAGGACCTGGAGCGTGCCCGTGCCAACGGCCTGTCCGATCCCATGGTGGACCGGCTCAAGCTCACACCCAAGGTCATCGAGACCTGTGCCCAGGGCTGCGAGCAGCTCGCGGCCATGCCGGACATCATTGGCGAGATCTCCGGCATGAAGCAGATGCCCAGCGGTATCCGCGTGGGCCAGATGCGCGTGCCCATCGGCGTCTTCGGCATGATCTACGAGAGCCGCCCCAATGTGACCATCGAGGCGGCGTCGCTGGCGATCAAGAGCGGCAACGCGTGCATTCTGCGCGGTGGCTCCGAGGCGATCGACTCCAACCGTGCGCTGGCTTTGCTGGTGCAGCGCGCGCTCACCGAGGCCGGCCTGCCCGCCGACGCGGTGCAGCTCGTGCCCACCACCGACCGCGCGGCCGTGGGCCAGCTCATCGCCATGCCCCAGTACGTGGACGTCATCATCCCGCGCGGCGGCAAGGGCCTGATCGAGCGCATCAGCGCCGAGGCCAAGGTGCCCGTCATCAAGCACCTGGACGGCAACTGCCACACCTATGTGGACGACCCCTGCGACATCGCCATGGCGGTCACCGTGGCCGACAACGCCAAGACGCAGAAATACAGCCCCTGCAACGCCACCGAAAGCCTGCTGGTGGCGCGCGGCGTGGCGGCCGACTTCCTGCCCCGCATCGGCGCCGTCTACGCGGCCAAAGGTGTGGAGATGCGCGGCTGCGCGGCAAGCCTGGCGCTGCTGGCGGACGTGCCCGGCGCGAAGCTCGCGCCCGCCACCGAGCAGGACTGGTGCGAGGAGTACCTCGCGCCCGTGGTCAGCATCAAGCTGGTGGACGGTGTGGACGAGGCCATCGCCCACATCAACCGCTACGGCAGCCACCACACCGATGCCATCCTGACCACCAACCACGTGCACGCCCAGCGCTTCCTGCGTGAGGTGGACTCGGCCAGCGTGATGGTCAACACCAGCACGCGTTTCGCGGATGGTTTCGAATACGGACTGGGCGCCGAGATCGGCATCTCCACCGACAAGTTCCACGCGCGTGGGCCGGTGGGCGTGGAAGGGCTGACCTCGCTCAAGTACGTGGTGCTGGGCGAGGGCGAGGTGCGGGTCTGAGGCGCGCCTTCAGCCCGCGGCGTCGAAGCGCACGCCGGTCATGGCCTCGCTGAGCGACCACAGCCGCATGGCCCGGGTTGGGTCGCAAATCCAGGGACGCGCGCCGCGGGACGATTTTTCCTCGGCGGTGAGCGCCGCCGCGATGTCGCAGTCCTCGCAGTACACGCCGCCCATGCCTTCCAGGCTCGGGCTGGTGGCGCACCACACCGAGGTGGCCGCGCCCTGTTCCACGGTCTTGTAGCGCCCCAGCGCTTCCTTCGGGATCTGGCCGTCCGCATCGCGCAGGCCGGCGGCCTGCAGGTCCTTCACCGCGATGTGCTGCTGCAGCCCCGTCAGGATGGAGCCCGGGTGGACCGAGAAGGCGCGCACGCCATGTGCCTGAGCCTGCAGGTCCAGGCCCAGCGCGAACAGGGCATTGGCGGTTTTGGACTGGCCGTAGGCCTGCCACATGTCGTGGTCGCGGTGCTGGTAGTGAGGGTCGTCGAAATCAATGTCCGAGCGGTGGTGTGCCCGCGAGGAAAGCACGACCACGCGGGCCTGGCCCGCCTGCTTCAGCGCGGGCCACAGGCGCGCGGCGAGCTGGAAGTGCCCCAGGTGGTTGGTGGCGAACTGGCGCTCGAACCCCCGGGCATCGTGCGCCAGCGGCACCGCCATGATGCCCGCGTTGGCAATCAGCAGATCCAGCGTGCGGCCGGTGGCGGCAAAGACGTCGGCGAAGCGGTCGATGCTGTCCGGGTCGGCGAGGTCGAGCGCATGGGCCTCGGTGCGTGGCAGTCCGTCCAGCGCCTGGCGAGCCTTGTCGGCATCACGGGCCAGCACCACCACGGCCGCACCGGCATGCACCAGCGCGCGCGTGGTTTCCAGCCCGATGCCCGTATGGCCAGCGGTCACCACCGCCAGCTTGCCGCAGAGGTCCGTGTCTCCCACGGCCTCGCGGGCGGTGGTGGCGCGGCCCAGTCCGGACGGGATCGGGGCCTGGGGTGTGCGTGGCGGCATCTGGGGTCTCCTCGGCGGGTGCAGAATGGAAAATACGCATGTTATAGGTCCAACCAAACCCCTGCTGGCCGTGCAGCCTGCCCGTGACGTTCTTCCCTGTGCCAGGGCCACAGCCATCCCTGAAGGACACCCCACCGTGTGCCGCAGCATCAAGACACTTTTCAATTTCGATCCACCCGCCACCGAACTGGAGATCCGCGATGCCGCCCTGCAGTTCGTGCGCAAGCTCAGCGGCTTCAACGTCCCATCGCAGGCCAACGAGGCCGCCTTCGAGCGTGCGGTGGAGCAGGTGGCCGCGTCCGCGCGGGAACTCGTCGCTTCCCTGCGCACCCATGCCGCGCCACGCAACCGCGAGGTCGAGGCCGCCAGGGCCAAGGCGCGCGCCCTCGCCCGCTTTGCCGACGGGCGCCGGGGCTGACGCCATGTTCTCCCACATCTTCGTCGGTGTGAGCGACTTCGAGCGCACCATGGCTGTCTACGACCCGCTGATGGCGGTGCTCGGCATCCGGGCCCGCAACCGGCAGGCCCCATGCCGGGTCATGGCCTGATCGCGCTCCCCGTCAGCGCCGCCCCGGCCACTCGGTGCCGCCCTCTCCCTCGAACACGGCGCGCAACAATGAGCCCGCCTGGGAGGCCAGCGTGAGCAGGCCGCAGATGAGGACCGTGGGGCTGGCCTTGTCGGGCCGCATGCCGCCGTCCCACCAGTAGGCGAAACCACCGGCCAGGGTGAACAGGGTGCCCAGCAGCAGGAACACCACCATCAGCAGCACCCGCAGGCCCGTTCCCTCGGGACGCAGGAAGAGCACGCTGCCCCAGGCGGCGATCACGGTGAGCAAGGCGATGGTTTTCACGGTGCGGCACCCTCCTTCGGGACAGATTCTGGGGTAAACCGGCCATCGTGTGCCGGCTTGAAGAATCCGTCATTCGCCCCCATTACACTGGTTGTCTCTGCTGCTCCGAAGCCCTCTATGGTCCCGCACCTCGTCACCGCCCTGACCGGCCCCATCAACGAACTCGAACAGCGCATCCTCGAATCCACCCCGGTGATCGAGCGCTGGTTCCGGCTGGAATGGATGGAGCACACGCCGCCGTTCTATTCGTCTGTGGACGTGCGCAACGCCGGCTTCAAGCTGGCGCCGGTGGACACCAACCTCTACCCGGGCGGCTGGAACCACCTCACGCCGGAGATGCTGCCCCTGGCGGTGCAGGCCGCCATGGCCGCCATCGAGAAAATCTGCCCCGAGGCCAAGAACCTGTTGCTGGTGCCGGAGAACACCACCGACATCTTCTACCTCAGCAACCTCGCGCAACTGCGCCGTATCTTCTACATGGCCGGGCTCAACGTCCGCCTGGGTTCGCTTTCCAACGACATCAAGGTGCCCACCACCATCGAACTGCCCGACGGCGAGAAGGTGACGCTGGAGCCGCTGATCCGCAGCAAGCGCCGGCTGGGCCTGAAGAACTTCGACCCCTGCACCATCCTGCTCAACAACGACCTCAGCGCGGGCGTGCCCGGCATCCTGGAAGACCTGCACGAGCAGTACCTGCTGCCGCCGCTGCACGGCGGCTGGGGCACGCGGCGCAAGAGCCACCATTTCAAGGCCTACGAGGAAGTCGCCAAGCGCTTCGGCAAGCTGCTGGGCATGGACCCCTGGCTGATCAACCCCATGTTCAACCAATGCGGGCAGGTGGACTTCAGCGCCGCTGACGGCCTGGAATGCCTGCGCACCAACACCGATGCCCTGCTGGGCAAGATCCGCCGCAAGTACAAGGAATACGGCATCAACGAGAAGCCCTTTGTCGTGGTCAAGGCCGACAACGGAACGGGCGGCATGGGCATCCTCACGGTGCGCGATGCCAAAGACATCGACAACCTCTCGGCCAAGACCAAGGCGCGCATGGCGGTGGGCCATGCCGGGCAGGAGGTGCACGAGGTCATCATCCAGGAAGGCGTGCTGACCAACGAACGCATCAACAGCGCCGTGGCCGAGCCCGTGGTCTACATGATGGACCGCTACGTGGTGGGCGGCTTCTACCGCGTGCACGCCGACCGCGGCGTGGACGAGAACCTCAACGCCCCCGGGTCCAGCTACGTGCCGCTGGCGTTCGAACAGAGCGCGCAACTGCCGCAGCCCGGTGCCAAACCCGGCGCCAGCGTGCCCAACCGCTTCTACATGTACGGCGTGATCGGCCGCCTGGCCATGCTCGCCGCCAGCTACGAACTCGAAGCCACGGACCCCAACGCCGAAGTCTACGAATGAGTTGCACCGGCGCCACATCCAGCGGGAGTGACCCCGTCTAGAGGTCGGCGTCCACGGACAAGGCAGGGTCACGGGCGCAAAATCCCGGGTTCCCACGACAACGGAACCCCGGCCGTCAGGCCGGGGTTGTTTTGTGTCTGCCTCCAGATCGTCCCTCGCAGCGCTCACCCTGGGCGCCATCGGCGTGGTGTACGGCGACATCGGCACCAGCGTGCTGTACGCCGTCAAGGAAATATTCGGGTCCGGCCACGTCCCGTTCACCCATGCCAACGTCTACGGCATCCTGTCCATCCTGTTCTGGACACTGACCGTCATCGTCTCCCTCAAGTACGTCGCCCTCGTGCTGCGGGCCGACAACAACGGCGAAGGCGGGCTCATCGCCATGCTGGCGCTGGCCTCCACGGCCGTGAAAGACCGGCCCGCGCTGCGCAGCACCCTGCTCACCGTCGGCATCTTCGGCACCTCGCTGTTCTATGGCGACGGCGTCATCACCCCGGCCATATCGGTGCTGTCCGCGGTCGAAGGCCTGGAGGTGGTCTCGCCCCACTTCCGCCACTATGTGGTGCCCATTACCCTGCTGGTGCTGTTCATCCTCTTTGTTGTGCAGAAGCGCGGTACCAGTGGCATCGGCCGCTTCTTCGGGCCCGTCACGCTCACCTGGTTCCTCACCATCGCGGCCCTGGGCGTGGTGCAGATCCTGGACCACCCGGAGATCCTGGGCGCGCTCAGCCCGCTGCACGCGCTGCGCTTCTTGTGGGAACACCCCGGCACCAGCTTCATCATCCTGGGCGCCGTCGTGCTGTGCGTCACCGGTGCCGAAGCGCTCTACGCCGACCTGGGCCACTTCGGCAAGCGGCCCATCCGGCTGGCCTGGTTCCTGGTCGTCATGCCCTGCCTCACGCTGAACTATTTTGGCCAGGGCGCGCTGCTGCTGGCCGACCCCGAAGCGGTGAAGAACCCCTTCTTCAACATGGCGCCGTCGTGGCTGCTGCTGCCGCTGGTGGGCTTGGCCACACTGGCCACCGTGATCGCCTCGCAGGCCCTCATCACAGGCGCCTTCAGCGTGACCAAGCAAGCCATCCAGCTCGGCTACCTGCCGCGCCTGAAAGTGCTGCACACCAGCGTGCGCCACACCGGCCAGATCTACATGCCCTTCGTCAACTGGGGCCTGTTCACCGCCATCGTGCTCGCGGTCGTCATGTTCCGCTCCTCGTCCAACCTCGCGGCCGCCTACGGCATTGCGGTCACGCTGGACATGCTCATCACCACCGTGCTCACCTTCTACGTGATCCGCTACGCGTGGAAGTACCCGCTCTGGGTGTGCCTGGCCGCCACCGGTTTCTTCTTCCTGGTGGACCTCGCCTTCTTCAGCTCCAACCTGCTCAAGCTCTTTGCCGGTGGCTGGTTTCCGCTGCTCATCGGCGGCGCGGTGTTCACGCTGATGATGACCTGGAAGCGCGGGCGCGAACTGATGCTGGAGAAGCAGCACGCCGAGTCCATCGAGCTCGGCAGCTTCCTGGACGCGGTGTTCATCGCACCGCCCGCGCGCGTGGAAGGCACGGCCGTTTTCCTCACCGCCGACGCCGGCACCGTACCCGCCGCGCTGCTGCACAACCTCAAGCACAACAAGGTGCTGCATGAACAGAACCTGTTCGTCACCGTGCGCGCCCACGAGGTGCCCTGGATCGGACTGGAGAAACGCCTGCAGATAGAACCCCTGGGCCACGACTGCTGGCAGGTCATCGTCCACTACGGCTTCAAGAACGACCTGGACCTGCCCGAGGCCCTGGAGGCCTTGCGCGGGCGCGGTTGCGAAGTCGGCCCCATGACCACCAGCTACTTCCTCTCTCGCGACGTCGTCGTGCCCACCCTGGGCAGCGGCATGATGCCCTGGCGCGAAAAGCTCTTTGCCCAGATGCACCACAACGCCAGCGCGGCGGCGGAATTCCTGAACCTGCCGAGCAACGCGGTGATCGAGTTGGGGTCCAAGGTGGAGATCTGAGGGCTTGCGCAGATGCTGGCAAGGGCTTCGACAGGCTCAGCCCGAACGGAGTGGATTCAGCCCGGACAGGGTGGGCTCAGCTCGAACGGGGTAGGTTTAGCCCGAGCGGGGTAGGTTGGTCCGAGCGGGTTAGGTCAGAGCCCCACTTCCTCCGTTCGCCCTGAGCTTGTCGAAGGGCTGGCCCGGGTGCTGGCATGGGCTTCGACAGGCTCAGCCCGACCGGGGTAGGCTCAGCCCGCCCGGGCGCGCGGGCACAATCGCCCGATGTCTTTCTTTCGTGACGTCAATCTCTCCGCCGCCACCGCCGGTTTCGTCGCGGTGCTGGTGGGATTCACCAGTTCGGTGGCCATTGTGTTCCAGGCGGCACAGGCCTTTGGTGCCACGCCGGCGCAGATCACCTCGTGGATGTGGGCGTTGGGCCTGGGCATGGGGCTGTGTTCGGCGGTGCCTTCGCTGATCCTGCGCCAGCCGGTCATGGTGGCCTGGAGCACGCCCGGTGCCGCGGTGCTGGCCACCGCGGGCCTGGCGGGGGGCTTCACCATGGCCGATGCCGTGGGCGCTTTCATGGTCAGTGCCGCGCTGATCGTGCTGGTGGGTGCCACCGGCTGGTTCGAGCGCGTGATGAACCGCATCCCCGTGGCCATCGCTTCGGCCTTGCTGGCCGGTGTGCTCGCGCGTTTTGGCCTGCAGGCCTTCGACGCCGCGCGCACCGCGCTGCCGCTGGTGGTGCTGATGCTGTTGGCTTACCTGCTGGGCCGGCGCCTGCTGCCGCGCTACGCGGTGCCCCTCACCCTGGCCGTAGGCGTGGCCTGGGTGGTGGCGCAGGGCCAGTTCCGGGGGGAGGCCGTGGTGTTCGAACTCGCCATGCCCGTGTTCACCGCACCCCGTTTCAGCCTGGCTGCCCTGACCAGCCTCGCGTTGCCGCTGTTCGTGGTGACCATGGCCTCGCAGAACCTGCCGGGTGTGGCCGCCATCCGCGCGGCGGGTTACGACATGCCGATCTCGCGCATCCTCACCCTGACCGGCGCCGCCACGCTGGTGCTGGCGCCCTTTGGTGCCTTCGCGCTCAACCTCTCGGCGATCACCGCCGCCATCTGCATGGGCCCCGAGGCGCACGCCGATCGCAACAAGCGCTACACCGCCGCGGTGGTCTGCGGCGCGCTCTATGTGCTGGTCGGCCTGTTCGGCGCGGCCATCACCGGCCTACTGATCGCCTTCCCGCGCGAACTGGTGCTGGCCATCGCCGGCATTGCCCTGCTGGGCAGCATCGGCGGCGGGCTGCATGCCGCGCTCAAGGACGATGCGCACCGCGAAGCCGCGCTCATCACGTTCCTCGTCACGCTCAGCGGCGTGGTGATAGCCGGCATCGGCTCGGCCTTTTGGGGGGTGGTGGCCGGCGCGTTGGCGCTGTTTGTGCAACAGTACGGGCTCAAAAACCGCCGCCCCGTGAAGTGAACCGAAGCATCCCATGACCCAGAAGATCCTCATCGTTGCCGACCCGCTGGAGTCCTTCAAGATCTACAAGGACACCACCTTCGCCATGATGCGCGAGCTCCAGCGGCGCGGCTACGCGCTGGCCACCTGCGAGCCCGAGCAGATGCAATGGCACAGCGGCCAGCCGGTGACCGCGCTGGCGCGCCACGTCACCCTCACTGGCGATGCGCACGCCTGGTTCAAGACCACCGCCGAAGTGCGCGACCCGCTGCACAGCTTCGACGCCGTGCTCATGCGCAAAGACCCTCCCTTCGACAGCGAGTTCTTCTACGCCACTCACCTGCTGGAGCAGGCCGAGCGCGAAGGCGCGCGCGTCTTCAACCACCCGCGCGCGCTGCGCGACCACCCGGAAAAGCTCGCGCTCATGGAGTTCGCCCGCTTCGCGCCGCCCACGCTGGTCACGCGGCTGCCAGCGGCCATCCGGGCCTTCCATGCGGAGCACAAGGACATCATCCTCAAGCCCCTGGACGGCATGGGGGGCATGGGGATCTTCCGTGTCGGTCCCGATGGCATGAACCTGGGCTCCATCATCGAAACCCTCAACCAGGGCGGCAGCACCAGCGTGATGGTGCAGCGCTACCTGCCCCAGATCGTGGAGGGCGACAAGCGCCTGCTCATCATCGGGGGGGAGGCCGCGCCGTTCTGCCTGGCGCGCATTCCCCAGGGCAGCGAGATCCGCGGCAACCTCGCCGCGGGCGGCAAAGGCGTGGCCAAGCCCCTGTCCGAGAGCGACTGGGCCATTGCCCGCGCCATCGGCCCGCAGCTCGCCGCGCGCGGCCTGCTGCTGGTGGGGCTGGACGTCATCGGCGACAAGGTCACGGAGATCAACGTCACCAGCCCGACCTGCTTCCAGGAGATCCAGCAGCAGACCGGCTTCGACGTGCCCGCCATGTTCGTCGACGCGTTGGAGAAAGCGCTGGGCTGACCGCGCGTCAGCGGATGCGGCTGGCCAGTTGAGCGCCCAGCCCCACCAGCGCAACGCCCGCCAGCCGCGTGGCTGCCACCCGGGCGCCGGGAAAGGCCTTCAGCCGCTGCGCCACCCAGTTTCCGGCCAGCACCAGAGCGGTCTGGTACGCCAGGCTCAGCACGGTGACGTGCAGCATCATCACCGGCAGCGTGGCCGGCGAGGCGTCCGCCCGGAGGAACAGCGGGAAGAACGCCACGAAGAACAGCATCACCTTGGGGTTGGTGAGGCTCACCAGGAAAGCGCGCCGGAAGTACCGCCACCGCGAACGAGGGCGTGCCGGGTCCGCTGCGCCCGCAGTCCCCGGGCGGCTCAGCAGCAGTTGAACGCCCAGCCACGCAAGGTACGCCGCGCCGAACCACTGCAGGGCCTGGAAGACCTCCGCATGCGCCTGCATGAGCGCGGCCAGCCCCGCCACCGCAGCCACCATGAACAGCCCGTCCCCTGCCAGCGTGCCCAGCACGGCGGCCATGCCTGCGCGCCGACCGTCACGCGCCGTTGCTTCCAGAATGGCCAGCGTGCCCGCACCGGGGACCGCCTGAAAAACGAGGATGGCGGCAATGAAGCTGCCGTAGTGCTGGATATCGGTCATGCGGTGAAGTGGTGGTGGACAGGGGTCGGTGGTATCCGGGAACGGATCGCCTGATCATCCGCTGCGGCTACCGCGCGGTACAGTGCATTCTTCCGGTGAATCCGGCCAATGGCCTCTGATGTTTCGGTGAATTCCAGGAATGGCAAGAACACAGCCTGTTGAACTCGACGCCGCCGCCTGGCGGCTCCTGCGTGCCTTGCAGGACGACGCGCGCGCACCCTTGAAGTCGCTGGCGCAGGCCACGGGCCTGTCCGTCGCCGCCACGGCGGAGCGCATCAAGCGCCTGCAGGACGCCGGTATCGCGCAGCGGTTCGTGGTCGAACTGGACGCGTCCAGGTCGGGCTACCACGTCAAGGCCATTGTCGGCATCACCGCCACGCAGCCTGGCAAGAAGCCCCTGCTGGAGCGCCTGCGCCAGGCGCCCGAAGTGCTGGAGTGCCATCACGTCGCCGGGGCCGACTCCTACCTCATGACTGTGGTGGCCACGGACCTGCAGCACCTGGAACGCTTCATTGGCACCATCAACGGGTACGGCGAAACCCGCACCTCCATCGTCTTCTCCACCCCCATCGAACGGCGAGGCCTCGTGCCCCCCGGGACCGCCAGGCGGCCATGAAGCCCCGTCCGGCGCCTCCTCCCGCGACGGAAACATCTGCAAACACCATTCCCGCGGCGATGCGTGCAGACTGGGCGCCGTCCTGTCCTGTCCTGGCGGCGCCGCCCGCCCGCCCTACCCGGTGACCTTCATGAAACTTCTCCCCCTCGTCCTGTCCCTGAGCGCCACGGCGCTGCTGGCGCCCCTGGCCCCCGCCACCGCGCAGACCACCACCGCACCCAAGCCGGCCGCCAAACCCGCCTCCGCCAAACCCCCGCTGGCCCGCTCCGCCGTCAAGGCGGTGGAAGAAAGAACCCCCATCGATGAAGACAGCGACGTCGCCCTTACCGAGGCCGACCTCGCCGTCGCCGAACGCGTGCACGTTGGCCAGATTGCCTGCGAGCTGGGTGCCGCCGTGCAGATCACGCCGGCCAAGAAGCAGGGCTTCTTCATCGTGCAGGTGCAGAACGCGCGCAACCAGCGCTACTTCATGCACCCGGTGGCCAGCCGCACCGGCGCCATCCGACTGGAAGACCCCAAGCGCGGCGCGCTCTGGCTGCAACTGGGCAACAAGTCCATGCTCATGAGCCAGAAGCTCGGCCTGCGGCTGGCCGACGAATGCATGAGCCCCGAACAGCAGACCGTGGCCAGCGAGATGAAGCGCAACCCGCCGCGCAGCCTGCTCGAACCCCTGGACCCACCGGCCGGCACGCCGGGCACCCCGCCCACGATGCCGCTGGCCACCTCCAAGTGAGCCGCTGACAGCAGCGGCCGCGCCGAGCCGCACCGCTGCGCTGGCCACCGGTGTTGAAGGCCACCGGCTGGTCCCGCGCCTCTCCCATTTCTGAATGCATTGTTAAAGCGCTTGCACGGGCTGCGACGCCTGCCTATCTTCCCAGGCCTTCGTCGCAACAAACCGCGTGGGCAACATGGCAAACAGCAGCAGCAATCTCCAAAAATGGTCCGCCGAATTCCTCGGCACGTTCTGGCTCACCTTTGGCGGCTGCGGCAGCGCCGTGCTGGCGGCCGCCTTTCCTGAACTGGGCATCGGCTTCGTCGGCGTGTCCCTGGCCTTCGGCCTCACGGTGCTCACCGGCGCCTACGCCTTCGGCCCCATCTCGGGCGGCCACTTCAACCCTGCGGTTTCGGTCGGCCTCGCGCTGGGCGGGCGCTTCCGCGCGGCGGAACTGCCGGGCTACGTGATCGCGCAGGTGCTGGGCGCGGTGGCCGCAGCCGGCGTGCTCTACCTCATTGCCACCGGCAGGCCCGGCGCCGTGGTGGGGGGTTTCGCCACCAATGGCTTCGGCGAACACTCCCCCGGCGGCTACGGCCTCACGGCGGCGCTGCTGACCGAAGTGGTGCTCACCGCCGTGTTCCTGCTGGTCATCCTGGGCGCCACGGCCCGGCGCGCGGCCGGCGAATTCGCGGGCGTGGCCATCGGCCTGTGCCTCACGCTCATCCACCTTGTCTCCATCCCGGTCACCAACACCTCGGTCAACCCCGCGCGCAGCACCGGCCCGGCCCTGTTCGGCCCCTCCATCGCGCTGGACCAACTCTGGCTGTTCTGGGTCGCCCCCATCGCAGGCGCGGCCATCGGCGCGCTGATCTGGCGGGCCCTGCTGTCTGACGGTTTCGGGGACTGAAGGACGCAGAGCAGACACCAGGCCCTGGAGAACCTCTGCGAACTCCCAACCCGCTCAGACTGAGCCCAGCCCGAACGGCGTTGCAGAGATTTTCTAGATGAGAACCAGCACATCCCGCAGGTGTGCGGCCGTTTGAGCGAATTGCCGCTGCTCCAGCAAATTCACCATGGCTTCTGCGGACATCTGTGGTCGTTCCCAACGTGCGCGCATGCGCTTGAGCGCTCCCAATGCCCGGGGTGGGTGAAGCATGATCTGGTTCAACACAAACTGATCAGGTGTTTGCAGTTCAATGTCGAAGGTGTCGAGAACGGTCTCGGGAA
Organism: Hydrogenophaga sp.; assembly: GCF_026125785.1. Lineage (GTDB taxonomy): Bacteria > Pseudomonadota > Gammaproteobacteria > Burkholderiales > Burkholderiaceae_C > Hydrogenophaga. The sequence continues at coordinate 54,455 of NZ_JAHCKL010000023.1, forward strand.
AGTCCTTGACGTTGAAGGTCACGATGGCGTCCGCATTCCCCCTGATCGCTGCGGCCAGGACATGTCTGTCATTGGGATCGGGGAGCGTCTGTCCTTCAATGAGGCTCTCGTAGTCCAATACGAGGCAGTCGGGAATCGCTTCCCGCATCTGTTCCACCGCGTAGGCAATCTTCTCTTCGGTGCCTGGCTTGTTGGCCAGAAGCACCTTGGTCCACTCGGCTTCGATCCGGGTCGTCCAGCGTGCCGTGTACAGGTCCGCATGGGCCAGACTCAACAGCACATCCCGGCACAGGCGTGGGTACAGGACGCACGCATCGAGCACCGCCGTGTAGCACCCGCTCACCGCCATCTCAGAGGTCCTCTCCCATGTCATCCGAAAGCTGCCGCAGCTTGATGAGGGCTTCTTCCGAACGCTGCTTCTGCGCTTCCTGGTAGCGGACGAGTTCCTCAAACTCGATGCGGCGGTGCCGGTTGACCAGCCTGTGCCTGAGCCTGCCCGCCTCGATCTCCTTGATCACGAAAGGCCTGGACACGTTGAGAAACGCCGCGGCTTCCTGGGTGCTCAGTTCATGCTTCTGCGGCACCAGCACAACAGGCTCGCGTTTCGCCATCTGCCGCAACACCTCGGCGAAAAAGTACAAGGCCCGGGGAGGCAGCCGGAGCACCGGGGCCTCGCCCTCTTCGGTATCCACATCGACCGTGATCTTGATGGTGTCTGCCTTGGACTGGTCGAGCGCGTGCACCAGGCAACTCCTGGCCACGGCCGCCATTTCGGCCTCCGCCGCGTTTGCAGATTCCAGAATTTCTTGGGTCATGGCGCTCTCCTGATGGTGATACCCGTATGTAAGCAACCACTGCAGACGGGACTTTTCGCTGCCTTCAGCGTGCGCAAAGTATACGCATCAAACGAAATAAACGCATCAAACGAAATAAACGTAGCCAAAGAAACATGAGAAATCCATACGTCATCGCCCGATGACCGACACCCGTTCTTCTGGTTTCAACGAAGCCGCGCCATCTCACGCCGCCTGGAGCTGCGCCATCAACCCGCCCTTGGCGAAGGCTGTTCTCAGGCTGCCGGCCCGCTGCAGGGCGGGCACGACTTCGTCGATGAACAGGCCCAGCGAGCCCAGGCTTCCGCCCGGCAGTGCGATCACGCCGTCGATGGCGCCGGCGACCTGCCAGGCCAGGATCTGCTCGACCGCATCGTCCGGCGTGCCCACCACCTGCCAGTGGGCGGAAGAAACCACCTCCGGCGAGGACAGCAGCGCATCCAGGGTGGGCCGGTCGCTGGCGATGCGGCGCCTGAGCAGTTCGGCGTGGGTGCGGCTGCGCACCGCCTGCGCGGGCGCCGGGAAATCGTCTGGCCCCAGGCGGCGGTCGGTCGGCAGCCCCTCCACGGCAATGCCCAGGGTGGCGGCCAGCTTGGCCAGCCGCTGTGCTCTGCCCAGGTGCGCGTGCGACTGTTCGAACAGCGCCTGCGCCTCGTCGCGGGTGTGGGCCAGGTAGAGGCTCAGGCCCGGCAGCACGCGGATGTCGCGCTGCGGCCGGCCAAACTGTGCTGCGGCCTGCCGCAGCGCCTGGCGCAACTCGCACGCGGCTTCCACCGTGGGGGTGGCGGCGAACACCGCATCGGCGTGGCGCGCGGCGAAGGCGCGGCCATCCGCGGACGCGCCGGCCTGGAACACGGGCAGGGGACCGAACCGGCCCGCCGCGAGGGTCAGCGGTCCCTGTACCTGGAAGTGGGGGCCCTGGTGGTCGATGGGGCGAATCGCCTGCACATCGGCGTACTGGCCGCTCTCGCGGTCCAGCCTCAGCGCCTCGGCGGGGTAGCTGCGCAGCAGCGCCTGCACCACCCGCAGGCTTTCCTCGGCCTGCCGGTAGCGCCCGCTGGCTTCCAGAAAGGGGCGGTGGCCGAAATTGTGCTGACCCTCCAGCCCGGTGACCAGGTTCCAGGCCGCACGTCCGCCGCTGATGATCTGCAGGGATTCCAGGCTGCGGGCGATGTGGAACGGCTCCTGGAAGCTGGTGGACAGCGTGGTCACCAGGCCGATGTGGCGCGTGGCCCGCGCCACGCAGGTCAGCAGCAGGGTCGGATCCAGCCCGCTGGTGCCCGGGCCCTGCGCCTGCGACAGCGGGTCCAGGAACACCGTGTCGGGCCGGAACACGAAGTGCAGGCAGGCCTGCTCGGCGCGCCGGGCCAGTTCCACATACAGCTCCACGTCGTGGTGGCGTTCCGCCTGGCTGTCGGCGCGTCGCCACGCGCTGCCAGACAACCAGGTCGTGGCCAGCGACAGGCCGGCGATCAGGTGTCCGCTCATATGCCGGCTCCAGCGTCCTGGCCCGCGTGCGCGGCGGCGCCTTGCAGGGAGGCCACCGGCACCACCAGCGGCGAGCCGGTGACCGGGTCGCGCATCACCCGGGCCTGGATGCCGAAGACCTCTTCGATGCGTGGGGGCGTGAGCAGGTCCGCCGGGCTTCCCGTCGCCACGATGCGACCTTGCTTCATGGCGATGAGGTGGTGCGAATAGCGCGCCGCCAGGTTGAGGTCGTGCAGCACCATCACCAGCGACTTGCCCAACTCGCCGTTCAGGCGCCTGCACAGTTCCAGCACCTCCAACTGGTGGGCAATGTCCAGGTAGGTGGTGGGCTCGTCGAGCATGAGCACCTCGGTGTCCTGCGCGAGCACCAGCGCGATCCAGACTCGCTGGCGCTGCCCGCCGGAGAGCTGGTCCACCAGCCGGTCGGCGCTGTCGGTCAAACCGGTTTCGGCCAGCGCGCGTGCCACCGCGGCCTCGTCCTCGTGGCTCCACTGGCGCAGGAAGCCCTGGTAGGGAAACCGGCCGCGCGAGACCAGTTCGCGCACGCGGATGCCCGGTGGCACGGTGGACACCTGGGGCAGAAAGCCCAGTCGCCGCGCCAACTGGCGCCGGCCCATGCCGGCCAGCGGCTGGTCGTTCAGCGTGATCTGCCCGGCGCGCGGCTCGATGAGCCGGCACAGCGCTCGCAGCAGGGTGGACTTGCCGCAGCCATTGGGGCCGATGATGGTCGTGATGGTGCCGCGCGGGATGTGCAGGTCCAGCTGGTCGCAGACGACCCGCTGGTCGTAGGACAGGCGAAGGCCGGTGCCGGCAAACAGGTGTTGCATCAGAAGGACCTCAGTCGAGGAAGGGCGAAGACCAGGTACACGCCGCCGATCAGCGCGGTCATGAGGCCCACCGGCAGATTGAGTTCAAAGGGAAGGGACTGGCTGACGACGTCGACGCTCAGCAGCAGCAGCGCGCCCGTCAGTGCCGAAGGCCACAACGGGCGCCCATGGTCGCCGCACAGAAAGGCGACCAGGCGCGGCGCGGCCAGGGCGATGAAGGCGATCGGCCCCGATGCCCCGGTGGCCAGCGAGGCCAGCAACACCGCGCAGAACGCCATCAACCCTTTGACCTTGAGCGCGTGCACGCCCAGTTGGCGCGCCAGGTCATCGCCCATCTCCAGCAGCATCAGCCGGGACTGGCCCAGCAGCACGACGGGCAGCAGCACGGCCAGCCCCACCAGCAGCGGCACCGCGTGGCTCCAGGTGCGCGCGTTGAGCGAACCGGAGAGCCACAGCTGCGCCGACAGGGCCTGCTCCAGCTCGCCGCGCAGCAGCACCGCCTCATTGAGCGCGGCCAGCGTGGCGCCGACGCCGATGCCCACCAGCACCAGGCGATGGCTGGCCACCGCGCCGCCGCGCATCGCCAGCCCGAAGACCACCAGCGCGGTGAGCAGGCCCGAACCCACCGCGAAAGCGGCCGAGGTCACGCTGGACGTGCCGCCCAGCACGAAGTACACCACCGCCCCCGAAGCGGCGCCGGTGGTGAAGCCGATGACGTCCGGCGAGCCCAGCGGGTTGCGCGAGAGCGACTGGAAGATGGCCCCCGAAACCGACAACGCCGCGCCCGCCAGCAGCGCCGTCAGCACGCGCGGCAGGCGGATGTCGAACACCACCTTCCGCTCCAGCGGCGAGCCCTCGCCCCACAGCAGGATGTCCAGCGCCTGAAGAGGGTTCAGCGAAATGCGGCCGGTGCCCAGAGCCAGCAGGGCCAGCACCACCAGGGTGGCCGACAGCAGCAGCACGGCAACCCACTGGCGCGGCACCCACCGCACCGACCGCCGCCCCAGGTGCAGCACGCGCGGGCGCTCCATCTTGGCGAGTCCCTCGCTCACAGCTCGCTCAGCCGGTCGCGCCGGGCCAGGATGACGAAGAAGGGGCCACCGATCAGGGCCACCATGAGGCCCGCGCCCAGATCCGAAGGCGGGGCCACCACGCGCCCCACCACATCGGCCAGCAGCAAGGTGAACGCCGCCAGCAGCATGGACCAGCGCAGCAGCAGCCGGTGGTTGGGCCCCACCAGCGCCCGTGCCAGGTGCGGGGCGATCAGACCCAGGAAAGCGATCGGGCCGACGGCGGCGGTGGCGGCGCCGGCCAGCAGCACGATGGCCAGCAGCGACAGGCCCAGGATGCGGTTGCGGTGCACCCCCAGGGCCGCGCCCATCTCGTTGCCCAGGCCCATCGCATCCAGATGGCCGGCCACGTAGATGGCCAGGGCCAGGCCCAGGCCCACGAACGGCAGGGTGGCGCGCAGCACGTCGAGGTCGCGCCCCTCCAGGGCGCCCACCACCCAGTTGCGGTAGTGGTCGAACACCTGGTCCAGGCTGTTGACGATCACCAGTTGAGAGAACGACAGGCACACGGCCGATACCGCCACCCCCGCGAGCACGATGCGCGTGGGGCTTGCGCGCGCCCCGCCCGCTCCCGCGAGGCCCAGCACCACCGCGCCCGCGAGCAACGCGCCCAGCATGGCCGCCAGGATCCGCGCGCCCATGGCCACCTGGCCGAACAGCGCCAGCACCACCACCACGGCCAGGCTGGCGCCAGCGTTCACGCCCAGCAGGCCCGGGTCCGCCAGCGCGTTGCGCGTCACGGCCTGGATCAGCAGGCCCGCCGCGCCGAGCGCGGCCCCCACCAGCAGCCCGGTCAGCAGACGGGGCAGGCGCAGGTGCACCACCAGCAGGTGGTCGGGGTTGTCCGCATCGAAGCCGCGCAGCGCATCGAACACCGTCGTCCAGGGCACCGGCTTGGAGCCCACCGCCAGGCCCGCGAACGACAGCAGCAGCAGACCCAGCAGCAGGCCGGCCGCGACCAACCGGCGCTGGCGCGCCGCCAGCCCCCTGCGATCACCTCCCACCGCGGCCCTCATTTCGCGGCGGGATCCCGGGTGAAGCGGCGCCGGATGGCATCGACGATCTCGTTGGCGCTGTAGTAGTCGATGCGGAAAGAGTTCTTGCCCAGGCCATAGACCTGCCGGGCCTGCACGGCCGGCATGCGGGCCAGCACGCGGTCGCGCAGCAGGCCATCCACGTCGTTCTCGTCCTGCCGCAGCAGGAAGACCGTGCGCGCCTTGAGCGTGCTCAGGTGCTCGTACTGCGCCTTCACGAAATCATCCGGCGTGTCCAGCCCGCTGTGCCAGCGCGGATCGGGCTCTTCCAGCCGAAAACCCAGCGCGGCGAGCAGCAGGCCGTGCGAGCCGCGCGGCATCGCCACCGGGTTGATCATGCCCGGGCCGTTGTAGGTGACGATGGCGGTGAGCCCGTCCGGCACGCGGATCACCTGCGCCACCTGGCGCGTCTTCTCGGCGAACTCGGCGATGCGGCTTTCCGCCCGGTCCGAACGGCCCGTGGCGCGCCCGAGCTGGCGGGTGACGTCCTGCCAACTGTTCACCGCGTAATCGATCACGATGGTGGGGGCGATCTGCGAGAGCTCGCGCACCGCTTCCAGCGCCGAATCGGCACCGCTGTTGGACACCACGATCAGATCCGGCCTGGCCAGGTAGACCGCCTCCAGGTCCACCGCGTTGAGCGCCCACAGGCGCTGCAGCTTGCGCGATTCGGCCACCGAGGCCCATTGGTCGAAGAACCGCCGGTTGCCATTGGTGGACGACGCCACCACCGGTGCGTCGATGGCGAGCAGCGAGCCCGTGAGCGTGACCGACGTGGACAGGATGCGCCGGGGCTGCGCGGGAATGGACACCTGCGACCCGTCGGGGTTGCGGTGCACCACCGGCCATGGCGTGGGCGAGGCGGCCGCTGGCAGCGGCAGGGCGGCCAGCCAGGGAAGGCCGGCCAGCAGCCGGGTGGCTTGGCGTCTTTTCATGAGGTGCTTTCTGGTGTGGTCAATGCCGCGAGCTCGGGCTGGATGTGTGGCGGCACCGTGGCGTCCCACCCATAGGCCAGGGTTTCAAAGCGGACAAAGCGCTTGAGGTGGTCGTCGATGATGAACTGCATGGCCTGTATGCCTTCCAGGCTCTCAGCGCGCAGATAGACGCCCAGCGATTCGGCGTCGGCCTTCATCACGCACTGGCCTTGCAGGAACCGGACCTGCCCGTCCTGCGCGGTGAAGGCCGCCGGTACCTTGTGCGCGAAATGGCGGCACAGCTTGAGGATGTACTTGGACGCGTCGGCGGTCGGTATGCGGGTGGAAGCGTGGTGGGTCACTGTGGGGTTGTCCTGTCGATGTTTTTGTCGTGGTCGTGTCCGGTCTGGCCCGGTGGGGGTGAAGGCCCTGTCAGCCAGCGCACCGCGCGGGCCATGGCGGGGTAGACCACCGACCCATGGTCTTCCCCGGCGAAGGTCTCGGCCTGCGCGCAGACCCCCTGGCTGCGCAGCAGCGCGACCAGGCGCGCGAAGCGGCCCTGCAGGTCGCGCTCCTGGTGCAGGGCGCTGCGCTGCGCGTCGTCGCCCGGCATGGCCTTCTCGTCCGCGCCGATGCCCAGGTACAAGCGCCTGCCCTCGCACCGCCGCGCTAGGTCGTCCCGTTGCGCCACCTGCGCCAGCAGCCAGCCGTCTGCCCACCAGAGCGACGGGCTGATGCTGAAAAAAGCGCTGAAGCGGCCCGGCGCGTTCAGCAGCTTGTACAGGCTGAACAGGCCGCCGAAGGAATGGCCAAACAGGCCCACCTCCGCGTACCGGCAGCCCTGCTGCGCTTCCAGCCACGGCAGCAGGCGCGTGTCCAGAAAAGCCGAGAACGCGTCCGCCTGCCCGCTCTGCCATGCCGCGCCGTCCAGCCCTGGCGGCAGCGCCGGCAGGAAGTCGCGGGCGCGCTGTTCGCGGTCGTGGAAACGCACGCCCGGGTAGCCCACGCCCACCACCGTGCACGGCGGCGAAGGCGGCAGGCCGCGCTCCACGCGCGTGTGCTGCATCAGCGCCGCGGGCACCGCGTTCAGGTTGCCGTCCAGCACCACCAGCAGCCGCCGCGCGGACGCGGTCTCCGTCGGCCCGCCCGCGTGGCTGACCAACAACTGCCAGCAGCGGTCGCTGCCAGCCGCGCCGTCCCGCAGCTCGTGCACTTGCACGAAGGGCAGGCAAAGCGCCCTGGCCTCGTGCACCGTGGCGCCTTCCATCAGAAGCGGTAGTCGAGCTGGACGCCCACCGTGCGAGGCGCCAGCACGTCCTGCGTGGTCGTGCCCTGGAAGTAGGTGTTGATCACGTACTTGTCGAACAGGTTGTTCACGAAAGCGCGCACCGAAGTCTGCTTGTTGATGTCGTAGCTTGTGCTGATGTCCACCAGGGTGTAGCCGCCCGCCTTCGCTTTCTGCCCGGCGCCGGCCGCGTTCGAGATGTCCACGTAGTACTCGGCCACGTACTTGGCGTTGGCGCTGACCTGCCACTGCGGCGACAGCTTGTGGTTCACGCCCACGCCGAAGGTCCTGGGCGCCGCGTAGGGCAGCTTGTTGCCCACGTACGCGGGGTTGGCCGAGAACTTGTCGATCTTCGTGGACTGCAGGCTCGCGTTCGCATACACATGGGTGCTGCGGCCCAGCTCGGACGACACCTCGAACTCGATGCCCTGGATGGTCGCCTCGTCGACGTTGGAGATGAGGGTGCCGTTGCGGGCCTGGTAGTCCTTGTACGCGTTGCTGAACACGTTGACCGCCATCGAGCCCCTGCCTTCATTGAAGCTTCTCTTCAGACTCGCCTCGACGGCCGTGACGTACTCGGTCTCGTAGTTGTAGATGGCGCTGGTGTTCGTGTCCATGCTCACGCCGGCCGGGTTGTAGCCCTTGCGCACATCCAGGCCGAGCACCGTCCGGGTGTCGAGCTTGTAGCGCGCGGCCAGGCGCGGCAGCACATAGGTGCGGGACTCGTCTCGGCCCACCGTGGCGATCCCGTTGGTCACCGTGCGGTTCTGCGACTCCCGCTCGATGCGCCCGCCCGCGATCAGCGACAAGCGGTCGTTGAGCGGGTAGTCCACCTCGCCGAAGACCGAGGTGGCGTCCGTCTTGGTGTCGCCCGAGTAGCGGATCGCGCCCGCGTAGGTCCTGGACAGCAGGGTCAGGTCGTCCTTGAAGTAGGAAGCCCCCACCATGGACTTCATCGCCGAGTCCGGCGAACCCAGGTTCAGCCGGGCCTCCAGGCCGACGCCGTTCTGGTCGGACCGCGTGTTGAAGTAGTTGTTCGTGTTGGTCACGGCGGGCGCCGTCTGGTTGTGGACGAAGCCCGCATCCAGCTTGTAGGCGGACATCAGCACGTCGACCGACCGGTGCGCATCCAGCTGGTAGGTGGTGTTCGAGATCACCGTGTTCATGGTCGTGTCGCCGATGCGGTGGTTCACCTGGTCCGTCGACGCCCGGTAGTCGCCAGCGTCGCCCAGGTTGACCTGGTTCAGGTACGGCCCCTTTTGCGACTGGTGCTGCAGGTCCAGGCGGCTGAGCAGGTCCGGGTTGTCCTTGGGCGCCCAGAGCAGCTTGGCCTTGATGTCGCTGCGCCGCACCTTGTCCGGGTCGGACGAGTAGTCCACCCCCGGGTTGGCGTTGGTGTCCACGTAGTCGATGAAGTGCGAGCCGCCGGTGACGTCCGCGCTCAGACGGTAGGCCAGGCTGTCTGACAGAGGCCCGGAGATGACGGCGGCCGTCTGGCCCAGCAGCTTGCCGTTGGCCTGTTGCAACCCCAGGCGCAAGGCCCCTTCCTTCTTGAAAGTCGGGTCCTTGCTCTTGAGAACGATGGCGCCGCCCACCGCCGAGCGGCCCTGCATCGTCGACTGCGGCCCGCGCAGCACCTCCACCTGTTCGATGTCCCACAGCCCGGTGCCCAGCAGGTTGCCACCCGTCCACACCTGGCTCACGCCGTCCAGGACGGTCGCCGTCCGGGCGCGGGTGGCGCCCCGCCACGCCAGCGAAGAAAAGCCCGGGCCGGCGCCGTTGGAGCCCCGGATGTTGGCGATGCCCCCGAACTCGCCGATGGTCACGTTCGGCACCTCCGAGACCAGCTCCAGCACGGTCTTCCTGTCCCTGGCCGCGATGTCCTCGGCCGTGAACACCGTGACCGCGCTGGTCGAATCCTGCGCGCTGCGCCCCATCTTCTCCCCCATCACGGTCACCGTCACCGGCGCCAGCTCCACCGGCTGGGCCTGCTGCTGGGCCGTGGCCAGCGAAGGCAGGGCCGCCAGCGCGCAGTGCACGGCCAGGGCCAAGGTGGAAGGAAGGGGGCGGTGGCGCAGGCGCGGATGGGATACAGGTGACATGAACGGCTCCGGGGTGTGTTTCGGGGCGCACAGTGGCGCCCCGCGATCGCTACAATTCGAAACCGTCAACGATAATCATTCTCATTGAGATCGACTTATGGGAAACGATCAACTGCTGTTGTGCGGGACGCACGCCGGTCGTCCGGGCGATCCGCCGGCGGTCCCGGACGCGGCGGCTGCCCCCGCCACCGGGCGGCACCGGCCCGGCGCCCTCATCGAAGAGGTGGACGGGCTGTGCGCGTTCGACACCCTGTCCATCCAGCTCCAGATCCACGCCAACGACACGCGGGAGCGCAAGTCGCTCTCGCACGGCTTCGACATGCCTCCCCAACTGACGGTGATGCTGCTGCTCGAAGGCGAGGTGCGGGTCTCCATCAACCAGACCCACTGCCTCATGTCGGCGCGCAAAGGGCCCGTGGGCTACCTCTGGCTCATGACGCGGCCCGGCGTGCTCGTGCGCCACATCCAGGCCGGGCAGCGTGTGCGCAAGGTCAACGTCACCGTGCCGCTGGAAGGCGCGGGAAGCATCCGCCTGCCCCGCGAACTGAGCGAACACATCAGCCTGGACGACCCGCGTGCCGGCGTGGCCCGCTGGTCACCCTCGCCGCAGGCGCTGCGCTGCGCCCAGGAAATCCTCACCCAGAACGGCCGGCGAGACAGCAGCCTGCATTCGCTGCAGGCCTACATCTCCGGCCTGAGCCTGCTCCAGCAGGCCCTGCGCATTGGGCACGAGGGTTGCCGCCCGCCCACACCGGTGGCGCAACGGCAACCCGCCGTCAAGGACAGGGACGCCGTGCGCGCCCGCAAGATCCGCGACTGCATCCTCCTGAGCGAAGAGCACCACAGCGCCACCCCGCAGGCCCTCGCCCAGAAACTGGGCATGAGCGTGAGCACCCTGCAGCGCCTGTTCAAGGCCGCCTACGGCACATCGGTGATGGAGTTCCAGCGCACCGAACGCCTCAACGCCGCGCGCGCGCAACTGCTTGAAGGCGGGCTGACCGTCGGCGAAGCCGGCTACCGGGCGGGCTACTCCACGGTGTCCAACTTCTCCTCCGCTTTCCACCGCACCTTCGGCTACCCGCCCTCGGCCTGCGTGCGGCGCTGACCCGCTAGCGAGCCAGCGCACCACCCGCCGCCTGCCGCGCGAAGCGCCCCGGCGGTTCCCCCACATGCCGGTGGAACGCCGTGCTGAAGGTGCTGGCCGAGCCGTAGCCCACCCGCTCCGCCACCTCGGCAATGGGTACATCGCCACGGCGCAGCAGGTCTTTGGCCAGGGCCATGCGCCAGGCCTGCAGGTACTCCATGGGCGGCTGGCCCACGGCGCGCGAGAAACGCTCGAAGAAGGTTGAGCGCGAGAGCGCGGCCTCCCGGGCCAGTGCCTCCACCGTCCAGGGCTGTGCGGGCGCGCCGTGCATGAGCCGCAGGCCCCGGGCCACCCGCGCATCGCCCAGGCCACGCAGCAGGCCCGGCGGCGCGGCACCGCCCTCGGCGCTGGCGCGCAGCGCCTCGATCAGCAGCACCTCCACCAGCCGGCCCAGCACCAGGTCCCGTCCCGGCCGTTCGCCCAGGGACTCGTCCCGCACCAGCTTCACCAGCACCGTCAGGCGCTCTGCCCCCTGCACATGCAGCAGCACCGGCAACAGCGACACCAGCAGCGCCGCGTCGGGCGAGTCGAACGCGAAATAGCCGCCCAGCATGCGCACCTCCGGCGGCCCCGTGCGCCGCCCGTGGCGCAGCTCGCCCGCCGTGCCGGCGCCGTCGTCCCGCGTGTCATCAGGGTTCATGAACACCGGCACCGCCGGTGCCTCGCTGCCCAGCGTGAAGCCCGGCGTGGCCGGCATCAGCACGAAGTCGCCCGCCTGCAGCGTGGCGGGCGCCTGCCCCTCCACCGCCAGCACGCACTGCCCCTCCAGCAGGGCGCAGAAGCTGGGTTGGCCAAACGCCGCGTAGCGCACCGCCCAGGCACCCGCGCCGCTGATCACCTTGGAAAACACCGCGCGCGGCCGCAGCAGCGCCATCACCTCCGCCAGAGGGTCGGTCATGATCGGACTTTTACAAATAAATAATGGACTTTTGATTGTAGTTAATCCGGACCTCCGCCGGTATCGTGGCGCCTTCTTTCTTCTTTCTTTCTTCAACCACCTCAGCAGGAGCTTCGCCATGACCACCCCCACCATCCTCATCACCGGCTGCTCGTCTGGCTACGGCCTGGAAACCGCGCGCCACTTCCATGCCCAGGGCTGGCAGGTCGTTGCCACCATGCGCAACCCGCGCGCCGCCGCCCCGCTGCTGCCGGAGCCCTCCCCGCGCCTGCGCGTGCTGCCGCTGGACGTGACCCGCCCCGAAAGCATCCAGCAGGCGCTGCAAGCCGCCGGCCCCATCGACGTGCTGGTCAACAACGCCGGGCTCGGGCTCTTCGGCGCCTTCGAGGCCACCCCCATGGTCACCGTGCGCGAGATCTTCGAGACCAACACCTTCGGCACCATGGCCATGACCCAGGCCGTGCTGCCCCAGTTTCGCGCCCGGGGCGCCGGGCTGGTGGTCAACGTCACCTCCAGCGCCACCCTGGCACCCATGCCCCTGGTGGCCGCCTACACCGCCAGCAAGACCGCCATCGAAGGCTTCACCGCCTCGCTCGCCTTCGAGCTGCAAGCCTTCGGCGTGCGCGTGAAACTCATCGAGCCGGGCTACGCCCCCACCACCCGCTTCACCGCCAACGGCAGCGAACGCATGCAGGGCCTGATCCCGCCGGCCTACGCGCCGTACGCCCAGTCCGTCTTCGCCGCGCTGGGGCAGCCCGCCGCGCTGACCAGCGAACTCGACGTGGCAGAGGCCGTCTGGCTGGCGGTGCATGACCAGGAGGAACCGGGCAGACTGCGTTACGCGGCCGGGGCGGACGCGGTGGCGCTGGCATCGGCTGGTGCTGCTGCCACTGGTGCTGCCGTGGCTTAGGCCATGGCCCTGCGCCCGCCGTGGGCGGCGAACGGCCAAAAGAAAGAAAGGGCGGTCGATTCCCGGCCAGCCGCTTCGTCGTTCATGAGAACAGACCAGACCAGACCAGACCGACCACGCGCGCGTCTTCTTTCTTCCTCTTCCTCAACCCACCAGACTGCAAGCACCCCACCATGACCCTGAAGAAATACCTAGGCCTCGCCTACTTCACCCCCGAAAAATTCGCCGCCATGCCGCCCGACGACGTGCAGAAACTGGTGAGCCAATGCCCGCCCCTGGACGAAAAGATGCACGCCACCGGCAAGGTGCTGGTCGCCGCCTCCCTGGGTGACCTGGAGCACTGGAAGACCCTGCGCCCAAGCAAAGGCAAG
>NZ_JAHCKL010000024.1 GCF_026125785.1 Hydrogenophaga sp.
GCTGGTCCTTCCGAGTTTCTTGAGGGGCTGCTGTAGTAGTCCCAGCTGGCGCCATTGACTCCCCAACGGATTGCCGTTGCCCAGGCTCTCAAGGAAGAAGTCTGGCAACCATCTCCGGCAACACGATATAGCGGAGCACCCTCAGGATCCGCAACTGCTGCGCTCTTTCCTGGGGAGGCTGCGGCTCGGCTTGCCTCGCGAGTACCTCACGCACAAGAACCCTCATGAGAGCCGCCCGGCCCGCCGGGAGGAACTTTGGCCAACTCACCGAGGCGCGGCCGTCGCGGTGCTCCGCGCCAGCAGCGCCACGGCCTGCGCCTGGCGGTGTGTACCGGTCTTGGCGAGGATGCGCTTGAGGTGGGTGCGTACCGTTCCCAGCCCGATGCCTCTCTGCGCCGCGATGTCTTCCAGCGACTGTCCCCGCGCCAGGGCGGCGGCGACGGCTGCCTCGGTGCGCGTCAGTCCGAACAGCTCACGCAGCCTTGCCACCGCCAGCGGCGCCTCGGGGTCGCGGATGAAGAGCAGCACGGCGGGGCGGTCCTCGCCGAACGCCGGGCTGCCTGGGCGCAAGGGCGCGACCTCCAGCGTCAACGGTGTCCGCCCGCGCCTTGGAATCAAGAGCGCCGATGCCGGCGGGCCCGCTCTGCCGTGCGCGGTCTCCAGGGCCGCATGCACCTGGGCCGACAGCCTGTCGCGCAGCGTGGGCTGTCGAGGTGAGAGGCGCCCACCCACCACGGCCAGTTCGGGGTTGCCGATCAGCAGGGTGTCGGCCATCGCGCTCGCGTGGAGGATGCGGCAGGTACCGTCCACCACCAGGACGCCGGTGTCGATCCGGTCAAGGGCCTGCAGCGCCACCGCATGTTGGTGGGTGACTGCGGCCAGGCGTTGCCCGAGCCGGAGCGCGCGCTGCAGGTGTGGCAAGACCAGCGCCGCTTGCCGGCGCTCAGGGTCGGCGTAGGCGCCGGCTTCGCGCGGGCGATGGATGCCCAACACGCCCACCACCCCCGGCGATGTGGGGAACACCGCGCCCAGCATGTGGTGAATGCCGAGGTGCGGCAGCCATTCCTGGTAGAAGCCGCTGCGCGCCTGTTCGTCGCGCGTCACCAGGTCTTCGTCGGTGATGACGCGCGACATGCCGTAGGCCAGGGAGCGCTCCACCCACAGGTCGCGGCGGTGCCAGTCATCGGCCCAGGCCTGGTCACGTGGGGACACCACCAGGTTGCTGGTGCATTCCAGCAGATTCACATGGCCTTGCTCACCGTGCAGCTTGACCACGGTGCTGGTCGAGCCCAGGGCTTGCGCGATCCGCGAGGCGGTTCCGGGCCACAAGGTGGCGTCCATCGCGGCGTCGTACAGGTGCGCGACGAGTTTCGAGAGGCGGGCTTCGTGGAACAGGGGGGTGTCCATCCCTGGTTTCTATCCCATTTGGGAGGCGAATTCCTGTTGGGAACCCATCACCATCCCCCAGAAGATGCTCGAACTGGAGGTACACATGAAAACAGTTGCGTTCGGCGGCCGCATGCTGCGGGCCGTTGCGCTTGCCTGGGTGGCGCCGGCCCTGGCACAGACCACCACCACCCCCCTGGCCAGGATGGACATCGCCGGCGTGCGCATCGGCATGACCGAGGCCGAGGCCGTCAAGGCCATCCAGGCTTTTGATGCCAGCGCGAAGATGACCAGCCGGTCTGTTGGCTACTTTCCCTATTTCGACGGGGTCAACCACCTGCAGACGCCGGAGTTCCTGGACCAGATGAGCTTTCGCACCGCGGACGCGGGCATCGGTGTGTGGTTCAGCGGCCCACCCTCCGAGCCGCGTGTGTTCGCCGTCGTCCGCAGGGGCAGCCCGCCGCAGCCCCCGAGCGGCGAGCAGATGCTGTCCGCGCTGACCGCCAAGCATGGCCCCTTCAATGTGCGGTCGGCGCCGCGCGCGGGAGGTGGCGCCGTTGTTCATTGGGACGAGGAAGGCAAGGCCCAGTGCACCGTGGTGAAGGAGCGCAATGGCCAGAAGGCGCCTTGGTCGAATGCCCTGGGGACCCTGGTCCCTCCGAATGCGGTCAAGACGCTTGAGCAATATGCCCGCCAGGATGTCTTTCGAGATGCGCTCGGCGCATCCAGGGACGCCGCCAAGTGCGGCACCGTGCTGCGCTACGAGTGGGGGAGCGAACCGGTCCGCAATTTCGAGGCCTGGCTGGTGGACCAGGGCGGCATGGTTGCCGCGAGCCGCAAGTCGGTCCAGTGGGTGGAGCAGTTGAAGGCCGAGGCCATCCGCAAGCGCCAGGGCCAGGGAGCGGCTCCCAAACTGTGAGCGTGGGCGGGCGCAGTGGCGACCTCACGTTCGCGCACGCCCTTGCACAGCATCCCTCCCTTACGTAGGATCGGGCAAACCTTGGAGAGAGGATCCCTCGAATGCGTTTCTGCCTGCTTGCTTGCGCGCTGTCACTCGTCCTGTTGCTTCAAGCCTGCGGGCACACCGCCGACCTCACGGTGAAGCGAGCCGCCGAGAGCCAGGCGAATGCCGCCATCCAGCGCAAGGACTATGCCGCGGCGGCCCGCATCTATCAGACGGCGGCGGCGAAGTACAACGATCCGGCCGACTACGACGTTAGGGCGGATCTGTTGAGTTCCGCGGCCTTGTGGCATGCCTGGTCGGGCAACGATGCAGAGGCGTTGCGCACGCTGCAGGAATGCGCCGGCCTGCGCCGGACCATTTCCAGCCAGGTCTCGGTGGAGGCTTGCGAAAGCGAGATACAGGAGCTGCGGAGCCGAACGGGGTTGTACGCCAATGTTCCGCGCCCGGCCAATGCGGCCCGGAGCAGCGCACCTCCCCCCATGGCCGGGGGCTCGGCGTCCGGTGGTCGCGGGAACAACGCGCAGCCTGGCGGCGACGGCTGCCCTTCGTCCTTGGCCCATATCGAACCACGCCTGCCACGCTGTACGGCAAACGCCAAGCTCATGGAATTGCGCCAGATGTTGCTGGATATCGACGTGTCGTTCCGTGCCGATCGGGCCCAGGGATACAGCTACCAGCGGATTGCGGTCATCAACTCGCAAGCGGCGATCGAGTTCGAGAATGCCATGAAGCAGAACGAGCAGGCCATGCTGGAGGCCTCGGCCCATGCGGGCACGGCTCGCGCACGGCTGGCCGCGCTGCGCGATTCGCCGCCGCGGTGCGACGCTGCGCAGGCTGGCGCCTTCGGCATGGGCGAGAACGCTTATCAGGCCTATGTGGCGTCGTACATGGCGGCAATAGGCAACCGCGCGGTGGCTGCGGTGGCTGCCTGCCTCGCCCGGAGGTCTCCATGAGGTGGGGCACGCTTGGCAGACGCGCGTGGCTGTGCGCGCTTCTGATCGTGGTGGCCCCGTTGGGGTGGGCCGCCGGCGCTCAGGCGAACCGCGCGGACGAGTTGCTGGACTGGGTCAGGCAGACCTACGAGAGCACGAAGAGGCGCATCGCAGATGGCCGCGAACGCGAGGCACAGGCCTGGTTGATGCAGGAAAAGGAGAAGGCCGAGGTCGAAGCCATCAAGGCCTGCGCCAACGCCGTGGACTTGCGCGCGCAGATCGCTTGCATCGAGCGGCGTTCGAACGCCTTCACCGACAAGTACAGCAAACGCGCGAAGCCCGAAGAACTCCGGTTTGCTGTTCTCGCTGAATTGCAGGGGCGGCTGGCACGGACGAAGCAACCCACAGGTGACAATGGCATGGGGCTGGTGCAGCGCGTCACGGCACGGTGTTCTTCTGGCCAGGTGCCCCGAGAGGAGCAGGCCAAGTGCCTGCAGCACGCGCAAGACTGCGTGCGCATCGGCGCCAGCGACAGGGCCGCATCGACTCAGTGCCTGCAGGCGCTCGATGCGCTGATTGCCTCTGCCGGCAGCGCATCCAGCAACCAACGCCAGCCGAAGGGCGGCGAATGCGCGATCTTCGATGACCCGGCCAAGTCCGATGCGCTGGCCCAGCGAGACCCCGATCGCCATTTCAAGCTGTTGACGGAGTGCATGAGCAAGTAGCGCCCTCCATGCCCGCCGGCGCCTGGCGGCCTGCACTTTTGTGGGAGACACCGGGCCAGAACCATCCGCCAACCGGGTATTGAAGCCCCAGGGCACTTGGGCTACCGTGCCAAGACCTTCACACCGCAGGGAGTGCATCCATGTCGATGACGGTCACAACCCACGCCGACGGTTCCTATACCGTCAAGTGCGGCGACGAGGAGGTGACGGTTGGTCGGACGGGCGGCGGCAACATGCCCCTGCCGACGCCCGACAGGCCCCCGGCGGCACCGGGTGGCGACAACGACGGCGGCGACTGGCCGGATGACCCGGAGGAGAACGACGGCGGCGTGGTGGCGTACCTGCACGTGGGGCCGCAGCCCCGACCGCGTTTCCCCACGGCACCGCTGGGTGGTGATCCTTTTCTGCAGCCGCTGGAGATCCTCGCCCAGCCCATCGTGCGCCACATGCCCGACGCCACGCCGACCGTGCGGCCGCTGGGCAACGGGGTGGTGGAGGTGGTGTTGCGCGTACCGCCGGGCGCGAGCTTCGACCTCGCCCAACTGACCCGCGATGCGCAACAGGTCCGCCGGCAGGCGGGCGCCCGCAAGGTGCGGCTGCATGTCTATGTGGAAGGTGGCGCTCCCGCACCGGTCGTTTTCCCGACGCAGGTTGAGCTGCCATGAGCGAGCCGCCCCGCGAGCCGGCCAGTTCGGATTTCCGCGCCGCCGCGGCCACGCTGCGCGAAACGGTGAAATGGCTGGCGGCGGCGTTTGCCGGCGCGGCGGGCCTGGTCATCGGCACCAGTCCGCTGGCGGGTCTGGGCCGGCTGGAACACCAGGGTGGCCTCTGGGTCACGGCCATCCTGCTGCTGCTCCTCGGTTTCCTGCTGATCTGCCTGGCCCTGTGGCGCACGCTGCGCATCCTGCGGCCGGACGTGCTGTACCGCTCGGACCTGCTGGCGCAGGACGAGGACCGCGAGCTCAAGCCGCTGCGCCAGGAGATCGATGCCCACGCGGCGGACCTGCTGCCACACAACTACGCCAACCTCGCCGCCATGGCCCAGGCGCTGGACGAGGTGAAGCGTCGACTGGAAGAGGCGAAATCCCACGCGGACCCGGCGGAGAGGGCCAGGCTCATCGCCAAGGGACAAGGTTTGCGCGCCAAGCTGCTGGCCGGCGTGGACAAGCGACTGCCGCTGGCGCAGTACCTGCGGCTGCAGCAGCGTTTCGAGCGGGAGCAACCCTGGATGGCGGCCTTTGGCATCCTCGCGCTGCTGGCCCTGCTGGGTTTCGCCATCGTCACCGGCGTGCCGGAGAAGAAGGAAACCCCACCGGCTCCTGTGATCCATGTCGATGCCTGTCCGGGGTCCTGTCCTGACACCACCCCTCCAATCACCCTGCCCGCCCTGTCGCCGGTGCTGTTCGACTCCGGCAGCGCAAGCCTCTCCGCCGCTGGCCAGGCGGCCATCCAGCTGGCACGCGATGCGCTGAACCGGCACCCGCGCACGCTGCTGCTGGTGCAGGCGCACACCGACACCATGGCGCCCCGGTCCTACAACGAGGGGCTGGCCCAGCGCCGCGCGCAGGCGGTGCTGCAGCGCCTCTGCGCGCAGGGGGGCGTCGCACCCGAACGCGTGGTGGTGTCGTACCTGCCGGAGACAGCCCTTCCGGCCGTCACGGCGGACCAGGCGCGCGAAGCGGCCAACCGCAGCGTGCGCCTGTCCCTGATCGAGGACACGCGCCGCTGAACCTGGCGCCAGCGCTCACGCCCGCAGCAGCCGCTGCGCGAAGGTGTAGGCACTCATGCCGTCGGGCCGCACCAGCCCGACCAGCAGCAGCCCGCACTGCTGTGCCAGCGCCACCGCCATGGCGGTGGGCGCGGAGATGGCGGCCAGCGCCGGCACGCCGGCCAGCGCGGCCTTCTGGACCATCTCGAAACTCGCGCGGCTGGTGATGGCGATGAAATGCCGTGGCCTGTCTCGCCCCTCGCGCACCGCCGCGCCAATGAGCTTGTCCAGCGCGTTGTGCCGGCCCACGTCCTCGCGCAGGCTTTCAATGGCACCGTCATCCAGCCGGCACAGCGCGGCCGCGTGCGTGGCGCCGGTGAGCTGCTGCAAGGCCTGGTGCGTGCGCAGCGCCGCCACAGCGGCGGCGATGGACGCGGCCGCCACGGGAACCTCGGGCAGCAGGGGAAGGGTCTGGCGCACCATGGCCAGGGAGTCGGTGCCGCACAGGCCGCAGCCGGTGCGGCCAGCGAGGTTGCGGCGGCGTTCCTTCAACCGCCATTCGCAGGCGCTGGACACCTCCAGCCGGACCTCGATGCCGCCTGACGCCTCGACGATGTCGACGCCGCGCAGCTCGCCCGGGTCGGCCAGCAGGCCCTCGGTGAGCGAGAAGCCGAGCGCGAAGTCTTCCAGGTCGGCGGGGGTGGCCATCATCACGGCGTGCGAGATGCCGTTGAAGACCAGCGCGACGGGCACCTCCTCGGCCAGCCAGTCGTTCACCACCGTGGCGCCGTCTTCGCGCAACGCCAGCACTTCGGCGGCGCGGGCGCCGGCCTGCGGCCGCAGGCGCGCACGGCCGGTGGCGGTGAGGTGCGCCACCCAGCGGTCTCCGGCCTGTTCCACGCGCACCCAGCCCGGGCCTGGCACGCCGCCGATGGCGGCATCGCCCATCAGCGTGAGCTGCCGCAGCAGCACGCTCACACCTTGGCCCAGCCGCTTGCCCAGCCGGGGCAGCGACATGCCCTGCGCCTCGGGGGCGCTGGCCAGTTCGCGCAGGATGGCCTCGCTCAGCGGCGGCAGGGGCGCGCTGGCCCCGTTCATGCCGCGCTCTCGTGCGGGGTGAGCACCACGGGGATGGACTTGGAGGTGGGCGTGCCAGCGGCGATGGCGGTGGCCGAAAGCGGCACCAGCGGGTTGGTCTCCGGGTAGTAGGCCGCCAGGCAGCCGCGCGGAATGTCGTAGGCCACGAGCCGGAAGCCATCGGCGCGGCGCTCCTGGCCGTCGTCCCACACGGTGTGGATGTCCACCTGCTCGCCATCACGCAGGCCCAGCGCCCGCAGGTCCTCGGCGTGGATGAAGACCACGCGGCGCTGCCCGTAGACGCCGCGGTAGCGGTCGTCCATGCCGTAGATGGTGGTGTTGTACTGGTCGTGCGAGCGCGTGGTGAGCAGGGTGAAGACGATGGTGTCGCGCCGCTGCTCGCGCATGGCGCGGCGCGCGCGGTGCACCGGTGTGTCGCGCGGCACCGCGTGCGTGAAGAAGGCCGCACGTCCACTCGCCGTGTTCCACTCGCGCTCGCTGGCCGGGTTGCGCAGGCGAAAGCCGCCAGGCACGGCAATGCGGGCGTTGAAGTCCTTGAAGTCGTCGAACACGGCTTCGATCTTGTCGCGGATGCGGGCGTAGTCCTCGACCATCCAGAGCCAGGGTGTGCGGCTGCGCGCGCCCAGCGTGGCGGCGGCCAGGCGCGCCACGATGGCGGGTTCGGACAGCAGGTGTTCCGATGCCGGCGGGTTGATGCCCATCGAGATGTGCACCATGCTCATGGAGTCTTCCACGGTCACGCCCTGCGGGCCGGCGGCCTGCATGTCGATCTCGGTGCGGCCCAGGCAGGGCAGGATCAGCGCCTCGCGGCCGTGCACCACGTGGCTGCGGTTGAGCTTGGTGGTCACGTGCACCGTCAGGTCGCACTGGCGCAGCGCCTTCCAGGTTTCGTAGGTGTCTGGCGTGGCCGCGGCAAAGTTGCCGCCGAGCGCGAAGAACACCTTGCCCCGGCCCGCGAGCATGAGGCGGATCGCCTCCACCGTGTCCACGCCCGGCGCACGCGGCGGCTCGAAGCCGAACACCTGTTGCAGGCGGTCCAGCAGCCGGGCCGGCGGTTTCTCCCAGATGCCCATGGTGCGGTCGCCCTGCACGTTGCTGTGGCCGCGCACCGGGCACGCACCGGCACCGGGCCGGCCGATGTTGCCGCGCAGCAGCAGCAGGTTGACCAGCATCTGGATGGTGGCCACCGAATGCCGGTGCTGCGTGATGCCCATGCCCCAGCAGACGATGGCGTTGCGCGCGCCGGCGTAGACGTCGGCGGCGGTCTCGATCTGCTCGCGCGTGAGGCCGGCCTCTTCGACGATGAGGTCCCAGGACTCGGCGCGCAGGTCCTCGGCCAGGGCTTCGAAGCCGATGGTATGCGCCGCCATGAAGTCCTGGTCGAGCACGCCTTGTTCACCCGCCTCGTGGCGCTCCAGCAGGCGCTTCATCATGCCCTTGACGGCCGCCAGGTCGCCGCCACCGCGCAGCTGGAAGTAGTGCGTGCTGATGGGGGTGGAGCCCAGTGTGGCCATCTCCAGCTTGTCCTGCGGGTCCTGGAAACGTTCGAGCCCGCGCTCGCGCAGCGGATTGAAGCTGACGATGCGCGCGCCGCGCCGGGACGCCGCGCGCAGCTCGCCCAGCATGCGCGGGTGGTTGGTACCCGGGTTCTGGCCGAAGATGAAGATGGCGTCGGCCTGCTCGAAGTCTTCCAGCGTGACCGTGCCCTTGCCCACGCCGATCTGCGGGTACATGCCGCTGCCGCTGGGCTCGTGGCACATGTTGGAGCAATCGGGGAAATTGTTGGTGCCGTACTCGCGCACGAAGAGCTGGTAGAGAAAGGCGGCCTCGTTGCTGGCCCGTCCCGAGGTGTAGAAGATGGCCTGGTTGGGATCGGGCAGGGCGTTGAGGTGGCGCGCGATGAGCGCGAACGCCGCGTCCCACTCGATGGGCCGGTAGCGGTCACTCGCCGCGTCGTAGACCATGGGGTGCGTGAGCCGGCCCTGGTCTTCAAGCCAGAAGTCGCTCTGTGCGGCGAGCTCGCTCACGGTGTGGCGCGCGAACAGCTCGGGCCCCGCGCGGCGCGCGGTGGCCTCGGCGGCCACGGCCTTGACGCCGTTCTCGCAGAACTCGAAGGTGGAGGCGTGGTTGCGGTCGGGCCAGGCGCAGCCCGGGCAGTCGAAGCCGTCGGGCTGGTTGGCCGAGAGCAATGTCCTGGCGCCCTTGACCGGGATGTCCTGGTGCAGCAGCGTGTTCGTCACGCTGCGCAACGCGCCCCAACCGCCGGCCGGGCCTGTGTAGAACGCGATCTTCTGTTCACTCATGGGAAAGATGCACCGGCCGCGAGGCCAGCGACAATGCGGACGATGTGTCTCAAGGTGCCTATGGTCCTGTCAAAGCACGGCTCTTGCAATATGAAGCCCTTGTGCCAATGCACTGGCAGTGCGCTTCATAAAGGTTCTCCCGCATGAAGAAGGTGTCCATCCAGCCCGTGTGGACCATCCAGAACCCGGATGGCACGGCCCTGCCGGCGCGGCTGATCGAGCTGCTGGTGCTGGTGGCCGAGCACGGCAGCCTGCTGCACGCGGCCGGGGCGCTGGGCCTGTCCTACCGCCGGGCCTGGGATCTGGTGCGCCAGGGCGAGCAGGTTTTCCAGGCGCCGTTGCTGACCATGGCCCGCGGCAAGGGCTCCACCTTGACCGAGCTGGGCACCCGCATCGTGTGGGCGGACCGGCGCATCCACGCGCGGCTGCGGCCGTCGCTGGAATCCCTGTCCTCCGAGCTGGAGCAGGCCCTGGGCGGCGCGCTCAGCGAAGCCCCGGCGGCGCTGCGCATACAGGCCAGCCACGGCTTCGCCATCGAGCGCCTGATCGAGCGCCTGGCACAGAATGGCTTGAAGGTGGCGTTCTCGTACGCCAGCAGCTCGGCCGCCGCGGCCGCCTTGCACGAAGGCGACTGCGACCTCGCCGGCCTGCACCTGCCCCTGGGCCCCATGGAGGCGGTGGTGCTGGACCACTACCGCCCCTGGCTGCAGGCGCAGGATTTCGCCCTGATCGACATCGCCACGCGCCGCCAGGGCCTGATGGTGCGCCCCGGCAACCCCAAGGAGCTTTTTGCGCTGGCCGACCTGGCCCGCCCCGGCGTGCGCTTCATCAACCGCCAGCCTGGGTCGGGCACGCGGCTGCTGCTGGAAGGTCTGCTCAAGGCGCAGGGCCTGGCGGGCACACGCATCGCCGGCTTCGAGCGAGGCGAATACACCCACGCGGCCGTGGCCGCCCACGTGGCCAGCGGCATGGCCGACGTGGGCTTCGGCCTGGAGCCGCCAGCGCGCCAGTTCCGCCTGGACTTCGTGCCTATCGCCACGGAGCGCTATTTCCTGCTCTGCCGCCAGGCGGAGCAGGCCACGCCGGCACTGCAGGCCGTACTGGCCACGCTGCGCGACCCGGCCATGCGCGAGGCCTTGTCTGAACTGCCAGGCTACGACCCGGCGGCGCTGGGCGAGGTGCGGCCGCTGCGGGAGGTGTATCCGGCGTTGTTCACTCGCAGCGCGGCATACGGCGGCGAACCGTCGGCCTGACGGATCCGTCGCCGCACCCCCATCGCATACGCGGCACACGTGGCTGGGTCAGTGCCTCCCGGCCCGCTCGCGCCGGTACGCCTCGTCGCAACAAAGACCCTGACGCCATGCCGCTTTTCGCGAGAATGCCGATTATTAAACGATGATTCATATCATCATCGATGATCGTGCTAACATCGATTGATGGTCGGCCCACTCGATTCCTGCAAAGCAACACCGTGCGTGGACGCCAGCACCCAGTTCATCTGGATCGTTGGCGACCCCATTACCCAGGTCAAGGCGCCCCAGGTCATGAACCCACGCTACGCGCTCGCAGGTGACCGGCTGTGCGTGCTGCCGGCGTCGGTGCACAGCGACGACCTGCGGCGCGTGTTCGACGCAGCACGCCGCATCGGCAATCTGCGCGGCTGGATCGTGACCGTGCCGCACAAGCCCACCATCGCGGCCTGGCTGGACGAACTGTCCCCCGCGGCCCGTCTTGCGGGCGTCGTCAACGCCGTCCGCTTCCGTGATGGCAAGGCCTTCGGCGACCTGTTCGATGGCGTCGGCTTCACGGCCGGGCTGGCAGCGCGTGGCTTTGGCATCGACGGCTGCGCCGTACTGTTGCTGGGCGCTGGCGGCGTGGGTTCCGCGATGGCGCTCGCACTGGCGCAAGCGGGGGCCTCGCGTGTCGCCATCCATGACATCGACATGGCGCGAGCGCGTTCGCTGGTTGAGCGGTTGTCGGGTTTGTCCGGCACCGGCACACGGTTCGAGGCGAGCGACGCATCGATGACCAGGGGCTTCGACCTCATCGCCAACGCCAGTCCCGTCGGCATGGCCGGGGATCCGCGCACACCCATAGACACCACGCTGCTTGAGCCGTCGCACACCGTCGCGGAGGTGGTGATGTCCCCCGAATGGACGCCACTGCTGAGAGCGGCGCAACAGAAAGGCTGTGCCATCCATCCGGGCAGCCAGGTGCTGGCTGGCCAGCTGGACCGGTTGCTTGATTTCTTCCGCTGACCTGCTTTCCATTCACGACCCAAGGAGACACGACCATGACACCATCCCTGCATTCTTCGGGAAAGACCCCTGCCGAACCACAGCGCGGCCCCAACCGGCGGCGCTTCCTGGCGGTGGCAGCCAGCACCGTGGCCTCGCCGATGGTGTTCGCGCAGGCACCGTATCCCTCCAAGCCCATCACCATCGTCGTCGGATTCGCGGCCGGCGGTATCGCAGACGCGCTGGCGCGCACCGCGGCCAGCCTGCTGGCGGAGAAGCTCAAACAGAGCGTGATCGTGGACAACCGGGCCGGCGCCGGCGGCACGATCGCAGCGGGCATCGTCGCCAAGGCACCCAAAGATGGGTACACGCTGCTCATGGCCTCCACCGGTCATGCCGTTACCGCCACGATGATGAAACCGCTGCCGTTCGATGCGGTCAACGACTTCGCATCCGTGGGAGGCGTGGCCGCCAGCCCGCTGGTGGCTGTGGTCCGGGCAGACGCGCCCTACAAAACCTTCGGCGACGTGGTGGCCGCGGCCAAGGCCAGCCCCATGGTCTACGGCTCTGGCGGAGCCGGCACCCTCACGCACCTGCTGCCCGAGCTGGTGGCTTCCAGCACCGGCGCGCAGTTCACCCACGTGCCCTACCGCGGCACCGGGCCGGCCATCGTGGACCTGCTGGGCGGGCGCGTCGAGTTCGTAATGGACCTGGTACAGACCGCGTTGCCGCACATCAGTGCTGGCAAGCTGCGCGGCCTGGTGGTAAGCAGCCGCCAGCGTTCGCCCCAGTTGCCGGACGTGCCCACACTGGCGGACACACTGATCCCCGGGCTGGATGCACAGGGCTGGTACGGGTTGCTCGCACCCAACGGCACGCCAGCGGCTGTCCTGGACCAGCTCAGCGCGGCGCTGAATGCGGCGCTGAACGACCCAGCCATGGCGGCCCGCATCACGAACCTGGGCTCCACGCCCATTGGTGGCACGCGCGAAGCCTTCATGTCCCTTTTGCGCTCCGAGGTCAAACGCTGGGGCGAGATCGTCACGGCCAAGAACATCACCAGCTGAGGAGCGACCGAACATGCTTGACGTGACCCGTGACATCGAATGCGACGTGTTGGTGGTCGGGGGCGGCAGTGCCGGCGTCGCCGCCGCCATCAGCGCCGCGCGCAACGGCGCGAAGACCCTGCTGGTCGAGGCCTCGCCCATGGCCGGCGGCGAGCTCATCAGCGGCATCGCGCTGCTAGGCATGCTCTCTGCCCGTGGGGAGTGGATCGTGGGCGGCGTGGCCCGTGAACTGCTGCAGGAAGTGGAAAAACTGGGTGGCTACATCGGCCCGGTGTTCGACTACCGCGCCTTGCACCTGGTCTGCTTCGACCCGGAACTGATGAAGTTCGCCGTGTCGGGCCTGTTGCACCGCGCAGGCGTGCAAACCATGCTCTACACCATGGCCACCGGTGTGTTGGCCGATGGCGGCAAGGCGGGTGGCGTGTTTGTTCAGAACAAGTCGGGCCGGCACCTGGTGCGCGCCCGCGTTGTCATCGACGCCAGCGGCGATGCAGACCTGGTCGATGCGGCGGGCGGTCGAACCGAGCTCGGCAAGGACGGCCGCTTCTTTCAGCCGCCTTCGCTGATCTTCCGCATGACCGGCGTGGACACCCCGCGGCTGCTGGGCCATGTGCGTGAGGCGCCGCAAGACTTCGGGCTGGCCGAGTATGCCGGCCTGGGCATGACACGCGAGCAGTGCGCCGAAGCCCTGTACAGGCAGGGCCAGCCCAAGGTGGTTCTGCTGGGCGAGCATGGCCTGCTGCAGCGAGCCATCGCGTCGGGAGAAATGTTTGCCACCTCCATCCTCGCGGTGGTACCGGTCTCCACGGCGCGGCGCGAGGTGAGCATCAACTGCACGCAGATCGGCAACGTGAACGCCACCGAGACTCGCGCCTTGAGCGCGGCGCTGCCCACCTTCTTCGAGCAGATCCAGACCACCATGCGCTTCCTCCGGGCGCGCGTACCGGGTTTCGAGGGCGCCCAGTTCAGCGGCGTGGCCAGCAAGATCGGTATCCGCGAAACGCGCCGCATCGTGGGTGACTTCGTGCTGCACGAGGACGACGTGCTGCAGGCGCGCAAACGGCCCGACGTGGTGGCCAAGGGCGGCCACGAAATCGACCTGTTCGCCGTATCCACACACCGGCGCCAGACGATCAAGGACGGTGGATCCTACGACCTGCCGCTCGCAGCGGCCATCGCGCAGGGTGTACGCAACCTGTTCGTCGTCGGACGCTGCCTTTCGGCCACGCGGGAAGCACAAAGCTCGGCCCGCGTGATGGGTACCTGCATGGCCATGGGCCAGGCTGCCGGCACCGCGGCGGCCTTGTGCTCGGCAGATGCGGGTTGGTCCGGCGACGTGCGCGACACGCCTATCGCCACGCTGCAGCAAGCCCTGCGCGCGCAGGGCGCGGTCCTGGAGAGCGAGGCCTAGGTGTTGGGTCTCATGAGGTCGATCCTGCGCAGTGGGGCCGCGCGGAACTTCCTCAGACCTTCATCACCGCCATCAGATGGCGGTAGGTCTCGTCGATGTGCGCCAGGGCCAGTTTCTCGGCCAGTTTCGCGTCGCGCCGCACGCAGGCGTCGAGCAGGGCTTCATGTTCCTTGCCAGCCTGCCGCGAATAGGCGCCGTCCTGGGTGAGCTGCAAACGGTAGCGGTCCTGCAGGTCCATGAGGGTGCTGCAGAAGTGCATCAGCATGGGCATGCCACAGCCGGAGAGCGCCGCCAGGTGAAACTTGCGATGGGCGTTCTCCCATTCGGCCGATGCCCCAGGCCCCCCGGCCACGCGCTTGGACAGCATGTGCGCGGCCGCGGCGAGCCGCGCCTCCCACTCATCGTCGCCGCGCAACACCGACTCGCGGATCGCCACCGGCTCGCACAGCCGCCGAATGGTGACGATTTCCGCGAGGTTGGCCACCGACATCTCGCTCACGCGGAAACCACGCTTGGCCTCAAAGCGCACGAAGCCCTCGGCGGTGAGGCGCGAGAGCGCCTCGCGCAGAGGACTCAGGCTCACGTCGTAGCGGCCCTTCATCTCGTCCAGGTTCAGGCGTGAGCCGGCCGGGCTTTCTCCCCGCAGGATGCTCAGACGGATCTGCCGAGCCAGACGGTCCGAGAGCAGGTCTTCCGACTCACCGTCCAACCGGGATCGCGCGGGTGGATCCACGAGCAAAGGCTGTCGCGGGGGTTCGTTGGCGGACTTCGAGGGGCGCTTGGCTGGCATGCCGCCAATCATAGGAGACGCCGTGTGAACGGCGTAGACATCCTTCAGGCACCCTGCGACACCGGCAACGCCGAGGCCGGCAGGCCGAAGACGCGGTCAAAGGCGAGGTTGAAGACGAAGGTGTAGATCAGGAAGAAGACGATCAGGCCCAGGTCGAGGACGAAGGCCTGCCAGAGCGAGATGTCCAGCCACCAGGCGAACAGCGGCACGAGCGTGAACACCAGGCCGCCTTCAAAGCCGATGGCATGCGCCACCCGCCGTCCGATGCTGCGGCCGCGCGTGGCCTGGCGGCTCTCCCAGCGCTCGAACAGGGTGTTGAACACCAGGTTCCAGACCACCGCGATGGCCGAGGCCGCCACGGCGGCCACGCTGGCGTGGCCCACGCTGCTGCCGGCCAGCAGGGCCAGGCCCAGGCTGGAACAGGCGATGGCGATCAGCTCGTAGAGGGTGACGTAGACGATTTTTCGTTTGATGCCTTGCATGCGCCGGATGATAGGTCTGCTTAGCTGAAGGGAAAAGTCAGTTACCTTCAGGAATTCTGATATGTTGCCGCCATGGCTTTTTCCAGTGACAACGTGCGGGTGTTCCTGGCCGTGCTCGACAGCGGCTCTTTTTCGGCCGCCGCGCGCCTGCTGGGCCGGGTGCCGTCAGCGGTGAGCATGACCATTGCGCAACTGGAGGCGGAGCTGGACCTGGCACTGTTCGACCGCAGCACGCGCGAGCCCCGGCCCACCGATGTGGCGCGCGCGCTGGAACCGCAGGCGCGCCTGCTGGCCAGTCAGTTGCGCCAGCTCCAGGCGCACGCGCAGCAGCTGCACCAGGGCCTGGAGCGGCGGCTGACGCTGGCGATCGCTCCGGAGCTGCTGTCGGCACCGTGGAGCCAGCCGCTGGCGGTGCTGGCCTCGGAGTTTCCATCGCTGGACGTGGAGGTGCTGTCCGCGCCGCAGGCCGACGCGCTGCGCCTGCTGCATGCGGGGCAGGCGCAGCTGGCGCTGGTGTTCGAGCGGCCCGGCACGGACGAGCGGGAAGCGTTCCAGGAGGTGGGGCATGAGACGCTGGTGGCGGTGATGTCGCCGGACCACCCCGAGGCCCGTACGCGCCAGGACCGCTTCCGCCTGAAGGACCTGATGGACATCCGGCAGATCGCGGTGGCGGGAGAGGACCGGCAGGGTGCGGACCCGCGCGTGCTGGTGGCGCGCCGCATCTGGCGCACCGACAGCCACCTGGCCACGCTCAGCCTGGTGCAGGCGGGCCTGGGCTGGGCCTACCTGCCGCAGCGGCTGGTCGCGCCGCTGGTGACCACGGGACAACTGGTGGAGATCCGCTTCGGGAACATGAGCAACCAGTTGCGTCTGTGGGTGGACGTGGTCTGGCAGAACGACCAGCCGCTGGGGCTGGGCGCCAAGCGCTTCATCGAGCTGATGCGCCTGGCGGCGGCCTGATAGGCCTCAGCGCAGGCGCGAGCGGCCCAGCCAGCCCAGCAGCAGCGCCGCCACAGCGCCCACGGCGGCGGCGGCCACCACGGACTTGACGGGTTCTTCACGGATGTAGTCCACGGTCTGCTCGCCGGCGCGCGCGGCGCGGCTGCGCAGGGCGTGCACGCTGTCCTGCGCGACCTCCATGGCGTGGGAGGACAGGCTGCCCACGCCGTTGAGGGCGGAGTGGGCGAGGTCTCGGGTCTGGGCGGTGGCGGTCTTGCTCATGGGATGGCTCCTGTGATTGGAAGGTTGCGGGGAATGCGTGCGGTCAGCGCTTGCGCAGCACGTCGGCCACCAGCGAAACCAGGGCCATCACCAGGAACACGACGAACAGGATCTTGGCGATGCCCGCGGCACCGGCGGCGATGCCGCCAAAGCCCAGCACGGCGGCGATGAGCGCGATGATGAAGAAGACGACGGCATAGTGCAGCATGGTGAACTCCTCGGTTGGAATGAAGGGTGTCGCAACGATGACCGCTGCGATGGCTTCACTGTAGGGAGGAGCGCACGCGCCGGCTGCAAGCCGATGCCGCGCGCTGGCGTAGGACGGCGCCGACAGGCGCTACTGGATCAGGCCGTTCTTGAGCGCGTAGTAGGTGAGGTCGCTGTTGCTGGTGAGCTTGAGCTTCTCGAGCACGCGCGTGCGGTAGGTGCTCACGGTCTTGACACTGAGGAACATGCTATCGGCCATGGCGCCGATGGTCTCGCCGCGCGCGAGACGCAGGAACACCTGCAGCTCGCGTTCGGACAGCAGTTCGTGCGGCGCCCGCTCGCTCTCGCCGGCCACGCCATCGGCCAGCAGTTCGGCCACCGCCGGGCTGATGTAGCGCCGGCCGCGCGCCACCGTGCGGATGGCGTTGACGATGTCCTCCGGTGGGCACTCCTTGTTGAGGTAGCCGCTGGCGCCGTGGCGCAGTAGCGTGGTGGCGTACTGCGCTTCGGGAAAGCCGCTGAGGATGAGCACCGCCAGGTCCGGGAAACGCGCCTTGATGGCCTGCAGCGCGTCCACGCCGCCGTGCTCCGGCATGGAGATGTCCATCACCAGCACATCGACCTCGCCGCCGCGCGCGAGCTCCAGCGCCTCACGCCCGTTGTTCGCCTCGCCGGTGACGCGCAGGTCGACATGGTCGGCCAGGAACTGGCGCAGTCCCGAACGGACGATGGCGTGGTCATCGACGATACCGACTCTGATCATGGTGTGCGCGCGCTGTGCGAGAGATAAAGGGAAGAGGTCCGGCTGGGTCCTCGGGGACGTCCGGCAATTTAACAGGCCCGCGCCCAGGGCGCGCGTCGGACGCCTCCTACACACGGCGGACAGCCCGATCGGACGCGTCCTACAGGGCCGTGGCGATCTGCCCGACAGGCGCGGCCTGGCCTGCCGCCTACAGTGACTTCACGGCAACGCGCTGACCTCAACGCAGCCGGGGCAGGTGCCAGAGTCCAAGACCGTCACCGCCTACACCTACCCAACCTAGCAAGGAGATTCACATGAACTGGGACCGCATCGAAGGCAACTGGAAGCAACTCAAAGGCCGCGTGGTCGAGCAGTGGGGCAAGCTCACCGACGACGACTTCGACGTCGTGGCCGGTCGCCGCGAACAGCTCGCCGGCAAGATCCAGGAGCGCTATGGCTGCGCCAAGGACGAGGCCGAGCGGCAAGTGGCCGCCTGGGAGCGCACCGTGGGCGACGACTGGTTCGGCTCGACGCCGAAGAAGCGCAACTCCGAGAAGGTCTGAAGACCGCGCCCACACCCGCGCGCACAGGCCCCATCTCTCCCTCATTCCACCAGAAGGACACACCACCATGAAAACGCAAACCACCCGCTACACCGCCCTCGTCGCCGCCGCTGCTGCCACCGTGCTGCTGGCCGCCTGCGGCAAGACGGAGGACGCCACCGTCGGCCAGCGCCTGGACAGCACCGTGAACGAGGTGCAGAGCGCCGCCAACACGATGAAGAGCGACGCGCAGAACGCGGCGCAGGAGATGCAGGCCGCCGGCTCGCAAGCTGGCCAGGCCATGGCAGAGGGTGCCAGCGACATGGCCATCACCGCCAAGGTGAACGCCGCGCTGGCCGCTGACGACAAGCTCAGCGCGCTGCAGATCGACGTCGACACCGAGGCTGGCCGCGTGGCCCTGAGCGGCACCGCGCCCGACGCCGACTCGCGTGAACGCGCCACCACCCTGGCTTCCGCCGTCGAGGGCGTGAAGTCGGTGGACAACCGCCTCGTGGTGCAGAAGAACAGCTAAGCCACAGGGCTGACGACAACCAGAACCAGAAAGTGGGGGCGACCCGTCCACAGTGAGGGGCCCTCCCGATACCCCATCCAGGAGAAACCACATGAAGATCGCACACGCACTCGTGGCCGTTGCCGCCACCTTCTCTCTCGTCCAGATCACCGGTTGCGCGGTCGCGCGCGACCAGCAGACCGTGGGCGCCTACATCGACGACGCCACGCTCACCACGCGGGTGAAGGCGCGTTTCGCCGAGGACCCGACGGTGAGCGCTGCGGCCATCAGCGTGGAGACCCTCAACGGCACGGTGCAGCTCTCGGGCTTCGCCAAGTCCAATGAAGAACGCGCCGCCGCCGAACGCCTGGCCAAGGCCACTTCCGGCGTCAAGGCGGTGCGCAACGACATCGTGGTGCGCTGACGACCCCGCACCTGCGCCGGGCGCGCTGTAGGAATGCGCCTACAGACCCGGCGCGCTTTTTGGGCGAAGCTCGGGCCGGGGTCGTGCAGCCATGCTGCCGACCCTCTCGGGCTTCCCGCCACCGCCTGCCGTGTTTCCCTGTCCGCCCATGGCCTCGCTCAAGACCTTCATCGTCGAAGACAACCCGGTGATCTATGAAAACCTCTGCTCCACGCTGGAGGAGCTCACCCACGTCGAGGTGGTGGGCCACGCGCCCGATGAGCGCGGTGCGCGCCAGTGGCTGCAGGAGCAGGGCGTCTCGCTGGACCTGCTGATCGTCGATATCTTCCTGCTCTCGGGCTCCGGCCTGGGCGTGTTGAAGGCGGCGCAGGAAGCCCACCTGCCCGCGCGCCGCGTGGTGCTGACCAACCACGCCACCACCGACATCCGGCGGCGCTGCGAGATGCTGGGCGCCAACCGCGTGTTCGACAAGTCGTGCGAACTGGACGATCTCATCGAGTACTGCGCCCGTGTGGCCGATGGCGCCGCCACGGCACCGGGTGAACTCAACTGAACTGCGTTAGGCTCGGGGGTGTCCGCACCCTGGACGGATCCCCATGATCAAGACCTCGATCGAGCGCGTCGCGCGCACCCGGTACATGATGCCCGTCGTGCTGGCCCTGGCGGTCATCGCGGTGGTCGTCAACGAAAGCACCTACCAGCATTCGCACGCCATGCTGGAGCGCGGCATCACCTTCACCGAGGCACGCCGGCAGGCCGCGCTCACGCTGCAGAGCCTGACCGATGCGGAGACCTCGGCGCGGGCCTACCTCATCAATGGCCAGAACCGCGACCGCGAGGAGTTCCGCGAGGCGATCGACCAGCTCGCCGTGGTGCAGCGCGGCGCCTTCCAGCTCATCGCGGACGCGGACCCTCGCCGCACGGTGTCGGTGGAGGGTGTGCGCCGCCGCATCGACGAACGTGTCGCGGTGCTGGAGGACTGGATGACCGCCGTCGACCGCGGCCAGCGCGCGCAGGCCTTCCGCATCGCCAGCAGCGACCGCAGCCGCCAGATCTACAACGAGCTTCGCCAGGAGTTCGACCACGTGTTCGCGCGCGCCGCCGAGATCCAGCAGATGACGCGCATGTCGCTGTTCGACGCCATGATGCTCAACCGCGTGGCGCTGCACGCCCTGGTGCTGGTGACCGTGCTGGCCTTGCTGATGTTCATGCGGCAGCTGCGCGAAAGCGATGAGCGCAAGGCGCGCGAGAGCCAGTACCTGGCGCTGGAGATCGCCGCGCGCACCGCCGAACTGCGCGCATTGGCCGGCCACCTGGTGAACACCCGCGAAGACGAACGGGGCCGGGTGGCACGCGAGCTGCACGACGAACTGGGTGGCCTGTTCACCGCCATGAAGCTGGAGCTCGCCCGCCTGCGCCGCGTGCCCGAATTGCCAGCGGCCGCGCAGGAGCGCATGGGCGGCATCGAGAAACGGCTCAACGAAGGCATCGCCGTCAAACGCCGCATCATCGAGAACCTGCGGCCTTCGTCGCTGGAGCAACTGGGCCTGATCAACGCGCTGGAGGTGTTGTGCCAGGACACCGCCGCCAGCCTGGGCATTCCGGTGTCCCACGAGCTGGAGCCGGTGGAACTGGACCGGGAGGCCGAGCTCACGGTCTACCGGCTGGTGCAGGAGTCGCTCACCAACATCAGCAAGTACGCCGGCGCGCGCCACGTCTGGGTGTCGCTGGCGCGGCACGACAAGGTGGCGCGCATCACCGTGCGCGACGACGGCCGCGGCTTCGACGTGACCAAGGTACCTGCGGGCCATCACGGCTTGCTGGGCATGCGCGTGCGCGTGGAGTCGCATGCGGGCCAGCTCGGGGTCGTCAGCAGTCCCGGGCAAGGCACGCGCGTGAGCGCCGAGCTGCCCTTGAAGGAAGCCGCACCGGAGCCTGTCACCGCGTCCGTTTAAGCTCGGGGCTCCATGAGCCGCATCGCCATCATCGACTTCGAGACCACCGGCATGACGCCCAACGCCGGCGACCGCGCCACGGAGGTGGCCATCGTCATTGCCGAGCAAGGCGTTGCCGTGGACCGCTTCCAGAGCCTCATGAACGCAGGCGTTCGCGTCTCGTCCTTCATCACCCAGCTCACCGGCATCACCAACGCCATGCTGGCCCAGGCCCCTCCCGCCGACGCCGTGATGCGCGAGGCGGCGCGCTTCGTCGGCCAGCACACGCCCATGGTGGCGCACAACGCCGCTTTCGACCGCCGCTTCTGGGTCGCTGAACTGGAACGCGCCGGTGTCGCCGCGCCGCAGCCGTTTGCCTGCACCGTGCTGCTCTCGCGCCGGCTCTACCCGGAAGCGCCCAGCCACCGGCTGGGCGCGCTGGTGGACCGTTTCCAGCTGCCGCGCACCGGGCGTGCCCACCGGGCGCTGGCCGATGCCGAAATGGCCAGCGAGCTGCTGGGCCGCATCCAGCACGACCTGCGCACACGCCACGGCGTGGGCAACCCCGACCATGCTTTCCTGATGGCCCTGCAGCGCTGTTCGCGCGCGGCCTTGCCCGCGTTCATGCGGGCGCAACAGTCCCGCTGCTCGGCGACGTCCTCGCCTCTCCCATGAAGACCCACACCCCCCAGATCCCGCTGTCCACCCACGACACCACCCGCATCGACGACCTGCGCATCCGCGCCGTGCGGCCCCTGATCACGCCCGCCCTGCTGCAGGAGTGGCAACCGGCGAGCGAGAGCGCGCAGGCGCTGGTGGAGTCCAGCCGCGCCGCGGTCTCGCGGGTGCTGCACGGCCAGGACGACCGCTTGGTGGTGGTGGTCGGGCCCTGCTCCATCCACGACCACGACCAGGCCATGGACTACGCGCGCCTGCTCAAGGCCCAGGCCGACGCGTTGCAGGAGGACCTGCTGGTGGTGATGCGCGTGTACTTCGAGAAGCCGCGCACCACCGTGGGCTGGAAGGGCTACATCAACGACCCGCACCTGGACGGCAGTTTCGCCATCAACGAAGGCCTGGAACTGGCCCGCGCGCTGCTGCTGGACGTGCTGGCGCTGGGACTGCCCGTTGGCACGGAGTTCCTGGACCTGCTCAGCCCGCAGTTCATCAGCGACCTCGTGAGCTGGGGCGCCATCGGCGCACGCACCACGGAGAGCCAGAGCCACCGCCAGCTCGCCAGCGGCCTGTCCTGTCCCGTGGGCTTCAAGAACGGCACCGACGGTGGCGTGAAGGTGGCCTCCGATGCCATCCTCGCCGCACGCGCCGAGCACGCCTTCATGGGCATGACCAAGATGGGTCAGGCCGCGGTCTTCGAGACACGCGGCAACGACGACTGCCACGTGATCCTGCGTGGCGGCGCACGCCCCAATTACGGCGCGGCCGACGTGGCCGCCGCCTGCGCGCTGCTGCGCCAGGCGGGCTTGCGCGAGCAGGTGATGATCGACGTGTCGCACGCCAACAGCAGCAAGCAGCACCAGCGCCAGATCGAGGTCGCCGCGGACGTGGCGTCCCAGGTCGCGGCGGGCGATGCCCGGATCATGGGCGTGATGATCGAGAGCCATCTGCAGGAAGGGCGGCAGGACATCGTTCCCGGCCAGCCGCTGCGCCCGGGTGTGAGCGTCACCGATGCCTGCATCGCTTTCGAGCAGACAGTGCCGGTGCTGCAAGGCCTGGCGGAGGCGGTGCGATCGCGCCGCCGCGCCAGAGAACTTGCATGAGGTGGCGCAACAGCCCGCCGGCGGTCAACCTGGCTCTGCAGGGCGGCGGTGCGCACGGCGCGTTCACCTGGGGTGTGCTCGACGCCTTGCTGGAGCAAAGGCAACTGCAATGGGACGGCGTGAGTGGCACCAGCGCGGGTGCGATGAACGCCGTGGTGCTGGCGCAAGGGCTGATGGCGGGCGGCCCGGATGGCGCGCGCGCCGCGCTGGGCCAGTTCTGGCGCGCGGTCGCTTCCAGCCTGCCCTTTGAGGTGGCGGTGCCGACGGCCGACGGCGGCGTGCGCCTGGCTCCCGGGATGCGCCTCATGCTGCAGTGGACGCACTACTTCTCGCCCGAGCAGCTCAACCCCTTCGATCTGCATCCGCTGCGCGACATCCTCAACGCCCAGGTCGACTTCGGGCGGCTGCGCACGCACAGCCCGGTGCGCCTGTTCGTGGCCGCCACCAACGCCAACACCGGCAAGCTGCGCCTGTTCCGCACGCACGAACTCACGCCCGATGCGGTGTTGGCTTCGGCCTGCCTGCCCACCATGCACCGCAGCGTGGTGATCGACGGCGAGCCGTACTGGGACGGGGGCTATGCGGCCAATCCGGCGGTGTTCCCGCTGTTCCATGAGTGCGAGGCGCGCGACATCCTGCTGGTGATGCTCGCACCGCTGCGGCACCGCGCCGCGCCGCAATCGGCCGAAGACATCCGGGGCCGCATGATGGAACTGGCCTTCAACGCCACTTTCCTGCGCGAGATGCGCATGTTCGCGCACCTGCGCGAGCGTGCCCTGTCCAGTCCGTGGTGGCGCCGGGGTGCGCTGGACCGGCGTCTGGCCGGCACGCACTTTCACCTGATCGAGGCCAGCGAGGTGCTGCGCGAACTCAGCACCGAGAGCAAGGCCGCGGCCAACCTGCGCTTCTTCGAGATGCTGTTCGCGCTCGGGCGCGAGCGGGCGGCCGCATGGCTGGCGGCGCACCGGGCCGATGTAGGCCGCCGCGGCAGCGCCGACCTGGGTGCGCTGTTCTACTGAAAGAGAAAAGGAAAAGGCTCAGCGCGGCTTGCGCGGTGCCATCGGGGCGCGGCCCTCGATGTGGCGGAAATTGATGCGGCCCTTGGTCAGGTCGTAGGGCGAGAGTTCCAGCGAGACGCGGTCGCCCGCGAGGATGCGGATGTGGTTCTTCTTCATCTTGCCCGCGGAGTAGGCAATGAGCTGGTGCCCGTTGTCCAGCGTGACGCGAAAACGGGTGTCCGGCAACACCTCGTTGACGACGCCCATCATGTCGATCAGTGTTTCCTTGGCCATGTGCAGTGATGTCCTTGCTTCGAGAGAGGATGGCCCTTGCCCTGCTGCGCGCACGCGCCACGTGGGGCAGCGTCGGCGGCTGCGACCGGTGGAGAGATGTCGTCCACGGCAACGTGGAAGGCAGGCAGGGCAGGGGCCCGGGAGAGGCTGGCTTGGCCGCCCGGTCCGAAGGGGAGGGTGGCCGGCACGGTGGCGATGAAGCCGCCATGCGGGGGAGACTCGCTTTGCGAGAGGCCGGTATCCTACCACGCCGGGTATATCCCTGCGGGGATCAGGCCTGGTCTTCGCCGTCGCCTCGACGGCTGCTGCGCCAGATGGCGCGCACCAGCCAGAGCCCGCCCAGCACCGCGCCCACGAAACCCAGGAAACCGAACAGCGGCAGGCCCAGCAGCGTCGGGCCACCCTGCACCGTCATCACGATGGAAGACCCGATGATGAGGGCCGCGATCACCAGCGCCATGGCCAGGCGGTTGGCCGCGCGGTCGATCTGGTTGCCCACGCGCCGCAGGTGCGCCAGTTCAATACCGACCTGCAGCTTGCCGCGCCGGGCGTTGCGCAGCAGGTGCGAGACATCGTGGGGCAGTTGCTCGGCCACGGCCAGCGCGCGGCGCAAGGTCTGCCATGCGCGCCGACCCAGGGCCCGGGGTTGGTAGCGTTCGCGCACCACCTGCCGCAACAGGGGCAGGGCTTCGGTGGTCATGTGGAAGCCGGGGTCCAGGCCACGGCCCAGGCCTTCGAGCGTGATGAAGGCCTTGATGAGCAAAGCCAGATCTCCCGGCAGCGCCAACTGGTGCTCACGCAGGATGGCGGTCACGTCGGCCAGCATCTGGCCCAGGTCCAGTTGGGCCAGGGGCGCTCCCTGGTACTGCTCTACGAAGGCCTCGATCTCGGTTTCCAGTGACGCGAGGTTCACGCCATGGCCATCGCCGGTCCAGTCCAGCAGCACGTCGGCCACGGCCTGGGGCTGGTTTTCCACCAACCCCAGCAGCAGCGTGAGCAGTTCTTCCCGGCGGCGCTGCGAGAGGCGCCCCACCATGCCGAAGTCGATGAAGGCGATGCGGTCGCCGGACAGGTAGAACACGTTGCCCGGATGGGGGTCGGCATGGAAAAGACCGTCCTGCACGATCATCTTCAGCACCGCCTGGGCCCCCCGGCGGGCGAGCAGTTGGCGGTTCAGGCCCGCGGCGTCGAGGCGATCCAGCGCGTCCCCTGGCACGCCTCCCACGAAGTCCTGCACGTTGACGCGCGCGCTGGTGTGTTTCCAATGCACCCTGGGCACCACGATCCAGGGCAGGGTCGCCATGTTGGCGGCGATGCGCTCGGCGTTGCGGCACTCACTGGCCAGGTCGAGCTCACGTTGCAGGGAGCGCGCCAGCTCGCGCACCAGTTGCCTGGGCTGGTAGGGCCGCAGCGCAGGCAACTGGTCTTCGGCCAGCGCCGCCAGGCGCGCCAGCAGACGCAGATCGGCCTCTATGGTCTCGGTGATGCCGGGCCGCCGGATTTTCACCACCACCTCGGTGCCATCGTGCAGGAGGGCCCGGTGCACCTGGGCAATGGAAGCGGCAGCGAGAGGTTCGGCTTCGAAGTGGGCGAACACCGCCTCGGGTTCGTCGCCGAGGTCCTCGCGCAACTGGGGCCGCAGCGCATCCAGCGGTACCGCGGGTACATGGCTGTGCAGCTTCTCGAACTCGGCTATCCAGTCCAGACCAAAGAGATCCGCGCGACCGGCCAGCACCTGCCCGAGCTTGACGAAGGCGGGACCGAGTTCCTCCATGGCCATGCGCACCTGCACCGGCGGCGGCAGGTGCGCCAGGTCGGCCACATGGGTCCAGTTCAACGCGTGGCCGGCACGCTCCAGCGCGTCGCCAAGCCCGAGGCGGCGCACGGTGTCGCCAAAGCCATGGCGGATCAGCACACCCAGAATGGCATGGAGGCGACCCATGTCACGGGCGGCACCCAGGGTCTCTATCAGCATGGGACGATGATAGTCCCCGCCGCGCCGAGGTCTTACTTGCGCTCGGGCAGCTCGATCTTGACCTCCAGCACATCCAGGTTGTCCTGGCGTTCTAGCTGCACCTTGATGTCGTCCGGGTTGATCTTGATGTACTTGCCGATCACCGCGACGAGCTCGCGCTGCAGGGCGGGCAGGTAGTCGGGTTCAGAGGCGCTGCGGCCACTGCGCTCATGGGCAAGAATGATCTGCAGCCGCTCTTTGGCGACGCTGGCCGTCTTCTTCTTCTCGCCGAGCAGGAAGGACAACAGGG
The DNA here is from genome assembly GCF_026125785.1 of Hydrogenophaga sp. Taxonomy (GTDB): domain Bacteria; phylum Pseudomonadota; class Gammaproteobacteria; order Burkholderiales; family Burkholderiaceae_C; genus Hydrogenophaga. The sequence goes on from NZ_JAHCKL010000024.1 coordinate 26,019, forward strand.
ACATGCCTTACTTCCCTCCGAACAGGCGTTTGAAGAATCCCGCTTTCTCCGCGTTGATGAAGCGCAGCGGCTTGTCCGCTCCCAGGAAACGGTCGATGACGTCGCTGTAGGCCTCGGCCACGTCGGTGCCCTTGAGGTGGATCGCCGGCGTGCCCTGGTTGGATGCGCTGAGCACGCTCTCGCTCTCGGGGATCACGCCAATCAGCTTGATGCGCAGGATGTCCTGGATGTCTTCCAGCGAGAGCATCTGCCCATCGGCCACACGCGAAGGGTTGTAGCGGGTGATCAACAGGTGTTCCTTGATCGGCTCCTTGCCCTCGATGGCGCGCTGCGTCTTGCTCCCGAGCATGCCCAGGATGCGGTCAGAGTCGCGCACGCTGGAGACTTCGGGATTGGTGACCACCAGCGCTTCGTCCGCGTAGTGCATGGCCATGAGCGCACCGGTCTCGATGCCGGCAGGCGAATCACAAATGATGTACTCGAAACCCATGCCGGTCAGGTCCGTCAGCACCTTGTGCACACCCTCCTGGCTCAGCGCTTCCTTGTCGCGCGTCTGGCTGGCGGCCAGCACGAACAGGTTCTCGCACTGCTTGTCCTTGATCAGGGCCTGGTTGAGGTTGGCTTCGCCCTGGATGACGTTGATCAGGTCGTAGACCACGCGGCGTTCGCAGCCCATGATGAGATCCAGGTTGCGCAGGCCGACGTCGAAATCGATCACGGCGGTTTTGTGGCCGCGCAAGGCCAGGCCAGTGGCAAAGCTGGCGCTGGTGGTGGTCTTGCCCACGCCTCCCTTGCCGGAGGTGACGACAACAATTCTGGTCATGGTGAGGTTCTTTCTGTGCGGAAGAGGATCAGGCGCCAAGGGCGTCGATCACGAGCTTGTCGCCGTCGGGTCCCGGGGCCAGGCGCACCTGGGCGGGCTTGCCCAGGATCGCATCGGGCCAGGGCACTTCGCTGGTGCGGTAGATGCCGGCGATGGAAATGAGTTCGGGCGCCATGCCCAGGCTGAAGATGCGTGCGTCGCCGTTGCCACGCGCGCCCGCGATGGCTTTGCCCCGCAGTGGCGCATAGACGTGCACATGGCCATCGGCGATCACTTCCGCTCCCGGATTGACCATGGCCATGACCACCAGGTCACGGCCACGCGCATAGACCTGCTGGCCGGAACGCAAGGGCTTGTCCACCACCAGGGCACCAGGTGGCGGAGGCGGTGAAGACACGGGTTCGGCAGCCGTGACCGGCGTGCCACGCTGCACCGAAGCGTCCGGTGCTGGCACAAGACCGGCGGACACGGCGCGCGCGGTCTGCTCGATCGTGCCGCCGCGCACCGCCAGCGGCCGCAGGTGGTAGCGGCGCAGCAGCTCCAGCAAGGCATCGAAGTCGGGCAGGGCACGGGACTCGGCCACGTTGAGCGGATGCAGGTCAATGACCAGTGGGTCCTGGTCAAAGAAGTCGGGCATGTCGCCATAGCGCTGAGCCAGCTCTTCACCCAGGCGCTGCAGGTCGGAGGACTTCAGCATGAGCGCCACCAGAGACAACTGTGCGCTCTTGATTTCAAAGGTCGCGGGTGCTTTTCCTGCGAGGGCAACAGACATGGGCAAATGGGGTCCAGATACGGGCCAGCCACAGCCGCGCCTGGACGGCGCAGCCAGCGGGAAAGCGGCGCATCTTAACAGCCAGACCGTGGTCCACTGGCAAGCGACTGTGCGCAGGTGTCAGCGCCTGTTTCACGGTATGTCTCACAAAGCTGTGTGTAACTTTTGAACAAATACCCGGTTGTCCACAGACGACGGCTTCGCGTTCAGGTTATCCCTGTTGGGCCACTGTCGGTACCCGGGTCCTTCACACAGGGTTGGCCCTTCTGCAAGTCCTTGAAACGACAAAGAAAAGGGCGCTTGTCCACAGCGGACAGCGCCCTCTACTACTACGACTATCTTTAAATAAAGAAACTAAGAGAAGACAAGACAGACAGCCGCAGGCCCTCAGGTGGTTCAGCTGCGGACTTCACCGCCCATGGGATGGGGATGGCCGCCAGGGTGGCCCTTGTGGCGCATGCCGGCGCGCTGGAAGCCCTGAGCAAAACGGTCATCGAACACTTTCTTCTGATCCGCGTTGAGCGAACCGTAGAAGCTGCGGATCGCGTCGTTGCGCTGGGCCATGTGGGCGTCGCGTTCGGCTTTGAGTGCCTGCATCTTGTCCAGACGTTCCGGCGTGGTCAGCTTGGACCAGTCTTCGCGGTTCATGCGAGGCGCAGGACCTTGCTGGGGAGGCTGTGTGCGCGCCACGAAGGCGTTCCAGGCGGGCTCCTGCTCGGGCGTGAGCTTGAGATCGGCCTTGAGGGCGGCCCGACGCTCTGCCATCTTTCTCTGCATGTTCGCCATGCGTTCGGCGTGGCGCTTCTGGTGTTTGTCCAGTTTGTCTGCGTCGGGGCGGGGGGCTGGTGCGGTTTGCGCGGTAGGAGCCGGCGTGGCCGCGGTCTGGGCGATGGCGGTGGCAGAGAGACCGACGAAGGCAGAGGCCAAGGCGGCGGTGATCAGGGCACGTTTCGGAAGCGAGGTCATGGTGGACTCCTTGGAGAGGGTTGGGAAGGTCTGCCAGGTCGCCTGCGGAATGCATGGGTGAGATGGCATGGCTTCAGTGTCGAAGCGGCGTGTTTCCATCCTGTGCCGCCGGTGTGGCGGGTGTGTAAAGTTTTGTGGCCTTGTGTGGCACGGTGGCGCAGGCCTCTGTCGTGGGGTGGCCGAGGTCGTCGAGGATGGGACAGTCGGGACGGCCGTCGCCAGGGCAGAGGTTCAGCAGGTGGTCGAGCGTGCGCTGCATGGCCTGCAGGGCTTCGATGCGGGCACTGAGCTCTTCCATGTGTTTCTGCGCAATGCGCTTGACGCTGGCGCTGCTGCGCCGGCGGTTGTGCCAGAGGCTGACCAGTTCGGTGATGGCATCCAGGCCAAAGCCCATGTCGCGTGCGCGGCGGATGAAGCGCAGGGTGTGCACGTCGGCCAGGCTGTACTGGCGGTAGTTGCTGTCCGTGCGTGGCACCGCGGCAAGCAGGCCCAGGGCTTCGTAGTGGCGAAGCATCTTGGGCGAAATGCCACTGAGCCGCGCGGCCGTGCCGATGTTCACTGGCCACGGGACCCGCAGGTCCTGTTCACTGGGTTCGTCGGCCATGGTGCTCAGGCGGCGACCTGGTAACCCTCTTCGCGGATCGCCTGCGCCACCGCTTCACGCGGCTGCGTGGTGTCGACCTCGACGCGGTGGCTGGCGCGATCGATGCGGATCTGGGCCTGTGGGTCGAGCTCGCGGATGGCGGTGGTCACGGCTTTTTCGCAGTGGCCGCAGGTCATGCCTTGCACGTCAAATACCTGGTTCATGGAAATGTCCTTGAAAAGGAAGTGGATGATGGGGACATTGTCATCCTTGACATGGTGTCAAGGTCAAGCCTTTTGCAGGCGGACCTGTCCCGTTCACAGTTGGCAACAAGACCACTTGACCTTCCCACGGTGGTAAAGCTTATGCTGGATTCATGAACACGATACCTGCGGCCACGGCCACCATGCCGGGCGAGTTTTCCGCATCACCTTCGATCCACCAGATCGATCTGGGCATTGGTGGCATGACTTGCGCTTCCTGCGTGACGCGGGTGGAGAAAGCACTGAAGAAGCAGGCGGGTGTGACGGAGGCGACGGTCAACCTGGCCACCGAGTCGGCCCGCGTGGTGTTGAACACGGGCGATGAAGCCCAGGCGCTGGCGCGCATCAAGCGCGCTGTGCGCGACGCGGGCTACGAACCGCGCACGCTGGAAGAGATGGACGAGGAGACGGAAGTGCAGTGGATGGGCATGCCCCGCAGCTTTCTGCCTGTGTTCATCGGTCTGGTGTTGTCGGCACCTCTGGTGGTGCCCATGGTCGGCGATCTTTTTGGGCGGCACTGGATGCTGCCGGCCTGGGCGCAGTTCCTGTTGGCCACGCCGGTGCAGTTCGTGCTGGGTGCGCGTTTCTACCGTGCGGGGTGGCATGCGCTCAAGGCGCTGACCGGCAACATGGAGCTGCTGGTGTCGATAGGGACCACGGCTGGCTGGGCTTTGTCGACCTGGCTGTGGTGGCGTGCGGAGCCGGGTGAGATGGTGCATCTGTACTACGAGGCGTCTGCGGTGGTGATCACGCTGGTGTTGCTGGGAAAGTGGTTGGAGGCGCGTGCCAAGCGGCAGACCACGGCGGCCATTCGGGCCTTGCATGCCTTGCGGCCTGAACGCGCGCACCTGTTGCCCGATGGTGTGCGCCGCACGGAGGTGGCCGACGTCGCGGTGGATGAGCTGTTGCCGGGCGACCTGATCCGGGTCCTGCCGGGTGAGCGCTTCGCGGCCGATGGTGTGGTGGTGCAGGGCCGCACGCAGGCCGACGAGTCCATGCTCACCGGGGAAGCCATGCCGGTGTCCAAGGACGTGGGTGATGCCGTCACCGGTGGTTCGCTCAATGGCGAGGGTGCGGTGGAGGTGCGTGTGCGCTCGGTAGGGGCAGAGAGCGTGCTGGCGCGCATCATCGGTCTGGTGCAGGACGCGCAGGCCACCAAGGCGCCGGTGCAGCGCATGGTGGACCAGGTGGCGGCGGTGTTTGTGCCGGTGGTGCTGGTGATCGCACTGATCACGCTGGTGGCCTGGTGGGCACGCGGGGCGTTGCTGGAAGAGGCTTTGCTGCATGCGGTGGCCGTGCTGGTGATCGCCTGTCCCTGTGCGCTGGGCCTGGCCACACCCGCGGCCATCATGGCGGGCACGGGCGTGGCGGCACGGCACGGCATTCTGATCAAGGATGCGCAGGCTCTGGAGGTGGCGCACCAGGTGGACACGGTGGCCTTTGACAAGACCGGTACCCTCACCGAGGGGCGCCCGCGCCTGCTGGTGGTCGAGGCCATGCCGGGCGTGGACGAGATGGCGGTGCTGCAGACGGCTGCCGCGCTGCAGGCGCAGAGTGCGCATCCGCTGGCGCGCGCCGTGGTGCAGGCCGCCGCATCGGCCGCCATCACACCCGGTCCTGCGCAGGACGTGCAGGCCGTGCCTGGCCGTGGCAGCCAGGGCGTGGTGGGTGGCGCGCTGCTGGCGCTGGGCAGTCTGCGCTGGATGGAAGAGCTGGGTGCACGGATGGGACCACTGGAAGACCGGGTGCGCAGCCTGCAGGCAGAGGGCGCCACGGTATCGGTGCTGGCCAGCCAGACACCGGGAGACGCCGCCGCGGCTGCCACCTGGACACCGCTGGCGTTGCTGGCTTTTGGTGATGAACCGAAGGCGGGTGCGGCGCAAGCCATCGCGGATCTGCGCGCGCAGGGGCTTCGTGTGTTCATGGTGTCGGGTGACAACCGTGGAGCGGCCACCGCCATGGCTGCGCGCCTGGGCCTGCGCGCCGACCAGGGCGAGGTGGTGGCCGAGGTGCTGCCGGGCGACAAGGCGGCGGTGGTGCGCAAGCTGAAACAGCCCTCCAGGGTGGGAGCCAGCCATGCAGGGTTGGGACGCGAGGGTCTTCACACCGTCGCCATGGTGGGTGATGGTGTCAACGATGCACCGGCGCTTGCGGCGGCCGACGTGGGCATGGCGATGAGCCACAGCCAGGGTGGCGGTTCGGACGTGGCCATGCACGCGGCCGGCATCACGCTCATGCGGGGAGACCCGATGCTGGTGGCTGCCGCATTGGACATATCGCGGCGCACGGTGCGCAAGATCCGGCAGAACCTGTTCTGGGCGTTTGCCTACAACGTGGCGGGCATTCCACTGGCCGCGCTGGGCTTTCTGAGCCCTGTGGTGGCGGGTGCGGCCATGGCGCTGAGTTCCGTGAGCGTGGTGAGCAATGCGCTGCTGCTGCGCCGCTGGAAGCCGCCACAGCGTTGAAGCTTGACCCAGGTCAAGCCCGGCAGGGCCAGCTTGCGCGATGCTGCAGGGCCAGAGGAAATGGTCCTGCCCGCCATGAAACACGAAGCCCTGCGCGTCATCCGCGACGAACACGCCAGCCTGTCGGCCATGCTGCTGTCCATGCGGCAGATGATCGAACGGGGGCCCGATCCCGATGGAAAGGGTCTGCACGACCAGTACTTCGATGTGCTGCGGGCGATGCTGTTCTACATCGACGAGTTTCCCGAGAAGCGGCACCACCCCAAGGAATCGGACCTGCTGTTTCCCCGCGTGGCCCGGGCTGCGCCCCAGGTCATGCCAACCATCGAACAGCTCGAACGCGACCACATGACGGGCGAGAACAGGGTGCGCGAACTCATGCACCTGCTCATGGCCTGGGAGTACCTGGGCGAAACGCGCCGCACGGCTTTTGAACTGGCGGCGCGCGACTACATCGGCTTCTACCTGGAACACATGCGGCTGGAGGAAACCGTGGTGCTGCCCGAGGCCGAGCGCTCGCTGGACGAAAGCGACTGGCAGGCGCTGGACGTGGCCTTCTCGACCAACCAGGATCCGCTGAACCCGCACCTGCCGCGCGATCCCGCGTTCGACCGCCTGTTCACGCGCATCGTGATGCGCACGCCCGCACCCGTGGGGCTGGGCTGATCCAAGTCATTCGGCCGCGCTGCGCGCCAGCGCATCCACCCATTCGCCAAACACCGCCAGAAGGCGCTGCGCGTCCGCCTCGCTGGTGGCGGGGGAGACCAGCAGCATGCTGTGAAAAGGCGTGAGCAGCACGCCGCGGTTGAGCATGTAGAGGTGCGTGAGGGCTTCGAGTTCGCCCTGCGCGTGGTCGCGCACGTCCTGGGCATCGAGCGGCGTGTGGTCCATGAACTGCAGTTCCATGCGCGCGCCCAGGCGGGTCACGGTCCAGGGCTGGCCCGCGCGGGCGATACGCTCGCGCAGGCCTTGTTCCAACAGCTCGGCGAGCTTCAGCATGTGCCCGTAGTTCGCCTCGGTGTGCAGGTGTTGCAGCGCGGCTTCGAGCGCGGCCATGGTCAGGGCGTTGCCCGACAACGTGGTGCCGATGCCGCTGTGTCCGTCGGGGGCGTGTTCCTTGGCCGCGGCCATGCGGTCGGCGAGTTCCTCGGTGAAGCCATAGACCGCGCACGGCAGGCCGCCGGCCACGGCCTTGCCGACCACCAGCACATCGGGCGCCAGGCCGTGCGCCCGCGCATACCCGCCGAGGGCGGTGGAGACCGTGTGGGTTTCGTCGCAGACGAACAGCGCACCGTGCTCGCGGCACAGCGCCCGCGCGGCGGCCCAGAAGCCAGGTTGGGGTGGCACCAGGCCGAAGTTGGTGAGCGCGGGTTCGGCCAGCAGGCAGGCCACGTCGCCCTGGGCCAGTGCGGCACGCAGGGCCGCCAGATCGTTGAACGGCACCACGCGGGTGAAATCGGCATGGTTGTGGACCTGTCCCAGCACCGAGGGGCGTGGCAGCGTCTTCCCGCTGGTGGGGTCTCTGTCCACCAGCGTGTCGTCCACCGCACCGTGGTAGCAGCCATCGAACACCAGCAGCACCGGCCGGCGGGTGACGGCGCGCGCCCAGCGCAGCACGAAGCGGTTGGCGTCGCTGGCCGAGAGCGCCATCTGCCACCGCGGCAGGCCAAAGACGCGCTGCAGCGCCTCACCCACCGGCAAGGCGCGTGGAGACGGCAGCATGCAGGTGAGGCCTTGCGCGGCCTGGGTGGCGATGGCCTGGGCCAGGGCGGGCGGGCTGTGGCCGAACATGGCGCCGGTGTCGCCGAGGCAGAAGTCGGTGTAGGCCAGGCCATCGGCGCAGGTGATGCGCGCGCCCTGCGCGTGGGTCACGAACAGCGTGGCCGGGCTGGGCCAGTCGCGCATCCAGTGCAGGGGCACGCCAAAGAGGTAGTGCGCGCGGGCCGCCCGGGCAAGGGCCATGGAGGTGGGGTGGGTGGCGATGAAGCGTTCGCGTTCGCTGGCTTGCAGGGCGGTGAGGCGGGCGGACTTGTTCATGCGCGCCAGCTTCGCACAAAATGTGCCGGTCCATGACCCGCCCCACCCCACCCGCCGCGCCGGGCCATGCCCCCGATGCCACGCCGTATGTGCGCCTGGCTCTGGCCCTCTCCCTGGGGGCCGCGGTCTCGCTGGGCATCACCCGCTTCGCCTACGGCCTGCTGCTGCCACCCATGCGCGGGGACCTGGGCTGGAGCTACACCCTGGCGGGCGCGATGAACACCTTCAACGCGGCGGGCTACCTGGTGGGCGCCCTGGCCACGCCCTGGCTGTTGCGGCGGGCCTCGCCGATGGGGCTGCTGCTGGTGGGTTCGCTGCTGGCTTCCGTGTTCATGGCTCTCAGCGGCTTCTTCACCAGCGCCGTGCCTTTGCTGGCCCAGCGCCTGCTGGCCGGTGTGGCCAGTGCGCTGGTGTTCATCTCGGGCGGCTTGCTCGCCGCGCGCCTGGGCGCGTTGCAGCCGCGGCGCAGCGGTTTCCTGCTGGGCCTGTACTACGGTGGCACGGGGCTGGGCATCGTGGTGTCGGCCCTGGGCGTGCCACCCGTGCTGGCGGCCGCCGCGCAGCAGGCCCACGGCTGGGCCTGGGCCTGGTGGGTGCTGGCCATGGTCTGCCTGCTGGCGACGCTGCTCATGGCCTGGCCCGCGCGCGTGCTGGCCACCCTGGCACCGCCCCCACCCGGGCCGCTGGGCTCGGGCGCGCGCGTGTTCCGCGCACGGGACTTCGCCTTCGCGCTCGCCGGGTACGGGGCCTTCGGCGTGGGTTACATCGGCTACATGACCTTCGTGATTGCCTTGCTGCGTGAGCAGGGTGTGTCCGGCGGCGGCATCACGCTGTTCTACGCCTTGCTGGGGGTGGCGGTGGTGGCCTCCTCGCGCATCTGGGCCGGCCTGCTCGACCGGTACCGCAACGGCGTGCCGCTGGCCGTGCTCAACGCGCTGCTGGGAGTGGCCGCCATCGTGCCGGCGCTCACCGCGGCCTGGCCGCTGCTCATCGTCTCGGGTGCGCTGTTCGGCGGCGTGTTCCTCTCGGTCGTCGCATCCACCACCGCGCTGGTGCGCCACAACCTGCCGCCCGCGCAATGGGCCGCCGGCATCAGCGCCTTCACCATCGTGTTCGCCGCCGGCCAGATCGTGGGCCCAACCGTGGTCGGTTTCATCTCCGACGGCCCAGGCGGCCTGGCACGCGGCCTGGTGTTCTCGGCCATCGCCCTCTGGCTCGGCGCCGCCCTGGCATCCCGCCAGAAAGCCCTGACCTGAACGCAAGGGCCCGGCTTCACCAGTCCAGGGCGCCCCAGCGAGCGAAGCGAGGCGCCCAAGCCCAGAGATGCCGAGGGTCCGGCTCCGCCGGCCCAAGGCATCGTCCCCCCTCCAAGCGCCGACAGGCGCGCCAGAGAGGGGGGAAGCCGCGCAGCGGCGCAGGGGGGAGCCCCTACTTCACCAAGCCTTCGGCCCTCATGGCCGCCTGCACGGCGGGCCGGGCAGCCACGCGTTCGCGGTAGGCCGTCAGGTTGGCCAGGCCGGTGATGTCTACTCCGACGCGCGGGGCCCAGTTGGTCACGGTGAAGAGGTAGCCGTCGGCGACGGTGAAGGTGTCTCCCATCAGGTACTGCTTGCCGGCGAGCTGGCTGTCGACCCAGGCCAGGCGCTGCGACAGGCGGGTCTTGGTCGTGGCCTTGAACTCTTCGGGGGTGGCCGGGTTGAACAGGGGAGAGAAGCCTTTGTGCACCTCGGTACCGATGAAGGTGAGCCATTCCTGCAGGCGGTAGCGGTCCATGGTGCCGCCGGCGGGCGCCAGCTTTTTCTGCGGCACCTGGTCGGCGATGTACTGCACGATGGCGGGGCCTTCGCGCAGGCGCTGGCCATCGTCCAGTTCGAGCAGGGGCACGTAGCCCAGCGGGTTGATGGTGTAGTAGTCCGTGCCGTCGGGCAGCTGGTGGGTCTTGGTCGGGGCGGGGACGGCCTCGAAGGTGAGGCCGGATTCGTGCAGGGCGATGTGCGGCGAGAGCGAACAGGCGCCGGGGGAGTAGTAGAGCTTCATGGGATGTGTCCTCGGGTCAATCGGTGATGCCCCGGCAGGGGCATCGGGAGCGATCCTACCGGCCGCCGGGAAATCGTGCTGGGCGGTCGGCGCAAGGCGGTTCTGGCGCCGGGTGCTGGGCACAATGGCGCCATCATGCCCGCCGTCGCCCGTGTGCTGCGTTTCCTGGCCATCGCGTTTGGCGCGGGCGTGCTGCTGGCCGTGGCGGGGGTGGCGACCTTGTACCAGTGGACCGGCAGCGACGGTTTTCGCCAGCGCGTGGAACACGAGGCCGGCGCGGCGCTGGGCGTGCCGGTGCGCCTGGCGCGGGTGTCCGTGGCGGTGTGGCCGTTGCCGGCGGTGGTGCTCGAAGGCCTCGATGTCCAGGCCGATCCGCCGCTGACGCTGGCGCGCGTGGTGGCCCGGCCCTCCTGGTCGGCGCTGCTGGTCGGCCGCCTGCAGGTGGATGTGCTGGTGCTGCGCCAGGCGGTGCTGCCGCAGGCCACAGTGGTGCTGCTGGCGGCGCGGCTCAAAGGGCAGGAGGCGGGGTCGCCCCCGGCGGCATCGGTGCCTGGGCCAGTGCCAGTGCCGGATCGCGGCCTGGACCTGGGGTGGCTGCCGCGCCGCGTGGTGCTGGACGATGTGACCTGGGTCGATGCGCGCGGGCGTGGCACCACGGTGCAGGCCGCGGTGGACCTGCTCGCGGATGGCTGGCCGGGAGCCGCCGATGTGAAGGTCTTGGCGGGCGTGATGCAGGGCGCGAGCGCCACCCTGCGCCGGGCACCCGACCTGGGGCCGCTGGCGTGGACGCTGGCGCTCTCCGTGGGGAGTGGGACGGTGCAGGGCCCGCTCCGGCTCACGCCGCCGGGACCGGGCTCTCACGTGCTGGTGCTGGAGGGCGAACTGCGCACGCGTGGCCTGGAGGTCGCGGTGCTGACCGCGCCCAGCCGGCCCCTGAGCGGGTGGCTGGATGCGGACACCACGCTCTCGGCGCGCATCGACACGGGCTCGGTCAGCGCGGACGCGGTCACGCAGGCATTGCGCACCCAGACGCGCTTCACGGTGCACGAGGCGGTGGTGCATGGGCTGGATCTGGCCCGGGCCGTGGCCAGCGTGGGCCTGTCGCGTGGTGGTTTGACCGCGCTGGACACGCTGTCCGGGCAGGTGAACACGCGCGGACAGACCATCGCCCTCACCCACCTGGTGGCCCGCTCGGGCGTGCTGGCGGCCAGCGGCGAGGTGACGGTTTCCCCGGCGCGGGCACTCTCGGGCCGTATTCGCGTGGACATGACGCGGGGCGCGGGCGGCCAGGTGGTGGGCGTGCCGCTGGTGGTGGGTGGCACGCTGGACGAGCCCTCGGTCACGCTCACGCGCGCGGCCCTGCTGGGGGCGGCGATCGGCACGGCGATCATGCCGGGCGTGGGCACCGGCGCGGGCGCCAACCTGGGCGACCGCATCGGCGAAGGCCTGAAGGACCTGTTCGGCAAGTAAGCGCGGGCGCTGTTCAGGGGAAGACGTTGGCCCAGATGTCGCCATGGGGCGGGCCACCGTCGTCCTGGTCCCAGACCGCGACGGCGCTGCCGTTGGCGCCGACGCCCAGCGCGGCGCTGTTGGTGCCGCCTCCGTTGGTGTTCTCGATCTGCTGGGGCGGGCCCCAGAGCATGTCGTCCTGACGGTAGTGCGAGGCGTACAGGTCGTTGTGCTGTGCGCCTGGTGCGGTGTAGCTCCAGATGGCGATGGCGTTGCCGTCCGGACCGACGCCCACGGCCAGAGGGCCATTGCCCGAACTGCGGTCGACCAGCGGGCCGTCCAGCCGTGCCGGAGCGGTGGCCCAGCCGCCATCGGGCTCGTACGGCCGGGCCCAGGTCTCGAAGGCATCGGCGTGCGATTCGCGCCAGACCACGCGGGCGCGGCCGTCGCCGGTCATCGCGATGCGTGGGTCGAAGGCACGCTGGGCGTTGATGTCGGACAGGGTGACCGGGTTGGTCCACAGGCCGCCCGAGTAACGCGAGGCCAGCACGTCGGTGCTGCTGGCACCTGCGCCCGTGCCTTGTTCCCAGACCACGATGGCGCCGCCGCTCGCGTTGCCGGCGATGCGCGGCGTGCCTATGGCCGAGGTGGTGTTCTCGTACAGCTGGTCGGCGGTGGACCAGCCCATGCCGTTGAAGCGGTTGTGGAACAGGTGCACACGGCCGCCCTGCTCCTGCGTCCAGACCGCCAGTGCGGTGCCATCCGGGAACACGGCGACCTGGGGCGCGTGGGCGGCGCCGACGGCGCCGTCGATGGAGGTCTCTCCCTGCCAGACGCCGGAGACCAGGCGGTTGGTCCTGATCCGCTGCTGCCCGCCGTCGTTCTGCACCCATACCGCCACCGCGTTGCCGCTGGCGTCCATGCCCAGGTGCGGCTCGCGGGCGGTGCCGCTGCCGGCATCCACCGCTTCGTCGGCGCCCCAGGTGCCGGCAACGTAACGGGCGGCGCGCACGCGCATGGTGGTGCCGTCGTGCTGGGTCCAGATGGCGGTCGCGTTGCCGGCTGCGTCCATGGCGATGGCCGGGTATTCGGCGTTGCCGCTGCCGCCCTCGATGCGTTGCGGCGTACCCCATTTGCCGCCGGCCACATAGCGGTTGGCCCAGATGTCGTGGCGGGTGCCGTCGTGCTGCATCCAGACGGCGAGCGCGTTGCCCTGGCCGTCCACCGCCACCGCCGGGTGGGAGGCCACCCCGGCGCCAGACTCGATGCGCGCCTCGCCCAGCCAGCCACTGGCCGGGGCACTGGTGCAGGTCACTGCCACGTTGCTCACGTTGGCGCTGGCGGTGCCGCTGCCGTTCTGCACCGTGCAGGTCTGGCCGGCGGGTTGCGTGGCCACGGAGACGCCGTAGGGCGCGCCGGTGCCCACGGGGGTGGCGAAGCTGAAGGCGCCGTCGGCGCTGATGCTCAGGTCATCGCCGCCGTTGTTGCGCAGCACCAGCGTGCCCGTGAGGCCGGAGACGGTGCCGCCGATGGTCTGCGTGCTGGTGGGCATGGGAACGGCGATGTGGATGACCATGTCGTCGCCATAGGTGTAGGTCCGCTGGTCCGCCAGGGTGCAGCTCACGCGGAAGGCATAGACGTGGCGGCCGTTGTCGGCATGGGTAAGCGTGACGGGCGCGAGGGTCACGCTGCCCGAGACCTTCATGCCGGGCGGCGTGCCGGTGGGTGGGGACAGGGGGGCACCCTGGTCGTAAAGGGTTTCCAGCAGGTTCGGGCTGCGGTCGAGCTGGCGGCGGTAGACCTTGATGCGGGTGCTGATGCAGTCGGCCCGTTGGGTGTAGGTGGTGGTGAAGGTGACGCTGGCGGCGACCTCCAGCCGGTAGCTGCCGGCGCTGCCCTGCCAGTTCGGGTAGTTCACCAACTGCAGGGCTTGCGCGGGCAGGGTGGTGGCCGCGGTGCCGCCGCGCGGCAACACGCAGCCCGAAAGGCTCAGGTTGGGGTCGTTGGGGTTGTAGGCGCAGGTCGAGCCGGGGTAGCCCCAGGAGAGGCGGTTGCGCACGAGTTCCGTCATGCCGCCCGAGACCCGGGCCGTGTGTTCGGACCAGTCCTCGCCCGGGCTGGCGACCAGCCAGCTGCTGCCGTCGCCGCCCGCGGGGATGGGCATGCGCAGCAGCACCGGCACGTCGAAGATCTGGCCGTGCGGGGTGAACTCGTAGGCGTTGCCCAGCCCTCGCACCAAGCCTGTGAGCGGAGGTGCGCCGGCATCGCTGCGCGCGATGCCGATGGTGGTGTCGCTGCGCAGTGCTCCGGCCGGGACCACGATCTGCACACCGTCGGGTCCGGTGACGGTGCCCCCGGCCGGACCGATGACCGCGCTCACGCTGGCCGGCGGCGCGGCCGGGGCATCGCCACCGCCGCCTCCACAGGCGGCCAGCAGCGACAGCAGCGCGCCAGCGAGCAGCAGACGGCTTTTTCCGAGGGGTGTGACAGCAATGGACATGGGGCCTCCGGGTAACCTGGTTTTGGCGTGGCCGCCACGATAGGCAGGGCGGGCGCGGCACACCAGTGCCAAAGGTCATGACGTGGCGGACGGTGGCGCGGAGGGGTTGGGCGGCGCAGGCGGTGCCAGACCGGCCAGGGCCTGCAGCAGGCGTTCGGGATCGACCGGCTTGAACAGGACCGGCACGCCCGAGTCGCGCACGCGCTGCAGGCGCTCGGGCGCGGTCTCGCCGGTGATGAGCAGCAGCGGCATGCCGGGGTCGAAGCGCTCGCGCAGCCGCAGCGCCGCGTCCAGGCCGTCGGCGCCATCGGCCAGGCGGAAGTCGCACAGCATGGCGTCGAACGGGTCACCGTTGTGGCGCGCCACGCTCAGGGCCATGGCCGCGGTGCCTTCGTCTCGCGCCGCGCGCGAGCCCACGCCCCAGGCGCCGAGGAACGCGGCCAGGGCGTCGGTGATGTCGGACTCGTCGTCCACCAGCAGCACACGGCGGGGCAGCGCCCGTGCCTCTTCGCGGCTGGGCGCGCGCACCAGACTGGCCGGCCGGGGCGTGGCGTGTGGCAGGCAGATGCGAAAGCGGCTGCCGCGCCCAGGGTGCGAGTGCAGCGTGACCGGATGGCCCAGCAGTTGCGCAAGGCGGCGCACGATGGACAGGCCCATGCCCAGGCCGCGCGTGCGGTCGCGCCCCGGGTTGTCGACCTGGTAGAACTCGTCGAAGACCCGTCCGGCATGTTCGGGCGCGATGCCGATGCCGGTGTCCACCACGTCGATCCACACCTGTGCGCCGCGCGACCTCGCCACCACCAGCACACCACCGCCAGCGGCGGGCGTGTACTTGATGGCGTTCTCGATCAGGTTGCCCAGCAGGCGCTGCAGCAGGTGCGCGTCGGTGCGCACCCACAGCGGCGTGGCGCGCAGGCGCAACTGCAGCTCGTGCTCTTCCGCGCGCGAGGCGAAGGATAGGTGCAGGGCCTGCAGCACCGCGTTCAGCGGCACGTCCTGCAGGTCGGGCTCGATCACGCCCGCGTCCAGGCGCGAGACATCGAGCATGGTGTCCAGAGACGTACCCAGCGCCTGCACCGCGCCCATGAGGCGTTGCGCGTGGACGTGCGCGGGCTGGCCCTGCAGCTCCTTGTCCAGCACCGCGCCGAACAGCGCGATCGCGTGCAGCGGCTGGCGCAGGTCGTGGCTGGCGGCGGCGAAAAATCGCGTCTTCTCCTCGCTGGCGCGCTGCGTGACGGCGACCTGTTGTGCCAGTTCCTCGGCCAGCGCCTCTTTCTCGAAGCGCATGCGCAGCGACGCGGTCAGCAGCACATGCTGGCTGCGCGCGAAATGCAGCATCGCGCCCAGGTAGATGGCCGCGCAGGCCGCCAGGAACAGGTGCGTGGCGTCCGCGCGCCAGAGCAGGGCCGAGATCAGTCCGCCCATCATCGGCAGCACGAACGCCAGCACCGACGCCCAGCGCGGCGCAACCGAAGGAATGCCGCCGCTGACCAGCCCCAGCATGATCAGCATCAGCAGCGTCGTCATGGGCACGTCGTCCGCCGGCATGAACAACCACGGCGCCAGCCCCCACGTGATGCTGTAGTACAGCAGCTCACGCCACTGCCGCCGCGCCCAGAACGCACTGCGCGAAGCCGCCTGCGGATCGCGGAAATACGCCTGGATCAACGGGTAGCGCAGCACCTGCACGGTATGCAGGCCCAGCCAGACAAACACCATGGGATCCTGCAGCCGCCACCAGAACAAGGCACACAGACCCCAGGCCAGCACCGCATCCGCAATGGTCGAACTCAGCGAAGTCGCATACAGCGCCACCACCTGCTCGCGCAGCACACGATCACCCGTGGTGTCGTGAGACAACGGCGTCGTCGCGTCAGGCATGAGGCAAGCGCAGCAACACCACCCGAGGAGCGGCGAGAGCCAAGCGAGCGAAGCGAGGCGCACCCCACCCAGGGGCGGCAAGGGTCCGGCTTCGCCGGCCCGAGCCGCCGCCCCCCTCCCAGCGCCGCAGGCGCGCCAGAGAGGGGGGAGCCGCGCAGCGGCGCGGGGGGTGTTTCACTTCATCCCACTGATGAGCTGGGCACGCGAGCGCACGCCAAACAGCAGCAGCAGGGCCGAGACGTGGTTCTTCACGGTGCCTTCGCTGAGGTGCGCGTGCGCGGCGATGTCGCGGTTGGACTGGCCGGCCAGCACCCAGTCCAGCACCTGGGCCTGGCGCTCGGTGAGTTGCAGTTGCCGGCCGTCGAGGCCGCGCACGGTGCGCAGCTCGGGCGGCGTTGCCGCCTGGCGTGGCGTTTCTGCCGGGCTGTCTCCGGTGGGGGCTTCGCCCGGTGCGCCGAACAGGCCCAGGGTCCGGATGTAGCCAATCACGTCCTTGAGGTCGCCCGATTTGGTGAGGTAGGCGCGCGCGCCGCGCGCCAGGGCGTGGCGCATCAGGCCGGGGTCGTTCACGCCCGAGAGCACGACCACCGGGGCCTCGGGAAATGCCTTGAGGAAATGCGTCAGGCCCGAGAGGCCGTGCGCGTCGGGCAGGTGCAGGTCCAGCAGCACCAGGCCGATGCGTTCGCGGTGCTCGCGGTAGAGGTCCAGCGCCTCCTGCAGCGTGCGCGACTCCAGCACCGGGATGTGCCGACCACTGGCATGGGCGTGTGCCTGCACCAGCGTGAGCAGTCCCAGGCGCAGCAGGTCGTGGTCATCGACCACCAGCAGGGTGGTGGCCTGAGGGATTTCCTTGGTGGGCTCGGCGGCCAGGACGGGCATCATGGTCCCGCATGTTAGGGCCAGGCGCCGCTCGGGCGGAAGTGACGAAAGTCATGGCCCGGCGGGACCGCCCGGTGGTTCGGGCAACCTGCGGCGCTTGGGCTCGTGTGGCCGTTGCATGGTGTCGCCCGGTGCGGGCCGTTTCCTGTCGATGGCACCCGCTGCGCCCATGCCTCCAGGGTTGTGGGCGACATCGCGGTAGTGGATAGGGGGCCTGACAGCGGCGAGTCTGGCATCGGCGGGCCCTGCGGCTTCGGCCGCACCGGCGCCTCTTCCTCCTCGTTCCTCCACACCCGCGGCGGGTGCCGGGCCCTGCTCCCGCGCGACCAGGCGCCCGGGGTTGTCGGGCGCCTGGTCAACGCGCATGCCATGGCGGCGGCAGGCCTCGCTGGCGACATCGGCCATGGGGTTGCGCCCGTCCTCCCGGTGGGCGCCGCGGCCGGTGATGACGGTCACCTCCTGGCCGGGCCTGCGGTGGTGAGTCAGCGCGTGGTCGAGCAGGTCTCTGGCGCCACCGTGGGTCAGGTCGTGCAGATCGACCTGCAGCGGCCCGTCTGCCGAAGGGTATATCCAGCGCCACAGGGTGCCCGCGCGCTCGGCGGTGGCGTAGACCTGCCGGCGGGTGTCTGGGGTGGTCTTGCTGGCGGCGTCGAGCGCATTGGTGATGGCGTGCGGGTTGTTGCCCTCGAACACCCGCCGCAGGGCGCCGGTCTCGCCGGCCAGGACGACGACGCGCCGGCAGGTCACGGCGTCGGTCTTGCTGGCGGCGTTGAGGGCCTGGGCGGTGTCTTGCGCGTTGCCGTTCTCGAACACCCGCCGCAGGGCGCGGCTCTCCCCGGCCAGGGTGACGGCGCGTTGGCAGGTGCCGGCATCGACTTTGCTGGCGGCGTTGAGCACCTGGGCGACGGCCTGCGGGGTGCCGTCCTGGAACACCCGCCGCAGGGCATCGGTCTCGCCGGCCAGGGAGACGGCGCGTTGGCAGGTCGCGGCGTCGGCCTTGCTGGCGGCGTTGAGCGCATGGGCGGTGTCTTGTGGGGTGCCGTCCCGGAACACCCGCTCCAGAGCGCCGCCATTTCCAGCCAGGGTGACGGCGCGCTGGCAGGTCGCGGCGTCGGCCTTGCCGGCGGCTTGGAGCGCCTGGGCCGTGTGCTGCGGGGAGCCGTTCTCGAACAACCGCCGCAGGGCGCCCGTATCGCCGGCCAGGGTGACGGCATGCTGGCAGGTCGCGGCGTCGGCCTTGCTGGCGGCATTGAGGGCATTGGCGACGGCCTGCGGGGTGCCGTTCTCGAACAACCGCCGCAGGGCGCCGGTATCGCCGGCCAGGGCAACGACCCGCTGGCAGATCGCGGCGTCGGTCTTGCTGGCGGCGTTGAGCACCTGGGCGGTGTCCTGCGGGTTGCCGTCCTGGAACACCCGCCGCAGGGCGCCGGTCTCGCCGGCCAGGGCGACGGCTTGCTGGCAGGTCTCTGCATGGGCCTTGCTGGCGGCGTTGAGGGCATTGGCGACGGCCTGCGGGTCGCCGTTCCCGAACAACCGCCGCAGGGCGCCGGTATCGCCGGCCAGGGTGACGGCGCGCTGGCAGGTGGCGGCATCGGTCTTGCTGGCGGCGTTGAGCGCCTGGGCGGTGCCTTGCAGGTTGTTGCCCTGGAACAGCCGTTGCAGCGAGCCGCTGTCGAGCGCGTGGACCATGGCCGCTCGGCAGGTGGGCGCGGACGCATGGCTCGCCGCATTGAGCGCCAGGGCCAGGTGCTTGCCCTGGGCCGCGCCCGCATCCCCCACACGCCCCATCACGTTGTCCACACCCATGGCGGCGAAGACCTCCTCGCTCAGGCTGGTGGGTCCGGGCCTCGGGGCGCCCGTGTGCTGGGGCACCAACGGGCGGACCTTGGACGCGCGGTTCAGGACGGTGGACAGGGTGTCGACGGGCGTGCGCCGCGCCGCCTCGGCCAGCGCCGCGGGCGGGCTCGCCAGCATGCGGCGAATGACGGCTTCGGTGTCCTGCGGCGTTCTTGCGCCGGCCAGGGCTTCGTAACAGGTGGCGATGGGCATGGCGACTCCTTCGGGTGCGTCAGGGCAGGGTCGGGTGTCTGCGGGTCCTTGTGCGGGCGATGAACGTCATGGCCCGGCGGGGCCGCCGCCTGGTGGTTCGGGCAGCCTGCGGCGCTTGGGCTCGGGTGGCGGTTGCATGGCGTCGCCCGGCGCGGGCCGTTTCCTGTCGTTTGCACCTGCCCCGCCCATGCCTCCAGGTTCCGGGACGACATCGCGGTAGTGCAGGGGAGGCCTGGCATCGGCGGGCCCAGCGGCTCCGCCCGGATGAACCGCCCCGTGTGTCTGCGGGGCATCGCCGACCAGGGCCCGGAGATCACGTTCCAGTCCTTCGTCTCGGCTGGCCGCCGCGGCGCGGCGCAGCAGTGCATGGCCCGCGTCTCCCGAGGCGGCCACGGCGTCCCTGAGCCGTGGTCCGCATGCCCCGGCCAGCAAGTCGCGGCAGATGTCCTGTGCGCCGGCACCGCTGCCCATGTCCTCCGCGACCGCTACCAGCGCCATGATCTGTGCGCCAGAGCCTTGTCGCATGACATGGTCCAGCGCCTGGCCGTGGTGTCGAATGGCATGGCGCAACGCGTCGGCATCGCGTGCCTGGGCGCGGTCTTGCAGCCAGGCGATCACGTCTGCCACGGGAGCGCCGCGCGCTGCCATGGCGGCCAGGGGATGGGCCGGTGCGATGGGCAGGGCGGCACCCGGGGCGGGTTCCTCCACATCCGCGGCGGGTGCGGGGCCTTGTTCCTGCGCAAACAGGCGCCCGGGGTTGTCGGGCGCCTGGTCAACGCGCATGCCATGGCGGCGGCAGGTATCGCTGGCGACATCGGCCATGGGGTTGCGCCTGTCGTCCCGGTGGGTGCCCCGGCCGGTGATGACGGTTACCTCCTGGCCGGGCCTGCGGTGGTGAGTCAGTGCGTGGTTGAGCAGGTCTCTGGCGGCCTCGTGGGTCAGGTCGTGCAGATCGACCCGCAGCGGCCCGTCTGCCGAAGAGCGTATCCAGCGCTGCAGGGTGCCCGCGCGCTCGGCGGTGGCGTAGACCTGCCGGCGGGTGTCTGGGTCGGTCTTGCTGGTGGCGTCGAGCGCATTGGTGATGGCGTGCGGGTTGCTGCCCTCGAACACCCGCTGCAGGGCGCCGGTTTCTCCGGCCAGGGTGAAGGTCTGCCGGCGGATGTCGGCGTCGGCTTTGCCGGCGGCGTCGAGCGTATTGGCGATGTCCTGCGGTGTGCCGCCCCGGAACACCCGCAGCAGGGCACCGGCCCCCCCGGCCAGGGTGACGGCCTGCTGGCAGGTGCTGGCACCTGCCTTGCTGGCGGCGTTGAGGGCATTGGCGATGTCCTGCGGGTCGCCGTCCTGGAATACCCGCCGCAGGGCACCGGTCTCGCCGGCCAGGGCGACGGCTTGCTGGCAGATCGCGATGTCGACCTTGCTGGCGGCGTTGAGCGTATTGGCGACGGCCTGCGGGTCGCCGTCCTGGAATACCCGCCGCAGGGCACCGGTCTCGCCGGCCAGGGCGACGGTGCGCTGGCAGGTCGCGACATCGGCCTTGCTGGCGGCGTTGAGGGCGTTGGCGACGGCCTGCGGGGTGCCGTCCTGGAACACCCGCCGCAGGGCGCCGGTCTCGCCGGCCAGGGTAACGGCGCGCTGGCAGATCGCGACGTCGACCTTGCCGGCGGCATTGAGGGCATTGGCGACGGCCTGCGGGGTGCCGCCCTGGAACACCCGCCGCAGGGCGCCGGTCTCGCCGGCCAGGGCAACGGCGCGCTGGCAAGTCCCGGCGTTGGTCTTGCTGGCGGCGTTGAGCGCCTGGGCGATGTCCTGCGGGTTGCCGTTCTGGAACACCCGCCGCAGGGCGCCGGTCTCGCCGGCCAGGGTGACGACCCGCTGGCAGGTGTCGGCATCGGCCTTGCTGGCGGCGTTGAGTGCCTGGGCGATGTCTTGCAGGCAGTTGGTCTGGAACAGCCGTTGCAGCGAGCCGCTGTCGAGCGCGTGGGCGATGGCCGCCTGGCAGGTGGGCGCGGACGCATGGCTCGCCGCATTGAGCGCCAGGGCCAGGTGCTTGCCCGCACCCGCATCCCCTACGCGCGCCATCACATTGGCCACACCCATGGCGGCGAAGACCTCCTCGCTCAGGCTGGTGGGTCCGGGCCTCGGGGCGCCCGTGTGCTGGGGCACCAACGGGCGGACCTTGGACGCGCGGTTCAGGACGGTGGACAGGGTGTTGACGGGCGTGCGCCGCGCCGCCTCGGCCAGCGCCTCGGGCGGGCTCGCCAGCATGCGGCGGATGGCGGCTTCGGTGTCCTGCGGCGTTCTTGCGCCGGCCAGGGCTTCGTAACAGGTGGCGATGGGCATAGTGACTCTTTCGGGTGAATCTGGGCGGGGCTGGGTTTTGGTGGGGCTTTGTGCGGGCTCTGCATGCGGTGTCTCCTTGGCGGGTTGAAGGAGGTGGAGGGGTGGTCGGCCCTCGCATGGGGGTTACCTCGGCCTCGGACAGCGCGTTGACTCAGGTGGTGACGGTCGTGCCCGGCCCTTTCAAGGAGCGTCCCGCCGTCCGGGCGGGACATGCCGCGCATTCTGGAGAGCGTCGGCGTGGGCGGGCCGCGGAGTCACGAACGCCCTGCCACCGGACATGAAGCCCGCCCGGCGGTGGATGACGCATTCGCCGCGCAAGTGGACCTCTGCCGCTGTACTGGCCGGCGGTATCGTCGGGCTCCTTCCCTTTCGTCATTCCTTGAGGTGTTCCCGCCATGGCCCTGGGTCAGTTCGCCTACGCCAACAGCAGCAACCGCTTCCTCGCCTGCGCGCCGCTGGCGGAGCAGCCCTTCGCCATCGCCGGGGTGCCTTACGACGGTGTGGTGACGAACCGGCCCGGTGCGCGCTTCGGGCCGCAGGCCATCCGTACCGCCAGCCTGATGCTGTGCGATGGCATCCACCCGGTGTTCGACGTGTCACCGCTGGCGCACCTGGGCGACGCGCTGGACATGCGCCTGCCCAATGCCTCGCCGCTGCCGGAGGTGCGCCGCCACATCCAGAGCCAGGCCGCCGCGCTGATGGCGAAACACCATTGCGTGTTCCTGGGTGGCGACCATTCCATCACCCTGCCGCTGCTGCGCGCGGCCCGGGCGCAATACGGGGGCGGCGAGCCGCTGGCGCTGGTGCATTTCGACGCGCACTGCGACACCTGGACCGACCATTTCGGCGAGCCCTCGGGCCACGGCACCTGGACCTACGAAGCCCTGCAGGAAGGCCTGGCAAGCCCGGCGCACACGGTGCAGATCGGCATCCGCTCCAGCGGCGAGCGGTCCGCGCGCGAGTACGTGGCCGACCAGGGCGGACAGATCTTCACCGCGCGTGCGCTGCGCGGGCTGGATGGCGCCGGCCTGGCGCCGGTGATCGGCGCGATCCGTGCGCGCATCGGCCGCCGGCCCTGCTACCTCACGCTGGACATTGATTGCCTCGACCCGGCCTTCGCCCCTGGCACCGGCACGCCCGAGCCCGGCGGCATGACGAGTTCGCAGGTGCTGACCTTTCTGGAAGAACTGGCCGACCTGAATTGGGTCGGCATGGACTGCGTGGAGGTGGCACCGGCCTACGACCATGCCGAGCTGACCACGAACGCGGCGGCCACCTTTGTCTGGACCTACCTGGCCGGCCAGGTGGCGCGGCGTCTGCCCGGGAGCGCCTGAGCATGGGCGGCACGCACTCCTTGACGGGCTCCGACACCCAGCTCAACCGCCGGAGCTACTACGAAGCCAGCGTGCAGCGGCCCGAGGTGCTGCCCTCGCTGCAGGAGAACCTGGAGGCCGATGTGCTGGTGGTGGGCGCGGGCTTTGCCGGGCTGAGCGCCGCGCTGGAGCTGGCGCAGCGGGGGCTCTCGGTGGTGGTGCTGGAGGCCGAGCGCATCGGCAGCGGGGCCAGCGGGCGCAACGGCGGCCAGGCGATCGTGGGTTACGCCAGCGGACAGGGGCCGTTCGAGCAGCAGCTGGGTGCGGCCGACGCGCAGCGCGCCTGGGAGATGTCGCTGGAGGCGATCGACCTGCTCGACGCGCGCATCGCGCGGCATGGCATTGCCTGCGACCGGGTCGATGGGTATCTCTATGTGGCGGACTCGGCGCGCAAGGCGCGCGCGCTGCGCGAAGAGATGGATGGGCTGGAGAAGCGCGGCCTGGCGGTGGACTGGGCCGAGGGCGCGGACCTGCCGCGCCTGATCGACAGCCCGCGCTATGTGGCGGCCGCGCGCGAGACCCGCTCGGGGCACCTGCATCCGCTGAAGTACGCGCTGGGCCTGGCGCGCGCAGCGCAGGCCGCGGGCGTGCGCATCTTCGAGCATTCGCCGGTGACCGGCCTGCTGCGCGGCGCCAAGCTGGTGGCCGGCACGCCGCAGGGGCAGGTCAAGGCGCGCTTCGGCGTGCTGGCCGGCAATTGCATGCTGCCGGAGTACGGCCCGCGCGTGGCGCCGGATGTGGCGCCGCGCATCATGCCGGTGGGCACCTACATCCTGGCCACGGCGCCGCTGGACCCGGCGCTGTGCGCGCGCCTGATTCCGGGCAACGCCGCGGCCTGCGACAACAACTTCGTGCTCGACTATTTCCGCTTCAGCGCCGACGCGCGCATGCTGTTCGGCGGCCGCGTGAGCTACACCACCCGCACACCGCCGAGGCTGGAAGAGGTGATGCGCGAGCGCATGGGACAGGTCTTTCCCGCGCTGCGCGGCGTGCCCACCGACTACCTCTGGGGCGGCTTCGTGGACATCAGCATGAACCGCGCGCCCGACTTCGGCCGCCTGGGCCACAACCTGTACTACCTGCAGGGCTTCAGCGGCCACGGCGTGGCGCTGACCGGCCTGGCCGGCCTGCTGGTGGCCGAGGCCGTGGCGGGGCAGGCGGGCCGCTTCGACCTGTTCGCCCGCCTGCGCCACCGCAGCTTTCCCGGCGGCCCGCTGCTGCGCACCCCCAGCCTGGCGCTGGGCATGCTGTGGCACCGGTTGCGGGATGCGGTGTAGAGAATCCCAAAGACCTGTTCATGGTGGTGAACAAGCCATAAAATTACAAATCTGAAATTCAACTTCAAATTTGTAATCCCATGATCCCACGCTTGGCCTCAGCCACACTGCAAAGGCTCGCCAAGGGCTTTCCCGTCGTGGCCCTGACGGGGCCGCGGCAGTCCGGCAAGACCACGCTGGCTCGCCAGCTTTTTTCGGACAGGCCCTACGTCTCTCTGGAGAATCCCGAGGAACGGGAGTTCGCGGAGCAGGATCCCCGGCGTTTTCTGGCCCGGTTCCCGGACGGCGCCATTCTGGATGAGGTGCAGCGATGTCCCAGCCTGTTCTCCTGGTTGCAGGGCCTGGTGGATGAGCGGCGGCGCATGGGCGATTTCGTGCTCACGGGGTCGGCGCAGTTCGATCTGATGGCGGGCATTTCCCAGACGCTGGCGGGTCGCGTGGGCCGGGTCGAGCTGCTGCCGCTTTCGGGTGCCGAACTGGGCCGGGCGCGAGCGCCCACCCGCCTGGACGACATGCTTCTGAAAGGCGCCTACCCGGCGTTGTACGACCGGGAGCTGAGTCCGGCAGACTGGTTCGCCAACTACGTGGCGACCTACGTGGAGCGTGACGTTCGCCAACTCATCGCCGTGCGCGACCTGGGTCAGTTCCAGCGCTTCATCCGCATGTGTGCGGCCCGCTCGGGCCAATTGCTCAATCTCTCGGCGCTGGGCGCCGATTGCGGCATCTCGTCCAACACCGCGCGTGAATGGATCTCCGTTCTGGAGACCAGCTACCTGGTCACCCGTCTTCTGCCCCACCACCGCAACTTCGGCAAGCGGCTGGTCAAGACGCCCAAGCTGTACTTTCTGGACGTGGGGCTCATGGCCTGGCTGCTGGGTATCCGCGATGCACAGACGCTGGAGACGCACCCTGCGCGGGGCGCCTTGTTCGAGACCTGGGTGGTGACGGAGTTGATCAAGCAGCGCTTCAATGCGGGAACGGCGTCGGATCTGTACTTCTGGCGCGACAGCCAGGGCCACGAGGTGGACATCGTGTTCGAGACGCCCGAGGGATTGCAGGCCATCGAGGTCAAGTCGGGCAGCACCCTGGCGTCCGACTGGGCGGACGGGCCGCGCCAGTGGCAGGGTTTTGCCCAGCGCGACCAGACGCCGCTGCGCACACCCGGGCTGGTGTTTGGCGGGACGGGCCGCTATGAGCGCCAGGGTTGCGAGGTGTTGGGCTGGCGCGAGTTCGCCGGCATCGCCTGATGCTCACACCACCTCGCGTGCCGCGTTTGCCAGCAGGGGCCCGCAGCGTTCGATCTCGGCCAGCGGCGCATAGCCGTAGCCGATGACCAGGCCGCGCAGGTCGGTGCGCGCCAGGCAGTAGGCCGACAGGGGACGCACGGTGAGCCCGTGCTGGGCGATGCGCTGGGCCAGGGCGTGGTCGTCCACCCGGGGTGGCAGTCGCAGGCACAGGTGCAGGCCTTGTTCGGCGCCCGTGATGGCGGGGTCCTGGCCGGCCTGGCCGAGCACGGGGCGCAGGGCTTCGAGCAGGCACTGGCGGCGTTCGCCATAGTTCTGGCGCGCGCGGCGCAGCGCGCTGGTGAAGTGGCCCATTTCGATGAACTCGGCCAGCGCGGCCTGCACCGGCATCTGGCCAGGGCGGTTGAGGTCGTAGTGGGCCTGCCGGAAGGCGGCCACCAGGGGCTTGGGCACCACCAGGTAGCCGATCTTGAGGCCGGGGTAGAGCACCTTGGAGAAGGTGCCCATGTAGAGCACGCGCCCGTCGGTGTCCAGCCCTTGCAGGCTGGAGACGGGCGGGCCGCTGAAGCGGTATTCGCTGTCGTAGTCGTCTTCCAGCACCCAGGCGCCGTGGGCGCGGGCGGTGGCCAGCAGCTGGTGGCGCCGGGGCAGGGACATGACGGCGCCGGTGGGGTACTGGTGCGAGGGCGTGAGGTAGATCAGGCGCGGCGGCGTCGCGTGGTCCGCGCTGGCCGGGCTGATGCCCTGCTCGTCCACCGGTACCGGGTGCAGCGCCAGGCCGGTGGCCATGAAGGCCTTGACCGCGCCCCAGTAGGCCGGGTCTTCCATCCACACGGTGTCGCCATGGTCGGCCAGCAGGCGCGCGCACAGCTCCAGCGATTGCTGCGTGCCCGTGGTGATGACCACCTGGTCGGCCTCCAGGTGCACGCTGCGGAACACGCGCAGGTAGTCGGCCACGGCACGGCGCAGGGGTGCGTAGCCACCGGAGTCGTTGTAGTCCAGCATGTCCGGGTAGGTCATGCGCCAGTGCTTGTTCTGCAGGCGCTGCCAGAGCGTGACCGGAAAGGCGCTGAAGTCGGCGATGCCGGGCGTGAAAGGCTGCACCTCCAGTTCGGTGGCGCAGTAGCGGCTGGCCAGGGCTTCGCCGCGCGCCGACAGACGCCCCGCCTGCGGCGCGGCGGCACGTGGTGCCGCCCGTCCGGGCGTGGCGCGCGGCACGTTGTCGTTCACATAGGTGCCACTGCCGACCCGGCTCGCCAGGTAGCCCTCCACGCTGAGCTGGTTGATCGCCGCCACCACCGTATTGCGCGACAGGTTCAAGTCCTGCGCCAGGTCCCGGCTGGAGGGCAGCCGCTCTCCGGCGCCGAGCTTGCCGTCCAGCATGGCCCGCCGCAGCGCTTCATACAGCCGGCGGTGCAAGGGCAGCGCACCGTGCGCACCCAGGCGGTTCATTTCAGCGAGAAGGAATTCAGACAACATGCAAAGCCTTATCCGGAGTGAGAGGCCTGGTCCAGGCGCACCTCGGAACCGGCTTGCCGGGCCGCAGGCGCGGACCCCCTCCGGCGCGAAGCCGCGAAGTGGCGCAGGGGGAGCCTTCATTTGGCACCATAACATGCGGCCAAATGGCTCCCGTCGTGATCCAATTGACCCCCCACAATGCCATCCATTGCCTGGAGTCATCATGAACAAGCCGCCGTGCATGGTCTGGTTGCCTGCCGACCACCGCCTGATGGGCGACCACGGGCACCAGATGCCCTTTCTGCTGCTGGGTGACAAATACGCCCGCGCGGTCAAGGTCGGGGCGCAGGCCCAGCCGGTCATGTTCCCCTTGGCCGATACCGACCAGATCGATGAGCTGCTGGCGCTGGTGGACGGCGTGATGCTCACCGGCTCGCCCTCGAACGTGCACCCTTCGCATTTCCAGGAGGCCGTGGCCGACCCCAGCCTGCCGCTGGACACCGAGCGCGACCTGCTGACGCTGGCGCTGGTGAAGGCCTGCGTGCACCAGAGCGTGCCGCTGCTGGGCATCTGCCGGGGTTTCCAGGAGATCAACGTGGCGCTGGGCGGCGCGCTGCACCAGCGGGTGCACGAGGTGCCGGGCATGATGGACCACCGCGAGCCCAAGACCGCGCCGCCGGACGAGCAGTACGCGCCGCGCCACGCGATCCGCATCGCACAGGGCAGCGAACTGGCCGGGTGGGCCGGGGGCACCGAGGCGCAGGTCAACTCGCTGCACGGGCAGGGCATTGCCCGCCTGGCGGATGGCCTGCTGCCCCTGGCCTGGGCACCGGACGGTCTGGTGGAGGCCTTTACCGTCAAGGGCGCGCGCACCTTTGCCTACGCGATGCAGTGGCACCCGGAGTGGCGCTGCTGGGAAACGCCTTTCTACGCCGCGATCTTCGAGGCCTTCGGCCGGGCCTGCCGGCAGCGCCGCAGCCTGCGCCTGCAGGCCAGCGATCTGGCCCGCAGCCAGGCGGCCTGACCCATCTTCAAACTTCCAACCAGACAAGGAGCCGGCCATGAGCGCCCCCAAGAACTTCAACGAGCTGGAGAGCTGGCTCAATCAGCACCGCG
The DNA here is from genome assembly GCF_026125785.1 of Hydrogenophaga sp. GTDB lineage: Bacteria > Pseudomonadota > Gammaproteobacteria > Burkholderiales > Burkholderiaceae_C > Hydrogenophaga. The sequence continues at coordinate 53,531 of NZ_JAHCKL010000024.1, forward strand.
TCACCGAAGTCGAATGCCTGGTGCCCGACCTGACGGGGGTGGCGCGCGGCAAGATCCTGCCGCGCGAGAAGTTCACGGAAGACCGCGGCATGCGCCTGCCGCACGCGATCGTGGCCATGAGCGTGACCGGCGAGCAGCCGCCCAGCGGACCCTACTACGACGTGGTCGAGCCGACTGACCGCGACATGCAGCTGCGGCCCGACCCGAGCACGGTGCGCATCGTGCCCTGGGCCACCGACCCCACCGCGCAGGTGATCCACGACTGCTTCGACCACAAGGGCAAGCTGGTGCCCTATGCGCCGCGCAGCGTGCTGCGCCGCATCTGCGAGCTGTACGACGCCGAGGGCTGGGACCCGGTGATCGCGCCGGAGCTGGAGTTCTACCTGACCGCGCGCAACACCGACCCCAACACGCTGCTGCGCCCGCCGATCGGGCGCAGCGGCCGGGCCGAGACCTCGCGCCAGGCCTACTCGATCGACGCGGTGAACGAGTTCGATCCCCTGTTCGAGGAGATCTACGAGTACTGCAACCTGATGGGCCTGAACGTGGACACGCTGATTCACGAGATTGGCGCCGGACAGATGGAGATCAACTTCTTCCACGACCACCCGCTGGGCCTGGCCGATGAGGTGTTTTTCTTCAAGCGCACGGTGCGCGAGGCCGCGCTGCGGCACGACATGTACGCCACCTTCATGGCCAAACCCATCGCGGGCGAGCCGGGCAGCGCCATGCACATGCACCAAAGCGTGCTGCACAAGGAGACGCGGCGCAACATCTTCAGCAACGAGGACGGTTCGGCCTCGGAGGCCTTCTTCCACTACATCGGCGGCCTGCAGCGCTACATTCCGGCGGCCATGGCGCTGGTGGCGCCGTACGTGAACAGCTACCGGCGCCTGTCGCGCCACACGGCCGCGCCGATCAACATCGAATGGGGCCACGACAACCGCACCGTGGGCATCCGCTCGCCGATCGCGCCGCCCGAGGCGCGCCGGGTGGAGAACCGCGTGATCGGCGCCGACGCCAACCCCTACGTGGCCATGGCCATGACGCTGGCCTGCGGCTACCTGGGCATGAAGAACAAGATCAAGCCCAAGCCCGAGATGAAGGGCGACGCCTACCTCTCGCCCTACGCGCTGCCGCGCAGCCTGGGCGAGGCGCTGGACTGGCTGCGCCGCGAACCCGACCTGCACGAGGTGCTGGGCCAGGAGTTCATCACGATCTACACCGAGATCAAGGAACTGGAGTTCGACGAATTCATGAAGGTGATCTCGCCCTGGGAGCGCGAACACCTGCTGCTGCACGTCTGATGGCTGGGGTTGTGCGTCGGGCGGCGAGCGCCCGACGTCAACCCGGAGCCCGCGCCCAACGCCCCACCCCGAACGCACAACGCCCATGAACACTTCCACCCTGATTGCCCCTCCCGCCCTGGTGCGCCGCGCCGAGCAGCACGACACCCAGGCCATCCAGGCGCTGGACAGCGCGCACTACATCCACCCCTTCACCGACCACGGGGACCTGGCCACCCGCGGCGCGCGGGTGATCACGCGGGCGGACAACATCTACGTGTGGGACAGCGAGGGCAAGCAGATCCTGGACGCGATGAGCGGCCTGTGGTGCGTCAATGCCGGTTACGGCCGCAAGGAGCTGGCCGATGCGGCGTACCAGCAGATGATGACGCTGCCCTACTACAACAGCTTCTTCCAGACCACCAACGTGCCCGCGGTGCAGTTGGCCACGAAGCTGGCGCAGCTCGCGCCCGTGGTGGGCGGCAGGCGGTTCGAGCATGTGTTTTTCAGTTCCAGCGGCAGCGAGAGCAACGACACCAACGTGCGCATGGTGCGCCGCTACTGGGACCTGCTGGGCCAGCCGCAGCGCAAGGTGATCATCAGCCGCCACAACGCCTACCACGGCAGCACCATGGCCGGCGCCTCGCTCGGCGGCATGGGCGGCATGCATGCGCAGGGCGACCTGCCGATCCCGGACATCACGCACATCGGCCAGCCTTATTGCTACGAGGACGCGCAGCCCGGGGAAACGCCCGAAGCCTTTGGCCTGCGCGCCGCGCGCTGGCTGGAGGACAAGATCCTGGCCATCGGCGCGGGCCGGGTGGCGGCCTTCATCGCCGAGCCGGTGCAGGGCGCGGGCGGGGTGATCATCCCGCCCGAGACGTACTGGCCCGAGATCCAGCGCATCGTCGACAAGTACGGGATCCTGCTGATCAGCGACGAGGTGATCTGCGCCTTCGGCCGCCTGGGGCACTGGTTCGCGTACGAGAAGTTCGGCATCCGCCCCGACCTGGTGACCTTCGCCAAGGGGGTGACCAGCGGCTACATCCCGCTGGGCGGCGTGATGGTGGGTGACCGCGTGGCCCAGGTGCTGATCGAGAAGGGCGGCGAGTTCAACCACGGCTACACCTACAGCGGCCACCCGGTGGCCTGCGCGGTGGCGCTGGCCAACCTGGAACTGATGGAGCGCGAGAAGCTGGTGGAGCGGGTGCGGGACGACACCGGCCCCTACCTGGCGCAGCGTTTCGCCGAACTGGCGCAGCATCCGCTGGTGGGCGCGGCCGAGACCTGCGGCTTCGTGGGCGGCCTGGTGCTGGTCAAGGACAAGGCCACGCGCACGCTGTTCAACCCCGACCTGGCGGTCGGCATGGTGTGCCGGGGCCACTGTTTCCGCAACGGCCTGATCATGCGCGCCGTGGGTGACCGCATGATCGTCGCGCCGCCGCTGGTCATGACGCGGGCCCAGGTCGACGAGATGATGGCGCTGATCCTGCGCTGCCTGGACGCGACGCGGGACGAGTTGCACGCAGCGGGCCACCTGGGGTGAATAGAATGCACTTTGCCGGGTCCAGCCGGTGGTCGCATTTCCGAGCTGGGCAGCCCGCGTGGGTCTGAAAATTGCTAGTCTTGCGAGCGCGCTTCGGACCCGCCCGCCCGAGTTTTGGTCTTTAACCCCGTTGGAGTGAGCAACACCATGAAAAAGCACGTCCTGGTTCTCGCGATGTCAGCCGTCCTGCTGGCCGCCTGTGGCAAGAAGGAGGAGCCCGCGCCAGCAGCGGCGCCCGCCGCCGCCCCCGTGGCCGCGGCGCCGGCGGCGCCTGCCGGTCCGGTGCTGGACGACGAAAAGGTCCTCAACGTCTACAACTGGCCCGACTACATCACCGAGTCCCTGATCGCGGACTTCGAGAAGGAGTACGGCGTCAAGGTCAACTACGACACCTTCGAGAACAACGAGGCGCTGCACGCCAAGCTGGTGGCCGGCAATTCGGGCTACGACATCGTGATCCCCACCGCCGGCTTCGCCAAGAAGCAGATCGATGGCGGCCTGTACCAGCCGATCGACAAGAGCAAGCTCACCAACTACGGCAACCTGGATCCGGACTTCATGTCCAAGATCGCCGGCGTGGACCCGGACAACAAGTACCTGGTGCCCTGGGCCTGGGGCTTCACCACGGTGGGCATCAACAAGCAGAAGGTGGAGAAGGCGCTGGGCGGCATGCCCATGCCCGAGAACGCCTGGGACCTGGTGTTCAAGCCCGAGTACTCCAGCAAGCTGCGCTCCTGCGGCATTGCCTACCTGGACTCGCCCAGCGAGATCCTGCCGGTGGCGCTGCACTATGTGGGCAAGCCGGCCTACAGCGAGAACCCGGAAGATTTCAAGGCCGCGGGTGAGATGCTCAAAAAGGTGCGCAAGGATGTGCGCCTGTTCTCCAGCACCATGATCGACGACATCGCTGGCGGCAAGGCCTGTGCCTTCATCGGCTGGTCGGGCGACATCAACATCGCCGCTGGCCGCGTGAAGGAAACCGGTGGCAAGGACGAGATCGTGCCCCTGCTGCCCACCGGCGGCGGCCTGGTGTTCATCGACACCATGGCCATCCCCAAGGACGCCAAGCACGTCAACAACGCCCACGTGTTCATGGACTTCTACCTGCGCGCCGCCAACGCCGCCGCCATGGCCAACGAGCTGAACTACCCGACCGGCAACAAGGCCGCGCTGCCCGACATCAAGGACGAGGTCAAGAACAACAAGACCATTTTCCTGGGCCCGGAGGACACGGCGCGCCTGATCCCCACCGGCGGCTTCTCCAACGACATCGCCAGCGTGGTCAACGAGACCTACAACGCGTTCAAGCGCGGCAAGTAAACCGGCGCCGCGCGCTCGGCACGTCAAGGGCTGTTCATCCTCCGGGCTGAGCAGCCCTTCTTTTTGGGACCTCGAAGAAGAAAGGGACGCCAAGATGGCTGACACCACAGGATTTCTGGTGACCGAGAAACTGGTCAAGCGCTTTGACGAGGCGGTCGCCGTCGACGAGGTCTCGCTCTCGATCGGCAAGGGCGAGATATTTGCCTTGCTGGGCAGTTCGGGCTGCGGCAAGTCCACCCTGCTGCGCATGCTGGCCGGCTTCGAGAAGCCCACATCCGGGCGCATCCTGCTCGGCGGGCAGGACGTGGCGACCATGCCGCCCTACGACCGGCCCGTCAACATGATGTTCCAGTCCTATGCGCTGTTCCCGCACCTCAACATCTGGGAGAACGTCGCCTTCGGCCTCAAGCGCGAGGGCCTGCCCAAGGCCGAGGTCCAGCAGCGCACCGACGAGATGCTGGCGCTGGTGCAGCTCACACCGTATGCCAAGCGCAAGCCGCACCAGCTCTCGGGCGGGCAGCAGCAGCGTGTGGCGCTGGCGCGCAGCCTGGCCAAGCGGCCCAAGCTGCTGCTGCTGGACGAGCCCCTGGGCGCGCTGGACAAGAAGCTGCGCGAGCAGACCCAGTTCGAGCTGGTCAACATCATCGAGAAGGTCGGCGTGACGGTGGTGATGGTGACCCACGACCAGGAAGAGGCCATGACCATGGCCAGCCGCATCGCCATCATGAGCAAGGGCCGCGTGCTGCAGGTGGGCACGCCCGAGGAGATCTACGAGCACCCGACCAACCGTTTCGTCGCCGACTTCATCGGCAACGTCAACCTGTTCGAGGGCAAGCTCAGCGTGGACGAGCCCGACCGCTGCGCCGCGTCCACCGCCATCGGCGAGATCCATGTCGGCCATGGCGTGAGTGGCACCTTGAACATGCCGGTGGCCATCGCCGTGCGGCCCGAGAAGATCGAGATCAGCAAGCAGCGCCCCGCCGAAGCCGGCCCCAACCTGTTCACCGGCAAGGTCAAGGAAATCGCCTACTTCGGTTCCTACAACACCTTCATCGTCGTCGCCAGCGATGGCTCCAGGGTGAAGATCACCGAGGCCAACACCTCGCGGCACGACCTCTCGGACATCACCTGGGAAGACAACGTCTTCTTCTGGTGGACCGACACCGCCGGCGTGGTCCTGAGGGGCTGACGGGATGACCCCTCCGCGGCGCTTCGCGGCCTCCCCTCTGGAAGGGAAAACGGCGCGAGAGGCCCGGCGAAGCCGGTTCCTCCGCATCCCTGGATAGCGTGCTTGGTTCGCCCACTTCGCAGGAACTTCAAATGGCCTCCCTACCCATCCCCGGCAAACGTTTCGTCATCGGCGTGCCCTATGCGTGGCTGCTGGTGTTCTTCTTCCTGCCGTTCCTGATCCTGCTGTACATCAGCTTCGTGGACATGGGTGGCGACATCAGCCCATTCAAGCCGATCTGGGACCCGGTCACCGGCATCCTCAGCCTGAAGTACGAGAACTACCTCGCCATCTTCCGCGTGGCCGAGGGTGAGCCACTGTTCCGCACGCTCTACATCGACGCCTACCTGCGCTCCATCTGGTATGCGCTGTGCACCGCCATCCTGTGCCTGCTGATCGGCTACCCCTTCGCCTACTTCATCGCGCGCTCGCCGGCGAGCATCCGCCCGGCGCTGCTGCTGATGGTGATGCTGCCGTTCTGGACCTCCTTCCTGCTGCGCGTCTACGCCTGGAAGGGCATCCTGGCCGACCAGGGTGTGCTCAACCGCTTTCTCATGGCCATCGGGCTGACCAGCGAGCCCATTCCCATGCTCTACACCAACGTGTCCATGCTGATCGGCATGACCTACGTGTACCTGCCCTTCATGGTGCTGCCGCTCTACGCCAACCTGGTGAAGATGGATTTCCGCCTGCTGGAAGCCGCCTACGACCTGGGCACCTCGCCCTTCAAGGCCTTCTGGCTGATCACGGTGCCGCTGTCCAAGGCCGGCATCATCGCCGGCTTCATGCTGGTCTTCATTCCCTGCGTGGGCGAGTTCGTGATTCCCTCGCTGCTGGGCGGGCCGGAGAACCTGATGATCGGCCGCGTGGTCTGGGACGAGATGTTCACCGCCAACGACTGGCCGCGCGCGACCGCGCTGGCGGTGGTGATGATCGCGATCATCGTGATCCCGCTGGCGTTCTACTACCGCTACGCCGGCAACGCGACCGAGAAGCGCTGAAAGGAGGCCAGACCATGAGACAAGTCCTTGAAAAGCACTTCGGCAAGTTCTGGCTGGCGCTGGTGTTCGCCTTCCTGTACCTGCCGCTGGTGTTCATGATCGTGTTCTCGTTCAACAGCACCCGGCAGGACGCCCGCTTCACCGGCTTCTCGCTGCGCTGGTACGAGGCCCTCACGCGCGACACCAAGATCGTCGAGGGCTTCTGGCTCTCGCTCAAGGTGGCCGCCGTCACCGGCCTGCTGTCGGCCGTGCTGGCCACCTTCGCCGCCTTCGTGCTGGTGCGCTACCGGCGTTTCCTGGGGCGCACGGTGTTCTCCGGCATGGTCAACGCGCCGCTGGTGATGCCCGAGGTGATCATCGGCCTGTCGCTGCTGCTGCTGGCGGTGGGCGCGCAGAACCTGTTCGGCTGGCCGCAGCGCGGCCTGCTCACCATCATCCTGGGCCACACGCTGCTGGGCATGGCGTACGGCGTGGTGGTGATCCAGTCGCGCCTGCAGGAGATGGACCGCTCCATCGAGGACGCCGCCATGGACCTGGGCGCGCGTCCGCACCAGGTGTTCTTCCTGATCACGCTGCCCAACATCTTCCAGGCCCTGCTCGCGGCCTTCCTGCTGGCGTTCACGCTGTCCTTCGACGACGTGGTGATCGCCGAATTCCTCTCCGGCCCGGGGGTGAGCACGCTGCCGCAGGTGATCTTCGGCTACGCGCGGCGCGGCATCAACCCCACCATCTACGCCGCCGCCACGCTGCTGATCTTTACCGTCACCGTCGTCATCGTGAGCTACGCGGTGTGGGTGGCACGGGCCACGCGCCGGCGCGAACGCGAGATCGCCGCCGCGGTGCGCAGCTGAGACGGGCCGGGCCGGGTTCGCTCGCGCCCGCGCCTGGCTCGTTCCAGGCCGGCGGCAGTTGATGCCGGCGCCGCGTCCGCGGCGCGGTCATGCCAAAGAATGGGCTGCACGCACGCGGTTGCGCGTGCCACTTCCTGAAGGAGGATGCCATGCCTGTTCCCCCACCGTCCTACTGGGCCTATGACGCGCCCTATGAACAAGGCCTGTATCGCGTCCAGACGCTGCTGCGTGCGCCCTATTCGCCCATGGTGGGCGTGATGCTGACCCATCAGCTGTATGCGTTGAGGATGAGCGAGACGGAGAAGGCGGTCGCAGCGAGAGGAGACACCTGTTCGGCCGCGGTCTTGAGCTATGCGGCCGCCGTGGCGCAGGCCGAGATGCTCGCGTTGGGCTGGGTGGGAAGTGAGCGGATGGCATTTATGCGGGAGGCGTTGACGAGAAACCGCGTGACCGGTCCGGTTGTGCAGCGTGCGGTGCGAGATTTGGACTGGGCCGGCGCGCTGCTGGCGGGAGGGTCTTGCGATGTGACCCGGTCGCCCTACCCACCGGTACAGCATCCGGAGCTGGCGCGCAAGACGGTGCCTTTTGCCAACGACGGCTTCCTGGCCCGTGTGGCCACCAGCGGGAATTCACTGGCCATTGCAATGGCCGCCACCCACGTGGCCGCCACGGCGGCAAAGGCGCGGGGCTCCCGGGCTCCCACCGGCCACATGGGCGCACTGCTGACGGACGCGGCGCTTGACACCATGCAGCGCAGCGGGACGCCGGCGGAGAGGGCGCTGCTGGCCCGCGTGGTGCTGGGCGAGCCTCCTGGGGCTTTTCCACGCGCCCGTGAGATGGCGCTGGGCTGGGTCGGCCCGGAGGGCATCGCGGCCCTGGCCGACGACCCGAGCGCCAACGCCATGGCCGTGGGCGCGGCCCTGGCCTGCCTGGGCAGGATGTCACCGGCCGATCAGGATGCCAGCCTGCGCGCCCTTCGGTCTGGTCGCAGCACAGGGGAACTGATGGCCGCGTCGGAAGCCCCTGGGGGTGGTTACCGTTTGCTGGGGGCCGGTCCGGGCAGTGCGGCGGCGGCGGCGCTGGAGCGGGTGGCTGGCGAGCGGCCACCCGCAGCGGGCGCGGATGGCAGCAGCTACCCAGGGGAGCAGCTCTCTGCGTGGTGGGGTACGGTTCGCCCAAGGAAGATGACTCCCGAGGCGGCGGTCGAGGCGCTCGCTGACGACCCCCACCCCACCCCTGAGAAGCTGGTGGGGTGTACGAAGGTCGTGCTGGGCGGGCGGGCCGGCACAAGGCTCGCCTTCCCGCCGGTCCGCGGGTTGTTCGAATTGGCCGCTCAACGTATGGCGACGGCGGGTACGCCAGATGTAGCCCGGATGTGGAGGCTCCCTGCGGAACTCATGATGGTGTGCGGCACGCATATGGTGGAGCCTTTCCGTGGGGACGGGCGGTTTGACGCCGCCAGCGCACGCCTGGTGGAGGGCATGTCCCGCGAGCGACGCATGCAATGGAATTTCGCGGGCAGACACACCCAACTGTTGACCGCGGGTCTGCCATTGAGGTCGGCCCCGCCGATGCGCCGCGATGCGCCCGATGCGGCCCCGGCGGCTGGCGCGGCGGATCCTCGCGTTCTGGTTCAACTCGGTCAACCGATCGAGCTGGCCGCCGACATGGCAGGGCCGGGAGGCGCTCCTTTCCAACCTGGCGTTCTCATCGCACCGGCCCCGGACGCTCCTCCGGCCGGTGGGGCGGGTGGGGCGGGTGGAGGCGCCATAGAACCAGCTCCCTTGGCCATCCCCCACGCGTGGGGAGCCGACGCGGGTGGCGGTGGCGGAGGAGGAGGTGGTGGTGGTGGTGGTGGCGGTGGCGGTGGCGGTGACGGAGGAGGAGGTGGTGGTGGTGGTGGTGGCGACCGTGAAGTACCGGAGTGGATGCGTGTGATGGCGCGAGAAGGTGCTGGTGCTGGTGCTGGTGCTGGTGCTGGCGCTGGCGCTGGCGCTGGCCATGTCCCCGGGGGCCCGCCTCCCGGCAGAGGCCCCAGTCCGGGCCTGGGCTGAAGCGGCGGAGGCATGCGGTGCGGACGCCTGTTCGCCAAGCGGGCCAGCCACGGCGAACCCGTTCGAGGGCTCGTGGCTCACGCTCAAGATGGCCGCAGTGGGCCAATTTCGCTGACGCCCGCGCCTGGCTCGTTCCAGGCGGGCGGTAGTTGATGCCGGCGCCGCGTCCTCGGCGTGGCGATGCCAAAGAATGGGCCGCACGCACGCGTGCCGCGCGTGCCTCTTCTTGAAAGAGGATGCCATGCCCGTTCCTTCACCGACCGATTGGTCTCCGAACCCTAGCGCGCCCTATGCACCTGGCGTGCGGCGTATCCAGGTGCTGCTCCACTCGCCCTACTCGCCCCAGGTGGGGGTGGCGCTGGCCCATCAACTGCTGGAGATGCAACGGTGCGGCTGGGGGCGGGAGATCGCCGACCGGGGGGATGCCGGAAGTGCCGCGATCGTGAGCCTTGCGGCCGCCCAGGCCAGCGTGGAGCTGGGCGCGGGCGATTGGCTGGGCGGCGATCGGCTGCTGACACTGCAGAGGGAGGTGACGAGAGAACGCGTGGTCCGTCCGGCGGTGGACCGGGCCGCACCGGGCTGGGCCGGCGCGCTGCTGGCGGGAGCGTCGTGCGATGCCACCCGGTCACCTTACCCACCGGTACAGGACCCGGAACTGGCGCGCAAGACGGCGCCTTTTGCCAAGGACGGCTTTTTGGACCGTGTGGCCGTCAGCGGGGATCCGCTGGCCATTGCGATGGCGGCCACCCACGTCGCCGCGACGGCAGCAGAAGCGCGCGGCAGTTGGGCCCGCACCGGCCACATGCGCGCGCTGCTGACGGACGCGGCGCTCGACACCATGCAGCGCAGCGGGACGCCGGCGGAGAAGGCGCTGCTGGCCCGTGTGGTGCTGGGCGAGCCTCCTGAGGCTTTTCCGCGCGCCCGCGAGATGGCGCTGGCTTGGGTCGGGCCGGAGGGCTTCGCGGCCCTGGCCAACGACCCGAGCGCAAGCGCCATGGCCGTGGGCGCGGCCATGACCTGCCTGGACCGGATGCCGCCGGCCGATCAGGAGGCCAGCCTGCGGGCCCTCGACGCCGGTCGTGCGACGGGCCCCTTGATGCGCCTCGCTGAAATCCCGGGGGGCGGTGGTCACCGATTGCTCGCAGCCGGTCCGGGCAGCGCCGCTGCGGCGGCCCATGCACGGACCGCTGGCGACCGGCCGCCTGCGCCCGCCCTGGGTGCGCACGGGAGCCACCGGAGGAGCGAGGTCGCCGAACTGTGGCGCGTGGCGTATTCGACGGAAATGGACTCGGGGCCTGGCCTTGCGCTCAGGCAACTGGCGCACGGCCATGATGTCACCGACCCGTTCCTGGTGGGGCGTGCGCGGCGTGTCCTGCGGGCGGGGTCCGACGAGGCGGTTGTCCAATTGATGGAGCTGGCCGCGCACAGGTGCGCTGCGGCGCGCACCGTTGAAGGCGTCCGGACGTGGGTGCTCCCTGCGGAGTTCATGATGGCGTACACCCCGGAACGGGTGGAGCACCTCCATGGCACCAGGGACCCGATTCAGGCGGCCCGGTTTGGCGCGGCCACCGCCACTCTGCTGGCGCACATGTCGCCCGCGCGCCGCATGCAATGGCAGGCGGCCAGCAGGCGCAACCAGTGGTTGCTCACGCCGCCAGGGCGCCTGGACCAGCTGATGCGCGATGCGCCCGGCGCCGGGGCGGCCGCGGGGGCAGGGCGTGCTCCCGTCCAGCGTGGTGTGGTCATCTTGCCTGCCGCCGAGACCGTTCAACTCGGCGTCGCCCTGGCGCCTGCCGCTGACGTGCCTCTGCCGGGGGATGGGGGGGCGGGAGGCGCGGGAGCGGACGTTGGGGCTGGGGCTGGCCCCGCGCCGTTGGACGCGCCCCGCGCGCTGCCTGCGACGGACACGCGACCGATTCCGCCGCCGCCGTTGACGGCGACGGCCGTTCGGCGCGGGCGGGCTGCGGATGCCGGAGGAGGAGGAGGTGGTGGTGGTGGTGGTGGCGTGCCGGAATGGATGCGTGTGATGGCGCAGGCGGGTGCGGGTGCCGGCGCCGAGGGGGCCGGCGCCGGGGCCCAGCCGCCCAGGCCCAGGGACCCCAGTCCGGGGCCGGCGGGCTGAAGCGACGGAGGTGGCATGCGGTGCGGATGCCTGTCCGCAAAGTGGACCAGCCAGAGCAAAGGTTTCGGGCGTAGCATGGTGCCAGTCCCGCTCGCGGCCGAGCGGGGCACGTGTTGTTCAACCCGGACCTCCCGCCATGACCTCTCCGACCTTCGACGGCCGCGCCTTCATCGATGGCGCGCGCGTTGCCGCGCGCGACGGCCAGACCTTTGACTGTTTTTCGCCGGTGGATGGCCGGCTGCTCGCGCCCGTGGCGCGTGGCCAGGCGGCCGACATCGACGCCGCGGTGGCGGCCGCGCGGGCGGCCTTCGAGGACCGGCGCTGGGCCGGCCTGCCACCCGCCAAGCGCAAGCGCGTGATGCTGGCGTTTGCCGACCAGATCCTGGCGCACGCCGACGAGCTTGCGCTGACCGAGACCCTGGACATGGGCAAGCCGGTGAAATACGCCCGCAGCGTGGACGTGAACAGCGCGGCCAACTGCATACGCTGGTATGGCGAAGCGGTGGACAAGGTGTACGACGAGATCGCGCCCACGCCCGACACCGCGCTGGCGCTGATCACGCGCGAGCCGGTGGGTGTGGTGGGCGTGATCGTGCCCTGGAACTACCCGATGATCATGGCGGCCTGGAAGATCGCGCCGGCTTTGGCGGCCGGCAACTCGGTGGTGCTCAAGCCCAGCGAGAAAAGCCCGCTGACCGCGCTGCGCCTGGCCGAACTCGCGCTGGCCGCGGGTGTCCCGCCTGGCGTGTTCAGCGTGGTGCCGGGCCTGGGGCCCGAGGCGGGCAGCCCGCTGGCGCTGCACATGGACGTGGACTGCATCGCCTTCACCGGCAGCACGCGGGTGGGCAAGCAGATCCACGTGATGGCCGGGCAGAGCAACCTCAAGCGCGCCTGGACGGAGCTGGGCGGCAAGTCGCCCAACATCGTGTTCGCCGACTGCCCTGACCTGGACCGTGCGGTGGAGGCGGCGGTGGGCAGCATCTTCTTCAACCAGGGTGAGAGTTGCAACGCGCCCTCGCGCCTGTTCGTCGAGGCCTCGATCAAGGAGGCCTTTCTGGAGAAGGCGCTGAAGCTGGTGCCGCAGTACCAGCCCGCCAATCCGCTGGAGAAGTCCACCGTGATGGGCGCCATCGTCGATCGCACACAGCTCGATACCGTGCTGCGCTACATCGACAGCGGAAAAAAGGAAGGCGCCAAGCTGCTGGCCGGTGGCGAGGCGGCCGAGCCGGTCAAGGGCGGCTGTTACGTGCTGCCCACCATCTTCGACGGCGTGAAGAACGACATGACCATCGCGCGCGAGGAGATCTTCGGCCCGGTGCTCTCGGTGCTGTCGTTCACCGACGCGGCCGACGTGGTGAAGCAGGCCAACAGCAACGTCTACGGCCTGCAGGCGGCGGTGTGGACGCGCGACATCAACAAGGCACACGGCGTGGCGCGCGCGCTGCGCGCGGGCACCGTGCACGTGAACCAGTACGACGAGGACGACATCACCGTGCCCTTCGGCGGCTTCAAGCAAAGTGGCATTGGCCGCGACAAGTCGCTGCACGCGTTCGACAAATACACCGAAGTGAAGACGACCTGGATAAGGATCGACAGCCCTTTGTGAGGTGGGGCGTTCGGCGTTGGGCGTTGAGCGTCCGCTAGCCTGCCCCCATCGCCCAACCCTCAACCCTCAACCCTCAACCCTCAACCCTCAACCCTCAACCCTCAACCCTCAACCCTCAACCCTCAACGCTCAACGCTCAACGCCCAACGCCCAACGCCCAACGCCCAACGCCCAACGCCCA
>NZ_JAHCKL010000025.1 GCF_026125785.1 Hydrogenophaga sp.
ATGCGCGCCCTGCCAGAACTTCTGAGGGCACGACCCAGTGCGCACGTTCTGGTGGTCGGCGAGGACGGCGTGAGCTATGGCTCGTTGCCCAAGAAGCACAAGAACTGGCGCATGTACATGCTGGAAGAGATGGGATCAAAGCTGGATGAGGCCGCAGCGAAACGGGTGCATTTCCTGGGCCGACTCGATCGGGAAGCATTCACCCGGGTGCTGCAGCTATCGACCGTGCACGTGTACCTTACTTATCCCTTTGTGCTGAGCTGGAGCCTGATCGAAGCGATGAGCGTGGGGTGCGCCATTGTCGCCAGCGATACAGCGCCGGTCCAAGAGGTCCTCAAGCATGAAGGCAATGCGTTGTTGGTCGACTTCTTCGACCATGCTTTTCTCGTCAAACAGATCGAGTCGCTTCTGAGCAATCAGAGACGACGAGAGGAGTTGTCCGTAGCCGCACGCCGCGCCGCTGTCGAAGGGTTTGATCTTCGCAAGGTCTGTTTGCCAAGGCAGGTTGAGCTGCTTGAGTCTCTCTGCGGAAAAGCCACCCTTACACCGTCACGATCTCATCGTTCAACGCCTCTTCCACCAACTGTCGGTTCAGGCTGGGTGCAAAGGTCTCGATGAAGCTGTAGGCGTACCCGCGCAGCCAGTTGCCGCGCCGCACGGCCAGCCGGGTGACGTTGATTTCGAACAGGTGGCGGGCGTCGATCGCGTGCAGGTGGCGGTCGCGTTCGCTGTCCACGGCGATGCTGGCGACGATGCCCACGCCCATGCCGAGTTCCACGTAGGTCTTGATCACGTCGGCGTCCATGGCGGTGATGACGACGTTGGGGCGCAGGCCTTCCTTTTCAAACGCGTCGTCGATGTGCGATCGGCCGGTGTAGCCCTGGTCGTAGGTGATGATGGGGTGTTCGGCCAGACGCTCCAGCGTCAGCGGGGCTTCGCCGCGCAGCAGGGCGTGGCCCAGCGGCACGACGATGCTGTGCGTCCAGCGGTAGCAGGGCAGGGTGACGAGCTGTGGGTAGTTGGCCAGCGCCTCGGTGGCGATGCCGATGTCGGCTTCGCCGGTGAGCAGCATTTCCGCCACCTGCTTGGGCGAGCCCTGGTGCAGGTTGAGCGTGACCTGCGGGAACAGCGTGCGGAAGTCGCGCACCGCGTGCGGCAGCGCGTAGCGGGCCTGCGAATGCGTGGCCGCGATCGACAGGCCGCCCTCCAGGCGAGAGACGAATTCCTTGCCCGCCTGGCGCAGGTTGTCCGCCTCCTGCAGCAGCCGCTCAACGATGGGCAGGAGGGCCTGGCCTGGAGCGGTGAGACCCGTCAGGCGCTTGCCCGCGCGCGCGAAGATGGTCACGCCCAGTTCCTCTTCGAGTTCGCGGATCTGGCGGCTGACGCCGGGTTGCGAGGTGTAGAGCATGGCGGCCACCTCCGTGAGGTTGAAGCCGCAGCGGACGGTTTCACGCACGGAGCGGAGTTGCTGGAAGTTCATGCGCGATGAGCGTCACAGCTTGGCGATCGAGACCTCGGTCGACTTCACCAGCGCAACCACTTCCGATCCGACCTCCAGGCCCAGGTCGTTGACCGAGCGGGTGGTGATCACGGAGGTGACGATGCCCCAGGGTGTCTCCACATCGACTTCGGAGACCACGTCGCCGCGGATGATTTCGCGAACCTTGCCCTTGAACTGATTGCGAACGTTGATGGCTTGAATGGACATGTTGTGGTCTTCTGGAGGGGAACGTGTGTGCTGAGGTGAGTGGGCATCAAGGAGCGCCGGCCCGGAGCCGCGGCGTCAGACGCTGCATCGCACCTGGGAGAACGGCACGGACGCGAAGGCGCCCGTGGCCGGCATTCGCAGGCCTTCGTGCAAGAGGGTGTTCACGGCATCGTCCAGGCGGTCGCCGATGTCCTGGCTGACCTGGTAGCGGCCCTCGCCGTCCTTGGGGATCTGCGCGTCGCTGGCATAGACGCCGGGCAGGATGTGGCGCGCGGCCAGCGACTGCAGCACCGGGCGCAGCGCATAGTCCAGCGCCAGCATGTGGTGTGGGCTGCCGCCGGTGGCCAGCGGCAGCACCACCTTGCCCTGGAGGGCGGTCTGCGGCAGCAGGTCCAGGAAGACCTTGAGCACGCCGCTGTAGGCCGCCTTGTAGACCGGGGTGGACACCACCAGCGCCCGCGCCGCGGCCACCTGCCCCACCGCGCGGGCGATGGACTTGTGGCCTACGTCCGCCAGCAGCAGGGCCTGCGGAGACAGGTCGCGGATGTGCAGCCTGTCGATCAGCGCGTGGCGCAGGCCGAGCCGGCTCGATACTTCATCGAGCAAGGCGGCTGAACGCGAATGCTCTGAAGGGCTGCCGGCGATCAAGAGGACGGACACAGGGGGTTTCCTTGGTGTGCGGGTGTGACAGCGTCTGGCTTCTGGTCTTCTGGCTGCTGCTTACTTCTTGGTGTAGATCTGGTCGAAGCTGCCGCCGTCGCTGAAATGCACCTTGGCCGCCTGTTCCCAGCCGCCGAAGGCGTCCTCGATCTTGAACAGGTTGAGCTTGGGCAACTGCTTGGCGTACTTGACCTGGGCCTTGGCCGAGGTCGGGCGGTAGAAGTGCTTGCCGATGATGTCCTGCGCCTCTTCGGTATAGAGGAACTTCAGGTACTCCTCGGCCACGGCGCGCGTGCCCTTCTTGTCCACGTTCTTGTCGACCACGGTCACGGCGGGTTCGGCCAGGATGGACAGCGAGGGATAGACGAAGTCCACCTTGTTGCCGAACTCCTTCTCCAGCAGGTAGGCCTCGTTCTCCCAGGAGATGAACACGTCGCCCTGGTTGCGCTGCGCGAAGGTGATGGAAGAGCCGCGCGCGCCGGTGTCGAGCACGGGCACGTTGGCGTACAGCTTGGCCACGAAGTCCTTGGCCTTGTCGTCGCCGCCGTACTTGCGTTTGGCGAATTCCCACGCGGCCAGGTAGTTCCAGCGTGCGCCGCCAGAGGTCTTGGGGTTGGGGGTGATGACCTTCACGTCCGGGCGGATCAGATCGTCCCAGTCCTTGATGTTCTTCGGGTTGCCCGCGCGCGTCACCAGCACGATGGTGGAGGTGTAGGGGGAGCTGTTGAGCGGCAGACGCTTCTGCCAGTCCTTGGGGATCCAGTTGCCGTTGTTGTGCAGGGCATCGGTGTCACCGGCCAGGGCCAGGGTGGCCACGTCCGCATCCAGGCCGTCGATGATGGAGCGGGCCTGCTTGCCCGAGCCGCCATGCGACTGCTTGACGGTCACGTCCTGCCCGGTCTTGGCCTTCCAGTACTTGGTGAAGGCGGCGTTGTACTCGACGTAGAGCTCACGCGTCGGGTCGTACGACACATTGAGCAGGGTGACAGGGGCGGGCTGGGCAATGGCGGAGACAGCGCCCGCGGTCAACGCGGTGGCGGCCAGGGCCTGGATAAGTTGGCGGCGAGTGGTCATGGGGTTCCTCAGTGGGGTGTTGACGGGATGGGCTGGATGATCCCGTCGTCGCACCAAATAAGGAACGAATGAATTTTTGCTTGTTTATTACGGAAACATCTAACACCCCCCTGCGCCGCTGCGCGGCTTCCCCCCTCCCTGGCGCGCCTGTCGGCGCTTGGAGGGGGGACGATGCCTTGGGCCGGCGGAGCCGGACCCTCGGCATCTCTGGTTGCACCGCGTGCGCCGGAGGTAGGGCCGCCGGAGACAGGTCTTCCCCCAGAGGCTGCGAGGATCCGGCTCCGCCGGTCCCTCGGCATCTCTGGTTGCACCGCGCGCGCCGGAGGTAGGGCCGCCGGAGACAGGTCTTCCCCCAGAGGCTGCGAGGATCCGGCTCCGCCGGTCCCAGCAGCCGTCCCCCCTCCAAGCGCCGACAGGCGCGCCAGGGAGGGGGGAAGCCGCGCAGCGGCGCAGGGGGGTGTTCCTGTCTAGCCTTCGATGGGCAGGCCCACCAGCCGCTCCAGTTCTGCGTGGGTCAGTCCGTCCACCAGGTCGATGAGTTGCAGGCCTTCGGGCGTGCAGGCCAGTGTGGCGAGGTCGCTGTAGATGCGTTTGACGCAGCCTATGCCGGTGAGCGGGTAGCTGCACTGGGCCACCACTTTGCTCTCGCCTTTCTTGGTGAGCAGGTCCATCATCACCCAGGTCTGCTTGGCGCCGATGGCGAGGTCCATGGCGCCGCCGACGGCGGGGATGGCGCCGGCTTCGCCGGTGCTCCAGTTGGCGAGGTCGCCGGTGGCGGAGACCTGGAAGGCGCCGAGCACGCAGATGTCCAGGTGGCCGCCGCGCATCATGGCGAAGCTGTCGGCGTGGTGGAAGTACACGCCGCCGGGCAGCAGCGTGACGGGTTGCTTGCCGGCGTTGATGAGGTCGTAGTCTTCTTCGCCGGCCGCGGGCGCCGGGCCCATGCCGAGGATGCCGTTCTCGCTGTGCAGCACCACCTCGATGCCGGGCGGCAGGTGGTTGGCCACCAGCGTGGGCTGGCCGATGCCCAGGTTGACGTAGGCGCCGTCGTGGATGTCCTGCGCCACGCGGCGCGCGAGTTCGTCCTTGGTTCTGCGGGTGTAGTTCATGTCTGCCTCTGCTGTCACGCGGCGGTCTTGAAGCCGCCGGCCTGTGTGGCCACGCGCGGCACCTGCACGATGGCGCTGACGTGGATGCCGGGTGTCACCACCGCCTCGGGGTCGAAGCCGCCCAGCTCCACGATCTCGTGCACGCTGGCGATGGTGCGCTTCGCGGCGGTCGCCATCACCGGACCGAAGTTGCGCGCCGCCTTGCGGTAGCTGAGGTTGCCCCAGCGGTCTCCGCGCTCGGCTCGGATGAGCGCCACGTCGCCGTGGATCGGGTACTCCAGCACATAGGGCCGGCCGTTGATGACGCGCGTCTCCTTGGGGCTGCCGTCGGCGTGGTTCGCCAGTTCGGTGCCGTAGCCCGTAGGCGTGAAGAAGGCGCCGATGCCGGCACCGGCGGCGCGCAGGCGCTCGGCCAGATTGCCCTGGGGCACGAGTTCGAGTTCGAGCGCGCCGCTGCGGTACAGCGCATCGAACACATGGCTGTCGGCCTGGCGCGGAAAACTGCAGATGATCTTGCGCACGCGCCCGGCCTTGAGCAGGGCGGCCAGGCCATGGTCGCCATTGCCCGCGTTGTTGTTGACCACGGTGAGGTCGCGCGCGCCCTGTTCGATGAGGCCGTCGATGAGTTCGCCCGGAATGCCGGCGGTGCCAAAGCCGCCGATCAGCACGGTGGCGCCGTCCTGCACGCCGGCCAGCGCCTCGGCCACCGAGGCGGCGATCTTGTTGATCAAGGGAAGTCTCCAGTGGGTGCGGTTGAGAGAGCAAGGGGAGGGCGCCGGGGAGGCGGCTTCCGGCTGGCATTGTCATCGGGTTTTCCACGTCCGTGGGGAGCTGGCTTTTCTCAGACCGGAAAAGTGATTTTCAGTTCTTCCGTTGTCACGGGCGAGGGTGGGCGACACACTCTGCGGCCATTGACAACGACCGACAGGAGACAAGAGTGGTGAGCAGCAAACGCATGGGATGGATCGGGCTGGGCCGCATGGGCGAGGCGATGGTGAAGCGGCTGACCCAGGCCGGCCACACGGTGGAGGTGTGGAACCGCACGGCCGCCAAGGCCGCACCCCTGGCCGAATACGGGGCCGTGGTGGTGAACAGCAAGCAGGACCTTTCCACCTGCGACACTGTGTTCACCATGGTGTCCACGACCAACGACCTCAAGGAGGTTCTGTTTGGCGAAGGTGGCCTGGTCGCTGGCGCCCGGCGTCCGCGCGTGGTGGTCGACAGCTCCTCTATCTCGCAGGAGGGTTCGGCCGAGATCCGCGCGAAGCTGGAAGCCCTGGGCATCGCTTACCTGTGCGCGCCGGTCTCCGGCAACGCCAAGGTGGCCAAGGCCGGCAAGCTGCTGGTGGTGGCTTCGGGGCCCAGGTCCATCTACGACGAGGCCGAGCCTTACCTCGCCGCCATGTCGCGCAAAGCCATGTGGGTGGGCGAAGGCGAGCTGGCGCGCGTCTGGAAGATCGCGCACAACACCATGTTCGGTGTGATCATCCAGAACCTCTGCGAGATCACCGTGCTGGCGGAAAAGGCCGGCATTCCGCGCCATGTGTTCCTGGAGAGCATCAACGACTCGGTGCTGGGCTCCATGTACACGCGCTACAAGACGCCGGTGCTCACCAAGCTGAACTTCGAGCAGGTGACCTTCACTCCCAAGCTGCTGCTCAAGGACATGGACCTTGGGCTGGGCGCGGCCAAGGCGCATGGCGTGGCCATGCCGGCGGCGGCGGCCACGCGCGAGAGCATCGCGCGCATGGTGGGCCGTGGCTACGACGACATCGACTTTGCCGTGCTGCTCAAGGAAACCGCGGCCGACGCCGGGCTGCAGATCCAGCCGCTGGACGTCGATGTCAGCGACGGCCTGAGCAACTGAGGGCCCGGGCATGAACGCCGCCCGAACCCTTGTCCGCGGAGCCACCGTCGTCACCATGGACGCGCAGGGCGACCTGGCGCGCGGCGACGTGCTGGTCACCGGCGACACGATCACGGCCATCGAGCCGGTGATCATCGCGGACGACGCGCGGGTGGTCGATGCCCGTGGCTGCATCGTCATTCCCGGCCTGGTCAATGCGCACATGCACACCTGGCAGACCGCCTTGCGAGGGGTGGCGGCCAACTGGACGCTGCTGCAGTACTTCAAGAACATGCACGCCGGCCTGGCGACGGTGTTCACGCCCGAAGACCTGCACATTGCCACCCTGGTGGGCGCGCTCAACCAGCTCAACTGCGGCACCACCACCCTGGTGGACTGGTGCCACAACAACCCCACGCCGGCGCACAACGACGCGGCGGTGGCCGGGCTGGAGCAGTCCGGCATCCGCGCGGCCTTCTTCCACGGCACGCCCAAGCCAGACCCGCAACCGGGCCAGACGCCGTTCTGGGAGCAGCCGCATCCGCGCGCCGAGGTCGAGCGCCTGCTCAAGGCCCATGCGGGCAAGCCGCTGCTGGGCATCCACGCCGCCGTGCTGGGGCCGCACTACGCCACGTTGGAGGTGGCCATGCACGACTTCCGCATGGCCAAGGAACTGGGGCTGATCGCCTCGCTGCACCAGGGTGGCGGCCCCGCCCGTACGCCCGACGGCTGGGAACGCCTGGACGCGGCGGGCCTGCTGGGGCCTCACATCAACATCGTGCACGGCCATGCGCTGAGCGATGCGCAACTGGCCCGATTCTGCGAGCTGGGCATGAGCTTTTCCGCGGCGGCGGAGAGCGAGATGTCGCAAGGCCACGGCCACCCCCTGACGGGACGCCTGCGGGCGCTGGGGCGCGCGCCTTCGCTGGGTGTGGACCTGGAAAGCGTGATGAGCGGCGACATGCTCAGCCAGGCCCGCATCGCCCTGGGCATCCAGCGCAGCCTGGACAACGTGGCGCACCGCGAGGCGCACGGCAGCATTCCGCCCACCTCCACCATCACCACGCGCGAGGCGCTGGCCTGGGTAACGCTGGAAGGCGCGCGCATGCTGGGGCAGCAGGACCGCATCGGCAGCCTGGCGCCGGGCAAGCAGGCCGACCTGGTGGTGATCCGTGCCGACACGCTGAACATGCAGCCGGTGCACGACCCGGTGAGTGCGGTGGTGATGCAGGCGTCCCTGGCCAACATCGACAGCGTGATGGTGGCGGGCCAGTGGCGCAAGCGCGATGGGCGCCTGCAGGACGTGGACATCACCCCCTTGCTGGACCAGCTGCGCGCCTCCGGCCAGAAGATCACGCAGGCCATGGGCCTCTGAGCCAGAGCGAGGCCGCCGGTGTGCGGCCTCTGCATGCGGTGGATGGCCGTTCCCATCCGGTTCCCACACAAGCAGGAGACAAGCATGAAAAGAATGTGGTCCACACCCCTGGCCGTCTGCGCGACAGTGCTGGCGCTGGCGCCCTGTGTGCTGCCGGCGACGGCCGCCGCCCAGGCCTACCCGGCCAAGCCCATCCGCTTTCTGGTGCCCTTTACCGCCGGCAGCGGCACCGACCTGATCGCACGCACCGTGGGCGACGCCATGTCGCGCAGCATGGGCCAGCCCATTGTGGTGGAGAACCGCCCTGGGGCCGGTGGTTCGCTGGCCACGGCGGTGGTGGCGCGTGGCGAGCCCGATGGCTACACCGTCCTCATCCCCTCGTCCAGCCACGCGGTCAACCCGGCCATCTACAACAACCTCACCTACGACACGCTGCGGGACCTCACCGGCATCACGCCGCTGGCGGCGCTGCCCAACGTGATGGTGGTGTCCCCCGCGCGGGGCTGGAAGAGCGTGAGCGATGTGCTGGCCGCCGCGCGTGCCAAGCCCGGTCAGCTGAACTACGCTTCGGCCGGCGTGGGCAGCGCCACCCACCTCAACGCCGAGAAGTTCAAGCTCCAGGCCGGCTTCGACGCGCAGCACATTCCCTTCAAAGGCACGCCGGAGGCCCTGGCCGACGTCATGGGTGAACGCTCCGACTGGTACTTCTCGCCGCTGTCGTCGGCCCTGCCCCTGATCCGGGAGAACAAGCTGGTGCCGCTGGCCGTGAGCACCGCCCAGCGCACCAGCGCGCTGCCTCAGGTGCCCACCACGGTGGAAGCGGGCGTGCCCGGCTCGGACTTCGTGTTCTGGGTCGGCATGATCGTGCATGCCCAGACGCCGCCAGCCGTGCAGAAGCGCCTGCACGCCGAGGCGCTCAAGGCGCTGGCCGATCCGGAGGTGAAAGACCGCCTCACGCGGCTGGGTGCAGACCCCTATCCCATGGAGCCCGAGGCCTTCAACGCCTTCATCCGCACCGAGATGGACGCTGCTGCGCGCATCGCCCGTGCGGCAAACCTCAAAGGACAGTAAATGACCACATGGCGTGTGCACTTCATTGGCGTGGGCAAGATGGGCCTGCCCATGGCCACCCACATCCGGGACGCCGGCCACGCCGTGACCGTGAGCGACCTCGACCCGGCGCGCATCGCGCTCGCGGCCGCGCGCGGCCTGGCGGTCGGTGGCGGGGACGACCTGGTCGACGCCGAGGTGGTGATGTCTTCGCTGCCGCACGACCAGGCCCTGCTCAGCGTGGGGCTCTCGGTGGCCGCCTCGCTCAAGCCTGGGTCGGTGTACGTGGACACCAGCACCGTGTCCCAACGCGCCTCGGCCGATGTGGCGCAGGCCTGCGCGCGGGCTGGCGTGGACTACCTGCGCACCACGGTCTCGGGCAACAACCACATGGCCGAGGCCGCCCAGCTCACGGTGATGGCATCCGGTCCGCGTGCGGTGCATGAGCGCCTGCTGCCCTTGTTGCGCTACTGGGGTCCCAACCACTTCTACCTGGGCGAAGGCGAGCAGGCTAGGCTGATGAAGCTGGTGGTGAACCTGCTCATTGCGCAGACCAGCGCCATGCTGGCCGAAGGGCTCACCCTGGGGCGCAAAGGTGGACTCGACTGGGCGGACATGTGGGCGGTGCTCGGTGCCAGCGCGGTGGCTTCGCCTATTCTCAAGGCCAAGTCGGTGCAGCTCTCGCAGCGCGACTTCACGCCCACCTTCACCGTGACGCAGATGAACAAAGACCTCGACCTCATCCTCGCCGAAGCCGCCGCCTGCGAGGCGCCGGTGCCGCAGACCGCATCGACCCGCCAGCTCATGGCGGCGGCGCAGGCGCAGGGCGACGGCGAGCAGGACTACGCGGCCATCATCAGGGCCGTGGAACGCAGTGCGGGGCTGGCTCCATGAAGCGCTTCGTCTACCAGGGTCTGCCTTCGCGCGTGGTGTTCGGCGAAGGTTCGCTGGCCTCCTTGCCGGCGGAGATGGACGCGCTCCAGGCGGGGCGCGCGCTGGTGCTGTGCACGCCGGAGCAGCGCGCCTCTGCCGAACAGGTGGCGGCCCTGCTGGGTGCGCGGGCCGCCGGTATTTTCGACCGCGCCGTCATGCACGTGCCCATCGAGACCGCGCGCGAGGCGCGCGAGGAGGCGCGCCGCCTGGGCGCAGACTGCGCCGTGGCCATAGGAGGCGGCTCCACCACCGGACTGGGCAAGGCCATCGCGCTCGATTCAGGCTTGCCCATCGTCGCGATCCCCACCACCTACGCGGGCTCCGAGATGACGCCGATCTACGGCATCACCGAGGCCGGCTTGAAGAAGACCGGCAAGGACATGCGCGTGCTGCCGCGCACCGTGATCTACGACCCCGCGCTGTCGGCGAGCCTGCCGGTGGGCCTGAGCGTGACCAGCGGCATCAACGCCATCGCGCATGCGGCCGAGGGCCTGTATTCGGTGGAAGGCAACCCGGTGATCGACCTGATGGCGGAAGAGGGCATTGCCGCGCTGGGTCGCGCACTGCCCCGCATCCGCGCCAACGCCAGCGATGCCGAAGCCCGCTCGGACGCGCTGTATGGCGCGTGGCTCTGCGGCATCGTGCTCGGCACCGTCGGCATGGCGTTGCACCACAAGCTCTGCCACACCCTGGGAGGCAGTTTCAACCTGCCCCACGCGGAGACCCACACCATCGTGCTGCCCCATGCCCTGGCGTACAACGCCGCCGCCGCGCCGCAGGCCATGCAGCGCATCCGCCGCGCACTGGGCGGTGACAGCGCGGCCCAGGCGGTCTACGACCTGGCCCGGGACAATGGTGCGCCCGTGGCGCTCAAGGCCATCGGCATGAAGGCCGAGGACCTGGACAAGGCCTGTGACATCGCCATGAGCAACCAGTACCCGAATCCCCGGGCCCTGGAGCGTGCGGCGATACGGCAACTGCTGCAGGATGCCTTCGATGGCGTGAGGCCCCAGGGCGACCCTAGTAGACCGTGAACCGCCCGGTCCACTTGCGCTCGTAGTCCATCTTCTTGAAGTGCTCGGCCATGAAGTCGATGAAGGTGCGCACCTTGGCGCTGAGGTGCTTGCGGCTGGGATAAGCCAGGTTGATGGTCAGGCGCGGCAGGTCCCAGTCGTCCAGCATGGGCACCAGCCGGCCCGCGACGATGTCGTCGTAGACGATGTAGCTGGGCTGCACCAGGATGCCCATGCCATCGAGCGCGGCGGCCCGCAGGATCTGCCCGTCGTTGCTTTCCAGCAGTCCCTTGACGCCCACCGTGCGTTGCTCGTCGCCGCGGGAGAAGCGCAGCTCATTGGGGTTGTTGGCATGGATGTAGATCAGCAGCTTGTGGCGCTGCAGGTCGTCCAGATCGCGCGGCACGCCGTGGCGCGCCAGGTAGCCGGGTGAGGCCACCAGGATGCGGCGCGTCTCGGCCAGGCGGCGAATGGTGATGTTGGAGTCCGGTTCGTATTCCCGGTTGCGGATCGCCACATCGATGTTGTTGTCGATGATGTCCAGGTAGCGGTTCGCGGCCTCCACGTGCACCGTGACGTTGGGGTAGCGGTCGGTGTACTCGCGCAGCAGCGGCGCGATGTGGTGCATGGAAAACGAGAGCGATGCCGTCACGCGCAGCACGCCGGTGGGATTGAGCGCCGCCGCGTTGACGGTGGACTCCGCGTCGCGCAGATCGGCCAGGATGGCGCGTGCGCGCTGGAAGAACTCCTGCCCGGTGTCGGTGAGGTAGAGGCGGCGCGTGTTGCGCTCCACCAGCCGCGCGCCCAGCCGTTCTTCGAGTGCCGCCAGATGGCGGCTGGCGCTGGCGTTGGAGAGGTCCAGCAGTTCGGCTGCGCGGCTCAGGCTGCCGGTCTCAGCCACCTGCACGAACAGTTCGATCTCGGTCCAGCGGTCCATGGTCTCCTCTTTGTTCCACCGGCAGAAAAAGTCATTTTTGCCACAGGCATTGGCCGGTTCATCCGCAGGCCATACATTGTGACGGCTCTGCAAGGCATCCGCAGAACACATGGAGACAAGGATTGAGAAATCTCGACCAGTACAACATCACGCAGGCCGTGCTCGCGCGTCTGGCGCAGACCCCTGACCCGCGGCTCAAGCAGATCATGACCAGCCTGGTGCAGCACCTGCATGCGTTCGCGCGCGAGGTCCGGCTGACCGAGGACGAGTGGAAGCGTGGCATCGACTTCCTCACCGCCACCGGCCACACCTGCACCGACCAGCGCCAGGAGTTCATCCTGCTCTCGGACACGCTGGGCCTGTCCATGCTGACGGTGGCCATGAACAACGACAAGCCCGCCGGCTGCACCGAGGCCACGGTGTTCGGTCCGTTCCATGTGGAAGGCGCCCCCGTGGTGGAGCAGGGCGCGGATGTCGCCAACGGCGCACCCGGCGAACCCTGCCTGGTGCGCGGCCGTGTGCGCGGCCTGGGCGGCGAGCCCGTGGCTGGCGCCGAGATCGACGTCTGGCAGGCTGACGCGGATGGCCTCTACGACGTGCAGCGGCCGGACCTGCCCCATCACCAGGGCCGGGCGGTGCTGCACAGCGCGGAGGATGGGGGGTTCCATTTCCGCAGCGTGGTGGCCGAGCCCTACCCGATTCCCGACGACGGCCCCGTGGGCGAGATGCTGCGCGCCACCGCACGCCATCCGTGGCGGCCGGCCCACCTGCATTTCATGATCAAGGCGCCCGGTTACGAGACCCTGGTCACGCATGTGTTCCGGGACGGCGACCCCTACCTCGACTCGGATGCCGTGTTCGGCGTGCGCCAGTCGCTGGTGGCGCAATGGGTCAGGCAAGCCGACGGCCTGACCACGCTGGACTTCGATTTCGTCCTCAATCCCGTGAAGAAAACCACCTAGAAGGAGACACACCATGTTGATGAACAAGCGCGGTTTTCACCGCACCGTCCTGGCCGCCGCTGCCGGCGCGGCCCTCCTGGGCGCAGGCCTGCCGCAGGCGCAGGCCCAGCAGACCTTCAAGCTGACCATCGCCTCCAGCCACCCGACCTCGCTGCCCTGGGTCGGCCTCATGAGCACGCTCTTCGTGCCGGAGGTCAACAAGCGCGTGGCCGCGCTCAACAAGGGCTACAAGATCGAGTGGCGCGAGGCCTATGGCGGCCAGCTCTACAAGATGAACGCCACGCTGTCGTCGGTGCAGTCGGGCGTGGCCGACATCGGCTGGGTGTTCCACAACCTGGAGGCGGCCAAGATGCCGCTCTCGCAGTTCGCCACCGTGACGCCCTTCGCCACCGGCGACGTGCGCCTGCTGCTGGAGGTGGCCAACGAAATGAATGAGAAGGTGCCCGCGCTCAAGGCCGAGTGGGACCGCAACAACCTGGTCTTCCTGGGTGCCTCTGGCGTGGACACCTACCACCTGTTCACCAAGACCCCGATCACCACCTACGCCGACCTCAAGGGCAAGAAGATCTCGGCCCCCGGCGCCGTCGGGCTCTGGCTGCGCGGCTCCGGCGCGGTGCCGGTGGACGGCTCGCTCACCAGCTACTACACCGACATCCAGACCGGCGTCAGCGAAGGCACCATCTCCATCGCCACCGGCATCCTGCCCAACAAGATCTACGAGGTCGCTCCCTACGTGACCACGGTGGACATCGGGGCTCTCTACAACGGCGGCATGGCCATGAACAAGGACAGCTTCAACGCACTGCCCGCCGATGTGCAGAAGATCGTCAAGGAAGTCGGCCTGGAGTACTCGCGCACCCTGGGCAAGACGCTGATGGAGCGCTACGAGGCCGCGCTCAAGGCCATTGCCAGCCAGGGCGCGAGCCAGGCCGTTCCGGTCAAGGTCGCTCCCCTGGCGCCGGGCGAGCGCGAGAAATGGGTGTCCACCATGCCCAACCTCGCGGGCGAGTGGGCCAAGTCCAATGCCGCCCGCGGGCCAGCCGCCGATATCGTGAAGACCTACATGGAAGAGTTGCGCAAGCGCGGCGTCAAGCCGGCACGCGACTGGGACAAGGAACTCTGACCCACCATGTCCTACGAAGCCAACACAGACCTGGAGGCCGCGCCGGTGCCGTCGGCCCCCAGCAGCCCTTTCGGGTACCTGGTCGATGGCCTCAACGGCCTGGGCTCGCTGGTGATCGCGGCGGTCATGGTGCTGATGTGCGCCGACGTCTTCATGCGCAATGCCTTCAACCAGCCCATCGACGGCGTGGCCGAGATGGTGGCCATGTCCATCATCGTCATCGTTTTCCTGCAACTGCCTTCCACGCTGCGCCACGGGCGCATGAGCCGCGCGGACCTGTTCCTGGACCCCTTCATGCTGAAGCGGCCTCGCGCCGGCCTGCGCCTGCGGGCGCTGTTCTCGGTCTTTGGCGTGTTTGCCTGCGCGGTGATCGCCTACGCCACCTGGCCGTTGCTCATGCGGGCCTGGGGCGACAACGAGTTCCTCGGCATCGAGGGCGTGTTCACGTTCCCGACCTGGCCCATGCGCTTCGTCGTGACGCTGGGCGCGGCGCTGGCCGCCGTCCAGTACGCGCTGCTGGTCTGGCACGACCTGAGCGACAGTGCGCGGGCCGCCGCGCATGGAGCCGGCCATGAGTGAACTGATGATCGGCTTCATGGCCATCGGCCTCATGCTGGCCGGCATCGTGCTGGGCATGCACATCGGCGTGGCGCTCATCGTCACGTCCTTCGTCAGCGTGTGGTTGATCCGCTCGCCCGAGATCGCCGCGCGCTTCGTTGGCGCCGCGGCCAACGACGCCATCCGCGACTACCTCTTTGGCGTGGTGCCGCTGTTCGTGCTCATGGGCATGTTCGTCAGCGTCTCCGGCGTGGGGCGTGACACGTTCGACGTGTTCCAGTGGCTGCTGCGCCGCCTGCGCGGCGGCCTGGGCCTGGCCACCGTGGGCGCCAATGCGGTGTTCGCCGCCATCACCGGCATCTCCATCGCCTCGGCGTCCGTGTTCACCAAGGTGGCCACGCCCGAGATGATCCGCCACGGCTACACGCCCCGCTTCTCGGTGGGGGTGGTGGCGGGTTCTTCCGTGCTGGGCATGCTGATCCCGCCGTCCCTGCTGATGATCATCTACGGCGTCCTGGCGGAGCAGTCGATCGGCCGCATGTTTCTCGCGGGGATCCTGCCTGGCATCGTCATGGCGGCGGCTTTTGCCGTCCTGATCCTCACGCTGGCCTACTTTCTGCCGCGCAAGATGTACAGCTCCGGGCGACCCAAGGAGGCCTCCAAGGGCGATGACGAGACCTGGTCCAGCGCCGCAGTCAAGTTCTTCCCCATTCTGTTGCTGGTGGTGCTGGTGCTGGGTGGCCTCTACAGCGGCTTCTTCACGCCCACGGAGGCCGGTGCGGTGGGTGCGGCGGGCTCGTTCGTGATCGCGCTGGTTCGCCGGCGCCTGACCTGGCGCAAGCTGTGGAACGTGCTTACCGAAACCGGCTATGTGTCCGTCTCGGTGCTGTTCCTCATCATCGCCGCCTCGCTCTACAGCCGCATGCTGGCCCTCACAGGCATGCCGGCGGCCATCACCACCAGCATCACCGACATGGGCCTGGGCCCCTGGGGTTTCCTGGTTGCGTACCTGGCGATCGTGATCGCGTTGGGCTGCATCATCGACTCGGTCTCCATCATGCTGATCATGCTGCCCATCGTCCTGCCCATCGCCACCGCGTTCCAGATGGACCTGATCTGGTTTGGCGTGCTGACCGTGGTCGCGGTGGAGATCGGCCTGCTCACGCCGCCGTTCGGCGTCTCGGTCTATACCGTGAAGTCGGCTCTCAACGATCCTCGCATCACGATCAGGGATATCTTTGCCGGAACCTTCCCCTTCGTGCTCGCCATGGTGGTGGTGCTGTTCGTTCTCGCGGTGTTTCCGGGCCTGTCCACCTGGCTGGCCCGCATGTGAGTGATTCCCCAATGATCTACATCTTCCATCTTCTCGACCGGCCCGGCGCCGCGGAAATCCGCCAGCGCGTGCGGCCGCAGCACAAGGCCTACCTGGCGCAGCAGGCCGAACGCATCGCGTTCGCGGGTCCCCTGCTGGCCGACGACGGCCAGACCATGGTGGGCAGCCTGCTCGCCATCGATTTCCCCGACCGCGACGCAGCCCTGCGCTGGCTGGCCGAAGAGCCCTTCACGCAGGCGGGTGTCTACGCGGCCAGTGCCGTGCACGCCTTCGCCAACCTGTGGCCGCAGAAGGTGGGCTTTCCGCCCGCGTGATGTGTCCGAGGCCCATGAGCATGATCAAGCACATCGTCATGTGGAACATCCGCGGCGCGACCGCGGCAGAGAAGGACGCCAACCTGCGCCGCCTCAAGAGCGCCTTCGAAGGCATGCGCGATCGCATCCCGGGCCTGTTGCGGCTGGAGATCGGCGTTGACGAGAGCCGCGTGGACTACGCCTGCGACGTCGTGCTGTATTCCGAATTCGCCACGCGCCAGGCGCTCAGCGACTATGCTGACCACCCCGAGCATCTGCGCGTGCGCCGCGAACTGGAAGGGCTGCGCATCGCACGCCACCAGGTGGATTTCGAAACCCCTTGAAGACAGCCCACCCATCACAAGAAAGGAGACCTGCGTGCAGGACAAACTGAAAGACGAACTGCTGATCCGCCAGATGGTGGAGCGCTGGGCCGTGTGGCGCGATGCGGGCGACTGGGAGCGCTTCGCCACGGTCTGGCACCCGCAGGGCGTGATGATGGCCACCTGGTTCCAGGGGCCGTTCGCGGACTTCATCCGTGTCACGCAGGAGGGCTGGGCCAAGGGCGTGAGCATCCTGCATTTCCTGGGCGGCTCGGCCATTGAAGTCGAAGGCGACCGCGCCATCGCGCAGACCAAGATGACCATCTCCCAGCGTGGCATGGTCGAAGGCCGCGATGGTCCCGTGTTGTGCGACGTGGTCTGCACCGGTCGTTTCTACGACTTCGTGGTGCGCCACGAAGGCCAGTGGAAGCTGCTGCACCGCCAGCCCATCTACGAGAAGGACCGCATCGACCCGCTGGACGCCAATGCCACGCTGGTGCTGGACCAGAAGGCCCTGGCGGAACTGCCCGAGGGCTACCGCCACCTGGCCTACATCCAGACGCGCATTGGCTACAAGGTCAAGATGGACATGCCCATGCTCAAGGGCCCCGTGGTGGAAGAGCTCTACCGCCGTGGCGCGCGCTGGCTCGCTGGCGGCGACCTGGAGCGCGAGGTGAATCCACCCGGTTGAGGCGATGCGGCGGGCACGGGCCGCACCCACCGTGCCAGACCACAACCACAGGAGACAAGACACCATGAACGCACTCTTCACGAGGGGCGATGGGCCCGCTTTGCCCTCTCGCCGCCAACTGCTGGCGACCGTGCCCTGCGTCGCACTGGCGTCGATGGTGCCCGGCGCCG
The DNA here is from genome assembly GCF_026125785.1 of Hydrogenophaga sp. Classification (GTDB taxonomy): domain Bacteria; phylum Pseudomonadota; class Gammaproteobacteria; order Burkholderiales; family Burkholderiaceae_C; genus Hydrogenophaga. The sequence continues at coordinate 17,159 of NZ_JAHCKL010000025.1, forward strand.
CATGGGCCCAGGCCAACTACCCCAACCGGCCCATACGTGTCATCGTTCCGCAGCCACCGGGCGGCGGCTTCGACTTCGTGGGCCGTGCCCTGGCCGACCGCCTAGCCACGCCGCTGGGCCAGGCGGTGGTGGTGGAGAACCGCACCGGCTCGGGCACCCTGGTCGGCACCGATGCCGCCGCCAAGGCCGCGCCCGACGGCTACACGCTGCTCACCGGCTCGGTGTCCAACATGGTCCTGAACATGGGCCTGTACAAGAACCTGCCCTACGACAGCCTGAAAGACTTCGAACCCGTGGGGCTGGCGGTGAGCTACAGCTACACCCTGCTGGCGCGCAACGGTCTGCCGTTCAACAACCTGGCCGAGCTGGTGGCCCATGCCAAGGCGAACCCAGGCAAGCTGACCTACGCGTCCGCGGGCAACGGCTCCGGCCAGCACGTGCTCGCCGCCGCGCTGTGGAACCAGGCTGGCGTGGACATCGTGCACGTGCCCTACCGGGGCGCGCAGGCCGCCTATGCCGACCTGCTGGGCGATCGCGTGGACCTGTTCTTCGACCTCACGCCCACCACCCGCGCGCACGTGGAGACCGGCAAGCTCAAGGCCATCGCCGTCTCCAGCGCCGCGCGCAACCCCATGCAGGCTTCGGTGCCCACCATCAACGAGTCCGGCGTGGTCAAGCTCGACCTGGAGTCCTGGTTCGGCTACTTCGCCCCGAGCAAGACCCCGCCGGATGTGCTGGAGCGCCTGCGCACCGAACTGGCCAAGGTGATAGCCTCACCCGAACTCATGGAGACCTTCCGCAAGGCCGGTGGGACCCCGATGAGCATCGGCGTTGCCGACGCGAAGGCCATGCTGGCACGCGACGTGCAACGCTGGACCGGCCTCATCCGGGCCGCCAACATCAGCCTCGACTGATCCGTTCCTTTCTTCACTTGAACCACACCATGACCATAGACGCCCAAGCCCTGGACCAGATCTTCCTCAAGGCCCGCACCGCCAACGGCTTCATCGACAAGCCAGTGCCCGAGAGCCTCCTTCGCCAGGTGTACGACGTCGCCCGCATGGGGCCGACGTCCATGAACACCCAGCCCACGCGCTATGTCTTCCTGAACTCGGCCGCGTCGCGCGCGCGCCTGCTGCCCGCGCTCACGCCCGGCAACCTGGACAAGACGCGCGATGCGCCGGTGACCGTCATCGTGGCCACCGACACGAAGTTCTACGAGTTCATGCCCCAGGTCTGGCACCGCGAAGGCGCAAAGGAAAACTTCGAGAACAACCCGGCGATGAGCGAAGCCACGGCCACGCGCAACGGCACGCTGGGCGGCGCCTACTTCATCATTGCCGCGCGCGCCCTGGGCCTGGACTGCGGCCCCATGAGCGGCGTGGACCTGGCCAAGGTGAATGCGGAGTTCTTCCCCGACGGCCGCTGGCGCGCCAACTTCCTCATCAACCTGGGTTACGGCGACGACAGCAAACTCTTCGACCGGAACAAGCGCCTGAGCTTCGAGCAGGCTTGCCAACTGCTCTGACTCTGGGCGGATGACGTCTGCCCCCAGGGCTTTGACAGTCTGACCTCGCGAAGGCTTCGACAGGCTCAGCCCGAACGGGAGGGGGCAGCCCGAACGGGAGGGGGGTGGCCCGAACGGGAGCGACCCGCCCGAACGTAAGGGGCTATTCCCATGTGAGATGGAGCGCCCGCACCCCGTTCGCCCTGAGCTTGTCGAAGGGCATACACAGACAGATCGCGCGAGGGCTTCGACAAGCTCAGCCCGAACGGGGGGGAGCGGCCCGAACGGGGGGGAGCGGCCCGAACGGGCGGGGGTGGCCCGAACGGGAGGGAGGCAGCCCTGACGGGAGGAGTTCGGCCCGAGATGGAGAGGGCGCCACCCGAACGGCAGCGGTTCAGCGGGGAGGGGCTCAGCTCGATGGCCCCATGGCGGCGCGGCGGATCACGGAGGCCATGTGCTTCACCATGGGCGAGCGGTTCGCTCCCTTTTTCCAGAGCAGGCCAGGTGTGCGGATCGGCGTCGGGTCTTCGATGGGGACCACGCGCAGGTCGGGCGAGGGCGTGACCGCGGTTTCCGCGATGATGCCGGCCAGGTCGGTCTGGCGGATCAGCTCGATCATCGGCGCGATCGAGTTGAGTTCGGCCATCACCCGAGGTTGCGCGCCTGCGGCCTCGAAGCAGTCGTCCAGCAGCTTGCGGGTGGAGAACTGCGTTGGCAGCAGCACCATGCGGCAGTGGTTGAGTTCGATCATGCGCACGCGGCGGCGCCGCGCCAGCGGGTGGGCGCTGGCCACCACCAGCCGCAGTTCCTCGTTGTAGAGCGGCTCGAACCAGAGCTCTGGCCGATCGTCCGGGCGGTAGGACACTCCCAGGTCCAGGTGGCCGCTGGCCAGGCGCCGGGCGATCAGTTCGGCCGAGAGCTCTTCCACGCTCACGCGGATGCCCGGGTGATGGCTGACGAACGACGAGACGCACAGCGGCACCAGGCGGGTGTTGAAGCTGTGCGTGGCGCCGATGCGCAGTTCGCCCACCAGCGCCTCGGGGGCCTGCCGGATCGATTGCAGGCCGCGGTCGATCTGCTGCAGCGCGGGCACCAGATGGCTGCGCAGCATCTCGCCGGCCTCGGTCAGCGCCACGCGCTTGTGGCTGCGGTCGAACAGCACCATCCCCAGTTCTTCCTCCAGTTGCCGGATCTGGTGCGACAAGGTCGATTGCGTCACGTGCAGGCGCTCCGCCGCCCGCGTGAAGTTCTGCGTCTCGGCAACGGCATCGAAGTAGCGCAGGTGCCTGAGTTCCATCACGTTCTCCTGATCCTCGATAGCATCGATGCCGTCGATGATACCGGTCGAAATTCATCACTTCCATCGTCGAAAAACCCACCCTAGACTGCAGCCACAAAACAGGAGACACAGACATGGCTCAACACGAAGCCGCAGACCTCACGCAGGCCGTTCTCGATCGCCTGGCGGATTGCCAGGACCCCCGTTTCAAGCAGGTGATGAGCGCGCTCATCCGCCACGCCCACGCCTTTGTGCGTGAGGTGGAGCTCACCGAGGCCGAGTGGATGACCGCCATCGGTTTTCTCACCGAGACCGGGAAGACCTGCGACGACAAGCGCCAGGAGTTCATCCTGTTGTCGGACACCCTGGGCATTTCCATGCTGGTGGTGGCCCTCAATCAGCTCAAGGCGGCGCGCGCCTTCCAGGCCCAGGGCGGTGGTGCCAGCACGCCCACGGAGGCCACGGTGCAGGGGCCTTTCTACTGGGAGGGGGCGCCCGAGCTGGAACTGGGCAGCGACATTGGCCAGAGCATGCCTGGCGAGCCCGCCTACTACCACGGCCGCGTGACCGACACCGAGGGCCAACCCATCGCCAACTGCTGCCTGGACGTGTGGTCTGGCGATGGCGAGGGCGTGTACGACATGCAGATGGGCGAAGACGCCGGCATGCGCCTGCGTGCGCGCTTCCACACCGACGCGCAAGGCCGCTACCGCTTCTGGTCCATCAAACCGTCGTACTACCCGGTGCCCGACGACGGGCCGGTGGGTGCCATGCTGCGGCGCATGGGCCGCCACCCCAACCGCCCGGGCCACATCCACATGAAGGTGTACGCGCCAGGCCATCAGCCCGTGACCACGCACCTCTTCGTCGCCGACAGCCCCTACCTGGACTCGGACGCGGTCTTTGGCGTGCGCAACAGCCTGATCGTGCCGTTTGCCGCGCACCCGCCTGGCGAGGCGCCCGATGGCCGCCACATGAACATCCCGTACCACAGCGCGACCTACGACTTCCGCCTGGTGCGTGCGGCCTGAGCGTGCGCACCGCGCCCTTTCTGCAACCAACCGGAGATTTCTTTTGAAGATAGGCAAGGCCACCGTGCCGCAGTCGGCCATCTGTGCCTCCAACCCCGACGCCATCGTGGTGCGGGGCCAGGACCTCTGCCAGGACCTGATCGGGCAGGTGAATTTCGCCGACTACTTCTACCTGCTGCTCACCGGCCGCCGGCCCGATGCGCCGGCCAGCGCGGTGCTCAACGCCACGCTGGTGGCGATTGCCGAACACGGCCTCGTGCCCAGTGTGCAGGCGGCGCGCATGACGCTGGCCGCGGCCCCGGATGCGCTTCAGGGCGCCGTGGCTGCGGGCATCCTGGGCTGCGGCTCTGTGATCCTGGGGGCCTCGGAAACCGCGGGCCGCCTGTTCGATGAGATCGACCGCGCCGCGCCCGCGCACGGCGGCGACATCACCGCCGCCGCGCGCGCCGTGGTGAGCGAATGGCGCGCGCGCAAGCAGGCTGTGCCCGGCTACGGGCATCCGCTGCACAAAGCGCGCGACCCACGCGTATCGGCGCTGTTCCGCGTGTCGCTGCAGGCGGGAGGTGGCCAGCGCTTCGTGCAGATCGCCGAGGCGGTGGAGACCGTGTTGCCGGAGTTGCTGGGCAAGGAGCTCAAGCTCAACGTGTCGGCGGCCATTCCCGCTGTGCTGCTGGGCGTGGGCTTTCCGCTCAACGCGCTCAAGGGCGTGCCCATGCTGGCGCGCTGCGCCGGGCTCATTGCCCACATGAGCGAGGAGCTGGAAGACCCGATCGGTTTTGCGCTGTCCTACCAGGCCACGCGCGAACAACGCTACACCGGCGTGCTCCCGGAGGGCTTCGTGCCCGACCAGAAAGTGTGAAGGCTCGGCCATGACCCAGGTTCTTCAAGGTCTGCGGGTGGTGGAGCACGGCACGTTCATCACCGGGCCGGCCGCTTCGATGATGCTGGCCGACATGGGCGCCGAGGTGGTGAAGGTGGAACTGCCCGGCACCGGCGATCCGTTCCGCGCTTTCAAGGGTGGGCTCTACAGCCCTCACTACCAGACCTACAACCGCAACAAGCACAGTGTGGCGCTGGACACGCGCAAACCCGAAGACCGCGACACCTTCGACCGGCTCATCGAGGGCGCGGACGTCTACATCCAGAACTTCCGCCCTGGTTTTGCCGAGCAGATCCACGCCGGCGAGGAGCGCCTGCGCGCGCTCAACGGGCGTCTGGTGTACTGCGCCATCAGCGGCTTCGGCCAGGACGGTCCGGCGGCCAGCCGCCCCAGCTACGACACGGTCGCGCAGGCCGCCAGTGGTTACCTGCGCCTGCTGGTCAACCCGGCCAACCCGCGCGTGGTGGGGCCGGCCATTGCCGATGCCATGACCGGCTACTACGCCGCCTTTGGCATCCTGGGCGCGCTGTACGAGCGGCAGCTCAGTGGCCGCGGCCGGCGCGTGGATGTCTCGATGTTCGAGGCCATGGCGCATTTCAACCTCGACGCCTTCACGCACCTGTTCTCCGTGGGCGAGGTCATGGGGCCGTACAGCCGGCCCAGCGTGTCGCAATCCTACGTGCTCGAATGCGCCTGCGGCGGCTGGGTCGCGCTGCACATGTCCTCGCCAGAGAAGTTCTGGCAGGGTCTGGCGAACGCGATGGAGCGGCCCGACATCTTCGAGGACGAACGCTTCGCCAGCCGCCCCGGGCGCATCGCCAACCAGGATGCGCTGATCGAGCTCCTGGGCGGCATCCTCAAGGGCCGCACGCGCGACGACTGGTGCGCGCGCCTGCTGGCGCAGGATGTGCCGCACGCACCCATGTACCGCACCGACGAGGTGCCCGAGGACCCGCAGGCGCAGCACCTGCAGCTCTTCGTGGACACGCACCACCCGGTGATGGGCGCCTCGCGCACCGTGCGTTCGCCGCTGAGCTTCGACGGCCAGCGCAGCCTGGCCGTGATGCCTCCGCCGACGCTGGGCGAACACAACGCCCGCTACGCACGCGGCTGGCCCGCATCCCCATCCAACGACAACAAGGAGACCGCATGAACGAATCCCGACGCCTGCTCCGCCGGCGCGATGCCATGATCACCCTCGGTGCCGCCGCCGGCAGCCTGGTGCTGCCCGCCGCCGCCCATGCCCAGGCCTATCCGGACAAGCCGGTGCGCATGGTCGTGCCCTTCGGCCCCGGCACCACCACCGACATCATCGCGCGCGTGGTGGGCGAGGGCATGGCCCGCGAACTGGGCCAGTCCATCGTGGTGGAGAACCGCGCGGGCGCGGGCGGCACCGTGGGGTCCCAACAGGTGGCACGCGGTGCGGCCGACGGCTACCAGCTTCTCATGGGCACGGTGGGTACGCACGCGATCAACGCCACGCTGTTCCGCAACCTGGCCTACGACCCACTCAAGGACTTCACGCCCCTGGCACTGGTGGGCTACACGCCGACGATGCTGGTGGTGTCCGGCCAGGGGCCCATCAAGACCCTCGCGGACCTCAAGGCCCGCGCGGCGCAGGGGCAGGGCGTGAGTTTCGCGTCTGCCGGCAACGGCACCTCGGGCCACCTGGCCGGCGAGCTGCTCAAGGCGCGCCTGGGCGGGCAGATGCTGCACGTGCCGTACAAGGAAGGCGGCATGGCCATGAACGACGTGATGGGCGGCCGTGCCGACTTCATGTTCTACCACCCGGCCGCCGTGCTGCCGCACATGCAGGCCGGCCGGCTTCGCGCACTGGGCGCGTCCAGCGCGCAACGCAGCGCCGCAGCCAAGGACGTGCCGACCATCGCCGAGCAGATCGGCGCCGATTTCGATCTGGTGGCCTGGTTCATGCTGTACGCGCCCGCCGCCACGCCCGCGCCCGTCGTGGCGCGCCTGCGCCAGGTGGCGGCCAGCGCCCTCGCCAGTGCCGATGTGGCGCCCAAGCTGGCGGCGCAGGGTGTCGAGCAGAGGCCGCTCGCGCCCGACGCCATGGCCGCCTTTGGCCGTGCCGAAGTGGACAAATGGGCCGCACTCGTGCGGCAGTCCGGCGCCCAGGTCGATTGAGTCTTTCTTCGCGTTGACGACACCCCAGACCATAACCAGGAGACAAACATGCGACGTTCGACATTCCTTCGCCTGACGGCACTGGCCGCGGCAGTGGCGGGTCTTCCTCTGGCCGCAACGGCCCAGCAGGTGATCAACCTCACCGTGGCGTCGAGCCACCCCACCACCATCCCATGGGTGGGCTTCATTCCGCAGGTGTTCATGCCCGAGGTGGACAAGCGCCTGGCAGCGGGCGGCAAGTACAAGGTGCAGTGGCGGGAAGCCTTTGGTGGACAACTCTACAAGGCCAATGCCACCTTGACCTCGGTGGAGCAGGGCATCACCGACATCGGCTGGGTGTTCAGCTACCTGGAGCCGGCGAAGATGCCGATCAGTCAACTCAGCGTGCACACGCCCTTCGTCACCAGCGACACGCGCATCGTGTTGGGTGCGATGAACGAACTCATCGAGAAGAACCCCGCGTTCAAGAACGAGTGGGACAAGTACAACCTCGTGTTCCTGGGTGCTACCGGGTCCGACACCTACGACATCTTCACCAAATTCCCCGTGAAATCGGTCGATGACCTGCGCGGCAAGAAGATCTCGGCGCCAGGCATCCTGGGCCAGTGGCTGCGCGGCGTGGGCGCCACGCCGGTCGACGGCGCGCTCACCACCTTCTACACCGACATCCAGACCGGTGTGTCCGACGGCGTGGTGTCCCTGGCCACCGGCATCCTGCCGACCAAGATCTACGAAGTCGCGCCCTACATCACCAAGGTCAACATGGGCGTGGTGTTCTCTGGCGGCCTGGCCATCAACAAGGACACCTGGGCCAAGCTGCCGCCGGAGGTGCAGACCGCGATGCGCGAGGCCGGCGCCGAGTACTCGCGCCGCCACGGCGAGGACCTGGTGCAGCGCCACCAGGCCGCGCTGGACCGCATGGTCGAGATCGGCAAGACGCAGAACCCGCCGGTGACCGTGACCCCCCTGTCCGAAGCCGACCGCCGCAAGTGGATCGACCAGTTGCCCGCGCTGTCGCAGGAATGGGTGAAGAACAACGAAGCGCGCGGCGTGCCCGCCAAATCCTTGCTCACGCAGTACCTCACCGCCGTGAAGGCGCGCGGCGCCAAATCCGAGCGGGATTGGGAGCGCTGATCACGTCCGCTGCGAGCGGCGCTCCCTTGCTCGCCGCCGCTGGTGCACCGTCAGCCCCTTTCTGGGCAGAGCTCATGAACGCCGTTCGTCCTGGGCTGGGCCTGTCCTGAGTCTGTTGAAGGGTCTCTGCGGGCAGATTGCCGGAAGGCTTCGACAAGCTCAGCCCGAACGGGGGGTGCTCGGAGGGAAGAGGCTCAGCCCGAACGGGGGATGGGGGCTCGGATGGAATGGGCTCAGTCCGAAGGCGGAGGCTCGGTCCGAAGGCAGGTGCTCGGTCCAAAAGCAGAGGCCCGGTCCCAATGAGGAGGTGCGCATGAACACCGTTCGCCCTGAGCCTGTCGAAGGGCCTCCACGGACGGATTGCCGGAGGGCTTCGACAGGCTCAGCCCGAACGGGGGATGGGGGCTCGGATGGAGTGGGCTCAGTCCGAAGGCGGAGGCTCGGTCCGAAGGCAGGTGCCCGGTCCGAAGGCAGAGGCCCGGTCCGAAGGCAGAGGCCCGGTCCCAATGGGGAGGTGCGCATGAACACCGTTCGCCCTGAGCCTGTCGAAGGGCCTCCACGGACGGATTGCCGGAAGGCTTCGACAGGCTCAGCCCGAACGGGGGATGGGGGCTCGGATGGAATGGGTCCGGTCCAAAAGCAGAGGCCCGCTCCGAAGGTAGAGGCCAAGTCCCAATGGGGAGGCACGCACGAACACCGTTCGCCCTGAGCTTGTCGAAGGGCCTCCACGGACGGATCGTCGGAGGGCTTCGACAGGCTCAGCCCGAACGGGGGATGGGGCTCGGATGGAATGGGGCCGGTTCAAAGGTAACGGTCCGTGCCAGGTGCGGCCTGCGTGCCAGGTGCGGCCTGGCCGGCGTGTGCCGGTGGTCAGCGCGCTGGCACGCGCCCGCGCCGCCGGCCCACGGCCTGCACCGCTGGCACGGCCTGGAAATGCGCCAGCAGGCGGGCTTTCTGTTCGGGCAGCAAGGGGCTGGCCTCGATCAGCGCGGGCCAGGCTTGCAGCGCGCGCTCCACGGTTTCGCGCAGCACCGCGCGCACGCGCGTCTCCAGCAGCCCGGCGGCGTTGCAGAGCTGGCGCACCAGGGTTGGCGTGAGCTGCGCGCGATCGGGTGCGCCGGGGAAGAAGCGCAGCGCGTGGCCGCGCCCGCCCAGGTAGGCGGCGTAGGCCACGACGTCATAGGCCGGGCTCAGCGCCGGTGTGCGCCCGTCGGCGTAGACCACGCCGAAGTTCTTCACGTGCGCGTCGTAGTTGCCCAGCATCTCGTTGACCATGAGGCGGCGCAGCAGCTCGTGTGCGGCCTCGTCGCCCAGGCCCATGGACTCGCGCAGCGTCAGCAGCAGGGCAGCGTAGTTGGCGCGCTGCTGGGGGTCCTGGTACTTGTCCAGCGGGTCCAGGCCCAGCACCTGCGCGAAATCCTCGCAGTGGATGTGGCGCGCGCCGGCGCGGTCGAAGCGCTCGACGGCGAGGAAGTGCGCGCCCGTGTGCAGCGCGAAAGGGGTGTCCTGCAGCTCGATGTCGCTCACCGGGCGCAGGCTGGCGCGGCACACCTGTACGCCAGCGGCTTGCGCCAGTTGCAGGGACAGTGCTTCCACCTCGGGCAGCAGCGCGTAGTCCACGGCGGGCAGCTTGGCGATGATGTGCACACCGCTGCCGCCGTCTGCGCGCGTGCGTGCCACGTACCGCCCGCCGGCCTCCACCAGCCCCAGCTTGGGCTGTATGCCCGAGAGCGAGACGGCGCCCGCCACCGGGTCATCGACCACGCTGGCTTCCAGCGCGTCCTGGTGCTGCGTGACGATGGCCGCCGTGGCCAGGCGGCTCTGCGCCGAAGGCGTGGCACGCACCGCGCCGGGCAGGTCGTCGCCGCACATGGCCAGCAGGTCGAAGTGGTCGTCCGGCGCACAGCCGCGCAACTGTTCCAGGTGCCGGCGCAGCGGCCCTTCAGGCAGCAGGTTCTGGAAGAAGGTCGGCAGGCGTTCGCCCTGGCCGTTGAAGAACGGCTGCACCGCGTGCTGGGCCACGAAGGTGGCGCGGTCCGCGGCGTCGGCGAAACGGGCCGACCACGACAGCACCGGCGCCTGTGGATCGAGCCAGAAGCCTGGCTCGGGCTGCAGGCGGGTGATGGCGTTGGCGCCCTGGCCGTACTGGAACAGCACGCCCACCAGGCGCTGCTCCAGATGGATGTCCAGGCTGCGGAATCTCATGGCCGCGTGGGGGGTGAAGGGCGTGGGGCGGCGGGTGTGGCGGCACGGCGTTCCAGCAGCAGGCGCTCCACGTCGCTGAGCACGCGCGGGCTGCCCGTGGCCGCGGCGGGGTGGTCCGCGCTGCGCAGGGAGGCCGCCACGGTCTTGGGCACCAGGGCCAGCTCCAGCCCCAGTTCGTCGGCCAGGGCCATGAGGCTGGTGGCGCGCAACGCCGTGCGGCCTTGCAGGGCCTGGCGCACGGCCAGCGCACTCAGGCCGGTGCGCTCGGCCAGCGTCTTGTATTGCAGGCCCCGGGCGATGCGGGCGGCTTCCAGTTCGGCGGCCAGGGATTGCAGGGTTTTCATGAAGAAATTAAAGCATTTATTCAGGGTTTGGAGAAATCAAACTTTGTTTTTATGTCAAATATTTCAATACTTTGATAGTGTTTTTATAGAAAACATAACTTTAATTATCTTTCTGAGCAGGTGAGAAAAGGGCCGAAAACAGCTTCGTCCGACCATGCTGGACAGGTTTTTGGCTTTCATATACTGTATGTAGAAACAGTATTTTAAGGCCATCCCCATGCTTGCTTCATCCCCTGTGCAGAGGGGCGTTCTGCCGCCGATGCCCTCCGTATGGCGGGGCGACCAACTGGGTTCACCGGTGTCGGCTGTGTGGCCCAGCGGCTTTGCCGCGCTGGACGCGCAACTGCCCGGAGGGGGCTGGCCCGGCCATGGCCTGACCGAGATCCTCGCGCCCCTGGGTGGTGGCACGCTGGAATGGCGCCTGCTGGGCCCCGCGTTGCGCCGCATCTGCGCGGACGGCCCGCCGGTGGTGCTGGTGGGGCCGCCGCTGCAGCCCCATCCGCCGGGCCTGCGGTTCGATGGCATCGGCGCGCACCGGCTGGTCTGGGTGCGGGCCGACACGCCGGCCGAGCGCCTGTGGTCGGCCGAACAGCTCATCAAGGCCCAGGCCTGTGGCGCACTCATGGTCTGGCTGCCGCAGGCGCGGGCGGTGGAGATCCGTCGCCTGCAGGTGCTGGCCGCCGGCTTCGACGCGCCGGTGTTCGTCTGCCGGCCCAGCCGCGCGCTGCGCGAATCGTCGGCCGCGCCGCTGCGGCTGTGGGTCGAGGCCGGGCTGGACTGGACGCTGCAGGTGCGCATGGTCAAGCGCAAGGGCCCGCCGCTGGACGGCACGCTGACGCTGGCTTCCGTGCCCGGCAGCCTGCAGGCCCTCATCACCCCCCGGCTGCGCCAGCCCAGCCTGTGGGTGCCACCGCGCCAACAAGACGCAGAGAAAGAGAGCCAAGGCCATGTTGTGGTCCGCACTCCTGCCCCAGCCGAACCCCGGCACAGCCCCGCCGCCCACTGACGGCGCCGCCGCGCAGCAGCGCGCGCTGGCCATCTGGGCCCTGCAGTTCACGCCCCGCGTGGCCCTGGCCGACGAAGCCGTGCTCATGGAGGTGGACGCCAGCGTGCGCCTGTTCGGTGGCCGCCGCGCCCTGCGGGACCGCGTGCTCACGCAGGGGCGCGAACTCGGCCTGGTGGCGCGGCTTGCCTGGGCGCCCAACGGCCTGGCCGCGCTGGCGCTGGCGCGTGCCGGCATCGAGAACGGCTTGCGCCGCTCGCTCGCCGAACAGCTCGACGCCTTGCCCATGGCCACGCTGAGCGCCGTGCAGCCGCACCGCCGAACGCTGGAGCACATCGGCTGCCGCACCTTGGGTGATCTGCGTGCGCTGCCGCGCGGCGGCATCGCGCGGCGGTTTGACGCAACGCTGCTGCGGGCGCTGGACCAGGCCTATGGCCATGCACCCGAGGCGCACACCTGGGTGACGTTGCCCGAACACTTTGAAGAACGGCTCGAACTCATGGCGCGGGTGGAACAGGCGCCGGCCCTGCTGTTCGGCGCCCGGCGCCTGCTGCACCTGCTCGCGGCCTGGCTGGCCGCGCGGCGCGCGGGCGTCACCGCCTTCACGCTGCGGTGGGCGCACGACGCGATGCGCGCCCGCGCGGCCGGCGAGGGCGGTGAACTCACCCTGCGCACGGCCGAGCCCACGCGCGATGTGGAGCACCTGTGCCGCCTGTTGGCCGAACACCTCGCGCGGGTGGCGCTGGCCGCGCCCGTGGGCGAACTGACCCTGCGGGCCACCGAGGTGATGCCCCTGCACGGTGTGAGCGCCTCGCTGTTGCCCGACACCGTGCACCAGGGCGAGAAGAAGCTCGGCCTGGTGCTGGAGCGGCTGGCCGCGCGGCTGGGGCCGCAGCGCGTGGTGCGCCCGGTGCTGTGCGAAGACCACCGCCCCGAACACATGTGCCACTGGCAGCCGGCGGCGCTGCCTCTGCCGCGCAAAGGCGCTCCAGGCACCGACCTGCCGCAACCCGGCTTCATCCTGCCCCAGCCCTTGCGGCTGCTGATGCAGGACCACCGGCCGGTCTACCACGGCGCCCTGGTCTTGCTGCTGGGTCCCCAGCGCGTGGAAGCCGGCTGGTGGGACCGGCCCCCAGACGCCAACGGGTCGCCGCCGTGCACCGTGGTGCGCGACTACTGGGTGGCCTTGTCGCCCGAGGCCGGCGTGGTGTGGGTGTTCCAGGCGCGGCTGGAAGAGGGCACTGCCTGGTTTCTGCATGGGCACTTTGCCTGAGCCTGTTGACAGCCATCCCCAGCCCCCAACAAGAAAGAAAGAGACCCACAGAGGGCGCCCCATGACCCCGACCCCCACGCTCCCCGACTACGCCGAACTGCGCTGCCTCTCCAACTTCAGCTTCCTGCTCGGCGCCAGCCACCCGCACGAGTTGGTCCAACGGGCCAAGGCGTTGGGCTACAGCGCGCTGGCCATGGTGGACGAATGTTCGCTGGCCGGTGTGGTGCGCGCCCATGTGGCCGCGAAGGAGCACGGCCTCAAGCTGCTGGTGGGCAGCCAGTTCCAGGTGCGGTGCGAGGCGGCGGCGCCGTTCACGCTGGTCGTGCTGGCCTGCAACCTGAACGGCTACGGCAACCTGTGCGAATTCATCACCGGCCTGCGCCGCGGCGCACCCAAGGGCACATACCACCTGAGGCGGGAAGCCATCCGCGCCGAGGCCCTGGCCGACTGCGTGGTGATCGCCGTGCCCGAACACGCTTGCGAGCAGGACCAGGCGGACGCCGTCGCCCGCTGGCTGCTGCAACACTTCATGGGCCGCTGCTGGCTGGGCGCGGAGCAACTGCGCCGCTTCGGCGACGAGATGCACCTGCACCGCCTGCGCCAGAGCAGCGCCCTCACGGCGGTGCCGCTGGTGGCCGTGGGCGACGTGCGCATGCACCTGCGTTCGCGCAAGCCGCTGCACGACGTGCTCACCGCCACGCGCATCGGCAAACCGCTCACCGAATGCGGCTTCGCGCTGGCGCCCAGTGCCGAACAGCGCTTGCGCCTGCGCACCACGCTGGCCAACCTCTACCCCGCCGACCTGCTGGCCGAGACCCTGGTGGTGGCCGGGCGCTGCACCTTCTCGCTCGACGAACTGCGCTACCAGTACCCCAGCGAGGTGATCCCCGAAGGCGAGACACCCACGGCCTACCTGCGCCGCCTGACGGAAGAGGGCGCGCGCAGGCGCTGGCCCCAAGGCACGCCAGAGACCTTTGCGCGGCAGATCGAACACGAGCTCGGCCTGATCGCCGACATGGCGTACGAGCACTACTTCCTGACGGTGTACGACATCGTCGCCTTCGCACGCTCCCAAGACATCCTCTGCCAGGGGCGCGGCTCGGCGGCCAACAGCGTGGTCTGCTACTGCCTGGGCATCACCGAAGTGGACCCGGCGCGGGCCACCGTGCTGTTCGAGCGCTTCATCTCCAAAGAGCGCAACGAGCCACCCGACATCGACGTGGACTTCGAGCACGAGCGGCGCGAGGAAGTGATCCAGTACCTCTACGGCAAATACGGGCGTGAGCGCGCCGCGCTCACCGCCGCCGTCATCAGCTACCGCCCACGCAGCGCCCTGCGCGACGTGGGCAAGGCCCTGGGCTTTGCCGACGGTGCGCTGGCGGTGCTGGCCAAGCAGTCGCGCTGGTGGGACGGGCACGCCATCGCGCCCGAACGGCTGCGCGAAGCCGGGCTCGACCCCGAGAGCCTGCAGGTGCGCCAGTTGCTCGAACTCACCGACACGCTCATGGGCTTCCCGCGCCACCTCTCGCAGCACACGGGCGGCTTCGTGCTCACACAGTTGCCGCTCTCGCGCCTGGTGCCGATCGAGAACGCCACCATGCAGGACCGCACCGTCATCGAATGGGACAAGGACGACCTCGACGCGGTCGGCCTGCTCAAGGTGGACGTGCTTGCGCTGGGCATGTTGACGGCCCTGCGCAAGGCCATGGCACTCATCAGCCAGAAACAGGGCCGCCCCTTCACCATGCAGGACGCACGGGAAGGCGACACCCCCACCTACGACATGATCTGCGCCGCCGACACCGTGGGTGTGTTCCAGATCGAGAGCCGCGCCCAGATGAGCATGCTGCCGCGCCTGCGGCCACGCTGCTACTACGACCTCGTGATCGAAGTGGCGCTGGTGCGGCCCGGTCCCATACAGGGCGGCGCGGTGCACCCCTACCTGGACCGGCGGCAAGGCAAGGTGCCGGTCAGCTACCCCGGCCCGGAACTGAAGCAGGCCCTGGGACGCACCCTGGGCGTGCCCATCTTCCAGGAACAGTGCATGCAGATCGCCGTGCTGGCCGCCGGCTTCACCCCCGGCGAAGCCGACGGCCTGCGCCGCGCCATGGCCGCCTGGCGGCGCACCGGCAACCTGCACAAGTACGAGGAACGCCTGGTCAACGGCATGACCGACCGCGGCTACGCGCGCGAGTTCGCGCAGAGCGTGTTCGAACAGATCAAGGGCTTCTCCAGCTACGGCTTCCCCGAGAGCCACGCCGCCAGCTTCGCGCTGCTGGTCTACGTCAGCGCCTGGATCAAATGCCACCACCCGGCCGAATTCCTGGTCGCCCTGCTCAACAGCCAGCCCATGGGCTTCTACACCCCCAGCCAACTCGTGCAGGACGCCCAGCGCCACGGCGTGGCCGTGCGGCCCGTGGACGTGCTGCACAGCGAATGGGACAGCACCACGACCTCCGACGGCGCCGTTCGCCTGGGCCTGCACCTCGTCAAAGGCCTGCGCCAGGCAGCCGCGCATCGCATCACGGCCGCGCGCCAACAGCAGCCACCCCTGCACAGCGCGCAAGAGCTCGCCCGCCGCGCCAGCCTCGACCAGGCGCAGATGACCTCGCTCGCCGCCGCCGATGCCCTCATGGGCCTCAGCGGCCACCGCCGCCAACAGGTGTGGGACGCCGCCGCGCTGCAGACCCCGCCCGCGCTGCTCAAAGGCGTGCCGGTGGACGAAGCACCGCAGGCCCTGCCCGA
Organism: Hydrogenophaga sp.; assembly: GCF_026125785.1. Taxonomy (GTDB): domain Bacteria; phylum Pseudomonadota; class Gammaproteobacteria; order Burkholderiales; family Burkholderiaceae_C; genus Hydrogenophaga. Next base: position 32,705 of record NZ_JAHCKL010000025.1, read on the forward strand.
AGCACCCGAAGGCGAAGCCATCGTGTGGGACTACGCCAGCACCGGCCTCACGCTGCGCCGCCACCCGCTGGCCCTGCTGCGCGCCGAACTGGCGCAACGCCGGCTCATGAGCGCCGCCCAACTCCGCGACGCTCCCAACGGCCGCCTGGTGCGCCATTGCGGCATCGTCACCCTGCGCCAGCAACCCGGCACCTCGTCAGGCGTGGTGTTCGTCAGCCTCGAAGACGAGACCGGCGTGGTGCAGGTCATCGTCTGGCGCCACCTGCGCGAACGCCAGCGCGCCGTGCTGGCCAACGCACGCCTGCTGGCCGTGCGCGGCGTGTGGCAGCGCGAAGGCAACGCCACCAACCTCATCGCCGGCCACCTGGAAGACCTCACGCCGCTGCTCAATGGGCTGTCCACGGTGAGCCGGGATTTTCATTGAGGTGGGACGGTTCCGGCTGAGCCGCTCCGTCCGGGTTGGGCGCCCTTCGTTCGAGCCATCCCCCCCTCCGTTCGGGCCACCCCCCTCCGTTCGGGCTGAGCCTGTCGAAGCCCTCATGCGCAGTGCCTATGGAAGCCCTTCGACAGGCTCAGGGCGAACGGGGAGCATGCGCACCTCCCCTCATTGGGGAAGAACTCCCTTCGTTTGGGACGACCCCTCCGTCCGGTCATCCCCATCCGTTCGAGCAGGCCCCTCCGTTCGAGCTAACCCTTTCCGTTCCGGCCATCCCCCCTCCGTTCGGGCTGAGCCTGTCGAAGCCCTCATGCGCTGTGAGCCTATGGAAGCCCTTCGACAGGCTCAGGGCGAACGGGGAGCATGCGCACCTCCCCTCATTGGGGAAGAACTCCCTTCGTTTGAGTCGACCCCTCCGTCCGGGTCATCCCGCCTCCGTTCGGGCAGGCCCCCGCCGTTCGGGCAGCCCCTTCCGTGCGAGCTAACCCCTCCGTCCATGCCACCCCCTCCCGTTCAGGTAGGCCCCTCCGTCCGGACCACCCCCTCCGTTCGGGCTGAGCCTGTCGAAGCCCTCATGCGCTGTGAGCCTATGGAAGCCTTTCGACAGGCTCAGGGCGAACGGGGAGCATGCGCTCCGCCCCTCATCGGGGAAGAACTCCCTCCGTTTGGGACGACCCCTCCGTCCGGACCACCCTCCCTCCGTCCGGTCATCCCGCCTCCGTTCGAGCCACCCCTCTCCGTCCATGCCACCCCCCCGTTCGGGCTGAGCTTGTCGAAGCCCTCATGCACTGAGCCTATGGAGGCCCTTCGACAGACTCAGGGCGAACGGGGACCATGCGCTCCACCCCTCATTGACCGTCTCGGTCACGATGTCCACGCCCGGCACCAGGCGCGAAGAAATCTCCACCGAAGGCGGTTGCGCCCACGCGCTGCCGTGGCCACCCATGCCGCTGCCGCCAACGACGGCGACGAGCAGAAGCTTGGCAACCGCCCGCAATGCGGCCCGGGCCCGGTGGCATCTGAGTGCACTCTTCAGCATCATCACCTTCTTCATGTGTGCACCCCTGAACAATGTCCGGTCAGCACACCGTCGGATCCTGGCCCGGGCCCGCATGCCTCGGCCGGCGGCGACGGGTCGTCCAGAAACGTGAACGCATCGCACGCCGCCACAAAAGGCGCTGGCGTGTACCGCTGGCCAAAGCCATAGACCCGCAGGCCTTCCTCCTGAATGCGCCGCGCCAGCGCCGTGTAGTCGCTGTCGGAAGACACGATGCACATGCCATCCACCTTGCGCGCATACAGCAGGTCCATCGCATCCACGATCAGCACCGAGTCCGTCGCGTTCTTGCTGCGCACATGGCGGAACTGCTGGTAAGGCCGGATCGACAGCGTCTGCAGCAACTTCTTCCAGGGCGCGAGCTGCGTGGTGGTCCAGTCGCCATACGCGCGGCACACCGTGGGCCGGCCATACGCCCGCACCTGCGCCATCACCTGCGGCGCCTGCGCGGCGTGCGCGTTCTCGGCATCGATCAACACCGCCAGCCGGGGTGTGGGCATGTGGTGTTGCTGCTCTTCCTGTTGTTGCTGATGCTGCTGTGGGTACTGCTGCATGCATGGCCTCCCTGTCGCTTGGAACACCACCGCCACGCGGGTGAGGGTGGCGGTGGCCCGAAAGGGTTGGCGTACCGAGATTTGAAATCAAAACCGGCGAGACCGAAGTCTCCCCATCCGGGCCACCATAAACGGAAGCACAGACAAGAAAGAGATCGCTGCAACGCAATCGTTGCAGCGATCTCATCGATTTCAAATCTTCAGGACGCCAATCCCGGCCGCACTGTTTGTACGGCGAAAGAAGTATAGAAGAGGCGGGACGGGCTCATGGTCAGCGACATGAATGACGTTTTGCGTTGAACACGTAAGCGTAGTCGTGTAACGTCTCACCGCAGCCTGCAAAGCAAGATGAGCTTGCGGGAAAAATGATCGAGAGGCAGGGAGGGAAAATTGAACAAGAGGGACAGGCTTCACCACCTGATCTCGCTCCTGCGCAAAAGAAGAAGCGTCACCCTGGCGTTTCTTCAAGAAGAAACAGGAGCGTCCAGAGCAACCTTGATGCGCGACCTCTCCTGGTTGCGAGACAAGTTGGGGCATCCGATTCATTGGGACAGCGGATGCCAAGCCTATCGCTGGAGACCTGCAACGGGGGACCACGATGCTCCCCAAGAGCTGGCCGGGCTTTGGTTCAAGCCCAGCGAGGTTCTGGCACTTCTTACGCTGCAATCTTTGATCAGGGATGTGCAGCCTGGTGACTTTCTGCACCAGCAGCTCGAACCCCTTGAGCAGAGGTTGCAGCTCATTCTTCGCAACGAAGGTGTGCCGGATGCATCCGAGCAATTGATCAGGCGTGTACGCATCATCGGCATGGGGAAACGTGCTGTTCATCCGGCAAGCTTTGAGGCCGTTGGTGCAGCGCTGGTGGGGAGAAAGCGGCTGATCTTCAGGTATCTGGCGAGAGGTTCGGGTCGCCAAAGCCTGCGCACAGTCTCACCCCAGCGGCTGGTTTACTACCGCAGCAACTGGCTGTTGGATGCGTGGTGCCATCAGCGCGACGAGTTGCGCAGCTTCAGTGTCGACAACATCAGCCAGCCACGCATCGAAGCCGCGCCGGCCATTGACGTGCCCGAGGACGAGCTGGACCTGACGCTGGGGAGTGGGTACGGAATTTTTAGCGGCAAGGAGGTGCAGTGGGCCACGCTGCGCTTCACTCCCGAGCGTGCGCGCTGGGTCGCGGCTGAGCAGTGGCACCCGGCGCAGAAGGGCGAGTGGGACAGCGAAGGCCACTGGCTGCTGCAGATCCCCTACAGCGACGACCGCGAGTTGGTGATGGACATCCTGCGGCAGACACTCGCCCAAGCCGCCGCGTTGCTGAGCACTCGTCAAAAAACTTGCATCCATGCCTTTCGTGCATGGCATAACCCAACCCACTGTGCGTCCCCACCGCTATCCACCCATCAACTTCCGCCCAATCACCTCCCACTCCTCCGCACTCACCGGCGTGATGGACAACCGGTTTCCGCGCTTGAGCACCACCATGTCTTTCAGCTCCGGTGTGTCGCGCAGTTCGAGCAGGCCCATGAGCCTGGTTTTCTGGAGGGCCTGCACGTCCAGCAGCAGCCAGCGTGGGGCATCGGGCTTGGAGGCGGGGTCGTGGTAGGGGGACTGGGGGTCGAACTGGGTGGGGTCGGGGCGGGTGCCGGAGGCTATGCGGGCTATGCCGGCGATGCCGGGTTCGGGGCAACTGGAGTGGTAGAAGAGCACGCCGTCGCCGAGGCGCATGGCGTCGCGCATGAAGTTGCGGGCCTGGTAGTTGCGTACGCCGGTCCAGGGCACGGTGGCGTTGGGGGCGGCCAGCGCGTCGTCGATGGAGCATTCGTCGGGCTCTGATTTCATCAGCCAGTACTGCGGTGGGTGCTGTTGCTGCTGCAGCTGCTGTTTCCGAGGCATGCGGTTCTCCTGGTTTCTCGCGGGCGGCCGGGCGGCGTGTTCAGTATGGCTGTGCTTCAGCTTCTGGCCACAACCTGGGGAAGTAGAAGCGCAGTGCATGCTGGGGCACGCCCAGCCGCAGTTTGCCGTGGGGCGAGTCGGATTCGAGCAGGCCGCGTTTGAGTAGGGCGCTTACCTGGGCGCTGGCCAGGCGCTCGCCCATGCCCAGCATGGCTTTGAAGTCGGCGCGCTCCAGTTCGCCCTGTGTGGCAAAAAGGTAGTGCAGGGCGCGCAGCGCCTCGGTGCGCACGCCCTGGCGCACCACCTGTTCTTCGTAGGTGAGGCAGGCCGCCATGCGGTTTTTCATGCCGTCGAGCGCGAGCGCTTCGGTCATGAAGCGGACCTGGTCTTGGCAGGTGACCAGCACGTAGGCTACCCATTGCTCCAGGCCGCGTTCGGTGAGGTTGCCCCGGCCGTCCAGGTCGCCGGCACGCGGTTCGTCGGCGGCGGCGAGGAGGGCGTCATACCGCTCCTGGCTGCGTGCGAAGCCGCGCAAGGGTGACCACAGGCCGTTGGTGAGCCCGAGGTGGCCCAGTACCAGGTGGCTGTGCAGCCGGGCTACGCGGCCGTTGCCGTCTCGAAAAGGGTGGATCCAGGCCAGGCGGTGATGCGCGGCGGCCATGGCGAGCACTTGCAATTCGCCGCGCCGCACGGCGCCATACACCTCGGACCAGCGGCGCAGGAAGGCCCCCAGGTGTTCGGCCGCGGGCGCCGCGTGCCGGCCAACGCTCACCTGCCGCTGGCGCAACGCGCCAGGTTGCAGGTGCTCCGGGGGATCGGTGTCGGGAATGCGCAGGTCGTCTGCGGGCAGGCGGGCAAAGAGGTCCTGGTGAATGTCTTGCACGGTCTGGGGGGCCCAGACCTGGGCCGTGTCCCAGGATGGCCAGAGTTCTTCCAGCCGGGCTTCGGTGGCCATGTGGGCCAGCGCCAGCCGCTGGCGGCGGGCTTTGTCGGCGTCTCGGGCATAGTCGTTGCGCAGGGCCTGTTCAATTTCCAGCGGCAGGGTGTGCTGGCCTTCGATCTTGTTGGAGTAGTAGGAGTTCATGGCCCGCAGCAGCCGGCGCAGGCCTGCCAGGGCGCCGGGTTGGCACAGGCCGGCCAGGCGGTCGGCCTGGCGGATCAGGTCGCTGGCCTGCTCCAGAAGAGGGCCCTGGCGGTGTAGGCCCGGCAGCAGCAGATCCATCTGCGAAGGGTCGTCGTAGAGCTGAAATTTTTGCGACTTTGAATCCATGGCTAACTATATGTCAGACATGGATTTTTTTGAAATTCTTCGCAATTTTCTGCGACTTTGTCTGCCGCTTCCTGTGCGGCGTTCCGTGTGGCCTGGAACCGCATCCCCCTCAATGCAGCTTCACCAGCGGCGTGGCGCGTTTCACTAGGAAGCGTGCCACCGCGAGCACGCCGGTGCGCAGGGTGCCCAGCACGGCCTGGTGGTGCATCAGGTGCAGGCTGACGTACATGGTGCGGGCGAGCATGCCTTGCACGTACCAGGTGGAACGGAAGAGGTTGCCCATGAGGTTGCCCACGGATGTCTGGGTGCCCACGGAGACGAGCGAGCCGTGGTCTTTGTAGACGTAGCCGTGGCGCGGGGCGGGGCGGTCCATGGCCAGGCGCAGCAGGGCGCCGTGCAGGTAGCTGGCCTGCTGGTGCGCGGCCTGGGCGCGCGGGGGCACCCAGCCGCCGCTGGCGGTGGGGCAGGCGGCGCAGTCGCCCAGGGCGTGGATGTGTGGCTGGCCTTTGACGAGCAGGCGGTCGTCCACCTCCAGTTGGCCGGCGCGGTTGGTGGGCAGGCCGAGTGTGGCCAGCATGTCGGGGGCCTTGATGCCGGCGGCCCAGACCACGAGGTCGGCGGGGAAGGCGCGGCCGGTGGCGTCTTCCACCTGGGTGGGGGTGATGCGGGCCACGCGGCAGTCGGTTTCTATGGCCACGTGCCGCTCCTTGAGCAGGGCGGCGGCGGCGGTGGAGACTTTTTCGGGCAGCGGTGCCAGGATGCGCGCGGCGCCTTCCAGCAGGGTGATCTGCACGTCGCGCTGCGGGTCCAGCCGTCGAAAGCCGTAGCGCGAGTGCACCACGCTGGCTTCGCGCAGTTCGGCGGCCAGTTCCACGCCGGTGGCGCCGCCGCCGATGATGACGACGCGCACCTGGCCTTCGCCGCCGGCGCTCTTGCGCAGTTCAGCGGCGGTGAGCAGCTTGAGCATGCGCAGGCGGAAGTGCTCGGCGTCGGCCGGTCGGTTGAGCGAGAGCGTGTGTTCGGCGGCGCCGGGCACGTTGTAGTGGTTGGCGGTGCTGCCCACGGCGATCACGAGTTCGTCAAAGGGCAGGGTGCGCGCGGGGATGAGTTCTTCGCCGTTTTCGTCGTGCACGGGCGCCACCTGCAGGGTGCGCGCCTGGGCGTCCAGGCCGGTCATGGCACCCAGGCAGAAGGTGAAGCGGTTGTCGTGCGCCAGCATTTCGTACGACAGGCCTTCCTGGTGGATGTCCAGCGTGCCGGCGGCCACCTCGTGCAGGGAGGGTTTCCAGATGTGGAAGAGCTGCTGGTCGACCAGGGTGACCTGTTCGGCGCCGAGTTCGCGCCCGAGTTTGCAGGCCAGTTCCAGGCCGCCTGCGCCGCCGCCAACGATCACGATGCGTAGTTTCATGGGCTGTTGTCCGTCTTGCCTGCATGCCAAGGGTGCAGGACGGACTTTACCCCGCGTGTGGTGCGCGTCCGGTGACGATGACGAACTCTGCCGGTACGGCGTAGCGTGGGCCGCTGCGCCAGGGCGCGAGGGCTTGCAGGTAGCGGCTGCTGGCGCGTTCGCGGGCGGCCGCGTCCATGCGGGCCCAGGCCAGCGCAACGGGGCCGCCGGCAAAGGCGGCCTGGCAGGCTTCTTCGCCGTTGGCGTAACGCAGGGTGGCGCGCATGCGGTAGGCCTGCACGCCGGTGAGGCCGGCCTGGGTGCACAGGCGCGCCAAGGTGTCGGCCTGGCCAAGGCGGAAGAACAGCGGGCAGACTTCGCTGGCCACTTCGTCGTCGACGATGGGGAACAGGGCGGCCCAGGCGCAGTGCGCGCGCTCGCCCCAGACGGCGAAGCCGGCGCGCCCCCCCGGGCGCAGCACGCGGACGGCTTCTTGCAGGGCGCGTTCGGGTTCGGGCAGGTACATCAGGCCGAAGGCGCAGAGCACGGCGTCGAAGCTGGCCGCGTCCAGCGCCAGTTGTTCGGCGTCCATGCGCAGCAGGTGCAGGTGGGTCAGTTGCCGGGCCTGCGCGCGCTGCTGCGCGGCCTGCACCATGCGCTCGGAGATGTCGATGCCCAGCACGTGGCCGCCGGGGCCCACGGCGCGGGCGGCCTGCAGGGCCATCAGGCCGGTGCCGCAGGCCACGTCCAGCACGTGTTCACCGTGTGCCGGCGCCAGGCGCGCCAGCAGTTCGGCCTGCGGCGCGGCCAGTTGCGCCTGCCACAGGGTTTCGTAGCTGTCGGCGGCCAGGTCCCAGCCGTAGCGTTGCACGCGCCGTTGCAGGCGGGCGTCCATGCGGGGCTCCAGGGTCAGCGGCGGGTGATGACGACTTCCAGGTACTCGCTGGGCACCACCAGGGAGGCGGTGCCGGCGGTGTTGAGGCGTTCCAGCAGTTCGGTGAGGTCGTGCTCCAGTGCCTGGGCCTTGTCGGTGGGCAGGGCGGCAAAGGCCTTGTGCACGGGGCCGTACCAGGTGCGGAAGATGTCGATGAAGTGCGCGGCCGAGCGGTAGCGGAAGTTGAAGATGCGCGGCGTGGCGTCGATGCGGGCGGCGGTGTCGCCAAAGAGTTTCTGCAGGTGGGCTTCCACTCCCCAGAGCGACGGGGGCTGCAGGCCGGCGGGCGGCGGCAGGTGGCGCCCCAGGGTCTTGAACAACTGGCCGATGAAGCCCTCGGGCGTCCAGTTGGCCATGCCGATGCGTCCGCCGGGGCGGCACACACGGGCCATCTCGGCGGCCGAGCGCGGCTGGTCGGGCGCGAACATCACGCCGAAGGTGGAGAGCACGGCGTCGAAGCTGGCATCCTGGAAGGGCAGTTCCTCCACGTCGGCTTCCTGGAAGCGCACGTTGCCGTCCAGGCGTTCGGCTTTCGCGCGTTCGGCGCCGCGTGCGAGCAGGCTGCCCACGTAGTCGGTGGAGGTGACCTGGCAGCCGCGCCGCGCGGCGGCCAGGGTGGCGTTGCCGTTGCCGGCGGCCACGTCGAGCACGCGCTCGTCCCAGCACAGGTCGCAGGCTTCGGCCAGCGACTCGCCGACGATTTGCAGGGTGGTGCCGATGACGGCGTAATCGCCGCTGGCCCAGGCGATCTGCTGGCGGGACTTGATGGCGACGAGGTCGTGGTTGGCGTTCATGTGGGGTCTCCTGAAAGGTGGTTGATGGGGGCCGGAGCGGGCTGCGGCCGGCCTGTTGCGCAGTGGACCCCGCAGGCCCCCGGCCTGTCCTGCCCGCGCGGCGCCCGTGCCTGCCCCAGCGTCCGGCGTGGGGGCCGCGCGTGGCGCGGGCTGCCTGGGCGTCCTGAAATGCTGACCGCGCGTCTGGAGGCGTGCCGAGGCGCGGTGGGCGCTTCCATAATGCTTCGCGCCCCTCGTGCAAGGAGACCACCGTGACGCCCCATGACGCCATTGCAGCCGCCCTCGAACGTGTGCAGTCTGTGCTGCGGCGCAAGCCCGAGGTGGGTCTGCACGACGATGCGCCCGCCACCGCCCGCTGGCAGGGCGGCACGCGCATGACGGTGCACCACGCCAATGGCACCGCGCTGCCGACCGACATGCCCGCGGAACTGGGCGGCACGGGTGACCAGGTGACGCCAGGCTGGTTGTTTCGCGCGGGCCTGTCGTCCTGCGCGGCCACGTCCATCCTGCTGCAGGCGGTGCAGAGTGGCGTGGCCCTCACGCGGCTGGAGGTGCGGGCCACCAGCCGCTCCGACACACGCGGCCTGCTCGGCATGGCGGACGCGGACGGCCAGCCGGTGCCGGCCGGCCCTTGCGGCGTAACGCTGGAGGTGAGCTTGGCGGCAGACGGGGGTGTGCCGCCCGAGCGCCTGCGCGCGCTGGTGCACGGGGCGCTGGGCCATTCGCCCGTGCCGTGCGCGGTGCGCGTGGCCACGCCGATGGACCTGCGCATAGAGGCCTGAGCGGACCGCCGCCATGGATGCGCTGTCCCAGACCCTGCGCGTGGTGCAACTGGTGGGGGCCATCTTCATCCAGGGGCGCTTCACCGCGCCCTGGTGCTACCAGTCGCCACGCGCCGACGACGCGGCCCCGCTGCTGGAGCCTGGCGCGGAGCGCGTGGTGATCTTTCACCTCATCACCGAGGGCGAGTGCGTGGTGGAGCTGGATGGCCAGCCGCCGTTGCGCCTGGTGGCGGGCGACGTGGTGGTGTTTCCGCACGGCGACGCGCACCGCATGGCGTCCGAGGCCGGCATGGCGCCTGCGGCTCCCACGGCGTTGGCGCAGTTGCTGCAGCGCCGCCCGCGCCAGATCAGCTACGGCGGCGGTGGCGCCACCACGCGGCTGCTGTGCGGCTACCTGGCCTGCGAGGCCCGGCTGGCGCGCATGCTGCTCACCGGCCTGCCGCCGGTGCTGCGCGTGAATGTGCGCGGGGCCGAAGCCGGCATCTGGCTGGAGGCTTCGGTGCGCTATGCGCTGGCCGAGGCGCGCTCACCCAGGCCCGGCGGCGAGGGTGTGCTGTCCAAGCTGTCCGAGGTGCTGTTCATCGAGGTGCTGCGGCTCTACATCAATGGCCAGAGCGAGGGCCGCACCGGCTGGCTGGCGGGCGTGGGCGACCGCATCGTGGGGGCGGCGCTCAACGCGCTGCACCAGCGGCCCGCACACGCCTGGACGCTGGAAGAGCTGGCCCGTGTGGCAGGCACGTCCCGCTCGGTGCTGGCCGAGCGCTTCCAGCATCTGGTGGGCAGTTCGCCCATCCAGTACCTCACGCAATGGCGCATGGTGCTGGCGGCCAATCTGCTGTGCCGCAGCAAGGCGCCGCTGGCGCGCATAGCCGAAGACGTGGGTTACCAGACCGACACCGCTTTCATCCGCGCCTTCTGGCGCGAGTACGGCGTGCCGCCCGCCACCTGGCGGCGCAGCCGCGCGGCCGCGCAGGCCAAGGCGCTGGTCCACAATGGCCCCTGAAGTCGCCACCGCCGGTGGCGCCACGCAGCGAAGGAACCCCATGGACCCGTTCATGCAAGCCGCCATCGACGAAGCCCGCCTCGGCCGCGAGGAAGGGGGCATCCCCATCGGCTCGGTCATCGTGCACCAGGGCCGCATCATCGGGCGCGGGCACAACCGGCGCGTGCAGCAAGGCAGTGCCATCCTGCATGGCGAGATGGACGCCTTCGAGAACGCCGGACGCCAGAGCGCGCAGGTCTACAAGGAGTCGGTGATCTACACCACGCTCTCGCCGTGCCCCATGTGCAGCGGCGCCATTGCGCTTTACGGCATTCCCAGGGTGGTGGTGGGCGAGAACCAGACCTTCATGGGCGAAGAGGACTGGCTGCGCAGCCGCGGTGTGGAGGTGGAGGTGCTGCAGGACGCCACCTGCGTGGCCCTGATGCGCGACTTCATCGCCGCCGAGCCGGCGCTGTGGAACGAGGATATCGGCGAGCCTTGAACGGACTGGGCCTGTTCACATCCACAACGCGCGCCAGGCCAGGCGGGGCAGGTCGGCGCGGCTGAGCTTGACGCGTGTCTGCCAACTGCGGTGCTGCTGCGCCGCGATGGCGTCGAGCACGGCCAGGCCGCCTTGCACCACCAGCCGCAGTTCCCAGCCGGCGCGCCCGGGCACGCGCAGGGCGAGCGGCGCGCCCTGCAGCATCAGGCCGCGCGCGTAGGCACAGAGTTCTGCCACCACGGCCTGCTGGCGGCCGATGCCTGCCGGGCTGTCGGGGTGACCGGATGCGGCGGGCAGGAAGTCCTCCACCTGGGCGCCATGGCGGCGCAGCACGTCGGCCGGCAGGTAGCAGCGCTGGCGCGGCAAGTCCACGCTCAGGTCCTGCCAGAAGTTGATGAGCTGCAGGGCGCTGCAGATCTGGTCGCTCTGCTGCAGCGCAACCTCGTCGCGCACACCATACAGGTGCAGCAGCAGCCGGCCCACCGGGTTGGCCGAGAGGCGGCAGTAGGCCAGCAGTTCGGCCATGTCGGCGCAGCGGTGGGCGTTGGCGGTGTGGCGCACGTCTTGCTCGAACGCGCTGATCAGGTCGTGCAGCGGCTCCGGGGGCAGGGCGTGGCGGCGCGCGGCCAGCGCCAGCGGCCCGAAGACCTGGGGCCAGCGCCGCGAAGGCGCGGACGCGGAGGCGGGTTGCAGGCTCTGCGCCAGGTCTTCCCGGTAGGCGGCGAGGTCGGCGAGGCGGACCTCGGCCGTGGCGTCGCCCTCGTCGGCGATGTCGTCCGCCGTGCGGGCGAAGTGGTAGATGGCGGCCACCGCCGGGCGCAGGTGCGCGGGGCAGAGCCAGGAGGCCACGGGGAAGTTCTCGTAGTGGCCGACCGCGCCACCCAGCGGTGCAGGTCCCTGGCCGGAGGTGCCGGGCGCGGCCTGAGGGGTGGGTGGAGGAGGGGTCATGACGGCGATCCTGGAGATCCGTGGAAAAAAGGAGAGGAATTTACACTACAATTTTGATTACTAACCGGTCAGTCATTAACGGTCTGACCACACAGGCCATCCGTCGGCGCCCCCGGGCGCTGGCGGTTCCTCCACCCGCCATCCAGAGTGAGCCCATCCGCCATGAGAACACCTGTTGTTGTCGCCGTCGTGTCCGCCGCTGCATTGCTCGCGGCGTGCTCGCGCCCTGCTGCGGCGCCCGAGCCCATCCGTTCCGTCAAGCTGCTCACCGTGGGTGCGTCTGGCGTGAGTGCGCGCACCGAATACGCGGGCGAGGTGCGCGCCCGCACCGAGTCGCGTCTGGGTTTCCGGGTGGGCGGCAAGCTGGTGCAGCGCCCGGCGGAGGTGGGGCAGCGCGTGAAGCCAGGCCAGTTGCTGGCGCAGCTCGACGCGCAGGACCTGGCGCTCTCCAGCCAGGCCGCGCAGGCGCAGGTGAGCGCGGCCCAGACCCAGCGCGACCTGGCGGCGGCCGACCTGCGGCGCTACCAGGATCTGCTGTCCCAGGGTTTCGTGAGCGGCGCGGAGATCGAGCGGCGCCAGGCCACCCTGCAGTCGGCCGAGGCGGCACTGCGGCAGGCCCGCGCACAGAGCGAGGTGCAGGGCAACCAGGCCGGCTACGCCCGGCTGGTCGCCGATGGCGCGGGCGTGGTGGTGGCAGTGGACGCCGAGGTGGGGCAGGTGGTGGCCGCCGGTTCACCGGTGGTGCGGCTGGCCCGCGATGGCGCGCGCGATGTGGTGATCTCCGTGCCGGAAGACCGGCTGGCGCAGTTCCGCCCGGGTCTGGATGCCCAGGTGCGGCTGTGGGCCGCGACGGCCAATGGCAGCGGTGCGACGCTGAATGCGCAGGTGCGCGAGGTGGCGGCCAGCGCCGACCCGGCGACGCGCACTTACCAGGTCAAGCTCTCGCTGCCGGACGGTGCCGCCGCGCCGCTGGGCGCCACGGCCTATGTCTCCCTGCCGGTGGCGACGCAGGCGCAGGCGGCGGGCGTGATCAAGCTGCCCACCAGCGCACTCATGCGTTCGGGCGAGGGCGACCGCAGTGGCTCGGCGGTGTGGGTGTACGACGCGGCCGCCGGCACGGTGCAGCCGCGCGCGGTGGTGGTGGCCGCCGCCGATGGCAATGAGATGGTGATTGCCTCCGGCCTGAAGCCGGGCGAGGAGGTGGTGGCCGCAGGGGTGCATGTGCTGGCACCGGGCCAGAAGGTGACCCGCTTCGCCGGCACCACCACGCAGTGAGCGCCGCATGAGCGACACGACCTCCCACACCTCCGCCCAGGGCGGCGGCAACTGGATCGCGCGTTTCAACCTCTCGCAATGGGCGCTGGACCACCAGGCCTTCACGCGCTACCTGATGATCGTGCTGATGGTGCTCGGCGTGGCCGCGTACTTCCAGCTCGGCCAGGACGAGGACCCGCCGTTCACCTTCCGCGCCATGGTGGTGCGGGCCTACTGGCCCGGCGCCACCGCCGGGCAGGTCGCCGAACAGGTGGCCGACCGCATCGAGCGCACGCTGCAGGAGGTGCCTTACGCGGACAAGATCCGCAGCTACTCCAAGCCGGGCGAGACGCTGATCATCTTCCAGCTCAAGGATTCGTCGCCGCCGGCGGAGGTGCCGCAGATCTGGTACACGGCGCGCAAGAAGGTGGGCGACATGCGCGCCACCCTGCCGCAGGGCGTGGTGGGACCGTTCTTCAACGACGAGTTCGGTGACGTCTATGGCGTGATCTACGCGCTGCAGGGCGAGGGGTTCACGCCCGCCGAACTCAAGCAGGAGGCCGACGAGGTGCGCCAGCGCCTGCTGCGCGTGCGCGACGTGAGCAAGGTCGAGCTCTTCGGTGTGCAGGACGAGAAGCTGTTCGTGGAGATCTCGCAGAAGCGGCTGGCCACGCTGGGCCTGAACCTGCAGCAGGTGCTGGATGCGATGGGGCAGCAGAACGCCATGGCCTCGGCCGGCGCGATCCAGGCGCCGCACGACGTGGTGCAGGTGCGCGTGGCCGGTGCGTTCAATTCGGTGGAGCAACTGCGCGCCATGCCCATCCGCGCCGGCAGCGGCGCGCAGATGCGCTTGGGCGATCTGGCCGAGATCCGTCGCGGCTACCTGGACCCGCCCGAGGTGCTGGTGCGCCACGAGGGCAAGGACAGCATCGCCCTGGGCATTTCCATGGCCAAGGGCGGCGACATCATTGCCATGGGCAAGGCGCTGCGCGAGAGCGTGGCCGGCATCGAGGCCACGCTGCCGGCGGGCATGCGGCTGGCGCAGGTGCAGGACCAGCCGGCCGCCGTGACCAACTCGGTCAATGAATTCGTCAAGGTGCTGATCGAGGCGGTGGTGATCGTGCTGGCGGTGAGCTTTCTCTCGCTGGGCCTGCACCGCCGCGAGGGCGGCACCGGGCTGCGCCGCTACCGCCTGGACATGCGCCCCGGCCTGGTGGTGTTCATCACCATTCCGCTGGTGCTGGCCATCACCTTCCTGGCCATGCACTACTTCGGCATCGGCCTGCACAAGATATCGCTGGGGTCGCTGATCATCGCGCTGGGCCTGCTGGTGGACGACGCCATCATCGCGGTGGAGATGATGGTGCGCAAGCTGGAGGAAGGCTACGGCATGATGCGCGCGGCCACCTTCACCTGGGAGGCCACGGCCATGCCCATGCTCACCGGCACGCTGATCACGGCGGCGGGTTTCCTGCCCATCGGGCTGGCCAACTCCACCACCGGCGAATACACCTTTGCCATCTTCGCGGTGACGGTGCTGGCGCTGGTGATCTCCTGGGTGGTGGCGGTGATGTTCGTGCCTTACCTGGGCGTGGTGCTGCTCAAGGTCAAGCCGCACCTGGGCGAGGCCCACGAGGTGTTCGACGGGCCGTTCTACTTGCGCTTTCGCGCATTGGTGGACTGGTGCGTGAAGCACCGCTGGCTCACCATCGGCGCGACGGTGCTGACCTTCGTGCTGGGCATGGCTGGCATGGGCAAGGTGCAGCAGCAGTTCTTCCCGGATTCGAGCCGGCCGGAGATCCTGGTCGACATCTGGCTGCCCGAGGGCAGCAGCATCCGCGCCATGGACGAGGTCACGCGGCGCGTGGAGCAGCGCCTGGCCGGCGAGCCTGGCGTGCGCGGCGTGACGACCTGGGTGGGTTCGGGCGTGCCGCGCTTCTACCTGCCGCTGGACCAGATCTTTCCGCAGACCAATGTGTCGCAGATGATCGTGCTGCCCAAGGATCTGAAGACCCGCGAGACCTTGCGCAAGGCGCTGCCGGCGCTGCTGGCCACCGAGTTTCCCGAGGTGCGTGGCCGCGTGAAGCTGCTGCCCAATGGGCCGCCGGTGCCGTATCCGGTGCAGTTCCGCGTGGTGGGCAGCGACCCGGACGTGCTGCGCGGCCTGGCCGACGAGGTCAAGCAGGCCATGCGCGAGAGCCCGAACACGCGCGGCGTGAACGACAACTGGAACGAGTCGGTCAAGCGCCTGCGCCTGGAGGTGGACCAGTCCAAGGCGCGCGCGCTGGGCGTCTCCAGCCAGTCGATTGCCCAGGCCTCGCGCACGCTGCTCAGCGGCACGACGGTGGGGCAGTACCGCGAGGGCGACAAGCTGATCGACATCGTGTTGCGCCAGCCGCTGGACGAGCGCGATGCCATCAGCAGCCTGACCAACGCCTACCTGCCCACGGCCAGCGGCCAGGCGATTCCGCTGCTGCAGATCGCCAAGCCGGTGTTCGACTGGGAGCCCGGTGTACTGTGGCGCGAGAACCGGGACTACGCCATCACGGTGCAGAGCGACGTGGTGGAAGGCCTGCAAGGAGCCACCGTCACCGCCGAACTGCAGCCGGCGCTGAAGAAGATCAGCGATGGCTGGGCCACGCGCGGCCTCAATGGCTACCACATCGAGGTGGCGGGCGCGGTGGAGGAGAGCAGCAAGGGCTCGGCCTCGATCGTGGTGGGCATTCCGCTGATGCTGTTCATCGTTTTCACCTTGCTGATGCTGCAGTTGCAGAGCTTCAGCCGCGCCATGCTGGTGTTCCTCACCGGCCCGCTGGGCATGGCCGGGGTGGCGGGTGCGCTGCTGGCGCTGAACCGGCCTTTCGGCTTCGTGGCGCTGCTGGGCGTGATCGCGCTCATGGGCATGATCCAGCGCAACTCGGTGATCCTGATCGACCAGATCGAGCAGGACCGCGCGCGCGGCGTGCCGGCCTGGGACGCCATCGTGGAGGCTGCCGTGCGCCGCATGCGCCCCATCGTGCTGACCGCGGCGGCGGCGGTGCTGGCCATGATCCCGCTGTCACGCAGTGTGTTCTGGGGACCGATGGCGGTGGCGATCATGGGGGGCCTGGTCGTGGCGACCGTGCTGACGCTGCTGGCGCTGCCGGCGATGTACGCGGCCTGGTTCCGGGTGAAGCGGTAGGCCCGCTGGAAGGCGGGAAAAGCATGAACAATAGCGGTCATGCGTCTGCGCCACATCGAAGTCTTCAACGCGGTCATGCTCACCGGCAGCGTCAGCGCTGCCGCGCGCATGATCAACGTGACCCAGCCGGCCGTGAGCCGCACCCTGCAGCATGCCGAGCTGCAACTGGGTTTTCAGTTGTTCCAGCGCGTGGGCGGCCGCCTGAAGCCGACGGTGGAGGCGCAGACGCTGTACCCGCACATCGAGCGCCTGTTCGCCCAGCTCGACGAGGTGCAGCGCCTCTCGGCCAGCCTCAAGGCCGGGCGCGGACAGGGCGAGTTGCGGGTGCTGACGGTCCTGGCGCTGAGCTATGAGGTGTTCCCGCGCGCCATGCGGCTGTTCCGCGAACGGCATCCGGCCGTGAAGGTGCACCACGAGGCGCTGCACTCGCCGCAGATCGTGTCGTCCCTGGTGCTGCAGGAGGCCGACGTGGGCTACGTGTTCAGCGCCGTGTCGCATCCTGCGCTGGCGCAGGAGCAATTGGCCGAGCGGCGCGTGGTCTGCGTGGTGCCCAAGGGTCTGCTCTCGCCGCGCCAGGTCAAGGCTGGCACGCTCACGCTGGCGCAACTGGCCAAGCTGCCCGTGATCGCGCTCGACGGGCAGGATCCGCTGGGCATGCTGTTGGCGCACACGGTGCGAGACAGCGGCACCGGCCTGAACGAGGTGATGACGGTGCAGACCTACCACGTGGCGCTGGCGCTGGCCCACCACGGCGTGGGCGTGGCGATGGTGGAGCAGTGCACGGCGGCCTCGGCAGACCCGTCGCGGGTGGACGTGCTGGCGCTCGAGCCCCGGGTGGCCACCACGGTGCGCATGCTGCGCCCCGCGGCACGGCCCAATTCGCAGATCGCGCGCGCCTTTACGCGCTGTATGCAGCAAGCCCTGCAGCAACTGGCCTGAGCGCCGGGCCCAGCGCGGCGGCCACGCGCTGCGCGCTGCCAAAGGCCAGCGTGAAACCCAGGGCACCGTGTCCGGTGTTGAAAAGCAGGTTGTCTGGCGCACCGGGCAGACGGCCCAGCACCGGCAGGCCGGTGGGCGTGGCCGGGCGCAGGCCGGCCCAGGGTTGTACGTTCTCGAAGCGGCCGGCCTGGGGAAAGACGTCGCGGGTGCTGTCCACCAGCGAGGCGATGCGGTCGGCCGGGATGTCGCGTCCATAGCCCACCAGCTCGGCCATGCCGGCCACGCGGAGGCGCTCGCCGATGCGGGCGAACACCACCTTGCGCTTGGCAT
Source organism: Hydrogenophaga sp. (assembly GCF_026125785.1). Classification (GTDB taxonomy): domain Bacteria; phylum Pseudomonadota; class Gammaproteobacteria; order Burkholderiales; family Burkholderiaceae_C; genus Hydrogenophaga. Next base: position 49,945 of record NZ_JAHCKL010000025.1, read on the forward strand.
CGGTGACGTTCACGCGCGGCGCCACCCCCTCGGCGGTGGCGTCCACCGGCACGGTGATGCTGTAGCCCTTGAGCGGGTAGACCGGCACCGTCAGGCCCAATGGCGCGGCCAGACGGTGCGAGCCGGTGCCCAGGGCAACGACGAAGGCGTCGGCCTCGATGCGGCCGCCCTCGCGGGTGTCGGCGGCGATGATGCGCCGCCCGTGGCGGACCAGGCGCGTGACCTCGGTCTGGAAACGGAACCGCACGCCGCGCGTCTGCAGCAGGCGCTGCAGGGCTTCGCAGACCATGAGGCAGTCGGCAGCGCATTCGCTGGGTGTGTGGATGGCGCCGGCAAAGCGCGGCGCGTAGTGCGCCAGTGCCGGCTCGATGGCCACCGCCTCGCGGGCCGAGACGGCTTGCTGCGAGGTACCCATGCTTTGCTGCAGCGCCATCTGGCGGCGTGCGCCGGCGAAGGAGGCTTCGTCGGGGTAGAGCACGAGCTTGCCGGTGGCGGAGAAGTCGCAGGCCAAGGATTCTTGCGTGCGCAACAGGTCGAAGGCGGCACGGCTCTCGGCCGCCAGGGCCAGCAGTTGCGCCGTGGTGTTGCGGGACACGCTGGCGCGGCAGGCCGCCAGGAAGCGCAGGCCCCAGGCCCATTGGTGCGGGTCCATGCGCAGGCGGAACTTCAGCGGCGAGTCGGCCGCCAGCAGCAGGCGCGGCAACTGCAGCCAGAGCGAAGGGTCGGCCAGCGGCTGCACATAGGAGTAGCTCAGCTGCGCCCCGTTGGCGCCGCTGGCCCCGGCGCCGGTGTGGGCGCTGTCGACCACCGTCACATGGTGGCCGTCGCGGTGCAGTTGCCAGGCGGTGGCCAGGCCGACGATGCCGGCGCCCAGCACGCACACATGCCGGGAAGACGACGAGGAAGAGGGGGCGTTCATGGCAACCTGACTGTAGGCAGGTCGTGCCCATCTGCAAAATGACGATCGCGCGGTGGCCCATGCCTGGAAGTCATGGGTGCGGGCAGTGGCCCATAAACCGCGGGCATGGATCAGGCTCAAAAAGTCATTTTCGGCACGGCGGGGCGCTCCGTACACTGCGGCCACCCTGGTCGTCCGCCGCCACCCACTTTCCCCCATGAATGCTCCGTCCACCCGCGTCTTCCATCGTCAGCTTCGCCATGGTCTGCCTGTGGCCGTCAGTGGCAAGGGCATCACCCTGACCGATGCCCAGGGCAAGGTCTATCTCGATGCCTCGGGCGGCGCTGCGGTCTCCTGCCTGGGGCATGGCCATCCGGACGTGGTGGCGGCCATGCACGCGCAGATCGACCGCCTGGCCTATGCGCACACCAGCTTCTTCACCACCGAGGTGGCGGAGGAACTGGCCGACGTGTTGATCGAAAGCGCACCGGCCGGCATGACGCACGCCTACTTCGTGAGCGGCGGCTCGGAAGCGGTAGAGGCGGCGCTGAAGATGGCGCGGCAGTACTTCGTGGAGATCGGCCAGCCGCAGCGGCGCCACTTCATCGCGCGCCGCCAGAGCTACCACGGCAATACGCTGGGCGCGCTCGCGGTAGGGGGCAACGCCTGGCGGCGCGAGCAGTTCAAGCCGCTGCTGATCGATGTCACGCACGTCTCGCCCTGCTACGAGTACCGCGACCGGCGTGCCGACGAGACACCTGAACAGTACGGCCAGCGCCTGGTGGCCGAACTGGAAGAGACCATTGCCCGGCTGGGAGCGGACTCGGTGATGGCCTTCGTGGCCGAGACCGTGGGCGGCGCCACCGCTGGCGTGCTCACGCCGGTGCCGGGTTATTTCAAGGGCGTGCGCGAACTCTGCGACCGCCACGGCATCCTGTTGATCCTGGATGAGGTGATGTGCGGCATGGGCCGCACCGGCACGCTGCACGCCTGCGAGCAGGAGGGCGTGGTGCCTGACCTGCTGACGATTGCCAAGGGCCTGGGCGGCGGCTACCAGCCGATCGGCGCCGTGCTGGCGCAGGGCCGGGTGGTGGAAGCCTTCCGCAAGGGCAGCGGGCTGTTCCAGCACGGGCATACCTACCTGGGGCATGCCGTCGCCTGTGCGGCCGCGCTGGCGGTGCAGCGCGTGATCCAGCGCGACGGCCTGCTGCAGCAGGTGCGCGAGCGCGGAGATCACCTGCAGCGCCTGTTGACCCAGGCCTTCGGATCGCATCCGCACGTGGGCGACATTCGTGGGCGTGGCCTGTTCTGGGGTATCGAACTGGTGCGCGAGCGCACCAGCAAGCAGTGGTTCGACCCCGTGCACAAGCTGCACGCCAGCATCAAGAGCAAAGCCATGGCCGGCGGTGTGCTGGTCTATCCCATGGGCGGGACGGTGGACGGCCGCTGCGGCGATCACGTGCTGCTGGCGCCCCCTTTCATCAGTACAGAGGCCGAGTTGGCGCAGATCGTGGAGCGGCTGGCCTCCGCCATCGATCTGGCGGTGGCTCAGGCTGACGAGGCACTGACGGCATGACGCTTTTGCATACCTTTCCCGGGTAAACACTAGGCTTTTGGGGCCGGGTTTGCACGGAGCTTGCTTTAGGATTTGTTCACCTTCGCAAGCTTTCGAGGACCGGCCTTCCAGGCCACCACGATTGTTCAACCAAGCAGCAAACTGCAGGAGCTTTCCCATGAAAAAACTTCATCTCTGTCTGAGCACCATGGCCGCCGCAGCGGCTCTGATGGCTCCCACGGCTCCCGCCCAGGCGCAACAGAAATTCATGACCATCGGCACCGGTGGCGTGACCGGCGTCTACTACGCTGCAGGCGGCGCGATCTGCCGCCTGGTCAACAAGGACCGCGCCAAGCACGGCATCCGCTGCTCGGTGGAATCCACCGGCGGTTCCGTGTTCAACGTGAACACCATCAAGGCGGGCGAACTCGATCTGGGGTTCACCCAGTCCGACGTGCAGTTCAACGCGCTCAAGGGCGTGGGGCAGTTCAAGGACGCCGGCGCCTACGGTGACCTGCGTGCCGTCTTCGCGGTGCACCCGGAGCCCTTCACCGTGGTGGCCCGCAAGGAGGCCAACATCACCAAGTTCGAGGACTTCAAGGGCAAGCGCTTCAACGTCGGCAACCCTGGCTCGGGCACACGTTCGTCCATGGAGGAACTGCTGGCCGCCATGGGCTGGAAGCTCAGCGACTTCTCGCTGGCCTCCGAACTGAAGGCCGATGAGCACGGCCCGGCCCTGTGCGACGGCAAGATCGACGGCTTCTACTACGCCGTGGGCCACCCGAGCGCGAACATCCAGGATCCCACCACCTCCTGCGGTGCCAAGCTGGTGTCCCTGACCGGGCCGGCGGTGGACAAGCTGGTGGCCGAGAAGCCCTACTACGCCAAGGTGAGCCTGCCGGGTGGTCTGTACCCGAACAACCCGCAGCCGACCAACACCTACGGCGTGATCGCGACCGTGGTGGCGTCGACCAAGACGCCGGCCGACACCGTGTACGCGGTGGTGAAGTCGGTGTTCGACAACTTCGACGAGTTCAAGAAGCTGCATCCCGCGCTGGCCAACCTCACGCCCGAGGACATGGTCAAGAACGGCCTGAGCGCGCCGCTGCACGACGGCGCGGCGAAGTACTACAAGGAAAAGGGCTGGATCAAGTGATTGGCCGGGGCTTGCCCGATGCAGGCCTGACCTGAACCCATGGCGAAGTGATCTTCGCCATTTTTTTTCTCCTTTCCTTGCGGACCTGACGCCATGACAACCGATATCGAGAAAGCGCCGGAAGCCCTGCAGCAGCTTGTCGCCGACAGCGACACCGGCGGGCGCAAGCCCAGCGGCCTGACGGCGGGCATCATCTTTGCCGCCGCCATGCTCTGGGGCCTGTTCCAGTTCTGGTACGCGTCGCCCCTGCCATTCGAACTGGGCTTCGGCATTCTCAACGACACGGAGGCGCGCGCCATCCACCTGGCGTTCGCGCTGTTCCTGGCCTTCATGGCCTGGCCTGCGTTCCGGCGCTCGCCGCGCAACCGCGTGCCACTGGCGGACTGGGCGCTGGCCCTGGTGGCTGCTTTCTGCGGCGCCTACATCATGCTGTTCTACGCGGAACTGGCCACGCGGCCCGGCCAGCCCAACACCCTGGACATTGTGGTGGGCCTGGCGGGCGTTCTGCTGTTGCTGGAGGCGACCCGCCGTGCGGTGGGCTGGCCCATGGCGGCCCTGGCCCTGATTTTCCTGGCGTACTGCATGCTCGGACCCTACCTGCCCGAGGTGCTGTCCCACAAGGGCGCATCCCTCAACCGCCTGGTCTCCCACATGTGGCTGACCACCGAGGGCGTGTACGGCATTGCGCTGGGCGTCTCGGCTGGCACCATCTTCGTCTACGTGCTGTTCGGCGCGCTGCTGGACCGTGCCGGCGGCGGCAACTACATGATGCAGGTGAGCTTTGCCGCGCTGGGGCACCTGCGCGGTGGCCCGGCCAAGGTGGCCGTGGTGTCGTCCGCGCTCAACGGCATGATTTCCGGCTCCTCGGTGTCCAACGTGGTCTCGGGCGGCATCTTCACCATTCCGTTGATGAAGAAAGCCGGCTACGGCGGCGTGAAGGCCGGTGCGATCGAGACCATGTCTTCCGTCAACGGCCAGATCATGCCGCCGGTGATGGGGGCGGCCGCGTTCCTGATGGTGGAGTACGTGGGCATCCCTTACTCGGACATCGTCAAGCACGCTTTCCTGCCGGCGGCTCTGTCGTACCTGGGCCTGCTCTACATCGTGCACCTGGAGGCGCTCAAGCTCGGCATGCAGCCCATCGTGCAGGCGGTGCAACGGCCCTGGCGCGTGCGACTGATGCGCAACGCGATCGGCATTGCCGGCAGCATCGTCGTGGTGTGCGCGATCTACTACCTGCTGCAGGTCATCAAGGCGATGATGGGAGCGGCCGCTCCGTATGCGGTCTCGGCCGTGGTGCTTGCGCTCTACCTGTTCTCTGTCCAGCAGGCCGCGAACTCGCCCGATCTGCCGGAAGACATCGACATCGAGAACCCCAAACCGCTGCAGACCTGGCCCACGGTGCGCGCCGGCCTGCACTACATCATGCCGATCGGCATGCTGATCTGGTGCCTGATGGTGGAGGAGATGTCGCCTGCGCTCTCGGCTTTCTGGGCCGTGACCACGCTGATCGTGCTCATGCTCACACAGCGCCCGCTGATCGCCCTGTTCCGCCGCACCAGCCTGACCGGTACCTGGATGGATGGGTGGCGATCGGTGGTGGGAGGCTTCAACGACGGTTCGCGCAACATGATCGGCATCGGCGTGGCCACCGCCACGGCGGGCATCATCGTCGGCGCCATCACGCTCACCGGCCTGGGCCTGCGCATGACGGAGTTCGTCGAGTTCGTGGCGCAGGGCAATGTGATGGTGATGCTGCTGTTCATCGCCTTCGTCTGCCTGGTGCTGGGCCTGGGCGTGCCCACCACCGCCAACTACGTGCTGGTGGCCACGCTGATGGCGCCGGTGGTGGTGGAGCTGGGCGCCCAGTCGGGTCTGGTGATACCGCTGATCGCGGTGCACCTGTTCGTCTTCTACTACGGGATCATGGGCGACATCACGCCCCCCGTCGGGCTGGCCACCTTCGCGGCGGCGGCGATCTCGGGCGAGGACGCCATCAAGACCGGCGTGCAGGGGGCGATCTACGCTCTGCGCACAGTGATCCTGCCCTTCATCTGGATATTCAATCGGCAGTTGCTGCTGATCAATGTGCATGGGGCAGGGGAACTGATCCGGCTGCTGTTGGCGTGCACGCTGGCCACATTGCTCTTTGCCGCCGTCACCATGAACTGGTTCCGCGTGAAGAGCCGCTGGTGGGAGACCGTGCTGCTGGCGGTGGCGGTGGTGCTGTTGTTCCGCCCGGACTTCTTCATGGACCGCATCGAGCCTGAGTACCGGCAGGTGCCGGCCTCGCAGGCGTACGAGGTGGCGCGCGACGTGCCTTCCGACGACCGCGTCGTCATGGTGATCCGGGGCCTGACCATCGAGGGCGACGACATCACCAAGACCGTGGCCCTGCAACTGGGCGACAAGGGTGAGGACGGCCGCAAGCGCCTGTCTGACGCGGGCCTGCAGCTCATGCCTCTGGGCGACGCTGTGCAGATCGGGCAGGTCAAGTTCGGTACCCGCGCGGCCAAGTCCGGCTTTGAGCAGGGTTGGGACGTGGTGGCAGTGCAGGTGCCGACCGATCGGCCCACCGCCCACTGGTTCTACCTGCCGGCGCTGCTGCTGGTGGCGCTGGTGTGGTGGAGCCAGGGCCGGCGGATGCCGGCGACCAGGCCGCTGAGGGCGGCCTGAGCATGCGGATTGCCTTGATCCATGCTCTGGCCCATTCGGTCGCGCCCATCAATGAAGAGATGGCGCGCGCCTGGCCCGAGGCACAGCGCATGAACCTGCTGGACGACAGCCTTTCCGCGGACCTGGCCCGTTCGGGCCGGGGGCTGGACGCTGTCATGGACCAACGCTTCGAGACGCTGGCGGCCTATGCCGAAGGCACCGGGGCGCAAGGGATCCTGTTCACCTGCTCGGCGTTCGGGACCTGTATCGAAGCCGTGGCCGCCCGCCGCCCGCACATGCCGGTGCTCAAGCCCAACGAGGCCATGGTGGCCGAGGCGGTGGCGCGCGGTGGCCGCATTGGCCTGATCGCGTCCTTTGCGCCTACCCTGGCGTCCATGCCGCCGGAGTTTCCCGCTGGGACGGACCTGCGCTTGGCTCTGGCCGAAGGTGCGCTGGAAGCCTTGAGCCAGGGCGACGTGGATGGCCATGACAGCCGGGTGGTCGAGGCCGCCCGGGCACTGGCCGGGCAAGGCTGCGACCTGATCGCTCTGGCGCAGTTCAGCATGGCCCGCGCGCAGCCGGCCGTGTACCGTGCACTGGGCGTGCCCGTGCTGACCACGCCCGGCAGCGCCGTGCGGGTGCTGCGCCAGCGCCTGGGAGGCTGAGGGCGGCCAGGTCGCTGCGGATACAATCTAAGGTTGCCGTGATTCGGGTGGCCGACCCTGCAGCGAGCCCCCTGCGCTGTGTTGGCCCCCTTGAGAGGCGCGCGGGTGGCGAAATTGGTAGACGCACCAGGTTTAGGTCCTGACGCCAGCAATGGTGTGGGGGTTCGAGTCCCCCCCCGCGCACCACACCAACGACAACATTTCCGGGGTCGGCCAGGCAGGCTGGTCGGCCACCATCCTTTTGGAGAGAACCATGACCGTGACCGTTGAAACCCTCGAAAAGCTGGAGCGCAAGATCACGCTGACGCTGCCGGCCGACGTGATCCAGAACGAGGTGAGCAGCCGCCTGCGTCGTCTGGCCCGTGACGTGAAGATGGACGGCTTCCGTCCTGGCAAGGTGCCGATGAACGTGGTCGCCCAGCGCTACGGTTATTCGGTGCACTACGAAGTGATGAACGACAAGGTGGGCGAAGCCTTCGCCGCCGCCGCCAACGAAGCGCAGTTGCGCGTGGCCGGCCAGCCGCGCATCACCGAGAAGGAGGGTGCACCTGAAGGCCAGCTCACCTTCGACGCCATCTTCGAGGTCTACCCGGAAGTCAAGATCGGTGATCTGTCCACCGCGACCGTGGACAAGCTCTCCGCCGAAGTGGATGAGGCCGCCATCGAGCGCACCCTGGACATCCTGCGCAAGCAGCGCCGCACCTTCGCGCAGCGCGCCCAGGACCAAGCTGCGCAGGACGGTGACCGCGTCACCATCGACTTCAGCGGCAAGATCGACGGCGAGCCCTTCGAGGGCGGCAAGGCCGATGGCTTCCAGTTCATCGTTGGCGACGGCCAGATGCTCAAGGAGTTCGAAGACGCCGTGCGCGGCATGAAGAACGGCGAATCCAAGACCTTCCCGCTGGCTTTCCCGGCCGACTACCACGGCAAGGATGTGGCGGGCAAGACGGCCGACTTCCTGGTCACGGTCAACAAGATCGAAGCCGCCCACCTGCCCGCCGTGGACGAGGCGCTGGCCAAGGCACTGGGTATTGCCGAGGGCACGGTCGAAGGCCTGCGCGCCGACATCCGCAAGAACCTGGAGCGCGAAGTCAAGTTCCGCCTGCAGGCCCGCAACAAGCAGGCCGTGATGGATGCCCTGATCTCCAAGGCCGAGCTGGATCTGCCCAAGTCCGTGGTGCAGTCCGAACTGGACCGCATGGTCGAGGGTGCGCGCGCCGACCTCAAGCAGCGTGGCGTCAAGGACGCCGACAAGGCGCCCATTCCCGAAGACCTGTTCCGCCCGCAGGCCGAGCGCCGCGTGCGCCTGGGCCTGGTGGTGGCCGAGCTGGTGCGTGCCAACGAACTGCACGCCAAGCCCGAGCAGATCAAGACGCACATCGAAGAGCTGGCGGCCTCCTACGAAAAACCGGCCGACGTGGTGCGCTGGTACCAGAGCGACAACCGCCGCATGGCCGAGGTCGAGGCCATCGTGATCGAGAACAACGTGACGGAGTTCGTGCTCGGCAAGGCCCAGGTGACCGAAAAACCGGTTGGCTTCGATGATCTGATGGCCCAGGCCTGATATCGCCTGCCGGTGACAGAAAAGGGCGGAGCGATCCGCCCTTTCTTTTTCCGGTTTGCCCCCCATCTGCCGGCGGTGCGGCCCTGTGGTCGATCCGGTCTTCGGCCAGGGCGGCGGACGGGGCCGGCGGGTTGGTTACAGTTAGGTCATTGCACGCATCAACACATGGAGAAATGCATGAGCGCATCGGACATTCAAGGTTTGGGCATGGTGCCCATGGTCATCGAGCAATCGGGGCGCGGGGAACGCTCCTACGACATTTACTCGCGCCTGCTCAAGGAGCGTGTCATCTTCCTCGTGGGCGAGGTCAATGACCAGACCGCCAACCTGGTGGTGGCTCAGTTGCTGTTCCTGGAGAGCGAGAACCCCGACAAGGACATCTCGTTCTACATCAACTCGCCCGGTGGCAGTGTGACGGCTGGCATGGCGATCTACGACACGATGAATTTCATCAAGCCGGACGTCTCCACCCTCTGCTGCGGCTTTGCCGCGAGCATGGGCGCGTTCCTGCTGGCCGCCGGTGCCAAGGGCAAGCGCTTCTCGCTGCCGAACTCCAAGATCATGATCCACCAGGTGCTGGGCGGCGCACGCGGCCAGGCGACCGACATCGAGATCCATGCCCGCGACATCCTGCGCACCAAGGACCAGATGAACCGCATCCTGGCCGAGCGCACCGGGCAGCCGCTGGAGAAGGTCAAGCAGGACACCGAGCGCGACTACTTCCTGACGGCCACCGAAGCCCAGGAGTACGGCCTCGTCGACAAGGTGATCGAGAAACGGCCCACCGCCGCCTGACACCGGCCGGTCCCGGCCAAGGCCTTCCCAGGGGCGCAGAAATTCACGGGATGGCGCCATTTCAGGCGCTTTTCCGCTGTTTGGGCCCCCTGGACCATGAACTATCATTGCTGAATTCGTCTTACCCAGTCCCCATCCATGGCCGACAAAAAAGCCGCTTCCGGTGAAAAAGCGCTCTACTGCTCCTTCTGCGGCAAGAGCCAGCACGAGGTCAAGAAGCTGATCGCAGGACCGTCGGTGTTCATCTGCGACGAGTGCATTGACCTGTGCAACGACATCATCCGTGACGAGTTGCCAGGCCTGGAGGCGGTGAAGTCTTCGGCAGACGACTTGCCCACGCCCGCCCAGCTCAAATCCAACCTGGACAACTACGTCATCGGCCAGGAGGCTGCCAAGCGGGCCCTGGCGGTGGCGGTCTACAACCATTACAAGCGCCTGCGCCACAAGCAGTCCGCCCGCAAGGACGATGTGGAACTGGCCAAGAGCAACATCCTGCTGATCGGGCCCACGGGTTCGGGCAAGACCCTGCTGGCCCAGACCATGGCGCGCATGCTCAATGTGCCCTTCGTCATGGCCGATGCCACCACGCTCACCGAGGCTGGCTACGTCGGCGAGGACGTGGAAAACATCGTGGCCAAGCTGCTGCAGAGCTGCAACTACGACGTCGAGCGCGCGCAGCAGGGCATCGTCTACATCGACGAAATCGACAAGATCACCCGCAAGTCCGACAACCCCTCCATCACCCGGGACGTCTCTGGTGAAGGCGTGCAGCAGGCGCTGCTCAAGCTGATCGAAGGCACCATGGCCTCGGTGCCGCCCCAGGGGGGCCGCAAGCACCCGAACCAGGACTTCCTCCAGGTGGACACGACGAACATCCTGTTCATCTGCGGCGGCGCGTTTGCTGGCCTGGAAAAAATCATCGAGAACCGCACCGAGGCGTCAGGCATCGGCTTCGGCGCCACGGTCAAGAGCAAGCAGCAGCGCAGCCTGTCCGAGGCGTTCAAGGAAATCGAGCCGGAAGACCTCATCAAGTACGGGCTCATCCCGGAGTTGGTGGGCCGTGTACCGGTGATCGCTGCACTGTCCGAACTCACGGAGGACGCCCTCGTGGAGATCCTCACCGAACCTCGCAATGCGGTGGTCAAGCAGTTCGCCCGCCTGCTCTCCATGGAGGGCGCGGAGCTGGAGGTGCGGCCCACTGCGCTGCGCGCCATCGCCCGCAAGGCACTGGCACGCAAGACCGGTGCGCGCGGCCTGCGCTCCATCCTGGAAAACGCGCTCATCGACACCATGTTCGAGTTGCCCGGGATGAGCAATGTGGAGAAGGTGGTGGTGGACGAGTCCACCATCGATGAAAACAAGCCGCCCCTGCTGGTGTACCGCGAAGCGGCAAGGCAGGCCTGAATGGCCCATCGGCGCACGACAAGGATCGATGGCGCCGAAGACGGCGGCCGGCGGGTGCTTGAGATCACCCCGGCCGGCCCCAATTACCCGTTTTAGTCGAGGTTGACATGTCCGGACAAACCCCTCTGCCCAGTACACCGGTCGAACTGCCGCTGCTGCCCCTGCGCGACGTGGTCGTTTTCCCGCACATGGTGATTCCCCTCTTCGTGGGTCGGCCCAAGAGCATCAAGGCGCTCGAGGCCTCCATGGAGTCGGAACGCCGCATCATGCTGGTGGCCCAGAAAGCCGCAGCCAAGGACGAGCCGTCCACCGACGACATGTTCGAAATGGGCTGCGTGGCCACCATCCTGCAGATGCTCAAGCTGCCCGATGGCACGGTCAAGGTGCTCGTTGAAGGTGTGCAGCGCGCCAAGGTGCTGGGCATTTCCGAAGGCGAGACCCATTTCGTCGCCAGCGTGAGCCCGGTCGACCCTGGCGCCGAGCGCGCTGACGTGCAGTCCACGGAGCTCGAAGCGCTGCGCCGTGCGGTGATGCAGCAGTTCGACCAGTACGTCAAGCTCAACAAGAAGATTCCTTCCGAGATCCTCACCTCGATCTCCAGCATCGACGACCCCGGCCGATTGGCCGACACCATCGCCGCCCACCTGCCGCTCAAGTTGGAGTCCAAGCAGGTGGTGCTGGACCTCGACCCGGTCAACAAGCGCCTGGAAAACCTGTTCGAGCAGCTCGAGCGCGAGGTCGACATCCTCAACGTCGACAAGAAGATCCGTGGCCGCGTGAAGCGGCAGATGGAGAAGAACCAGCGCGACTTCTACCTCAACGAGCAGGTCAAGGCGATCCAGAAAGAACTGGGCGAAGGCGAAGAGGGCGCCGACATCGAGGAGATCGAGAAAAAGATCAAGGCCGCCCGCATGCCCGCCGAGGCACGCAAGAAGGCGGATGCCGAGTTCAAGAAGCTCAAGCTCATGTCGCCCATGTCGGCCGAGGCCACCGTGGTGCGCAACTACATCGATGCCCTGGTCGCACTGCCCTGGAGCAAGAAGACCAAGATCAAGCACGACCTCGCTCACGCCGAGGCGGTGCTCAACGAGGACCACTACGGTCTGGAGAAGGTCAAGGACCGCATCCTGGAATACCTCGCGGTGCAGCAGCGCGTGGACAAGGTGAAGGCACCCATTCTCTGCCTGGTGGGGCCGCCCGGTGTGGGCAAGACCTCGCTCGGCCAGTCGGTGGCCAAGGCCACCGGGCGCAAGTACGTGCGCATGGCGCTCGGCGGCATGCGCGACGAGGCCGAGATCCGCGGGCATCGCCGCACCTACATCGGCGCCATGCCGGGCAAGGTGCTGCAGAGCCTGTCCAAGGTGGGTACGCGCAATCCGCTGTTCCTGCTCGACGAGATCGACAAGCTGGGCACCGACTTCCGTGGCGACCCGTCCAGCGCCCTGCTGGAAGTGCTCGATCCCGAGCAGAACCACACCTTTGGTGACCATTACGTCGAGGTCGACTTCGACCTGTCCGACGTGATGTTCGTGGCGACCTCGAACTCCATGAACATCCCGCCAGCGCTGCTGGACCGCATGGAAGTGATCCGTCTCTCGGGCTACACCGAAGACGAGAAGACCAGCATCGCCATGCGCTACCTGCTCCCCAAGCAGCTCAAGAACAACGGGCTCAAGGACGGCGAGGTGGAGGTGCGCGAAGATGCCGTGCGCGACATCGTGCGCTACTACACCCGCGAGGCCGGCGTGCGTTCGCTGGAGCGTGAGCTCTCCAAGATCTGCCGCAAGGTGGTCAAGGGCCTGCTGCTCAAGAAGTACACGCCGACCGTGACGGTCACCACCGAGAACCTGGGCGACTTCCTTGGCGTGCGCAAGTACACCTATGGCCGCGCCGAGGCTCAGAACCAGGTGGGCCAGGTCGTGGGCCTGGCCTGGACCGAGGTGGGGGGTGATCTGCTGACCATCGAAGTGGCCATCATGCCGGGCAAGGGCGTCATCACGCGGACCGGCTCGCTCGGTGATGTGATGAAGGAGTCGGTCGAGGCCGCCCGTACCGTGGTGCGAAGCCGTGCGCGCGTGCTGGGCATCAAGGACGAGCAGTTCGACAAGCGCGACATCCACATCCACGTTCCCGACGGCGCGACGCCCAAGGACGGCCCCAGCGCCGGTGCGGCCATGACGACCGCGCTGGTGTCGGCTCTCACCGGCATTCCGGTGCGCGCCGACGTGGCCATGACTGGCGAGATCACGTTGCGCGGAGAGGTCACCGCCATTGGGGGGCTCAAGGAAAAACTGCTGGCCGCGCTGCGCGGCGGCATCAAGACCGTGATCATCCCCGAAGAGAACGTGAAGGACCTCGCGGAGATTCCGGACAACGTCAAGCAGGGCCTGGAGATCGTGCCGGTGAAGTGGATCGACAAGGTGCTGTCCATCGCGCTGGAGCGCCAGCCGGTTCCCCTGACCGATGAAGAGGTTGCGGCCCAGATCGCAGCGGCGACCGTGAGCAGTCCTGCGCCGTCGCCCGATGCCGTTAAACATTGAGCAAAAAAATCAGGCCGGCTTTGAAAGCGGCCTTTTTTTGTTCTATACTCTTGGTTTCCGACGAACGACAAGTTCTGAAGAAAAAACGCGGGAATAGCTCAGTTGGTAGAGCGCAACCTTGCCAAGGTTGAGGTCGCGAGTTCGAGCCTCGTTTCCCGCTCCAGATTCAAAAAGGGAAGCTCTGCTTCCCTTTTTTGTCGGAGTTCCGCTCCGGTGTGTTCTGCACCGGATCTGACGGCGCGATAGCAAAGCGGTTATGCAACGGATTGCAAATCCGTCTAGTCCGGTTCGACTCCGGATCGCGCCTCCAGTCCTCCCTTTTCCCCTCTTCAGCGCATTCAGCCCGCCTTGGGTTTGTTCCTGCCTGCCCCCGTGAGCCGGTCCAGGCGCGCGCGGATGTCTTCCAGGCGCTCGCGGGTGTTCACCGCTTCCGAGCGCGCGCGTTCCAGTACCAGAGCGTCCTTGAGTGGCAGCATGGATTCTTCGTCCAGCAGGGCCTTGTAGGCCTTGAGGCTTTCGGGGTCGGCCTTGAGCATCTCGCATGCCATGGCTTGTGCAGAGGCCAGCAGTGCGTCGTGCGGGACGACCTGATTCACCAGGCCCAGCCGCAAGGCTTCTTCGGCATCCAGCGTGCGGGCCGTGAGGGCCAGCTCCTTGGCGCGGTGAATGCCGACCCGGCGCACGAGCCGCACCGAACCGCCCCAGCCAGGAACCAGCCCCACCCGTACATGGGTGTCCGCGAAGCGTGCGCGCTCGGACGCGATGATGACGTCGCAGGCCAGCACCACTTCCAGACCGCCCGTGATGGCCGCGCCATTGACCGCCGCGATGACCGGGCCCTGGAACTGGCGCAGGGCGGCCACCGCATCGTGCCGGTATGCCGCGGCGGCTGGGCCGGGGCCTGCGTTCCATTCGTCCAGGTCCAGCCCGGCGGTGAACACCTTGCCCACCGCGGTGAGGATGAGCACATGGATGTCGGGGTCGCGTTCGAGCGCGGCGACCTCCCGTTGCAGGTCCTGTCTCAGTTGGATGGACAAGGTGTTGAGCCGCTCAGGGCGGTTCAGCGTGATCACCGCCCAACCCTGCGGTGAACGCTCGACGGCGAGAGACGCGGTGCTCATCTCAATGCCCCTTGAACACCGGCTTGCGTTTCTCCAGTTGCGACGTGATGCCTTCGCGCGCGTCGTGGGTGGCGGCGATGCGCGCCAGCGTCAGCGCTTCGTCTTCCAGCATCGCTTCCATCGGGATCGCACTGGCGCGCATGAAGAGCCGCTTGATCTCGCCGTAGGCCCGGGTGGGGCCCTGGGCCAGTCGCTGCGCGGTAGCCAGGGCTTCGCGGCTGAGTTCGGCATCCTCCACCACGATGTCGACCAGGCCGCTCTCCATCGCCTGTTGGCTGCTCAGGACTTCGCCCATCATCACGAAGCGTTTGGCTCGGGCCACGCCCATGCGGGCGCTCAACGTTACCGTGCTGCCAGAGTCGCAGCTGAAACCGATGTGCGAAAAAGCCGAGCCGATGCGGGTGGACTTGCCCGCGAGAACGATGTCCGCACCCGCCAGCAAAGCCACGCCACCGCCCATGGCCCAGCCCTGGACTTCGGCCACGACGGGCACGGGCAGTTGCCAGGCGCGTTGCAAGCCCATGTGCAAATCGGCCGTCCAACTGCGCACCAGTTGCGGCAACTGGTCCAGTTGCGGGCCGAAGCTCTTGAGGTCGCCGCCGAAGCTGAAGTTGGCGCCCTCGGCGCGCAGCAGCACGGCACGCAGGTTGGGGGTTTCCCAGAGCTGGAGGAAGGCCTCTTTCATCTCGCGCACGAACGTGCCGTCGAAGGGGTTGCCGCGCTGAGGCTGGGTCAGGCTGATCGTGGCCAGTCCTTCGGCGGACACGGATACGGTCACGGCGGTGCTTGCGGTCATGGGAGTCTCCTGTGGTTGGAATAGGGGCAGCGCAACTGTCGAATCCTATCTGGTATAGTGAATTATCGTACACTAATGCAATAAATCGGGAAGCCGACAGGAGACATGCATGCTGACGGGACAGGACGACCTGATCGGGCATCAATTGCCCACCACCTTTGACCAGATCGACAACAGCGATCCGGCCTGGATGGAGCGGCTCTGGTACACCGGGCACCCGATCGATTCGCTGGACATCATCTTTGACATCGGTCTGGGTTATCACCCCAACCGCAATGTCATGGATGCCTTTGCCGGTGTGGCGATCGCAGGGCGGCAGTGGAACTTCCGCGTGTCGCGCCAACTGCGCCCTGATCCACTGACGACGACCGTAGGTCCCTTGCAGATCATCGTCATCGAAGGGCTCAAGCGCCATCGGCTCGTGCTCGAGGCCAACGCGTCCGGCCTGCGCTTCGACCTGGAATTCCTCGCTTCCATGAATGCGCACGAGGAGACTCCCCACCTTCGCCGGCGCGACGGGCGCGTCACCGAGAACATGGCCCGCGCGCAGCAACTGGGCCGTTACCGCGGCTGGATCGAGTTCGATGGCCGCCGCATCGAGGTCGACCCCGACCGCTGGTACGGGCAGCGCGACCACTCCTGGGGCGTGCGCGGCGAGATGCGCACCGACGAGACCTCCCCGCCGCTCACCTTCTACCCGCCGTTCCTGTACGCGTGGACCACGGTGCAGTTCAAGGACCGGGGCCTGCACGTCTTCTTCAAGGAGCGTGGGCCCGGCAACAAGATCTACCTCTCGGGGGAGGAAGTTTTCGCGCCCGGCACGCGCGTCAGCAGCCGCAACCAACTGACCGACGTCACGCACGACATGGTCTGGCACGATGATCCGCTCGGCCAGTCGCTGGACCATGCCCGTTTCGATCTGGTGTTTGCCGATGGCCGCAGGAAGACCTTGCAGATTCGCACCTTGCCCGTGCGCTATTACCTCAAGGGGGGGCTCTATGGCGGCCTGGATGGCTGGTTCCATGGGGACTACAAGGGCAAGCTCTACGCAGAGCACGAGGTCTGGGACCTGAACGACGCCGCGACGCGGCGCAAGACCCGCACCCTGGCCGACCAGATCATTGAAGTCCGCGACGGCGACGATGTGGGCTACGGCATTGTCGAATACGGAGTGGGGCAAGGCTACGAGCTCTACAGCTCGGTGCAGAAGCACCCGCCCATCTGATCCAGCTTCAGCAGAGACCTGCCATGACCGACCTATCCGCAGAGTACCAAGCGCTGGCGAGCTACAAGCCGCGGCAGAAGGTGAGGTTCGTGACGGCGGCGAGCCTGTTCGACGGGCACGACGCGGCGATCAACATCATGCGACGCATCC
>NZ_JAHCKL010000026.1 GCF_026125785.1 Hydrogenophaga sp.
GCGTGAAGAAACCAAATCCAAGGCGCCCCTTTCCGCCCCGGCGGGGGGCGGAAAGGGGCGGGGGGGGATAGGGGGGGCAACGGTCTATGAATAAAAAAGAAACACCCCACCAGAAGCCACAGGCAACAACGGCCAGTGGGAAAAGAAAAGCACCCCAAGCCCCCGTCTTATCGCCCTTTAGTTTTTCCCCCTGACTTCCAGAATCGGGTTCATCGATCGATGCAACCCGAGCCATGGAATCTTCCAGTCAGGACAAGAACCTACCCGCTACCGCGCAGCGCCTGAAAAAGGCCCGCCAGGATGGCCAGGTCGCGCGTTCCAAGGACCTGTCCAACCTCGCCGTGCTGGGCGGCGGCGCGGTGGCGCTGCTGGTGCTGGCGCCCATGGGCTTCGAGCAGTTGCGCAGCACCTTGCGCGCGCAACTCAAGTTCGACCACCGTGCCCTGCAGCAGCCCGAACTGGTGCTGCAGCGCCTGGTGGAGGGCTTTTCCCAAGGCCTGATGCTCTACCTGCCGCTGGGCGTGCTGGTGCTGGCGATCGCGCTGGCCGCCATCTTCGCCTCCGGCAGCTGGGCGCTGAGCACCAAGCCCATCACCCCCGACCTCAGCCGCCTGAGCCCTTTCGCCGGCATCGGCCGCCTGTTCTCCAAGCAGCAGCTCGTGGACACCGCCAAGCTGGCCGGCATCACGGCGGTGGTCGGCGTGGTCGCCTGGCAGTTCATCAGCTCGCATGTCGAGCTGTTCGGCACCCTGGTCATGCAGCCGCTGGAGTCCGCCCTGGGCCAGCTCGGCAACTGGATGACGCTGGGCGTGGGCCTGCTGCTGCTGGTGGTGACCTTCTTCGCCGTCATCGACGTGCCGGCGCAGAAATTCCTGCACCACCAGCGCCTGCGCATGTCGCACGACGAAGTCAAGCGCGAGCACAAGGAGAGCGAGGGCGACCCGCACGTCAAGTCCCAGCGCCGGGCACGCCAGCGCGAACTGGCCCAGCGCAACAGCGTGAGCGCCGTTCCGCGCGCCGACCTGGTGGTGATGAACCCGACCCACTATGCGGTGGCCATCCGCTACGACGACGCCACGATGAACGCGCCGCGCGTGATCGCCAAGGGCACCGACCTGGTGGCCATGAAGATCCGCGACGTTGCCAAGGCCCACAAGGTGCCGGTGCTGCAGTCGCCCATGCTGGCGCGCGCGCTGTACGCGCACACCGAGATCGATGCCGAAGTCCCTTCCGCGCTGTACACGGCGGTGGCCCAGGTGCTGGCCTACGTCTACCAGCTCAAGGCCGCGCTGCGCGGCCATGGCGCCATGCCGGGCGAGATGCCCACGCCGCAGGTGCCGCCCGAACTCGATCCCCATTTCAAGCCCACCGTGGCCAAGGAAGCGACTGAATGAACGCCTTGCAACCCCTGCAGCAATGGCTCCAGCGCAACGCCGGCTGGGCCGGCGGCCTGGCCGCGCCCATGCTGGTGATCACCATCCTCTCCATGATGGTGCTGCCGCTGCCGACCTGGCTGCTGGACACCTTCTTCACCCTGAACATCGCGCTGGCGCTGGTGGTGATGATGGTGGCGGCCTACATGCGCCGACCGCTGGACTTCTCGGTCTTCCCCACGGTGCTGCTGCTCACCACGCTGCTGCGCCTCTCGCTCAACGTGGCGTCCACCCGGGTGGTTCTGCTGGAGGGCCACACCGGTCCGGGCGCGGCCGGCCAGGTGATCGAGGCTTTCGGCCACTTCCTGATCGGCGGCAACTTCGCGGTCGGTTTCATCGTGTTCGTGATCCTGGTGGTGATCAACTTCGTGGTGATCACCAAGGGTTCGGAGCGCATCGCCGAGGTCTCGGCCCGCTTCACCCTGGACGCCATGCCCGGCAAGCAGATGGCGATCGACGCCGACCTCAACGCCGGCCTGATCGACGAGAAGGAGGCCAAACGCCGCCGCGCCGAGGTGGGGGAAGAGTCCAACTTCTTCGGCTCCATGGACGGTGCCGCCAAGTTCGTGCGTGGCGACGCCATCGCCGGCATCCTGATCCTGATCATCAACGTCATCGGCGGTCTGGCCGTGGGCATGCTGCAGCACGGCCTTTCTCTGGGCCAGGCGGCGGACAGCTACATCCTGCTGGCCGTGGGTGATGCGCTGGTGGCGCAGATTCCCTCGCTGCTGATCTCGGTGGCGGCGGCCATGGTGGTCTCCCGCGTGGGCAAGGACGAAGACCTGGGTGTCCAGGTCATGAACCAGATGTTCCTGTCCTCCCGCGTCATGGGCATCGTGGCGGCCGTGCTGCTGGTCCTGGGCATCGTGCCGGGCATGCCGCACCTGTTCTTCCTGCTCTTCGCCGCGGCCTTCGGCGGTCTGGCCTGGTGGCGTCGCCAGGTGGAGAACCAGCCCGAGCCGGTGGCCGAGGCACCCGCACCCCAGAGCGATGGCGAGGCCACCTGGGACGACCTGCAGCCGGTGGATCTGCTGGGCCTGGAGTTGGGCTACCGCCTGATCGCCATGGTGGACAAGGACCGCCAGGGCGACCTGCTCACCCGCATCAAGGGTGTGCGCAAGAAGTTCGCGCAGGAGGTGGGTTTCCTGCCGCCGGCGGTGCACGTGCGCGACAACCTGGAACTGCGCCCCAGCGCCTACCGCATCACGCTGCGTGGCGTGGTGGTGGGCGAGGGCGAGGTTTTCCCCGGCATGTTCCTGGCCATCGACCCCGGTGGCATCGGCACGCCGCTGATCGGCACGCCCACCACCGACCCGGCCTTCGGACTGCCCGCGCACTGGATCGAGGAAAAGCAGCGCGAGAGCGCGCAAATGGCCGGTTTTACGGTGGTTGATTCCGAGACCGTGCTGGCCACGCATCTTTCACACTTGATGCAAGTCCAGGCCGCGCGATTGCTCAGCCGGACGGAGACCCAGGACCTGGTCGAACACGTGACCCGCCTGGCCCCCAAGCTGATCGAAGAAGTCGTGCCCAAGATGGTTCCCGTCGCCACCTTCCAGAAAGTTCTGCAGCTGCTGCTGGAAGAGTCGGTCCACGTGCGCGACATCCGCACCATCATCGAATCCCTGGCCGAGCACGCCACCGCCACCACCGACCCGGTCGAGCTGGCGCGCCGCGTGCGCATGGCGCTGGCGCCGGCCATCGTGCAGCAGATCTACGGCCCGGTGAAGGAGCTGGAGGTCATCGCCATCGAACCCGGCCTGGAGCGCCTGCTGATGCAGGCCCTGGCCAGCGGCGCCAACGGCGCGCTCGACCCCGGCGTGGCCGAGATGCTGAGCAAGTCCGCCACCGACATTGCCAACCGGCAGGAAGAGAAGGGCGTGCCCGCCTGCCTGCTGGTGCCCGACGCCATCCGCAACGCCATGTCGCGCCTGCTGCGCCGCGCCGCGCCGCGCCTGCAGGTGCTGGCGCACAGCGAGATTCCTGAAACCCACCTCATCCGCATCGGCCCGATCCTGGGCGAGCTTGCGTCCTGAAGCACGGAGAAGCACACACCATGAACATCCAGCGTTTCATCGCTCCCACCTCCCGCGAGGCCATGGCCAAGGCGCGGCTGTCCTTTGGCGACAGCGCCGTCATCCTCTCCACGCGCTCCACCGCGGAGGGTTTCGAGGTCATGGCCGCCGCCGAGGAAAGCCTGGCCTCCCTGGCGGAACCCGAGGCGCGCCAGCAGCCGGCTCCCGCCGCAGCCGCTGGCAAGGGCCGCGCGTCCGCAGCCGCCGACACGGTGGCCCGCGACACCGAGACCATGGCCATGAGCACGCTGTCGTTCCAGGACTATGTGCGCGAGCGCATGCTCAAGAAGCGCCGCGCCGCCCTGGGTGGTGGCACGGTCGCCAGCGAGGAGCCGGCGCCCGCGCCGCGCCAGGCCACCGCCCCCATGCCCCTGCCTGCCGCCGAGCCCATCCAGGTGCCGGTGCAGCGCTTCAACGAACCCGAGCAGGCCGCGCCGCGCCGCCCGCAGCAGGCCATCCGCACGCGCCAGAGCGAGCAGCCGGCCTGGGAAGACACGGCGCCGCCCACCCGTTTCGGCAGCCACGAGGACAGCCGCATGGCGGTGGAGCTCTCGGCCCTCAAGGACATGATCGAGGAGCGCTTCAACACGCTGGCCTGGCTCGGCTCTTCGCGCCAGAACCCGATCCAGTCCAACCTGATGCTCAAGCTGATCCGCGCCGGCTTCTCGCCCGCGATCTCGCGCGCCGTTCTCGAACGCGTGCCCACCGATGCCGCCGCGCCAGAAGCCGTGCGCTGGCTCATGGACGTGATCACCCGCAACCTCAAGGTGACCGCGTCCGGCGCCGGCCTGTGCGAAGAGGGCGGCGTGGTGTCCCTGATCGGCGCCACCGGCGTGGGCAAAACCACCACCGCCGCCAAGCTGGCCGCGCAGTGCGTGAAGCAGTACGGCGAAGGCAGCGTGGGCCTGATCACGCTGGACGCCTACCGCGTCTCAGGCTTTGAACAACTGCGCGCCTTTGGCCGCATGCTCGGCGTGGTGGCCCACCTGGCCCACGACCGCGCCGCGCTTGTCGACCTGCTCAACCTGCTCTCCGGCAAGCGCCTGGTCATCATCGACACCGCCGGCCTGGGCCAGCGCGACCAGCGCATCCAGGACATGCTGGACGTGCTCAACATGCCTTCGGTCAAGAAGACCCTGGTGCTCAATGCCGGCGCGCACGGCGACACGCTGGATGAGGTGCTGACCTCGTTCAAGGCCAGCACGCTGCACGGCGTGGTGCTCTCCAAGGTGGACGAGGCCGTCAAGCTCGGGCCCGCGCTGGACGCGCTGATCCGCCACCAGGTGACGTTGCGCGGCGTGGCCAACGGCCAGCGCGTGCCCGAAGACTGGCAGGCCCCTGACGCGGGCGCGCTGGTGCGCCAGTCCATGGGCGCCCAGGCCAAGTCCGCCTACGACCCCCTGTCCACCGACATGGGCTTCTACTTCGCGGCATCGAGCGCCGACCGTGGCTTCTCGCTCGGAGGTGCGCATGTTTGAACCCGGGTTCGACCAGGCCGCCGGGCTGCGCGCGGAAGCCGCGTCCGCCAGTCCCTGCCTCATGCCCGTGGCCAGCCCGGCACAGCCGGCGCGCGCCTACGAATGGCTGTGCACCCTGGCCGGCGAACTCACCGCGCAGGGCCGCGCCGTCGCGGTGGTGGACGCCAACGCCAGCGAGACGCCGCGCGCGCACCCGGCCCCCGGCCTGTTGCAAGCCCTGCAGGACCCCTCCGTGGCCGGTCTGGAGCACGCCAGCGACGGCGGCGACTGGCTGGTGATGCCCGGCGCGCAAGGCCTGCGCGCACTGCGCGAAACCGCGCACGCCGCCGGTGCCGAAAACGCGCTCACGCGCCTGCTGGCCCCCTTCGCCCCCGGTGTGCTGGTGCTGCTGTTCGCCTCTGCCTTCGACCTGGCCGATCTGCTGCCAGGCCAGCGCGCGCGCGCCCTGGTGCCTGTGCTGGAGCAGCCGCAGTCCAGCATCGACGCCTACGGCTCGGTCAAGCTGCTGCACGGCGCGGGCCTGGCGCCGGTGCTGGCGCCGCTGGCCAGCGGCGCGCCGGCCGCGTTGCAGACCGTGGTGAGCACCGTGGCCGAGACCGCGCAGCGGCACCTCGGCTTCAAACCCGAAACATGGCCCGCCGCGAGCTGGGCCCAGCGTGTGCAGGCCGGCGCCATCGAGCGCCCGCGCCTGGCATCCGCGAACGACAGTCGCCTCGGCCTGGGGCCGTCGGCATGGCAAGCGGGCCGGGCGCGTGCGGCCCAACCTCTCTGGAGCTGAAGATGTACACCGCCAAAGGCACCCTCGACCGCGACGACCAGCTGCGCAAGTACAGCCCGCTGGTGCGCCGCCTGGCCCACCACATGATCGCCAAGCTGCCGCCCAGCGTGGAGCTCGATGACCTGATCCAGGTCGGCATGATCGGCCTGACCGAGGCCATCGCCCGCTTCGAACCGACACAGGGTGTGCAGTTCGAAACCTTCGCCAGCCAGCGCATCCGCGGCGCCATGATCGATGAGCTGCGCGACGGCGACTGGATGTCGCGCGGCTCGCGCAAGAGCCAGAAAGACATCGAACAGGCCGTCAACCGCCTGCAGCAGAAACTGCACCGCGTCCCGCGCGAAAGCGAGATCGCGCAGGAGATGGGCATGAGCCTGGCGGACTACCAGGCCCTGCTGGCCAAGGTGCGCGGCACCCAGCTCGTCTACCTGGAAGACATCAGCGGCAACGGCGACGACGAAGACGGTTTCCTCGACCGCCACATGGGCGACCACGAAGCCGACCCTTCCGCCGTGCTGCAGGACCAGCGCATGCGCATGGCCCTGGTGGCCGCCATCAAGATGCTGCCCGAGCGCGAACAGCAGATCATGAGCATGTACTACGAGCACGACATGAACCTCAAGGAAATCGCCGCCGTGCTCGGCGTCACCGAATCGCGCATCTGCCAGTTGCACAGCCAGTCCATCGCGCGCCTGCGCGCCAAGATGCGCGAACACTGAGCGCGCGCGCTCCGGCGTGGGTGGGCTACGATGGAGATCGTCCCACCCCACCCCACCCGGAGCCGCTTCTTCCATGGTGACTTTCCACGACTGGCTGCTGTTCGCCGGTGCCGCGCTGCTCGTCACGCTCACACCCGGCCCCAACATGATCTACCTGCTCTCGCGCTCCATCTGCCAGGGGCGCCGGGCAGGCGTGGTGTCGCTCCTGGGCGTGGTGGCGGGCTTCCTGGTCCACATGTTCGCCGCCGCCGTCGGCCTGAGCGCCCTCTTCATGGCGGTGCCGCTGGCCTACGACCTGCTGAAGTGGGGTGGGGCCCTGTACCTGCTGTACCTGGCCTGGCAGGCCGTGCGGCCAGGCGCCAAGTCGCCCTTCGAGACCCGCGACCTGCCGGAGGACCCGCCCCTGCGCCTGTTCCTCATGGGTTTTCTCACCAACCTGCTCAACCCCAAGATCGCCGTGTTCTACCTGGCGATCTTCCCGCAGTTCGTCTCTCCGGCGCAGGGCTCGGTGTTCGCCCAGAGCGTGGTGCTCGGCGTCACGCAGATCGTGCTCAGCTTCTCCATCAACCTGTCCATCGTGCTCACCGCGGCGCGCCTGGCGGCGTGGTTCCAGCACCACCGCGGCTGGCTCGCGGTGCAGCGCTACGTCATGGGCGGTGTGCTTGGGGCGCTGGCGGTGCGCATGGCGCTCGAAGAACGCCGCGTCGCATAATCCGGCGAGCGGGCTGGCCGGCCCGCCTGCCCGTTCGCCCCCTTCACTCCACCCACCCCGAGAAGGTCTCCATGCGCCTGCGCCTGTTCGCCATCGCCCTTGCCTCCGTCGTCCTGCTCGCCGCCTGCGGCACCCAGCGCCAGGTCGCTGCCGTCGACCCCAACACCGGTCGCCTGGTGTCCGAGAAGGGCACCGTCACCGAAGCCACCGTGGTCACGTCGCACAAGTTCGACCTGCCCCGGCACAAGCAGATGGCCTTCGTCTCCGGCCTGGGCAACTACGGCGTCGACCAACTGCGCATGTTCGGCTACTTCGACCAGGTGGTGAGCTACGACGACCTGCAGAAGATCGTCATCAGCAACCGCCTGCAGGAACAGGTGCCCAGCCTGAACGAACCCATCGGCCTGAGCAAGCTCTACCGCGCCTACAAACCCTTCCTGTGGGTGCACTTCAAACGCGTGGAACGCCAGAACAAGCCCTACCTGCAACTGGTGGCCAGCAACCCGGACACCCTGGACGAGGTGTTCGTCGCCGAAGTGCACATGGACTTCGTCTGGGCCGGCGTCACCGACCAGAACGCCCGCTACCCGCTGTTCAACGCGTTCAACCGGTGGGTGCAGCAGAACAAGTAGAGCGCCCTCCAAGGGGCGCGACCCGGTTCAAACCGAACCCGAGGCCGGCCTGGCCGCTTCCGTTGAGGTGGCCCCCATGCCGTGGGGGTGGAGCTTGGCCTGTCCCGGGATTCAAAGGGCTGGAGGGCTGAAGCCCTCACGCCAGCCCTTCGCGAGCCCTTCGACAGGCTCAGGGCGAACGGGACGGGAGAGATCTGCCCGGACCGGACCCCACTTCCGTCCGGACGGAGCCTTCTTTGCCGTTCGGGTTGAACCTCTCTTACCGTTCGGGCTGAGTCCCTCCTCCGTTCGGGCTGAGCCTGTCGAAGCCCTCGCCCACTCCTCATGCGCCCCAAACACCCCACCCCCTCATATGCAATGCGGTCGTGGAAAGCAAAAACGGCCCCTGCAAAGGGGCCGTTTTCATGGGGAGGCGGAAAAAAAAGAGAGGGGCGCTTGCTCAGGCCCGCAGGAACCCCCGGCTGGCGCCGCCGCTGGCCAGGGGCCGGCTGGCGGCCATGCGGCCGTAGGTGGGCTGCTGCAGCGCGATCTGGGGGAGCAGGGTGTCCACGCCGCGCTGGGTCTGTGCGCTGGCGCGCAGCACGGCCTGGCGGAGCTGGGCGAAGCGCTGGGCGGCGCTGTGCATGTCGCTGCGCAGGGTGCTGCCGGGGGCGGCGAATTCGCTGGTTCTGGGGGCTTGCTGGAGCACGGCCTGCATGGCGGCGCTGGCCTGCTCGACGCCGCTGGCGTCGCCCTGGAGCAAGGCGTTCTGGAGCGCGTCCAGGTTGGCCTGCAGGCTGGCGATCCAGGGGTGGGGGGTCGTCGTGGCTGCAGGCGGCTGGTTCATGGTGGGCGCTCCGGAGGGGTCGTCAGGTGCGGGCGCCTTGCAGCATCTCGGCCGCGTTGGCCAGGAGCTTGTCGGCGATCGCCTCGGGGTTGATCTGGAAGGTGCCGTTGGCGATGGCCTGTTTCATGGCCTCGACCTTTTCGGCGTTGAACACCTCGCTGCCGCTGCCCGGGCCCATGGCCGAGACGGTGGAGGAGGAGAGGGTCACGGTCACGCCGCCCGCCGGGGGCTGGCCGGCCGCTGCCGTCGGCGCCGCGGCTCCGGCACCCGCGAGCGGCTTCTCGGCGGCCTTCTGGGGGCCGCCGGCGACGGATCCTATATAGGAATCGGGTGAAGAAGATTCGACTTTCATTTCACGCTCCAGACCCTGTACTCAGGGCGATGTCATGAAACTATCGACTTGGTTTAGGCAGACTTTAGGCATATTTGTGGTGCAGTTTCATGCCATCGGTCACGCCTGGGGGTGGCCGGGAGACGTCCGGTTCACAAAGCCAACTCGACGGTCTGGTCCTGCTGCACCAGGCCGTTGACGACCTTGCCGCCCGGCAGCCGCACGCGGGCGTTCTGGCCGACCAGCCCGGTGGTGAGGGCCTGGCCGGTGGCACTGACCTGAAATCCGTTGCCGCCGCTGGCCACCACGCGCACTTCGGCGCCGGCTTCGAAAGCCTTCTGCGGGCGCACCATGTGCTCGCGCAGCGCCTGGCCGGGGGTCAGCGGGAAGGCGGTTTCCAGGCCGACCCAGCGCCCGGGCACGGCCAGCACGGCGGCGCGGTGGGCCGCCCAGTCGATTTCGGCCAGTTCGGCGTCTTCTTGAGTGAGGGTGGCGCCAGCGGCCACCGGGCGCTTGAGCACCCAGGCCGGGCCGAAGGCCTTGACGGTGACCGGCAGGAAGACGTTCCAGCGGCGTTCGCCCTCCACGCAGCGCAGGCCGACGCGGCTGCGGCCCCAGAGGCGGGCACCCGGGGGCAGGTAAGGCTCCACCCGGTCGCAGGGCGCCAGGCGCAGCCGGCTGTCGAGCGAGCCGATCTCCACTTCGGTGCGCAGGGGCGCCGCCCCGCTCGCAGGCAGGGCCGCCAGCGCCGGCTGGATCCAGTCGCGCGCCGCCTGTTCCAGGGTCTGCGGCGTCGGGCCGTCGGCGCGGGCGCCAGCGCCCAGGCCGAGCAGCAGGGTCAGCAACAGCAGCCAGCGCAGGCGTGCGGGCAGGCGCGCGCGAAGCAGGTGGATGAGGAGCAGGGGCATGGCGGCGGTCTCCGGGCAGGTGTTCCAGGCAGCCACTGTAGGAGCGGTTGGGCCGGGGCAAAGCCGGGAAATGGCTTGCAAAGCGGCGTTTGTTCGGCTCATTGCCCACCCTCAAGATTTCCATAATTCCTCCAAGCCCCGGTCCCAGGGCCTCCCCGAGAGGCCCCGCGCCGGTCCCCGACAACCCCGCTGGAGGAGTTGCCCATGTTTGAACAGATGACCGCCCGGCTGGATTTCCACGCCAACGCGCTGCTGCTGCGCTCGCAGCGCCAGCAGGTGCTGGCCAGCAACATCGCCAACGCCGACACACCGGGGTACGTGGCGCGGGATTTCGACTTCTCGCAGGCGCTCAAGAACGCCTCGGGCGGCCTCGGCGGTGTTTCTGGCGCCATGCAGGCCACCGACGCGCGCCACATGCAACTGGGCGGCGGCACCGCCGGCGCGCCGCGCCCGGACCTGGCCTACACCGTGCAGACCCAGCCCAGCCAGGACGGCAACTCGGTGGACCTGGACCGCGAACGCGCCAACTTCGTGGACAACAGCGTGCGCTACGAGTCCACGCTGCGCTTCATCAACGGGCACGTCAAGACGATGCTGTCCGCCATCACCGGGCAGTAGATATGAACAGCCTCCGCGTCGCTTTCGGCGCCTCCCCCCTGAAGGGAGGCCACACCAGCGGCCTGGTCCAGCCAGCCGCGCGGTGTTCCTGGTTGGCGCTGTCTCCCACGGCGCCTGTTTGAAAGGAAGCCAGCCATGTCCATGTTTTCCATCTTCGGCGTCTCCGGCAGCGCGGTCAGCGCGCAGTCGCAGCGCCTCAACGTGGTGGCCAGCAACCTGGCCAACGCCGACGCCGTGGCCGGGCCGGACGGCCAGACCTACAAGGCGCGCCACATCGTGTTCCAGACCGTGCCCATGGACGGCGCGGGCAACGCTGGCGTGAAGGTGCAGAACATCACCGAGAGCCAGACGCCGGGGCGGCGCGAGTTCAACCCCAGCCACCCCAGCGCCGACGGCGAGGGCTACGTGACCCACTCCAACGTGAACCCGGTGGAGGAGATGGTCAACATGATTTCCGCTTCGCGCTCCTACCAGAACAACGTCGAGGTCATGAACACGGCCAAGTCGCTGCTGCTCAAGACCCTGCAGATGGGCCAGTGAGCGTTTCCCTCTCTCTTCCTGACGGACCCCGACCATGTTCATCACCCCCATCGACACCAGCACCCTCGGCAGCACCGTGGGCAGCACCACCGGGACCGGCGCGAAGAACGCCACCGATCCGCAGGCTTCGCAAGACCGCTTCCTCAAGCTGCTGGTGGCCCAGCTCAACAGCCAGGACCCGCTCAACCCGATGGACAACGCGCAGATGACCACGCAGATGGCGCAGATCAACACGGTCAGCGGCATCCAGGAACTCAACGCGACACTGAAGGGCATGGCCACGCAGTTCGGCGCCATGCAGCAGTTGCAGGGCACCTCGCTGATCGGGCGCGAGGCGCTCATCGAGGGCAGCCAGCTGGGCTTCGCCGGCGACGTGGGCCGGGGCGCCATGAACCTCAAGACCGCCGCCGACCAGGTGTACGTGGACATCATGGGCACCAACGGCGAGATCGTCGAGACGCTGGACTTCGGCGCGCTCGGCGCCGGCCAGCATGCCTTCAACTGGGCCGGCGAGGACGTCGACCTCTCCAAGGTCGCCGGCTTCCGCGTGCGCGCCTCCATGGCCGACCAGCCCGTCACCGCCACCACCTACACCCGCCTGACCGTCTCTTCGGTCGCGTTCGCCAACGGCAGCATGAACCTGCAGCTCCAGGATGGCCGCACCCTGAGCTACGACCAGGTCAAGGCCTTCATGTAAGACCCACCCCATTCACACGCAGCAAGCAAGGACATCACCATGGCTTTCCAGCAAGGACTCTCCGGCCTCAACAGCGCCAGCCGCAACCTCGACGTGATCGGCCACAACATCGCCAACGCCAACACCGTCGGCATGAAGAGCTCGCGCGCCGAGTTCGCCGAGATCTACGCCAGCTCCGTCAGCGGCGCGGGTGGCTCCAACAAAGGCATCGGCGTGACGCTGGCCTCGGTGTCGCAGTCGTTCAACCAGGGCAACATCACCGTCACCGGCAACGACCTGGACCTGGCCATCAACGGCAACGGCTTCTTCGAGCTGACCCAGCCCAACGGCACGCTGGCCTACTCGCGTGCGGGGCAGTTCAAGCTCGACCGCGAAGGCAACATCGTCAACACCCTGGGCGGCCAGCTCATGGGCTACCCGACCGACGAGGCCGGCAACCGCCTGAGCTTCCAGAGCCAGCCGCTGTCGCTGCCCACCGGTGGCCTGATCCCGGCGCGCCAGACCGGCGCCATCACCGCCGAGTTCAACCTCGACGCGCGCGCGGTGGTCGCCTCCAGCGTCACCCCGCCCACGCCCTTGACCACCTATGGCACCTCGCTGATCGGCTACGACGCCCAGGGCGTGGAAGTGCCAGTGGGCCTGGCCTTCACCAAGACCGCCAACAACACCTGGGAGGTCTACACCAGCGTCAACGGCAGCGCGCCCGCGCCCTTCGTGCCGCCGCTGGAACTGCGCTTCAACACCGACGGCACGCTGGATCAGTCGTCCATCACACCCACGCCTTCGCTTACGCTGGCCTCGCCGAACGATCCCACCGTCACCTTCCCGGTCACGCTCGACTTCTCCAACGTCACCCAGTTCGGCACCGACTTCTCGGTGCACAACCTCGACCAGGATGGCTACTACCCCGGCGAGCTCACCAGCCTGTCGATCGGTGAGAACGGCGTGGTGACCGGCCGCTATTCCAACGGCGAGACGCGCGCCGCTGGCCAGGTGGCGCTGGTCAACTTCCGCAACATCCAGGGCCTGTCGCCGTCGGGCGGTGGCGTGTGGGAAGCCACCTACGCCTCCGGCGAGCCGGTGCGCGGCGAGCCCGGCGCGGGCAACTTCGGCAGCCTGCGTTCGGGCGCGCTGGAGGACTCCAACGTCGACCTCACCGCCGAGCTGGTGAACATGATGACCGCGCAGCGCGCCTACCAGGCCAACGCGCAGACCATCAAGACGCAGGACCAGGTGATGAGCACCTTGCTCAACATGCGCTGATGGCGCGTGACCTACCGGAGAGCCCGACATGGACCGCATGATCTACACCGCGATGACCGGCGCCAACGCCGCGCAGTACCGGCAGCAGGTGCTGGCCAACAACCTGGCCAACGTGTCCACGCCGGGTTTCCGGGCCGAGTTGTCCACCTTCCGTGCCGTACCGGTGCGCGGCGACGGTGCTTCCACCCGCGTGTTCGCGCTGGAAGCCACCGCCGGGCACTCCAATGCGCCGGGCGCCGTGGTCTCCACCGGCCGCAACCTGGACGTGGCCGCGCAGGGCAGCGCCTACTTCGCGGTGCAGGGGCTGGACGGCACCGAGGCCTACACCCGCGCCGGTTCGCTGCAGGTCAATCCCGATGGCACCCTGGTCAACCCCGACGGCCTGCCCATGCTGGGCGACGGCGGCCCCATCGTGCTGCAGGAGGGCGCGCGCGTGGACATTGCCAGCGACGGCACCGTGAGCACGCGCGTGGGCGAAGAGCCGCCGCAGATCGTCGGCCGCATCAAGATGGTGGTGCCCGACGCGGACAACCCGCTGCGCCGCAGCCCCGATGGGTTGTTCCGCACGCCGCAGGGCGACACCCTGCCCGCCAGCGACACCGCGCGCCTGCAGGACGGTGCGCTCGAAGGATCCAACGTGAACCCCATGGAAGCCATGATCGGCATGATCGCCGTGGGGC
This sequence comes from Hydrogenophaga sp., assembly GCF_026125785.1. Lineage (GTDB taxonomy): Bacteria > Pseudomonadota > Gammaproteobacteria > Burkholderiales > Burkholderiaceae_C > Hydrogenophaga. The sequence continues at coordinate 13,691 of NZ_JAHCKL010000026.1, forward strand.
GCCAGTTCGAGGTGCAGATGCGCATGCTGCAGAACGGCGAAGCCAATGACAAGACCGCCAGCCAGTTGCTTTCGATGAACGGCTGACCGCACTGAACCCGCCAGGAGCACCCCATGATCAATTCGCTGATGATTTCCAAGACCGGCATGCAGGCGCAGCAGACGCAGCTGGACGTGATCTCCAACAACCTGGCCAACGTGGCCACCACCGGGTTCAAGCGCGCCAGCGCCGTCTTCGAGGACCTGATGTACCAGAACCTGCGCCAGGTCGGCGCCAACAGCGCCGAGCAGGCCGAGCTGCCCACCGGGCTGCAGGTGGGCCTGGGTGTGCGCACCGTGGCCACCTCGCGCAACTTCAGCCAGGGCAGCATGCAGCAGTCCGACAACCCGCTGGACCTCGCCATCAACGGCAACGGCTTCTTCCAGGTCGAAATGCCCGACGGTTCCACCGCCTACACGCGCGACGGCAGCTTCAAGCCCGATGCACAGGGCCGCATCGTCACCTCCAGCGGCTTTCCGCTCACCGCCGGCATCACCGTGCCGCCGAACGCGCAGAGCCTGACCATCTCCAGCGACGGCGTGGTCACGGTCAAGCTGCCCGGGGCCACCGCGCCGCAGCAGATCGGCGTGATCGAACTGGCCAGTTTCATCAACCCGGCCGGCCTGGAGCCCATGGGCCAGAACCTCTATGCGGAGAGCGTGGCCTCGGGCAACCCGGTGAACGCCGCGCCCGGCGCGGCCGGCATGGGCACGCTGATGCAGGGCTTCGTCGAGACCTCCAACGTCAACGTGGTGCAGGAGCTGGTGAGCATGATCCAGACCCAGCGCGCCTACGAAATGAATTCCAAGGCGATCCAGACCTCCGACCAGATGCTGCAGCGCCTGAGCCAGTTGTGATGACGGTGGCCGCCACCCTCTCAAAAGGTCTCTCTCCAAGGATGCGTATGAACACCCGACCCCTGTTTCTCCTGGCCATGCTGGGCCTGGGGCTGCTTGTTTCCGGTTGCGAAACCCTGCAGCGCACGCCGCAGGTGGACCTGGTGCCGGCGCGGCCGGTGCACTACGTGCAGCAGGATGCGCCAGCGTCGCCGACGCCCAGCGGCAGCCTGTTCCAGCCCGTCACCTACCGGCCCGCGTTCGAGGATCCGCGCGCGCGCCTGCCCGGGGACACCCTGACGGTGCAGATCACCGAGCGGGTGACGGCGAGCCAGAAGTCCTCGGCCTCGATCGACCGCAAAGGCAATGCCTCGGCCGGCATTTCCGCGCTGCCTTTCTTCAAGGGCGGTCCGTTCGACCGCGCCAACCTGGGCGCGCAAAGCAACAACGCCTTCTCGGGCGACGGCAGCACCGAAAGCGCCAACACCTTCTCCGGCACCATCACCACCACGGTGCAGGAAGTCCTGCCCAACGGCCACCTGCTGGTGGTGGGCGAGAAGCAGATCGGCGTGAACCAGAACGTGGACGTGCTGCGCTTCTCCGGCACCGTGGACCCGCGCCAGATCAAGCCGGGCAATGTGGTGCCCTCGACCCAGGTGGCCAACGCGCGCATCGAGTCGCGGGGGCGCGGTGCGCAGAACGAAGCGCTTTCAATTGGCTGGTTGGCACGGTTCTTTTTGAGCGTTCTCCCGTTCTGATGAAGTCCCAGAATGGACCAGGAATTGCTCTCTACAGGAATGCCGCCGTGAACCGCCTTCTCTCATTTCTCCGTCCGCTGGCCCTGGCCGGCGCCGCGCTCGCCGTGGCGCTGCCCGCCGCGGCGCAAGCCATCCGCGTCAAGGAGATCGCCGCCGTGCAGGGCGTGCGCAGCAACCAGCTCACCGGCTATGGCCTGGTGGTGGGCCTGGACGGCACCGGCGACCAGACCACGCAGATGCCGTACACCGCGCAGAGCATGAACAACTACCTGCAGCAGATGGGCCTGTCGCTGCCGCCGGGCGCGAGCATGCAGCTCAAGAACGTGGCGGCGGTGATGGTGACCGCGCAGTTGCCGGCCTTCGCCCAGCCCGGGCAGGCGATCGACGTGACGGTGTCTTCCATCGGCAACGCCAAGTCGCTGCGTGGCGGCACGCTCATCACCACGCCGCTGCGCGGCGCCGACGGCGAGATCTACGCGCTGGCGCAGGGCAACCTGCTGGTGGGTGGTGCCGGCGCGTCCGCCGGCGGCAGCAAGGTGCAGATCAACCACCTGAGCGCGGGCCGCGTGCCCGGCGGTGCCCAGGTCGAACGCGCGGTGCCCACCCCGTTTGCCTTGGGCGAGACCATCGACCTCGGCCTGAATTCGAGCGACTTCCAGACCGCCAGCCGCGTGACCGACGCCATCAACCGTGCCATGGGCGCGGGTGTGGCCAGCGCGCTGGACGGCCGTGTGGTGCGCCTGCGCGCACCCGCCAACCCCAGCGAGCGCGTGGCCTTCCTGGCGCGCGTGGAAGAGGTGCGCCTGGACGCCGCCGTGCCCACCGCGCGCGTGATCATCAATTCGCGCACCGGCTCCATCGTCATGAACCAGGCCGTCACGCTGGGGGCGTGCGCGGTTTCGCACGGCAACCTCTCGGTCAGCATCAGCTCCACGCCGGTGATCAGCCAGCCCAACCCGCTGTCGGTGGGTGGGCAGACGGTGGTGAGCGAGAAGGCCAACATCCAGATCAGCCAGGACAAGGGCTCGCTCATCCAGCTCGACACCGCGCCGCAGCTTGGCGACGTGGTGCGCGCGCTCAACACCCTGGGCGCCACGCCGCAGGACCTGCTGGCCATCCTGCAGGCCATCAAGGCCTCGGGTGCGCTCAACGCGGAACTCGAGGTGATATGAAGCCCACCTCCGTCGCTTGCTCACTGCGTGTGGCCGCGCGCCCCTTCGAGGCTGCGGCCCGGCAAAGCCGGTTCCGCGGCGTTCCCGGGCTGGCCGGCCTGCGCTCCTGACGATCCAGGCATCGGGTATGAGTACCTCTCCCTTGTCTCCGCAAGGCCTCGCGGCCGACCCGACGGCGCTCAATGCGCTGCGCTATGGCGCGGGCAAGGACGACAAGGCCGCGCTCAAGGAGGCGGCCAAGCAGTTCGAAGCCCTGTTCATGCGCGAGCTCATCAAGAGCATGCGCGAGGCCACGCAGAAGTCCGGCCTGATGGATGGCGAGGGCAGTGACATGGGCACCGAACTGCTGGACCAGCAGTTCGCGGTGCAGCTCTCCGGCCTGCCGGGTGGGCTCTCGCAGGCCATCGAGCGCCAGCTCTCGCGCCAGATCCGGCCCGAGGGCGCCGGTGCCGCGTCCGGCAGCGGCGCCGCCGACGGCGACACCACCGTGGGTCGCCTGAGCGGCGGGCCGCGCCAGGCGGCCTTCGTGGACCAGCACAGCCAGGCCGCCTCGGCCGTGGCGCGCGAATCCGGCATTCCGGCCAGTTTCATGATCGGCCAGGCCGGTCACGAGACCGGCTGGGGCCGCAGCGAGATCCGCCACGCGGACGGTGCGCCGTCGTTCAACCTGTTTGGCATCAAGGCCACCGACAACTGGAAGGGCAAGGTCGCCGAGGTCACGACCACCGAGTACATCGACGGCGAGCCGCGCAAGCTGGTGGCGAAGTTCCGCGCCTACGACTCGTACGCCGACTCGTTCCGCGACTATGCCCGCCTGATCAGCCAGAGCCCGCGCTATGGCCAGGTGATGGAGCAGCTCGACTCGGTGCAGGGCTTTGCCTCCGGCCTGCAGAAGGCCGGCTATGCCACCGACCCGCAGTACGCCGCCAAGCTCAGCCGCGCCATCAACACCACGCTGAATCTGCAGCGGGCCCAGTCCTGATTCCAACGAGGTGAGATGCCATGTCTTCCGCACTGAATATCGCCACGCGCGCGCTCACCACCAACATGGCCGCGCTGCAGGTGGTCGGCCACAACATCGCCAACGTCAACACCACGGGCTATTCGCGCCAGAGCGTGGAGTTGCAGGTCTCGGGTTACCAGGCGCTGGGCAATGGCTACTTCGGCAAGGGCGTGGACATCTCCACCGTGGAGCGCGCGCACAACGCCTACCTCACGCGCGAGGCGCGCGTGGCCGGTTCGGTGGCGGCGGCCGACGCACTGCGCCTGGAGCGGCTGCAGCAACTGGAGTCGGCCTTCCCCACCGGGGACTCCGGCCTGGGCTCCGCCATGAACAGCATGCTCAACGCCTGGATCGACGTGTCTTCGTCGCCCACCAACTCCACGGCGCGCGTGGTCGCCATCGCGCGGGCGGAGGAGTTCGCCTCTCGCTTGCGCAACACCGCCGGCCAACTCGACACGCTGGCCGCCAGCGCGCAGAAGCAGGTCGAGGGTTCGGTGAAAACCATCAACGGCCTGGCGCAGGACCTGGCCAAGGTCAACCAGCGCATCATCGAGTCCGGTGGCCAGTTGCACACGCCCAATGACCTGCTGGACCAGCGCGACCAGATCCTGCGCGAACTGGGTCAGCAGGTGCAGATCAGCACCGTGGAGGCCAGCAACGGCAGCGTGAACGTGTTCGTGGCCGGTAGTCAGCCGCTGGTGCTGGGCCAGTCCTCCAACCAGCTCGCGGTCACGCGCGATCCCAACGACAACTCGCGCATCGCGCTCAACTTCGTGCAGGGTGGCGCCGCCTCGCCGGTGGACAACGCCACCCTGGGTGGTGGCGAACTCTCCGGCCTCATGACGTTCCTGAACAAGGACCTGGTCGACGTGCAGAACCTGCTGGGCCGCATGGCGCTGGCCACGGCCACGTCGGTCAATGCCCAGCACGCGCTCGGCGTGGACCTGCAGGGCAATGCCGGCCAGGCCTTCTTCGTGCCGCCGGCCTCGGCCATCGGCATCGCCGCGGCCGGCAACGGAGGCAACGCCCAGGTCAGCGCCGCCGTGAGCGACCCCACGGCGCTCATCGCCTCCGACTACGAGGTGCGTTTCGAGACCGGCGGCATCAGCGTGGTGCGGCTGTCCGATGGCACCAGCACACCGGTGTCGTCCATGCCCGCCGTGGTCGATGGCCTGAGCTTCAACATCGACCACGGGAGCGCCGTTCCCGGCGACCGCTTCAAGGTGCGCCCCTACGAGGCCGCGGCGCGCAACATGCAGCTGGCCATCAGCTCGCCCGACCGTCTGGCCGCGGCCAGCCCGGTGATGGTCGCGCCGGGCAACGGCAACGCCGGAGGCCTGAGCGTGGAGAGCCTGTACGCCACCTCGGCCTCCGCCAACCTCACGGATCCGGTCACCATCACCTTCCAGGCCGATGGCAGTTTCACCGTCACCGGCCTGGGGCCGGGCAACCCGCCGCCCGACAACGCCGGCCCGCCGCCGAGCTACAACTTCAAGCCCGGCGAGCCCATGGTCTTCAACGGCTGGAGCCTCACGCTGCGCGGCAGCCCAACCGCTGGCGACAGCTTCAGCATCGGCGCCGCGCCTGCGGGCAGCACCACGCAGAACGCGGGCAACGCCGGCGCCATGCTGGCGCTGCGCGACCGCGCCACCTTCGAGGGCGTGCCGCTGTCGGACGGCTACATCAGCCTGTTCTCCGACGTCGGTACCCGGGTGCAGGGCGCGCAGTTCGCCGCCAGCTTCTCCGGCCAGGTGGCCTCCACCGCGGAAACCGCGCGGGCCAATGTGGCCGGCGTGAACCTCGACGAGGAGGCTGCGCGGCTGCTGCAGTTCCAGCAGGCCTACCAGGCCTCGGCCAAGTTCCTGCAGGTGGCTCAGAGCACGTTCGACAGCCTGCTGCAGACGGTGGGCCGATGAGGATGACGAGGTACTCCCCGCGCGACCGCCTGGGCAGGGGGGTGTTTCTTCGGGTATTTGATGGGGATGGGGTATTGCCATGACGCGAATCGCTACAGCCAACAGCTACGACAACACCATCGCCAACCTGGCGCGGCGGCAGGCGGAGTTGTCGCGCCTGCAGGAGAACCTGGCCACGGGCAAGCGGGTGCTCAAACCGAGCGACGACCCGGTGGCGGCCACGCTGGCGGAGACGGCGGCGAACCGGCTCTCGCGCACGCAGGCGGACCTGCGGGCGCTGGAGGCGTCGCGCACCAGCCTGCAGCAGGCCGAGTCGGGCCTGGCGGAATCGGGCGACCTGATCCAGCGCGTGCGGGATCTGCTGGTGACCGCCGGCAATGCCACGTTCACTTCGAGCGAGCGTGAGGACGTTGCCCGCCAGCTCGAAGGCCTGCGCGAGCAGCTGGTGGCCGTGGCCAACCGGCAGGACAGTTCGGGCCGCACGCTGTTCGGCGGCCTGGGCGGTGCCGCCACGCCTTTCGTGGACCTGTACGGACCCAGCGGCGCTGGCGTGCAGTTCGAAGGCCAGCGTGGGCAGGCCGCGGCCGGCAATGCGTCGCTGCCGCAGGCGCTGGATGGCAACGCCATCTGGATGCGCGTGCCGCAGGGCAATGGCACCTTCACCATCGGCCTGGGCGCGGGCAACACCGGCGGCGTGAGCACCGACATGGGTCAGGTGACCGACGCCACGCAACTCACCGGCAACGACTACCGCATCGATTTCGCCGACGTGGGCGGCGTGATCCAGTACACCGTGACCAACGCCACCACCGGCACGCCGGTGGCGGGGCAGACCGGCGTGCCCTACGAAGCAAACAAGACCATCAGCTTCGACGGCATCTCGCTGCAGATGCGCGGCGAGGCCGCCGCGGGCGACCGCATCGACATCAACCCGGTGAGCGGCCCGACCGACATCTTCTCCGTGGTGCAGAACGCCATCGACGCGCTGCGCCAGGACGCACCCAACCGCAGTGCCGTGCAGGGCCAGGCCCTGGCGCGCGCCATGACCGAGCTGGACGCGGCGCACGACAAGGTGCTGCTGGCGCGTGGGCGTGCCGGTGAGTGGCTCAACCGAGCCGACTCGCTCAACACGCTGATGGAGACACGCAGCGTGGACCTGGACACCGAGCGCTCGCGCCTGGAGGACATGGACATGGTCAAGGGCATTTCCGATTTCCAGAACCAGCAGGTGGGACTGGAGGCGGCCATCAAGTCGTACGCCCAGGTGCAGCGCATGTCGCTGTTCCAGGTGATCTGAGACACCTGCCGGGGACACCGACGGATCTTCATGCTGAGCCACACCGTTCTTGACAGCATCGCACTGGGCTACGAGCCGGTGTGGAACCGCGCGCGCGAGCTCGCCGCCGTGCGCCTGGGCGTGCGCGCCGTGCACCCGGAATCGGTCGACGCCCACCACCTGATGCAGGCCCTGGGCGACGACTGGCCCGAGAGCGCGCCGGTGCTCATTCTCGGCGTGGAGAACCCGCGCCTGCTGCAGCAGGCCATGGCCTGCGCGCCGGTCCACAACACCTGGCTGGAAGTGCCCGGCGTCTGGTTCGAGGCGCCCGAGACCCTGGCCCGCGTCCAGGCCGCGGCCCGCAGCGGCCACCAGATCCTGCGCCGCACCGATCTGGCTGCACTGCAGGGGCGCATCGGCGGCCCGGGCGAGGTGCGCAACCTGCTGCGCCTGGGCGCGCAGGGCATGCCCGCGGGCCTGCTGGGCCAACTGGTGGAGGGCGTGACCACGCAGACCCTGGCGCGCGAGTGCCTGGACCGCGCGGGAGCCTGGGGCCTGCTGGACTGGCCGGAAGACGACGTGCTCAACGCCCACCGCCACCAGCCGCTGAACTACGACGCCGGCGTGATCCGGCAGGTGCTGCGCGCCATCGAGGACGAGGACTGCTCCATCGAACACCTGGAGCGCCTGGTGCGCCAGGACCCGGTGCTGGTCTACCGCATCCTGATGCTGGTCAACTCCGCGGCCTACGGCCTGCGGCACGAGATCGCCTCGCTGCGCCACGCGCTGATGATGCTGGGCTTCCGGGAACTCGGCCGCTGGCTGGTGGACCAGCTGCCCTCCAGCGAACCCGACCGCGACCTGCACCCGGTGCGTTACGCCATGGTGATGCGCGCGCGCCTGGCCCAGCACCTGCTGGCCAGCGGTTCCGACGACGCCCTGCGCGGCGAGGTCTACACCACCGCGCTGCTGGCCCGGCTGGACCGCCTGCTGCACCAGCCGCTGGCCGACCTGCTGCACCGCCTGCCCCTGGCCGGCCGGGTGTACGACGCCCTGCTGCGCCACGACGGCCCCTACCACCCGCTGCTGGACGTGGCGCGCGCCATGGGCGAGCGCGGCCAGTTGCACAGCGTGCCGGCGGTGTGCCAGCGGCACGACATCAGCCTGGAACACGCCAACCGGGCCCTCATCCGCATGCTGGCCACCAGCCGGGACCACGCCAGCAAGCGTTCCGAACGCATGACCTGACCCCCCCGCGCCGGGCCGGTGGCCTGCCCCGGGGCCGTTCGAGGGCGTTTGCGCGGCATGGCCTCGCGCTACCATCCTGGCATGACCGTTCCCGCGCCCCATCCCACCCCCCAGCACACCAGCGCCCTGGTGCTGTTCTCGGGAGGCCAGGACTCCACCACCTGCCTGGCTTCAGCCCTGTCCCGCTTTCCCCGAGTCGAGACCATAGGCTTCGACTACGGCCAGCGCCACCGCGTCGAGCTCGATGCGCGCCAGGTGGTGCTGCGCGAACTGCGCCAGCGTTTCCCGGCCTGGTCGCAGCGGCTGGGTGAAGACCACCTGCTCGACCTGGGTGTGCTGGGCAAGGTGAGCGAGACCTCGCTGACGCGCGACATGGCCTTTCGCATGGAGGCCAGTGGGCTGCCCAACACCTTTGTGCCGGGGCGCAACCTGCTGTTCATGACCCTGGCCGCCGCGCTGGCCTACCGGCGTGGCATCCAGGTCATCGTCACCGGCGTCTGCGAGACCGACTTCTCCGGCTACCCCGACTGCCGCGACGACACCATGAAGGCCTTGCAGGTGGCGCTCTCGCTGGGCATGGACCACCGCTTCCTGATCGACACACCCTTGATGTGGATCGACAAGGCGGCCACCTGGCGCCTGGCCCATGAGCTGGGTGAGTCGGCGGTGCTGGTGGGCGGCGGCAGCGCGCTGGTGAACCTGATCGTCGAGCACACCCACACCTGCTACCTCGGCGACCGCGAGCACCGCCACCCCTGGGGCTACGGTTGCGGGAGCTGCCCCGCCTGCGAACTGCGCGCGCGCGGCTGGGCGGGTTTCTGTGGCGAGGATCTGCTGCGCGCCTGAACACCCCTGCCGCCGGCCACGCTGCGCAGGGCTTCGATGAACTCGTCCGTGCCGCGCGGGCGCGGGCGCAGGCCTGACCAGTACACGTACACCGGCACCGGCAGGCTGCGCTGCAGGGGAACGGCTTTCAGGCCCAGCGCCTCGCAGCCCATGGCGGAGAACTCGTCCACGATGGCCACGCCCAGGCCCTGGCGCACCATGGCGATCGCCAGTTGCACCACCCGCACGTAGATCGACACGTCCAGCCGGGTGTTCGAGCGCGCCAGAGAGGCCGCGATGATGCGGCCATGCGGGGTCTCCATCTCGAAGGAGATGAAGCGCCGGCCTCGCAATTCGCCGGCCGCCAGGCTGGGGCGGCCCGCCAGCGGGTCGTCCTGCGGCAGCAGGCAGACCAGGCGTCCCCGCGCGACCGTGGTGCGTGCCAGCGCCGGGTCGTCCAGGTCGGCGATGGAGGCCACGCAGGCGCCCTGGGCGAACCAGAGGTAGTCGCGGATGGCCTTCTCGCCCAGCAGATCGCAGTGGAAGCGCCGCTCGCCGGCCTGCGCGGACAGGCGTGCGAGCACCTGGGGAATCAATTGCTGGCTCACGCTGGGCGAGGTGCCGAAGCGGAAGATGGCGTTGTCGCCACGCGCGATGGCCTGGATGGATTCGATGAGCTGGCCAAAGCGGCCGTGCACCCGCTCGATCTCTTCGAAGATGCGCTGGGCTTCTTCGGTGGGCACCAGCCGGCCGCCCATGCGTTCGAACAGGCGCGTGCCGAGCTGCTCCTCGAAGCGGCGCAGCGTCACGCTCAGGCCGGGCTGCGAAACGAACAGCTGGCGCGCCGCCGCGCTCAGCGTGCGCGTGATCATCAGGGTGCGGAAGACCTCGATCTGGCGCTCGCTGATCTTCAGGCTGGGGTCGATTCTGGCCATAAACAGAGGTTATCGATAACCAAAAACAAAGTAGTTTCGGTTCTAGCACGGAAGCCAGATACTGCGCTCGGTTCCATAGCCAGGCCGACGAATGGCCACCTTCAAGAGGAGACACCCCATGCAGCGAAGAGACCTGTTGCGCTCGGTCCTGGCGGCCGGCACCCTGACAGCGAGTGGGTTGCCGCTGGCGCGCGCTCAGGGCGCGGCCTGGCCGCAGCGCCCGATCAAGCTGGTCGTGCCCTATCCCGCGGGCAGTTCGCCGGACGTGGTGGCGCGCCTGCTGGCCGGCCAGATGGAGAAGGCACTCGGTCAGCCCATCGTCATCGACAACCGCGCGGGCGCGGGCGGTACGCTGGGTACGGGCGTGGTGGCCAAGGCCACGGCCGACGACCACACCTTTCTCTTCACCACCCAGTCGCCGCTGGTCACCGCGCCGCTGCTGATGAAACAGCTGCCGTACGACCCCTTCACCGAACTGGCGCCGGTCACGCAGGTGGCCACTTCGCCGCTGGTGCTGGCGGTGGATCCCCGGCTGGGCGCGAACAACGTGCGCGACTTCGTGCGGCTGGCCAAGGCCAGCAACGGCAGCTTCAACTACGCCAGCACCGGCATCGGGCAGGCCACGCACCTCTCGATGGAACTGTTCAAGACGCGCGCGGGTTTCGACATCCTGCACGTGCCTTTCCAATCCTCTCCGCAGGCGGTCACCGCCATGCTGGGCGGGCAGATCCAGGCGTCCTTCATGGTGCCGGGTGTGGCCATGGGCCACGTGCAGGCCGGCAAGCTCACCGTGGTGGGCGTGACCTCGGCCCAGCGCCTGCCCGGCCTGCCGGATGTGCCCACGATCGCCGAACAGGGCTACCCGGACTACGAGTCGGTGGCCTGGCATGCGGTGCTGGCGCCGGCGCGCACGCATCCGGCGGTGCTGGAGCGCATGGCGGCCGAAGCGGCCAAGGTGATTGGTTCCAGCGGCTTTCGCACGCCTCTGGCGGCCCAGTACTTCGCGCCCACCGGCGGCGGGCCGGCGGAACTGGCGGCCATCATGAAGCGCGAATCGGCGCTCTGGGGCAAGGTGATCCAGGCCGCGGGCATCCAGCCTTCATGAGCACAGTGCGGAGGGTGACCGCGTGAACCGTCCGGCGGGCCGTGAGAGCTACGACGTGGTGGTGGTGGGCGCTGGAGCCGGCGGCGCGGCGGCGGCCATTGCCGCCGCGCGCGGCGGCGCACGCACCCTGCTGATTGAACGCAACGCCTTCATGGGCGGTGCGGCCACGCAGTCCCAGGTGCTGGCCTACTGCGGCTTCTTCGTGTTTGGTGACATGCCGGTGCGCATGGTGCGTGGCATTGGCCAGGAGGTGCTGGAAGAACTGGCGCTGCTGGGCCTGTTCATCGAGCCCTGGCGTGCCCGCAGCGGCGCCTGGATCGTGCTGCTCGACGTGGAGGCCACCAAGCTGGCGTTCGACCGGCTGCTGACCCGCAGCCAGGTGGACCTGCTGCTGCACACGCAACTGGTGGATGCACGCCGCAGCGGTGATCGCCTGGAGGCCGTGGTGGTGGCCGATTACCGGGGGCTGCGCGAGATCGAGGCGCGCTGCTTCGTGGACGCCAGCGGCCACGCCTGCCTCAGCAGCTTCGCCGGCGTACCGCTGTCGCAGGACGGCAGCCCGGGCCAGTTCCGCCAGCCCGCCTCGCTGCCCATCCGCATCGGCGGGGTGCCGGAGGGCGTCGAGGTGGATCGCGAGCGCCTGGCGCGGCTGGTGCAGGCGCACAACCTGACCGGCAAGCCGCGCATCACGCGCGAGGACGGCGGCGCCATGTTCCGGTTGCCATTGACCGGTGACTACTGGACCATGGCTGTGGACCTGGACACCGACGGTGTCTCCGGCCCCGACCTGGCGCGCGCCGAAACGCAGGCGCGCGAGATGGCCTGGCACTACGTGCAGGTGCTGCGCCAGCACCCGGGCTTCGAGCGCGCGACGTTGCTGGCCTCCGGGCCGCAACTGGGCATCCGCGAGAGCCGCCGCCCGCGTTCGCGGCGCGACGTGACCGAGGCCGATGCGCTGGCGGGCCGGCGCGATGTCACCGGTATCGCGCGCGCGGCCTGGCCCATGGAGATGCACGAGGCCCCGGGCCGCGCCAAGTGGGTGGCGCTGGGTGGCGACGGTTTCTTCGATGTGCCGCACGACGCCATCGTGGCCGAGGGCCTCTCCAACCTGCGCCTGGCCGGCCGGGTGATCGGGGCGGACACGCGCGCCTACGCCTCGGTGCGTGTGATGGGGACCGCGTTCGCCACCGGACAGGCCGCCGGCGTGTCGGCCGCGTTCACGGCCGACGGCGACGGCGGGCAGGGGCTCGCGCAACGCGTGCGCCGGGAACTGGACCGCCAGGGCGCCCTGGTCTGACGCCATGTCCCGCCGGTACCGCATCGGACTCATCGGCGCCGGTCGCATCGGCCAGCTTCATGGCCGCATCATCGGCCAGCACCCCTCGTGCACGCTGGCCCTGGTGCAGGACGACGAGCCTGCGATGGCGCAGGCGCTGGCCGAGCTGCATGGCGGGCGGGCCGTGGCCACGGCCGACGACATCCTGGGCGACCCGGCCATCGACGCGGTGGTGGTGGCCTCGCGCACGGAAACCCATTGCGACCTGATCGCCGCCTGCGTGGCCGCCGGCAAACCCGTGCTGTGCGAGAAACCGATCGATCTCTCGCTGGCGCGCGTGCGCGACTGCCACGAGCAGATCAAGGACCGGCCCAGCCTGGTGCAGTTGGGCTTCAACCGCCGCTACGACGACAACTTCATCGCCCTGCGGCGGGCCATCGAGGCGGGCGAGGTCGGCGCGGTGGAGAGCATGCACATCATCACCCGCGTGCCCACGCCGCCGCCCTACCGTTATGTGCGGGAGAGCGGTGGCCTGTTCCGGGACATGACCATCCACGACTTCGATCTCGCGCGCTTTTTGCTGGGCGCCGATCCGGTGGGCGTGTTCGCGCACGGCGCGGCACTGATAGACCCCGGGCTGGCCGCGGAGGGCGATGTCGACAGCGCCATGGTGCTCATGGGCTTTGCCGATGGCTCGGCCGTGCACGTCACCAACAGCCGGCGCTGCGTCTATGGGCTGGACCACCGGGTGGAGGTGTTCGGCTCGGAGGGCATGCTCAGCCTGCAGAACGGCCTGGGCGCTCCGCTGCTGCGCTCGGACCGGCGCGGCACCGCGCGCGCACCGCTGCACCACGAGTCGCCCATCACCGGTTACCTGCGCTCCTTCGTCAACCAGTGGTCCGCGTTCCTGGAGGCCTTGCAGACGCGGGTGGTTACTGGCGCCGGTTTCGCCGATGGCTGGAACGCGCTGGCCATCGCGCAGGCCGCCGTCGATTCCATGGCGACACGCTGCGCCGTAGACCCGCAGCCCAGCTACGCGCCGCAGTCCCGGCTCAGCGTTCGGTGAGCCGGTAGCGTACCTCGGGGCTGCCGGTGGGCTCCAGGCCCCAGCGCCGGCGGTGGAAGGCGGCCAGCGTGGAGCGGTGGGCAATGGACACCAGCGCGCCGCGCGCCTGCCGCACCTGTTCCAGCAGGCGCTGGTAGACGGTGGCTTCGGCATCCTCGTCCAGCGCGCTGGTGGCCTCGTCGGCCAATACCCAGGCCGGCTTCTTGAGCAGCACGCGCGCGATCGCCAGGCGCTGGCGCTCACCGCCGGAGAGCTTCTGACTCCAGGCGTCCTCGCGGTCGAGCTGGTCGGCCAGTTCCGGCAGCAGGGCTTCGTTCAACGCGGCGCGCAGGTCCTGGTCCAGGTAGCGGTCGGCCGGGTCGGGGTAGGCCAGGGCGTCGCGCAGCCGGCCGTCCGGGAAGTAGGGCCGCTGCGGGATGAACATGGTGTCTTCGGGCAGCGCCACGCGGCCGCGCGCGTGAGGCCAGATGCCGGATAGCGCGCGGAACAGGCTGGACTTGCCGCTGCCCGATGGGCCATGCAGCAGCACCGTGTCGCCGGGCTGCACGCGCAGGTCCACGCCGGCCAGCAGGCGCGTGCCGCCAGGCAGGTCCACGTCCAGGCCGTGCGCCACGATGCCGTCGGTCGACCCGGTCTGCTCCAGCTCGTCACGGGTCTGCGACTGGTGCGAGAGACTCTCCTCGAAGCCGATCAGACGGTCGGTGGTGGCCTTCCAGACCGCCAGCGACATGTAGTTGTCGACCAGCCAGGAGAGCGAGTCCTGCACGCGGCCGAAGGCCGAGTTGATCTGCATGAGCTGGCCGAGCTGGATGGCGCCGCTGAAATAGCGCGGCGCCGCGACGATCATGGGGAAGATGATGGCCGCCTGGGAGAAGAAGCTGCTGAACCAGGTGAGCTGCTTCTGGTTGCGGATAAGGGCGAAGTAGTTGCCCATGACATCGCGGAAACGCAGGTCCAGGTGGTGGCGTTCGACGCGCTCACCGCCATCGAGCGCGATCGACTCGCTGTATTCCCGCACCCGCACCATGTGGTGGCGGAAGTTGGCTTCCAGCATCTGCTGCTGGAAATTCAGCCGCACCTGCGGGCGGCCGATCCAGTGCGCGATGGCGCTGCCCACGGCACAGTACAGCACCGCGGCCCAGACCATGTAGCCGTAGATTTCCCACTGCCCGCCACCCAGCGCTTGCGGTGCGGTGAAGCTCAGCGAGCCGCTGAGCGTCCAAAGGATGCCGACGAAACTCACCAGCGTGATCAGGGCATTGAACATGCCCATGGACAACGAAACGGTGTAGCTGGTGAACAGGTTCAGGTCTTCCTGGATGCGCTGGTCCGGGTTGTCCGGTGTGCCATTCTCGTCTGCGGTGTAGCGCGCCAGTTCCATACGGTAGAAGGCCTTGTGGGCCAGCCAGCGGGCCATGTAGTGGTCGGTCAGCCAGACGCGCCAGCGCAGTTGCAGGATCTGCGTGAGGTAGAACTTGTAAACCGCCAGCACGATGTAGATCAGGGCCAGCCAGCCGAAGCGACCGATCTGTTGCCAGAACACCGGCTGGTCCTTGGCTTGCAGGGCGTCGTAGAACACGCGGTACCACTCGTTGATCTGCACCAGCATGAAGACCGTGCCCAGGTTGAGCAGGACCACCGCCAGCAGCAGGCCGCGAGCGCGCCATTTTTCCTCGGACTGGAAGTAGGGCATGGCGAACGTGCCGATGCGCTTGAGCGTGGGCCAGAGCGAGGCCGGGCGGGAGGCGGGGGCGGATGCTGTCATGGATGAAACCCTGGGCTGGTCGGGCACGGGCGTGCCCGGAGGTGATGCGCATCGTAGCGGTTCGGCCGCCCGCTGCGCTGAGGCGGGGCTGAGGGCATTGGGTGGAATTCAGACGGCAATTGGTGTCTTTGACCCTGGCCCCCTGCGTGCGACGCGCAATGATCCGTGCTTCGGAAAATCCTGAGAAGCAGCCTGCCGGCTGTTGACTCGCTTTGCAAAGCGGCGGAATTGGGATTGGGATCGTTCGCATCGAGATGAGGATCAAGCCATGCTCCGGAAGTTTTTGATGGCAGTCGTGCTCGTGGGATGGGCAGTGGCCACCGTTGTCACGGGCATGCTGCTTCAGCCCTTCGTCATACCCATCGCTTCAACACCACCCGCCGTGGACGCCAGGCAGCTCGAACAGCACGTCAGGTACCTCTCTCAAGATTTGCACCCGCGCAACCACGAACATCACGAGAACCTTGAACGGGCTGCGGCTTATATCCAGAGGGCACTCGAAGCCTTCGGAGCCGACGTGTCCATTCAGGAAGTGGTCGTCGAAGGAACCCGCTACAGAAACGTCATCGCAAAATTCGGCTCACCCACTGGGCCCGTGCGGGTGATTGGTGCCCACTACGACTCCCACGGGGACACACCCGGCGCCGACGACAATGCCAGCGGCGTGGCAGGCCTTCTGGAGCTGGCGCGCCTTCTGGGCCGCTCTCCCCCGCCACGCGCTATTGAACTCGTGGCCTACACCCTGGAAGAGCCACCACATTTCCGAACGGAACACATGGGAAGCGCATGGCATGCACGCTCCATGAGCGCGGCCCATCGGGACGTCGAACTCATGCTGTCCCTTGAAATGATCGGTTACTTTTCCGATGAGCCGGGAAGCCAGCGCTACCCCTTTCCGGCACTCGCGTCGTTGTACCCCGACCGAGGCAATTTCATCGCACTCGTGGGTCGGCTGGATGACTTTGGCCAAATGAGAAAAGTGAAGGCCGCCATGGCTGGCGCCACCACGCTCCCGGTTCGTTCCATCAACGCGCCAGCCACCTTGCGGGGCGTCGACTTTTCAGACCATCTGAATTACTGGAACGAAGGCATGCCAGCGATCATGGTCACCGACACGGCATTCATGCGCAACCGCAATTACCACCAGCCGCAAGACACGTTCGAGAGGCTGGACTATGAGCGGATGGCAAAGGTGGTACAGGGGGTCTACGCCTTCGCTCAACGGCCGTGAGAGGCCCAGCCAGTCCCGGATGCCAAATGGTATTGGGTGTGCCAGGTGATGCGGATGCGGCGGGGCAGGACGCCAGGAAACGCTCCTAGCCGCCGTTGCTCACGCCACTGGCCACGTGCCCGGCAGGTACGTGCTGCGCGGCGGACTCGATGTGGCCGGTCTGGTCGTCGAAGAAAAAGTCGGGTTCGAACTCGCGCAGGAACTCGCCCTTGGGCAGGCCGCCCAGGAACATGGCCTCGTCGACCTCGATGTTCCAGTTCATCAGCGTGCGGATGGCGCGCTCGTGCGCGGGTGCGCTGCGCGCGGTCACCAGCGCGGTGCGGATGCGCATGAGCGGCGTGCCTTCGCTCTGCAGCCGGTGCAGGGCTTCCAGCAGAGGCTTGAAGGGGCCGCCCTCCAGCGGTGTGGCGGCCTTGGCCGACTCGTGCGCCTGGAAGGCCGAGAGGCCCTGTGCCTGGAAGACGCGCTCGGCCTCGTCGGAGAACAGCACCGCGTCGCCGTCGAAGGCGATGCGGACCTCATGGGGGTGCGCATCGCTGGCGTGCACGGACTGAGGATAGACCTGTGCCGCGGGCACCCCGGCATCGAGCGCGGCACGCACGTCGGCCAGGTGGGTGGAGAGAAACAGGTTGGCCCGCAGCGGCCGCAGGTAGCGCCACGGCGGCTGGCCGCGCGTGAAGCTGCCGCGCTGGATCGGCAGGCCGTAGTGCTGGGCCGAGCGGAACACCCGCATGCCCGAGACCGGGTCGTTGCGCGAGAGGATCACCACCTCCACCCGCTGCGCATGGGCGTCGTTGAAGGCCAGCAGCTTGTGCACCAGCGAGAACGCCACGCCCGGCGCGGCCGGCTGGTCCAGGCGATCGAGCTGCAGCTTCATGTAGGCCCGGTCGTCCCCGGTCTCGAAGACCTGGTTCTCCTCCTCGAAGTCGAACAGCGCGCGCGAGGAGATGGCAACGACCAGCTTGCCTTCAAGCGTCACACCCATGCAATGGCTCCCGAAAGAGGGGTGGTTGAACCGTGAACGCCGCGGAACTGGCTCTGCCAGGCCGCAGGCGCTGCCCCTTTGAAGGGGACGCGCGGAGCGCGGCGGGGGAGGGTCATGTCACCAGCTGGTTCAGTTGGATGATGGGCATCAGGACCGCCAGCACGATCAGCATCACCACCAGGCCCATGCCCACGATGAGCAGCGGCTCCAGGATGGTGGCCATGTGCATGGCGCGGCGCTGCACCTCGGCACCGAGCTGGGCGGCGGCGCGGTCGAGCATGGCGGGCAGTTGCCCGGTCTGCTCGCCCAGGCGCGCGAACATGGACACCAGCGGTGGAAAGCGCTTCTTGCTGCCCAGTGCGGAGGCCAGCGGCGCGCCTTCGCGCACCAGCACCAGTGCGTCCAGCGCGTCGGCCCGCATGGCCTGGTTGCCCAGGGTCTCGGCGGCGGTCTGCAGCGCTCGCAGGATGGGCACGCCCGCCGCCGCCAGCATGGCCAGCGTGGCCGCGAAGCGCGCCGCGTTGTAGCCGCGCGCCAGGCGGCCCACCAGTGGCAGGCGCAGCCAGGCAGCGTCCATGCGCAGGCGCAGCGCCTCGCTGCGCCGCGCGGCGATGAGGGCAATGGCGCCCAGCACCAGCAGGCCCGCCAGCAGCCAGCCATACCCGCGCACGAAGTCGCTCAGGTTGAGCATGGCCACCGTGAGCAGCGGCAGTGCGCGCTTGCTGCCGGCGAACACATTGGCCACCTGCGGCACCACATACGACACCAGGAAGACCACGATGACGATGGCCACCACCGTGACGATGGCCGGGTAGAGCGAGGCGGCCACGATCTTGTTGCGCAGCACCTCGCGCGCCTCCAGGTCGTCGGCCAGGCGCTCCAGCACCGCGCCGAGCTGCCCGCTCTGCTCGCCAGCGGCGATCACGGCCGTGAAGGTGGGCGAGAACTCGCGCGGGTACTGCGACAGCGCGCGGGCAAAGGTCGAGCCGCCATTGACCTCCGAGCGCAGGGAGGCCATGAGGTTGCGCTGGCGCTCGACTTCGGCTTCTTCCGTCAGCGCCGACAGCGCCCGCTCCAGTGGCAGCCCCGCGCTCACGAGGCCCGCCAACTGGCGCGTCCACACCGCCAGCGTGGTGGCATTGAAAGCCCGCCCGCCCCACAGCGTGATGTTCAGCCCGCCCGACTTCTCCTCGCTCGGCGCGCTGGACGCAGGCTCCACCAGCAGCGGCACCAGCGCCCGCGCCCGCAACATGCTGCGCGCCGCCCGCGCCGTGTCGGCGTCGATCAGGCCCTTCTGCGTGACCCCCTGCGCATCCAGGGCTTCAAAGGTGTAGGCAGGCATGTCAGGCTGCAACCCATAAAGCACCGAGGGCCCGACCCAGGACCCCCGAGATGCCGAGAGCCCAGCCAGCCCAAGGCCGCGCAGCGAGGCCGCAGCTCCCAGAGATGCCGAGGGTCCGGCTCCGCCGGCCCAAGGCATCGTCCCCCCTCGAAGCGCCGAAGGCGCGCCACGGAGGGGGGAAGCCGCGCAGCGGCGCAGGGGGGTGTCTCATCCTAATCCCGCGTCACCGACATGACCTCTTCAGGCGAGGTGATGCCCGCCTCGACCAGGCGCTGGCCGTCCGCGCGCATGGAGCGCAGGCCGGCTTCCTCGGCCGCCACGTACACCTTGCTCTCGGCCGCACGGTTGTGGATGAGCGAGCGGATCTTGTCGTCGGCCACCATCAGCTCGTAGATGCCGGTGCGGCCCTTGTAGCCGGTCTGGTTGCAGTGTTCGCAGCCCACCGGGTGCCAGTGGCCCCGGCCGTCCTGGCGGCGGCAGTGCGGGCAGAGCTTGCGCACCAGGCGCTGCGCCAGCACGCCCAGCAGCGAGGAACTCAGCAGGAAGGGCTCCACGCCCATGTCGGTGAGGCGGGTGACGGCGCTGGGGGCGTCGTTGGTGTGCAGCGTGGCGAGCACCAAGTGGCCGGTGAGCGAGGCCTGGATGGCGATCTGCGCGGTCTCGAAGTCCCGGATCTCGCCGATCATGATCACGTCCGGGTCCTGGCGCAGGATGGCACGCAGGGCCTTGGCGAAAGTCAGGTCGATGCGCGCATTGACCTGCGTCTGGCCCACCCCCGGCAGCTCGTATTCGATCGGGTCTTCCACCGTCATGATGTTCTGCGTGCCCGCGTCCAGGCGCTGCAGCGCGGCGTACAGCGTGGTGGTCTTGCCCGAGCCGGTGGGGCCGGTCACCAGGATGATGCCGTGCGGCTGCCCGATGAGCCGGCGGAAACTCTCCAGCACGTCGCCCTGCATGCCCACGGCCTCCAGGCTGAGCTTGCTCTCGCTCTTGTCCAGCAGGCGCAGCACCGCGCGCTCGCCATGGGCGCTGGGCAGGGTGGAGACGCGCACGTCCACCGCGCGCGTGCCGATGCGCAGCGAGATGCGGCCGTCCTGCGGCAGGCGTTTTTCCGAGATGTCGAGTTCGGCCATGATCTTCAGGCGCGAGATCAGGGCCGCATGCAGCGCGCGGTTGGGCTGGACCACCTCGCGCAGCGTGCCGTCCACGCGGAAGCGCACGCTGGAATGGCGCTCGAAGGGTTCGATGTGGATGTCGCTGGCGCCGTCGCGCGCGGCCTGGGTGAGCAGCGCGTTGAGCATGCGGATGATGGGCGCGTCGTCGGCGGTTTCCAGCAGGTCCTCGATCGCCGGCAGCTCCTGCATCATGCGGCTGAGGTCGGCATCGCCCTGGACTTCGCTCACCACGGCGGCGGCGCTGGACTCGCCCTGCGCGTAGGCCGCGCTGATGCGCTGCCGGAGCGTTTCGCCGTCTTCCCAGAGCATCTCCTGGACGTCGTGGCTGCGCAGGATTTCCGTGAGGGCCGACAGCCGGCGCGTGCGTGCGGCGGTGTCCGGTGCCGGCGTGCTGCTGCCCAGCAGCGTGCGGGTGCTGCCATCGTCCTCAAGCAGCCACTGGTGCTCGCGGGCGAAGGCGTAGGGCAGTGGGTACTTCACGGCCGGGTGCTCGTCGTCAGTTGGGCGTCGGGCCCTGCTGCGGAGCGGCCGACGGGGCGGGCTTGGGCAGCACCGGCCCTTCGTTGACCTGCAGCACCTTGCTGTTGGTGGGCTGGGCGTTCTGCTGCGTGGAGCGCATGAAGTCGTAGCGGTCCATGGCCAGGGTGCTGGTGTCGCGTGCGTCGCGCAGCACCACCGGGCGCAGGAACACCATCAGGTTGGTCTTCTTGCGCGAGCGCGTCTCGCTGCGGAACAGGTTGCCCAGCAAGGGCACGTCGCCCAGGCCAGGTACCTTGTCCTGGTTGCCGGCGTACTCGTCCTGCAACAGGCCGCCCAGCACGACGATGGCGCCGTCGTCCACCAGCACGGTGGACTCGATGGTGCGCTTGTTCGTGATCAGACCGGTGGTCGAGTTGATGGAGTTGGGCTGCACGCTGCTGACCTCCTGGTAGATGGTCATCTTGATGGTGCCGTTCTCGCTGATCTGCGGCCGCACGCGCAGCGTCAGGCCGACGTCCTTGCGCTCGATGGTCTGGAAGGGGTTGACCGAGCCGTTGCTTGCGCCGGTGTTGGTGAACTGCCCGGTCACGAAGGGCACGTTCTGGCCAATGACGATCTTGGCTTCCTCGTTGTCCAGCGTGAGCAGGTTGGGGGTGGAGAGGATGTTGCCCTCGCCGTTCTGCTGCAGGAAACGCGCCAGGAAGCCCAGCACGTAGACGCCGTTGGTGCGGCGCGCGGCGCCGATGTTCAGGCCCGGAGACGGCGCGGTACTGCCCTGGGCCAGGTCGACGATGTTGCTGCCGCCGGTGCCGAAGTTGGTGCCCAGCAAACCGATCACGCGGTCGCCCGAGTTGCCGATCGCGCCCTGCCACTGGATGCCGAACTCGGCCGCCTTCTCGGCATTGACCTCGGCGATCAGGCTTTCCACGTACACCTGCGCGCGGCGCGAGTCGAGCTGGTCGATGACCGCGCGCAACTGGCGGTACTGGGGCTCCGGCGCGGTGATGATGAGCGAGTTGGTGGCCGGATCGGCCTGGATCTGGCCGCCGGTGGAGGGCTGTGCGCTGCCAGAGACCGGCGTGGTGGACGGTGTGCTGCCGGCGGCTGTGGTGCTGGCCGCGGTCGATGCGGTGCTCCGGGAGGCCGATGACAGGCCGGAGACGCTGCTGCCGCCCGATTCTCCCGCCATGGCCGCGCGCAGCGTGGTGGCCAGCGCGGTCGCGTCGGCGTTCTTCAGGTAGACCACGTGGATGTTGCCGTTGGCGTTTTCCGACGCGGGCCGGTCCAGCCGCGCCACCAGCGAGCGCACCAGCGCCAGGCGCGCCGGGTTGGCCGCGCGCAGCACCAGGCTGTTGCTGCGCGGCTCGGCCACCAGCGTGGTCTTGTACGAGGCGTCGTTCTGCGTGCCGCCGGCCACGGAAGGGTCGATCAGCCGCGTGATCAGCACCACCAGGTCTGCCGCGACCGCGTGCTGCAGCGGGATGACCTCGACGTCGGTGGCCCCCGCCACGTCCAGCGCCGCGATGATGCGGCCGATGCGCTGCAGGTTGTCGGCGTAGTCGGTGATGACGAGCGAGTTGTTGCCCGGGTTGACGTTGATGGTGTTGTTGGGCCCGATCAGCGGGCGCAGCACCGGCACCAGGTTGTTGGCGGATTCGTGGTTGAGGCGGAAGATCTGCGTGACCACGGTGTTGGATGCGGGCAGGGCCGAGACCGAGCCCGCACTGACCACATTGCCCTGCAGCTTGGCGTCGGCCTCGGGCACGATCTTGTAGAGGCCGCCGGTGTCCACCAGCGAGAAGCCCTGCAGGCGCAGCACGGCGGCAAACTGGTTGAGCGCGGCGGTGGGCGTGACAGGGCGCTCGGTGGCCAGGTTGATGGTGCCCTTGACGCGCGGGTCGACCACCACGTTGCGGCCGGTGATGGCGGCCATGGTGCGCGCCACGGATTCGATCTCCGCGCCAACGAAATTCAGCGTGACCGGCTCACGGGTCTGTGCATGCGCCGAAGGCAGGGGGCTCTGGCCGGTGGCGAGCAGCAGCGCCAACGCGAGCGCGCTCAGCACGGCGCCGTGCGCCAGCGCGGCAGGCCGCTTGGGCCGGGCAGGGGCGACACGGTGGAGGTTCGGGTTCATGGCGCGATCGTATCTTGGTTCGTGAGTGACAAAACGTAGGGCTTGTGCGTCATCCGATACTGAGCAGCGAGCGCGCACCCTGGCGGCGTCCGACGATGTTGAGCAGGTTGGCCAGCGCGGCTTCGCTGTCGGGCGCGGCCTGCGCCACACCCTGAAAGCGCAGCCGCCCGCCCACCCATTGGCCCGAGCCCTGCAGTTGCAGTTCGCCACGCAAGGTCTGCAGGTCCAGTGACGTGGTGTTGCCCGCCGCATCGGCGCGCACGTCCATGCGGTAGCTGCCCAGGGGGCGCAGCGTGGACAGGCGGGAGACCAGGTCGATGGCTTCGATCGAGGCCTCGCCTTGCAGGCTGGTGCGGCCCTGGTCCCAGCGCAGGGTGAGGCCGCCGGTCTGCAAGGCCAGCTGGCCCTCCATGCGCAAGGTGTTCCAGGGGGTGCCCAGGCCGGTCAGCAGCTCGGCCGGCCAATGGCTGCGCGAGCTGGCCACGCGCAGTTCCGCGCCGCCCAGGCGCGGCACCAGGGTCAGGGCCATCGGCTGCGGCGTGCAGCACGGCGCGGCCAGCCGCAGCACCAGAGCGGGCGCGCCGCCAGCCAGGGTGGGGCGCAGCCGCCACTGCAGACCCTGCGGCAGCGAGGCCAGGGTGCGGCTGCCCTCGCCGCCCGTGAGCAGGAGGTCGGCCTGGCCGCTCCATACGGTGCCGCGTGCATTCACCAGTTGGACCTGGCCGCCGGTGGCTGCGCCGACGCGGTCGGTCAGCCACCGGGCCGGGGCAAAGAACACCAGCGCGACCAGCACGCCGGCGAGGCCGCCGATCCAGGCCAGGCGGCGCGTCATGAGCCGGCACCCAGGCTGGGGCCCGAGAGCACGATGGTGCCGCTCCAGCCAGGGCTGCCCGGTTCCCGGGAGAGCTGGGATTGCAGCGGCAGCAGGCGCGCGTTGATGCGCACCTGCGCCAGCCACTGGGCCAGCGCGTCGGGGGCGGTGTTGCGCAAAGTCACGGTGGCGCGGTCGCCCAGCACCGAGAGCTGGGCGGTGCCGCCCAGGCCGTTGGTGGCGACTTCCAGCGTGCGCAGCGATTCGTCGCGGCTGGGCGGCTGGGCGGTGCTCTGGCCACGCAGGCCCTCGGCGGCGGCGGCCATGCGCTGCATCTGGCCGAGCTGGGCGTCCAGCTTGGCGTGGCGTTCTCCGGCATGCACCAGCGTGTCCAGGGCGGGCGACACCGCCAGCCACCACACCAGGCCCAGGCCCAGCACCCAGGCGGCCACGGTCACGGCACGCCGCTCGCGCGGCGCCAGGCGGTTCAAGGCGTTGGAGACGGCAGCGCGGGCGCGCACCAGGGGTTGGGAACTGGCGGAAAGGGCCATGTCAGGGCTCCGGTGGGCGCAGGGCCACTTCATTGCCATCGAACCGCACCCGCCAGCCGCCGCGCTCCAGCGTCTGTTGCAGGGCGCGCAACTGGTCTTCGCTGGCGCGCCAACCCTTGAAGCGGCCTTCGCCCTGGGTGTACTCGATCGCCGAGGGCACCAGGGCTTCTCCGCCCGAGGCCTGGTCGATCGCCGCCAGCAGGGTTTCGAGGTCCCCCGGGGACAGCGCGCCGCTGGCCGCCTGCAGCCGCGCCAGTTCGCGCTGCATCTGCACCGGAGCGTCCAGCACCAGGGTGACTTGCGGGAATGTGCCTTGCAGCGTCTGCTGCAGCGCCTGCTGTTTGGCCGTGAGGGTGCTGCGCTCGTGCCAGGCCGCGGCATTGAGGCCCAGCAACTGGGCGCCCAGCAGGGCCGCCAGGCCCCAGCGTGCAGGGCGCCAGGCGGGTGCGCTGCGCATCTGCCGCAGCAGGCGGCGCAGGCGTTGGCGGCGCCGTGCGCCGGTGGACAGGCTGAGGTCGAACTGGGCCAGGTTCCACTCGGACTGGGCGCAGCGCAGCAGCCAGGCCGGGCGCGCCACCAGTTCGAAACGTTGCTGCAACACCTGTTCGGCCAGTTCGGCCACACCGGGATCGGCCAGCCAGACGTCGAAATCGCCCGGATCGCCCGGCAGTTCTGCGCCGGGCGGCATCAGCGCGCTCACCACCGCCTGGGCCGAGTTGCTGCCCGCCAGGGTGTTGCTGGCGTCGCTCAAGGGCACGCAGCTCACGCCCAGCAGGCTGGCGCTGCCCAGCCAGACCTGGTCGCCCTCGTGGTGGGCCCAGTGGATGGTGGAGGGCACGTCCAGTGCGAAGCTGCGCGAGTTGCCCGGAATGGCACCGACGGCTTCGTATTCGACCAGCGGCCACAGCGCCGGCACGATGCGCGAGACCGGCCGACCCGAAGCCTCCAGCGTCTGCAGCCAGCCGCGCAGCCAGTCGCGCTGGCAGGCCGCCACCCACACGGTCTGGCCGGCGCGGCCCCCGGGTTCGAGGGCGAAATGCAGATCGGCCGTGTCTTGCAGCAGCCGGTCTTCCAGCAGGCCTTCGAGGGCGGCGCGCAGGCGTGCGGAAGCCACCTTGGGCAGCGCCACCCGGTGCCAGGACACCGCGCGCGGCGGCAGCACCAGCACCACGTCTTCGTCGCGCGGCAGCAGCGAGGCGGCCGCCTGGCCGTGTTCGGTGACCTGCTGGCCGTTGGCCGAACTCGTCCAGTCGAACAGGGCCGCAGGCCCCGCGGGCGGTGCGGCCGAAAAATCCGATGGGGTGACGATCAGCACGGCAGGGTGGTCTTGAGAGGGCGGACAGCCATTCTAGATAGGCTGGATGGCAATCCCCATCCCCATGGCGGGGAGCGGTGGTCCTGGCGCGAGGTGCGGTGCGCGCACCGAGCCGCCTATTGGCGGGAAATGCGCTCGCGCCAGGCCACCCTCACGTTCAGGTTGTTGCGCACCACCAGGGAGCGCTCCTCTATGACGGTGTCCTCCAGGCGCAGTCGGCCGCGCACCTCGAAATGGTCGCTGCGCACACCGTGGTATAGATCAGACAGTTGTCCCGACAAGGCCGGCACCGCGGTGCCGACATCGGCCAGGCTGCGGAACGGGCGGCTCTCGCGCACGGCGACCACCTGGCGCGCCTGGGCCAGGTCCATGCGCGGCACGCTGGCAAAGATGGCCGGTGCGCTGGCGGTGTTGAAGTTGAGCGTGGTGCGGGTGGGCAGCACGGTCACATAGGGTTCAAGCGCCGCCAGGCTGGCGCGGCTGATGCCCAGCCAGGCCAGTTGCGCGAACTTGGCGGGCATCAGGGCGGTGCGCGAGGGCTGCGGGTCGCTGTTGGCCAGATGGGTGGAGGTCTGCAGCTCCCGCACCGCGGCATTGAGCTCCGCGATCGGCAGGCCGAGCTGCTCGTACAGACGCGTGAAGCTGCGCAGGTCGGCCTCCGAAACCTCGGCCTTGGCGTTGGTGCCGCTGCCGCTGATGCGCACCAGGTTCATGAAGTTCAGGCGCGACTGCAGGTCGATCACCTCTCCCGAGAGAAAAGCCTGCAGGACCTCGTCCGCGCTGTTGCTCTTGTCCGCCGCGAGAAAGCTGGAGAGCCGCGCCTCCTCCAGCGGCATGGCCCAGGGCTCACCCAGGTGATCGGCGTTGCCGCTGCTCTGGTTGCCTCGCGCGTCCTCGCGCAGGATCAGGCGCCCCCAGTCCAGCGCGCCGGTGAGAATCCAGCCAGCCTGCACCCGTTGCCGATCGGCCCGCTCCACCTCGCTCGCCCGCCACTGCTGCCACAACGCCGCCGAAGCCAGCGTGGCCACCAGCGTCACCGTGAGCATGGCCAGCAGCAGCGCCGCACCGCGCTGCCTGGCGCACGAGGAGGAACGGTCAACGACCCGCGCAGCGGCGGAGCGTGGGGGCGACAGAGGCCCTGCCGCCGGGCCGCTCCCCAGGCGGGGCCAGCCCCCTCGGGGGGCAGCGACCCGCGCAGCGGCGGAGCGTGGGGGTGACAGAGGCCCCGCCGCCGGGCCGCTCCCCAGGCGGGGCCAGCCCCCTCGGGGGGCAGCGACCCGCGCAGCGGCGGAGCGTGGGGGCCTCACCTCCCCGCCTCCAGCGTGGGGCGCACCCAGTCGCGCACGATGCCACCGTTCAGCCCGTCCCTCTGGGCGAGCACCAGCTCCAGACGTACGCCGTTGGGCAGGTTGCTGCCTGTGCCGGCCACGCCGCCTAGCGCACCCTCTTCGCGGCCGACGGAGGACAGCGGGTTGCCCCAGGTCTCGCCGCGGTGGTAGAAGATCTGCCACTGGTCGATGCCGACCAGGGCGATGGCGCTGTCGGTGCTGGTGCCGCCGGTCTGCGAGGGCACCGAGCCCCTGCCCCATTCGGCGGCCCGCTGCCAGGCGCGCGCGAGCTCGTCGCGCCGGACCAGCAAGCCGGACTGCCAGCGCATCCATTGCCCACCCTGGGCGCTGCCCTGCCGGGCCCAGGCCACGACGCGTATGCCCCGGCTGTCCAGCCCGGTTTCCCCGCTGTCGCGCCGGGTGATGCGCAGCACCTGCCCGTTGAAGTCCAGTGCGTCGACCTCGCCGGTGTCGATGGCCGCGTCCAGGTCCGCCACCCATTGGCCCAGCGCGGCCTGCAGGCGCAGCAGGTCATCGGCGCGTGCCTGGGTCGCGTCCTGTGTGCGTGTCATGCCGTCGAGCGCCCGCCAGCTCAGCAAGGCCACCATGGACATGGCCACGATGGCCACCAGCAGCTCGATCAGCGTGAAGCCGCGCCATGCGCGCCGTCGGGGGAGGCTCATCATCAGTACCTGCCCATGACGGTGGAGATGCTGAGCAGGCGCACGGTGTCGGCATCCACGTTGGCGATCACCACCGCGTCGATCCGGCGGAAGTTGGGGTTGGGTGTGGGCTGCACCGACAGCCGCACCCGCATCTCGCGCCCGGCCTGCACACAGGCGGACTCGCTGTCGCCCACGCCCGGAAGCTGGCGTGTCAGGCGCAGGCGGGTGAGTTCGTTTTCAGCGCACAACTGCGCCAGCCACTGGTCGCTCTGGCGCGCCGACGCGCGGGTGAGCGCCCCCGTGGCCTGCAGCCCCGCGATCAGGGTGACGGCCACCACCGCCAGGGCCACCAGGACTTCAATGAGGGTGAAGCCGCGAGCGCGGTGTGCGGGCATCGTCTTCATGGAGCGACCGTGTTCACGACAGCGAACGGGGCCAGACCATCGGTGGACAGCGTGAGGCGGTGGGCGCCTTGCACGAGTTCTATGCGTTGTGCGGCGATCAGTGGTTCCGGCCCAAGCACCAGCACCTGGGCGCCCGGTGGCTGCAGCACGGTGGCGCGCGTCTCGGGGTGCAGCCAGCCACGCGGGCCCGCCAGCGAGCTGGCCACCTGCCGCCCATCGCGCAACGTGGGGAGACCGACAAACTCGAAGCCCTGCGGCAGGCTGCGCCAGACCACCGGCAGTCCGCTGGTGCGCGATTGGGCGCGTGCCGACTCCAGCATCGCAGACAGGCGCAGCCCCTCGCGTTCCAGGGAGGCGGCATCGCTGTCGCGCAAGGCCAGACTCACGCCTGCGGTGGTCAACGCCACCAGCGCCAGCACCACCACCAGTTCCAGCAGGGTGAAGCCGTGCGCGCGCTCTGCTGCTGTCTTCACGGCACTACCGTCAGAGTGAACAGGCTCTAGTGCCAGCTGCCGATGTCGGCGTCTTTCCCTTCTCCACCCGCCTGTCCGTCCGCGCCGAGCGACAGCACGTCCACCTCGCCATGCAGGCCAGGGTTCAGGTATTGGTAGGGGCGTCCCCAGGGATCGGTCGGCAATTTGTCGAGGTACTTGCGCCAGTTCGGCGCGGCGGGGCCGGCCGTGGGGCGCGTCACCAGGGCGTTGAGCCCCTGCTCGCTGCTCGGGAAACGCTGGTTGTCCAGCCGGTACAGCTTGAGGGCCTGCATCAGGTTGTTGACGTCGGTCTTGGCGGCGGTGACGCGCGCGTCGTCGGCGCGGTCCAGCACATTGGGCACGATCAGCGCGGCCAGCACGCCGATGATGACCAGCACCACCATGAGTTCGATGAGGGTGAAACCGCGCTGGATCAGATGCCAGGACCGGCGCAGTGCACCGGGTTGGGCGGGTGCGGCTTGGGTGAGGTGGTTCAAATGGAATCTCCGGCGAACGCGGGCCTTCGGTCGGCCCCGGGGGCCCGCGCAGCCGTTGCGCACAGGCCTCGAAAGCGTGGGCCGTCCATCATAATGCGCGCATGAGCAAGGGACCTTCGTTTGGCCATTCGGGTTTTCTGATGGAAAGCCCTGCTGCCCTGCAGGGCAGCAGCACGCCACGCCGTGCGCCAGCCCTGGTGGCGGGCGCGCTGTGGCTGGCCGCCGGGCTGAGCGCAGGTTACTGGGTGTTGCAATTCCTCGGGCGTTCACCGGTGACGCCGGTGGCCCCGGTCGCGTCGGCGCCACAGCCGCCAGACCCCGCCTCGGTGGCGCGCACCCTGGGAGCGGTGCCCGTTGCCAGCACCGCCGAAGCCGCGCCGGTGGCTGCCGCTGCGCCCCGGTACGTGCTGCTCGGGGTGGTCGCTACCGGTGCCGACAGCGGCGCGGCACTGATCGCCGTGGACAACCAGCCGCCCAGGCCCTACCGCGTCGGCGCTTCGCTGGATGGCGGGCTGGTCCTGCAGGCCGTGACGCGCCGCACCGTGCGTCTGGGGCCGTCGCTGCAGACTCCGGCCACGGTGGAACTGTCCTTGCCGGAGCCGGCCGCTGCGCCGTCCTAGCGTTCCAGCAGGCTCTGTGCGGCCAGCAGCAGGGGCCATGCCAGCATGGCGCCCGTGCCCTGGTTCAGCCGCAGGCCCATGTCCAGCAAGGGCTGGGCCTGCAGATGGATGAGCATCAACCGGTGCCCGGTCTCGGCGGTGCGGTGGGCGTAGACCAGGTAGTCCGCCACGGAAGGGCACAAGCCGCGCGCCACCAGCGCCGCGGCACCGGCCACGTAGCCATCGACGATCACCACCCGCCGCTCGCTCGCCGCCTGCAGCATGGCACCGACCATCATCGCGATCTCGAACCCGCCCAGCGCCGCCAGCGCATCGAACGGTCCCAGCGCCTTGCGGTGACGGCTTGCGGCGGCGGAGAGCTTCTCGATGCGCTGCAGATGCTGGCTGTCGTCCAGTCCAGGCATTTGGAAATCGTCGCGGACACAGGCGTCGGCGATGGGCACGCCGCACAGCCGCGACAGCAGCAGGGAGGCACTGACCATGTTGGCCACGCCAACATCGCCCAGCGCGACCACGTTGCCTGGCAGGTGCCGGACCACGTCCATGCCCGCATGCAAGGCCGAGACGGCCTGCGTGGTCGACATGGCCGGCCCCAGCATGAGATTGCGTGTGCCGTAGCCGATCTTGCGCAGCAGCAGCGGCGCCCGGGTGCGCGATGCTTCAGGCGGGTTGATGTGCGTGGCCACGCCCGCATCCACCACCGTGAGGTCAAAGCCGTGGGCATCGGCCAGCGCATTGACAGGCGCCACGCCCATCAGCAACTGCAGCACATGTTCCACCGTCATGCCCTGCTCCAGCGCCGACATACCTTCGTCGGCGATGCCATGGTCCGCCGCGAAGACCAGCAACTGCGGTGAGTCGAACACCAGCAGGTCAAAGGGCAGGGGGCTGCCATGCTGGATGCGGGCCAGTTGCAACACCAGCGTCTCCAGCCGGCCCAGGGCATGTTCGGGCAGCCCTTCGGGCGCCAGCCGCTGAGCCACCTCGTACTCCAGCATCGCATCTGCCGTTGGAGGAATGTGAGGCAGCTTCAGGTGGGCCGGAAGCTCGGGCGCGCGCGGCTGGTTGATGGGGGTGAAGACGGGGTCCAGGGCCATGACGGGCTCGTCGGGTTCAACTCTTCAGGAACAGACGGTACACCGGATTCTCGGTCTCTTCCACATAGGGATAGCCGAGTGTGTCGAGAAACTTGCCAAAGGCTTTGTGGTCCTTGGCCGGCACCTGCAGGCCGACGAGGATGCGGCCGTAGTCCGCTCCCTGGTTGCGGTAGTGGAACAGGCTGATGTTCCATCCCGGGCGCATCAGGCTGAGGAACTTGAGCAGAGCGCCTGGCCGCTCGGGAAAGACGAAGCGCAACAGGCGTTCGTCGTTCGCCAGTGGCGAATGGCCGCCCACCATATGCCGCACGTGTTCCTTGGCCAGATCGTCGTGCGTCAGATCGAGGGTCTCGAAACCGTGTCGCACCAGGTTGGCTGCGATGCGGGTCGACTCGCCTTTGCCATGCGTGCTCAGACCGACAAAGACATGCGCCTGGCTGCCGTCGTGGATGCGGTAGTTGAACTCGGTCACATTGCGCGGCCCGCCGGGCAGTTCGCCGATCACCTCGCAGAAGCGCCTGAAGCTGCCGCGTTCCTCTGGGATGGTGACGGCGAACAGGGCTTCGCGCTCTTCGCCGACCTCGGCGCGCTCGGCGACGAAACGCAGGCGGTCGAAGTTCATGTTCGCGCCACACAGGATGGCCGCGTAGGTTTCTCCGCGCGTCTTGTGCCGGGCCACGTACTGCTTGATCGCCGCTACCGCCAGCGCACCCGACGGCTCCACGATGCTGCGTGTGTCCACGAACACATCCTTGATGGCCGCGCACACCGCG
The DNA here is from genome assembly GCF_026125785.1 of Hydrogenophaga sp. GTDB lineage: Bacteria > Pseudomonadota > Gammaproteobacteria > Burkholderiales > Burkholderiaceae_C > Hydrogenophaga. Next base: position 44,792 of record NZ_JAHCKL010000026.1, read on the forward strand.
TCCGTATCGACCGTCACGAATTCATCCACCAGCTCGCGGGCAATGCGGAAGGTTTCCTCGCCCACCAGCTTCACGGCGGTGCCATCGGCAAACAGGCCGACGTCGGGCAGCGTCACCCGTGAGCCACCCTCCACCGAACGCCGCATGGCGTCCGAGTCGCTGGTCTGCACACCGATGACCTTGATCTCCGGCCGCACCGCCTTGATGTAGTTGGCCACGCCCGAAATCAGGCCGCCACCGCCGATGGCGACGAACACCGCGTCGAGGTGGTCCGACCCCAGGCTCTGCAACTGGCGCAGGATTTCCATGGCGATCGTGCCTTGGCCGGCGATCACGTCCGGATCGTCAAAGGGATGCACGAAGGTCAGCCCCTGCTTCTTCTGCAAGGTGACCGCGTGGTTGTAGGCATCGGTGTAGCTGTCGCCGTGCAGGACCACTTCTCCGCCAAATCCGCGCACAGCGTCGATCTTGACCTGGGGTGTGGTGGTGGGCATGACGATGACCGCGCGCGCGCCCAGCTTGCGTGCGCCCAGCGCCACGCCTTGCGCGTGGTTGCCCGCCGAGGCGCAGATGACGCCTCGCTGCAACTGGTCGGGGCTCAGGTGCGCCATCTTGTTGTAGGCGCCGCGCAGTTTGAAGCTGAACACCGGCTGCTGGTCTTCGCGCTTGAGCAGCACTTTGTTGTGCAGCCTGCGGCTCAGGTCGTGCGCGGGCTCCAGGGCAGATTCGACCGCCACGTCATAGACGCGTGCCGTCAGGATCTTCTTCAGGTAGTCGGCGGGCCCCATGGTGGTCAGGGGCGATAGGGCGGGGGCGGGAAGGGGCTTGTTGGCGCGGGCTGGCATGGTGTTCCTCGAGTCCGATCATAGCCAGCACCGGTTTTTGAGAGCCTTGGCACCGACGGCAGGCGAAAAAAAGCCCGGACGGGCGGTGCCTGTCCGGGCTTGAATCCACCCGTGGAGGGTAGAGGAGACAACCTTCAATACAATGCCGCCAGTATACCGTGTTCATGTTGCAATGCAACATCCGTCGTTGCTTTTTTTCTATCGTTTTTAGAGCACCGACCCCAACAAACCCGACTCCCCGACCTCAGGACAGCCATGGAATGCACCGTCACCTGGACCGGCGCCGCCGGTACCCGCTCCCACATGGGCTTCGTCGCCGAAACCGGCAGTGGCCATGTGCTGACCATGGACGGTGCGCCCGACGCCGACAAGCCCGCCAACGGCGGTGCCAACCTGGCACCGCGCCCCATGGAAACCGTGTTGGCCGGCACCGGTGGCTGCACGGCCTACGACGTGGTGCTCATCCTCAAGCGTGGGCGGCATGACGTGCGCGGCTGCAGCGTCAAGCTGACCTCGGAGCGCGCTGCGGTCGATCCCAAGGTCTTCACCAAGATCCACATGCACTTCACGGTCAGCGGCCAGGGCGTGCCCGCCGCAGCGGTCGAGCGCGCCATTGCCATGAGCCACGAAAAGTACTGCTCGGCCAGCATCATGCTCGGCAAGACAGCCGAGATCACGACGAGCTTCGAACTGCTGGAGGCGTGATCTCCTGGGCGCGCAGCCCGGCGGGCCCAGCGGTCAAATCCGGTGCGCCACCGTGGTCATGACCTTGGCCGAGGCTCGCATCAAGACTCTGACCGGTGCGGGCAATTCGGTGGCGCCAGCCTGTTGGGCGTCGCGGGCGTGCCGCGCTTCGTCATCCTTCATCTGGGCCACGATCGCTCGTGAAGCATCGTCCCCTGCCGGCAGGCGCTCCATATGCCCAGCCAGATGGGCTTCCACCTGCCGCTCTGTCTCCACCACGAAGCCCAGGCTGACTCCGGGCCCGATGCGGCCGGCGACCAGCCCGATGCCGAAGGCGCCCGCGTACCAGAGCGGGTTGAGCAGGGACGGACGGGCACCCAGTTCCTCCAGCCGCGCCTGCGTCCAGGCGAGGTGATCGGTTTCCTCGCGGCCGGCGGCTTCAAGCTGGCGCGCCAGCGCTTCGTTGGCAGGCCGGCCGGCCCGCGGCCAACGCGCCGCGAGGGCCTGTGCGGTGTACAGGGCCTGGGCGCAGACCTCGCCCACATGGTTGACGCGCATGAGGGAGCCGGAGAGCTGCCGATCGGTGTCGCTCAAATTCGGCTGGTGGTCGTGCTCGGGCAAGGTCGGGCAGGCGCGCGAGGCCCGGGGCGTGACGAACAGGGTGCGCAAGGCCGAGTCGGCCGCGTTCAGAAGGGCATCCATGGTTATTTCGTTACCGGGTTGGCAGTCCAAGGCTCACTGTAGCGCAGCCCGGCGCCCGTGCCGTGTGCCGCGCGCCCGCTCGGGCGGAGCTTGCTACCCTGCATGCATTTGGTGCAATTAATGATAAAGAATTCATTTCGATGCACCAAAAAAGCAATTCGTTGTTGCTTCACGACGAATTGTTCGGTTGTGCTTCAAAACTTTTGCCAGTCGCGGGCCCTTCTGGTGCAATGACCGCAGCTTCCTCAACGGAGGTTGGCTCGGGGGCTCAAGACCTCTGGCCTCTTTACTCAACCTTGGAGATACCCCCAATGAAAAAGACCCTGATTGCTCTGGCAGCCGTGGCCGCTACCGGCGCTGCTTTTGCCCAGTCCTCCGTGACCCTGTTCGGTATCGTTGACCTGAACATCCGCAACGTTCGTCAAGGCGGTGACAACCTGACCTCCATGAGCCAGGACGGTATCGCTTCCAGCCGCCTCGGTTTCCGTGGCGTGGAAGACCTCGGCGGTGGCATGAGCGCTGGCTTCTGGCTCGAAGGCGCCCTGAACCCCGACACCGGCACCGCCGGTGGCCTGAACTTCCAGCGCCGCAGCACCGTGAGCCTGATGGGTGGCTTTGGTGAAGTGCGTCTGGGCCGTGACTATGTGCCGACCTTCTGGAACCACACCGTGTTCGATCCGTTCGGCACCAACGGCGTGGGCAATTCGCTGAACACGTACACCGTGCTGGGCAGCGGCTCTGGCACCAACGTGCGTGCCAACAACATGATCAGCTACTTCACGCCCAACCTGAGCGGTTTCGGTGCCCAGATCTCCTACGCCTTCAAGGAAACCACTGCGGCCAATGACGCCAACGAGTACGCTGGCTTCCGCGTGACCTACGCCGCCGGTCCTCTGAGCGTGGCCCTGGCTTCCGCTTCGGAAGGTTCCACCGTGCAGACCCAGTCGCACAAGCGCACCAACATCGCCGGTTCGTACGACTTCGGCGTGGCCAAGCTGATGGCCCAGTACACCCAAGGCAAGTTCGGCGCTTCCAAGGTCAACCACTACCTGATCGGCGCGACCGCTCCTGTGGGCCCGGGCAACCTGAAGGCTTCCTACGTGCGTTCCGACTACAACGCCGCTGCCGGCGACAACGACGCCAGCCAGATCGCTGTGGGTTACGACTACAACCTGTCCAAGCGCACCGCTCTGTACGGCACGTTCTCCCGCATCTCCAACAAGAATGCCGGCACCTTCGGCCTGAGCCCGAACGCTGCTGCTGTGACCCCGGGTGGCAGCTCCACCGGCTTCGAGTTCGGCGTGCGCCACTCCTTCTAAGTCCTGCGCTGGCATCTGCCAGCCCAGTGCCTGAAGTGCAAAACCCACCGCGAAAGCGGTGGGTTTTTTTACGTCTTCTGAGGCCGCAGGGGAAGCCTTGGTTGGGTATGGATATTGCTAGTACGGGGTATCAAATCGATTGTTGTCCCGCTGCAACGATTTGACGGCTTTACACAGTTTTGTAAGGGATTACCCTGCAGTTTGTGAAGCGCAGTGCCTAAGATTGAGCTTGTTCGGGAATACCCGTACCTCTTTAACCACTCCAAGGAACTCACATGAAAAAATCGCTTGTCGCTTTGGCTGTCCTCGGTGCCTTCGCTGGCGCTGCCAGCGCCCAGTCTTCTGTTTCGATCTACGGTATCGTTGACGCCTATGTGGGCAGCGAAGACACCGGCGCCGCTGGCGGCTCGGTCACCAAGCTGGATTCGGGCGGTCTGCAAGCCAGCCGCCTGGGCTTCAAGGGCACGGAAGACCTCGGTGGTGGCCTGTCCGCCATCTTTGGCCTGGAAGCTGGCCTGACCGTGGACAACGGTACCGCTGGTGGCTTCAAGTTCGACCGTCAATCCTTCGTTGGTTTCGAAGGTGGCTTCGGTCAGATCATCGCCGGTAAGGTGTGGTCCGCTTACGACGACATCAGCGCCGCTTCCTTCAGCGGTTTTGACTCGTCGTTCAGCCCCGAGTACTTTGCCTTTGGCAGCACCGCCTACACCGCCAACCCCAACAACGGCTTCAAGTACACCTCGCCTGACTTCGGTGGCTTCAGCGGTGCGATCTCCTACGCGCTGGACGAGAACAACGCCGTCAAGGAAAACACCTCTGCTTTCCATCTGAAGTACGCCGCCGGCCCGATCTACGCGGGTGTCGCGTACCAGGAAGAGACCGCCGCGCTGGTGAAGTCCAAGTACACCCGCCTGGGTGCTTCTTATGACCTGGGCATGCTCAAGGTTCTGGGTTCCTATGGCCAGCTCAAGGAAACCGGCGGCGCCAAGACCACCGACTACAGCGTGGGCGTCGACTTCCCCGTGAGCAGCGCGCTGACCCTGGGCGCTGGCTATGCCCGCGGCAAGGACAACGCGGTTGCCGGCGACGAGAAGCGCTCCGCTTTCGGCCTGGTGGCGACCTATGCCCTGTCCAAGCGCACCACCGCTTACGCTGGCTACACCACCGGCGAAGGCAAGACCAATGGCGTGAAGACCCAAGAGCTGGACAAGTACGCCGTGGGTGTCCGCCACACCTTCTGATCTCCGTTTCCTTCGAACGGAACTCAGTCAAGAAAGCCACCCGGCATGCCGGGTGGCTTTTTCTTTGCGCGTCAGGGACGCTCAGGGTTTGCTGCCGCTGCCTTTGGCAGGCTTCTTCTTCTCCTCGCTCTGGCCGGCGACGGGTTTGTAGGCCTCGCCATTGACGGTCAGACCTTCGGAAGACAGCTTGGCTGCGCGCTTGTCGCCGATGCCGGGCACGCGCTGGATCATGTCGGTCCAGTTCTTGAACGGTGACGCCTTGCGCTCTTCCAGGAGTTTGGAAGAGGTGCCGGGCCCAATGCCCTTGATGCTGTCCAGGTCGGCCACCGTTGCGGTGTTGACGTCGACCGCCGCCCAAGCGGCGGCGGCCATCAGGGCCAGCAGGCTGGCCAGGATTTTCTTGATCATGTGGTTTCCTCCTTGGGTTGTCGGGTTTGTTGAACACCGGGCGCGAAAAGTCGCCCGGTCGAAATATACAACTTAAGAATTCATTTTTACTCAGGGGAATCCCCAGGGGTGACATGCCGTGCGTTTAGACTCCCGCTGGCTCGCGCGCAGGCGTGCGAGGTGTTTTTGCCTGGAGTGGAGTCCAAAGACATATGCGCACTGACAAGCTGGTTGCGGCGATGCTGGTTTCTGCGGCCATGCTGGGCTGCGCGGGTTTCAACAGATCGACGGAGAACAGCACGGGGCACGACGCACCGCAGGCGTCCGCTGTGGTGCGGGCCTGGGCGGCAACGCACCTGTCCACTCCGGCGCGGGTGTCCGGTTGGGACACACTGGCCTTTCCCGGCAAGCGGGCGGCGGCTTTTGAACCGACGGAGGTCTTGCTGCGACCGGCCCTTCGGGTGCGGGCCAACAGTTCGGTGAGCATTCTTCGACAGCGCTTCGAGCCCATGTTGCCCGCGGTGGGGCGCCTGAGCCTGTCCTGGAAGATTGACGGCCTGCCCGACGGGGCGGATCTTTCTAACGCGGCGCTGGCCGACTCGCCGGTGCGGCTGGTGCTGGCTTTCGAAGGGGACCGCTCGCGTTGGTCGCCCCGCATGCACAGGCTGTCCGAGTTGAGCCGCTTGCTCACGGGCGAAGAGTTGCCCTACGCGACACTGATCTACGTCTGGAGCGCCACCGATCCCGTGGACACGGTATTGAAGAATCCGCGCACCGATCGCATCCGCAAGGTGGTGCTCGACAGCGGCAGCGAACGCGTGGGGCAGTGGCGAGACCATGTGCGCGATGTGCGCGCGGACTTTCGCCGGGCCTTTGGCGAGAAGCCCGGGCCTTTGCGTCAGATCGCGCTCATGACGGACACCGACAACACCCGCAGCAGCCTGACGGCGTGGTACGGACCTTTAAGCCTGGAACTCGCGCAGGACTGAACTGCTGCGATCGCCGCCCGCATCGCTTGGCGCCACAAGTTGCGCGCCCTGCTTTCATGCGTTTCGATGCGCTTGCAGACACGCAGGTGACCAATTCAGTGCGTTTGATGCTTCGTCGTTGGGGTTAGTCCCGAGCATGGGCGGGAACGTTTGTTGCATAGTAGCGCGATGTCCATTTTATTTAGGTGTCAACAAATGAAATTTCGACTTGCACTCCTGTGCGTGGCGATGACCTTGGGTGCGGGTGTCGCTCAGGCCAAGACTTTCAAATGGACCAGTGCCAGCGATATTCCCACCTGGGACATCCACTCGCAGAACAATGCCTTGGCCACTGGGGTGCATGCCGCTGTCTACGAATCGCTGGTTTACTACAACAGCAGGACGTTCAAGCCCGAGCCCATGCTGGCGGCGAGCTGGACCCAGGTTTCTCCGACGCAATTGCGCATCACGCTGCGCACGGGCGTGAAGTTCCACGACGGCACGCCTTTCACCGCCGACGACGCGGTGTTCTCCATTGAGCGGGCGATGAGCAAGACGTCCAATTTCACCGTGTACACCCAAGGCATCACCAAGGTCAACAAGGTGAACGCGAACACGATTGACATCGTCACCGGTGGTCCCAACCCTGTTCTGCTCAACCAACTGACCGAACTGCGCATGATGAGCAAGGCTTGGGCGGAAAAGAACAACTCGGTGGCACCCAAGGACATCAAGACCCAGGACGAGAATTTTGCGCACCGCAACGCCAACGGCACGGGGCCCTTCATGCTCAAGGAGTGGCAGCCCGACCAAAAGATCGTGCTCGCCAGGAATCCCAACTGGTGGGGCAGTTCCGAGGGCAATGTGACCGAGGTGGTCTACACGCCGGTGAAAGCCACCGCGACCCGGATGGCCGCGCTGCTCTCGGGTGAGGTCGACTTCGTGCTGGATCCGAGCCCGCAGGACCTTCCCCGCATTCGCCAGGACAATGGGCTGAAGGTGCTCGACGGTGTTGAGAACCGCACCATCTTCTTTGGCATGGACCAGTTCCGCGACGAACTGCCGGGCAGCAATGTCAAGGGTAAGAACCCGTTGAAAGACCAGCGTGTGCGCAAGGCGCTCTACCAGGCGATCGACATCAATGCGATCACCCGTGTGACCTTGCGTGGTCTGGGGCAGGCCACTGGCGCACTGGTTGCGCCTCAAGTGGCGGGCTGGACCGAGGCCGTGCACCAGCGCCATCCGTACGATGTCGCCGCAGCGCAGAAGCTGCTGGCCGATGCCGGCTACAAGGACGGTTTCGAAGTGGATTTCGCGTGCCCGAACAACCGCTACATCAATGACGAGGCGATCTGTCAAGCGGTGACGGCCATGTGGGCGCGCATCGGGGTCAAGGCCAAGCTGCGCACGCTGCCTCTGTCGACCTACTTTCCGATGATCCAGCGTTTCGAGGCCAGCATCTACATGCTGGGCTGGGGTGTGCCGACTTTTGATGCCTTGTACAGCCTGCAGTCGCTGGTGCGTACGCTGGGTACCGGTGGCGACGGCAACTACAACGTGGGTCGCTACAGCAACCCGAAGATGGACGCCATCATCGACCGTGCGAAGACCGAGACCGATCCGTTTGTCCGTCCGCGTCTGTTGACCGAAGCGCTTGCACTGCAGAACGAGGATGTGGCCCATATTCCGCTGCACAACCAGATCATTCCCTGGGCGATGAAGAAGAACATCGACGTGGTGCATCGGGCCGACAACCGTCTGGATTGGCGTCTTGTCAAGGTAAACTGAGTTTCAGCAGACAGACGAGGGTCGCGTACCAGCAGGGGCGACCCTCTCTTCATTTCCCGCACGATGTTCGCTTTTATTCTTCGGCGCCTGGCGCAGGCTTTGGTCGTCATGGTCAGCGTGGCGCTGATCGCATTCATGCTGTTCCAGTACGTGGGTGACCCGGTGGTGTTCCTGCTGGGACAGGATGCCACTGCGGATCAAATCCGGGAGTTGCGTGCCGACCTGGGGCTGGACAAGCCCTTCTTCATTCAGTTCTGGCATTTCCTGATGAATGCGGCGCAGGGCGAATTCGGCCTCTCATTGCGCCAGGGTGCCAAGGTGTCGCGGCTCATTGCCGAGCGGTTTCCGGCCACGTTGGAACTGTCGCTGGTGGCTGCCCTGCTGGCGCTCGTCATCGGTATTCCCATGGGTGTCTATGCGGCGCTGCGGCGTGGCAATTTCCTCAGCCAGGTGTTCATGACCGTTTCGCTGCTGGGGGTCTCTCTGCCCACATTCCTGATCGGCATTCTGTTGATCCTGCTGTTCGCGGTCACCCTGGGCTGGTTTCCCAGTTTTGGCCGCGGGGACGTGATCCAGTTCGGCTGGTGGAGCACCGGCCTGCTCACGCTCAAGGGCTGGCACCACATCACCTTGCCGGCCATCACGCTGGCCATCTTCCAGCTCACACTGATCATGCGGCTGGTGCGTGCCGAGATGCTGGAAGTGCTGCGCACCGACTACATCAAGTTTGCGCGCGCGCGCGGTCTGACCGACCGCGCCGTGCACTTCGGGCACGCGCTCAAGAACACGCTGGTGCCGGTCATGACCATCACCGGGCTGCAACTGGGCGGCCTGATCGCCTTCGCCATCATCACGGAGACGGTGTTCCAGTGGCCGGGGATGGGTCTGCTGTTCATACAGGCGGTCACTTTTGCCGACATCCCGGTCATGGCGGCGTACCTGTGCCTGATCGCGCTGATCTTCGTGATCATCAATCTGGTGGTGGACCTGCTGTACTTTGCGGTGGATCCGCGCTTGCGCGTGGAAAAGGCAGGTGGTCATTGAACGCCCGAAACGACATGCTCGCCTCTCGCATCAAGGCCCATGGCCGAGCCTTTGCGCACATCGCGGCCTTTCACCCGGAGCTGACGGCGCTGCGGCGTGACCTGCACGCCCATCCGGAGATCGGCTTCGAGGAGCATTACACCGCGCAACGCGTGGCGGAGTCGCTCAAGGTGTGCGGTGTGGACGAGATACACACCGGCATCGGCAAGACCGGCGTGGTCGCGGTGATCCGCGGGCGCCAGACAGGCAGTGGACGCATGATCGGCCTGCGCGCGGACATGGATGCATTGCCCATGACCGAACACAACGACTTTGCCTGGCGTTCCACCAAGCCGGGCATGATGCACGGCTGTGGTCATGATGGCCACACCGCCATGCTGGTGGGTGCCGCGCGCTATCTGGCCGAGACGCGCCAGTTCGATGGCACCGCGGTGCTGATCTTCCAGCCCGGGGAGGAAGGGTTTGCCGGCGCCAAGGCCATGATCGAGGATGGCCTGTTCGAGCGCTTTCCGGTGCAGTCGGTCTATGGCATGCACAACTGGCCGCAGATGCGGCCCGGCACGGTGGGCGTGAACCCTGGACCCATGATGGCCTCGGCAGACCGCATCACCATCGAGATCACCGGCAAGGGCGGTCATGGTGCCCATCCTTACCAGACGGTGGATCCCGTGCTGGTATCGGCGCACATCATCACGGCGGTGCAAAGCATCGTGGCGCGCAACGTGCGTGCCATCGACAGCGCCGTCATCAGCCTGTGCGCCATGCAGGCGGGAGACATGGGCGCGTTCAGTGTCATTCCCGGCAAGGCGACCCTGGTGGGCACGGTGCGCACTTTCAATCCTGAGGTGCAGAACCTGGTGGAGAAGCGCCTGCAGGAGGTGTGCTCCGGTGTGGCGCTGGGACTGGGCGCCGCGGCGCACGTGAACTACGAACGCATCTACCCGGCCACCATCAATACGCGCGAGGAGGCCCGCTTCGCCGCCGACGTGGCGCAGAAGCTGGTGGGGCATGACCACGTGGACCGCAACATGGACCCCAGCATGGGAGCCGAGGATTTCTCCTTCATGTTGCAGGTCAAGCCTGGTGCCTACCTGCGCCTGGGTCAAGGAGCCGAGAACGGCGTGGGCGGCTGTTTCCTGCACAACAGCCGCTACGACTTCAACGATGACGTGCTGCCGCTGGGCGCGGCCTTGCACGCCAGTCTGGTCGAGCATGGCATGCCGTTGCCAGACGAGACCCTTGGCCAGACGGCCCGATCCCTTTCCGCAACCCCTCACTCAGCAAGGAGCGACGCATGAAACTCAAGAAAACCCTCGCGGCCACGATGGTGACCGCTGCCATGATCACCATGGGTGCCGCGTCCGCGCAGACCATCCGCATCGGCAACCAGGGTGACGCTCTGTCGATGGACCCGCACTCGCTCAATGAATCGCTGCAGCTCAGCGTGACGGGCAATGTGTACGAACCCCTGGTGGGCCGCGACCGCAACCTCAAACTCACGCCCGCGCTGGCCACCAGCTGGAAGCAGACTTCACCCACGGTGTGGCGTTTCGAACTCCGCAAAGGCGTGAAATTCCACGACGGTGCACCCTTCACCGCGGACGATGTGCTCTTCACCTTCGCTCGCGCCTCGGGCGATGGTTCCGACATGAAGAGCTACACCAACGACGTCAAGGAAGTGCGCAAGGTGGGTGACCATGTGGTCGAAATCGAGACCAAGGCACCGTTTCCCATCCTGCCCGATGTGATCTCGCTCCTGTTCATCATGAACAAGAAGTGGGCTGAGGACAACCAGGCGACCCGTCCTGTGGATCGCCGCAAGGGCATCGAGAACGCGGCTTCCTTCCGTGCAAATGGCACGGGACCCTACCGCCTGCGCGAACGCCAGCCCAACGTCAAGACCACCTTCATCCGCAATGGCAACTACTGGGGCAAGATCGAAGGCAACGTGATCAATGTCGAGTACACCCCCATCGGCAACGATTCCACCCGTGTGGCGGCGCTGCTTTCGGGGCAGGTGGATGTGATCGAGCCGGTGCCGCTGCAGGATGTGGCCCGGATCAACTCCAGCGGCAAGACCAAGGTGCTGCAAGGCCCCGAGTTGCGCACCATCTTCCTGGGCATGGACCAGAAGCGTGACGAGTTGCAGTACTCCAACATCAAGGGCAAGAACCCGTTCAAGGACAAGCGCGTGCGCCAGGCCTTCTACCAGGCCATCGACATCGTCGGCATCCAGCGCACCGTGATGCGGGGTGCTTCCAAGCCCACTGCACTGATGGTGGGGCCGGGCATCAACGGCTTCGACGAATCCATGAATACCCGCCTGCCGTTCGACCCCGAAGCTTCCAAGAAGCTGCTGGCCGAGGCGGGCTACCCCAATGGTTTCGAGGTGGCGCTGAACTGCCCCAATGACCGCTACGTCAACGACGGTGCGATCTGCCAGGCCGTGGCCGCCAATCTGGCGCGTGTGGGCGTAAAGATCAATCTGCAGGCCGAAACCAAGGGCACCTATTTCCCCAAGATTCTGCGCCGCGACACCAGCTTCTACATGCTGGGCTGGACGCCTGGCACCTACGACTCGCACAACGCCCTGAACGCGCTGATGCGCTGCGTGGACGACAAGGGCAGCGGCCAGTTCAACCTGGGTTCCTACTGCAACCCCAAGGTGGATGAACTGACGCTGAAGATCCAGTCCGAGACCGACAAGCCCAAGCGCGATGCCTTGATCAAGGAAGCCTTCAAGCTGCACTCGGACGATATCGGCCACCTGCCGCTGCACCAGCAGGCCCTGGCCTGGGGTGTGGCCAGCAACGTGGAACTGGTCCAGTTGGCCGACAACTTCATGCCTTTCCGCTACATGTCGGTGAAGTAAGCCGGGAAGCGCCCGCCGTCACCAGGGCCTACCGAGGCCCTGGTGATGAAGATGCACAACATCAGAACCGCCCCACGTGATCCGCTTCATCCAACGAGCGCTCGACAGCGATGTCGGGCACAGCTTCCGCACATCGCCGATGGCCATTCTGGCCTCGTTGATTGCCTTCATCTGCGTCTTCTGCGCGGTCTTCGCGCCCTGGGTCGCGCCGCACAACCCCTTTGATCTGGCCACCCTGGATCTGATGAACGCGCGGCTGCCGCCCGCGTGGCACCCCGACGGGTCGACGAACTTCCTGCTGGGTACCGACACGCAGGGGCGCGACATTCTTTCCGCGCTGATGTACGGTGCGCGCATCTCGCTGGCGGTGGGGCTGGCGTCGGTAGCACTGTCGGTGATCATCGGCGTGTCCTTCGGACTGCTGGCCGGTTTCCTGGGAGGCTGGGTCGATGGTGTGCTCATGCGCCTTTGCGATGTGATGCTGTCGTTTCCTCCCATCCTGATCGCGCTGCTCATTGCCGGCGTCGGTCGTGCGATGTTCCCGAATGCACACGACACGGTGGCGTTCGGCGTGCTGATCCTCTCCATCACGCTCACCGGCTGGGTGCAGTATGCGCGCACCGTGCGGGGTTCCACGCTGGTGGAGCGCAGCAAGGAGTACGTGCAGGCTGCCCGCGTGACGGGCGTGGCGCCGCTGCGCATCATGCGCCGTCATGTGCTGCCCAACGTCATGGGCCCGGTGTTGGTGCTGGCCACCATTCAAGTGGCCACCGCCATCATCACCGAGGCCACGCTGTCCTTCCTGGGCGTGGGCGCACCACCCACGTCGCCCTCCCTGGGCACGCTCATCCGTGTCGGCAACGACTATCTTTTTTCCGGCGAGTGGTGGATCACCATCTTCCCGGGCGCCATGCTGGTGCTGATCGCACTCAGCGTGAACCTGCTGGGCGACTGGCTGCGCGACGCCCTCAACCCCCGCCTGCGCTGACCATGTCCCTGCTTCAAGTCCAGAACCTGGTCGTCGAGTTTCCCAACCGGCGTGGCACGCTGCGGGCGCTCGACGACATTTCCTTCGACATCGCTCCGGGAGAAATCCTCGGCGTGGTGGGTGAGTCCGGTGCCGGCAAGTCGCTGACGGGCGCATCCATCATCGGTCTGCTGGAGCCGCCAGGGCATATCGCCTCGGGCCAGATCCTGCTGCACGGCCAGCGCATCGACAACCTGCCGCCCGAGGCCATGCGCAAGGTGCGGGGCCGCCAGATAGGCGCCATTTTCCAGGACCCGCTGACCTCGCTCAACCCACTGTATTCGGTGGGGCGCCAGTTGATCGAGACCATCACCACCCACCTGCCGGTTTCGCACGCGGAGGCCCGTCGGCGCGCGATTGACCTGCTCAAGGACACGGGCATTCCGGCGGCCGAGCAACGCATCGACCACTTTCCGCACCAGTTCTCCGGCGGCATGCGCCAGCGTGTGGTGATCGCCCTGGCGCTGGCGGCCGAACCTCAACTCATCGTGGCCGACGAGCCGACCACTGCGTTGGACGTGTCGATCCAGGCGCAGATCATCACCCTGCTCAAGACCATCTGCAAGCAGCGCGGGGCTGCGGTCATGCTGATCACGCACGACATGGGCGTGATCGCCGAAACCTGTGACCGTGTGGCGGTGATGTATGCCGGCCGCGTGGCCGAGATCGGCCCTGTGCACGAAGTCATCAACCACCCGGCCCATCCCTATACCCGTGGCCTCATGGCCTGCATTCCCGACATGACGGCGGACCGTGAGCGCCTGCACCAGATCGATGGCGCCATGCCCCGCCTGAACGCCATCCCCAAGGGCTGCGCCTACAACCCGCGCTGCGAGCGCGTGTTCGACCGCTGCCATGCGCAGCGCCCGGAACTGATGAACGCCGGCGCCACGCGCGCTGCCTGCTGGCTGCACGCCCAGGGAGGTGCCGCATGAGCGCCGCGCTGAACACCGAGGCGCCGCTGGTCCGCGCCACCGATCTGGCCAAGACCTTCGACGTGTCCGCCCCCTGGCTCAACCGCGTCATCGAGCGCCAGCCGCGCCAGCTCCTGCGCGCCGTCGATGGCGTGTCGTTCGACATCCCGCGTGGCCAGACCCTGGCGCTCGTGGGTGAATCGGGCTGCGGCAAGAGCACGGTCGCGCGCCTGCTGGTCGGTCTCTACGAGCCCACGCGCGGCGGGTTCGAGTTTGCCGGTCAGGATGCCCATGCGGCCTTCAAGACGCCCGAGGGACGCAAGCTGCGCCGCCGCATCCAGATGATCTTCCAGGACCCGTATGCCAGCCTGAACCCGCGCTGGCGTGTGCAGGACATCATTGCCGAGCCTTTGCACGAACATGACATCGAGTCCGACCCCGCCGTGCTGCAGGAGCGCGTGGGCGAGCTCCTGAAGTCGGTCGGTTTGTCGCCCCTTGATGGACCGAAGTATCCGCACCAGTTCTCCGGAGGCCAGCGGCAGCGCATCTCCATCGCCCGCGCCCTGGCCACTCAGCCCGAGTTCCTGGTCTGCGACGAACCCACTTCGGCGCTGGACGTGAGCGTGCAGGCCCAGGTGCTGAACATCATGAAGGACCTGCAGCGGGAGCGAGGCCTCACCTACCTGTTCATCAGCCACAACCTGGCCGTGGTCCGCCATGTGAGTGACCAGGTCGGCGTGATGTACCTGGGGCGCCTGGTGGAGCTTGCGCCCAAGCACACGCTGTTCGATGCGCCGCGCCATCCTTATACGCGGATGTTGCTGGACGCCATTCCGAAGATGCACGACACTGGCAAGGCTCGCACACCGGTGTCGGGAGAGGTGCCCAACCCGCTGAATCCGCCCAGTGGCTGCGCGTTCAACCCGCGTTGCCCGCATGCGAATGACCGTTGCCGCAGCGAGCGGCCTCAACTCCAGTCCTTGGCGGGCATCCGCATCGCTTGCCATGCCGTGGAAGAAGGCCGCATCTAGGACCTGTTCGCGTCTGTTCTTTTCCGAAGTGAGCCCGGTTTTTTCCGGAGGAGGTTCGCATGAAGAAGATGGTTCCGTGGGTGGTGCTGTGGCTTGCCTCGGGTTCGGCGCTGGCGCAGTCCGAGGGTGCGATGGTGCCGCGGCCCGTCAAGGTGGGAGACGAGGCCGTCTACCAGGTCAGCCTGCGCGCCGACAACAAGGTGTTCGATGAAATCATCACCGTCACTGCCGTGGAGCCGGGGCAGTACCGTGTGAAGCATGTCCGAGGCAATCCGGCGGTGGAGCGTGAAGGTGTCTATACCTCGGATGGCCATATCCTCGTTTGGGGTGTCAACGGTTCCCGGTACAACCCACCTGTCCCGCTGGTAAAGCTGCCGCTGTCCGTCGGCAGTGCATGGGACGCTGACTATGAATCAACGGCCGTCAATGGCAACCTCTCCCGCGCCGAAGTCAGCTACAAGGTGGCCGCACAGGAAAAGATAGAAACGCCAGCCGGCGTGTTCGACGCGTTCAAGATCGAGTCCGTGGGCTGGTTGCGCGGGGTGAACTGGCGCGGCGTCGTGCGCGTCCAGCAGACCATGTGGTACGCGCCATTCATTGGCCGCTCCGTGCGCACCGAGTACAAGGATTACCGGGGCAACAATCTCTGGAACGACACCCTGACCGAACTCAAGTCGTTCAAGCCCGCCCCGTGACGCATCCAGGGCGGGGCAAGGTCAGGTGTACCGCTTGCTCCGCAGGTTGTTCTTCATTTCCTTGAGCAGCGGCTGCAATTTGGCACCACCGATGCGCAGCGCCACGCAGGTGGCCACGATGTCGATCACCATCAGGTGCATCAGGCGCGACGTCATGGGACTGTAGCGGTCGTAGCCCTCAGGGTGGTCGGCCGACAGGTGAATGTGCCCGCTCTGCGCCAGTGGGGAGCCGCTGGTGGTGATCACGATCACCGTCGCGCCGTGCTTGCGCGCGATGTCGGCGGCGTCCATCAGATCACGCGTCCGGCCGGAGTTCGAGATGATGACGGCACAATCGCCCGGCCCCAGAAGGGAGGCGCTCATCACCTGCATGTGGCCGTCGCTGTAGGCAATGGCGTTGATGCCCAGCCGGAAGAACTTGTGCTGCGCATCCTGCGCCACGATGCCGGAGTTGCCGGCACCATAGAACTCGATGCGGCCGCGGTTGCGGTAGGTCGCCACCAGCGCGTCCACCGCCTTCTCTATGGCATGGCTGGAGGCGTCGTTGCGGTACTTGAGGAACGCCGCAACGGTGTTGTCGATGACTTTCACCAGCACGTCGCTGGTCTTGTCGTCCACGTCCACGCTGCGGTGGATGAAGGGCACGCCCTCGCTGACCGTGCCGGCCAGTTTGAGCTTGAAATCCGAGAGGCCGTCATAGCCCATGCTGCGGCAGAAGCGCACCACGGTGGGCTTGCTCACATGGGCGCGTTCCGCCAGTTCCGTCACCGGCAGGCTGGCGAACGTGCGCGGATCCAGCAGCACCAGTTTGGCCACGCGCTGTTCCGCGGGGGCCAGCGAGGGCAGGGAGGCTTTGATGCGGTCCAGCATGGCGGTTACACAAAATGGCTTCGGATCTGAAATTTTATTACATGAATATCCGATAATGGCGCCATGAACCAGCTCGATGCCCTCAAACAGTTCACCACCGTGGTGGCCGACACCGGCGACTTCAAGGAAATGGCCGCCTACGCGCCGCAGGATGCGACCACCAACCCCTCGCTGATCCTCAAGGCGGTCCAGAAGCCGGCGTATGCGGACCTGCTCAAGGACACCGTGAACCGTTTCGGTACCCTGGGGCTGGAAGAGACCATGAACCACCTGCTGGTGCGTTTTGGCTGCGAGATCCTGCGATTGATCCCGGGCCGGGTGTCCACCGAGGTCGATGCGCGCCTGAGCTTCGATACCGAAGCCACGGTCACCCGCGCCCGCCGCCTCATCGAGCTCTACCAGGGTGAAGGTGTGCATGTGGACCGCGTGCTGATCAAGATCGCCGCCACTTGGGAGGGCATTCAGGCCGCGGCGCGGCTGGAGCGCGAAGGCATTCATACCAATCTCACGCTGCTGTTCTCTTTTGTGCAGGCGGTGGCCTGTGGCCAAGCCAAAGTACAGCTGATCTCGCCCTTCGTGGGACGCATCTACGACTGGTACAAGAAGCAGGCAGGCGCGACCTGGGATGAGCAGGCCATGGCGGGCGCCAACGACCCCGGCGTGAAGTCGGTGCGCGCCATCTACCACTTCTACAAGAAGCACGGTATCCGGACCGAGGTCATGGGAGCGAGTTTTCGCAACGTGGGCCAGATCACCGCTCTGGCTGGGTGCGATCTTCTGACCATCAGCCCGGACTTGCTGGCTCAGTTGGCCGCCAGCCAGGCGCCGCTGGCCAAGGTGCTTGATGCCGGTGCAGTGCAGACCATGGATATTCCGTTCGTGACCTACGACGAAGCGGGTTTCCGTCTGGCGTTGAACGAAGATGCCATGGCGACCGAGAAACTGGCGGAAGGCATCCGCGCCTTCTGTGCAGATGCGGTCAAGCTGGAAGCGTTGATGGCCGCTGCCTGAATTCAGGCAGCGTCAGTCCGCAGCGCCGCCAGGCAGTGCCGCTTGGGCGGGAGGCCCTCGCGCCGCTTCACCTTAAAGCCGGCATATGCCAGCCCATCCCGTACGGTGCGCGCCACGCACCAGGTGGCGGCGTGTGCACCCGGATGGGCCAAAGAGCCGATCGTGCGCAGGATGTCTGCTGACCACATGCCCGGATTGAGCCGCGGATCGAAGCCGTCCAGGTAGATGCTGTGCACGCCTGTCTCAATGCGGCTCAATCCGGCCACCGCGTCGCCAAGGTGCAGCCGAAGCTGGACCCGACCGCCTTCGAAGACCGAGGTGCCGTGACTCAGCAGGGAAGGCCAGGCGTCCGCGAGCGCATGGGCTTGCGCTTCAAGATCCGGGAAAGGCTGGACGCTGCGCCGCACGTCATGGGCTGACGGGGGCCAGGCTTCGGTGGCGTCGTACTGCAGCATGCCCGGGCGGTGAGGGTCGTGTCGCCAGGCCTGCCAGGTCGCCAGGAAATTCAAGCCCAGGCCGAAGCCGTTTTCCAGCACGCGCCAGCAACGGGCACCTCGCCAAGCGGCGTCTGCCGCTGGTTGGCCATCGGGTGCGGCCAGCCGGCAGCCGGCCAGAAAGACGTGTCGGGCCTGCGCAAGTCCTCCTCGCAGGCCCTGGCCCTCGCTGCGGTAGCGGTCGCCAAAGCGGACACTGAATGGCATACCCTGCGCGTCCCACGCGACAGGACTTTCTGGTTCGTTGGCGACGGCGTCGGACATGGGCGGAAAAAAGAAAACCCCGCGAGGATATCGCGGGGTTTCGGGCCGGAGCCGCTTCGCAGACGGTGACTGTGAAGCGGCGGGGCTGCTTCAGGCCATTACATGCCCATGCCGCCCATGCCACCCATGTCGCCCATGCCGGCAGGAGCGGCGGGCGCATCTTCCTTCGGCGCTTCGGCCACCATGGCTTCGGTGGTCAGCATCAGCGAAGCCACGGAAGCGGCGTTCTGCAGCGCGGTGCGGGTCACCTTGGTCGGATCCAGGATACCCATTTCGATCATGTCGCCGTAGGTGTCGTTGGCGGCGTTGAAGCCATAGTTGCCCTTGCCGTTGAGCACGGCATTGACCACCACGCTGGGCTCGCCACCGGCGTTGGCCACGATCTCGCGCAGGGGCGCTTCGATGGCCTTGAGCACCAGCTTGATGCCGGCGTCCTGGTCGGCGTTGTCACCCTTGATGGCGCCGGCAAGCTGACGGGCGCGCAGCAGGGCCACGCCACCACCGGCGACGATGCCTTCTTCCACCGCGGCACGGGTGGCGTGCAGCGCGTCTTCCACGCGGGCCTTCTTTTCCTTCATTTCCACTTCGGTGGCAGCGCCCACCTTGATCACGGCCACGCCGCCGGCCAGCTTGGCCACGCGTTCCTGCAGCTTCTCGCGGTCGTAGTCGCTGGTGGCTTCCTCGATCTGCACGCGCACTTGCTTGACGCGGGCTTCGATGTCTGCAGCAGCGCCGGCACCGTCGATGATGGTGGTGTTTTCCTTGCCCACTTCGATGCGCTTGGCTTGACCCAGATCGGCCAGCGTCACCTTCTCCAGCGTCAGGCCCACTTCTTCAGCGATGACCTTGCCGCCCGTGAGGATGGCGATGTCTTCCAGCATGGCCTTGCGGCGGTCGCCGAAGCCAGGAGCCTTCACGGCCACGACCTTGAGGATGCCGCGGATGGTGTTGACCACCAGGGTTGCCAGGGCTTCGCCTTCGACGTCCTCGGCAATGATCAGCAGCGGGCGGCCGGCCTTGGCCACGGCTTCCAGCGTGGGCAGCAGGTCGCGGATGTTGCTGATCTTCTTGTCGAACAGCAGCACGAAGGGGTTGTCCAGCAAGGCAACCTGCTTCTCGGGGTTGTTGATGAAGTAGGGCGAGAGGTAGCCGCGGTCGAACTGCATGCCCT
Organism: Hydrogenophaga sp.; assembly: GCF_026125785.1. Lineage (GTDB taxonomy): Bacteria > Pseudomonadota > Gammaproteobacteria > Burkholderiales > Burkholderiaceae_C > Hydrogenophaga. The sequence goes on from NZ_JAHCKL010000026.1 coordinate 64,119, forward strand.
CGACCACGTCGAGTTCGTTCTGCAGCGACTTGCCGTCTTCCACGGTGATCACGCCTTCCTTGCCGACCTTGTCCATTGCGTTGGCGATGATCTCGCCGATGCTGGTGTCGCTGTTGGCGGAGATGGAGCCGACCTGGGCGATTTCCTTGCTGGTAGTGGTGGCCTTGGAGGCCTTCTTCAGCTCGGCGATCAGGGCTTCCACGGCCTTGTCGATGCCGCGCTTGAGGTCCATGGGGTTCATGCCGGCGGCCACGTACTTCATGCCTTCGCGCACGATGGCCTGG
>NZ_JAHCKL010000027.1 GCF_026125785.1 Hydrogenophaga sp.
GCGGATGGCGCTGTACTCGGGCGGGGTCATGGTGGCGAGCACGTCCCAGGCGTGCACGAGCTGTTCCATGATCTTGCTGACGCGCGCGAGCATCTTGAAGGCGGGCGGGAGTTCGTCGCGCGCGATGTGGGCGATGGCGGCATGCAGCTCGTGCAGCATGAGCTTCATCCAGAGTTCGCTGGTCTGGTGCTGCACGATGAAGAGCATTTCGTCGTGCGCGGGGGAGAGCGGTTTCTGCGCGCCGAGGATGGCGTCGAGCTGGAGGTAGTCGCCGTAGCTCATGTCGCGGCTGAAGTCGAGTTGCGCGCCTTCCTGGCGCACGATGTCTTCGGGTTTGCTGTGCATGTTGCGCTCTGGTTTGTCTTGTGCCTGTGGGGCTTGTGTGGGAAGGGCTTCGACAGGCTCAGCCCGAACGGGTGGGGGCTCAGCCCGAAAGGATGGGGGCTCAGCCCGAAAGGATGGGGTGGGCTCTGTCCGATTGGAGGGGAGTGGGCTTGGTCGGAAGGGGCGTTGGGCTGGCTTGCACGGTTGGGGGTCAGGTCACCGCGTGTTTCCGGTTGAATTCGGGGCGCCGCCATTCGCCGCTTTCCAGCACCTGGCGCAGGTGTTCCACGGCATTCCACACGTCTTCGAAGCCGATGTAGAGCGGGGTGAAGCCGAAGCGCAGGATGTCTTTGGTGCCCGTTCGCCCCGGGCCTGTCGAAGGGTCGCCGGCGCGGAAGTCGCCGACGACGCCGCGGGCGATGAGGGCCTGCACGATGGCGTAGGCGCCTTCGTCGCGCGTGAGGCAGACCTGTGAGCCGCGCTGGGTGTGGTCCATGGGGGTGGCCAGGCCCAGGCCGTGGCCTTGGCAGCGGTTCTGTACCAGGCAGATGAAGAGGTCGGTGAGCGCAAGGGATTTGCGGCGCAGTGCGGCCATGCCGCCGTGCGCTTCGGCGGCCAGCAGGGTGTCCACGCCGCATTCCAGCGCGGCCAGGCTGATCATGGGCTGAGTGCCGCACTGGTAGCGGGTGATGCCGGGGGCGGGACGGTAGTCGGGCGTGAATTCGAAGGGGGTGGCGTGGCCCCACCAGCCGGCCAGGGGTTGCCAGAAGCGGTCGGCGTGGTGCGGGTGGACCCAGACGAAGGCGGGCGCGCCGGGACCGCCGTTGAGGTACTTGTAGCCGCAGCCCACGGCGTAGTCGGCGCCAGCGCTGCCCAGGTCCACCGGCACGGCGCCGGCGCTGTGCGCCAGGTCCCACACCACGAGCGCGCCCACCGCGTGGGCGGCGGCGGTCACGGCCGCCATGTCGTGCATGGCGCCGGTGCGGTAGTTCACGTGGGTGAGCATGAGCACGGCCAGTTCGGGCGTGAGCGCGGCGGCGATGTCTTCGGGCTCCACCAGCACCAGTTCAAAGCCACGTTCCTTGCACAGGGCTTCGGCGATGTAGAGGTCGGTGGGGAAGTTGCTGCGTTCGCTGACGATGCGTTTGCGCCCCGGGTGGTCGGCCGCGCTCAGGCTGAGGGCGGCGGAGAGCACCTTGAAGAGGTTGACCGAGGTGCTGTCGGTGGCCACCACGGTGCCGGGGGGGGCGCCAATCAGCCGCGCGATCTTGTCGCCCACCTGGCCCGGCAGGGAGAACCAGCCGTGCTTGTTCCAGCTCTGGATGAGGTCCTGGCCCCATTCCTGGGTCACCACCTGGGCCACACGCGCGGGGGTGCTGCGCGGCATGGCGCCCAGGGAGTTGCCGTCCAGGTAGAGGGTGCCTTCGGGGATGTGGAAGAGTTCGCGCAGGGGGCGCAGGGGGTCTTGTGCGTCCAGGGCGCGGCAGTCTTGCAGGGTGGTTGTGGTGGTCATGGTGCTGTGTTGGGAGGGGCTTCGACAGGCTCAGCCCGAACGGTGGGTGGGCTCAGCTCGTGTGGTGGGTGGGCTCAGCTCGTGCGGTGGATGGGCTCAGCTCGTGTGGTGGGTGGGCAGTTCGCGGAGGATGGCGCGCACGGGGCTGGCGTCGGCGGTGGTGAGTTTCAGGGGCAGGGCGATGAGTTCGTAGTCGCCCTCGGGCACGCCGTCGAGCAGCAGGTTCTCCAGCACGCGCAGGCCGAGCCGGCGGATGGTCTGGTGGCTGTCCAGGGTCTTGCTGTCGGCGGGGTCGATGCTGGCGCTGTCGATGCCGATGAGCAGCACGCCGAGGCGGGCGAGTTGCGCCACGGTGTCGGGCGCGAAGGCGGGCAGGGCGTGGTCGAAGCGGTCTTGCGGCTGGGTGTCGTACACGCGCACCAGCACGCGCGGTGGCAGGCTGGCGTCCAGCGCGTGGGCGATGTGGTGCGGCTGCACCAGCGGGCCGCAGCCGATGGCGTGGATGACGCGGCAGGGGCCGATGAAGGCGTCGAGCGCGACGGCGCCGATGGCCGCGCCTTCGGGGTCGTAGTGCAGGGGGGCGTCGGCGTGCGCGCCGACGTGGGGCGAGAGCGTGATGGCGCTGACGTTGACCGGGCAGCCTGGGCCTATGGTGGCGGCCCATTGCTGCGCGTAGGGCGTGTCTCCCGGGAAAACCGGTGAGCCCGCGTGCACGGGGGGGGAGATGTCCCAGAGCTGCTTCTTCATGGTGCGGTGAAGGTAGCACCGCAAAAAAAGCCGTGGTGTCGGTTAATCCCAACAGGCCCTGAAAATAGTTCAGGCCTGAATCAAATGCTCAAGTCGGCAACGGCCGTAGGCCGTGGCGCTGGCGCGCGCGTGCGCAGGCTTCGCTGCCTTCCTCGAATTCGCGGCAGGGGGAGGGTCGCCACTCGTAGATGCCGCAGACGGCGTGCGTGCCCACCTTGCCGGAGAGCGCCGCGCAGCGCGGGGGCGAGTGGTCGGTGCCGCGCATGCGCAGCGTGCTGTGGGTGACCTCCACCGCCAGCCCGGTGGGCACCGTGCCGCCCATGTCCTCGCCCTCGTGCACCGAGAAGTCGACGCGGAAGCAGGCGCAGCAGGCGCCGCAATCGGTGCAGGCGCTCATGGCGTGGCTTGTGCGCCGAGCGCGGGCGCGCGGTACAGCAGCACCTTGAGCGCGCGCTCGGGCGCGGCGTCGGTGAAGGCTTCGGGGTTGGGCAGGCGCTGCTCGAACGCCAGTTCCGGCGCGGCTTCGCGCACGAGGTCTTGCAGGAAGTCGGGGCCCAGTTCGGGGGCGTTCAGGCAGAGCAGCGCGCGGCCTCCGGGGCGCAGCAGATCGGGCAGGCGGCGCATGAGGCGCGCGTAGTCCTTGGTGGCGACGAAGCTGCCCTTCTGGTAGCTGGGCGGGTCGACGATGACTAGGCCGTAGGGGCCGCCGCGCGTGATGCGGCCCCAGGTCTTGAAGATGTCGTGCGCGAGGAAACTCGCGCCGCCGCCCAGGCCGTTGAGTGCATGGTTCTGCTGGCCGATGGCCATGGCGCCGCTGCTCATGTCCACGTTCACCACCTGCCTGGCACCGCCTTGCAGTGCCGCCACCGAGAAGGCGCCGGTGTAGGCGAAGAGGTTGAGCACGGTCTGCCCGCGCGCGTTCTCCCGCACCCACTGGCGGCCCGTGGCCATGTCGAGGAACAGGCCGTGGTTCTGGCCCCGGAGCACATGCACCAGGTAGCGCGCGCCGCCTTCGTGCACCACGTGCGGATCGGGCACGCTGCCGGCCATGAGGCGGGTTTCGGTGCGGCCCTCGTGCCGGCACTGGAAGACCCAGTTCAGCGTCGCGCCTTCGGGCGCGATGGCCGCCCAGCGCCGCTGCAGTGCGTCGTGCAGCAGTGCCAGCGTGGTGTCGTCCACCGGCAGGAAGCTGGTCAGCACCCAGACCGGTGGGAAGGCGTCCAGTGCCCACTGTTCGCAGCCAGGGAATCGTCCGCCCCGGCCGTGGAAGATGCGCCGCGCATCCGCCGACGGCTCGATGCGCGCGATGGCGTCGAGCAGGGCCTGCATGGAGCTCGGCTCAGGTGAGGTGGCCGAGCAGCAGGTACTCCATCAGGGCCTTCTGCACGTGCATGCGGTTCTCGGCCTCGTCCCACACCACCGACTGCGGGCCGTCGATGACTTCGGCGCTGACCTCTTCGCCACGGTGCGCGGGCAGGCAGTGCATGAAGAGCGCGTCGGGCTTGGCCAGGCGCATCATGTCCTCGTCCACGCACCACTGGGCAAAGGCCTTGCGGCGGGCTTCGTTCTCGGCCTCGAAGCCCATGCTGGTCCAGACGTCGGTGGTGACGAGGTCGGCGCCCCGGCAGGCTTCGCGCGGGTCCTTGAAGGTCTTGTAGCAGGCCGTGTTCTTCACGCCCGCCACGGCGGTGTCGATGCCGTAGCCGCTGGGCGTGCTCACGTGCACCGTGAAGCCCAGGACCTCGGCCGCCTGCAGCCAGGTGTTGGCCATGTTGTTGCCGTCGCCCACCCAGGCCACGACCTTGCCGCGGATGTCGCCGCGGTATTCGTTGTAGGTGAAGATGTCGGCCAGGATCTGGCAGGGGTGGTACTCGTTGGTGAGGCCGTTGATGACCGGCACGCGCGAGTGCGCCGCGAAGGACTCGATCTTCTGCTGCTCGAAGGTGCGGATCATCACGATGTCGACCATGCGGCTGATCACGCGCGCGCTGTCCTCGATGGGCTCGGCGCGGCCGAGCTGGCTGTCGCCGGTGGTGAGGTGCACCACGGAGCCGCCCATCTGGTACATGCCGGCCTCGAAGCTCACGCGGGTGCGCGTGCTGGCCTTCTCGAAGATCATGGCCAGGGTGCGGTCCGGGTCGGCGAAGGGCTGGTACTTCTCGAACGCCTTGAACTTTTTCTTGATGTGCGCGGCACGGCCGAGCAGGTAGGCGTACTCGTCGGCCGTGAGGTCCTTGAACTGCAGGTAGTGCTTGATGCTGCTCATGAGGCGGCGCCCGTCATTCGGCCAGGAAGGCGTGGATCAGCGGCAGCAGGATGGCGGCCACTTCGTCGGCTTCGGCGGTGGTCATGATCAGCGGCGGCACCAGGCGGATGACGGTGTCGGCCGTCACCGAGAGCAGCAGGCCGGCATCGGCCGCGCGCTGGGTGAGCACGCCGCAGGGCTTGGCCAGTTCGATGCCGATCATCAGGCCCTGGCCGCGCACTTCCTTGACACCAGGTTTGCCGGCGAGGGACTTGTCCAGCAGGGCGTGCAGGTGGGCACCCACGCGCGCGGCGTTGTCCAGCAGGCCGTCTTCTTCCATGATGCGAATGGTTTCCACACCGGCGCGCATGGCCAGCGGGTTGCCACCAAAGGTGGTGCCGTGGTTGCCGGGCTGGAAGATCTGCGCGGCCTTGGGGCCGGCCACCACCGCGCCGATCGGCACGCCAGAGCCCAGACCCTTGGCCAGGGGCATCACGTCGGGCTGGATGCCGGCCCACTGGTGGGCGAACCACTTGCCGGTGCGGCCCATGCCGCACTGCACTTCGTCGATCATCATGAGCCAGTCGTTGGCGTCGCACAGGGCACGCACGTCCTTGAGGTACTGCGCGCGCATGGGGTTGATGCCACCCTCGCCCTGGATCGTCTCGAAGAACACGGCGACCACGTTCGGGTTGCCCACGGTGGCCTTCTTCAGGGCTTCGATGTCGTTGAGCGGCACCCGGATGAAACCTTCCACCAGTGGGCCGAAGCCGGCCTGCACCTTGGGGTTGCCGGTGGCGGAGAGGGTGGCGATGGAGCGGCCGTGGAAGGCCTTCTCGTAGACCACGATCTCCGGCTTCTCGATGCCTTTGTCATGGCCGTACTTGCGCGCCAGCTTGAGCGCGGCCTCGTTGGCTTCCAGGCCGCTGCTGCAGAAGAACACGTTGGTCAGGCCGGAGCGCTCCACCAGCATCTGCGCCAGGCGCTCCTGGTCGGGCACGTGGTAGTAGTTGCAGCAGTGGATCATCTTCGCTACCTGGTCCTGCAGGGCGGGCACCAGTTTGGGGTGGCCGTGCCCCAGGGTGTTGACGGCGATGCCGGCCAGCGCATCCAGGTACTCCTTGCCGTTGACGTCCCAGACGCGCACACCTCGACCGTGCGACATCGCGATCGGCAGGCGACCGTAGGTGTTCATCACGTGGGGCGAGGTGGCGGGGTTCAAGGCGGCGTTCATGCGGTGACTCCGTGGTGGGTGGCTGGCGCGGACAGAAAGCCCGCAAAAGAAAGCGGCTCAACGCAGGTTGAGCCGTTGAAGCACGATTCTAGGCGCTCGCGCAGGCATCATCATTGCTTGTTGGGCATCGCTGCCATGCGGGCGGCCCGCGGTGTCCGGGTGCGGCGGTTTTCCGGGCTTGAGTCTTATATAAGATAGAATACCTGTCTGCCACGCCCGGCGAGCCACCCTCGCCAAGGCGCTGCCGCTTTCCCTGCAGGCCCTCCACCCGAAGGCGCTTCCCGATGGTCTCACCCTCCGCCAAACAAGTCTTCATTCAAGGCATCACCCGGGATGGACGCACGTTTCGTCCGAGCGACTGGGCAGAGCGGTTGGCCGGCGTGATGAGCAGCTTCCGGCCCGGTGGCGCCCAGCCGGGCAGCCACCTCAGCTACTCCCCCTGGTGCGTGCCCAACACCATCAACGGCGTCAAGTGCGTGGTGGTCCATTCGGACCTGCGTGAAGCCGAGCCCATGGCCTGGGACTTCTGCATGAACTTCGCGCGCGACAACGACCTGCAGGTGGCCGAGGGCTGCCTGCTGCCGGAGAAGTAGAGAGCTCCCCCCTGCGCCGCTGCGCGGCTTCCCCCCTCCGTGGCGCGCCTTCGGCGCTTCGAGGGGGGACGGCACCTTGGGCCGGCGGAGCCGGACCCTCGGTGCCTCTGGGGGCTGCGGCCTCGCTGCGCGGCCTTGTGGGGGAGGGTGTTCCTTGGGCTGACGGGGTTGGGTCTCGGTGCGCTGGCTTCGGAAACAAAAAAGCCGTCTTGCGACGGCTTTTTGCTTTTGCTGGCAGCGCACCGTTTCAAACGGCGGGCCGGTGCGGCCCGGGCTGATGGCCTGAGCGGGTCAGGCCGGTGAGGGTAGCGGGTCAGGCAGCGGCTGCTGCGAGGCCCTTGACCTTGGCCGACAGGCGGCTCTTGTCGCGCGCGGCCTTGTTCTTGTGGAAGATGCCTTTGTCGGCCACGGTGTCCACGACCTTCTGCATCTTGGCAAAGAGTTCGGTGGCCTTGGCCTTGTCGCCACTCAGAACGGCCTTTTCGACGTTCTTGACGGCGGTGCGGTATTTGGAGCGCAGCGAGGTGTTGGCTGCGTTGAGCTTGACGTCCTGGCGGGCGCGTTTGCGGCCGGATGCCAGGCGGGGGTTCTTTTTCTTCGGCTTGGTTGCCATGGTGGAATTCCTATGCGATGTTTGGGGATGATGCCAGCAAAGCCCGCGATTTTAGCACGGCAGGGGTGTCCGGCCCATCCGGGGCGCCGGCCGGCATGGGGCGGGTCGTTACACTCCCGGCGTGTCGCTGTTCAAGTCCGCCTCCCTCGTCTCGCTGCTGACCCTGGTTTCCCGCATCACGGGGCTGGTGCGTGAGCTGCTGGTGGCGGCCACTTTCGGCGCCAGCGCGCTGACCGACGCGTTCAACGTCGCTTTCCGCATTCCCAACCTGCTGCGGCGCCTGTTCGCCGAAGGGGCGTTCAGCCAGGCTTTCGTGCCGGTGCTGGCCAGTGTGCGGGAGAAGGAGGGTGACGACGCCACCCGCGACCTGGTCGACCAGATTGCCACCGTGCTGGCCTGGGCCCTGACGTTGACCTGCGTGCTGGGCGTGGCCGGTGCGCCGGTGCTGGTCTGGGCCATGGCCGCTGGGCTCAAGCAGGACCCCCAAGGTTTCGAGGCCGCCGTCTTCATGACGCGCTGGATGTTCCCCTACATCGGCTTCATGTCCTTCGTGGCGCTGTCGGCCGGCATTCTCAATACCTGGAAGCGTTTTGCCGTGCCGGCGGCCACGCCGGTGCTGTTGAACGTGGCCATGATCGGCGCGGCGGCCTGGGGTGCCCCCTGGTTCGGCAGCCTGGGCATTCCGCCCATTTACGCCATGGCCGCGGGCGTGCTGGTGGGCGGTGCGCTGCAACTGGGCGTGCAGGTGCCCGCCCTGCGGCGACTGGGCCTGCTGCCGCGCGTGCGGTTGCGCTGGTCCAGCCTGAAGGCGGCCTGGAACCACCCCGGCACGCGCCGGGTGACGACCTTGATGCTGCCGGCGCTGCTGGGCGTGAGCGTGGCGCAGGTCTCGCTGCTGATCAACACGCAGATCGCTTCGCACCTCGCGGTGGGCAGCGTGAGCTGGCTGACCTACGCGGACCGTTTGATGGAGTTCCCGACCGCGCTGCTGGGCGTGGCTCTTGGGGTGGTGCTGTTGCCGCAACTGGCGGCGGCCAAGGCGGCCGACGACGGCGAGCGCTACAGCGGCTTGCTGGACTGGGGGTTGCGCCTGGTGGTGCTGCTGGCCGTGCCCTGCGCGGTGGCGCTGTTCACCTTTGCCTACCCGCTGGTGGCGGTGCTCTACCACTACGGTGCCTTCACCGCCGCCGACGTGCAGCGCACGGCCACCGCCCTCATGGGCTACGGCGCCGGGCTGATCGGGCTGATCGCCATCAAGGTGCTGGCCCCCGGTTTCTACGCCCGCCAGGACATCCGCACGCCGGTGAAGATCGCCATCGGGGTGCTGGCGCTGACCCAGGCGCTGAACTTCCTCCTGGTTCCTTACCTGGCGCATGCCGGCCTGGCGCTGGCCATCGGCATCGGCGCGCTGGTCAATGCCCTGCTGCTGCTGCTGGGGCTGCTGCGCCGGGGTGCCTACCGGCCTTCGCCTGGCTGGGGGCGTTTCATCCTCCAGGTGGTGGCGGCCAGCGCGCTGCTGGCGCTGTTTCTCACCGCGGTGTCCTTGAACATCGACTGGCTGGGTTTCGAGGGGCGGGCGCTGCGGCGGGTGAGCTTGCTCACCCTGTGCGTGTTCGGTGGGGTGTTGGTGTATTTCGTCACCTTGCTGCTTTCGGGCTTGAACTTGCGCCAGTTCCTCCGAAAATGAGGCCACCCGCGCCAAAGACCGCCCAGACCCTATGTCGTCCATCCCGTTCCAGATCCCGGAGGCCAGTCCGCTGGGCTACTTCGCTGCCTTGGTGCGCGATGACGATGCCTTGCCGCTGTTCGAGGCTGCGGCCTCGATCGCGCAGGACGAGTACCCTGATCTGGACGTGCAGCAGGTGCTGGGCGACGTGGACCAGATGCTGGCGCGCGTGCGCCGCCGCTGCGCCGCCGACGCGGGCCCGCTGCAGCGCCTGCGCACGCTCAACCAGTTCTTCTTCCGCGACATGGGGTTTGGCGGCAACGTCAACAACTACTACGACCCCGACAACAGCTACCTCAATGCCGTGCTGCGCACGCGGCGCGGCATTCCGATCTCGCTGGCCGTGCTCTGGCTGGAGCTGGCCCATGGGCTGGGCCTGAAGGCGCGGGGCATCAACTTTCCCGGGCACTTCATGGTCAAGATCAACCTGCCCAACGGGCAGGTGGTGATTGATCCGTTCACGGGCCAGTCGCTGAGCCGGGAAGACCTGTCCGAGCGGCTGGAGCCCTACAAGCGCCGCAATGGGCTGGTGGACGATTTCGACGTGCCGGTCGGCCTTTACCTGCAGGCGGCCACGCCGCGCGAGATCCTGGCGCGGCTGCTGCGCAACCTCAAGGAAATCCACCGCAACCAGCAGGACTGGCTGCGGCTGATCGCGGTGCAGGATCGGCTGCTCATCCTGTTGCCCGACGTCTGGGTCGAGTACCGTGACCGTGGCCTGGCCTGGGCGGAGATGGGGGACCTGCGGCTGGCGGTGAGCGACCTGGAGATATTCGTCGCGCACACCGACGACACCCTGGAGCGCGAGACCATCTCCCTGCGCCTGCAGGAACTGCGCCGGGCGCTGAACTGATGCCCGCGCCGAGCGGGCGGCGCGCCGCTGTCCTTGTGTGTCGGCATGTAATTCCGGTTGACGCCGCCGGGCGTGCACGGCGAACATGCGGGCCTGTCTGGCTACCCCTGGGGGTAGGCATCCGATCCACATTTCCGCCATCGCCATGCTGAAAAAACTCTACCGCTCCGTCGCCCTCGTCCTCATCCCCTGCATGACCCTGGCCGGCATGCCGCTGGTGGCGCAGGCAGGCATCGTGTCGACCGAGCAGTCCATGGTCACCGCCGCCGGGGATGCCCACCGCGAGCGCGTGAGCGCGTTCTTCGAGCGCGAGGACGTGCGCGGTGCGCTGCAGGCGCAGGGCGTGAGCGCGGACGAGGCCATCGCGCGCGTGCAGGCCATGTCCGACGCGGAAGTGGCCCAACTGGCCGACCGCGTCGACCAGGCCCCGGCCGGCGCCGGCGTGGTGGGTGTGCTGTTCACCGTCTTCCTTATCCTGCTGGTGACCGACATCCTGGGTCTCACCAAGGTCTTCCCGTTCACGCGCAGCATCCGATGACCCTCGGGCGGCCACGCTGGAAAACCCCCGCCCTGGCGGGGGTTCTTCTTTGCGCGCTGCTGCTGGCGGGTTGCGCCACGCCACCGCAGACGGCCGCGCTGCGCGAGGCCTGGCCGGCGCAGTTGACTCCCCGTGTGCTGCTGACACAGGTGCCGTTCTTTCCCCAGGACGACCGGCTCTGTGGCCCGGCCACGCTGGCCATGGTGGCGCAGGCGGCGGGCCGCCCGGTCACGCCGGCCCAGCTCACGCCGCAGGTCTACCTGCCCGGGCGCGAGGGCGCGCTGCAGACTGAGATGCTGGCTGCCGCGCGCCGCCAGGGGCTGGTGGCCTACCTGCTGGCACCCACGCTGCAGGCCGTGCTGGCGGAGGTGGCCAGCGGCCACCCGGTGCTGGTGCTGCAGAACCTGGCCCTGCCGTTTTCACCGATGTGGCACTACGCGGTGGTGGTGGGCTACGACCGCGAAGCCGGTACCCTCACGCTGCACTCGGGCACCACCGAGCGCCTGGTCATGCCCCTGACCACGTTCGAGCACACCTGGGCGCGCTCCGACCACTGGGCCGTGCGGGTGACGCCGCCGCAGGCGCTGCCGGTGACGGCGCGTCCGGACGGTTGGGCGGTCGCCGCGGCAGCGCTGGAGCGCAGCGACGTGCGGGCCGCACACGAGGCGTACCGCAGCGGGCTGGCCCGCTGGCCGCACCAGCAGACCCTGATGCTGGGGCTGGGCAACACCGCCTACGCCCTGGGGCAGCCCGAGGCCGCCGCCTCGGCCTATGAACGCACCGTGGAGGCGCATCCCGCATTTGCCGACGCCTGGAACAACCTGGCGCAGGTCCGCATGGAGCAAGGGCGCCTGGACGAGGCGCGGCAAGCGGCGGCACGCGCGGTGGCGCTGGGCGGCCTGCGGCTGCCGGACTACCGGGCCTTGCTGCAGGAGGTCGAGCGCCAGGCCCGCGTACCTGGGAGGACACCTTGAAGCGGCTGCTGCTGGTGGGGGCCACGGGGCTGGTCGGCGGCCATGTGCTGCGCCAGGCGCTGGCCGACCCCGCGGTGGCGCAGGTGGTGGCGCCGACCCGCCGCTCGCTGGTGCCGCACGCGAAGCTGCTCAATCCGCTGGTGGATTTCGACCGCCTGCCGCAGGACGCGGAATGGTGGCGCGTGGATGCCGTGGTCTGCGCGCTGGGGACCACCATCCGGGTCGCGGGGTCGCAGGCGGCGTTCTACAAGGTCGACCACGACTACCCGCTGGAGGTGGCCTACCTGGCGCGCCGCCATGGCGCGCAGGTCTTTGCCTTCAATTCGGCGCTCGGCGCGGACACCGGATCGCGGGTGTTCTATTCCCGCACCAAGGGCGAGACCGAGCGCGATCTGCAGGCCGTGGGCTACCCCTCGCTGTCGCTGGTGCGCCCGGGGCTCATCGGTGGCCAGCGGGAGCAGCGCCGGCCGGCGGAGCAGTTTGCGGTGCGGCTCTCGCAGGGCCTTGGGCCGCTGCTGCCGCGGCGCTTGCGCGTGGTGCCGGCCGAGCGCATCGCGCACCACCTGCTGCAGGCAGCGCTGGTGGGAGCGCCGGGCGTGCATGTATTGCCCTCGGAGGTCCTGCTGTGAGCCCGCGCGGGCAACGCGCGCATCAGGGGTTTGCCATACCTCTGCGGATGGCCCGATAGAATCCGCCCAGGCCGCCCGGGGATTGTTGCCCTGTGCCGGCCGGCCTCGCCCCCACTCATGCCCTTGACCGCCAACCAGATACGCGCCCTGCTGTGGATCACCATCGCCGTGGTGAGCGGGCTGTTGCTGTCACTGCTGGCGCCGGTGCTCATGCCTTTCGTGCTGGCGGCGGTGCTGGCCTACGCGTTGCACCCGCTGGTGGAGCGCCTGCATGCGCGGCGCGTGCCGCGCTGGCTGGGTGCCGGCCTGGCCATCGCCGGGCTGATGCTGGTGCTGACTGCGGTGGTGCTGCTGATCGTGCCGGTCATCACCAAGCAGGTTCCCCTGTTGCGTGAACAGGTGCCGGAGCTGCTGGACCGGCTCAATGCCTGGCTCAAGCCACTGGCCGGGCGCTTCGGCGTCAACCTGGCCGTGGACGTGAGCTTTGTGCGTGAGGGCCTGGGCAAGCTCATCTCTGGTCACGAGGGGGAGATCATCGACGGGCTGCTGTCCTCGCTGCGCATCGGCGGCAGCGCGCTGGCGGCGGTGTTCGGCAACCTGTTCCTCATGCCCATCGTGGCCTACTACCTGCTGCTGGACTGGGCCAACCTGGTCGAGCGCGCCAAGTCGCTGATCCCGCCGCGCTGGCAGGAGAGCGTGCAGAGCTTCCTGGACGAGACCGACGAGGTTCTGGGCCAGTACCTGCGTGGCCAGGTGCTGGTGATGGGCATCCTGGCGGTGTTCTACGCGGTGGGCCTGGCCCTGGTGGGGCTGGATCTGGCGCTGCCGATCGGCGTGTTCACCGGGCTGGCGGTGTTCGTGCCCTACCTCGGCTTTGGCCTGGGACTGGTGATGGCCCTGGTGGCCGCGCTGCTGGAGTTCCAGAGCGTGCTCGGCGTGGCGCTGGTGGGCATGGTCTACCTGGTCGGGCAGGTGGTGGAGAGCATGTACCTCACGCCCCGGCTGCTGGGCGAACGCATCGGTCTGCACCCCATCGCGGTGATCTTCGCGCTGCTGGCCTTCGGTCACCTCTTCGGCTTCGTGGGCGTGCTGATCGCGCTGCCCGCCAGCGCGGTGCTGCTGGTGGGCATCCGCCGCGCCCGCACGGCCTACATGGCCAGCCGGCTGTACCTGGACGGTGCGCCGGCCGCCGCGCCGCCGGACGAGACACCATGAGCAATGGCCCGACTCCCATGAAGCAGATGGCGCTGGACATCGGGTTGGCTTCGGTGCCGTCGTTCTCCAATTTCATCCCTGCCGGCAACGAAGCTGCGCTGGAGCACCTACAGCTGTGGACCGGCAACCCGCTGCGCTCGCCGGTGCCGACTTTCCTGTGGGGCGAGAGCGGCAGCGGCAAGACGCACCTGCTGCGTGCTTCGCGCGAAGCCTTGCGCGAGCAGGGCAGCCGGGTGGGCTGGATGGACGCGTCGACCCTGGACCCGGGAGACTTCGACGACCAGTGGGATGCCATCCTGCTGGACGACTGCCACCTGTACACCGCCGCGCAGCAGGCGGCTGCGTTCAACTGGTTCGTCAATGCGCAAAACCCGGCGCACGGGCCCTCCCGCTGGGTGCTCGCGGCCGCCACCTGCCCGCCGGCCGACCTGCGCCTGCGCGAGGACCTGCGCACGCGCCTGGGCTGGGGCCACGTCTTCCAGCTCCAGGCCCTGGGCGAGGCCGAGCGCCGCTCGGTGCTGCGCCGCGCCGCCGACGAGCGCGGCGTGTTCCTGGGCGACGAGGTCATGGACTACATGCTCAGCCGCTTCTCGCGAGACCTCTCCAGCCTCATGGACCTGCTGGACCAGCTCGATGCCTATGCCCTGCGGACCCAGCGCGCCATCACCATTCCCCTGATCAAGTCGATGCTGGAAAACGAATAGACATGCGGCTGGCCCTGTTTGACCTCGATCACACCCTGATCCCTCTCGATTCCGACCACGCCTGGGGCGAGTTCACCGTCGACCTCGGATGGCGCGATGCAGACAGCTTCTCCCGCGCCAACGATGGCTTCTACGCCGACTACAAGGCGGGCACGCTGGACATCCATGCCTACGTGCGCTTTGCCACCGGCGCCGTGCGTGAGCACGGCCAGGCCCAGGCGCGCCAGGCGCACGAACGTTTCATGCAGCAGGTGATCCGGCCTGCCATGACGGACACCGCAACCGCCCTGGTGCGGGCCCACCAGGCCGCCGGCGACGAGGTGGTCATCGTGACCGCGACCAACGAGTTCGTGACCCGCCCGATCGCCCATGCCTTCGGTGTGGACGAGCTCATCGCCATCGAGCTGCAGACCGACGCCCGGGGGGAATTCACCGGAGACATCAAGGGCGTGCCCTCGTTCCGCGAAGGCAAGGTGGCGCGTGTGGAACAATGGTTGGCCGCTCGCGGGCTGGACTGGTCGCGCGTGCAGCACAGCACCTTCTACAGCGACTCGATCAACGACCTGCCGCTGCTGGAGAAGGTGCACGAGCCCGTGGCCACCAATCCGGACGCCCGGCTGCGCGCCGTGGCCCTCGACAAGGGCTGGCGCATACTCCATTTATTCGAATGATCAAGAAACTCATCAACAGGCTGCTCGGCAAGGCCGAGGCCACTGGCTCGCGCCGCGCCAACCCCTTTGGCAAACGCGAGGACGTGCCGGTGGATGTGCACGGCATCGACCGCGCGCTGGTTGACCAGCGTGCGCTGGACGTGGTGAACACGCTCAAGCAGGCCGGCTTCGAGGCCTACATCGTCGGTGGCGCGGTGCGCGACCTGCTGCTGGGCTTGCGGCCCAAGGACTTCGACGTCGCCACCAACGCCACGCCCGAGCAGGTCAAGGGGCTGTTCCGCCGCGCCTTCATCATCGGCCGGCGCTTTCGCATCGTGCACGTGATCTATGGGCGCGGCCGCGAGCACGAGGTCATCGAGGTGTCCACCTTCCGCGCCTACCTCGACAGCGCGGCGGCCGAACAGGTAGCGGGCAACGAGCGCACCAGCAAGGGCGAACTCGCGGGCATGAAGCACGCCGTCGACGCCAGCGGGCGCGTGCTGCGCGACAACGTCTGGGGACCGATCGAGCAGGACGCCGCGCGCCGCGACTTCAGCATCAACGCCATGTACTACGACCCGCAGACGCAGACCGTGGTGGACTTCCACCACGGCATCCGCGATGCGAAGAAGCGCGTGTTGCGCATGATCGGCGACCCCGCCACACGCTACCGCGAGGACCCGGTGCGCATCATCCGTGCGGTGCGCTTCGGCGCAAAGCTCAGCCGCCTGGGTTTTCAGTTCGATGCCCGCACGCTGGAGCCGCTGGCCTCCTCGCGCTCCCTGCTCGCCGATGTGCCCCAGAGCCGCCTGTTCGACGAGATGCTCAAGCTGCTGCAGACGGGCCACGCACTGGCCAGCATCGAGCAACTCAAGACGGTGGGGCTTGGCACCGGCATCTACCCGTTGCTGGACGTGGTGGTCCAGCGCGCCGACGACGAATTCGTGAAGCTCGCGTTGCAGGACACCGACCGCCGTGTGGGCGAGGGCAAGCCGGTGGCGCCCAGCTTCCTGCTGGCCTGCGTGCTCTGGGCCGACGTGCGCAAGGGTTGGAACCAGCGCCTGCAGCCGCGCCCGGGCCAGCGGCCAGCGCCGCCGGTGGCGGCGCTGCACGACGCCGTGGACGAGGCTTTCGACGCCCGCATCGGCGACGTCTCCGGCCGTGGCAAGCTGGGCACCGACATGCGCGAGATCTGGATGATGCAGCCGCGCTTCGACAAGCGCGTGGGCAGCACGCCGTTCAGCCTGGTGGAGCAGCCACGTTTCCGGGCCGGCTTCGATTTCCTGCGGCTGCGCTCGCAGGTGGGTGAAGTGGACGAGGAACTGGCGCACTGGTGGGAAACATTCAGCACCGCCAGCGACGAGCGTCGCCAGGACATGGTGGACGCGCAGCGCCGCGAAAGCCAGTCGCGCCCTGGCGCGGGCAAAGCCCGCCGCGTGCGGCGCGACGATCCGGACCACCCGGCGAACGCACCTCAGCCCGACCCGCGTTTTCGCGTGGCGTCCGATGAAGAGGACGAGGACGGGGATGGCGATGAGGCCGGAGCCGATGACACCGCGGGCGTTGCGCACGGAGAAGAGGGTGCCGCCGCGCCCGCCAAGAAGCGCCGCCGGCGTCGGCGCAAGCCTTCCGGTGCGGGGCGCGCCGAAGGCAGCGCACCCGAGTGAGCCCTGCCGGCGGCAGCAGCCCCGATGCGCCCTGAGACCACCGCCTACGTGGCCCTGGGGGCCAACCTCGGTCAGCCGGCGCGGGCGCTGCGCGAGGCCTTCGTGGCCCTGGACCAGGCGCCGGGCCTGCGTCTCGTCCGTGCCTCCAGCCTGTACCGCACCGCGCCGGTGGACGCGGGCGGACCGGACTACCTCAATGCCGTCGCGAAAGTCGCCACGACCCTGAATGCGCTGGAGCTGCTCGACTGCCTGCAGGCGATAGAACACGGGGCTGGCCGCGAGCGCCCCTACCACCATGCGCCACGGACGCTCGATCTGGACCTGCTGCTGTATGGCGAGGGCCGCATCGCCTCGCCCCGGCTCGTGGTGCCGCACCCCCGCATGGGGCAGCGTGCTTTCGTGCTTGTGCCGCTGGCGGAGATCGCGCCAGAGTGGGTCGCGCCCGCCCAGTTGCAGGCCGTGGCAGACCAGCGGGTCGCGCGGTTCTAGGGTGAACAGATCCTAGGGGGCCAGTCGCTCGCGCAGCCAGCTTCCATCGGGCTGCGCGGCGTAGCGCAGGCGGTCGTGCAGGCGGCTCTTGCGGCCTTGCCAGAACTGCCAGGTGTCGGGCTTGAGCCGGTAGCCTCCCCAGTGCGGTGGGCGCGGCGGCTTGAGCAGGAACTGCGCGCCGTACTTCGCGGCATTGGCCACGAGCACCGCACGGCTGTCGATCACCTCGCTCTGCGGGCTGGCCCAGGCGCCGATGCGGCTGTCCAGCGGGCGGCTGTGGAAGTACGCATCGCTCTCCTGCTCGCTGACCTTTTCCACCACGCCCTCGATGCGCACCACGCGCTCGAGTTCGACCCAATGGAATTGCAGCGCCGCGAATGGGTTGCCCGCCAGCTCGCGGCCCTTGCGGCTCTGGTAGTTGGTGTACCAGACGACGCCGCGCTCGTCGTAGCCCTTGATCAGCACCACGCGCGTGCTGGGCCGCAGGTCCGGACCCACGGTGGCCAGGGTCATGGCGTTGGGTTCGGGCACTTCGCCACGGATGGCTTCCTGCAGCCATTGGTCGAATTGCTGGAGCGGGTCCGCATGCGAGGCCGTCTCGCTGAGTTCGGCCTTTTCGTAGCTCTTGCGCAGGTCGGCGATGTTCATGGAGGCAGTATAGGCAGGCGGGTGCGGTGCTCAGGCCGCGGGTGGCACCGAGGGCTCTTGCGCCAGGCGAAGCAGGCGTTCCAGGGCACGGTCGTGGATGCCGTGGTGCAGCAGCCCCTCGAAGGTTTTGCGCGCGTAGTCCAGCGTGGTGCCGTAGCGGCCGCAGGAGCGCGCGAAGATCTCGCGGTAGCGCTCGTCGCTCAGCGTGCCGGTGTGGCTGGGGCTGCGCCGGGAAAGGGTGAAGGCCAGTGCGCTGACCGGGCCCTGGTCGGTCTGGCATGTGAGCCACCGGGGGTCGTACACCGGATTGGGCATCTCACGCGCCCACAGCAGGGGCATGATGTGCTCCACCTGTTCGTGCGGCACACGCAGCGCCAGACCGGTGCAACTGCCGCCGGCCATGAGCGCGAAAACCAGGCCCGGGCACTCGGGCGTGCCACGGTTGACGCGGCTCCACATCTGCAGGCAGCGGTGGTAACCATGCACCCGCGCCGGCCGTTGCTCGGCGGCCTCGAACTCGGGGCGCCAGACCAGCGAGGCGTAGGCAAAGACCCAGAGATCGGGGCGCGGTCCTTGCGCACGCCATTGCGCCAGGGTGTGGGCCATCATGCGCGCGCCATCGCGTTGCGCGGGGTCGGTGGGCCAGGCCAGGGAAGGTACGCAGGGGGGCATTTACAATCCGGAGCGAATTTCCTTCTCATTATTCTTCACGGAGTGTTGCCTCATGTCCTCTCAGGATGACGAACCCGAGTTCCGCGTTGCGGCCTTTGTACTGATTGCCGCGGTGATATTGGCCGTGGGCCTGGCGCTGGGGGTGGGCATCCACAAGTCGCGCAGCGGTGCCGCTGCCGCCTCCGGGGCGCCCACGGCCACGGCCGTCGTCAGCACCACCACTACGGTGCTGGGTGCGGACGATGCCAGCGTGGTGGTGGAGAACGGCGTGGTGAGGTTCTATTTCGCCACCGGCAAGTCCGACCTGGCTTCCGGCGCGCTCGATGCATTGGCCGATGCCATCAAGGCGGCGCAGGGCGGCAAGAAGCTGGTGATCTCCGGCTTCCACGACGCCACCGGTGATCCGGCTTTCAACGCCGAACTGGCCAAACAGCGCGCTTTTGTGGTGCGTGACGCGCTGGTGGGCGCGGGCGTGGCCGAAGCCGTGCTGGAACTCAGGAAGCCCGAGCAGACCACTGGCAGCGGCAACAACGCCGAAGCGCGTCGCGTGGAAGTGGTCATCGCGCCCTGAGCGCGCGACGACCGTTCACTCACCCTGAGGCTGCCCGCCTTCGGCGGCCCGGGGTGGTTCCACCACTTCGTGGATCAGCGATGGCGGTATGTCGTTTCCGCCATCGCCAGCGATGCGGCGCCGGAACAGCTCGGTGCGCGCCAGCAGGATGGTGGTGACAGGCACCGTCAGCGAGAGAAAGATGATGATCAGCCACGCGTGCAGCGTGAGCTTTTCGTCCTGTGCCGAGAAGAAAATGATGCTGGCCAGCGTCACGCACCAGGCGGAGAAGCTGAAGGCCAGGGCGGGCGGATGCATGCGCTGAAAGAAGGTCTTGAAGCGCACCACGCCCACGGCCGCCGCCAGTGTGAAGACGCCGCTGAGCACCAGCAGCACGGCCACCGGCCATTCCACCCAGGCAGAGATGTCGACATTCATTCGATCACCTCGCCGCGCAGGAGGAACTTGGCCATGGCCGCCGAACTCACGAAGCCGAAGATGGCGATCAGCAGCGCGGCCTCGAAGTACACGGCGCTGCGGTACCGGATGGCCAGCACCATGAGCATGAGCATCACGATGGTGGCGATGAGGTCCATGGCCAGCACGCGGTCCTGGGCCGAGGGGCCGCGAAAGAGGCGCAGCAGCGACAGCAGCATGCCCAGCGCGTAGCAGGCCAGCGCGAAGACGATGGCAGCGAAGAGGACGATGCTCATTCGAAGATCTCCATCAGGGGTTGTTCATAGCGGCGCTTGATCAGGTCGATCTCGGCCTGGGCGTCTTCCATGTCGAACATGTGGACCAGCAGCGCGCTGCGGTCCAGGGCCAGCTCGGACCAGATGGTGCCGGGGATCACGCACATGATGGCCGCCAGCACGGCCAGGCCGTTGGGGTCTCGCATGTCCAGCGGAACGACCACGAAACCGCCCTTGGGCACGCGCTCGGCGCTGGCGAGCGTGCCGCGCAGCACACGCCAGTTCCAGGCGATGACGTCGGCGCCGACCTGGAAGAACAGGCGCAGCGCCACCAATGGGTGGCTGAAACGCACGGGCGTGGGCCGCAGGGTGTGCGTGAGGTAGGGCACCAGCCAGCCCAGCAGCAGGCCCATGAGCCACTGGCCCAGGCTGAAGCCGTTGAGCAGCAGCCACAGGCCAACCAGCGCCAGCGACAGCAGCGGAGCGGGAAAGAGCGCGCGCATCACCGTCCCATCCCCGCGGGTTGTGCGCCCAGGCGCTCGGCATTGGTGGGCGACGGCAGCGGACGGCTGGAGAGCACGGCGTCGATGTAGTGGCGCGGCTCGTACAGGGCGGCGGCCGTGGCGCTGGTGTAGCGCAGCACCGCTTCAGCACGCACCGTGAAGAGCACGCAGACGGCCACCAGGAGGGCGATGGGCAGGTACTCGATGACGCGCAGCATCGGTGCGGGCCGGTCCACTGGCGCCCAGAAGAAGCGGATGCCGGCGCGCGAGAGGGCCAGCAGCGCAAACAGGCCGGAGACGATCACGCAGGCCATCAGCACCCAGCTCACCATGGCCACTGGCCCCGCGGCCGGTTGCAGCAGGGTGGAGAGCATGGCGAACTTGCCGATGAAGCCCGAGAACGGCGGCAGGCCGGCAAGCAGCAGCGTGCAGGCGATGAAGGCCAGTCCCAGCAGCGCGGTGGACGCTGGTATGGCCCGGCCAATCAGGGGCTCCTCGTCTTCGTCCAGGTTGGCGCCGGCGTGCAGTTCGAGGTCCGCGAGCGAGAAGGGCAGATGGTCTTCTTCGTCTTCCGGCGCGCGCCGTGCATTCGGATCGTCCTGGCGGGAGCGGTCCATGAGCTCGGTCAGCAGGAAGAAGGCGGCCACCGCAAAGGTGGAGACCGGCAGGTAGTACAGCGCGCCGGCGGTGACCTCCGGGCGCGCCAGACCCAGCACGGCCATCAGCGTGCCCGAGGATATGAGCACGGCGAACCCGGCCATTCGCGCCGGGCGTTGCGCGCTCAGGATGCCGATGGCACCGAACACCAGTGTGGCCAGGCCACCCCACAGCAGCCAGTTGCTGCCAAAGCCGGCGGAATCGCCGGCCTGGGTCGAAAAGAGCAGGGTGGACAGCCGCAGCAGCACATAGATGCCGACCTTGGTCAGCAGCGCGAACACCGCGCCCGAGGGCGCACTGGCGCTGGCATAGGCAGGCACCAGCCAGAAGTTCAGCGGCCACATGGCGGCTTTGGCGAGGAAGGCCACCGCCAGGATGGCGCAGCCCGCGTGCAGCAGCGCGCGGTCCTGCGGCGCCACGGTGGGAATGCGGGCGGCCAGGTCGGCCATGTTGAGCGTGCCGGTCACGCCGTAGATCAGCGCCGCGCCGACCAGGAACAGCGAGGAGGCCGCGAGGTTGATGGTGATGTAGTGCAGCCCGGCCTTCACGCGTGCCGGACCGGAGCCGTGCAGCAGCAGGCCGTAGGATGCGGCCAGCATCACCTCGAAAAACACGAAGAGGTTGAACAGGTCGCCGGTGAGGAAGGCGCCGTTGAGTCCCATGATCTGGATCTGGAATAGCGGGTGGAAATGGGCGCCCGCCTTGTGCCACCGCGCCAGTGCGAACAGCAGCGCCATCAGGGCCACCAGCGCGGCCATCACCAGCATGAGCGCGGAAAGGCGATCGAGCACCAGCACGATGCCAAAGGGCATGTCCCAGTTCGAGGGCAGGTAGACGCCGTAGGCGCTGGGCTGGTTGCCACTCTTGGCCCACACCAGCAGCAGCACGGCGACCACCAGGTTGGCCGCCGTGGAAGCCAGGCTCAGCGTGGCCTTGGTGCGGTGCAGGCGTTCGCTCACGACCATGAGCACGCAGGCTGTCAGCAGCGGCAGCAGGATGGGTGCCACCATCAGGTGGGGCATGAGCATCTGGGCGAGATCGCTCATTCGCCGTCCTCCCGGCCATCCACATGGTCATTGCCGAAGAAGCCGCGCTGCGCGAGCATCACCACGAGGAACAGCGCCGTCATGGCGAAGCCGATCACGATGGCCGTGAGCACCAGGGCCTGGGGCAGGGGGTCGGTGTAGTAGGACAGCGTGGTGGGCACGCCGGGCAGCAGCACCGGTTCGCTGTCCACGGCCAGGCGGCCCATGCTGAAGATGAACAGGTTGACGCCATAGCCCAGCAGCGCCAGGCCCATGATCACCTGGTAGGTCCGCGGACGCAGCATCAGCCAGACGCCGCAGGTGGTGAGCACGCCAATCGCAATGGCCAGAACGAGTTCCATCAGGTGCCTCCCCGCACGGGTTCTTCGGTTTCTCGTGCTTCACTGCTGGCGCGGCGGTGGCCGCGCACCGACTGGTGGCCCAGCGCGGTGAGGATCAGCAGGGTTGCGCCCACCACCAGGGTGAACACGCCGATGTCGTAAAACAGCGCGCTGGCCACGTGCAGGTCGCCGAGTACGGGCAGGTGCAGGTGGGCGGTGTGGGTGGTGAGGAAGGGGTAGCCGAAGACGAAGGAGCCCAGGCCGGTGGCGGTGGCGATCAGCAGGCCTGCCGAGATCCAGCGCACCGGCAGCAGCCGCATGTTGGCTTCCACCCACTGCGTGCCCGAGACGATGTACTGCAGGATGAAGGCGGTGGAGAGCACCAGGCCGGCGACGAAGCCACCGCCGGGTTCGTTGTGGCCGCGCATGAACAGGTAGACGCCGATGACGGCCGCGATCGGCAGCACCAGCCGCACCAGCACGGCTGGCACCAGCAGGTAGCCGCGCGCGGTGTCGGTTGCGGTCTGCGCGTTCACCAGGTCCGTGGCCAGGTCGGCCGGCAGCGCGCGCTGCTGCGAGGGCAGGTCCATGCTCTCCGGCGCGGGGCGGAAGCGTCGCAGCAGCGCATACACGGTGAGCGCGACGATGCCCAGCACCGTGATCTCGCCCAGCGTGTCGAAACCGCGGAAGTCCACCAGCATGACGTTGACCACGTTGGTGCCGCCACCCTCGGGCAAGGCCCGTTCCAGGAAGAAGGGCGAAATGCTCTGCGGAAAGCTGCGCGTCATCATGGCGTAGGACAGCGCCGCCATGCCGCTGCCGGCGGCCAGCGCGAGCGCCAGGTCGCGCACGCGGCGTATGCGTTTGGCCACGCGTGTGCCCAGTGCCAGGCCGCGGTCCATGTCTTCGACACGCTTGGGCAGCCAGCGCAGCCCGAGCAGGATCAGAACGGTGGTGACGGCCTCCACCGAGAGCTGGGTGAGCGCCAGGTCAGGCGCCGAGAACCAGGCGAAGGTGACCACCGTGACCAGACCGGCCACGCTCATGAGGGCGAGCGCGGTGAGGCGGTGGTACTTGGCTTGCCAGGAGGCGCCGATGGCCGCCCCGATGCCGACCAGCCAGAGCAGCGCGAACATCGGCGAGAACGGCAGCGCCGCACGGTTGCCGCTGTGCAGCCAGACAGGCAGGCTGGCTGCGCGCAACGCCAGCCAGGCCGCTGCCACCGTGACCAGCATCAGCAGCACCACCTGGGGCTGCAGGCGCCGCGTGCCCAGCAACCGCAGGGCCTTGCGGCTGAGGGCGGTGAGCAGCGCCAGCAGGCCCTCGAACAGGCGCTTGCCGCTGACCAGACTGAGCACGGGCGTGCGCGCGAGGCGGCCTGCCTCCATGGGGCGGCGCAGCAACAGGTACAGCGCGATGCCACCTGCCAGCGCGAGCAGGCTCATCCACAGAGGGATGTTGAAGCCGTGCCAGACGGCCAGGTCGAACCTGGGTAGGTCGCCGCCCACCACCGGCGTGGCCGCCGTGGAGAGGATGGCCTGCACCGACCAGTGCGGCAGCACGCCGACCAGCAGGCAGGCCAGCACCAGCAATTCGATCGGCACGCGCATCCAGTGCGGGGGTTCGTGCGGCACGCGTGGCAGGCCATTGCAGGTGTCGGGGCCGAAGAAGACGTCGACCGTGAAGCGCAGCGAGTAGGCCACGCTGAAGGCCCCGGCGATCACCGCGGCCACGGGCAACAGGCGGTCGAACCAGGGTGCCGCGTTCACGAACACCGCCTCCGAGAAGAACATCTCCTTGGAGATGAAGCCGTTGAGCAGGGGCACACCCGCCATGGCCGCGCCGGCCACCATGGTCAGCGTGGCGGTGATTGGCATGTAGCGGCGAAGGCCGCTGAGCCGGCGCATGTCGCGTGTGCCGGTCTCGTGGTCGATGATGCCGACCGCCATGAACAGCGAGGCCTTGAAGGTTGCGTGGTTGATGATGTGAAAGACAGCGGCCACCGCGGCCAGCGGGCTGTTGAGGCCGAGCAGGGTGGTGATCAGCCCCAGGTGCGAGATGGTGGAGTAGGCCAGCAGGCCCTTGAGGTCGTTCTGGAAGATCGCCGCGAAGCCGCCGATGAGCAGGGTGAGCAGGCCCGAGGTGGTCACGATCCAGAACCACTCCTCGGAGCCGGCCAGCACCGGCCACAGGCGGGCCAGCAGGAACACACCGGCCTTCACCATGGTGGCCGAGTGCAGGTAGGCCGAGACCGGCGTCGGCGCCGCCATGGCGTGCGGCAGCCAGAAGTGGAACGGGAACTGCGCGCTCTTGGTCAGCGCGCCCAGCAGAATCAGCACCAGGGCGGTGACGTACAGCGGATGCGCGCGAACGACCTGGCCGGCTTGCAGAACCACGTCCAGGTCGTAGCTGCCCACGATGTGGCCCAGCACCAGCACGCCGGCCAGCAGGCACAGGCCCCCGCTGCCTGTCACCGTGAGCGCCATGCGCGCGCCCCGGCGCGCGTCCTTGCGGTGGTGCCAGTAGCCGATCAACAGAAAAGAGAACAGGCTGGTCAGTTCCCAGAACAGCACCAGCTGGACCAGGTTGCCGGAGAGCACCACGCCGCTCATGGAGCCCATGAAGGCCAGCAGCAGCGAGAAGAAGCGCGGCACCGGATCGGCCGGCGACATGTAGTAGCGCGCGTACAGCACCACCAGCGCACCGATGCCCAGCACCAGCATGGAGAACATCCACGCAAAGCCGTCCATGCGCAGCACGAAGTTCAGCCCCAGGGAAGGCAGCCAGACGATCTCCTGCCGGATCACTTCGCCCGACGAGACCTCGGGAAACAGCAGAGCCGCCTGTACGGCGCAGAACAGCGCGATGGCGCCCGCCAGCGTGGATTCGGTGTTGCGGGCGTTGGAGGGAAGCAGGGCCGCGACAAGGCTGCCCGCGAAGGGGAGAAGGATGAGGGTGAGAAGAGGCAGGGACGGCAAGGTCATCGGGGGTCAAGTTTAAAGGCTGAAAACTGGCCCCCGGTGACGTGCGCGGCTGCGCGACCCGGGATGAGAAAAGCAGGGCCTCCCAGTGGGCCCGCGGGCTCAGCGCAGGCCTGCGCCGCCAGCGTGCTCCGCGCGCTGGATCAGTTCGATCTTGTAGCCGTCGGGATCGGTCACGAAGGCGATCACCGTGGTGCCGCCCTTGACCGGGCCGGCCTCGCGCGTCACGTTGCCGCCTGCTGCCCTGATCTTCTCGCAGGCCGCGTAGGCGTCTGGCACGCCCAGCGCGATGTGGCCGTAGGCCGTGCCGAGTTCGTAGCTCTCGGTGCCCCAGTTGTAGGTGAGCTCGATCTCCGCCTGCGCGGGGTTGCCTTCATAGCCCACGAAGGCCAGCGAGTACTTGTATTCGGGGTTCTCCGAGGTGCGCAGCAACTGCATGCCCAGGACCTGGGTGTAGAAGTCGATGGAGCGCTGGAGGTTGCCCACGCGCAGCATGGTGTGGAGGATTCGCATGCGGCCTATTTTGCGGGCATTTCAAAGACCAGGCAGGTCGTTGTGGCATGGGCGTAGAGCTTGCCATCGGCACCGACGATGCGGCCCTCCGCGGTCGCGAGCTGGCGGCCCGTGTGCAGCACCGTGCCGATGGCGCGCAGCGGACCGCTGTGGATCGAAGCGGCACGCACGATGTTCACGCTGAGTTCGGCCGTGGTGTAGGCGCGGCCGGCCGGCATGGTGGTGTGCACCGCGCAGCCCACCGCCGAGTCCAGCAGCGTGGCGTACCAGCCGCCGTGCACCGTGCCCATGGGGTTGTAGTGCTTGAGTTGTGGCTGACCCTGGAACACGGCGCGGCCTTCGCCGATCTCGACCAGCGTGAAATCCAGGGTGTCGGCGATATGGGGGTAGGGCAACCGCCCCTCGAGCAGGGCCTGCATCTGCTGCAGCCCAGTCAGGCCGGTGATCGCCGCGGGGCTCGCCACACCAGGGCCGGCGCCGGCACGCAGGCGCTCCAGCGCTTCTTCATGGTCACGCTGCCAGCTTGTCAGGGTTTCTTCAAGGGTCATGTCGGGCTCCAAAGTTTGTATATGCAATTATTGTAGATACAATCATCTCATGAGCACTGACACCCATGCGTCAAGCAGCGCACCGGCCGGCTGCACCAACTTCAAGCTGCGCCAGCTCACCCGGCGCGTGACCCAGCATTACGACCAGCATCTGGCCGGCAGTGGCCTGAAGATCACGCAGTACTCGTTGTTGACCCACGTGGATCGGCTCGGCCCTCTGCCGCCGGGGGAACTGGCGCGGCGCATGGACATGAGTGCCTCCACACTGTCGCGCAACCTGCAGCCTTTGCTGGCCTCGGGCTGGCTGGCGCTGGGCGAGGGGGCCGATGCGCGCAGCCGGCTCATCCACATCACCGACGCGGGCCGTGAGCTGCGCAACCAGGCGCGTCGGCGCTGGAAGGCGGCCCAGCTTTCGCTCAACGCCCTGCTGGGCGATGCCACGGTGGTGGCCCTGCACGCCTTGCTTGACCAGTCGCTGGCCGCGTTCCATGAAGGAGATCTGCATGACGAAGAATGAACCGACCCGCGCCGCGGTCTCGCCCATGGCCTGGTGGCTGGTGCTGCTCGCGGCTGCGGGGGCCTTTGCGCTCACCATGGGCACGCGCCAGACCATGGGGTTTTTCCTCTCGCCCCTGAACACGGCCACCGGCCTGGGCGTCGGCAGCATCAGCCTGGCGTTTGCCTTCGGCCAACTGTGGTGGGGCCTCACGCAACCCTTCGCGGGCGCGTTCGCAGACCGTATCGGTGCCGGCCGCGTGCTCTTCATCGGCGTGGCGCTGGTGGCGCTGGGCACGTTCATCACGCCCTTCATGACGAGCACCTGGGGCCTGATCCTGGCCATCGGTGTGCTGGCCGCCGGTGGCGCCGGCATGGCCGGACCCTCGGTGCTGATGGCCGCCACCGCACGCTTGATGCCGCCCGAGCGGCGCGGCATGGCCACTGGCATCGTCAACGCGGGAGGCTCGTTTGGCCAGTTCCTCATGGCGCCGCTGGCGGCTGCGCTCACCGTGGGGCTGGGCTGGGTGGGCGCGCTGCAGGCGCTGGGCCTGGTCGTGCTGCTCGCCCTGCCGGCGGCCTGGGTGCTGCGCGGGCCGGGGCCGTCGCCGGCGGTGGGTGCCACCGCGGCGCCTGTCGCGCTGCCGGCGCGTGAGGCCATTGCCCGCGCGCTGCGCACGCCCAGCTACCTGTTGCTGGGCTCGGGCTTTTTTGTCTGTGGCTTCCATGTCGCCTTCCTGGCCACGCACCTGCCAGGTGTGGTGGCCTCTTGTGGCCTGCCGGCGCCAGTGGGTGCCTGGGCCCTGGGCGTGATCGGTCTGTTCAATATCGTCGGCAGTCTGGCCATGGGCTGGGCGGTGGGTCGATGGCGCATGAAGTCGCTGCTCTCGCTGGTCTATGCCTCGCGCGCACTGGCGGTGCTGCTGTTCCTGCTGGCGCCCAAGACGGAGGCGGTGATGCTGACCTTCGCGGCCGTCATGGGGCTGACCTTTCTGTCCACGGTGCCCCCCACCGTGGGCCTGGTGGCCAAGTTCTTCGGTACCGGCAACATGGCCATGCTGTTCGGTCTGGTGATGCTGTCGCACCAGGTGGGCGGTTTCCTGGGCGCCTGGCTGGGCGGCCAGGTGTTCGAGGCCACGGGCAGCTACGACTGGGTCTGGTACATCGATATCCTGCTGGCGGTGGGCGCCGCGCTCATCCATCTGCCGATCCGGGAGGCGCCTCTGCCGCGCGCGCAGCCCGCTTGAGAGCGGGCGTCCCCGGCGTCAACGGGGCGGTCGCGCCTCCAGCAGCGGCAGCAGTTCGGTCTGGCCCGCCTGACGCGCCAGGTCGGCGGCGGTCAGCCCATCGCGGTCGCGCAGGCCTGGGTCCGCGCCGGCATCCAGCAGCACGCGCAGCAGGACCGTGTCGCCCCGCTGAGCCGCCACCATCAACGCACTGCGACCCAGTCCATCGGTGCCGTTCACGTCCGCGCCCCACGCCAACGCCTCGCGCACCGCCGCGACATGGCCGCGTGCCGCCGCGGCCAGCAGGGAGGGCACGGGCGCCGCTCCTTCCAATGCCCGCGCGCGGGCGCGTGGCGCGGTCACTGCGGCGGCCCGGTCTGCCAGGGCCTCGGCCGACTGCCTCTCGGCGGGCGTTTCGGTGCGTATTTCGGTGGCAGAGGGTGCGGACTGCAAGGGCGGTGGTGCGGGCGAGGGTGCCGCACGCGCGGAGGATGGCTCGGCCGAGCGGGCCGGTGCCGGAGGAGCCGCCGGTGGCCGGGAGGGGGCGGGCGCAGAGGTGCGGGCGCTTTCGGTTTCGGCAGCGGAAGGAGGCGCAGGCGCTGCAGCGGGTGCGGGCGTCGGTGATGGCGTTGGTGCAGGTGCAGGTGCGGCGGACGCAGGGGCGCGCGATTCGCCGAGCGCAACGGCCTGTTCTTGCGGCGCGCTGCGGTCGAATTGCAGCACCACCAGCGTGGCCAGTCCCAGCACGGCGAGGCTGGCGGCGGCGCGCCAGCGCCAGCTTGAGGCGTTCGCCGCGTCTGGGCGTCCTGCGCCAGGAGCCATGGCCGCCCGTGCCGCAGCCGCGCGAGCGTGCGCCAGGACCGCTTCGCGCAGGGCCGGGCCAGGGCGCGCGGCATCGAACGCGTTGGCCTCGTGGTAGCGCTGCAGCAACGGGTCGTCGGTGTTCATGCAAAGGCCTCCAGGGTCTGGCGCAGGCGTTCGCGTGCATAGCGCAGGCGGCTCTTGGCGGTCTCGCCGTTCACGCCGGTGGCCCGGGCGATCTCGGCGACGCTCAGGCCCCCCTCGGCCTGCAGCAGGAAAGCCTGGCGCTGCACGTCGGGCAAGGCGGCCAACGCATCGAGCAGGGCCTGTGCCTGTTCGCGCGACTGCACCTGGCGCAGCGGGCCAAAGCCGGAGTCGGCCGCGAGCGTATCGGCCAGCGCCGCGCCTTCTGCCGTGCTGGCGTCCAGGCTGGCGTGGCGCTTGTGCGTGCGCCAGTGATCGACCAGGCGGTGATGGGCCAGGGTGAAAAGCCAGGTGCGAAAGCGCGCGCGGGGCTGGTAGCTCGGCGCCTGCCGCACCAGGGACAGCCACACGTCCTGCACCAGGTCATCGGCCAGGGCGCCGTCGCGCACGCTGCGCTGCACGAAGCGCCAGACTGGCAGGGCGTGGCGGTCGTACAGGGTCTCGAAGGCGCGCGCGTCGCCCAAGGCGAATGCCTGCATGAGCGTTTCGTCGGCGGGCACGGCCTCCTGGGTCATGCGTGGATTATGGAGAGGCTCCCGCAGTTCAACTCGGGTCGGGCGCGTAGCCGGGGGGCACCCCCCCGGGGAAGGGGTTGGGCCGGGGGGGAACCGGCAAGGTGGGGATCACGCCCATGGCGATAAGGTTGTCCCGGCTGTCGTAGCGGATGCGGACGAGTTCGTCGGGTCGCGCGCTGCGGCGTTCGAAGGTGGTGTGGGTGACCACCGAGGACTCGCGCTCGCCGTGGCCGGTGCCCAGGCGCGGCGCCGGTGCCGGTGCGGCCGGGGCCATGCGGCGGGACGCAAGGGGTTCGGCGCGGTCGCGCAGGGCCTCGGACTCGGCGGCCGGTGCGGCGGAGGAAGAAGAAGGCCCTTCAGCCGCATCCTGTTCGCGCGAGGACGGCCAGGACGTAACGGCCGGAGGCGGCGGGAGCGGTTTCTCCCGGAACAGCGCGACCCCGATCACGCCCATATGCGCCGGCCGGCCGGTGCGCTCGGCGTACGACTGGCCGTTGGCCGTGAAATGGAAGGCCGCCACCTCGGTGTCGCTCTTGCGCCAACCCTGGATCGCGTGCTGCTGCCAGGGTGCGAGCACATAGCCGGTCTGGTGCCAGGCAGCGGTCTCGCCCGAGATCACATTGACGCCATCGACCGAGACCACGCCCAGCACGCGACCGCCGGACGCGTTGCGCACCGAGACCGCATACCGCGCGCCCGGCCGTCCGGCGACCCAATGCTCGCCCTGGTGCCGGTAGACCGTGAGCGTCTCCCCGCTGTCGCGGTCGATGACCTGGATATCGGCCAGGCGGCCCACCGCGTGTGCGGCGGGGGCGGCGAGCGCGCCGAGAGCTGCGCTCAGAAGCAGGGAAACACGGATGAGGGACGGCAGGGGTTTCATGGAGGCTCCAGAAAAGGGATGGAGCCGCTTGAAACGAATGGGACCGGCCGATGGGGTTGCCAGGCGGGCGCGAATGTGTAACGGCTTGTCTTTCAGCAGCTTTCGCAGGTGGCCAGGGCACCGCTCACGCGAGCGCGGGTCTGCTCCATGAGGTAGTCCAGAAACACCTGGGTGCGCCGGGGCATGAACTTGCGGCTGGGCAGGGCGGCGAACATCTGCAGGCGTCCGGTGATCCAGGGGTTGAGCACGCGCACCAGGTCGCCGTTCTGCAGCAGCGGAGCGGCCAGCTCCACCGTGGTGGCGGTGATGCCCGCGCCGTCCAGGGCGGCGTGCATCAGGGTGTCGTTGTGGTTGGCCCAGAGCACCGGCTGCACCTCCACGTCCACCTCGCGTCCAGGTTCCAGCGCATGCATCAGCCGCCAGGTGCGGGTGCGGCCGGTGGCAGGCTTGAGGCGAAGGCAATCGTGCCGGGAGAGGTCCTCGGGCACCTGGGGCATGCCCCGGCGCTGGATATAGGCTGGTGAAGCCAGCAAGACCGCTTCGGTGGAAATCACCTTGCGTGCGATCACGTTGGCATCGAAGTTGTCGCTCGCGCCGATCAGGGTGATGTCGTAGTCCTCGATCGGGGGTTCGCGGTAGGACTCGACGTCAATGTCCAGCAGGATCTTGGGGTAGGCCGCCCGAAAGCCGCTGACCAAGGGCGCCAGTACGTGCGTGGCCAGAACCGGTGGCGCAAGGATGTGCAGCACGCCGGCCAGTTCGCTGGTCTGCGAACTGACCAGGGCATGGGCTTCGTCAAGCTCCTGCAGGATCACACGAACGCGTTCCAGGTAGGCCTCGCCAGCGTCCGTGAGCGACACGCGCCGTGTGGTGCGGTGCAGCAGGCGCGTGCCCAGGTGCTCCTCCAGATCCGCCACCAACCGCGTGACCACCGCCGGTGACACGTCCAGTGCACGCGCGGCGGCCGCAAAACCACCCTCGTCGATCACTTTCTGGAAGGTGCGCATCGAGGCCAGGCGGTCCATGGGAAACTCCGGTCACAAAGAGGAAGAATGGGTAGATTGTTGCGGAAGCGGAAATTTCCACCCCCAACATGGCTATTTCATGTGCATATCTGGCAATCTTCCGCCCATCGCACAACTCGAGGATCGACGCTTGAACACTTTTACCCGTGTGGTGCTCTACACCGATGCCGACGGCATCGCCCGGTTCCGTGAGGACGCCATCGCCCTGAGCGAGGGCACCCCAGCGGCCCGTCTCTCGCCGCTCATGGAGTCCGGTGGCTACCAGCTGCGGGAGAGCCCGGTGGGCTTTCGCAGCGACTTCCACTGCACCACCACGCCGCAGTGGTTGGTGGTGCTGCAGGGCTGCATGGAAATCGGCCTGCGCGACGGCAGCTGGCGCGCCTTTGGACCCGGCCAGCACTTCTGTTCGGCCGACACCTTGCCCGAGGGCGCTGTCTTCGACCCCGCAGTGCACGGCCACCGCAGCCGCCAGGCCGGTGACCAGCCCCTGGTCACCTTGTTCGTCCGGGCGGACCTCTCCTGAGGCCCTAGAGAAAACGCTCAAGCAGCCGGCGCGAGGGCCGGTCCAGCGCCAGCCGGTCGCGGACCGTGAAGCTCACGCCATGGCTGGAGAGGATGAGCAGCGCCTGGCCTTCGAGGCGACGGATGTCGTCCTCGCTGCGCAGCACGAACTGGGTTTCGCCCCGGTCGGTGTCCACGGTCCAGGTGCTGGGCGTGGAAAACGTGGAGACGGCGAGGATGCGCCGAATGACCGGCGCGAATTCGCGCAGGGAGAGTGTCTCTTCCAGCAGGCTGCGCACGGGTTGCGGCAGCGTGGAGAGCCGCTCCAGCCAGAGCAGTTCGTGGCCGTCGGCGCCGACCAGGGACAGGCCCTCGTCCGGCGCGCTCACCGGGAAGGCCCGCACCGGCGCGACGCCCGCGTGCTCGGTACCGCGCGCATCCGTGAACACGAGTTGGCCGAAGTTGTCCCGGTGCAGGCGCCAGTCCAGCGTGGGCGTGAGGGTGTCGTTCATGCGCGGTCTCCGTCCGTGCGGCCTTCGTCGAGCAGCGCTGCGGCCTCCTGTTCCTTGCGTGCCTGGGCTTCGTACAGCCGCCAATAGGCGCCACGCCGCGCGATGAGGTCGTCGTGCGACCCGATTTCCACGATGCGCCCCCGGTCCATCACCACCAGGCGGTCGGCCTTGCGCAACGTGGACAGCCGGTGTGCGATGGCAATCGTCGTGCGGCCTTGCACCAGGTTGTCCAGCGCGCGCTGGATCTCCTTCTCGGTTTCGGTGTCGACGGCGGACGTGGCCTCGTCGAGGATCAGGATGCGCGGGTCGATGAGCAGCGCGCGCGCGATGCTGATGCGCTGGCGCTCGCCGCCGGAGAGACCCTGGCCACGTTCACCGACCAGCGAGTCGTAACCGTGGGGCAGGCGCAGGATGAACTCGTGCGCGTGCGCCGCACGGGCCGCCGTCACGATGTCCGCGCGCGTGGCGTCCGGCCGCCCATAGGCGATGTTCTCGGCGATGGTGCCGAAGAACAGGAAGGGCTCCTGCAGCACCAGGCCGATGTGGCGGCGGAAATCGGCCACGCCGACGCGGCGCACGTCGACGCCATCGACCCGGATGCTGCCCTCGCTCACGTCGTAGAAGCGGCAGAGCAGGTTCACCAGCGTGCTCTTGCCCGAGCCGCTGTGGCCCACCAGGCCGATCATCTCGCCTGGGCGGATGTCCAGGCTGAGGTCGCGGATCACGGCGCGGTTGCCATAGCGGAAGCTCACCCCCTCCATCTGCAGTCCGCCGCGCACCTCGGGCAGCGGCACGGGCTGGGCCGGCTCGGGCACGTTGGAGACGTGGTCGAGGATGTCGAAGATGCGCTTGGCGCCCGACGCCGCCTTCTGCGTGACCGAGACGATGCGGCTCATGGAATCCAGCCGGCCGTAGAAGCGCCCGATGTAGGCGATGAAGGCGGTCAGCACACCCACGGTGATCTGGTTCCGTGCGATCAGCCAGATGCCGAAGGCCCAGACCACCAGCAAGCCCACCTCGGTCAGCAGGGCCACGGTCGGGGTGAACAGCGACCAGGTCTTGTTGAGCCGGTCGTTGACCGCGAGGTTGTGCTCGTTGGCGCGGCGAAAGCGCCCCGACTCGCGGTGCTCCTGGGCAAAGGCCTTGACCACGCGGATGCCGGGAATGGTGTCCGCCAGCACGTTGGTGACCTCGCCCCAGACGCGGTCGATCTTCTCGAAGCCGGTGCGCAGGCGGTCGCGCACCAGGTGGATCAGCCAGCCGATGAAGGGCAGGGGCAGCAGCGTCACCAGCGCCAGCCAGGGGTTGATGGAAAACAGGATCGCGGCGGTCATGCCGATCATCAGCACGTCGGTGGCGAAATCCAGCGCGTGCAGCGAGAGAAAGACGCTGATGCGGTCGGTCTCGCTGCCGATGCGCGCGATGAGGTCGCCCGTGCGCTTGCTGCCGAAATAGTCCAGCGACAGCTTGAGCAGGTGGTCGAAGGTGGTGGTGCGCAGGTCGGCGCTGATGCGCTCGGACACCAGCGCCAGCAGCCATGTGCGCGCCCAGCCCAGCGCCCAGGCCAGCAGCGCCGAGCCCAGCAGACCGCCCAGCAGCAGGGCGACCAGGGTGGTGTCGATGCGCTGGCCGTTCTGGAACGGAATCAGCACGCGGTCCATCAGCGGAATGGTGAGGTAGGGCGGCACCAGTGTGGCGGCGGTGGACGCCATGGTGAGCGCCAGCCCCGCCAGCAGTTGCCAGCGGTACGGCCGCGCGAACCGCCACAGCCGCAGCAGCACCCAGGTGGAGGGGGGAGCTTCTTCGGGGGCGTCCTGCGCACAGTCGGGACAGTCCTCGGTATCGGCCGGCAGCACCGCCTGGCAGTCCGGGCAGGTGCGCGGGCCTTGCCCTGCCGGCGCGTCACCGCCCTGCGCCAGCGCGGCGACCATGCGCCCGAACAGATCCACCATCCGCGCGGCGCGCGCGTGCAGACCCATGGTGAAGTGCCAGACGGCCAGACGCCCCTTTCCATCCACCAGTTCCAGAACCCCGACGCCGGCATGGTCACTCAGGCGCAAGGCCATGTCCGGGGCCAGATGCCAGACCTGTTCCCCGAGGGAGAGGGTATGGCGGCTTAACAACAGGGTGCGGGGGCGGAAATGTAACTGCTCGTCCAAGTCCAGCACCAAGGTGGCGGCAGCGCTATCATCGCCCCCCAGTCGGGTTGATGCGGGCCGCGGGGCGTCCTGTGCAGGGCCGGCCCCTGGAGCTGAAGGTTCAGCTGGAAAGTGCGAAAGCATGGTGAAGATGGCTGCGTGGCGTCGACCGCGAGAACGGGCATGCTCCCACACGGGAGCCTCGCATTTTCACCGATGTCGGGCCCACGATCGCTGAAGGCATCGAACTCACCGTGACTATCCGACCGGCCTTTGTGGCGGTCTCCGTAACAGGCGTCCCGCTGGAGACATGAGCTCTCAACACGACATCACGCTGCTGCGCGTCAATTACCTGCGCGGCCCCAACATCTGGACTTACCGTCCCGTCCTCGAGGTCTGGCTGGACCTCGGCGACCTCGAGAACTTTCCCTCGAACAAGCTGCCCGGGCTGACGGACCGTCTGCTGCAGTGGCTGCCCGCGCTCGAAGAGCACCACTGCGGCGTCGGCGCACGGGGCGGCTTCATCGAACGCCTGCGCGAAGGCACCTGGGCCGGCCACATCCTGGAGCACGTCGTCATCGAGCTGCTCAACCTCGCCGGCATGCCCACCGCCTTTGGCCAGACCCGGGAGACCACCCGCAGCGGCGTCTACCGCATGGTGTTCCGCGCCCGCGACGAGGCGGTGGCACGCGCCGCGCTGGCCGAGGCGCATGCCCTGCTGCTGGCAGCCATCCGGTTCCGCGAAGGCGACGTGGCCTTCGACGTGGGCGCCGCCGTGGCGCGCATCACCGAGCAGATCGACCGCAGCTACCTGGGGCCGAGCACCGCCTCCATTGTCTCGGCCGCGACAGACCGGGGCATTCCGCACCTGAGGCTGAACGGCGGCAATCTGGTGCAACTCGGCCATGGCCGACGCCAGCACCGCATCTGGACGGCCGAGACGGACCGCACCAGCGCCATTGCCGGCAACATCGCCAGCGACAAGGACCTCACCAAGACTTTGCTCAAGGCCTGTGGCGTGCCCGTGCCCGAAGGGCGTGTCGTGGCCGATCCGGAAGATGCCTGGGAAGCGGCTCAGGACATCGGTCTGCCGGTGGCGGTCAAGCCCTCCGACGCGAACCATGCGCGCGGCGTCAGTCTGGACCTGAGCCAGCGCGAAGACATTGAAAAGGCCTTTGCCGTGGCGGATGCCGAGGGCAGCGAGGTCATCGTCGAGCGCTTCATCCCGGGGGACGAACATCGCCTTCTGGTGGTGGGCAACCGGGTGGTGGCCGCGGCCCGTGGCGAGAGCCTCTCGGTGGTGGGTGACGGCCACGCAACCGTGGCGCAGCTCATCGACGTCCAGCTCAACAGCGACCCACGACGCGGGGATGCAGAGGAGTTTCCGCTGGAGACCATCCGCCTGGAACGCGAGCCCGTCATGCGCCTGCTGCTGGAACGGCAGGGCATGAGCGGAGAGTCGGTGCCGGCGGCCGGCCGGCGCGTGCTCATCCAGCGCAGTGGCAACGTCGCAATCGACTGCACCGACGAGGTGCACCCCGAGGTGGCTCACGCCGTGACGCTGGCGGCCCGCGTGGTGGGCCTGGACATCGCGGGTGTGGATCTGGTGGCGCGCGACATCGGCCAACCGTTGGAAGCCCAGGGTGGTGCCATCGTGGAGGTCAATGCCGGCCCCGGCCTGCTCATGCACCTCAAGCCGGCCACCGGACTCTCGCGCCCGGTTGGCCGGGCCATCGTGGACCACCTGTTCGACGAAAACGGCCAGGGCCGCGTGCCCATCGTGGGCGTGGCGGGTTCGCGCCATGGCAACGCCATCGCGCGCCTCCTGGGCTGGCTGCTGCACCTCAGCGGGCGCCAGGTGGGCCTGGCCTGCCGTGACGGCCTGTTCCTGGGCAACCGCCACGTCGACTCGCGGCCGTGCGCCAACTGGGAGGCCGGTCAGCGCCTGCTGATGAACCGCGAGGTCGATGCCATCGTGGTGGAGAGCGGGGCCGAGGCCATCCTGGAAGACGGACTGCCCTATGACCGCTGCGCGGTGGGCATCGTGACCGACCTGGACGGCGTAGACGGCCTCAAGCACCACGATGTGCACGACGTGGACCACCTCTACCGCGTGCTGCGCACGCAGGTCGACGTGGTGCTGCCCGATGGCGTGGCCGTGCTCAACGCCGACGACGAAGGCGTGGTGCAGATGGCCGCGCTGTGCGATGGCGACGTGATTCTCTACGGCATGGACGGCCAGTCCGAGCCTTTGAAGCAGCACCTTGCAGCCGGCCACCGCACGGTGTCGCTGGGCGAAGCGGGCACCCTGGTGCTGGCCGAGGGCTCGCGCAAGACGCACCGGGTGCGCCTGGACGCACCGATCGCCCAACGGCTGACCCAGGTCCTGGGCCCGCACACGTTGATGGCGGTGGCCGCCGCTGCCTGGGCGCTGGCGGTTTCGCCCGAGTTGATCGCTGCCGGTCTGGAAACGAGCGGCCTGGACCTGGGCGCAGCGTCCGCCGACACCGCCACTTCTTCCGCGACGGCCGCCTGAGGCGGGCCCGCAACGAACCGAATACCTATCACCCACGCCGTCATGGACGTTTCCCGTATCCGACCCCTGCGGGGGCCCAACCTGTGGAGCCGCCACACCTGTATCGAGGCCGTCGTGACCTGCGAGCCGCAGGAGCGCGACCTGCGGCAGATGCCCGGCTTCGAGCGCCGCCTGCGCGAACTTTTCCCCGCCGTCGGCCCGCTGCAGACGGGCAACCCGCAGGAGCCGCTGTCCATGGCGCACGTCCTCAAGGACGCGGTCCTCGCGCTGCAGGCACAGGCCGGTTGTCCGGTCACCTTCAGCCGGCTTGCCCGCACGCCCGAAACCGGGGTTTCCCAGGTGGTGGTGCAGTACAGCGAAGAGGTCGTGGGACGCCTGGCCTTTGACCTAGCGCGCGAGCTGCTCGAAGCCGCCGGTGCCGCCGAACCGAAAGCCTTCGATGTCGATGAGGCCATCGCGCGGCTGCGCTCGCTCGACGAAGAAGTGCGGCTGGGTCCGAGCACCGGCTGCATCGTCGATGCCGCCGTGGCGCGCAACATTCCCTACCGCCGCCTCACCGCCGGCAGCCTGGTGCAACTGGGCTGGGGCTCCAGGCAGCGGCGCATCTGGGCCGCGGAGATCGACAGCACCAGCGCCGTGTCCGAGTCCATCGCACAGGACAAGGACCTGACCAAGGCGTTGCTTTCGGCGGCTGGCGTGCCGGTGCCCGAAGGCCGCCCGGTGCGCGACATCGAGGACGCCTGGGCGGCCGCGCAGGAAATTGGCCTGCCGGTGGTCGTCAAGCCGCAGGACGGCAACCAGGGCAAGGGCGTGACGGTCAACATCGTCTCGCGCAAGCACCTGGAACTGGGCTACCGGGCCGCGGCCGAGTACGGCGACGTGATGGTGGAGAAGTACCTGCCCGGCAGCGACTTCCGGCTGCTGGTGGTCGGCGACCGCGTGGTGGCTGCCTCGCGCCGCGATCCGCCGCACGTGATCGGCGATGGCGAGCACACCGTGCGTGAACTGGTCGACGCGGTCAATGCCGATCCGCGGCGCGGCGACGGCCATGCCACGTCGCTCACCAAGATCCGTTTCGACGACATCGCCCTGGCGCGCCTGAGCGTGCAGGGACTCTCACCCGAGTCGGTGCCCGAAATGGGGCGACGCGTCGTGCTGCGCAACAACGCCAACCTGAGCACCGGTGGCACCGCCACCGATGTCACCGACGACCTGCACCCGGACGTCGCCGCGCGCGCCGTTGCGGCGGCGCAGACCGTGGGCCTGCACATCTGCGGCGTGGACGTGGTGTGCGAGAGCGTGCATGTGCCGCTGGAAAAGCAGCACGGCGGCGTGGTCGAGGTCAACGCAGCGCCGGGCCTGCGCATGCACCTGTCGCCGTCGTACGGCAAGAGCCGCGCGGTGGGCGAGGCGGTGGTGTCGCACATGTTCGAGCCCGAGGACGACGGCCGCATTCCCGTGGTTGCCGTGACGGGTACCAACGGCAAGACCACCACCACCCGTCTCATTGCGCACCTCATGGCCACCAGCGGCATGTGCGTGGGCATGACCAACACCGACGGCGTGTACGTCGACGGTCGGCAGATCGACAGTGGGGATTGTTCCGGTCCGCGCAGCGCGCGCAATGTGCTCATGCACCCGGACGTGGAGGCCGCCGTGCTGGAGACCGCGCGCGGCGGCATGCTGCGTGAAGGCCTGGGCTTCGACCAATGCCAGGTGGCTGTGGTCACCAACGTCGGCGCGGGCGACCACCTGGGGCTGAACTACATCACCACGGTGGAAGACCTGGCGGTCCTCAAACGCGTGATCGTGATGAACGTGGCCCCCACCGGCCATGCGGTGCTCAATGCGGCCGACCCCATCGTCGCGGCGATGGCACCCAAATGCCCTGGTGGCGTGGTGTTCTTCGCACAGGACCACGACCATCCTGTGCTGGCCGCACACCGTGTGCAAGGCAAGCGCACCATCTGCATCGATGGCGACCGCATCCTGGTTACCGAGGGCAGCTGGCGTGTACAGATCCCGCTGCAAGGCGTGCCCATCACGCGCGGCGGCACCATCGGCTTCCAGAAGGACAACGTGATGGCCGCCATCGGCGCCGCCTGGTGCGCGGGTCTGGACTGGGACACGATTGCGCGTGGACTGGCCACGTTCTCCAACGATGCGGACAACGCCCCTGGCCGCTTCAACGTGATGGACTACCGGGGCGCCACCGTGATCGCCGACTACGGCCACAACCCCGATGCCATGCGCGCTCTGGTGGACGCGGTCACGGCCATGCCGGCGCGCCGACGCATGGTGGTCATCAGTGGGGCCGGCGACCGCCGCGACGAGGACATCCGGGAGCAGACGGCGATCCTGGGGGCTGCGTTCGACGAAGTGCTGCTGTTCCAGGATGCCTGCCAGCGCGGACGCGAGGACGGCGAGGTGCTGGCGCTGCTGCGCCAAGGCCTGGAGGGGGCCAGCCGCACGCGCGAGGTGGCCGAGATCCGTGGCGAGTTCGTCGCCATCGACACCGCGCTGCAGCGCCTGCAGCCTGGAGACCTCTGCCTGATCCTGGTCGATCAGGTGGAAGAGGCTTTGGCACACCTGGCCCAGCGCATCCGCGAGGCGGACGGCAAGGGCACCCCTCCCGCTTCAGCGGCCTGAGGCCGGTAAGTCGGGCAGGCGCAGGCGCAGCAGCGCGCGCACGAAGCCGTGGTCGCTGCGGCTGCGGTCACGGCCCTCGTGCAGGTGGTCATTGAACACCTCCACGCGCCGGACGTCACCGATGGCGCGCCGGCTGGTTGCCACGAACTCCTCGCTGACCAATACCTGGTCCAGCACCTCCGGGTAGCCCTGGTGGATGTGGGAGTAGGCCACGTCGCGCCGCAGCGCGGCCTCGCCTTGCACGTCCCAGGCACTGAACAGCGCATGATCGAGCGCACCCTTGTCGTACGCGGTCTGTGAGGTCGCGGCAATGAGCTGTGTGGTGACGCTGTGGGGGCCGTCATTGAGATCGCCCATGAGGATCAGCGGCAGCCGCGTGCGGTGCAGCAGTTCCACCACTTTTAGCCGCAGCGCCATCGCCTCGCTGGCACGCATGATGAGCGAGCGCAGGCTGCCCAAGGCCTGTACCGCCGGGTCGGCGGTGTCCTCGATGGTGGCGCCGCTGGCGTCCTCCAGGAACTTGGGCCGCTTGCTCTTGAGGTGCGCGGTGACCACGCACACCGGTTGACCGTGCTTCAGCCGCAGGGTAGCCAGCAGCGGAGGGCGCTCGAATTTCGCGTGCGCGCCCAGGCCAGGCACCTGCACCACGGCCGCCGCCGGAAAATCCGTCAGCGACTGCACCGACTCCACCTTGAGCCGCGTGACGATGCCCACGCGCGGCGTTCCCTGGGCGCCATGCTGGCCCGCGCCGTTCTCCGCCCCCGGTACGCTGACGGTGCCGTACTGCAGACCGCTGCGCGAGACCGCCGCCCGCAGCGCCAGCTCGTCCCAGACCTCCTGCACCGCGACCACATCGGCGTTGAGCGTGCGCAAGCGCTCGCCCAGCCAGTCCACCTTGCGCTCGAACTCGCTCTGGCTGTAGGGCGCCTGTCCTTCATAGAAATGGCGACCGGCTTGGGCCAGGTTGAGCACATTGCAGGTCGCCACCATCAGCGTGGCATAACGTGGCAACGCCCCGTTGCCGGGCAGGGCGGACGGGGCGTCGTTCGGGGCGGTACGGTCAGCGGTCATGACCGTACTGTATTGGGTATCGCCGCGTCAGCGCGGCACGGGGTCAGCCGATGCGGCCATAGCTGGTGCGCAGCGGATCGGCCTGACCGCCGCCACCACCACCACTACCACCGCCACCACCTCCACGCTTGCCCTTGCCGCCTCGGCGGCCGGTGCGCATGGCATCGATGCTGGTGCGCAACGGGTCCGGCTGGCCACCGGGGTTGGCCGTGCGCGGACGCGGCTCGCGGATGCGCAGGCTGCCCAGGTGGGCGTTGGGGCCAGGCTGGCGCTCGGCACCGAACTCGCGGTCTTCACGCGGGCCGCGCTCCTGGCGCGGCTGACCTTGCTGGCCGCCATTGCGCTGACGCTGCTGCTGGCCATTGGGGTTGCCACGCTGGCCACCACGGCGGCCTTCACCGCCCCGCGAGCCTTCGGTGTGCTGGCCGCCGCCGTCACCCGAGTGGGCAGAGCGCTGCTGGCGCTGCGGCTGGCCGCCACCTTGCCCGCGGCCCTGACCCTCGGTGGTCTTTTTCTCGCGGATGCGCTGCATCATCTCCTGGCGGGCGGCCTTGGCCGCAGCGGCCATGACCTCGCGGCTGGGAGGCTTGCCCGCACCGCCCCAGATGGTCTGACGGCCCATGGCGATGGGCTCCGCCTTTTCGCCGGGTTCGGGCATGAACTCGGGGAAGATCTGCACCGGGATCTGCTGCTTGGTGAAGCGCTCGATCTCCATCATGAAACCTTCTTCGTCCAGGCTCACGAGGTTGACCGCCTCGCCGCTGTTGCCGGCGCGGCCGGTGCGGCCGATGCGGTGCACATAGTCTTCGCAGACGTTGGGAATCTCGTAGTTCACCACGTGCGGCAGCTCGTCGATGTCGATGCCGCGCGCCGCGATGTCGGTGGCCACCAGCGCGCGGATCTCGCCGCTCTTGAAGCCGGCCAGCGCCTGCGTGCGCGCGCCCTGGCTCTTGTTGCCGTGCAGCGCCATCGCGCTGATGCCGTTCTTGGTGAGGTACTCGGCCACGTTGTTGGCGCCGAACTTGGTCCGGGTGAACACCAGCACCTGGCTCCAGTTGTGCTGGTTGATGATGTGCACCAGCAGCGCCTTCTTCTTGCCCCGGCCCACCGGGTGGATCACCTGGGTGATGCGTTGCACCGTGCTGTTGCGCGGCGTCACCTGGATGTGCAGCGGGTCCTTGAGCAGGTTGCTGGCCAGGTCGCGGATCTCGTCGCTGAAAGTGGCGGAGAACAGCAGGCTCTGCTTGTTCTGGGGCAGCAGCGCCAGCACCTTCTTCACGTCGTGGATGAAGCCCATGTCCAGCATGCGGTCGGCTTCGTCGAGCACCAGCACCTGCACGGTGGACAGGTCCAGGAAACCCTGCTGCTGCAGGTCCAGCAGGCGTCCGGGCGTGGCCACGAGGATGTCCACGCCGCGCTTCATGGCATTGATCTGGGGGTTCATGCCGACACCGCCGAACACCACGGTGGACGTGAGCGAAAGGTGCTTGCCATAGACACGCACCGACTCTTCCACCTGGGCCGCGAGCTCGCGTGTGGGGGTGAGCACCAGGGCCCGGATACCCACGCCGCCAAAGCGGCTGCTGGCGCGTTCGCCACTGGCCAGGCGGTCCAGCATGGGTAGGGTGAAGGCAGCGGTCTTGCCGGTACCGGTCTGGGCGCCGCCGAGCAGGTCGCGCCCGGCCAGAACGGCGGGGATGGCCTCGACCTGGATGGGGGTGGGTGTTTCATAGCCGTGCTCGCGCACGGCTTGCACGATGGCCGGGGCCAGTTTCAGTTCTTCAAAGGTCATGTTGCGAAGAGGCGCCTTTCCGAGGCGCTGGGGTCATCGGTCCTTCGGAGGCGCTGCCAGGGTTGCGGCAACGACGCCCGGTCAGTCACGGGCCGATGAGGATTCAGGAAAGTGGTGCCTGCAAGCGGTTGCGCGCACCCCAGCGAAGCGCTGGTGCCAAGCCAACTGAAGTGCCCGGCAGCCCGTATTGTCGCATGAGTTCCCCATGGCGGTCCGAGGGGGCTTCGTGGCCTGGTCTTGTTCACGCGTCAGGGCGATCCAGCGCACGGTCAACGGTCCTTCAGACCCGCCACGCCCGCATGGGCCAGCAAACGCAGCCGTGCGGACTTCCACTCGGATGCGGTGCGCACCCATTCCTGCTGGGCGTCTGCCAGGGAGGCCTGGGCCTGGAGCATCTCCGAGACATCGGATACGCCCGCTTCAAACTTGCGCTTCACGCTGGAAAGCGCTTCCTGAGCGGCCTCCAGCAGAGCCTTGGCGTACCCCAGTTTTCTCAGGG
Source organism: Hydrogenophaga sp. (assembly GCF_026125785.1). Taxonomy (GTDB): domain Bacteria; phylum Pseudomonadota; class Gammaproteobacteria; order Burkholderiales; family Burkholderiaceae_C; genus Hydrogenophaga. Next base: position 42,689 of record NZ_JAHCKL010000027.1, read on the forward strand.
CGACACCGGCTTGCACATGCGCCTTGGCGATCTCACTGAGCACCTGCGCTTCCATCCGCGCGGCCTCGGCTTCTTGGATGCTGACCTGTGCGCGTGCCGCCTGCATCTTGTACGTTCGGGAAAACCCTTCGAACAAGGGGATGTTCAACGTGATGCCGGTCACGGATTCTCTTGAGCGGGCACTCGGCAAACCCTGGTTGGGGCGTCCATTGATGTAGTGACCCTGCGTGAACTCCAGGGTAGGCAGTCCTTCGGACTGAACGACACGAAGCCGGTCTCTGGCGGCCTCCGCTTCCAGGCGGGCGGCTCGCAGAGAAGGATGCTGCTGCATCGCCAGGGACAGCCATTCCGACAGACCCTGTTGCAGCTCGGCGTTTGAAGCAATTGAATCATCCGATTCATCTTCGAGTTCCCAACCCCGGGCTGACCATTGGGAGGCAGGTAGCGAGATGATCGCTTGCAGGGCAAGCATCGCAGTCTCATGTTGGCCTTCGGCACCGACCCTGTCCAGTTCTGCTTTGGCCAGTGCGACCCGGGCCTGAAGTGTCTGGGACTGTGAGCCGATGCCTTTGGATTCCAGTCGTTTCGATATATCCAGAGTCTGTCTGGCCAGCCCTTCGCTGGTTCGTCTGAACGCATGACTGGCGCCCGCGGTCTGTGCCTCGAAGTAGGCGGCGGTGACCGCCGAGAAGATGCGTTGCAGTTCGGCATCGTGCGTGGCCATGGCTGCGCCCAGCAGCGATTGCGCCATGCTCTGGCTGGCGTTGCGGCCACCTCCATCCAGCAGGCGCCAGGTGAGTGTGGCGAACTGTGATGTGTTTCTCCGGTCTGATCGCAAGGTGAACTGTGACTCCGGTTGCTGTGTGATCTGGCGTTGGGAACTGGCGCCGATGTTCAGGGAGGGCAGGTAGGCGGCGCGGGCTTCTCCGAGTTGAGCCGCCTGCCGCGTGATGGACGCCGCAGCGATCCGGATCTGTGGCTGCTGACACAAGGCCAGCTGAATCGCCTGGGTCAGTGTCAGCTTGGCAACGGGCGGCGGGTCGGTGCATTCATAGGGAGCCGCGTCTCCCGGGAGCATCTGGGCGCCATTCAACAGTGGCGGCATGGCAAGCAAGGGGTCCTGAAAGGGGGTGATCACCCGTTCCGTCCAGGTCTGTGCCTGCGCCGCGCCCAACAAGGCCAGCCCAACCGCTGCGAAGAAACCCCATCGCACCGCGCGGACCAGGTGTTCAGCGCTCATGCAGGGCCTCCCTGGTGTGACGCATCACGGGAGAGAGAACGTACTCGATCACCCTGCGCTTGCCGGTCTTGATGTCCACTTGCACCGACAGTCCGGCAGACAAGGGCATCGACTTGCCCTCGATGGCGATCGTGCTCTGATCCAGGACGACCCTGGCGGTGTAGACGGGGCCCCGCGTCTCGTCCTGTACAGCATCTTGCGAGACATGCCGGACCGTTGAAGCGATCGTTCCGTACTTCGTGTAGTCGAAGGCTTCGACCTTGACGGCGGCAGCTTGTCCCTCGCTGACGAAGCCGATGTCTTTGTTGTCGACAAGTGCCTCGACTTCCACGGCGTTGTCCAGTGGAACGATCTGCATCAGCGGCTGCGCGGCTGGCACCACGCCTCCCACGGTGTGCACCGTGAGCTGCTGCACGGTGCCGTCCACGGGGGCCGTGAGCTTCAGAAGGCGGCTGTGTGCCTGGGCGCGCCGCTGGTCCTGTCGCGCAGCGGCAATGATGTGATTGCCCTCCGTCATCGCATCCAGGGCGTCCTTGCGAGTCTGGGCGATCAGTGCGGCGCGCTGGTTCCTGGCATCCAGGAGCCTGCCAGCGGTGTCGAGACGACTCTGTTCGGCTTCCAGCCAGGCGTGATGAGACACCGTGTTGCCTTCCAGCAGGGATTTCAGATCATCCGCCCGCCGTGTGGCCAGTGGCATGGCCTCGCTGTACCGGGCGATCTCACCCTCCAGCCGTTCCAGCCTGGCCCTGAAATCCTCGAAGTGGGCCCGCAACTGCAAGGCGGCCGCTTGCCTGGCCTCGGTGGAAAGCTCCGGTACCGGCGGCAGGGTGGGTGGGCGCATCTGTTCGACAGCGTGCACCATCGCTTGCGAGCGGGCCACCTGCAGCCTGGCCTGTGTCACGGCTTCCGCTGCCTTGTCGTTCTCGGCGTCGCTGGCGCTGGAGTCCAGTTCGATCAGGACGTCGCCCGCCTTCACACGCTGCCCCTCCGTCACGTGCAGCGCCCGCACGCTGGCAACGTCCACCGAGCCAATCGTCTTGGTTCGAGACGAAGGAATGATCCGGCCAGTGGCGCTCACGATGATGTCCACCTTTCCAAGGATGGCCCAGAGCAGCGCGACAAGCACCAAGGCCATGAGGATGCGCCCGGACCAACGCAGACCTGCCGACGCAGGCGCCTCTTGCAGCGCGAGCCTGGCCGGCAGGAACTCGGCCTCGTCCTGGTTGAAGAACCCGGTCTTCAGGGTGTGCCGTTGCCCCCAGAAGTAGGAGAAGCGGGCGACGTACTTCATGACCAGCTCCATCCAGGCACGAAAGCGTGGAAACAGGTTCATGTCGCCATGCCCTCGGCCAACCGGTGGTTCTTGCCTTCCCCGCTCTGGAGCCGATTCAGGTGGCTGTAGATGCCATGGGCGTTCTTCAGCAGTTCGGCATGGTGGCCATCCTCCACGATCTGCCCTTTTTCCATGACGACGATGCGGTCGGCGTCTCGCACCGCGCTCAGGCGGTGGGCGATGATCAGCACGGTGCGCCCTGCCGCGATGCGGCTCATGTTGTCCTGGATGATGCGTTCGGACTCGTAGTCCAGCGCGCTGGTGGCCTCGTCGAGAATCAGAATGCGCGGGTTCGACACCAGTGCGCGTGCAATGGCGATGCGCTGTCGCTGTCCACCAGAAAGGCCGGTTCCGTTTTCGCCTATCCAGGTGTCGTAACCCTGAGGCAGTTCGCAGATGAAGTCGTGGGCACCAGCCAGTTGGGCCACGGCCATGATCGATTCCAGTGGCAGCGACGGATCGCTCAAAGCAATGTTGTCTCGCACCGAGCAGGAAAACAGAGTGCTTTCCTGGAGAACCACCCCGATCTGCTGCCTGAGTGAAGCGGTGTCCGTTACCGCGATGTCATGTCCGTCGATGCAGATCCGCCCACGGCTGGGAACGTGCAACCGTTGAACCAGCTTGGTCAACGTGCTCTTGCCGGAGCCGGAGCGCCCCACGATGCCAATGACTTCGCCCGGACGAACCTTCAAGGAAACCGATCGGATGACATCTTGCGCATCGGGCTGGTAGCGAAACGACACCTGATCGAACTCGATCGCTCCAGCCACCCTCGGCATGCGGCTCCTGCTGGACGCAGATTCCGTGTGCGTATTCAGGATGTCGCCCAGCCGGCTCATGGAGATGCCCACTTGCTGGAAGTCGTTCCACAACTGGGCCATGCGAAGAATGGGGGACGAGACCTGCGCCGCCAGCATGTTGAAGGCGACCAGTTCCCCCACCGTCAACTGGTTGTCGATGACCAGCAGCGCGCCGAGCCACATGATGCACACCGTGACCAGCTTGCTCACCAGCGTCACGCTTGCGCTGGCCACCAGCGAAATATGGGTGGTTGAGAGGCTCGCGGCCACATAGGCCGCGAGTTGCTGGTCCCACTTGCGCTGCCAACGGGGTTCCAGGGCCATGGACTTGATGGTGTCCATTCCGCCCAGACTCTCCACCAGGAACGATTGGTTCTCGGCGCCCTTGTTGAACTTCTCGTTGAGCCTGTTGCGCAGGATGGGGGTGAAAACCAGCGACAGCACCAGGTAGACCGGAATCGAACCCAGCACGATCCACGTCAAGGTCACGCTGTACCAGAACATGACGGCCAGAAACAGTCCGGAGAACACCAGGTCCAGGACCAGCGTCATGGCGTTGCTGGTGAGAAAGTTCCTGATGTTCTCCAACTCCCGGATGCGCGCCACCGAATCACCGGCCCGCCTTGCCTGAAAGTAGCTGATGGGCAGGCTCAGCAGGTGCCCGAACAGGCGGGCGCCCAACTCGACGTCGATCTTGCTGCTGGTGCCGGCGAACACCGCGGTGCGAATGCCTGAGAGCAAGGCTTCGAATACGGTCGCCGCGACGAGACCGATGGCGACCACATTCAGCGTGGTCATCGCCTGGTTCACCAGCACCTTGTCCATCACGACCTGGAAGAACATCGGCGTGACGAGGCCCAGTATTTGCAAGACAAGGGAAATCAGAAGCACCTCGCCAAGGGCCTTGCGGTACTTGACGATGGCGGGAATGAACCAGGTGAAATCGAACTTCGTCAGTTCAGCGGCGAAACTCGCCTGGCTGGTGAAGTAGATCAGCTCGCCCGACCAGTGGACCTGCAGGCTGGCCAGGTCCTTGATGGCGGGTGGCTGGCCTGGCAGTTGCACCAGCGCCCGCAACTGGGGTGCGCTCGCGTCCACCTTGCCGAGCAGAAAGAAACCGCCATCGCGACCCACCGCGATGGCCGGCACCCCAGAGCTTGCCGGCGTTCACGCCGATGATCACGCCCCGGCCTCCCTTGATCAGGTTGGCGATGGCTTGCTCGTTGTAGCCCAGAAGCACATCGTTGCGAATGCCGTAGCTGTTGAGCAGAGCCTGCTGCCCCATGTAGTTGGAGCCGCCGCGCTGGTACGCCGTTTTCGTGGGGTCGGTCACGCACCACTGGTTGTCGATGGCCTTCTGCACCACCTGCGCTTCAGACACCGCCTGGTTCGCCTGGGTGCTGAGGTTGGCAATCGCCGTCAGGGCGCAGGTGCCCTGGTAGCCCGCCACCGCATCGCCCTGCATGTAGTCGAGTTCGAACGCCTTGGGGTACCCGTACACCAGAATGTCCACGCCATCCGCCAGGCCCTTCTCCGCCTTGGAAAAGTCCAGCAAGGTCAGGTTCTCGACCTGGGCACCCAGGGCATAGCTGATGCTCGCCTTGACCGTGTCGATGCCCTCCGAGGCCAGCTCCACCACCTGGTCAGCCACGTTGTCCACGTAGTAGATGTCGTTGCCGGCGCCGCCCAGCATGGTGTCCGCGCCGGTGACGCCGTCCAGGATGTTGTCCTGGCTGTTGCCCAGTATGCGGTTGTTCAGGCTGTTGCCCGTGCCGTGGATGTTGAAGCCTTCGACCAGGCGGAGTTCCTCGATGTTGGCGTTCAGGATGTAGTTGGCGCTGCTGATGACGGTGTCGTAACCTTCATTGCGCTGTTCGAGGATCACGTCGTTGACGCTGTTGACCACGTAGGTGTCGTCGCCCTTGCCGCCTTCCATGCTGTCGGCGCCGGCCCCGCCGTCGAGGTAGTCGTTGCCCAGCCCGCCGAGCAAGGTGTCCCGTCCGGCCCCGCCGTAGAGGAAGTCGTTGTCGGTTTCGCCCGCGCTCAGGCTTTGCTTGGTCTCGTTGGCCGCGGTGAACCCGACGATGATGTCGTCTCCGTCGCCACCGTAGAGGAGGTCGTTGCCCACGCCGCCAAAGAGCCGGTCGTTGCCGCTCTCGCCGTACAGGGCGTCATTGCCTGCACCGCCTTGCAGTTCGTCGTTGCCGGTTCCCCCCCACGCCTGGTCGTCGCCCAGGCCCCCGACGATCAGGTCGTTGCCCGCGCCACCCCACAGCGTGTCGTTGTCCGTCTCTCCCGCCAGGAGCGACTGCTTGGCCTCGTTGGTTGCCGTGAAGCCCACCAGGATGTCGTCGCCGTCCCCACCCCAGATCTGGTCATCGCCCACCTGGCCAAAGAGCTTGTCCGCCCCCGCCCCGCCATCGATAGCGTCGTTGCCGGCGCCACCCGAGACCTCATCGTTGCCGGCCGCGCCCAACAGCGTGTCCATGCCATCACCCCCACTGAGCAGGTCGTCGTCGGCGCCTCCATCGAGGTAGTCGTCGCCCAGGCCGCCGTACATCTGGTCCGCCCCCGCCCCGCCCAGCAAGACGTCGTTGTCGGTCTCCCCGGCCAGCAGCGTCTGCTTGGTGTCGTTGCTGGCGGTGAACCCCATCAGGATGTCGTTGCCATCGCCGCCCACCAGCGTGTCGTTGCCCACCTGGCCGAAGAGCTTGTCCTGGCCTGCTCCGCCATCGAGCTGGTCGCTGCCCGCGCCGCCCTGCAGCTCGTCGTTGCCCAGGCCTCCGACCAGGATGTCGTTGTCGTCCATGCCGAACAGCAGGTCGTCACCCGCACCTCCGTCCAGCGTGTCCGCGCCGGCATCGCCCGACAGCACGTCATTGCCTTCTTCGCCAAAGAGCTTGTCCGCGCCGGCGTACCCGTACAGCGTGTCGTTGCCCGTGCCGCCCCACAGGTTGTCGTTGCGGGTGCTGCCGCCCATGACATCGTTGCCCCCGCCGGCATAGAAGTTTTGCACCAGCGCCAGGTTGAAGTACTTGCCGTTGTAGGCTTGGTAGTAGTTGATGTCGAAGTTGTCGTTGCCCTCGGTACCCACCATGTTCAGGGTATTGCTCGAAATCTTGATCTGCGAGGCGCTCCAGTCGATCCAGAGCCCCGGGGCCACGGTGAAGCGGTTGTCCGTGGCGCGAAGCACGGCGTAGTTGCTGGCCAGGGCGGCGGGGGAGGCAGGTGCCACCCGGTTCGCCACAGGCGCCAGCAGGTTGTTCTGTGCCGTGGTTCGGGAAACGGCGTTGCCTGCGGTGTAGGTGGCGTAGTCGCCGGCGCGCAGTTGCACGAGGCCGGCCGCCGCCAGCGCCGCGCTCAGCGTGGTCAGCTCATTGGTGGCGGGCGTGCCGCCCTGGTTGAGCACACCGTCTTCGTTCAGGTCGCCCCAGGCGTTGAGCCCATTCAACTCGTTGCCGCTGAGCCGCCCATCGTTGTTGGCGTCCAGCGCCGCCAATTGCGCGGCCGTCAGGCCCACGCCCGCGCTGTTGACCACGCGAAAGGTCTTGCCCGCGATCGACGCCGCAGTGTCCAGGCTGTTGTTCCTGCTCTCGTAGAAGGCCCCGATCGGGTTGCTCCAGCCCGCGCCACCAGCGGGTGCCTGCAAGCCATACCCGCCACCCGGCAACAGGCCCGAACCGCCGTTCATGAGCTCGCGGGTCGTCTCCGCCGTGAACGCCTGCCACTGCGCACTGCCCAGCGTGCCTTGGGCGTACATGTCCCTCAACTGCCGCTCGGCCTCCAGCCGCTGCCACTGGCTGGCCAGGTCGTAGCTCACGCTGCCAATGTTCAGGGTGGTGCGGTCCAGGACGTTGTCGCCGTTCGTGTCGCTGCGCAGTTCCTGTACGCCGCTAGCGAGGTCTTTCCACTGGTCTGCCACTTTGGTCTGCCTCGGACCTGTGTCGACCATCCAACGGGTGAGCGGCCGACCATTTTCATCTTCCAATATGTCACCGTTGGCGGCAAGCCGGTAAATTTCAGTGTAAAGGAGTGCGGGTTGACTGGTGTCAAAGCGCTTGTTTGCGGGGACATCCTCAATGGCGAAGCCGCTTTTCTGAAAATAGGCGGTAAGTCCCTCCAATGCATTGGCCGCGGTACCATGCTCATCGTAGCCACCTCCAATGCCGCAATGGTTGCCCCGCAGCCAAACCTCGGTTACCCGGCTGTCGGCGTCGTAGTCCAATACCCGGAAATCGGAGCGGTTTTCATCCAGTGCGCTGAGCTGCAGAACGTTCCGGACGTTTCCTGGAATACCCGAGTTTTGCGTCATGAAACGGTTGACGGGATCGATGATGGCAAGTGCATCCACTGCAACGCTTCCGGGAGGTGCCCAGACCTTACCCGTATCGTCCTGAATGCCACGCTCGTCCAACAGTTGTGCGAAACGAATAGCGGTAGGAGAGCCTCGGCTGAAACCCACTGCCGCGACGCCAATGTCGGCTGCGGTGGCGTCAGGATGGTTCTTCAAATAATGTATTGCTTCTGAAGCGAATTCTTGGTATGCCAAGTTGGCGGCGAATTCTGCAGGCGTTGTGGGTGCTACCCCTGCTTCAACCAAGTAACCCATCTTCTCGCCTGTGCCAATACCTTGATAATATTTGGCTTTTAGTATCTCGGCGCTAGCATGACTTGCTGCCTCTGCTTGATCAAAAAGATTGGCAACATTGGTTTGGAAGGAGCTTTTAGGTAGATTGTCCTTATCGTTGTTTGTGCCATCGAAGGCCACAAAGTACTGAAATCCTCGTTCTGCAATAGGTACCTTGCTGCCGGCATCTGCCATTTGTTGCTGTTTTGCTGCTTCGGCTTGCAGCTGTTGGATTGTTAATGAACCGATAACTGCCGTACCATTGCTTGCTCCCATGATTTATGCTTCCTTTAGTCAAATGGGTGAGGTGTTGGGTAGATTTCGTAGGTGACATAGAGCTCTGAGCGATAGGTTCTTAAGATGGGTGGTTCTCCCCAGTATTTCTTGGGTTTGTCGGTAACCAGATAGACATACAAATTCTTTCCTTCAATAACAAAAGTCAAGGTCTGCAGGCTCATGTTCTTGGGTAAGCGCCCACGCAAATCGACCCGATGCTCGACCATTTCTCCCGTATCTTTCAATAGCCAACGCACATAAAGAAATTCGCCAACTGGCATGGACGCATTGATGCTGGTGTTTGAGGGTAGTCTGAGGGCACCAGGCATTGCCTTTCTATGAACCATGCTGAATTGACCGCCATAGTCGTATTCCTGCAGCTCAATGTTGCTGTTAGGGCCGGAAAACCAGCGGTCGTTGTAACCATCGAATGCAAATCGGTGATAGACCAGTTGAGGGTTGCTGGCACACGCCTGCAGCGCCAATAAGAAAGTCAATAGGCTCAGTCTGAGGAGGCGCCAAATGCAGGTCATGAGAGCTCCGGAATTCATGGATGCCCTTGCCCGCGCTGTCATGCGGTGGGGTGGGTCATGGGGCCGATTGAGCGAGCCAGCGTGTGCCGGTGCGAGGAAGGCACAGGCTCGGACCCAGCCTGCTTGCCGGTGCGGTTGTTTTTGCCGTCGACTGCTTCTCCGGATGGCCCGTTCGTCCGTCTGGAAACCCGAGAGGCCAGCGGTTTTGATGGCCTTTGCCGCGAAGATGGTGGGTGGATGCCCATGTTTTGCCCCCTGTGTGCGGTACACATGCCGCATGTTTGTCGTGGTGTGTTTATAAATCCAAAGTACTAATATCTGTCTTGTATAAGACAAAAATGGCCTCTTGAAGTTACTTTTATGCTGCTCAAGGCTGCGGTAGACGCCTGAGTCCTGTCGCCGTTCAGGGCGCTCCTTCTGTTCCAGGGGCGCCGAGGCTGTGGTTTTGGGCTTGCCTTGTGTGGGGCGTCTGCGTTTTGGAGGGGCGCTGTGCGACATGCCGCTGCTCCAGCAGTTCGTGGGGCTGGACGTAGGCACGAACTGACTGCCTGGCGAGAGCGCCATCCCGCGCTTTCGTCACTTGCTCGAAGTCGACGGGTTGAGTATTCGCATCCTCGCGGCGCTCAACAGCACGCTTAGCGGCCAAGAGCCTGATGTTCAAGCAGGGCACGGTGGTGGATACCGCCTTGATAGCTGTACCCAGCTCGCTCAGGAAGCAGGACGTGCAATGGGACCCCTGGATGCATCAGAACAAAAACTCATTGCAGTTGCACATGCTGTTCGCGCTCTCCAATCTGTGGATGTCGCGCCAAGCGCTGTTTCAAATGCGATGCCTGCGAGGAGTGCTTCTTTCGGAGGCCCGCCTTGTAGGATACCTATGGTGTAAAGATTGCTTACTTTGTCTTTGACGAAGCCATGCACACCACCTGGAACGGTGAATGTGATATCCATTATTTTGTGTTGTAGATGGCGTTTATGTTGCCTATTTTTGATGCTTATTAAATAATCTGTTGACCTTTCTATTCGCAACTATTAGGCTGCAAATTGCGCCAACTGGTGCGCATGCGGCACCAATCAATATGGCTGGCAAAAATCCGAATAATCCAGCGTTAGTTACTATTAGGAGTTCGACCTTTTCTGAGAGTTGCCGCGTGGGGCTGAAGCTTATTTCTGAGTACAAGGATATTGAAAATATAAGTGCTGCAATGCTTAAGGATAGGGATTTCAATAGAGATGAATTTTCATCCATCTCTATAAGATACTCTGGATGGTTTATCAACCATCTGGCATATATTAGGGCAATGAATATGCTGTTCAGGAACCATAGTTCGATGCAGATTCGCTTTGAGATGGGCTCCTCTGCTAGCCAAAAAAAGATTATGTTTCAGATGGATGGAGGGTTGTGTATGTATTGATTTGCGGCGTGCCAAATTAATTCGCCTATTTTTTGAGGGAGCAAAAAGGTAAAGATTGCCGGCCAAATGGCCAGTGTGATGACGGAAATTCCTTTTGCATTGAGCTTAATGTTCATGCTGCCAATCTTCAGATATTTTCATCAGTGCGTCAGGAGAATCGGCGCTAGGGAGCGTTTGCACAACACCCGCAGCATCGGATGTTGTGTAGATGTTCCTAAATTAACCGATAGCTGCCGTGCCATTGCTTGCTCCCGTGATTTAGCCTTATTTAGTCAAATGGGTGAGGTTTTGGATAGATTTCGTAGGTGATATTTGGCTCTGAGCGATAGGTTTTTAAGATGGGTGGCTCTCCCCAGTATTTCTTGGGTTTGTCGGTGACGAGATAGACATACAAATTCTTTCCTTCAATAACAAAAGTCAAAGTCTGCAGGCTCATGTTCTTGGGTAAGCGCCCCCGCAAATCGACCCGATGCTCGATCATCTCTCCCGTATCTTTTAGGCGCCAGCGAACATAAAGAAATTCACCCACCGGCATTGGTGCTGAAATGTGGGTGGCTGGTGGAAGAAAGGCTTTATCCGCCTTTACTTTGGCCCTGACCATGTGGTATTGGTCACCATAGCTGTACTCTTGGAGTTGCACGTTGCTGTCCGGTCCTGAGTACCAGCCATCTTTTCGACCGTCAAATGAGAAGTTGTGGTAGACCAGTTGGGGATTGTTTGTGCAGGCCTGTAGTACCAATAGGCAGGTCAATAGGCACAGCCTGAGGAGGCGCCAGATGCAGGTCGTGGGAGCTTCGGAAGAGTGTTGTTGCATTACTTGGTTTGAGCAAAGATATCTTGTCGGCATCGGGATAAAGGCCCGATAGTTGACTCGTACAGATGCTCAACTACTCGTGTGGGTGGCTATGCTGTGGCGTGCGTCTTTTGTGGATTTTTGAGCTCGCTCTATTTATTTTTTGAGATGATTCGGTTGAAAAAATAGATGGCTATAAAGATGATGGTTGATATGCTAAAAGCTTCTCTGCGTGATTCATTTATCCATCGCCTATGTAATTCGTGATCGCTAATTTCGTAGAATGTATTGGAATTCGATCGGATCCTTTTGACTAAAATATTGGGTCCGAAAGCAAGTGGGGTAAAAACTCTTTCAACCTCTACTCTTTCATCGTCAAGGGCGGCCTTCAGTCCGCAATCATTTCTGGGTGTTCCAATAACTCCCCAGTAGCTGGTTGGGCCGCATACGATTTGCGAACTTCCTACCCAACTTGCACTGTACCGTCCACCTGCTTCACAGCATTTGTAGATGCCGGAAATCATGGGAAGCCGTTCAAATGGCTTTTCTTCGGGAGGCTTGATGTGCTCAACCCATCCCAGTAAGCCAATTAGCACGACAACAAATGTGGCAATGCTGCGGAAAAACGAGTTGCGATCCCACCATTGAATTTTTGTGTAGTCCAAGATGATTCCTTTAAGTTGAGGATTTATCACTTTTTTTGATGACATTCGCGCTTTTAATTGCTGATCTATATGTGTTTTCAGAGGCCGTAAATAGGGTGTCCATTATTTTTGTAGTTTCAATCTCTGTATTGCGATCCATCTCAAGTTATTTTTGTGGGTTTGATGATTCGCTGTCCTGCGGCTAAGAGGTAACTGAAGGCTATGATGGAAGAGCAGGATGCGCCAATAAATAGTGATGGAGTGAGTATGGTTAATCCCAAATCATTGAATATCAAAAACCTCAGCTTCTCGGTCAACTCACGGCGTGGGTCGAATGTTATTGGAGAGTAAAAGGTTAGGCTTATTACGAGGCCGGTGAAGCCTAGAAGAAGGAGTTTTTTAAAGGTCATGCCATTGTCGATTTTATTTAAATCATCTGCATTATTCTTCATCCATTTTATGTAAATCAATGCAATGAAAATACTGTTTAAGAACCAGAGTTCAATGTAGATTCGCCTCCAGGCGGAAGAGTCTTTGAGCCAGTAGGAGGTTATGTTTCTGACTGACGGCGGGCGATATATGTACTGATCTATGGCATGCCAAAAGAATTCTCTGGTTGCATTCGGGAGAATCAACGTCAGAATGGCCGGCCAAAGAACCCATGCAAGGGTGACAAACTTTGGTAATCCCAGTTCGGTTTTCATGTTGCGGTGTTTCCTCAATACGGAGGCGTTATCTGCGCGCCATCCAGTTGCCAATTCTTGGTTGTTGTTTCATGGATGTCCTTGCCCGCGCTGTCATGCGGTGGGGTGGGCCATGGGGCCGATTGAGCGAGCCAGCGTGTGCCGGTGCGAGGAAGGCACAGGCTCGGG
>NZ_JAHCKL010000028.1 GCF_026125785.1 Hydrogenophaga sp.
GGGGAACAATGTGGGGGGTGCGCATCTTCATGCGCTCGGCCGGGATGCGCCACTCGGCGGCCTCCAGGTCGAACTCTTCCCAGCGCGCCTCGATCAGCTCACCGGTGCGCACGAACGTGAACGCCATCAGCTTCATGGCCAGGCGGGTTGCCGGCGTGCCGCGGTAGCCTTCGATCTTGCGCAGCAGCTCGGGCAGCTCCTTGGCTTCCACCCGGGCATAGTGGGTCTTCGTCCGCGACTTGAGAGCATCCGCAGGCCTCACATCCGCGGCGGGGTTGCGCTGTGCACGGCCATGGGCGATCGCGTACCGGAATATCTGGCCGCAGGTCTGCCAGGCACGCTTGGCGATGTCGCCGGCGCCGCGCGCCTCGATCCTCTTCACCACGGTCAGCAGCTCGGGTGCCGTGATCGCGGCGATGGGCCGCGGGCCCAGGGTGGGGAACACATCGGCCTCGAGACGGCGCATCACGTACTCGGAATGCCGCGCGGTCTTGGTGTCCTTCCAGTGGGTGAACCAGGCGCGCGCCACCACCTCGAAGTTGTTGGCCAGCGCGGCCTCGTGGGCGGCCTTGGCGATCTTCTTGGCGGCCACCGGATCCAGGCCTGTCTTCAACTCGTCGCGTGCGGTATCGCGAGCCCGGCGAGCCATGGCCAGCGAGACAGCCGGATAGCTGCCCAGCGCCAGGCGTTTCTCCTTGCCGCCGTAGCGGTACTTCCAGCGCCAGAGCTTGCCACCGGTGGGCACGACCTCCAGATAGAGGCCCCCACTGTCGGCCAGGCGCAGGCGGACCTTGTCCGGGGGGCATTTCGCGTTCTTGCAGGTGGTGTCGGTGAGGGCCATGGTGGGGGAATCTCCTGGCCGACGGGGGAATTTCTCCATCGGTGCCCCCAAGCTTGCCCCCGTTGATGACTCGATGTCAAAGGACCACTCTGGACCCTACAGGGCTATTCCCCCAAATGAAAAAGCCCGCTTGCGCGGGCTTTTTGGACCGGTTTGGAGTTACCGGGACTCATATCTGGCGGAGAGGGCGGGATTCGAACCCGCGGTGGGGATTAGCCCACACACGCTTTCCAGGCGTGCGACTTAAACCGCTCATCCACCTCTCCGCGAAGCCTGCGATTGTAGCAGGCCGTGGCGGGGGTCAGCCTGGGGTCTTGGTGGTGCCGATCATCTTCATGGCCGAGCCGATGAGGGAGGAGACTTCGGTCATGTTGCTGGGCACGATGAGTGTGGTGGTGGCGTCGGCCGCGACCTTGCCGTAGGCGTCCACGGCTTTTTCGGCCACCTTGAGTTGCACGGCGTCCTGGCCGCCGGGCTGGCGGATCGCTTCGGCCACCTGGCGGATGGCGCCCGCGGTGGCTTCGGCGACCGCGAGGATGGCGGCGGCTTCGCCTTGGGCCTTGTTGATCTCGGCCTGCTTCTCGCCCTCTGAGCGCGCGATGAAGGCCTCGCGCTCGCCGGTGGCGATGTTGATCTGCTCCTGGCGGCGGCCTTCGGAGGCGGCAATGAGGGCGCGCTTCTCGCGCTCGGCCGTGATCTGGGCTTGCATGGCTCGCAGGATCTCGGCCGGTGGGGTCAGGTCCTTGATTTCGTAGCGCAGCACTTTCACGCCCCAGTTCAGCGCCGCTTCGTCGATGGCGGAGACCACTTGCGCGTTGATCATGTCGCGTTCCTCGAAGGTCTTGTCCAGTTCCAGCTTGCCGATGACGGAGCGCAGCGAGGTCTGGGCGAGTTGTGTGACGGCGATGATGTAGTTGGACGAGCCGTAGCTGGCGCGCATGGGGTCGGTGACCTGGAAGTACAGGATGCCGTCGACCTGGAGCTGGGTGTTGTCGCGCGTGATGCAGACCTGGCTGGGCACGTCGAGCGGGATCTCCTTGAGGCTGTGCTTGTAGGCGACCTTGTCGATGAAAGGCACGAGGAAGTTCAGGCCGGGTGCAAGGGAGGCGTGGTACTTGCCCAGCCGCTCGACCACCCAGGCATTCTGCTGTGGGACCACTTTGACGGCGCGGACGACGAAGATGGCGGCGATGATGAGCAGGACGAGAGCGAGTTCCATGTCGGTGTTTCCCTGGGAAGGTTGTTGAATGAAGGTGCGTGGGGGTTGCGTTCAGACCTTGTCCACCAGCAGGCGGTTGCCCACCAGTTCGGCGACGCGGTAGCTGCCCGGGGTGGGGGCGTTGCCCGGGCGTTGGATCACGGTCCACTGAGCTCCCCGGTACTTGACGCTCGCGGTGCCATCGGGGTTCCATTCCTCGATGTGAAGAATTTCGCCGACGTCGAGGTTGACGCTGCGCAGGGACCGCACGGAAGGGTCGCCCGCGCGGCGCTTCTTGGCCACATAGCAGCCGACCACCGCGGCGGCTCCAACCAGGGCTGCAATCACCATCTCGGCCACCATCCCCAGGCCCGCGTGTGCCGCGAGCGCGCCCGCCACCAGGCCAATGGCCAGCATGAGCAGGTAGAAGGTGCCTGTGAAGAGCTCCAGTGCGACGGCGGAACCGGCCAGCAGCCACCACAGGGTTGTATCGGACATATGCGCTCCTCTGTTTGAACGAACGAAGGCCGGTCGAATCTGCTCCTGGGTGTGGAGGCTTCAGTGTGCGGCCGGCGCCACATTCTGCGGCAAAAGTGCGCCGCATTCCGCTGGGTGCCACGCGATTTCCGTACACTTCGCGCCTGTTTTGCCGCTGTGGAGCGCCCGGTTCCCTGTGCCCCTTTTCCTGTGCCCGCGATCACGCGGCTGGAGATTCAGATGAAATTTCGCTTTCCCATTGTGATCATCGATGAGGATTTCCGTTCGGAGAACACCTCCGGGCTGGGCATCCGTGCGCTGGCACAGGCCATCGAGACCGAAGGCTTCGAGGTGGTGGGTGTCACCAGCTACGGCGACATGAGCCAGTTCGCGCAACAGCAGAGCCGCGCCAGCGCGTTCATCCTGTCCATCGACGACGAGGAGTTCGGCCTGAGCGAGGACACGGATCCCGTGGTGCTCAATCTGCGCAACTTCATCGACGAGGTCCGCCGCAAGAACGCCGATGTGCCGATCTACATCTACGGCGAAACCAAGACCAGCCGCCACCTGCCCAACGACATCCTGCGCGAGTTGCACGGCTTCATCCACATGTTCGAGGACACGCCGGAGTTCGTGGCGCGCCACATCATCCGCGAGGCCAAGAGCTACCTCGAGGGCATCCAGCCGCCGTTCTTCAAGGCGCTGCTGGACTACGCGGAGGACGGTTCCTATTCCTGGCACTGCCCCGGGCATTCGGGTGGCGTGGCGTTCCTCAAGAGCCCCGTGGGCCAGATGTTCCACCAGTTCTTCGGTGAAAACATGCTGCGCGCCGACGTGTGCAACGCGGTCGAGGAACTGGGCCAATTGCTGGACCACAACGGTGCCATCGGTGCGAGCGAGCGCAACGCCGCGCGCATCTTCAATGCCGACCACTGTTTCTTCGTGACCAACGGCACCAGCACCAGCAACAAGATGGTGTGGCACCACACGGTGGCGCCGGGCGACGTGGTGGTGGTGGACCGAAACTGCCACAAGTCGGTGCTGCACAGCATCATCATGACGGGCGCGATCCCTGTCTTCCTCAAGCCCACGCGCAACCACTACGGCATCATCGGTCCGATCCCGCAAAGCGAGTTCGGCATCGAGGCCATCCAGGCCAAGATCCGCGCCAACCCACTGCTGTCAGGGGTGGATGCCGACACGGTCAAGCCGCGCGTGCTCACGCTCACGCAGTCCACCTACGACGGCGTGCTCTACAACACGGAGGCCATCAAGC
This sequence comes from Hydrogenophaga sp., assembly GCF_026125785.1. Taxonomy (GTDB): domain Bacteria; phylum Pseudomonadota; class Gammaproteobacteria; order Burkholderiales; family Burkholderiaceae_C; genus Hydrogenophaga. Next base: position 3,793 of record NZ_JAHCKL010000028.1, read on the forward strand.
AGATGCTGGATGGCTACGTGGCCAATCTGCACTTTGATGAAGCCTGGCTGCCGCACGCGGCGTTCCATCCGTTCTATGGCAACTTCCACGCCATGGGCAAGAAGCGCGCACGGCCCAAGGAGTCGGTGGTGTACTCCACCCAATCCATCCACAAGCTGCTCGCGGGTATCAGCCAGGCCAGCCATGTGCTGGTACAGGACTCGCAGAACGTCAAGCTTGACCGCCACCTCTTCAACGAGGCCTATCTGATGCACACCAGCACCAGCCCGCAGTACGCGATCATCGCCAGTTGCGACGTGGCCGCCGCGATGATGGAGCCGCCTGGCGGCCGCGCGCTGGTGGAAGAGAGCATCTTCGAAGCGCTGGACTTCCGCCGTGCCATGCGCAAGATCGAAGGCGAGTTTGGCGACAACGACTGGTGGTTCAAGGTCTGGGGTCCGGATGACCTGGCCGAGGAGGGGATGGGCGCCACCCGGGACTGGATGCTCAACCCGCCCGATGGCCCGGGCGGCAAGGACTGGCATGGCTTTGGCGACATGGCACCTGGCTTCAACATGCTCGATCCGATCAAGGCCACCATCGTCACCCCGGGTCTGAACCTGGATGGCCGTTTCGAGCCCGAGGGCATCCCCGCGTCCATCGTCACCAAGTTCCTTGCCGAGCATGGGGTGGTGGTGGAGAAGACCGGCCTCTACAGCTTCTTCATCATGTTCACCATCGGCATCACCAAGGGCCGCTGGAACACCCTGCTCACCGCGCTGCAGCAGTTCAAGGACGACTACGCCAAGAACCAGCCCATGTGGCGCATCCTGCCCGAGTTCTGCCAGAAGCACCCGCGCTACGAGCAGATGGGCCTGCGCGACCTGTGCCAGCATGTGCACGAGATGTACGCGCGCTACGACATCGCCCGCCTGACCACCGAGATGTACCTGAGCGACCTCACGCCGGCCATGAAGCCCAGCGATGCGTTCGCGCACATCGCGCAGCGCACCACCGAGCGCGTGCCGATCGACGCGTTGGAGGGTCGCATCACGACCAGCCTGGTCACACCCTACCCGCCGGGTATTCCGCTGCTCATCCCCGGCGAGGTGTTCAACCGGAAAATCGTGGACTACCTCAAGTTCGCGCGCGAGTTCAATGTGCAATGCCCGGGCTTCGAGACCGACATCCACGGCCTGGTCGAGGTGGTGGACATCGACGGCCGCAAGAGCTATTTCGCCGACTGCGTGAAAGCCTGATGGCGGGCAGGCCGGCTGCCGGTCGCTTTCAGCGCGCCGGGCCGTCTGGCTGCTGGCGCAGGAAGCTGGCGAAGCGTGGCACGCCGCTGGCATTGACGCCGCGGTAGCGGTAGGTCACCCAGGTGCCGATGGGGGGTGGGTTGTCGCGCTGCGCATCGCTCAGGCCGGTGCCGAGCCGAAAACGCACGCCCTGCGGGGTTTCCACCAGCAGGGCGCCCAGTCGGCCCTCATGACGCCCCTTGCCGGGCAGGTGGGCGATCACGCGGGCCTCGGCGTCGTCGTGGGTTTTCACCTTCAGCAGATCGTCGCTGCGCAAGGCCCGGTAGGGCGCGTCGGCCCGGTGCAGCATCAGACCTTCGCCACCATCCCGCACCACGCGATCCAGGCGCGCCATCAGCGCGGCATGGCTGATCACCCGTTCCTGGGGCACGGCCTGCACCCAGGGCTCGTCGATCTGCTGGACCAGGCCGTGGTAAGCAGCGATGCGCTCGGTGAACGGTCCGGCGTGCGACGGCAGGTCGAACACCATGTAGCGGACGCGGCGCCAGGCCTCTTCATCCGGCGCCTGCCGGCGTACGGTGGACAGGGCCATCTCGAAGCGGCCCCGTCCCGCCCACAACTCTCCATCCATGGGCGTGGCCGGCCAGCGGGCGGTAAACCAGGCCGGCGCGGCGACGACCTCGCCGCCGCGGGTGATCAGTTGCCGCCCATTCCAGTAGGCGCGCACACCGTCGTACTTCTCGCTCACCCAGTAGGCGTCCAGCGGAACGCCAGGACGGTAGACCTCGGCCAGCATGAGGGCTGGCGCGCTCGCCGCGCGCGCGGCCCGGGGCAGGGCGGCGGCGCAGGCCAGGGCCAGCAGGCCGCCCAGGAATGCACGGCGCGGAAGGCGCGTCGGCTTCAAGGGTGGGCCGGACTCAGAGCATGGGCTGGCTGTCGCGGCTCACGCCCGTGGTCTGGGCATAGCCGCCGTCCACATAGGTGATTTCCGCGGTCACGCCAGAGGCCAGGTCGGACAGCAGGAAGGCGGCCACGTTGCCCACTTCCTCGATGGTGACGTTGCGGCGGATCGGTGCCGCGCTGGCCACCAGATTGAGCAGCTTGCCTAAGTCCTTGATGCCGCTGGCGGCCAGCGTCTTGATCGGGCCGGCGCTGATGCCGTTGGCGCGGATGCCCTTGGGGCCGAGCGATTCGGCCAGGTAGCGCACCGAAGCCTCCAGGCTCGCCTTGGCCAGGCCCATGGTGTTGTAGTTGGGCACCACGCGGATCGCACCCATGTAGCTCAAGGTGAGCAGGGAGGCCTTGTCATTGAGGTAGGGCAGCGCCGCCTTCGCCATGCCCGGGAAGCTGTAGGCGCTGATGTCGTGCGCGATGCGGAACGCCTCGCGCGAGAGGCCTTCGAGGAAGTCGCCTGTGATGGCCTCGCGCGGGGCGAAGCCGATGCTGTGCACGAAGCCGTCGAACTTGGGCCAGGTCTGCGAGAGGTCACTGAACAGCTTTTCGATCTGCGCATCATCGGCGACGTCGCAATCAAAGATCAGGCTGGAGTTGAAATCGGCCGCGAACTCGGTGATGCGGTCCTTGAAGCGTTCGCCCACGTAGCTGAAGGCGAGTTCGGCACCTTGTTCATGGCAGGCTTTGGCAATGCCGTAGGCGATGGAGCGGTTGGACAGCACGCCCGTGATCAGCAGTTTCTTGCCAGCGAGAAAACCCATTTTTGAAGTCTCCGGTGAAAAATCCGCCAGAATTGTCGCATGCATGTCACCGCCCCTCGTTCACGCAGTCGTCTTGCCGCGTTCTGCGTGGCCGCTCTGCTGGCGGTGGGCAGCCAGCCGCTTTGGGCGGCCCATGGCTACGCCCTCTGGGGTGACCTCAAGTACCCGCAGGGCTTCGCGCATTTCGACTACGTGAACCCTCAGGCTCCCCAGGGAGGCGAGCTGAGGCTGGTGAGCAACCAGCGTGTCTCTACGTTCGACAAGTACAACCCGTTCACCATCCGCGGTTCGGCGCCGGCCTATCTGGCCGGCCTGATGTTCGACACCCTGTTGACGTCGTCGCTGGACGAGACTGCCTCGGCCTACGGGCTGCTGGCCGGTGACGTCGCCGTGGCGCCCGACGGTTTGTCCGTGACCTTCAAGCTTCGCCCGGAGGCACGCTTTCACAATGGGGATCCGGTGCTGGCGGCCGACGTGCGCCACAGCTACGAAACCCTGATCGGGCCGCACACCATGCCGGCCTACAAAACGCTGCTGGAGGATGTCGCCGGGCTGGACGTGATCGACGAGCGGACCGTGCGCTTTCGCTTCAAGCGGCCCAATCGCGAGCTGCCTCTCACGGTGGGTGCGATCCCCATCTTCAGCCGCCAATGGGGCATGGAGAATGGCAAGCCCAAGCCGTTCGACCAGGTGGTGATGGACATTCCCATTGGCAGCGGGCGGTACAGGATCGGGCCGGTGTCCTTTGGCCGCGACATCACTTACCTGCGAGATCCCAACTACTGGGGGCGTGATCTCAACGTCAAGCGGGGCACCGACAACTTCGACCGCATCACGGTCAAGATCTACAAGGACAACACGGCCCGCCTGGAAGGCTTCAAGGCCGGTGAATACGACCTGATGCAGGTGTTTTCCGCCGGAGACTGGGCGCGTCGGGTGAACGGCAAGCGCTTTGACAGCGGTGAGCTGGTCAAGGGTGTGTTCCCGCACCGGCTGCCGTCGGGATTCCAGAGCTATGTGCTCAACACGCGCAACCCCAAGCTGGCCGACGCGCGCGTGCGCGAGGCCCTGGGGCTGGCGCTGGACTACGAGTGGATGAACCGGCAGATGTTCTACAACTCCTACCAACGCGTGAGCGGCCTGTTCGGCAATACCGACTGTGAAACCCGGGGCACGCCCTCGGCCGAAGAGCTGGCGCTGCTCGATCCTTGGCGCGGCAAGGTGCCCGATGCGGTGTTCGGCCCCATGGCGGTGCCGCCACGCACCGATGGCGACTCGTCATTGCGCGCGAACCTGCGGCGGGCCCGCACCTTGCTGGAGGAGGCCGGGTGGCGCGTGCGCGACGGCGCGCTGCGCAATGCCCAGGGCCAGGCCATGGAGCTGGAGTACCTGGACAGCCGCGAGGGCGGCGTGCGCACGGTCGCCCCCTGGATCCGCAACCTGCAGAAGCTGGGCATCCGCCTGAACTTCCGTTCGGTGGATTTCGCGCTCTACCAACAGCGCCTGGACCGCTTTGACTACGAGATCATCTCCATCGCCTTCCCCGGCACCAACAACCCGGGGCAGGAGTACCTTGACATGTTTGGCAGCAAGGCGGCCGACGTGGAGGGCTCCGGCAACTTCGCGGGCGTCAGGAGCCCGGCGGTCGATGCGCTGGTGCGCCGCATGACCAGCGCGCGCAGCAAGGCCGAGCTGCTGCCTGCCTGCCATGCACTGGAACGCGTGATCGCGCACAGCCATTACCTGATTCCGCAGTGGACGGTGAGCGAGCACCGCATGGCCTACAACGCGGCACGGCTGGACAAGCCTCGGCAGATGCCGCCCTACACACAGGCCGAAACCTGGGCCATCAGCACCTGGTGGGCGAGGAGGTGACGAACATGTGGGTCTACATCCTCAAGCGCCTCTTGCTCATGTTGCCCACGCTGTTGGGCGTTCTGCTGCTCACCTTCGTGGTGATCCAGTTCGTGCCCGGAGGTCCGGTGGAGCAGTACCTGTCCGACGCGCGTGCGGGGGCGGGGCCGGGCGGTACCGAAGGCAGTGGCATGACCTACCGCGGTGCGCAGGGCGTCGATGCGCAGCGGTTGGAGCAGATCAAGGCCCTGTATGGCTTCGACAAGCCCGCGCACGTGCGCTTCGTGGAGATGCTGGGCCGCTTCGCGCGCTTCGACCTGGGCAACAGTTTCTTCCAGAACAAGCCGGTGAGCCAGCTCATCATGGAAAAGCTACCGGTGTCCATCACCCTCGGCCTCTGGACATTCTTCATCAGCTATGGCGTGGCGGTGCCGCTGGGCGTAGCCAAGGCGGTGCGCGCAGGCTCGAAGTTCGACCTCATCACCACCTTGCTGGTGCTCATCGGCTACGCCATCCCTGGTTTCGTGCTCGGCGTGGCGCTGCTGGTGGTCTTCGGTGGTCAACTGCAGTGGTTCCCGTTGCGCGGCCTGACCTCGTCCAACTGGGACGAACTCAGCTGGGGCGCGCGGATTGTCGACTACCTCTGGCACATCACCCTGCCGGTCACCGCCATGGTACTGGGCAGCTTCGCCGTCACGGCCATGCTGACCAAGAACGCTTTCCTGGAAGAGATCCGCAAGCAGTACGTCATGACCGCGCGGGCCAAGGGCCTGCAGGAGCGGCAGGTGCTGTGGAAGCACGTGTTTCGCAACGCGCTCATTCCTATCGTCACCGGCTTCCCGGCGGCGTTCATCGGGGCGTTCTTCACCGGCGCCCTGTTGATCGAAACCCTGTTCTCGCTGGATGGACTGGGCTTGCTCAGCTATGAAAGCGTGATCCGCCGCGACTACCCCGTGGTCATGGGGACGCTGTTCCTGTTCACCCTGATCGGCCTGGTGACCAAGTTGATCTCCGATCTTTGCTACGTGTGGGTGGATCCGCGCGTAAGGTTCGACTGATGGGAGCGCCACAGGTCTCGCTCAGTCCGGGCCGGCGTGCCTGGCAGCGCTTCAAGCGCAATCGCCTGGGTTATTGGAGCCTGGTCGTCTTCAGCGTGCTGGTGGTGGCGAGCCTGTTCGCCGAGGTGCTGTCCAACGACCGGCCGCTGCTGGTCCGGTACGAGGGGCATACGTATTTCCCCATCGTCCGGGACTACCCGGAGACGATGTTCGGCGGCGACTTCGAAACCCCGACCGATTACCTCGATCCGTTCATCCGCGAGCAGATCACCCGCGGTGGCAACTGGGCGGTGTACGCGCCCAACCCCTATGGCGCGCAGACCATCAACTACTTTGCAGAAAACCCCAATCCCTCCGCGCCGACGCGGGCCAACTGGCTGGGCACCGACGACCGTGGCCGCGATCTGCTGGCCCAGTTGATCTATGGGTTTCGTGTCAGCGTGCTGTTCGCGCTGGCGCTGACGGCCATGGGCGTGGTGCTGGGTGTGATCACCGGCGCCATCCAGGGCTTCTTCGGCGGCAAGACGGACCTGGCCTTCCAACGCTTCATCGAAATCTGGGGCTCCATGCCCGAGCTCTACCTGTTGATCATTTTTTCGGCCGTGTTCGCGCCCAGCGTCGGCCTGCTGCTGGTGCTGCTCAGCCTGTTCGGCTGGATGGGCTTGTCCGACTACGTGCGCGCGGAGTTCCTGCGCAACCGCCAGTTGGACTATGTGCGCGCGGCACGCGCGATGGGACTGTCAAACGCCCAGATCATCTGGCGCCACGTGCTGCCCAACAGCCTCACGCCGGTGGTGACCTTCCTGCCTTTTCGCATGAGCGCGGCCATCCTGGCGCTGACCTCGCTGGACTTTCTCGGCCTGGGCGTGCCGCCCGGGACTCCGTCGCTCGGCGAATTGCTCAGCCAGGGCAAGAACAGCATCGACGCCTGGTGGATTTCGCTGTCCACCTTTGGCGTGCTGGTGCTCACGCTGCTGCTGCTTACCTTCATGGGCGACGCCCTGCGCGATGCCCTGGATCCGCGAAAGGCCGATCGATGAGCGAGGCGCCGATGCTGCTGGATGTGCGTGGCCTTCGCGTGGCCTTCGGTGGTCATGAGGTGGTGCACGGCATCGACTTCACGCTGCGTGCCGGAGAAAAGCTCGCTCTGGTCGGTGAATCCGGCTCTGGCAAGACGGTGTCGGCGCTTTCGCTGCTGCGGTTGGTGCAGAACGCCGAGGTCGGCGGTTCGGCTCTGCTGCAGGGGCGTGACCTGCTGGCCATGGGCGAACGCGAGTTGCGTGGGGTGCGCGGCGACGAGGTCGCCATCGTGTTCCAGGAGCCCATGAGTGCGCTCAACCCGCTCTACACCGTGGGCGACCAGATCGGCGAAGTGCTGCAGCTCAAGAAGGGACTCACGTTGCGCCAGGCGCGGGCCTCGGCCATCGAACTGCTGGCTTCCACCGGTATTCCCGAGCCTGCCCGCCGTGCCGGCGCTTTTCCGCACCAGCTCAGCGGCGGCCAGCGCCAGCGCGCCATGATCGCCATGGCGCTGGCCAGCGCGCCGAGGCTGCTGCTGGCCGACGAGCCCACCACCGCGCTGGACGTGAGCCTGCGCGGGCAGATTCTCGAACTGCTGTCCGACCTCCAGCGCCAGCATGGCATGGCGGTGCTGCTGATCACGCACGACCTGAACCTGGTGCGGCGCTTTGCCGACCGTGTGGCGGTGATGGAGCGCGGGCACCTGGTGGAGCAGGGCGCGGTGCACGATGTGTTCTCTTCACCCCGGCACGCCTATACGCGCAAGCTCCTGGCCAGCAGGCCCGAACGCGACGTGGTCGAGGCCAAGCGGGGCGAAGCGGCCGAGCCTGTCTTGCGGGCGCAGAAGCTGCGCGTCGGGTATCCCGTGCGCCTGCCCGGCCTGCGCGGTTGGTTTCGCTCGGGCGAATTCGTGGCGGTACAGGGCGCTGACCTGAGCCTGTTGCCTGGGCAAACCCTGGGCGTGATCGGCGAGTCGGGTTCGGGCAAGTCCACATTGGCGTTGGCGGTGCTGGGCCTGCTGCCTTACCAGGGCCACCTCAGCGTGGCCGGCTCCGACTGGGCGCAGGCGCGCCGTGGTGGCGCCACGCGCGCCTTGCGCCAACGGGTTCAGGTCGTGTTCCAGGACCCGTTCTCCTCCCTGTCTCCGCGCCTGACCATCGAGCAGATCGTGGGCGAGGGACTGACCGTGCACCAGCCGCAGCTCGATGCCGCCCAACGGCGCGAGCGCGTGGTCACGTTGCTCGCGGAGGTCGGCCTGGTGAGCGATCCAGCCAGTGGCTTTGGCTGGCTGCAGCGCTACCCGCACGAGTTCTCTGGCGGACAGCGCCAGCGCCTGGCCATTGCCAGGGCACTCATCGTCGAGCCCCAGTTGCTGGTGCTCGACGAGCCCACCAGCGCCCTGGACGTGACGGTGCAGAAACAGGTGCTGGCGCTGCTGCAGCGGCTGCAACGCGAACGCGGCCTGAGCTACCTGCTGATCACCCACGACGTCGATGTGATCCGCGCCATGGCCCATCAGGTGGTGGTGATGAAGGACGGCGCATTGGTCGAGAGCGGCGATGCGCAGGACCTGCTGGCTTCGCCGCAGCACCCGTACACCCGCATGCTGGTGCAGGCTGCGGCTTGATCTGCATCAGGCGGATGCCGGCACGGCCAGGGTATAACGCCCGTCATGCCTTCCTCCGCCCGTGCCCCCGTGGCCGTGACCCTGCATTCGCCCTGGCGCTGGCTCGCCCTGGGCTGGGCTGACCTGCGGCGCAACCCCGTGCCGGGTTTGGTCCATGGGCTGCTGATTGCGGCCTTTGGCGCTCTGCTGCTCTGGGCCGCGCGTGACCGCTTCTGGCTCTTGGCAGGTGCCTTTTCCGGCTTCCTGATCGTTGCGCCCATTCTGGCCACTGGCCTCTATGCGGTGAGCCGGGGGTGCGAAAGCGGGCGCTGCGTCGGCCTGCGCGAGGTACTGGCGCTCTGGCGCTCGGGCGATGGCCGGCTCATGCGCTTTGGCCTGTTGCTGGCCCTGGCTGGCACCGGCTGGGTCCTGACCTCGGCCGGGTTGATCACGCTGTGGTCGCCGGTGCCGATCCAGAAGCCGCTCGATTTCCTTCGCCATGTGGTGCTGGCGCCACCGGTCGGCCTGTTCGAGGTCTGGCTGCTGCTGGGTGCGCTGCTGGCGGCGCCGGTCTACGCCTCGACCGTGGTGGCGCTGCCCATGCTGGTGGACACCCGTGCCGGTGTCGGGGAGGCGGTCGCGCAGAGCTGGCGGGCCGTTGCTACCCACCCTGGGCCAACGGTGCTGTGGGCGGTGCTGATTGCCGTGCTGGTGGGGGTGGGCATGCTGGCGGCCCTGCTGGGGTTGGTGGTGGTCATACCGCTCATCGGCCATGCCAGCTGGCACGCCTACCGCGACCTGAGCGCCGCCTCGCAACGGGCCTGAACCATGGAAGCGACCGTTTTCGGGTTCACCGAGGGGCAGATCGCCCAATTCGGCCTGACCTTCGGGGTCGGGGCCTTCATCCTGTACATGCTGTTCATCGTGTTCAACCTGGCCCGGGAGTCCAAGGCAGGGCGTTTTGGCACCTTCGTGCTGTTCCTGGTGCTCTCGTTCGGCATGCTGGGTTTCCTGGCCAAGACGCTCATTCAATGGGTGCTTGGCATCTGAAGCGCGGTGGGCGGGTTGCAAGACGGGGGGTATAGACGCTACAATCCCTGCTTCACGACCAGTTGGGCGGGTAACTACCGGCCCTTTTTTTTTGGCCGAACGCTTTTGGGGCATTCATCGCAAAGATGGCTTGGCAGGACACCGTCGCGCAAACCGTTACCGGACTGGGTTTCGACCTGGTGGAGCTGGAGCGCTCCGCCGGCGGCCTGCTGCGCGTGACCATCGACTGGCCCTGGGCCCTGCCCACGCCGGGTGCGCCTGCCGCCGAAGAGCGTTTCGTCACGGTCGAAGATTGCGAAAAGGTCACGCGGCAACTCCAGTACCTGCTGGAAGTGGAAGGCGTGGAGTACCGTCGGCTGGAGGTTGGTTCACCGGGCATTGACCGCCCGCTGCGCAGCGAAGCCGACTATGCGCGTTTCGAAGGGCAGGTGGTGGACATCACCCTGAAAGCGCCCATTGGTGTGACCGGCACAGACGTGGCGGCCAACCGCAAGAAGTTTCGCGGCACGCTGGAGCGTGCCGATGGTGGGCAGTGGCAACTGGTCTGGAGCGACGAGCCGGCACCCAAGCCAGGTCAGCGCGTCAGCAAGAAGCGCGTGCCGGCGCCGCTGCAGGCCATGCAGTTCGTGCCGGGCGACGTGCAGCAGGCGCGACTGGCACCGATCGTGGATTTCAAGGGGCGCAAGTCCCCAGGCGCGGCCGGGCCGCGGACAGATGATTGAAAAAAACGCCCCGGACAGGGGCACGCTATTCGTATTCGGAAAGGTGGGCGAGTGAAATGAACCGCGAAATGTTGATGCTGATCGATGCCATCTCGCGCGAAAAGAACGTCGAGCGCGACGTGGTGCTGGGCGCCGTGGAGCAGGCGTTGGCTTCGGCCACCAAGAAACTCTACAAGGGCGAAGTGGACATCCGCGTCGCCATGGACCCCGACACCGGCGCCTACGAGACCTTCCGCCGCTGGTTGGTCGTGCCCGATGAGGCCGGACTGCAGAACCCGGACGCCGAAGAGCTGCTCTCTGACGCGCGCGACGAGATCGCCGACATCGAGGAGGGCGACTACATCGAGAAGCCGGTGGAAAGCGTGCCGATCGGCCGTATCGGCGCCATGGCCGCCAAGCAGGTCATCCTGCAGAAGATCCGAGATGCCGAACGCGAGATGCTGCTCAACGACTTCATGTCGCGTGGCGACAAGATCTTCGTTGGCACCGTCAAACGCATGGACAAGGGCGACCTGATTGTCGAGAGCGGTCGTGTCGAAGGCCGGCTCAAGCGCAGCGAGATGATCCCCAAGGAGAACTTCCGTACGGGCGATCGCGTGCGCGCCATGATCATGGAGGTCGATCTCACCCTGCGCGGCGCGCCCATCCTGCTGTCGCGCTCTGCGCCGGCTTTCATGATCGAGCTGTTCCGCCAGGAAGTGCCCGAGATCGAACAGGGCCTGCTGGAGATCAAGAACTGCGCCCGCGACCCCGGCTCCCGCGCCAAGATCGCCGTGCACACCAACGACCGGCGCATCGACCCCATCGGCACCTGCGTGGGCGTGCGTGGCTCGCGCGTCAATGGCGTGACCAACGAGCTCGCTGGCGAGCGCGTGGACATCGTGCTGTGGTCCGAAGACCCGGCGCAGTTTGTCATTGGCGCGCTGGCGCCGGCCAATGTGGTCTCCATCGTGGTGGACGAAGAACGCCATGCAATGGACGTGGTGGTGGACGAGGAGAACCTGGCCATCGCCATCGGCCGTGGCGGGCAGAACGTTCGCCTGGCGTCCGAGCTGACGGGCTGGCGCATCAACATCATGACCGCCGACGAATCCGCCCAGAAGCAGGCCGAGGAGGCCGACGGCATCCGCAAGCTCTTCATGGCCAAGCTGGACGTGGACCAGGAGATCGCCGACATCCTGATCGAGGAAGGCTTCACCAGCCTTGAGGAAGTGGCCTACGTGCCGCTGCAGGAAATGCTGGAGATCGAATCCTTCGACGAGGACACCGTCAACGAGCTGCGCACCCGTGCCAAGGACGCCTTGCTGACCATGGAAATCGCTCGCGAGGAAAGCGTGGAAGAGGTGTCGCAGGACCTGCGCGACCTGGATGGCCTGACGCCGGAGCTGATCGCCAAGCTGGCCGAAGCCGGCATCCACACCCGCGACGACCTGGCCGATCTGGCCACCGACGAATTGACCGAAATCACCGCACAGACGCCTGAAGAGGCCACGGCGCTGATCATGCAGGCCCGCGCGCACTGGTTCACCGGTGACGAAGCGCAGTCCACGACCTGACCAGCGGAGGCCCGCGGAGAAAGACACGAACCCATGACCAGTACCACCGTCGCCGAACTGGCTGCCGAGCTGAACAAACCCACGTCCACCCTGCTGGAGCAATTGGCTGCAGCCGGGGTGCCCAAGTCTGCCGGGACCGATGCGGTCACCGAATCCGACAAGCAGTCCCTGCTGGGCCATCTCAAGGCCAGCCATGGGACCGCTGGCGGCGAGCGCAAGAAGATCACCCTCGTCAAGAAGTCGACCTCCGAGATCAAGCAGGCCGACTCGACCGGGCGCGCCCGCACCATCCAGGTGGAGGTTCGCAAGAAGCGCACCTTCATCAAGCGCGATGACGAGGTGGCCGTGCCGGAACCCGTCGCTGCCGCTCCCGCACCTGCGCCGGCACCCGCGCCCGCACCTGTGGTGGACCACGAAGAACTGGCGCGCCGCGAAGCCGAGGCCCAGCGCCAGGCCGAACTGCTGCGCCGCCAGGAAGAGGAACTGACTCAGAGGCGGCAGGCTCGCGAGGCACAGGAAGCACGCGAGGCACAGGAACGCGCAGCCGCTGAAGAGGCTGCGCGTGCCGCCGCGCAAGCGAAGGCGGCGGAAGCCAGCGCGGCAGCGCCGGCTCCCGCGGCGCCTGCGCCCGCCGCGGCACCAGCTGCCGCCACCCGTGTGGTCAAGGACGCGGCCAAGCCTGCGGCGGCCACCACGGCCACGCGCGTGCCTGGCGACAAGGCCGCCGCCGATGCCAAGCGCGCCGAGGAACAGCAACGCGCCCTGGACCTGGAAGAGCGCCGCCGCAAGGCCGAAGCCGAGGCCGCCAACATCCGCGCGATGATGAACGCGCCTGCGCGCACGCTGGTGGCCAAGAAGCCCGAGCCGGCGGCCGATGCCAAGGCGGGCATCAAGGGTACGCTGCACAAGCCCGCCGGTACGGCCGCCAAGGCGCCGTCCACCGCGGCACCTGCGGCGGCCGGTGTCGCGGGCAAGAAAGAGGTCAAGTCCGAGAACCTGTCCTCCACCTGGAAGGACGACGCGGCCAAGAAGAAGGAAATCAAGACCCGTGGCGACACCAGCGCCGGGCGCAGCAACTGGCGCAGCGGCCCCAAGGGCCGTCGCAACGACCGCGATGCGCGCGACGGTGGCCAGAGCGGCTTCGTGGCGCCGACCGAGTTCAAGGTGATCGAAGTGCACGTGCCCGAGACCATCACGGTGGCCGAGCTCGCGCACAAGATGAGCCTGAAGTCCTCGGAGGTCATCAAGCAGCTCATGAAGCTGGGCCAGATGGTCACCATCAACCAGCCGCTGGACCAGGACACCGCCATGATCGTGGTGGAAGAACTGGGCCACAAGGCTGTGGTAGCCGCGTTGGATGATCCGGAAGCGTTCACCGATGAAGAAGCGTCCCAGCACGTTGCCGAACTGCTGCCGCGAGCACCGGTGGTGACGGTCATGGGCCACGTGGACCACGGCAAGACCTCGCTGCTGGATTACATCCGCCGCGCCAAGGTGGCCGCGGGCGAGGCCGGTGGCATCACGCAGCACATCGGGGCCTACCATGTGGAGACGCCGCGCGGCATGATCTCCTTCCTGGACACCCCGGGCCACGAGGCGTTCACCGCCATGCGCGCGCGCGGTGCCCAGGCCACGGACATCGTGATCCTGGTGTGCGCGGCCGACGACGGCGTCATGCCGCAGACCAAGGAAGCCATCAAGCACGCGAAGGCGGCGGGTGTGCCGATGGTGGTGGCTCTGACCAAGATCGACAAGCCGGGCATCAACGTCGAGAAGGTCCGTTCGGAACTCATCGCCGAAGAGGTGGTGCCCGAGGAGTTCGGTGGCGATACGCCGTTCGTGGGCGTTTCCGCCAAGACCGGCGAAGGCATCGACTCCCTGCTGGAGCAGGTGCTGCTGCAGGCCGAGGTGCTGGAGCTCAAGGCGGCGGTGGATGCCATGGCCAAGGGCCTGGTGATCGAAGCACGCCTGGACAAGGGCCGCGGCGCCGTCGCCACGGTGCTGGTGCAGAGCGGCACGCTCAAGGTGGGTGACGTGGTCCTGGTGGGCCAGACCTCCGGCCGCGTGCGCGCCATGCTCGACGAGAATGGCAAGCCGGTGAAGACCGCCGGACCGTCGATCCCGGTCGAGATCCAGGGCCTGTCCGAGGTGCCGCACGCGGGTGACGACTTCATGGTGCTGACCGACGAGCGCCGCGCGCGCGAGATCGCCACGTACCGGGCGGGCAAGTTCCGCAACACCAAGCTGGCCAAGCAGCAGGCAGCCAAGCTGGAGAACATGTTCTCCGACATGGCTGCTGGCGAGGTCAAGGTGCTGCCCATCATCGTCAAGGCCGATGTGCAGGGTTCGCAGGAAGCGCTCTCGGCCTCGCTGCTCAAGCTGTCGACCGAAGAGGTCAAGGTGCAGCTGGTGTTCGCGGGCGTGGGTGGCATCAGCGAATCCGACGTCAACCTGGCGATCGCGTCCAAGGCCATCATCATCGGCTTCAACGTGCGCGCCGACGTCGGCGCGCGCAAGCTGGCCGAAGGCAACGACGTCGAGCTGCGCTACTACAACATCATCTACGACGCGGTGGACGACCTGAAGGCCGCCATGTCCGGCCTGCTGGCCCCCGAGAAGCGCGAGGAAGTCATTGGTGGCGCGGAAATCCGCACGGTGTTCGTGGCCTCCAAGATCGGCACGGTGGCGGGCTGCATGGTCACCTCTGGCATGGTCACGCGCAACGCGCACTTCCGCCTGCTGCGCGACAACGTGGTCATCTACACCGGCGAGATCGACTCGCTCAAGCGCCTCAAGGACGATGTGCGCGAGGTCAAGGAAGGCTTCGAGTGCGGTATCAAGCTCAAGAACTACAACGACATCAAGGAAGGTGATCAGTTGGAGTTCTTCGAAGTCAAGGAAGTGGCTCGGACGCTGTAAGCCATGCCTCGCAAAGCCTCATCGACTCCCAACCGCGGTTTCCGCGTGGCCGACCAGATCCAGCGGGATCTGGCGGAGTTGATCGCGCGCGAGCTCAAGGACCCGCGGGTAGGCATGGTCACGATCAACGCGGTCGAGGTCACGCCAGACTATGCGCATGCCAAGGTGTTCTTCAGCCTGCTCACCGGTGACCCGGAAGAGACCCAACAGGGTCTCAACGCGGCCGCCGGATTCCTGCGCAACGGCCTGTTCAAGCGATTGCACATCCACACCGTGCCGACGCTGCATTTCGTGTTCGACCGCACCACCGAGCGTGCGGCGGACATGAACGCCTTGATTTCCAAGGCGGTCGCCTCGCGTTCCAAAGACGAGGGCTGAGGATGCACGCGCCACGCACACGGGTGCAACGGCGCCCTGTGCATGGGGTGTTGCTGCTCGACAAGCCGCTGGGTCTCTCCAGCAACCAGGCCTTGCAAAAGGCCAAGTGGTTGTTGCGCGCCGAGAAGGCCGGTCACACCGGAACGCTGGATCCGCTGGCCAGCGGCGTGCTGCCGCTGTGCTTTGGCGCGGCCACCAAGTTCAGCCAGTTGCACCTGGAGGCCGACAAGACCTACGAGACCACGGTGCGCCTGGGTGTGCGCACCAGCACCGGCGATGCCGAAGGCGATGTGGTGCAGACGCAGCCGGTCACGTGCACGGTGGGCCAGGTGGTGGAGGTGCTGGACCGTTTTACCGGGCCCATCACTCAGGTGCCTCCCATGCACAGCGCGCTCAAGAAGGACGGCAAACCGCTGTACGCCTACGCCCGCGACGGTGAGGAGGTGGAGCGTGCGCCGCGCGCCGTGGTCATCCACGACCTGGAGCTTCTGGACATGCAGCTGGATGGCGAGGCTCCGCACATCCGCCTGCGTGTCTGCTGCAGCAAGGGGACCTATATCCGGACGCTGGGCGAGGACATCGCGCTCGCCTTGGGTTGTGGCGGACACCTCACCGCGCTGCGGCGCGTTGCCACCGGCGGTTTCGATGCGTCGCGCTGCATCTCGCTGTCCGCGCTCGAAGCGCTGGAAGAGCCTTCGCGGCTGGCGGCGCTGCTGCCGGTGCAAACCCTGCTGGAGGGACACGAGCGTGTCACGCTGGGCGCCGAAGATGCCGCCCGTTTCCTCAGCGGTCTGCGCCGCCGCGGCCCCTGGGCCGACAGCGCGCGCGTGGCCGTCTATGGCCCACCCACTGACGAGTCAGCGCAGGAGCCTGTGCTGCTGGGCACCGCCCACGTGCAGGCGGGCGAACTCATTCCGGGGCGACTCCTGAGCCCCACCGATATCCGACAGATCCAGGAAACCTCACGGGAAACCGCTACATCATGAGCAAACCAATTCGCAATATCGCCATCATCGCCCACGTGGACCATGGCAAGACCACCATGGTCGACCAGCTCCTGCGCCAGTCCGGCACCTTCGCCGAGCACGAGAAAATGATCGACACCGTGATGGACAGCAACGCCATCGAGCGTGAGCGCGGCATCACCATCCTGGCCAAGAACTGTGCGGTGCGCTGGAAGGACACGCACATCAACATCGTGGACACCCCGGGCCACGCGGACTTCGGCGGCGAAGTGGAGCGCGCCCTGTCCATGGTGGACGGTGTGGTGCTGCTGATCGATGCGCAGGAAGGCCCCATGCCGCAGACCCGCTTCGTGACCAAGAAGGCGCTGGCCCTGGGCCTGCGGCCCATCGTGGTTGTCAACAAAGTGGACAAGCCCGGCGCCAACCCCGACAAGGTGATCAACGCCGCCTTCGACCTGTTCGACAAGCTCGGCGCCACCGACGAGCAACTGGACTTTCCCGTGGTCTATGCCTCCGGCATCAACGGCTGGACCTCGATGGAGGAGGGCGCGCCCGGCGAACAGTGGGGTCCTGACATGTCGGCCCTGTTCGACACCATCCTCCAGCACGTGCCGGCGCACCAGGGCGACCCCAATGCCCCGCTGCAGTTGCAGATCTCGGCACTGGACTTCTCCTCCTTCGTGGGTCGCATCGGCGTGGGCCGCATCAATGCCGGCACTCTCAAGCCGGGCATGGACGTGCAGGTGATGGAGGGGGCGGACGGCCCGTCTTACAAGGGCCGCGTCAACCAGGTGCTGACCTTCCAGGGCCTGGACCGCGTGCAGGCCGCCGAGGCGGGCCCCGGAGACATCGTGCTCATCAACGGCATTGCCGACATCGGCATCGGCGTGACCGTGACCGACCCGGCCAACCCCGCGCCGCTGCCCATGCTGAAGGTGGATGAGCCCACGCTGACCATGAACTTCTGCGTCAACACCAGCCCCTTGGCGGGGCGCGAAGGCAAGTTCGTCACCAGCCGCCAGATCTGGGACCGGCTGCAGAAAGAGCTGCAGAGCAACGTGGCCTTGCGGGTCAAGGAAACCGACGAGGACGGCGTGTTCGAGGCCTCCGGCCGTGGCGAACTGCACCTGACCATCCTGCTGGAAAACATGCGCCGGGAAGGCTATGAGCTCGCGGTCTCCAAACCGCGCGTGGTGTTCCGCGACGTCAACGGCGAACGCCACGAACCCATTGAACTCGTGACCGCCGACATCGAGGAACAGCACCAGGGTGGCGTGATGCAGGCGCTGGGCGAACGAAAAGGCGAACTGGTGAACATGGAACCCGATGGCCGGGGCCGTGTACGCCTGGAGTACCGCATTCCCGCACGCGGGCTGATCGGTTTCACCAACGAGTTCCTCAACCTGACCCGCGGCTCTGGCCTGATCTCCAACATCTTTGACGGTTACGAGCCGCACAAGGGTGACATCGGCGGACGCAAGAACGGCGTGCTGATCTCCATGGACGACGGCGAGATCTTCACCTACGCGCTGGGCAAGCTGGACGACCGCGGCCGCATGTTCGTGCGGGCGGGCGACCCGGTGTACGAGGGGATGATCGTGGGCATCCACAGCCGCGACAACGACCTCGTCGTCAACGCCACGCGCACCAAGCAGCTCACCAACTTCCGCGTCAGCGGCAAGGAGGACGCGATCAAGATCACGCCTCCGATCGATCTCACGCTGGAGTACGGCGTGGAATTCATCGAGGACGATGAGCTGGTGGAGATCACGCCCAAGAGCATCCGCCTGCGCAAGCGTTTCCTCAAGGAGCACGAGCGCAAGCGCGCCTCGCGCGATGCCTGACAACTTGCGCTCGCCCTGAGCCAGTCGAAGGGCTGCGCAACCGGCAACCTTTGGCCTGGGCCCTTCGAACCCGTTGGACGATACATGCCTTTTCGCCTGCTCAGCCGCCTGACGCACACACAGGCGGTCTTCCTGATGGTTGCGGTGACCCTGATGTGGTCCATCGCCGGGGTGGTGTCGCGGCAGCTCGAATCGGCGGCACGCTTCGAAGTCACTTTCTGGCGCAGCGCCTTCACGGCGCTGGCGCTGCTGGTGATCCTGCCCTGGTGGCGCGCCGCCGACCGCGCCGCCGGCTTCATTCCGGACGATCCCGCTCAGGGTGCGATGCAGCGGCACTGGGGCGTGCTGTGGCGCTCCCGCGCGTTCTGGGTGTCGGGCGTGTGCTGGAGCGTGATGTTCACCGCCTTCATGCTGGCGCTGACCTTCACCACCGTGGCCAACGTGCTGGTCATCATGTCGGTGGGGCCCTTGTTCACCGCGCTGGTGGCCCGCGTGGCGATTGGCCAGCGTCTGGCGTTGCGCACCTGGCTGGCGATCTTGGCTGCCGGGGCGGGCATTGTCTACATGTACGGCAGCCAGTTCCTGCATGCCTTCGGCGACCCCGCGCTGCAGACCGGCGGGCTCGTGGTGGGATCGCTGGTGGCGCTGTGCGTGCCCGTGGCCAGCGCCATCAACTGGACCGTGGTGCAGCGCAGCCAGACCCATGGCGAGAAGATCGACCTGGTGCCCTCCGTGCTGCTGGGCGGCCTGCTGTCGTCTCTCTACACACTGCCGCTGGCGCTGCCGTTCCAGGCCACCGGCGCAGACGTCGCCTGGCTGGCACTGCTCGGCCTGGTGCAACTGGCCATACCCTGCGCACTGGCGGTGGTCTGCGCCCGCTCCCTCAAGGCGCCAGAGGTGTCCCTGCTGGCCTTGCTGGAAGTGATCTTCGGCATCCTGCTGGCCTGGCTGGGCGCAGGCGAAGCGCCCGGGCCCGAAGTGCTGGCCGGTGGCTCTCTCGTCATCGGCGCACTGGTGCTCAATGAACTGCTTGGCTGGCGTTCGCGCGCCGGCACCCCCCGCATCCAGACCCTGGACAGCCCCTCCTGACGCCGACACTCTCTCAACCGGAGACACCACCATGACCGCGACAACATCCGAAAGCCTCGTTCTTGCGGACGTGCAAGGCCGCGTCGGCTTCATCACGCTCAACCGCCCGCGCGCCCTCAACGCGTTGTCGCTGGAGATGATCCGGGCCATCACGCAGGCCCTGCAGGCCTGGCGCGATGACCCGGCGGTGATGGCCGTCGCCGTGCGCGGCACCAGCAAGGAAGGACCCTTTGGCGCGTTCTGCGCCGGAGGCGACATCCGCTTCTTCCACCAGGCCGCCCTGGCTGGCGACAGCGCGCTGGAGGACTTCTTTACCGAGGAATACGCGCTCAACCACCTCATCCACACCTATCCCAAGCCCTACATCGCCTTCATGGACGGCATCGTGATGGGCGGCGGCATGGGCATCAGCCAGGGGGCCAGCCTGCGCATCGTCACCGAACGCAGCAAGCTCGCCATGCCCGAAACCCACATCGGCCTGTTTCCCGATGTGGGCGGCGGCTACTTTCTCAGCCGCTGCCCCGGGCTTCTGGGCGAGTACCTTGCGCTGACCGGCCATGTTCTCAACGGCCGCGAGGCCATGGCCGCCGGGCTGGCCGATGGTTACCTGGATTCCGGCCGCCAGGCCGGGCTGTGGGCCTCGCTCGCGCAGACCCCGTTCGAGAACAGCGAGGCCGTGGAACGCTGGTGCCGCCGCCACCTGGACACCGCTCCCGTTCCCGGCAACTGGCCCATGGCCGAGATCCAGCGCATCTTCAGCCTGCCGGATGTGCCACAGATCATCCTGGCGCTGGAGCAGACCGACAGCGACTGGGCCCGCAGCACCGCGGCCACGCTGCGCCAACGCTCGCCGCTGATGCTGCATGTGGTGCTGGAACAGATACGGCGCGCGCGCGGCATGGGCCTGGCCGACGACTTGCGCATGGAGCGCGACATGGTGCACCGCTGCTTCCACCTGCGCCCCGGCACGGCCAGTGAAACGGTCGAGGGCATACGCGCACTGGCCGTGGACAAGGACCACCAGCCACGCTGGAATCCTGCGCGCATCGAAGACGTCAAGCCCGCTCAGGTGGCCGCGTTCTTCGACAGCCCCTGGACACCCCAGACCCACCCCCTGAGCCAGCTCGGTTGACCGTGCGATGACCTCCTGCCCTGGCGGCAGGCCTGGCATCGAAAGGCGCACCGTACGCAGCGCCTGCTGTTCGTTCTCAAATTCATGCGCTTTGTTCTCCCATGCTGCAATTCATGAAAGTTGACGGCAAATGGGTATGTGATGACGGCCGTTTACCACAAATGTGCATGGACACCCCATAACTTTTGCATTACAAATCGTGCTCCTTGACCCCCGCTCACAAGGCGGAATCACACCCAGAGGGAGCACACCATGGCCACCGAGAAGGAATGCGCCGCCATCGCGGCGCTGCTGGACAGCCGCCACAGGCCACCGCGGCACCAGGGCCCCACCCAGACCCAGACCTACATACCCCCCACGGGGTGGACTCCCTTGCCCGGCGCGCAGGACGCGAACAACGCCGACACCCCAACGGCCGGCTGCACGGCTCACCCGTTTGTTCATCCCCGTGGTGATTGCCTCATTGCCGTTCACGCCAGCCTGCAGTTTCAGCACGCGATTCACATCTCGACGAATGGCGAGGAGTTCCTCAGCAACCTCGCGCTGGACATCGGCCTGACGGCTTTCGCCGAACCCCTGCTCGACATCACCCGCGTGTACCTGCAGGCACGGCGTTGGGCGCAGAGCCAAGGCCTTGACCCGGCCCGCATCACCTTCACAGGGCACGGCGTAGGTGGCGGGCTGGCCGCGGTCATGGCCGTCTGGTTCGACCAACCCGCCATCGTCTTCGCGCAGGCGCCGCTGCGGGCGGTGGCGCTCACACCCGGTGACTTTGCGGCCGTGCAGCACGAAGTGGCGTCGGCCGTGCCACCACTGGGCAGCATGGACCCCGCCGTCCAGGCACTGGCCACGTTCATCCGCGCTCCCAAGGAACGGCTGCGAGAGCGTGCCGCCCGGCGGGTGGCGCATTGGCATGTGCAAGGCGAAGTGCTGTACCCCCTGAGGTCCGGGGCCACGGCCATCCTCGGTACCGAGCACGTGATCGACGCAGGCATGCAGGCAGGCTCCATCGACGAAGCCATTGCCCTGCACGACGTTCGGCTTCTTGCCGCTTTGCTGTACGACCCCCGCCTGCCCACGCTCTGCCAAACCTCGCCCGACCTGCTGCCGCTGCTGATCGACAGGGAAGACAGCGGCCTCATCGACTCCCTGCTGGCCGACCAGCTTTCTGTCGGTCTGGAAAGGGACAGCGCTCTCCAGCGCTTCGTGACCGGCCTGATGGCGCCAACGAGCGACCGCGACACCCCCGACCTGAGCGAACAACGCGATCCTGAGAACGGCGCGATCGCACTGGACTGACCGTCTCTTTCAAGGAACTCCCGATGGGTTACTCGTTCGTCCAGCGGTGGCAGCGTCGGCTGCTGATCCTGCTGCTGCTCGCCGCAGGCGCCGCCTTCCTCTGGAGGGGTGGCGTTTCTCTGAACCTCCTGACCGCCATTGGCCTGACCAATCTGAGCGCCGCAGCCGCCGTGCTCCTCGTACGGTCGTCAAGCCTGGTGCGCTGGGTAGGCGTCATGGCCAGCCTGGTGAACCTCTATGGGGCATGGGTGTGGTTCGTGCTCTGGGCGGTGAGGTTGAGATAGGCCATGGCGCCATGCGGGACCCACGGCATCTCGATCCGGACAGCGCTGGCTGTTTGCAATCTCCCTATTGATCCCCCGTTCGGTGAACCACTCCCTGGAGACATCACATGCTTGAACTTGGTGTAGGCGCGGACATTGTCCGGGGAATTGGCTGGCTGTTCATCGGGCTGATGGTTGCGGCGATTGCAGCGGCACTGTGGATTCCCAAGAGCAGGCTCGGCAAGGCCATTGCGACGGTGGGGGTGTTGGGCGGAATCGGGGCCATCTATGTGCCGAGTTTTGTGCAGCAGTATGAATACAAGCAGCGTTACGCCAAGGCGAAGGCGCTGTTTGACGAGCGTTGCAAGACGGCGGGGGAGAAGATTTACCGGACTGTGGAGGGGGTCGAGGGGATTTTCCTGATGCGGCTACGCGTTGCGTCTGAGGCCGGCTGGTTCAACGATCAATACACTGCCTACGATATTTTTGCAGGAGACGATGGTGGTAGTGGTTCGACAGGTAGCCGCACTGAAAACTACAGTAAGCATAAACCGCCTCCAGATACATACATTCTGTCACTTCTTCGCCCTGTAATCGTGGATCCTCCTATTAAGGACTCCCCCGACCCTTTCTCCGCTGGAAAATATCTATTTGTCGAGTTGGAGGATCCTGCTGATGGCCAAATCTATCGATATACCGCAAGTTATTTTTCTGTAAATAGGATCACGCCAAAAACTCAGCCCTGGGTGCGGGATATTCGCCTTGATCGAGTGCCAATTCAGAAGAGAACTGCGCGCTACGGAATCTCATGGGAGGATGAGACTCGACCAGGGGATCGCGAATTTTGGATTGCAGGTAGTTCGGTTCGCGTGGTCGATCTGGAGTCGAATCAGGTTATTGCCCAACGTACCGGTTTCGTCATGGATCCGAAGTTGGGAAATACGGCCGGTTTTCGTTCGCCGTGGGGGTTTTCTCTTCCGTGCGGAAATTATGCGCCGCAGCAAAGGAAGACCTCCTATTTTGTCGAACGCGTACTTAATCCATCCACGAAGGAAAATCCATGACAACCAACAATTTTGCGGCAATACTCAAGTACGCTGGTGTTCAAATGGCCGCTGAATCCTTGTTTTCCTTCAGACCTGGCCAACCTGACGCCGCCAGCGTCCCAGGGGTGGAGCGCTCATACGGATTGATATCTACAGCGGACCTCGTGTTCGGGAATGGGCGTAGCAGCAAATTCACATCCGATCAGGCTTCTCAGTTTGCTGATCCGAGTGCCGGCTGGAGCGTAGTCGAACACAAAAGCAACACCAGCACCGGCTTCAGCGGGACGCTGTTCAAGAACAACGCCACCGGAGAGCTGGTGCTGAGCTTTCGCAGCACCGAGTTCGCCGACGACGCGGCGCGGGACAACCAGGCGACCAATGTGCTGGAGATCCAGTCGTTTGGCTGGGCGTTTGGGCAGATAGCGGACATGAAGGCCTGGGTGGAGAGCCTGTACGCCAGCGGCAAGATGGCGGGCGGGGCGGCGCCCACGGTGACCGGCTACAGCCTGGGCGGGCACCTGGCCACGGCGTTTGCCGAACTCTGGCCAGAGCGTGCGGCTGCCGTCTACACCTTCAACGGTGCCGGGGTGGGGGAGATGAAGGACGGCGCCCGGCTCATGGACGTCATCAACACCTTCAACGCCATGCGCGGCGGCGACACCACGCTGGTGACGGCCAGCTTCACGTACCAGACCGTGCGCGCCCAGTATGAAACCCTGCGCGAGAAGTACGGCCATGGGGGGAGGACCGTCGAGGCCACCGATCTGGAGGCCCTCAAGGGCCTCGCGGCATTCCCTACGGCCATTGGCGAGCAGTTCGGCGTACTGTACGAGGCGCTCAAGCGCATCGACAGCATTGCCAAGGAAGCCGTGCGGGTGAACCAGGACGTCACCAACGCGGGCGGCACCGGTCCGGCGAAGGTCAACCTCAACGCCATCGAAGCCCTCAAGCTGGACTACCAGCTTGCCGTGCTCATGGCCCAGAAATCCACCGAGGCCTACCGCAGCGGCGTGGTCCTGGGGGGCTGGCAGGCCCTCACCGACCGGGAGGAAGACCCCGCGCTGCTCAGGCCCGGGGTCTACGACATCTTTGGCGCCAACAAGCCTTCGGCCGTGGCGAATTCCCAGCACCACTATGGCAAGCCTGTGCCGGTCTACATCGAGGACCAGCCCCTGGCGCGCGGCAACATCGTGATCAGTGCCACCGTGGAGAGTGTGCTGAACGTGGAAGCCAAGCTCCTGGTGAATGACTTCAGCAAGAACGATTTCGGCGACAGCCACAGTCTGGTGTTGCTGGTGGACTCGCTTGCCGTACAGGCCCTGCTGGCGCGGCTGGACCCGTCGTTGAACACGCGCAAACTCGCTGCAAGCCCGGGCACAGACCCTGCGGACGCCGACCTCGTGATGGAGCGCATCCTGCAGACCGCAGGCAATCTGCGTGGTAACAGCGAATTCCTGCAGCAGGGGGAGGCCGAGGGTGACACGCTGGAGAACGTGCTCAATGCACTCTCACGCATGCTGGGCGTGGCGGGCACGCCGCTCAATGGCGACCCCCATGGCGGCACCTGGGCGCGCGTGGAGAACAGTGGCAGCTACACCGGCAGGGAGGAGTTGCACAAGACCTTGAAGGCCATTGACGAGAAGGTCACGGCATCCGGGTTGGAGGGGCGGTTGATCGTCAAGCACGTGGACAGCCACATTGCCGCCGACGCCCGTCTGGACTTTGGCGCGCTGCTGGCGCTCAAGACCCTGAGCCCGTTCTACCTGGACGCCAAGGACCACGCCGGCCAGACCGCGCTCAACGCCATCTGGCGCGAGGCGCATGGCAGCGACTTTCTGGCCTGGCAGTCGGACCGAGGCGCGGTGCTGTACGGGACGGCTTACCAGGGGCTGGGTTTCACGGATGAGTGGCTGGCGGACAGGGCGGCGATGTTGCAGGCGCTGGCCTTTCGGAATCAGCACAACGTGGGCGAGACGAGCCCTACGGCGCCGAATCCGTCGTTCGGGTTGCAGGCAGGCCAGTACCTGGACATGACCACTGGAACCACCGTCATGGTCGGGACCTCGACGGCGTCCACGCGCCAGGTGGTCTTTGGCACGCAGGGGGCAGAGATGCTGCAGGGCGGCATGGCAGACGACCGCTTCTATGGCGGCGCGGGCGACGACAACACGCTGCATCTGGATGGCGGTGGTCATGATGTGGTGACCATGAACTCGAAAGATGCGGTCCGAGTCATGGGGCAGTCCTTTGCGGACGTGGCAGTGCGCAACGTCGTGCTTGGCGATGGCAAGCTGGACGAATCAAGCCTGTTGCTGACGTTCGATGTGGACAGGCTCGCACAGTGTTCTTGGGCGATGGCGGTGCGAACACCCTGCGCTTGGGCGCGGGTTTCACGACCGCCAAGACCGAGGTCAGCCGCTCGGGCAACGACATGGTGCTCAAGTGGACCGGCAACACGGCAGACTCGGTGACGGTCAAGGGTGTGTTCAACGGCAACACGGTGGTGACCGCCAACGCCGTGGAAACCGTGGCCTTTGTCGAGGGCGGGAGTCTGTCATTCGCGGACCTGATGGCCCGGCTGGTGCAAAGCGGCACCACAGGCAATGACACCATGACTGGCCTGGGTGGCTACGCCAACACACTCCTGGGCCTGGCGGGCAACGACACCCTCACGGGCAACACCCTGGCCGACACACTGGACGGTGGTGACGGCAACGACACGCTCAATGGCGGCGAAGGGAACGACACCTTGTTGGGTGGCAAAGGCAACGACGCCCTCAACGGTGGAGCGGGCAACGACATCTACGTCTTCAATGCCGGTGACGGTGCGGACAGCATCACCGACGTGGATGCAACGGCAGGCAACAACGACACCTTGCGCCCGGGCGCGGGTTTCACGACCGCCAAGACCGAGGTCACCCTGATCGGTGGGACCGGCAACAACACCCTGCTGGGTGGCGACGGCAACGACCGCTTCCTCCTGGGCACGGCCGAACTGACCGGGCTGGCCAGCTCCCGCTTTGAAGGCGGTGCAGGGCGGGACGTGCTGGCCCTGGCGGGCGACCAGAAAGGGGTGAGCCTGAACCTCACGGCCCTGGCCAACACGGTGCTGCGCCAGATCGAGCAGATCGACCTCACCGGCGGGGGCAACAACACGCTGCGCCTGGGGGTGGACCAAGTGAAGGCGCTGCCCGACGCGGGGACCAAGGCCTTGCAGGTGCTGGGCAACGCGGGGGACGTGGTGCAGGCGCTCAGGGGCAGCACGGGGAGCTGGAGCCTCAAGGGCACGCAGGTGATTGATGGGATCGAGTTCAACAACTACGGCCACAGCAGCCTGACGGACTACCTGGTGCAGGTGCAGAAGGGGGTGGGGTGGGTGTTGATATGAGGGGGTGGGCGTGCGAGGTGTGTTGCGTGAGGTGTGGGTAAGGGCTTCGACAGGCTCAGCCCGAACGGTGGAGGGACTCGGTCCGAACGGAGGAGGGACTCAGTCCGAACGGAGGAGGGACTCAATCCGAACGGAAGGGTGGCGCTCAGCCCGAACGGGAGCGTGGCGTTCAGCCCGACGGATCTCCCCATCCCGTTCGCCCTGAGCCTGTCGAAGGGCTTGCGAACCGCAGGCGTGGGGCTTTCGGCTCATCCACAAGTCCCGCATGGGCCGCACCCCGTCGGGATAGAGGTGGCGAAAAAATCCGGTCGGCGTCTTGCCTCTTTACAACTGCCGGTACACAGCCTCTGCCAGCGTCATGAGGGCCGCGCGCGACAGCGGGCCGCTCAGGGCGTAGCCAAAACCCTGGTCCACCCAGTAGAAGCCGGGGACAGGGCCCTCGTCTGTGAAGCGGAAGGCGGTCTCTTTGGATGTGAGGGGGGAGGCCGGTTGGCCACCAGGCGGCTCGGACAGGGCGCCCAGGTAGAGCGTGATGCGCACGCCCTGGGTGTCCTGGAACATGAACTGGGCGCGTGCACCGGCATCGCCAGGCAGCAGGCGCCCGCCGACGAGTTCGTAGCCCAGGGTGGAGAGGTTGGGGACCTTGAGTTCGCGGCCGGTGCGCCGCGAGAGCCATTGCACCAGGTGGGTCTGGTCGGCTGCGCTGACTTCCACGGGATGGCGTTTTTCGGCGCTGAACACGGCATGGGCCAGCGCGGCGTCGCGGGCAAACACAGGCAGGGGGGATGCGGGCTGGGTGTGGCGGGCCAGGCGCTCCGTGGCGGTGTTGGACCATTGGGCGCGCGCCAGCCAGCCTGCGGCGAAGGCGAGCAGCACACCGGCCGCAAGACCGCCCCAGCGCTGCCATTGCGCGGCTCGCTGGCGGGTGTCTGCCATGCGCAGAACGGCATCGCGCATGGGCTCCGGCACGTCGTGGTCATCGTGCAGGTCGCGGTACAGGCCGCGCAGGGCCTGGCGCTGTGCCTCCCAGGCTGTGAAACGTTCGCGGCCGGCGGTGTCGTGTGCCAGCCGGCTTTCCAGGGCCGCACGTTCGGCGGCGGGCACCTGACCGTCGACCAGGGCATGAATCTCGGCGTCGGTCAGTGGCGCGTGGGGGGAGGAAGATGTGTCCATGGCGGGCAGCGAGGGCTACTTGAGCCGCTTGAGGTGTGCGGATCGGGGCGTGGGTGTCGTGTGGGCGGTGGTCTCCATCAGCGCCTGGAGGCGGGTCCTGGCGCGAGAAAGGCGTGACATCACGGTGCCGATCGGTGCTCCGGTGATCTGCGCTACCTGCTGGTAGCTCATGTCTTCCAGGCTGACGAGCAGCAGCACGGCACGCTGGTCTTCGGGCAGCAGCAGGAGGCAGCGTTGCAGGTCCAGGGCGAGGTCCTGAGCGGGGTCTGGCGCCGCCAGTTCGGCACCAACGTCTTCCAGGTCAACCCGGGTGAGGCCGCTGGCGCGCCGCAGGGCCTGGCGCACGCCGCTGGCATGAAGGTTGTGCATCAAGGTGAACAGCCAGGCGCGGAGGTCCGAGCCCACCGCCCAGAGCCGCCATTTGCTGCAGGCGCGCTCCAGGGTGTCCTGAACCAGGTCGTCGGCGGCCCAACTGTCGCCGGTGAGCGCGCGCGCGTAGCGGCGCAGGCTGGGGATGTGGCCTATGAGCTCGCCGGTGTTCATCGCGGGGAGGGGCCGGGACCGCCTCAGGGCCGGGCGGTGCGCCAGACCCCGTTGAAGCCCTCGCCCGTCATGTCGCCGGGCTTGGTGTCGCGCACCCAGTAGTAGAGCGGTTTGCCCTTGAAGGCCCACTGTTTCTGGCCGTCGTCGCGTGTGATGACGGTGTAGTCGCCGCTGGCACTGTCGTTGGCGCTGGCCATCAGCGGGGGCCAGTTGGTGGCGCAAGGGCCGTTGCAGACCGATTTGCCGCTGCCGGCGGCATCACGGTCGAAGGTGTAGAGCGTCATCTTGTTGGGGCCCACGAGCACGCCGCCGGCGGACTGGGCGGGTGTTGCGGAAGCGTACATCGAGGAGGCGCAGCCGCCGAGTGCGGCTGCAGCCAGGGCAAGGGTGATCAGGGTTTTCTTCATGGCGCGTTCTCCGGGTGGGTGGACAGGGCAGAGGCAAGCACCTTCTGCCTTGGAACGAACGCCAGCGGCGCGGGTTTTATTCCCGGTCGCCGAAAAAAACTCAGCGGCTGCGGGACTTCAGGGCGCGCTCGACCTCGCGCTTGCCTTCACGGTCCTTGATGGTGTCGCGCTTGTCGTGTTCGGCCTTGCCCTTGCCCAAGGCAATTTCGCACTTCACGCGACCGCTCTTCCAATGCAGGTTGAGGGGTACCAGGGCGTAGCCCTTTTGCTCGACCTTGCCGATCAGCCGACGGATCTGGTCCTTGTGCAGCAGCAGCTTCTTGGTGCGCACGGCATCCGGACGCACGTGGGTGGAGGCGCTCAGCAAGGGGTTGATCTGGCAACCGATGAGGAACATTTCCCCATTGCGGATGACCACATAGCCATCGGTCAGCTGAACCTTACCCTCGCGCACGGCCTTGACTTCCCAGCCCTCCAGCACCATGCCGGCCTCGAAGCGTTCCTCGATGGCGTAGTTGAAGAGCGCCTTCTTGTTGTCGGCAATGCGGCTGTCGGTGCTGCCCTTGGCGGCGGAGTCTTTGCTGTTTTTGGTGGCCATGAAGGGAAAAATGGGGCCGTTTGGGCCCCCTACAATGCCCCGGATTGTATGAAAACCATCCAGAAGTCCGTTTTGCTGTGGCACAGCGCACACGAGATGTTCGCCCTGGTCACCGATATCGAGCACTATCCGCGCTTCCTGCCCTGGTGCGACCAGGGCGAGGTACTGGAGCGCACCGAGGACGGCATGGTGGCGCGGGTCGGCATGGCCATCAGCGGTCTGCGTCAGAGTTTCACCACCCGCAACATCCACGAAGCCGACCGCCGGGTACGCATGGAGCTTCTGGATGGGCCGTTCTCACAGCTTGACGGGCTGTGGGAATTCACGCCACTGGGCGATGGCAGCCAGCGCGCCTGCAAGGTCGAGTTCCAGTTGAGCTACGGTTTCTCCAATGGCGCGCTCGCCACGCTCGTCGGGCCGGTGTTCGACAAGATCGCCGGCAATCTGGTGGACGCGTTCGTCAAACGGGCGGACGAGGTGTATGGGTAACACCCCCCTGCGCCGCTGCGCGGCTTCCCCCCTCTCTGGCGCGCCTTCGGCGCTGGGAGGGGGGACGATGCCTTGGGCCGGCGGAGCCGGACCCTCGGCATCTCTGGGTGAGGGGCGCCTCGCTTCGCTCGCTTGGGCTGGTGGCGTACTTTTGGGTGGGGGAGGCTCGTCTGGCCGGGTGGCGTGGCTGTGTCCCGGGGTGTCCTGACCATGCGCGTGTCCTTGATCTACGCGGCCGGACCTCGCACGGTGCATGAGTTGGCGCTCGATGTGCCGCCGGGTTGCACGGTGGGTCAGGCGTTGGCGCTGGCGGGGTGGCTGGAGCGGTTTCCGGAGATATTGGCGGAAGGGCTCACGCTGTGCATCTGGAACCGCGGGGTGGATGCCGGGCGTGTCCTGCGCGAGGATGACCGGGTGGAGGTGGTGCGGCCTCTGCGGGTCGACCCCAAGGTGGCCCGGCGCGAGCGTTTCGTCGGGCAGGGCGCCCGAGGCACGGGCTTGTTTGCCCGGCGTCGGCCGGGCTCCAAGGCCGGTTACTGAGTGGCAGCGGTCTTGGGCAAGGGCCCGCAGTCGGCGCGGATGATGTCGTCCATGCGCCGGGTTTCGGCGGCCTTGGTCTTGTCGTCCATGATTTCCCGTTCGCCCTTGGCGTTGGTCGTGGCCAGGCGGGTGCCGGATTCCATCACGCTCTTGGCCTTGCGCGCACGCTCGCAGCTCTCGGCACGGCCTTTGGCCACGCGCTGCTCCTCGGCCTTGCGGCGCGCCTGTTCGGCGTCTTCGGCCTGCTTCTTGCGGGTTTCCAGTTCTTCGTCGCGCCCGGAAATCTGGGGGGCTGCCGCGGGTGCAGAAGCCGGTGCCGCAGCGTTCTCGGCGGCAGGCGCCACCAGGGCCGGAGCGGGCGCCTGACGCAAGCCGCCCGGGCTTTTGAGGATGTTTTTCTCGGGCACGCTGGCCGGCGGCGGTGTGTCGCTGAACACCTTGCGGCCGGTCCCGTCGACCCATTGCCATTGCGCGAGCACCCAGGGGCTGGCGGCGAGCAGCAGCGTGGCCACGCCAGCGTGGCGCCAAAGGGGGGTGAGTGAGCGGGGAAATGACATGGTCGTGCCAGTGTAGCCCTGGGCCATGGCCGTTCGATGAGCCATGCCGGGCGCGCGGCGTGCAAGCCGCCGGAGCGGTCGGATTTCGGGCTTGAACGGTAGGCGCCATGCACAACCCCGTGCGCCTTTGCACACGGGACGGACGGGTACAATCCCGTCTTTTGGAGCTTTACCCATGCGCCTTCTTGGCAAAGCGCTCACCTTCGACGACGTGTTGCTGGTGCCAGCGTACTCCCAGGTCCTGCCCAAGGACACATCGCTCGCCACCCAGTTCTCCCGCAACATCAAGCTCAATCTGCCGCTGGTCTCGGCCGCCATGGACACCGTGACCGAGGCCCGCCTGGCGATCGCCCTGGCCCAGGAGGGCGGCATCGGCATCATTCACAAGAACCTCTCCGCGCAGGAGCAGGCGGCCCATGTGGCCAAGGTCAAGCGCTACGAGTCCGGCGTGTTGCGCGACCCGGTGGTCATCACCCCGGGCACCACCGTGCGCCAGGTCATGAAGCTCTCGGACGAGCTGGGCGTCTCCGGTTTTCCGGTGGTCGAGGGCGGCAAGGTGGTGGGTATCGTCACCGGGCGCGACCTGCGCTTCGAAACCCGCTACGACATCCCCGTGAGCGAGATCATGACGCCGCGCGAGCGCCTGATCACCGTGCCCGATGGCACCACGCCCGCGGACGCCAAGGCGCTGCTGCACAAGCACAAGCTCGAACGCCTGCTGGTGGTGAACGACGCCTTCGAACTCAAGGGCCTGATCACCGTCAAGGACATCACCAAACAGCTCAATTTCCCCAACGCCGCGCGCGACGCGGCGGGCCGCCTGCGCGTGGGTGCCGCGGTGGGCGTGGGCGAGGGTACCGAGGAGCGCGTGGAAGCCCTGGTGAAAGCCGGGGTGGACGCCATCGTGGTGGACACCGCGCATGGCCACAGCAAAGGCGTGCTGGACCGCGTGCGCTGGGTCAAGCAGAACTACCCGCAGATCGACGTGATCGGCGGCAACATCGCCACCGGTGGCGCCGCCACCGCGCTGGTGGAGGCCGGTGCCGACGCGGTCAAGGTCGGCATCGGTCCGGGTTCCATCTGTACCACCCGCATCGTGGCTGGCGTGGGCGTGCCGCAGATCATGGCCATCGACAACGTGGCCAGCGCCCTGCAGGGCACCGGCGTGCCCATGATCGCCGACGGTGGCATCCGCTACAGCGGGGACATCGCCAAAGCCATCGCGGCTGGCGCCAACACGGTGATGATGGGCGGCATGTTCGCCGGTACCGAGGAAGCGCCTGGCGAGATCGTGCTCTACCAGGGCCGCAGCTACAAGAGCTACCGGGGCATGGGGTCCATCGGCGCCATGCAGCAGGGCAGTGCCGATCGCTACTTCCAGGAAAGCAGCACCGGCAACCCCAACGCCGACAAGCTGGTGCCCGAGGGCATCGAAGGCCGTGTGCCCTACAAGGGGTCGGTCATCTCCATCATCTTCCAGATGGCTGGGGGCCTGCGGGCAGCCATGGGATATTGCGGCTGCCCGAGCATCGAGCACATGCGGCACAAGGCCGAGTTCGTGGAAATCACCTCCGCCGGCATCCGCGAAAGCCATGTGCACGACGTGCAGATCACGAAAGAGGCCCCCAACTACCGCGCGGACTGAGCCCATCCGCCCCTCAGGCCGTCCAACGAGACGGCCTTTTTCATTTTCCGCCGCCCTCCACGAACAACGCACCCGCCATGCAGCACCAGAAAATCCTCATCCTCGACTTCGGTTCCCAGGTCACCCAGCTCATCGCGCGGCGCGTGCGCGAAGCGCACGTCTACTGCGAGGTGCATCCCTGCGACGTGAGCGACGAGTGGGTGCGCGAATTCGCCGCCGACGGTCAGCTCAAAGGCGTGATCCTCTCCGGCAGCCACGCCAGCACCTACGAAGAGCACGACCTGCGTGCGCCCCAGGCGGTGTGGGATCTGGGCGTACCGGTGCTGGGCATCTGCTACGGCATGTTCACGATGGCGGTGCAGCAGGGCGGCCAGGTCGAGGCCAGCACGCACCGCGAGTTCGGCTACGCCGAGGTGCGGGCCCATGGCCACACCCGCCTTCTCAAGGACATCGCCGACTTCACGACACCCGAAGGCCACGGCATGCTCAAGGTCTGGATGAGCCACGGTGACAAAGTCACCGAACTGCCCCCGGGCTTCAAGCTCATGGCCAGCACGCCGAGCTGCCCCATCGCCGGCATGGCCGACGAGTCGCGCGGCTACTACGCGGTGCAGTTCCACCCCGAAGTGACGCACACGGTGCAGGGGCGGGCGTTGCTGGAGCGTTTTGTGCTGGAGATCTGCGGTACGCGGGCCGACTGGATCATGCGCGACCACATCGAAGAGGCGGTGCAGAAAATCCGCGAGCAGGTGGGCGACGAGGAGGTCATCCTGGGCCTGTCCGGCGGTGTCGACTCTTCCGTTGCGGCCGCCCTGATCCACCGGGCCATAGGCGACCAACTGACCTGTGTCTTCGTCGACCACGGCCTGCTGCGCCTGAACGAAGGCGACATGGTGATGGACATGTTCGCCGGCAAGCTGCACGCCAAGGTGGTGCGCGTCGACGCCTCGGCGCAGTTCCTCGGCCACCTCGCCGGCGTCAGCGACCCCGAGGCCAAGCGCAAGATCATTGGCCGCGAATTCGTCGAAGTCTTCAAGGCCGAGGCCGCCAAATTGACTTCGAGTGATACATCAAGAAAAGGCGCTAAGTGGTTGGCGCAAGGCACTATTTACCCCGATGTGATCGAATCCGGTGGTGCCAAGAGCAAGAAGGCCGTCACCATCAAGAGCCACCACAACGTGGGCGGCCTGCCCGAGCAGCTGGGCCTGAAACTGCTCGAACCGCTGCGCGACTTGTTCAAGGACGAGGTGCGCGAGCTCGGCGTGGCCCTGGGCCTGCCGCACGACATGGTCTACCGCCATCCGTTCCCGGGACCGGGTCTGGGTGTGCGCATCCTGGGCGAAGTCAAGAAGGAATACGCCGACCTGCTGCGCCGGGCCGACGCCATCTTCATCGAAGAACTGCGCGCCACCATCGAGCCCGGCAGCGGCAAGAGCTGGTACGACCTGACCAGCCAGGCCTTCACCGTCTTCCTGCCCGTCAAGAGCGTGGGGGTGATGGGCGACGGCCGCACCTACGACTACGTGGTGGCCCTGCGCGCCGTGCAGACCAGCGACTTCATGACCGCCGACTGGGCCGAACTGCCCTACAGCCTGCTCAAGAAGGTCAGCAGCCGCATCATCAACGAGGTGCGCGGCATCAACCGCGTGACCTACGACGTGAGCTCCAAGCCGCCGGCGACGATCGAGTGGGAGTGAATTGACGTCCTTCGAGGACTATCGCCAGCTATCGAAAAACTGACGTAACGTGTTGATTTAGAAGAAAATACGTCGCAACAGCTATCGGTAGCTATCGCCGGCCAGCAGAAAAAGTTGACGGTAGAGCTGACGGTAAAAATCGAGGCCGGATTAAGACACTCTCGTTCACTATTCAGACTTTTACCGTCTTTGACGGTAAAAGCCTTCTCGGGAAAGCTTGTTTCATGGGGCTTTCCGGGCATCAGCAGGTCTCCAGGTCCCTGACGGTAAAACCTGACGGTAAATCCGTCACATGCCGGAGGAAACCTCGATGCTGACCGACGCCGCACTACGTAATTTCAAGCCTAAGTCCAAGATTTATAAGACTTCTGACCGAGACGGGATGTACGTGACGGTATCGCCTGGCGGAACGATCACGTTCCGCTACGACTACCGGCTCCACGGCCGCCGCGAGACACTGACCCTCGGACGCTATGGCCCTGGTGGCATCTCGCTGGCAATGGCGCGCGAACTGCTGCTGGACGCGCGCAAAGCCGTTCTCAAGGGTGTCTCGCCCGCGCTGGAAAAGCAGCGTGAGAAACGCCGGGTGGTCGCCATCAAGACCTTCGGCGCGGCGATGGAGACGTGGCTGGCCAACGCAAGGCTGGCCGACAGCACCCGCGCCATGCGCAAGCACATCATCGACCGGGACATCCTGCCGGTCTTCCAGAATCGCCTGCTGACCGAAATCCAGGCCGAAGACCTGCGGGCCTTGTGCAACAAGGTCAAGGAGCGTGGGGCGCCGGCGACGGCGGTACAGATTCGGGACATCGTGAAGCAGGTCTACATCTACGCCATCGCCCACGGTGAGAAGGTGGATAACCCCGCCGACAGCGTGGGCGCGGCCTCGATCGCCACCTTTGTGCCGAAAGATCGTGCCTTGTCTCCGCTGGAGATCCGGCTGTTCATGCAGCAGATGGAATCGGTGGCGACCTATCCGACCATCAAGCTGGCGCTGCGCTTGATCCTGCTGACGCTGGTACGCA
The DNA here is from genome assembly GCF_026125785.1 of Hydrogenophaga sp. Lineage (GTDB taxonomy): Bacteria > Pseudomonadota > Gammaproteobacteria > Burkholderiales > Burkholderiaceae_C > Hydrogenophaga. Next base: position 38,609 of record NZ_JAHCKL010000028.1, read on the forward strand.
AGAGCGAACTGATCCACGCCACCTGGGATGAGGTCGATTTCGAGAGCAAGACCTGGACGATTCCTAAGCAGCGGATGAAGGGGCGCAACCCGCACATGGTCTATCTATCGCGCCAGACGCTCGACATCTTCGTGACGTTGCACGCCTGCGCGGCGGGATCAAGGTTCGTTTTTCCGTCTCGCTATGACGCAGAGCGGTGCATGTCCAACGCCACTTTGAATCGCGTCACGGGGCTCGTGGTGGAGGCGGCAAAGACCAAGGGACTGCCGCTGCAACCCTTCACCGTCCATGACCTGCGCCGGACCGGCTCGACGCTGTTGAACGAAATCGGCTTCAACCGAGACTGGATCGAGAAGTGCCTGGCGCACGAGGACGGGCGTTCCTCGCGCTCGGTTTACAACAAGGCCGAGTACGCCGAGCAGCGGCGCCACATGCTGCAAGAGTGGGCCAACCTCGTCGATGCCTGGGGCGGTGGGCAGACGTACGTGCCGAAGCTGTTACCGGCGAACGTGGTGGTGCCGGCGTTGAGCGCGATAGCCTGAAACAGTTGCTTGGTTGTCACTTGACAACCAAGCAACTCATCCCCATACTGGAGATCATTGATGGCTCGTTCCCCTCATCCGAAGAAAGATGTCGAGGAAGCTCTCAGGCATGCCGAAGGGCAGGGCTGGCGCGTCGAAGTCGGCGGCAGCCACGCTTGGGGGCGGATGTATTGCCCTTACAACGATGAAGAATGTCGCTGCGGCGAGTTCTGCATCACCAGCGTATGGAGCACGCCGAAAAATCCCGGCAACCACGCGCGCGCCTTGCGGCGCGTCGTGGACAACTGCATCACGCACCGGCCGCAGCGCGACGCTGATGATGGTGCCAAGGAGTAGCGCGATGGAATACACCTTCATTCTGAAATACCAGCTCGCCGACGACGACCGCGATACGGATGCACTGGTGGAGCGCCTGGGCGAAGCCGGCTGCGACGATGCCTTGATCGGCATTGGGCAGCCGGGTCGGTTGGCGCTAGAGTTCACCCGCGAGGCAGCGGATGCGGACGAGGCCGTGCGTAGCGCGCTGGCCGATGTGCGCGGCGCCGCACCGACCGCGCGATTGATCGAAGTAGCGCCGGATCTGGTGGGTCTGACTGACGTGGCCGACATTGTTGGCGTGTCGCGGCAGAACATGCGCAAGCTGATGCTGGCGCATCCGGGCAGCTTTCCGGCGCCGGTGCATGAAGGCAGCGCGTCGATCTGGCATTTGGCGGACGTATTGGCGTGGTTGCAGGCCAAGGGCAGCTACTCGTTGGCCAAAGACGTGCTGGAGGTGGCGCGGGTGGCCTTGCAGGTCAACGTGGCAAAGGAGGGGCAGCGATTGCCGCGCTCGACATCCAAGGCACTGGAGGTTTTGATTGGATGAGCGCCGCTGCTTGGCCTTATGCCTCGCTCGAACCCGCCCGGACAGGGCGGGTTTTTCGTAAGTGGACATCCGGTTTCGATACGCCGGCGCGCGGAGCCTGCTTTCGTTCTTCGACCCAGGCTTCCACTTCTGCCAAGTCCCATACCACGCAGCGTGGTGTCAGGTTGAAGCGACGTGGGAACTCACCGCGACGCTCCATTTCGTAGATCGTCGTTTCGGCGAGGGGAACGATCTGCCGCAGTTCCTGCCGGCGAATGGTGCGACGGAAGGGAAGGACACTGCGCGTTGGAAATTGCGGCAAAGCCTCGTAGGCATCCGTTCCTGGCAAGGGGAGGCCGACATCGGTGCCGGCGGTATTGGGGGCTTGCGATAGCTGTTCCACCTCGGACTCCATGGTTCTGCTGCATGGAGACATGGTGAAGTTCAATACCTATCGGGACAACTTGCTGCGGCGTAGTGGAGCGGGTTCGATGTGGTACTTGGATGTTGCGTCCCGGCGTACCGCCGTCGGGTTCGCGGGCTGCGCCCCGCGCTTCGTGCCGAATCGCGGCCATCCGGCTTTGATCCCTGACGCCTTCGGCCCTGTTGGGCCTGCGCGCTGCGCTTGCTCAACGGCGGGTGTGTGCAGTGGGCGGGGTGTGGGCGGTCTTGCTGTTCCCTTCACCATATCACGGCGTTCTCGCCGTCAAGGGCGGCGCGCGCTTGTGCGCGCTTGCGTCCTGGCGGCCGTCTGCGACCCCTGACTGCTTGCGCTGCGCCGTGCTGGCGACGGTTCCGGGCAATTCCGCCCAAGCAACCGGAGCACGATCATGTCGCAACTGTCTTTTTCCTCGTTCGATACCTCACTGATGGTGCGTGATGCGCAGGGCCGCTACCTGCTGGCGACGACTGACCAGATTCTGGAGGCCGCGCGCCAGGCTATCGAGCACAAGATGCAGCGCGGTGCGTCATTCAGTTCGCCGGTGGCGGTCAAGGAGTACCTGCGCGCCAAGCTGGCTGGGTTCGAGCACGAGGTGTTCGCCGTGCTGTTCCTGGATACGCACCATTGCTTGATCGAATATGCCGAGATGTTTCGAGGCACCATCGATAGCGCATCGGTGTATCCGCGCGAAGTGGTCAAGCAGGCGCTGCGGCTCAATGCGGCGGCGGTCATCGTTTCGCACAACCACCCGAGCGGGAATCCTGAGCCGAGCGCGGCCGACAGGGCACTGACCCAGCGGCTCAAGGAGGCGCTGGCACTTGTGGACGTTCGCATTCTGGATCACATCATCGTCGCGGGCGGCAACACCACATCATTCGCCGAACGCGGCCTGATCTGACCAAGGGGGCTTCGGCCCCCTTTTTGCTGCGTCCGGTGGCGCAACTCCGGCCCGCGCGGGCCTGCGCGCTTCGCTTGCCGAGAACCGGGGAACGTGAAGGTGCAAGGGAGGCGGTCTTGCTGTTCCCTTCATCGTGCCACGGCGTGCTCGCCGTCAAGGGCTGCGCGCCGATGGCGCTTGCGTCCTGGCGGCCGTCGTTGACCCCTGACTGCTTGCGCTGCGCCGTGCCCCGGAAGGGTCGGGCAACTCCGCCCGGCAACCTTTCAGGAGTTCACCATGAACAACGCACTCATCACTGACGAGCAGCGCGTCGTGCTGCTGGCCAATGGCTGCAAATCACTGGAGAACCCGGACTTCGATCCGGCGCCCGTGGTCAAGCTGTTCACGCCGGATGCCGGCGCGACCTGGCTGCTGACCGAGATTGATCCCGACGACCACGACCACGCCTTTGGTCTTTGCGACCTGGGCCTGGGGATGCCGGAAATCGGCTGGGTCAGCCTGGGCGAACTGGCGGCCGTGCGCGGCGGGCTGGGCCTGCCAATCGAACGTGACCTGTCTTTCCGGGCCGAAAAGCGGTTGAGCGCCTATGCGCGCGATGCGCGCCTGGCTGGGCGAATCGTTCAGTGATTGCGCGGGGCGTCGCAAGATGCCCCGTTCAAGGTTTCAGCAGATCCGGCAGGCAGTCGGCGAATGCCGGCTGGATCTTGCTCACGGGCTTGGTCACGGCTTCATCGCCGGTGAGGACAGCCATCGTCATGCCGGTCATGGTCGTCAGACCGTTCGAGCTGCGCAGCACTTGCAGCGCAAGATCGACCGGGAAGCCGTCGACACTGCGCCGAAGCGGATGAATGCCGCCATGCACGAATGAGTTCATGCCGTGCCAGGTCACATCCTTGAAGTGCAACAGCATCTGGTGCGCGGCTGCCGGCGCGCCTTGTCCGACTCGCTTGCCGATCTGCTCAATCATTTCGCTGGCGCCAGGCAAATTCTTGGCTGCCTGTTCGCTCTGCTGCGTCAGTGGCGCCAGCAACTTGTCGATCGCTGCGTCGCTAGCTGCGTAGAGCAGCCACATTGCCCGTGTCATGGCCTCGAACTGCAGGCGCATGAGGCCGACGGCAGACGTGGGCAGTCGCAGCGACATCAACGCTCGCATTGCCGCCGCATGTTCCATAGCCACCAAGCACATGCCGAGGGCAGATTCGCCACGGGGCGATCCATCGAACTCGGCATTGCCCAGCAATTCATCCAGCCGTTCGTGCAAGGCATTGGAGCGGTGAAGCATGTGCTCCAACGGGTCGTTGTTGATGATGGTTTCCTCCATAGGGGGATGGTAGGACAGTCGTGCGTCCCCGGCCAAGCAGACATGGCCGGTCGCGCTGTCGTGCTGCGCATCGAGCCGCCTGCGGTGTCTCGCCCCTTCGGGCTTCCATCGTTCCCTCGCTCCGCTCGGCTGACGCCTCCGGCCCGGCTTCCAGCTTCGGGCCTGCGCGCTTCGCTTGCCGTGCGATTCGGCAGACAGGGAAGGCCGTTGCCATGTCCAGCCGTCTCCCCTGACTTCATCACCTCCACCGCGACTGTAGCCCGCGCCCGTGTGCCGTCAAGGCGCGCAGGGCCGTGTCCTCGGCTGCGCCTGCGGGCCGCACCAACCCTGCGCTTGCCTCCTTGACGGCACCCGTTCGCGCGCTCCTGACCGTCGCGGGCGATGAACTCAGGAAAGACGGTGGCAACAGGGCCAACCGGGTTCCTCGTGCCGACCGCACCGAACAGCCGAAAGGCTGGGCTCCGAATCTAGGAATCCGGTGTGCGGTTTTCTTCAACAGCCTTTTTGTTCAGGAGAAAGACATGCAAATCGCATCCCGTTTCGCTTCCCGCTCCCCGTCGCTGCGCAGCGACTCCCCGCTGTCCGATGACCAGATTCGCAGGGTGGCCCCGTCCATTTTCGCGGACGCCCCGCATGAGAGCCGTTCCGAACGATACAGCTACATCCCCACCGCCGCCGTTCTGACCGAGCTTCGCAAAGAAGGCTTCCAGCCCTTCATGGTGACGCAGACCAGTGTGCGCGATGAAGGCAAGCGCGAGCACACGAAACACATGCTGCGCCTGCGCCACGCCAGCCAGATCAACGGCGCGGAGGCTAGCGAAATCGTGCTGCTGAACTCGCACGACGGCACCAGCAGCTATCAGATGCTGGCCGGAATGTTCCGCTTCGTGTGCAGCAACGGCCTTGTGTGTGGTGACACAGTGGCTGATGTGCGCGTGCCCCACAAAGGCGACGTGGCCGGTTCCGTCATCGAAGGTGCTTTCGAGGTGTTGAGCGGCTTCGAGCGCGTGAAGGAATCGCGCGACCTGATGCGCAGCATCACTTTGGACGATGGCGAATCCGAAGTGTTCGCCCGCGCTGCGCTGGCGTTGAAGTACGACGACCCGGACAAGCCCGCGCCCATCACCGAATCGCAAATCCTGATGCCGCGCCGGTTCGACGACCGCCGCCCCGACCTGTGGAGCGTATTCAACCGCACACAGGAGAACTTGACCAAGGGCGGATTGCATGGCCGCAGCGCCAACGGACGCCGCCAGCAAACCCGACCCGTGCAGGGCATTGATTCCGATGTGCGCCTCAATCGCGCCCTTTGGATGCTGGCCGACGGCCTGCGCCAGTTGAAAGCCTGAATCCCCACGCGGCAGGGGCAGGCAGCGGCCCTTGCCGCTTTCTTCGCTGCTGCATTTCCTAACCGCAAGGAGTTATCACCATGAACGCCATCACCCAAACCGAAGCCCGCGCCATCCAAGTCCCTGTGCTGGAAGCTGCCGACCCCACGAAAAACCTGATTCTGGTTCCGCTGTCGCGGCTGGTGCTGCGCCCCACCGGCCGCAACGTGCGCAAGACCCCGCGCATGTCCATCCCCGAGCTGGCCGCGAGCATCCAGCGCGTGGGCTTGCTGCAAAACCTGATCGTGATTCCCGCCAGTGATGGCGAGCATTACGAGGTGGTGGCCGGTGGCCGTCGCCTTGCAGCGCTCAAGCTGCTGGCGAAGAAGCACCGCATCAGCAAGGAATGGGAGGTGCCTTGCCTGCTGGTGGCCGATGGCACGGCCCGCACGGCCAGCCTCACCGAGAACGTGCAGCGCGAAGCCATGCACCCGGCAGACCAGTTTGAAGCCTTCGCGGCGCTGGTGGCCGAAGGCCGACCCATCGAGGACATTGCGGCGGATTTCAGCGTTACGCCGCTGGTGGTGCAGCGTCGCTTGAAGCTGGCGAATGTCTCGCCGCGCCTGATGGCGGACTATCGGGCCGATGCCGTCACGCTCGATCAGTTGATGGCCTTGTCCGTTACCGACGACCACGCCGCGCAGGAAACTGCGTTCTACGATGCCCCGCAGTGGCAGCGCCAACCGTCCGCGCTGCGCGAACGCCTCACCGAGCGCGAAATCGACGCTTACCGGCATCCGCTGGTGCGCTTCGTCGGGCTGGACGGCTACGAAGCCGCAGGCGGCGGCATCCGCCGCGACCTGTTCGCGGAAGGCGATGCGGGCGTGTACCTCAACGACGCCGCGCTGCTGGAACGGCTGGCGCAAGACAAGCTGGCACGCATCGCCGCCGCTGTCCGCGCCGAGGGTTGGGCGTGGGTGGGTGCCACGCCGGGCGTGACCCATGCCGATCTGCACGCCTTCCAGCGTGCGCCGAGGGAACGGCGCGAGCCGAACAAGCGCGAAGCGCAGCGCATCGAAAAGCTGCAAGAGAAAATGCGGGCCATCGGTGAAGCCGTGGACGCCGCGATGGACGCCGACGACGAAGAAAAGGCCGACGCCTTGCAGGAGGAAGGCGAAACCCTGGGCGAGCAGTTGCAGGCGCTGGAAGATGGCTTGCAGGACTACGGCGCGAACGTGAAGGCCGCAGCCGGTGCCATCGTCACCATCGACCGCAACGGCGAGGCCGTGATCCATCGCGGCCTGCTGCGCGAGGCCGAGGCCAAGGCGCTGCGCACGCTGGAACGGCTGCGCCAAGGATTCGGCAGCGAAGGCGAAGCCGAGAACGACGACGAAGGCGAGGACGACGAGCAATCCAAGAGCGCCGCCATGTCTGACCGGCTGGCGCAGCGCCTGAGCGCGCACCGCACCGCCGCGCTGCAAATCGAAGTCGCACGGCATCCGCAAGCTGCGCTGGCTGCTGTGGTGCATGGCATGGTGCAGACCGTCTTGCAAGAACGCCGCTACGGCCTCAACCGTGATTCTTTGCCGCTGGGCGTGAGCCTGAAAGTGCAAGACCGGCTGGAAGGCATGGCCCCGGACTGGCCGGAATCGCCCGCCGCCGTGGCGCTGCGCGAACTGCAACAGGTGGCGGGCGAAGCCTTGCCGAAGGACAACGCCGAACTGTTCGCCGCGCTGCTGGCGAAGTCGCAAGACGAACTGGTGAGGCTGCTGGCCGTGTGCGTGGCTTCCACGGTGGACGTGGTGACGCCCCGCGCCACGCCGCACCAGCCCGGCGCGGAACTGGCGCAGGCCGTGGGCCTCGACATGGCCGCATGGTGGCAGCCGACTGCCGAAGGCTATTTCAAGCACGTTCCGAAGGCGGCAGTTCTGCAAGCCGTGGGCGAATACGCGCCCAATCAGGTTTCCCTACTGGTGAAGTTGAAGAAGGCCGACATTGCCAGCGAAGCCGAGCGGCTGGCCGATGGCACGGGCTGGATGCCTGCCATCTTCAAGGCCGAAGGCCCGCAGCAGGCAGTGAAGGAAAGCGCGCAGGAGGCAGGCCCGGAGCAGGACGCCCCGGACGATGCCGAAGCAATGGCGGATGAACCCGCCGAGGCACTGGCCGCTTGACCCGCGTCGAAGGCAAGCGCCCCGGCCTCGACCGGGGCGTTTCGCCGAAAGGAGAAGCCCTCATGACCCGCACCACCACCAGCAGCCCGCGCATGGCGGCGATCTACGCCCCCGGCACGGTACGCGCCCGCCGCTGGCACGGCGATGGCGACGTGCGCGGCTACCACCCGCCCTCGGGCTGGTCGGCTTGCGCCGACCTCACCGACATTCATCCCATCACGGGCTGCGCCTTGCCGCGTGCCGTGTGGTGGCTCATCGAGACGAAGGAATAACCGCGATCAGCACCGCGCCCAGGTCGTTCCGTCCTGGGCGCGGTGAACTTCAAAATCCGGGCGCGGCAGTGGCCGCGCCCGGTGTTAAAGCCGAATACCACGTCTCCGCCTTCGCTGACACTCAGGCGGAGACGTTGAAGTCAGGAATGGGGATGACGGGTTTACCCTCAACTGTCGTTTAAAGCGCTGGGGTATGTGCCTCCTGACATACTATTTCCAAATTGAAAAATAGAAATCAACCCGGCGTGCATCGAAAGGGGATACATGCAAATCCGACAACTCAAAATATCGAATTTCCGAGGCATCTCCGCGCTGGACTGGAAGCCTGATTCTTCCTTTTGCTGCTTAATCGGCTCGGGTGACTCGGGCAAGTCCACCTTGCTCGATGCAGCCGAAGCGGCACTCTCGTCTCGCTGGTTCTCGTTCACCGAGCCCGACTTCCTCGCCTGCGACACCTCCAGCCCCATCGTCATCGAGGCGACAGTCGGTGAACTTTCCAAGTCTCTGAAATCGGATGAGCGACTCGGCCTTTACATCCGAGGCTGGACGGCTGCTGGCCAGCTACGCGACGAACCCGAAGATGATGATGAGCCCGTGTTGACCGTCCGCCTCACCGTTGACGCCACGATGGAGCCTGTCTGGGAACTCGTATGTGATCGGAGCGAGGAACCCCGCACGTTGTCTAACCGTGACCGTGCGCTGTTCGGCCTTGTTCGGTTGGCCGGTGAAGACGCGCGGCATTTGGCTTGGGGCCAAGGATCGGTTCTGGCTAGGCTGACAGGGGACAACAAAGAAGCAGCAGCCCGTCTCGCAGACGCGTATCGAGCTGCCCGAGCAAGTGCCAATCTGGGTGACATCGAAGCGTTAGCTGACACGGCCGAATTGGCCGAAGGGTTTGCCAAAGGATTGGGCGCATATGTCGAGGGCGCATATGAGCCCGGCTTGGAGCTTGGGCGATCCGGGCTTTCTTCGGGCTCTATCGCCCTCCACGACAGCGGAGTGCCGCTTCGATTGTCCGGCCTTGGCACCCGAAGACTCGCCACCCTGGCAATCCAGAAATCCGCCATTTCTGAAGGGGCTATCGTCCTGATCGACGAAATCGAGCATGGGCTTGAGCCACACCGGATCATCGGTGCGATTGCGCAACTCAAAACCGATCAAGTCAAAGCAAAGGATGGAGGCAAGCCTGCAGGGCAAGTCTTGATGACCACGCACTCCGATGTCGCAATTGGAGAGGCCGGCGCAACCAGTCTGCGCGTGATCCAAACATCCCGACCAGGACGAGCGGCCACTATCGCTCACCCGAATTCCCCTGACTCCATCCGTGCGCTGATGCGCTTTACGCCCAGGGCAATGTTCGCCCGTCGGATCTTGGTGACTGAAGGAAACACGGAGCTTGGCCTTCTTCTTGGTCTGCGGGAAAACTGGCCAGCGCGTCATGCCAATCGGCCGATTGAGCAACTGGGAGTTGCGCTCGCCGACGGTAATGGCGAACAGGCATCATCAATGGCTCTTGCGCTCGCTGGCCTCGGCTACACGACTGCAATCTATCGAGATTCAGATACGGTTTTGTCCCCCGCCATTGTGGCCGCGCTGGCGGCGGCTGATGTTCCCATTTTTGAATACGGCGGTGGACTCAACACCGAGCAGGCCATTTTCTCGGCGGCAAGCGATGCTCTGGTTCAAGAGCTGCTGGTCTACGCACGCGAAGAACGCGGCGACGACGCCATCGACAACAACCTCGACATCAAAATCCCCGACCTGGATATAGCAACGATCAGAGGCAATTTTGCAGCCTGGGAGCTTTTTTCTGAAATGGATGGTGCCCGGCTTCGAGAAGCAATTGCCGAGGTGGCTGGCCGGAAAAAATGGTTCAAAGATCAAAGGATCGGTCGGGGCCTGGCGCCTATGGTCTGGCGGATTGCTGCGGAAAATCCCGCCTCACCCCTTGCGACAACCCTGACCCAAGCCGAGGCATGGCTGTATGCCTGACGCCGCCGAACTTTCCGCCTTGGGCAACGCAGCAGTGGTGGCGCCTGCCGGGCATGGCAAAACGGAGATCATTGCCAATGTCGCAGCCTTGGGCGGTCGCGCGCTGATCCTGACCCACACGCACGCGGGCGTGCATGCCATTCGAGCGCGCATAAAGCGCTTGGGAATCCCTCACGTGCGCGTCGCCGTCGATACCATCGCTGGATGGTGCATGCGCTACGCGCATGCTTTCCCCGGCGTGGCTCAACCGCCTGATGGCATGCCGCAAACCGGCGAGCAATGGAATCAGCTCTACCGTGGCGCGACGTGCGCCCTCGGGGTCAAGGCCGTCCGTGAAGTCATTGCGGCCTCCTACGACCGCATCTTGATCGACGAATATCAAGACTGCCACGGCTTGCAGCATCAACTCGCGGTCGAACTCTCAAACATCGTGCCGACTTTGATCTTCGGCGACCCGATGCAGGGAATCTTCGAGTTCGCCGGCGCGACGTTGAGCTGGGACGACGAGATCCATCCTTGCTTCCCGTTTGCTGGGACACTTGAAACACCGCACCGCTGGGCCGGCAAGAATCCCGAACTCGGGCAGTGGATCGCCGAGACCCGATTGAAGCTCATGCGTGGCGAAGCCATCGACTTGGCCGACCCTCGCATCAGCTATCGTGAATCCGATGATGCCTTCGATATGGGAACGCTGTTCGAAGGCATCGATGGCAAGGATGGCAGTTTCGCCGCCATCCATTGCAACAAGACTATCTGCTACAGACTGGCCAAAGCCGCGAATGGTGGATACCAAGCCATCGAGGAAATCGCCGCAAATCGACTGCGAGATTTCGCATCCGCGTGGGATCGGGCGACTGATGGCGCTGGCAGACTTCGAGCGTTTACCGCTCTCATTGAGGACTGCTTCCACAAAAAACCGGTTGTGGAAGGTGAGCCGCTTGATCCCGAGGACGCGGCGCTTCAGCAGGCGATGCGGGACTTGGTGCCTAGCCTGGGCACTGGCAATGGAGCGGAAGCCGTCGCCCAGATGTTTACGTTGGCCCGCAAACGCCCAAGATGGAAGCTCTACCGCAATGAACTGTGGCGCGATGCCGAACGAGCAGCGACCGAAGTCGCAGCAGATCGAGCCGAGACGATGGCAGCGGCGACCCTCAGCATTCGCCAGCGAGTCAGCAACTCAGGCCGGAGGCTGCCCAAGCGCACTCTCTCGACCCCGTTGCTATTGAAGGGGCTGGAATTCGACCATGTGGTAATTCCTGACGCTACCCACTTCGCCAATGAGCGTCAGGCTCAGGCGAAGCTCTTTTATGTAGCTATTTCTCGGGCTACTCGATCACTGACGATTTCGTCGCCGGAGCGGTTCATCCAACTTCCTGTCCCCAGCATCTAGTCGCGAAGATTCGCGAGCGGAGCGTGTCGTCGCTTCGCGCCGCCGTGCTTTCGGGCTGCGCCCCGTGCTGTCTTTGCCGTCACGGCCATCCGGCTTCAATCCCTCACACCTTCGCGCCTGTGGCGCTGCGCGCTTCGCTTGCCTCCAGGGGAAAGCCCTGCGGGCTATCCCCGCCGCGCGATGCTTGGCACCCCTTGAAGCCGCCGAACCGGGCTTCGCCGGATCGGCCCGGCCAGCGCCTACGGCTGGGCCGCTGCTGCGAGCTGGCTTTCAGCCTCGCTCATCAGTACCGCTGTGCTGCATTCGAGCGCGCCGGCGATCTTGAAGATAAGCGCCAACGTGGGCATGTGCTCGCCGCGCTCGATCTTGCCAATGTGGGAACGCTCCACGCCAGCCATGTGCCCAAGTGATTCTTGCGCGATGCCGCGCTCCTTTCGCAGAGCGCGCACCGCTGCACCGAAGGCACGGGCCAACTCGGCGTCATGGGTGGCGGTGCCGGCCGGTCGGCCGGGCTGAACGGAACGCTTCTGCATAGACAGAAGCGTCGATTCCCGACACAATTAAAACCACGTTATCTTTAACTCATTCATAGAAATCCCACTGTTTTACGCTTCTACAGAAATCCGCACTTACGGGTTTCAACAAAGGCGCGAAGTAACGGAACCGCAAGCGTGCTTATGCACAAATCCGCCGATACGGCTGTACGCCTTCACGCTTTGGCGGATTCGTGTAGCCGGAGAGCATTGCCATGAACCTGCTGATCACCGAGGACGACCGTGCGCAACTGCTCGCCAACGGCGAGGCCCGTGCCGCTGGCCGGGCCATCGACCCGGTGCCCGTGGTTCGGCTGTTCACGCCGGACGCGCATGTGACTTGGCTGCTGGCCGCGCTCGATCCCGCCGATGGCGACACTGCCTGGGGCCTCATCGACCTGGGTATCGGGATGCCGGCGCAAGGCACCGTCAAGCTGTCCAACTTGGCCGGTATCGTTGGGCCGCGCAATCGGCCCGTCCTGCGCGACCTCTATTTCCGGCCCACGCGCACGCTGTCGGAATACACCCGCTTGGCCGAGCAGGATGGGGCCATCCCGGACTGAACCCCGCGCACTGTGACTTTTTCAGTCTGGTGCCATACCGGGTAAGTCTCAATCGGGATTCTTGCGGCATAGCCGCACCAGTCTGATCCAAATAGACATGATGCCCCGCGCGGGCTGCGGCAGGCTGGACTGTACGGCGTCCCACGGCCGGGGCGCTGCTGCCCCGCCATTGAGACGACTACCACAACGCATCGGAGCCAATCGGTCTTGACAGCCCCATCCATCTTTTTAACCCATGACGTTCTGACGATACCGATGTAGCGCGTAGTTCTTCCGTGGCGGCCCGTCCTGTTCGCAGGGAGGTTGCGTCATGGTCGATCGCAGCGCCGAGCCTTGGTATCCGACTGCCGCGTACCTGTACGCGCTGCATCTGGACGACCTTGCGCTCGCCTGGGAGTACCTGCGCAGGCACCCCGACTACCGGCTCGACTGGCTGCGCCGTCATCGCCGGCCGCAGGCGGCACAGGACGCGGCGCATTGCTGGGGCTTGCGCCTGCTGGAAGACCCCGAGCTGGATGCGCGCGACGCGCATCCGGCCTGGCTGCCCGGCCACGCTGCCGTGGTGCAGCTCCATCCCGACGCCGATCCACCGCCCGATGGGACGGCCTTTGCTTTCTGGCGCATCCCGGGGCACAAGCAACTGCTGCATGACGGCAAAGGGCTGGCGCTGATCGCGCGCAGCCCCGGCCGATGCGCGCGCTTCACGCTGGCGCCCGGCCTGGAGGACGGCATGGCTGTCGCCTATGCCCACCGCGGCGGCGCTGCCGCGCCTGCACGAGAGCGTGAGCCCAGCTCCAACCTGGCCGATGCCAAGCCCCGGCCGACACTCGCCGCACTACTGGAACTGCACACCTTGCAGGCGCTCGACGCGACCCTGGCGGGCGCGTCCTTGCGCGAGGTGGCCGAAGGGCTGTTCGGCGCCGACGCCGTCGCCGCGCACTGGTACAGCGACGGCGGGCTGCGCGCCAAGACTCGCCGCCTGGTACGGCGCGGCGACGAACTGATGCGCGGCGGCTACCGCCGCCTAGCAGAACTGCCGCCGCTTGAGAAGGGCCGTCCTGCAACCGATGCAAGACGGCCCTGATTGCAAACCTGACCTTTCTTGAGACTGCCTCCATCCGGTCGCGCTGTGTGGCCGGGCGTTTTCAACCGATGGAGGTTCACACCATGCGTCCCGCTCCCTTGCGGCCTGCCGCCACTGTCTCGACCGCTGCCGCGCAGCCGCAGCGTTATCTCACCAACGACGAAGCCGCCGAGTACCTGCGCCTGTCGCCGCGCACGCTGGAAAAGCAGCGCGTGATCGGCGGCGGCCCGCGCTTTCGCAAGTTCGGCCGGCGCGTCATGTACGCCGTGGCCGACCTCGACGCCTGGGCGGCCGACCGCAGCTTCGA
>NZ_JAHCKL010000029.1 GCF_026125785.1 Hydrogenophaga sp.
CTTGTTGGTCTTGCGACCTGGACTCTTTCGAGTCCTTCTTCGCAATCGCCTTCAAACGCCCACGCTTATCGGCTGTATGTTTTTAATGATCCAGTGACTCAGGCAGCTTTGCAACCACCCTTTTCACTCAAACCCCGCCGCGATCAGCAGAGCCTCAGATTATGACACAGTTTTCAGAGGACTGTCAAAAATCTTGCGATTTTCTTTTCCCCTGCTTCTTGCGAAGCACAAGGCTTGTGTGCCGGCCTTGCTTTGCTGCAAAGTGAGCAGCGAAGCCTTGCAGTATACGACAGTTTTTGCGCTTTGGTCAAAGTCGCTCCAACTTTTTCGTCGGTCGTTCCGGCGGCGGGACTCGCGTGGCCGCGCGTACGCAGCGAGGGCACAAGGATAATCAGAGTCCCTTGGCATCACGCTTGGCATGGCACTCCTCACACTACAAGACGCGCAACTGGCCTTTGGCCACGTTGCCTTGCTCGATCACGCCGACTTCTCTCTGGAGACCCAGGAAAGGGTTGGGCTGATCGGCCGTAACGGCACTGGCAAATCCTCGCTTCTGAAGATACTGGCTTCGCTGGAGAAGCCCGACGATGGCATCTTGCAGTTCCAGACCGGGCTGCGGGTGGCGTATGTGGCACAAGAGCCGGCACTGGACCCGTCCTCCTCCGTATTTGAGGCCGCCAGCATGGGCCTGGCGGACGCGCGGTCGGCGCGGGATTTGTATCTCAGTGAAGCGGAGGGGCTGGATCTGGACGCACTTCAGAACCGCATCGAGGCGCTGGATGCCTGGAACTGGGAGCAGCGCGTAGAAGAAACTCTGCAGCGCCTGCATCTACAGGGTGATGCCCTTGTCGGAGAACTTTCGGGTGGGAACCGCAAACGGGTCGCGCTGGCGCAGGCTCTGGTCAGCCGCCCAGACGTCCTGCTGCTGGACGAGCCGACCAACCACCTGGATATGGACAGCATCACCTGGCTGGAAGACTTGCTGCTGGAATACAAGGGCAGCGTCGTGACCATCAGCCACGACCGGGCGTTCCTGGACCGGGTGGCGACACGCATGGTTGAACTGGACCGGGGCCGACTCTTGAGCTACCCGGGCAACTTCGCCCGCTACCAGGCACTCAAGGAGGAGCAGATGGCGCAGGAGGCGGTGATGAACGCCCGTGCAGACAAGCTTCTGGCGCAGGAAGAGGTGTGGATTCGCAAGGGTGTGGAGGCGCGCCGCACGCGGGCGCAGGGCCGCATCACGCGCCTGGAGAGGCTGCGCGAGCAACGGGCCCAACGCCGGGACGCGCTCGGCCAAGTCAAGATGGAAGTGGCCAGTGGCACAGCCAGCGGCAAGATCGTCGCGGAACTGGAGAGGGTGAGCCACGCCTTCCCCACCGCCGATGGCGGCAGCCGCACCGTGATTCGCGACTTCTCGACGACGGTGCTGCGCGGTGACAAGATTGGAGTGATGGGCCCGAATGGCGCCGGCAAGACCACTTTGCTGAAGATCATCCTCGGGGAACTGGCTCCGCAGGCCGGCCTGGTGCGGCAAGGCAGCCGCCTGAGTGTGGCTTACTTCGACCAGATGCGCGACCAACTCGACCTGAACGCGACGCTGGAGGACTTCATCAGCCCGGGCAGCGAGTGGATCGAGATCGGCAGCAAGCGCACCCATGTCAAGAGCTATCTGGGCGATTTCCTCTTCTCTCCGGCGCGCGCCAACGCGCCTGTGAGCACGCTCTCGGGGGGAGAACGCAACCGTCTGTTGCTGGCGCGGCTGTTCGCCCGCCCGGCCAATGTGCTGGTGCTGGATGAGCCCACCAACGATCTGGACATCGATACGCTGGAGTTGCTGGAGGACTTGTTGCAACAATACGAGGGCACGGTGTTTCTGGTCAGCCACGACCGCCGTTTCCTGGACAACGTGGTGACCAGCACACTGGTGTTCGAGGGCGATGGGCGATGGCGCGAGTACGTAGGCGACGTGCAGGACTGGCTGACGCAGTCGGCAAGGGCTCCTCAGCCCGCCGCTGCGGCACCCGCGGCTGCGCCGACGAAGCCGGCTTCGTCGGCGCCGGCTCACCGGCCGGCGCCCGCCGCCCCAGGAAAGCGCAAACTGAGCTACAAAGAGCAACGCGAGTTTGAAGCACTGCCCGGGCGGATCGCGGCACTGGAGGCCGAGCAGGTGTCGATCGATAGAGATCTCGATGGCGGTCAACTTTTTCACAGCGACCCGGTCCGTGCGGCTCAACTTGGCCAGCGCCACGCCGAAATCGAAGAAGAATGGCTTCAGGCCCTGGAGCGCTGGGAGGCGCTTGGCGGCAGCTGAGGTCCCCGTCCGGGAAACCCTCAGCGCCAGAATGCCCTCTTGAACAGCCCATGACGCCAGACCGTCTTGCCTTCGATCTGCAACGCACGCTGAACGAGCTTCAGCAGGAGCGCGAGCGCACGCAACGGTTGCTGACCGAGCTGGAACACCAGAACCGGGAGTTGGATCGGCTGCGCAGCACCGTGCACCGCGAATCCAACAGCCGCCTGCTGGCGGAAGAGGCGCTTGACGAGACGAGGGACCGCCTGCAGTTGGCCGTTGATGCCGCCGGGCTGGCGCTGTGGGACTGGCAGATGCCGGCGACCCAGGTGTTCCTGACGGCCCGGTGGGGCGAATTGCTGGGAGATGTGGCCGCTGATGGCTACTGGGAGGTCAACGACCTGCAGGCGCGCCTGCACCCGGAGGACATCGAGACCATCCGGGTACAGCTCAAGGCCTTGCTGGAAGGCCGCGTGCAGCGGGCAGTCGTGCAGCACCGGGTACGCACCGCCGAGGGCTGGCTGTGGGTGGAAACGCACGGCATGGTGGCGGAGCACGACCCCAAAGGCAAGCCGTTGCGCCTCATGGGCACGATCAGCGACATTCGCGAGCGCAAGCGCATGGAGCAGGACAGCGCGCGCGCGCGTGAGCTGGCGGAGCAGGCCAGTCGCGCCAAAAGCGAGTTCCTGGCCAACATCAGCCACGAGGTGCGCACGCCGCTCAATGCCATCATGGGCCTGACCCGCATGCTGATGGACTCACCGCTGAATGCGGAGCAGGCGAACTGGCTGTCGCTGATGGACAACTCGGCGCGCAATCTGCTGGAATTGCTCAACGACGTACTGGATCTTTCGCGCATCGAAGCGGGCAAGCTGCAGATCGAGCAGACGCGTTTCGATCTTCGAGAGACTCTCGAGCAAGGGCTCGCGCCCTACATGGAGCAAGCCAGGGAAAAGCCGCTGGACATCCGTTTCGACTTCGACGAAGCGCTGCCGCGCTGGGTGGTGGGGGATCCGGGCCGGCTGCGGCAGGTCTTGAGCAACCTGCTTTCCAACGCCATCAAGTTCACGCCCAAAGGTGGCCTGATCGAGATCAAGGCCATCGGTACGCCGGCACTTTCCGGGGACGGACAGCGGCAGTGGCTGCTGCACGTGCGCGACACCGGGGTAGGCATCGCCCGCAAGCACCAGGACAACATCTTTGATGCCTTCACCCAGGCCGACGCGTCCACCGCCCGGCGCTATGGCGGCAGTGGCCTGGGACTGGCCATCTGCTCGCGACTGGCCCGGTTGATGGGGGGCGACATATCGCTGCAGAGCGAACTGGGCCAGGGCAGCACGTTCAGCGTCACCCTGCCGCTGCGTGAAGCACCGGCGGACCTGCTGGCGCACATCCATGTCTCCACGGAGCTCATGGACATGACGCAGACCAACCAGCGCTACGTGGGTCTGGTCGTACTGCTGGCCGAGGACCATCCCGTCAACGAACTGATGATGCGCCAACTGCTGCTGCGCATGGGCTGCACGGTGCGCGTGGCGCGCGGGGGCGTGCAGGCGGTGGCGCAATGGGAGCAGGGTGGCGTCGATCTGGTTCTCATGGACGTGCAGATGCCTGGCATGAGCGGGCTGGATGCCACGCGGGAGATCCGTGCGATGGAGGCGCGGCGCAAGCTGCCCCACACGCCCATCGTCGCGGTGACGGCCAACGCCATGGCTGGCGACCGGGAGGCCTGCCTGGCGGCGGGCATGGACGGCTATACGGCCAAGCCGGTGAGTCCGCAGGCCCTGATCCAGGAACTGGACCGCGTGCTGCAACTGCGCGAGGCCGCTGCGCAAGCGCAACTGCAGGACGAGGCGGCGCCGGAGACCGCCCCTCACTGGCCTTCGGAAGTGGACACCCTCCCACCGGCCATTGGTGAGCCGGCGTCCATGGCGCCGCGGGCGACCAACCATCTCGAGGCGCTGGACGTGGAGAAGCTGTTGCGCCGCCTGGACGGCGACGAGGACACGCTGCGCCAGCTCGCGCTGGTCATGCGGGCCGATCTGGCCTCACGCCAGATCGAGCTGCAAAAGGCACTGGAGTCCCGGGACAAGTCGGCCGCCGTGGCGCATGCCCATGGCCTGAAGGGCTCTCTGGGCAGCATGACGGCAGAGCGTGGCGCACGACTGGCCAAAGGCCTGGAATTGGCCGCTCGCTCGGGCGACTGGCACCTGTTCGCCCGGGCTTTGCCCCTGCTGCAGGTGGAGGCGCGCCAGATCGATCAGGCGCTGGCCGACATCCTGCAACCCGACAACCGCGACCTGTTCGACACCCGCCACTGAGGCGGATGGCGACGGACGGATCAGGCGGCGCGCGTCAGGCGTGAGAAGACACGCCAGAACGCGGCGTCCTGTGTGGTGGCGAAGTTGATGCGCATCAGCGTGCTCGGCGCACGCGCGGCGTGAAACAGGGCTCCCGGAGCGATCAGGTACCCCTCATCCAGCATGCGCTGGGCCAGTGCGTCGGTGTCCACGCCCGTGTCGACCCACCCGAACAGGCCGACTGGCTCGGCCGCGAAACGGCAACCCGCCGCCAACGCCAGCTTGATGCTGCGCGCACGCGCGGCGTCAAGCCGGGTCCGGATGCGCTCGGCATGCCGGCGCAACTGGCCTTGCTCGATGCACAGGGCCAGCGCTTTCTCCAGCAAGGCCGGCGTGGTCAGGGTGGTCAGCAACTTGGTATCCAGCAGGGGCTCCACCAGCGCCTGCGGCGCCGCCATGTAACCGATGCGCCAGTTGGGCGCCAGTATCTTGGCAAAGCCACTCACGTAGATGGTTCGCTGCAGTCCATCCAGCGCACTCAGTCGCGTCGCATGTTCGGGCGCAATGTGGCTGTACGTGTCGTCCTCGACGATATGAAAACCGTGCTGGTTGGCCAGTTGCAGCAGGCGGTGCGCGCTGCCAGGCGACAGGCAGTAGCCGGTCGGGTTGTGGAACACGCTCACGCTGACGTACAGCTTGGGTTGGTGTACCTCGCAGTAACGCGCCATCACCGCCAGGTCCGGCCCATCGGGTCCGCGCGGCACCGGCAGGATGCGCATGCCCAGCGCGGACAGCCGCGCGAACTCCACCGCCCAGCCCGGCTCCTCCACCATCACCGGATCCCCGGTGCGCAACAGGGTGCGGCTGACGATGTCCAGAGCGTGCGTGGCACCCACGGTGGTGATGATGTGCTCGGCGCTGGTATGGATGTTCAGGGTCGAGAGCTTCTGCGCCAGCAGGCGGCGCAGGCCGCCGTCGCCCAAGGGCTCCCCGTACTGCAACGAAAACTCCTGCAGAGAGCGCGTGCCCGTGACCTTGCGCACCGCCGCCGGCATGAAGGTGGACTCCATCCAGTCGGGGGGAAACACACCCATGCCCGGCTGCGGCTTCTGGCTGACCTTGTGGAACATGCCGCGGATCAGGGTGGCGGCGCTGATAGGCGCATCGCCGCCCCTGGCAGGCTGGCCGGGCAGCGGCCCGGCCATGCGGGCGGGCGCCTCGACCGCCGCACCGTGGGCACGCGGCGGCTGCGCATCGCGCACGAAGAACCCCCGGTTCTTGCGGGCCACGATCAGGCCCTGCGCCAGCAACTGGTCGTAGGCCGCCACCACGGTGGACGGGCTCACGCCATGCTGCTGCGCGCACTGGCGCACGGAAGGCAGGCGCGCGCCCGGCGCCAGCAGGCGGTGGCGCACCCGTTCGGCAAAGCGGGCAGCGAGTTGCTCGGTCAGGGATTGTGCGGAGGTCTTCATCAACATGGAAGGGCATCCTGGGAACGGGTCCTGTACTGTCACGGCGACCAATACAGAACACCAACTGCGCTGGCAAACTGTATTGATTGTGTACTGCTTTGGAAGATTACATTGAATTCAGCGTCACCACCATCACGAGACATACCCGCCCCACCATGAGCCCGTCCGAGCTCACCGCCCTGCTGCTGCTCTGCTCCGCCATGAGCTTTTCGCCCGGGCCGAACACCACCTTGTCCACCGCGCTGGCGGCCAACCTGGGGCTGCGCCGCGCGCTGCGGTTCTGCGTGGCGGTTCCCATCGGATGGACACTGCTGATGCTGGCCTGCGGCTTGGGCGTGGGTGTGCTGGTGCAGAGCCTGCCGGCGCTGCGCTGGGGCGTGAAGCTGCTGGGCGTGGCCTACATGCTGTGGCTGGCGTGGAAGCTGGCCGGCGCCAGCCGGCTCGCCGAAGCGGACACCTCGCGCCTGAACGTCACGTTCCTGCACGGCGTCGGCCTGCAGTTCCTCAACATCAAGGCCTGGATGCTGGGCCTGACGCTCACCGCCGGCTGGGTCGTGAACGCCGAAGGCAGCCCCGCCAGCAACCCCGGCGAACGCCTGGCGCTGATCTGCGCCGTGATGGTGTTCTTCGCGTTCACCAGCAATTTTCTCTATGCCCTGATCGGCTCCCTGCTGCGCCAGTGGCTGGCACAGGGCCGGCGCCTGCGGTGGTTCAACCGGGTGCTTGCCCTGGTGCTGGTGGCCACCGCTCTGTGGATGCTCCAGGTATGAACCGCCGCACTTCGGACGCCCGCCCCTGGTGGAGCCAGGACACGCACAAGGGCATGCTGCTGGGGTTTGTCGGGGTCACCGTCTTTGCCCTCACGCTGCCCATGACCCGGCTGGCCACCGGCACGGTGGATGCGCCGCAGATGTCCGGCGTGTTCGTCGCGCTGGGCCGGGCGGTGGTGGCGGCCGTGCTCTCGGCGTTTTTCCTGCTGGCCACGCGAGCACCCTGGCCACGCCGCGAGGATCTGGCGCCTCTGGTCCTCACCTCGGCCGGCGTGGTGTTCGGTTTCCCGCTCTTCACCTCGGTGGCGATGCGGTATGTGGAGGCGGTGCACGCCAGCGTGATCGTGGGCGTTCTGCCACTGGCCACGGCCGCGGTGGCCGCCCTGCTCTACCGGCAGCGGCCCTCGGTGGGGTTCTGGCTGTGCGCGGTATTGGGCAGTGCGCTGGTGGTGGGATTCGCCCTGCTGCGCTCCGGTCAGCCCGGTCTCGCCCTGCACCCGGCCGACGGCCTGCTGCTCGCGGCCATGGCCTGCGCGGCGGTCGGCTACGCCTACGGCGCACGGCTGTCGCAGCGCATGCGGGCCGAGCACGTCATCTGCTGGGCGCTGGTGCTTGCGCTGCCCATCACGCTGCCCCTGGCGCTGTTGCACTGGCCAGTGGGCGAATTGAAGCCTTCGGCCTGGGGTGGCTTTGCCTACACCGCCGTGTTCTCCATGTGGCTGGGCTTCTTTGCCTGGTACCGTGGGCTGGCGCTGGGCGGCACCGTGCGCGTGAGCCAGGTGCAACTGGTCCAGCCCTTCCTCGGCATGCTGTTCGCCATCCCCCTGCTCGGCGAACAGCTGGACGGCCTCACCCTGGGCTTCGCCCTGGCCGTGATCGCCACCGTGTTCATCGGCAAGCGCATGCCGGTGCAGACGGTGCGCTCGCGCGCAAACACCTTGTCTTCCCGAACAACCTGATCCGATCGCAACGGAGCTTCCGATGAAACCGAACGACCTGCACACCCCTGTCAACTGGACCCTGGCGCGCCGCGCCGAACGCATGAACCCCTCGGTGATCCGCGAGATCCTCAAGGTGACCGAGCGCCCCGGGATCATCAGCTTTGCCGGCGGGCTTCCCTCGCCCGCCACGTTTCCGGTGGAGGCCATGCGCGAAGCCTGCGAACGTGTGCTGCGCGACGACGGACCGGCCGCCCTGCAGTACGCCGCCAGCGAGGGCTATGGCCCGCTGCGCGAATGGGTGGCCGCCAGCCTGCCCTGGCCGGTGGATCCGGCGCAGGTGCTGATCACCACCGGCTCGCAGCAAGGCCTGGACCTGGTGGCGAAGGTGCTGATCGACGCCGGCAGCCGCCTGCTGGTGGAGACGCCCACCTACCTCGGTGCCCTGCAGGCGTTCACGCCCATGGAGCCGCGGATCGAGGGTGTGGCCAGCGATGCCGGCGGCGTGGACGTGGCGGCGCTGCAGCGGCAGTTGGGCGCGGGCGATGCGCCACCGCGCTTCCTGTACGTGCTGCCCAATTTCCAGAACCCCACCGGGCGCAGCATGGACCTGGCGCGGCGCCAGGCGCTGGTGGCCGAGGCCTCACGGGCGGGTCTGCCACTGGTGGAGGACAACCCCTACGGCGACCTCTGGTTCCACCAGGCGCCGCCGTCACCGCTGACCGCGCTCAACCCCGAAGGAGGCGTGTACCTCGGTTCTTTCTCCAAGATCCTCGCGCCCGGCCTGCGCCTGGGCTTCATCGTGGCACCGCGCGCCGTCTACCCCAAGCTGCTGCAAGCCAAGCAGGCGGCCGACCTGCACAGCCCCAGCTTCAACCAGCGCATGGTCGCCGAAGTGCTCAAGGACGGCTTCCTGGACCGCCACGTGCCCACCATCCGCGCGCTCTACAAGCGCCAGTGCGAGGTCATGCTGGGCTGCCTGGAGCGCGAGATGGCCGGGCTGGACGTGCAGTGGAACCGGCCCGACGGCGGGATGTTCCTGTGGGTGCGCCTGCCGGCCGGCGTCAGCGCGATCGAACTGCTGCCCAAGGCGGTGGACCGCGGCGTGGCCTTCGTGCCGGGCAGCGCCTTCTTCGCCGGTGAACCCGACGAACGCACCATGCGGCTGAGCTTCGTGACCGCGAGCGCGGAACAGATCCAGACCGGCATCGCAGCGCTGGCGGCAGCCATACGCGAACAGGTGCAGGGAGCCTGACCATGCGCAGGCTCTGGGGTCGGTTGAGTTCGATCAACGTCCGCAAGGTCGTGCTCTGCGCGCAGGTCCTGGACCTGGACCTGCCACGCACCGACGCCGGCATGGCCTACGGCGTGGTGGACACGCCCGAATACCGAGGGCTCAACCCCAATGGCCTGGTCCCGCTGCTGCAGGACGGCGACTTCACGCTCTGGGAGTCGAACGCCATCGTGCGCTACCTGTGCGCCCAGGCCGGGCGGCTGTATCCCCAGGATCTGCGGACCCGCTTCGACGCCGAGCGTTGGATGGACTGGCAGCAGACCACCCTCAACCGCGCCAGCGGACCGGCCTTCGTGCAGTGGATCCGCACGCCGGCCGAGCGGCGCGATGCGGCCCTGATCGCGCAATCCGTCGCCGCCACCGAGCCCCTGTTCGATCTGCTGGACCACCACCTGGCCAGCCGCGACTTCATGGCCGGCGACCAGCTCACCATGGCCGACATCCCCATCGCCTGCGAGGTGCATCGCTGGTGGGGGCTGCCACAGCCTCGTCCGGCCTGGCCGCACCTGGAACGCTGGTACGCCGGTTGGCTGGCCATGCCGGCCAGCCGTGGCGTGCTGGACCTGCCCCTGTCCTGAACGGAGAGATGCCCATGACCCCCCACGCATACAAACAGGTCGATGTCTTCACCGGGACGCCCTACCTGGGCAACCCGCTGGGTGTGGTGCTCGACGGCACCGGCCTGAGCACCGAAGCCATGCAGGCCTTCACCGACTGGACCAACCTGTCCGAGTGCACGTTCCTGCTGCCACCGACCGACGAAGGCCACGCCGCTGGCGCCGACTACCGCGTGCGCATCTTCTGCCCCGGGCGCGAACTCCCCTTCGCCGGCCACCCCACACTGGGCAGTTGCCATGCCTGGCTGGAGGCGGGCGGCCAGCCACGCGCGGCGCACGTGGTGCAGGAATGCGGGGTGGGGTTGGTGCGCATCCGACGCGACGGCCCACGCCTGGCTTTCGCCGCCCCACCGCTGCGGCGCAGCGGTCCGCTGGAGGAAGCCGACGTGGCGCTGATCGCACGCAGCCTCGGCCTG
Organism: Hydrogenophaga sp.; assembly: GCF_026125785.1. GTDB lineage: Bacteria > Pseudomonadota > Gammaproteobacteria > Burkholderiales > Burkholderiaceae_C > Hydrogenophaga. Next base: position 10,101 of record NZ_JAHCKL010000029.1, read on the forward strand.
GCGCGCGGCGATGTGCTGGCGCACGCCTGGTGCGAGAACGGCCCGCCCTGGCGCGCGGTGATGCTGCGCTCGGCCGCGCAGGTGCTGGCCGTCCGGCCCGACGCCAGCCTGCTGGGCGACATGGAAGTCGGCCTGGTGGGGCCACAGCCTGCGGGCGTTGACACCGCCTTCGAGGTCCGGGGCTTCTTCCGCACGCGCCACGGGCTGGCCGAGGATCCGGTCACCGGCAGCCTCAATGCCGGATTGGCGCAGTGGATGATCGGTGCCGGCCTGGCCCCGGACCGCTACGTAGCGGCGCAGGGCACGGCACTGGGCCGTGCCGGCCGCGTGCACATCGAGCGCGAAGGCAGCCAGACCATCTGGGTGGGTGGTGGCTCGGTCACCTGCATCGACGGTGAGGTGATGCTGTGAACAAACCCGTGGCCCTCACCGCCGCGCAGGCCCCGCAACGCACCAAGGCGTCCAACTACCCCGAGCCCTTCGCCTCGCGCATGGCGGGCCGCATCAAGCACCCGCTGGGCGACCTGTTCGGCCTGACGAACTTTGGCGTCAACCTCACCCGACTGGCTCCGGGCGCGGTGTCCGCTCTGCGCCACAGCCACAGCCGGCAGGACGAATTCATCTATGTCCTGCAAGGCCACCCCACCCTGCACACCGACGCCGGCCTCACACCGATGGCGCCGGGAGACTGCGCGGGCTTCCCCGCTGGCACCGGCAACGGCCACCGGCTGGTGAACGACACCGCCGACGAAGTGGTCTACCTGGAGATCGGCGACCGCACCGACGGCGACCAGGCCGCCTACCCCGACGACGACCTGATGGCGGTGCGCGAAGGCGCGCAATGGCGCTTCTGCCACAAGGACGGTTCACCGTACGCCTGAGACCATGGATCACCACCAGCCCCTGCCCACACTGCCGGACATCGAGGCCGCCGCCGAGGTGGTCTACCAGGCCTTTGCGCCCACGCCGCAGTACCGCTGGGCCACGCTCAGCCAGCGCCTGGGCACCGACTGCTGGGTCAAGCACGAGAACCACACGCCCGTGGGTGCCTTCAAGATCCGCGGCGGCCTGACCTACTTCGACCAGTTGCGCCGGCGCCAGGCCTTGCCCCGTGCCGTGATCAGCGCCACGCGCGGCAACCATGGCCAGAGCGTCGCCTGGGCTGCGCGTGCGCACGGCGTGGCCTGCACCATCGTCGTGCCGCACGGCAATTCCGTGGAGAAGAACGCGGCCATGCGCTCCCTCGGCGCCACCCTGGTCGAACACGGCGACGATTTCCAGGCCAGCCGCGAACACGCCCTGGCCCTGGCGGCGGCCAGCGGCGCGCACATGGTCCCGAGCTTTCACACCGACCTGCTGCGTGGCGTGAGCACTTATTGGTGGGAATTCCTGCGCGCAGCGCCCGGGCTGGATGTGGTCTACGTGCCCATTGGCCTGGGCTCGGGGGCCTGCGCGGCCATCGCGGCGCGCAACGCGCTCGGGCACCGTGCGCGCATCGTCGGCGTGGTCAGCGCGCATGCCACCACCTACGCGGATTCGCTGGCCGCGGGGCGGGTGGTGGAGGCCCCGGTGAGCACGGTGCTGGCCGACGGCATGGCCTGCCGCGTGGCGGAGCCCGGTGCGCTCGCGCACATGGCAGCGCACATCGACCACATCGTGCAGGTCAGCGACGAGGAAGTGGCGCAGGCCATGCGCACGCTGTTCGCCGATACGCACAACGTCGCCGAAGGGGCGGGTGCGGCCAGCTTCGCGGCGGCCTGGAAGGAGCGGGATGCCCTGCGCGGTCAGGCCGTGGGCGTCACGCTCACGGGCGGCAACGTGGACAGCGCGATGCTGGCCTCGGTGCTCAGGCCGGGCGGATGAGCCGCGCCACGATTTCGCAGAACGCCTCCACGGCATCGGTCTTGAACACCACCTCGCGCACGCCGGCGGCACGCGCCTCGGCCTGCAGTTCATCGGTGATGTAACCCGAAGCCACGGCCACCGGCAGTGCGGGACTGAGTTCGAGCACGGCGCGGGCCACGTCCAGCCCGGACATGCCGGGCATGTTGTAGTCGGTGAGCAGCAGGTGGAAGCCCTGGGGGTCGGCGCGCACCGCCTCGATGGCCTGGCGCTGATCGGTGAAGGCGGTCACCCGGTAGCCGCGGCGCTCCAGCAGACGGCGCACCAGAAACACCAGGGTGTCGTCGTCGTCGAGGTAGAGGATGTGCGCTGCGTCTTCGGCCATGGGGATCGTCTCCGTCGAGAGGGTTTCGCCGTGTGCGGGCGTCGTGGCGACCATTGTGAACGCATCGGCGCTCGCTGTCGCCGAGGGCGACGCTCCGGGGAAATACAGCGTGAAGGTGGTGCCCTGGCCGGGTTGGCTGCTCACGTCGATGTCGCCGCCGTGCATCTGCACGATGCCCAACACCACCGCCAGCCCCAGACCGGTGCCCTGGCCGGAAGACTTGGTGGTGAAGAAGGGTTCGAAGATGCGCTGCAACACGTCTTCGGCCATGCCGCAGCCGGTGTCCTGCACGCGCACCCGGGCCGCATCCGCACCCACCTGCGCGCAGGCCTGAGCCACCTCGCGCGGCAGACGCGGGTCATCATGGGCCACGCGGTCCACCAAATAGCTCACGCGCCCCGGCCGCCCGTGCATGGCATGCACGGCATTCGTCCCCAGGTTGATCAGCACCTGTCCCATCTGGGTCGCGTCGGCCAGGATCAGCGGCGTATCCGGCTGGCATTCCAGCAGCAGTTGCACTTGCGAAGGCAGGGCCGCGCGCAGCAGCGTGCACGACTCGGTGGCGATGTCGCCCACGCGCACCGGGGTGCGCTCGGCCGGCTGCTGGCGGCTGAACGCGAGAATCTGCCGCACCAGCTCGCGCCCACGCCTGGCCGCGGTGCTGATCTCGTGCAGGCTTTCACGCGAGGACGCGTCGGGTGCGAGATCCTGCCGAGCCAGATCCGCGTTGCCGAGGATCGCGGCCAGGATGTTGTTGAAGTCGTGCGCCACACCGCCAGCCAGGGTGCCCAGCGCCTCCATCTTCTGCGACTGCGCGAGCTGGGCCTGCAGGCGCTTCTGCTGCGCCTGCACTTCGCGCAGCGACGTGATGTCGATGAAGGTAACCACCACGTGGCGCAACGCGCCTTGCGACGTCAGTTCCGGGTAGGCGTTGCACAGGGCCCAGCGCACCTCGCCTGCCTGCATCACGGGCACGCCCACGATCACGCTGCGCACCGGCAGGCCGGTGGCCAGAACCCGCTCGAAAGGCATCTCGTGCCGACGCATGGGTTGTCCGTCCTCGCGCAGCATGTTCCAGGCCGCCATGGTGGGTTCGGGCAGCGCGCTGTTGGCTCCGCCCTCGCTCCAGCCCAGAAAGCAGCGCGCTGCGCTGTTGATGCTGGACAGCGTATGGTCCGGACGGAACACCATCACGCCGGCACTCAGGTTGTCGATCAGCGCGCGCGAGTTGGCCTCGCGGGCCTGCAGCCCCTGGCGTGCGCGGTCACCCTCCTGCCGCAGCCGGTGCGACAACAGCGTGCCATACAGCATCACGCGCAGCAGGCGCGCGAGCACGAAGAAGAACAGCGTGACCGGTGCCGCGACCTCCAGCGAGATGCCCCCCAGTGGCACCGCCGCCGCGAAGCCCACCAGGACGGTGGCTTCCACCCCCGTGAGCAGCTTGAGCGCCTGCAGCTCGGGCACCTGGCGCTGAGGATCGGCGCGCACCATGTCTCGCAAAGCCAGGACCATGATGGCCACGGTGGTCAGCACGAAGATCAACTGGCGGACCGGCGGCAGGTCCCAGACCTGCAGGAAGAGCAGTTGCGCGGCCACCACGGCCACGGAGGCGACCACCACCCGGCTGGTGGGACGGGAGAAGTTCAGGTAGCTGCGCAGCCCCATCCAGGCCAGCAGGCCGCCCACGGTGAACATGCTGTTGGCCACGGCCACCGTGAAGACCTCGGGCCCGAAGCCGCGCATCAGCATGCCCAGCGAGCCGACGATGGCGGCTACCGCCGACAGCGCCCACCAGCCGGGACCACCGATGCTGGGATAGCGGCGCATCTGGCCCCAGAAGGCCAGGCCGATGAGCATGTCGATGCCCAGCCGGACGGCCAGCAACGTCTGCATGTCAAACAGCATGGTCAATCAAGGGGGACATCCCGCTGGATTGAACCACGGCCACCCAGGTCCAAGCCTTGGAATACCGCCCCAAACGACGGCGAGTTCTTTCGATCAGGTCCAGGGGCAGACGCCTGCGCGACTGCCAGGCGGGCCGCCAGTCGCTGCCGGGACAAAGCGGGCGCGAAGCCCTGACCCAGAATCCCGGCCATGGGAACGCTCTACCTCGTGCGGCATGGCCAGGCCTCTTTTGGCGCGGACGACTACGACCAACTCAGTGAACTGGGCCACCGGCAAAGCGTGCGACTGGGGCAATACTGGGCCGAACGCGGGCTGCGATTCGACGCCATCCTCACAGGCACGCTGCGCCGCCACACCCAGACCCTGGCGGGCATTGCCGAGGGCGCTGCGAGCGGCCTGCCCCAGGCCCTGCCCTGGCCGGGCCTGAATGAGTACGACAGCGAGGCCGTGATCGAGGCAATCCACCCACACCCGCTGGAGCGGCCGCGCAGCGCCGCCGAAGCGCCCGAGCTCTACCGCCGCCACTTCCGCCTGCTGCGCGACGGGCTCGCGCAATGGATGGCGGGCACCGTCAGCCCGCGCGGCATGCCCAGCTACAACGATTTCGTGCGCGGCGTGACCGACGCCCTGGACCAGGTGCGTGCCCACCCTGTGGGCAGCCAGGTGCTGCTGGTCTCCAGCGGCGGCCCGATCGCCACCGCCGTGGGCCACGTGCTGGGCTTGAGCCCGGAGGCCACGATCGAACTGAACCTGCGCATACGCAACAGCGCGGTCACGGAGTTCCAGTTCTCCCCCAAGCGCCACACGCTGCTCACCTACAACACCCTGCCCCACCTGGACCACCCGGAGGTCCGGGACTGGGTGACCTACGCCTGACCGGGCATGGACTGGTAGGCGGTGCGCTCGCTCAGCGTGTCGGCGGGCAGGCGGTCGATTTCTGCCAGCATCTGCGCCAGGGCGCGGCCCGCCGCATCGAGCAGGGCCTGCCCCTTGGCGGCGGTACCCGCACTCGCATGGCCAACCGCCCCATTCGCGTTGTAGTCCTGTATTTGCCAGCCCAGCTTGGCGCTGCGGCCATTGCCCAGGATGGAAAAACGCTGCGCACGGTCCTGCGAGGTGGAGCGGAAGTACTCGGCCTGCGCCATGCGGACACGCTGCGGCGCCAAGGCCAGCATGAGCGAGGTCTCGATCTCGCCAGCATGGATGCCAAAGCGGTGTTCGTCGGCACTGAACAGGGCGTTGACGTCCTGACCATCCGCGCCGATCAGCGGCAGGTTGAACCAGCTCACGCTGTAGACCAGCATGCCCAAGCGCGCGCGCAGGTCACGCGCGACCAGGTCCATCGCACCGACCTGCCCCCCATGCGCGTTGAACAGCACGAGCTTCTTCACGCCACTGGCGGCCACGCATTCACCGATCTCGGTCCACAGGCGCAGCACGGTCTCCGCCTTGAGCGTGAGTGTGCCGGCGAAGCGGGTGTGCTCCGGGCTGAAGCCCAGGGCCTGGGTGGGCAGGAACAACGCAGGCAGATCGGCCGCCAGATGCGGCAGTGCCGCCGCGACGATGCCGTTGGCGATGTCGGTGTCCACCGACAGCGGCAGGTGCGGGCCGTGTTGCTCGGTGGCCGCCACCGGCAGCACGGCGATGGCCCGGGCCTTGTCCAGCGCGGCGAAGTCGGCGGTGGTGAGGTCGGACCAGTGGCGGGAGGGGGCGACGGACATGTGCGCATCTTAAGGCCGCCCCGTAAGATGCCGGCATGACCCAGGATCTCTTCCGGCAGGACGCCTACCTCCAGGCCTGCGAGGCCCACGTGACCCATGTCGACGCCCAGGGCATCGTGCTCGACCGCACGGTGTTCTACCCGCTGGGCGGCGGGCAAGCCGGCGACACCGGCGCGCTGCTGCTGGCCGATGGCACGGCGATCGCCATCGCCGACACCCGCAAGGGCAAGGACGCCGAAGGCCGCGCCACGGCAGACATCGTCCATGTGCCCGCGCCAGGGCAGGACGCCGTGATCGAGCGCCTTGTGTCCGTGGGCACTCCGGTGCAGGCCCGTATCGACTGGGCACGCCGCCACCGCCTCATGCGCTTTCACACCGCCACCCACCTGCTCTGCCACCTGGTGCCCGTACCGGTGAACGGCTGCAGCATCACACCGGACTACGCGCGCCTGGACCTGCACATGACCGAGCCGCTGGACAAGGAGGCCCTGACCCGCGCGCTGGCGCGCCTGGTGGCCGAGGCGCATGCCCTCACCGTGGGCTCCGTCACCGACGCCGAACTGGACGCCAACCCCTCCCTGGTGAAAAGCATGAGCGTGGCACCGCCGCGCGGCAGCGGAACGGTGCGCACCATCCGCATCGGCGACGGCACCGTCCCGATCGACCTGCAGCCCTGCGGCGGCACGCACGTGGCCAACACGGCCGAGATCGGTGCGGTGGTGGTCACCAAGATCGAGAAAAAGTCGGCCACCACCCGGCGGGTGGTGCTGGGCTGGGCGCAGCCCTCCCTCGATCAGCCGTAGATGTAGCGGCGCGACCAGGGCAGCTCGTGCGCGAGCCGGCCCGACGGCCGGCAGACCACCTGGAAGAGAGATATCTCGTCGTGTTCGAAGGCCCAGGCGCAGCCGGCCAGGTACACGCGCCAGATGCGCCAGGTCTTTTCACTCACCAGCGGCTTGATCTGCTCGGCGCGGGCCTCGAAGGCATCGCTCCAGAGTTGGGTGGTGCGCATGTAGTGCCGGCGCAGGCTTTCGACGTCGAAGGCCTCCAGTCCACCTTCCTGCATGGTGCGCAGCACGGTGCCGATGTGCGGCAGTTCGCCCTGCGGAAACACGTAGCGGTCGATGAAGCTGCCTCCGCCATGGGCGGTCTCGCCGTCCTGCGGATCGGTGCTGGTGATGCCGTGGTTCATGATCCAGCCATCGGGCTTGACCAGGGAACGGATGTGCCCGAAGTAGTCAGCGAGATGGTCCAGCCCCACGTGTTCGAACATGCCGACGCTGGTGATGCGGTCGAACGGTCCGTCGTTCACGTCGCGGTAGTCCTGCAGCCGGATCTCGATGCGGTCTTCGAGTCCGGCCTCGCGCACGCGCTCACGCGCCAGTTCGTACTGGTTCTTCGACAGCGTCACACCCACGCAGTGGGCCCCGAACTTCTGTGCGGCGCGCAGCACCAGCGCCCCCCAGCCGCATCCGATGTCAAGCAGGCGCTGGCCCGGCTGCAGGCGGATCTTGGCGAGGATGTGGTCGATCTTCCTGAGCTGCGCCTCGGCCAGCGTCTCCTCGCCGGTCTCGAAATAAGCGCAGGAATACACCATGCGTTCGTCCAGCCAATGGGCATAGAACGCATTCGACACGTCGTAGTGGTACTGGATGGCCTTGCTGTCGCTCTCACGGGTGTGGCCGAAGCGGCGCCGCAGGCGCTGGATCAGGCCGTCCTTGCCCGACGGGGCGCCTTCGGCCAGCCGGTGCGCAACCGCCAGGATGTCGGACAGCGAGCCCTCCACATCGATCAAGCCTTCCACGTAGGCCTCACCCAATGTGTCAAGCCCCGGGTTGATCAGCAACGGCAGCGCTGCGGCATCGCGCACCCGGATTTCCACCTGGGGTTCGTCGAACTCACCCAGTTCGAGGGAGGAAGCCCCTTGCTCCCCCCAGCGCAGCCGAACCGGCACGTTCAGCTTCGTCTTGACCTTTTGCGCCCATGGCAGCAGAGCGCGCTCAACGATCGATCCCATGCATCAACCTCCAAGCCATTCCAGCCATTCGTTCCGTCCCACGACGGGTTGTACCGAAAGTGGGATTTCCTGTGAACCCCAGGGGTCTGACCCGACCATAGCACCCGGCCGATAATCGCGTGACCCGCCGGGCTGTCCCGGCACGGGCAGGAACTTGGGCGCGCACAGCCTCTCCTACCGCTGGCCACGTCCGCGCCCTCCCTCGACGCCCACCTTGTCCACCGCCCTGTTCATGCCCGCGATACCGCTCCCTCCCGCCGCCCGTGCCCTGCTCGTGGCCCTGCTGCTGCCGTTGTCCGCCCTGGGGCAGTCCCTGCTGGCAAGCAAGCCCGATGCCACCGTGGTGCAGAGTGAGCAGGCACGCGCCGAACTGATCGCCCACGCGCCCGATGGCGTGGCGCCGGGCAAACCGGTCTGGGTCGGCCTGCAGCTCACCCACGCGCCCGAATGGCACACCTACTGGAAGAACTCCGGCGACTCCGGCCTGCCCACCGAACTGCAATGGACGCTGCCGCCGGGCGTGAGCGCGGGCGACATTGCCTGGCCCACGCCGCGCAAGTTCCCCATCGGCACCCTGGCCAACTATGGCTACGACGGCACCGTGGTCCTGCCCGTGCCTTTGACGGTGGCACCCGGCTTCACCGGCAGCGAACTGGAGGTCCGGCTGCAGGCCTCCTGGTTGGTCTGCCGCAAGGAATGCATCCCCGAGGAAGGCAGCTTCGTGCTGCGCCTGCCGGCCCAGGGCTCGACCGCGCTGCACGGCGCGGCCTTTGAAGCCGCCTTCGCCGCCGCCCCCAAGGACCAGCCCGCGCAAGGCAGCCAGGCCAGCCCCGCGCAAGGCAGCCTGGGCGTTGCATTGGCGGGGCTGCCGGCCACCTGGCGCGGCCAGAAGCTGGAGTTCTTTCCAGAGACGCCCGGACTGATCGAGCCGGGCGCGGCCTGGAGCCAGCAGTGGGACGGCGACCGCTGGCAGGCGCAGGTGCCCTTGTCGCCCTACCGCAGCGAAAGCCCCGCCACCCTGCAACTGGTGGTGGCCCGCGCCAACCCGCCGGGCCAGGGCGCGGGCAGCGCCGGCGTGCGCGTGGAGGTCCCCGTGCAGGGGACCTGGCCCGCGGCCGCCGCCACACCCAACGCCGCCCTGCCGGAAGCGCTGCAGTCCGCGCTGGACGCCAACGCCACGCGCACCGGCAGTGGAGGTGGCAGCAGCGCGTCTTCACTCACCCTGGGGGCTGCGCTGCTGGGTGCGTTGCTCGGCGGGCTCATCCTCAACCTCATGCCCTGCGTGTTCCCGGTGCTCGCCATCAAGGTGGTGGCGTTCGCCCGGCAGTCCGGCGACCGCCGGGCGCACCGCGCGAACGGTCTGGCCTACACCGCCGGCGTGGTGCTCTCCTTCCTGGCGCTGGGGGCGTTGCTGCTGGCACTGCGCGCGGCCGGCGAGCAACTCGGCTGGGGTTTCCAGCTGCAAAGCCCGGCGGTGGTGGCCGCGCTGGCCGTGCTGTTCACCCTGATCGGCCTGAACCTGGCCGGGCTGTTCGAGATCGGCCAGGTGCTGCCCAGCCGCGTGGCCAGCCTGCAGGCGCGCAACCCCACGGCCGACGCGTTCCTCACCGGCGTGCTGGCCACCGCCATCGCCTCGCCCTGCACCGCGCCCTTCATGGGCGCTTCTCTCGGACTGGCCGTCGGCCTGCCCGCGGCGCAGGCCCTGGCGGTGTTCGGCGCGCTCGGCCTGGGCATGGCCCTGCCCTATCTGCTGGCCAGTTGGGTGCCGGGCGTGGCGCGCCTGCTGCCACGCCCAGGCCCCTGGATGGACACGTTCCGCCACCTCATGGCCTTCCCCATGTTCGCCACCGTGGTCTGGCTGCTGTGGGTGCTGGGCCAGCAGAGCGGGATCGACGGCGCGGCCGCCCTGCTCATGCTGCTGGTGGTGCTGGCCCTGCTGGTCTGGGCGCTGGGCCTGCGCGGCAAAAGCCGAGCCCTCATGGCCAGCCTCTCGGTGGCCGGCCTGGTCTGGCTGGGCTGGTCCATCGGCCCGCATGTGACCCGGCTGCAGGAAGCCTCGGGCACGGCCGGCCAGCCCGTGCCCACCTCCGTCGCCGGTCTGAGCTGGCAGACCTGGAGCCCACAGGCCCAGGCGGACCTGGTGGCGCAGGGACGCCCGGTGTTCGTGGACTTCACCGCCGCCTGGTGCGTGACCTGCCAGTACAACAAGCGCACCACGCTGGCCGACAGCGCGGTGCTGACCGATGCGGCGCAGAAAAATGTGGCGCTGCTGCGCGCCGACTGGACCCGCCGCGACCCCGCCGTCACCGCCGCCCTGGCCAGCCTGGGCCGCAACGGCGTGCCTGTGTATGCCATCTACCGCCAGGGCCAGCCCACGCAGGTGCTGTCCGAGATCCTCAGTGTCGAAGAGGTCCGCGCCGCCCTGGGCCGGCTGTAAGGAGTTCCCCCCCGCCCGCCAACCCCGCCACCACAGGAGCCTCACCATGCAACGCCGTCCCCTGCTGGCCTACGCGGCTTTCGCGCCGTTCGCCACCCTGCTGGTCACCCCCGCCTTCGCCGCCGTCGGCGTCGGACAGGCCGCCCCCGACTTCATCCTGCCCGACACCGGAGGCAAGCCGGTGAAGCTCTCCGACTTCAAGGGCCGCACCGTGGTGCTGGAGTGGAACAACCCGGGCTGTCCCTTCGTGCGCAAGCACTACCAGGGCAACATGCAGGCCCTGCAGAAGGAAGCCACCGGACAGGGCGTGGTGTGGCTGGCGATCAACTCCACGCGCGAGGACAGCGCCGACTACCAGACGCCGCCGCAACTGGGCCGCTGGATGGCCGAACAGAAGGCCAGCCCCACCGCCACGCTGATGGACGAGGACGGCAAGGTCGGCGAAGCCTACGCCGCACGCGTCACGCCGCACATGTACATCGTCAACGCGCAGGGTCTGCTGGTCTACGCCGGCGGCATTGACAGCATCCCGTCCGCGCGCGTGGCCGACATCGAGAAAGCCACCAACTACGTGCGCCAGGGACTGGCCGAACTGCGTGCGGGCAAGCCCTTGAGCGTGTCCACCAGCCGTGCCTACGGCTGCAGCATCAAGTACAAGAACGGTGCGGCCTGAACGGTCTGGTTGCCAGATGCCTCAGGGCAACGGGCCCAGCCGGGAAAGCCAGGACGCCCGGGCGCGCCAGCCTGCGTGCACCATGTTGCCGCCCACCACCACCAGCGCCAGTGCGACCAGCGCGCGCAGGAGGTCGGACTCGGGGGCGAAGAGCAGGGCGTAAAGCCCCGTGCCCACGATCAGCAAACCAAGCACCACGGACACGACACGGTACAGCCTGCGGCCATACAAGCTCGGTGTTCCATCAGGCTTCATGCACACCTCCGGCGGCCACTATAGCGGTGTCCGCGCGCAACGCGCGCAAAAAAAAACGGCCCCGAGGGGCCGTTGGAAACACAACCGGGAGACACCGGCGGAGGATCAGTTCACGCGGGTGGCGCCTTCGACGCCTTGCACCACGGTGCGGCCTTGCACGGCGCGCAGACCGGCCAGACGGACCTGCTCGGCCTGTGCGGGCGTGGCTTGCGGCAGGATCTCGCCGCGGGCCACCAGACCCAGGCGGTTGGCTTCGGCGGCTTCGGCTTGCACCTGCGCACGGCTCACGCCGCTGTAGGCCACGGCGGTGCCGGCTTCGGGCTGGGCTTCACCGGTGACGATCAGGCCGGCGTCACGGGCCTGCACGGCCTGTGCCTGGACTTCAGCGCGGCTCAGCGTGCTGTGGAAACCGAAGACTTCGTTGCCCTGGATCGGGCCTTCGGCGAAGGCGGCGCCAGCGGTAAGGGCAAAAGCAACGGGGAGGAGGATGCGTTGAGCGGTGTTCATGACAGTTCCTTTGAGACAACAGTTGAAGAAGAGAGACTTTGCAGATGCCGGTTTCTGTTCGGCATGGGTGAACTTTAAAATTTCTTCTGGAATGGATAAATAACCCAAACAGAACATATTCATTTCTGATTTGGCAACAAACGAAGCCACGGGATAATCCTGTGGGTATCCAACCGCCCGACACCGCCATGCCCTTCGCCCCCCTGCTCAACGACAGCTTCCTGCGCGCCTGCCTGCGCCAGGCCACCGACCACACGCCGGTGTGGCTCATGCGTCAGGCCGGGCGCTACCTGCCCGAGTACCGGGACACCCGGGCCAAGGCCGGCAGCTTCATGGGCCTGGCCACCAACGTGGACTACGCCACCGAGGTCACGCTGCAGCCGCTGGAGCGCTATGCGCTGGACGCGGCGATCCTCTTCTCCGACATCCTCACGGTGCCCGACGCCATGGGCCTGGGCCTGTCCTTCGCCCTGGGCGAGGGGCCGAAGTTCGAGAGGACGGTGCGCACCGAAGCCGACGTGGCCGCGCTGGCTGTGCCCGACATGGCCAAGCTGCGCTACGTGTTCGATGCGGTGACCTCGATCCGCCGCGCCCTGGCGGGCCGCGTCCCGCTGATCGGCTTCTCCGGCAGTCCCTGGACGCTGGCCTGCTACATGGTGGAAGGCGGTGGCTCGGACGACTACCGGCACGTCAAGGCACTGATGTACAGCCGGCCCGACCTGATGCACCGCATCCTCGCAGTGAACGCCGACGCGGTCGCCGCGTACCTGAACGCGCAGATCGAGGCCGGCGCTCAGGCGGTGATGGTGTTTGACAGTTGGGGCGGCGTGCTGGCCGACGGCAAGTTCCAGGACTTCAGCCTGGCCTACACGCGCCGCGTGCTCGCGCAACTGCACCGCGAACACGAGGGCGTGCGCATACCGCGCATCGTCTTCACCAAGGGTGGCGGGCTCTGGCTCGACGACATGAGGGACCTGGACTGCCAGGTGCTCGGGCTGGACTGGACGGTCAACCTGGGGCGCGCCCGCGCGCAGGTCGGCGAGGGTGCCGGCGGCAAGGCCCTGCAAGGCAACATCGATCCGAATGTCCTGTTCGCACCGCCCGAGCGCATCGACGCCGAGGTGGCGGCGCTGCTGGAGAGCTTCGGCCGCCCGCACCAAGGGCCGGGAGAAGGTGCCACCCACATCTTCAACCTGGGCCATGGCATCAGCCAACACACCCCGCCAGAGCACGTCTCGGTACTGGTGGACGCTGTGCACCGCCACTCCCGCCGGCTGCGCGGCGCGGTCTGAGCGCTGCGTTTTTCGCAGCTTCAGAGACTCACCCGCTGCCGATTTCCGGGTGGTCAAACCTCCCCGCGGCACCCCTCGGCGGCACCTTCCCCGCCCTCCGGCGCCGCGCCTTTAGCATAAAAATCACCGAAAAACCCACTTGACAAGCCTCACTTATGCACAAAACTTGTGCTGCGGTGCGCCATGGTCGAGTGGCCACAGGCAGGTGGCGCAGGCCTGACACAATATGCGCCAAGCTGTTGATTTATAAGGAGTTTGTTTTCTGCTTTTTTTACAGGCAGTTTAAGCAAGCCCTTGATTTGCAAGGCTTCCGACGGTCCCGGAGCAAACTATCAACAAAGTTATCCACAAAAAGTCTGGATATGTCGCTATGCACTTTCAAATCAAGCACTTAGCGTGCATTTCGACACAAAAACTGAGGAACCGGCGCTAAACATGACTTTTTGGCCCAACGTGGTCGTGGCCACACCGGCCCACAGCGGTGTGGGTGCCAGCCTGAGTTACCGAAGTGAGCTTGCGCTCGCGCCGGGAACGCTGGTGCGCGTGCCGCTGGGCGCGCGCGAAGTGCTGGGCGTGGTCTGGGACAACGCGCAGGCGCCGCCCGAAGGCCTGAGCGCGGAACGGACGCGATCCATCGCCGGGGTGCTCGAAGGCCTGCCCGCGCTCGATGAACCGTGGCGGCAGTTGGTGCAGTTCGCGGCGCGCTACTACCAGCGCGGCCTGGGCGAGGTGGCGCTGGCCGCCCTGCCTCCGCAACTGCGGGACCTGAGCAACGTGCAGTTGGCGCGCAGACTCAAGCGGCGCGCGCAGGCCACGGCGTTGGACCCATCCGACCGGCAGGCCACGGCGACGGAGCCTGCCTTGAGCGAGGAACAGCACGGAGCGCTGCAGGCCCTGGCCAGCGCCGACAGACCGGTGCTGCTCTTCGGCGCCACCGGCAGCGGCAAGACCGAGGTCTACCTGCAGGCCACGCAGCGCGCACTGTCCGGGAGCGATCAGGCACAGGTGCTCGTGATGGTCCCGGAAATCAACCTCACGCCGCAGCTGGAAGCGCGGTTCCGGGAGCGCTTCGAGCCGCTCTACGGCACTGGCGCCGTGGTCTGCCTGCACAGCGGCACAACGCCCGCGCAACGCCTGGGCGCCTGGCTGGCCGCGCACACCGGACAGGCGCGCATCGTGCTCGGCACACGCATGGCGGTGCTGGCCAGCCTGCCAGGCCTGCGCCTGATCGTGGTGGATGAGGAACACGACCCCAGCTACAAGAGCCAGGAGGGCGCGCGCTATTCGGCGCGCGACCTGGCCATCTACCGGGCCAAGGTGCAGACCGAGGCGCTGGCGGCGCAGGGTGGCGAACGCTGCCAGGTGGTGCTGGGCTCGGCCACGCCGTCCCTGGAAAGCTGGCATGCCGCCGGGCAGGGGCGCTACCTGCGGGTGGACATGCCCGCGCGCATCGGCGGCGGTGCTCTGCCGCGGCTGCGCCTGGTGGACATGAACCACCAACCCAAGGGCGCGGTGCTCGCGCCGCCGCTGGTGCAGGCCATGGCCGAACGCATCGGGCGTGGCGAGCAGTGCCTGGTGCTGCTCAACCGGCGCGGCTACGCGCCGGTGCTGGCCTGCCACGACTGCGGCTGGAAAAGCGCCTGCCCCCACTGCAGCGCCTACCGCGTCTTCCACAAGCTCGACCGCACGCTGCGCTGCCACCACTGCGGCTTCACCGAGCGCGTGCCGCGCGCCTGCCCGGAATGCGGCAACCTGGACATCGCCCCCGTCGGCCGGGGCACCGAGCAGGTGGAGGAGCAGCTCGCCGGCCTGCTGGCCGACGTGAGACGCAGCGACGGCGCGCCCGCGCGCGTGGCCCGCATGGACGCGGACTCCACGCGCCAGAAGGGCAGCCTGCAGGCGCAACTGGCCACCATGCACAGCGGCGAGGTGGACGTGCTGGTGGGCACGCAGATGATCGCCAAGGGACACGACTTCCGGCGCATCACGCTGGTGGCCAGCGTCAACGCCGACGCCGCGCTCTTCGCCAGCGACTACCGCGCGCCCGAGCGCCTGTTCGCGCTGCTCATGCAGGCCGGTGGCCGCGCCGGCCGGGACGCCGCCTTTGTCAGCAGCCAAGGCACGGCCAGCGAGATGTGGGTGCAGACCTGGCACCCGCAGCATCCGCTGTTCGACAGCCTGCGCCGCCACGACTACCCGGCTTTCGCGGAAACGGAGCTGGCCGAACGCCACCGGGCGGGCATGCCCCCGTTCGGCCACCAGGCCCTGCTGCGCGCCGACGCGCGCACCCAGCAGGCCGCCCAGGCCTATCTGAGCGGTGCCGCCGAGGCCGCGGCCGCGCTGGCGCAGGCCCAGGAGGTCACGCTTTACCCGGCGGTGCCACTGACCATCCAGCGGGTGGCCAATGTGGAGCGGGCGCAGTTGCTGGTGGAAGCGGCTTCGCGGGTGGCGCTGCAGCGCTTCCTGGCTGCATGGCAGCCGGCTTTGCTGGAGTGCCGCGGCCTGCCGGAGGCCCGTGGCTTGATCCGCTTCGCGGTGGACGTGGACCCGCTGGCCATCTGAGCCAGACGCAAGACCCGCCCCTCAGGCCGACACCACCTCCTGCGTGGCGCACAAGTGCTCCAGCGTGACGATCACGTCGCGCAGCCGGAAGGGCTGCAGCAGCAGGCGCCGCACGTCCAGCTCCTTCAGGCGCGAGACCAGCGCCACGTCGCCGGCACGCGCCATCACCGCCACCGGCAGATCGGCCGGCAGGCGCAGTTCGCCCGCCCGCAACCGGGTCAGGAAACCCAGCGAGGCCTCGCCTTCGGCCAGCGACAACAGCAGGCCATGGCCGGTGCCGCTGCGGGCCCACTTTTCGCCCTGCGCCACGCTGGTCACCTCGTGCAGGGTCACCAGACGCAGTTCGCGGCAGACCGAGGCCACGGTGCTGCGCACCAGGCCATCGGGTTCGATCAGGAGCACCTGGCTGCGGTTCACGACAGCGCCTCCTCTCGGCGGTAGAGCTCCTCCACCACCATGTCGCGCAGGCCGCCGAGGATGGCCTCGTCCAGACGGTCGAATTCGCGCGGGCGCCGGTCCATGATGCACAGCGTCCCCACCACCTGACCGTACGGCAGGCGCAGTTGGGCCCCGGCATAGAAGCGGACATACGGCTTGCCCACGACCATGGGGATGTCGGCAAAGCGCGAATCGCTCAGCGCGTCGGGCACCACCAGCGTCCTGGACATGGCGATGGCATGGCCACAAAAAGAAGTCTGGCGCGGAGATTCCAGCACCGAGGTACCGAACGAGGACTTGCACCACTGCCGGTCGCGGTCCACCAGCGACACCTGCGCGATCGGCACGTTGAACTCCTGTGCGGCAAACGCCGATATCCGGTCAAAGCGCTCCTCCGGTCCCGTGTCCAGGATCAGCAGGTCGCGCAGCGCGCGCAGGCGCCGGGCTTCGTTACGGGGCAAGGGAGCCACGATCATGGGTTCTTCTCCATCCAGGCAGGCACACCCATCGGGCAATGGGAGCGGATACCCCTGCTTCGTCACGCGGGAGACAAAACTTAAGTTTTTTTAAGGTGATGGATGGGCCTTTCCTGATGCCCAAGTCGCCCCGTATATAAGCATGTCGTGATATAAGGTCGCCTCACCCTGCAACCTGGAGACATGCATGCCCTCATCGATGCGAGCCCTGCTGGCGCTGTGCCTGGCCGGGCTTCTGATGCATACCCCCGCCCGCGCCGCCGACGAAGGACCGCAGATGAAGGTGCAGGCGGTCGGCCCGCACAGCCACTATGTGGAGGGCCTGACCCAGCTGGGCTCGCCCAAGAACCAGAACTTCATCAGCAATGCCGGCTTCGTGATCACCCCCGCCGGCGTGGTCGTGATCGATGCCCTGGGTTCGCCACGCCTGGCCGAGCGTCTGGTGCAGGCCATCCGCGCGCTCACGGACAAGCCGGTCACGCACGTCATCGCCACGCACTACCACGCGGACCACATCTACGGCCTGCAGACCTTCAAACAGCTGGGCGCGAAGATCGTGGCGCACAGCGCGGCGCGCGAGTACATCCAGTCCGACACCGCGCGCCTGCGGCTGGAGGCCTCGCGCACCGACCTGGCCCCCTGGATCAACGACCAGACCCGCATCGTGCCGGCCGATGTCTGGATCGACGGGCCGACCACGCTGGACGTGGGCGGCGTGAAGTTCGAACTCGCGCCCGTGGGCCCTTCGCACACCCCCGACGACATCGTCGTCTATGTGCCCTCGGAGAAGGTGCTGTTCGCCGGCGACCTGTTCTTCAACGGCCGCCTGCCTTTCGTGGGACAGGCCAACAGCCGGCAGTGGATCCTGGCGCTGGAGCAGTTGCTGCGCTACGACGCACGCGCGGTCGTGCCCGGTCACGGCAGCGCCTCGCTCGACCCCAAGGTGGACATCGGCACCACGCGCGACTACCTCCGGCACCTGCGCCGCAGCATGGGCGAGGCGGTGGAGAACTTCGTGCCCTTCGAGGAAGCCTACGAAAAGACCGACTGGTCGGCCTTCGAGAAGATGCCCATGTTCGGCCCGGCCAACCGCATGAACGCCTACAACACCTACCTGCTGCTGGAGCAGGAAGCGCTGGGCAAGGCCCGCTGAAGGGCCGCGTGCTCAGGTCATCAGGGCCACTGCGCCCGAGAACGTGAGGAAGGCGGCGGTGGTGGTGACCAGGATGATGCGGGCGATGCGCCCGTTGTCGGCACCGAAGCGCTCGGCCAGCAGGGACACATTGCTCGCGCTGGGCAGCGCCGCGGCCAGCACCAGCACGGTGAGCGCGAACGGCGAGAGCGGCACGCCCAGGCGGATCGCCGCGGTACCCACGCCCAGCACCAGCAGCGGGTGCAGCACCAGTTTCATGAGCGCCACCGGCAGGTAGTCCGACAAGGGCATGGGGTGGCTGGAGCGCATCTGCGCGCGCGCCAGCACCGCACCGATGGTGAACAGCGCCACCGGCGACGCCGCGTCGGCCAGCAGCCAGACCGTCTTTTCCAGCGGCCTGGGCAGGGTGACTGCGTAGGCCGAGGCCAGCGCGCCCAGCACCACCGACCAGGCCATGGGGTTGGTGAGCACACCGCGCAGCGCCTTGCGGCCAGCGTTGAGCATGGCGCGGGCGCCCTGCCCATGGCCCTCGTCCAGCCGCGAGAGCGCGATGCACAGCGAACTGGTGATGACCATGTCGATCAGCATGGTGGCGATCACCGGGCCCATGGCCTGCGTCCCCAGCAGCGTGGCCAGCAGCGGCACGCCCATGAAGCCGGTGTTGGGGAAGGCCGCCACCAATGCCCCCATGGCCGCGTCGTTCCAGCGGATGCGCCGGTTGAAGGTGAGCGCAATGCACACCGCCACCATGACCAGCGCGCACAGCAGGTAGACGCCAATCACCGAGGAGTCCAGCAGCTGCGCGATCGGCGTGCCCGAACAGAAGCGGTAGAGCATGCACGGCAGCGCGAAGAACAGCACGAAGGTGTTCAACCCGGGAATCGCCTCCAGCGGCAGCATGGCGCGCCGCGCGGCCACATAGCCGGCCAGCACGAGGGCGAAGAAGGGAAAGGTGACGAGCAGGATCTGGAGCACGGCGCGGATTGTCGCAGGCCGGGCAGGCCGGCGCCGCCCACCCCTGCCGGTATGATCCAGCGCTTCCTGCTGTTCTTCGCCCGCCTGCCTGCCCGCCTTCCCGATGTCCAACGGTCTCAACCTTGCCCAGCTCGAAGCCGTGAACCATCTGGGCGGGCCCTGCCTGGTGCTGGCGGGTGCCGGTTCCGGCAAGACGCGCGTGATCACGCACAAGATCGCCCGCCTGATCCAGGCGGGCCTGGCGGCCGAACGCATCGCGGCCATCACCTTCACCAACAAGGCCGCCGCCGAAATGCGGGAACGCGCGAGCCACCTGGTGGGCAGGGACGCGAAGAAGGTGCTGATCTGCACCTTCCACGCCCTGGGCGTGCGCCTGCTGCGCGAGGACGGTGAGGTGCTGGGCCTGAAGAAGCAGTTCTCCATTCTGGACACCGACGACATCACCAGCCTGCTCAAGGACTGCGGCGGCACCACCGACGCGGCCACCGCGCGCGCCTGGCAGTGGACCATCAGCGCCTGGAAAAGCGCGGGCCTGAACGCGGCGCAGGCGCTGGCCCAGGCCAGGGACGAGAACGAGCGCGTGACCGCGACCATCATGGGTCGCTACGAAGAGCGCCTCACCGCCTACCAGAGTGTGGATTTCGACGACCTCATCAGCCTGCCGCTCAAGCTGCTGAGCCAGCACGCCGAGGTGCGCGAACGCTGGCAAAAGAAGATGGGACATGTGCTGGTGGACGAGTACCAGGACACCAACGCCACGCAGTACGAGCTGCTCAAGCTGCTGGTGGGCGAGCGCGCGCGCTTCACCGCCGTGGGCGACGACGACCAGAGCATCTACGGCTGGCGCGGCGCCACGCTGGACAACCTCAAGCGGCTGCCGCAGGATTTTCCCGAGCTCAAGGTCATCAAGCTGGAGCAGAACTACCGCTCCACCAGCGCCATCCTGCGCGCGGCCAACAACGTCATCGGCCCCAACCCCAAGCTGTTCCCCAAGACCTTGTGGAGCGACCTGGGCGAGGGCGAACCTGTGCGCGTGGTCGATGCCGACAACGAGGAACATGAGGCCGAGCGCGCGGTGGCCCGCATCCAGAGCCTGCGCTCGAATTCGGCGCACAAGGAATGGCGTGACTTCGCCATCCTCTACCGGGCCAACCACATGGCGCGCGCCTTCGAACAGTCGCTGCGCCGCGCCAACATTCCCTACAAGGTCTCGGGCGGGCAGAGCTTCTTCGACCGCGCCGAGATCCGCGACCTCTGCGCCTGGCTGCGCCTGCTGGTCAACAACAACGACGACCCCGCCTTCCTGCGCGCGGCCACCACGCCCAAGCGCGGCATCGGCCACACCACGCTGCAGCAACTGGGCACCTTCGCCACGCAGTACAAGCTCAGCCTGTTCGAGGCGCTGTTCTCGCACTCGCTGGCCAGCGCGGTCTCCAGCCGCGCCATCGGTGCCCTGCACGAATTCGGCCGCGCGGTCAACGATCTTGAGTACCGCGCGCGCCACACCGTGGGCCACGAGGCCGCGCGCGCCTTCCTGGACGACTGGCTCAAGGACATCGCCTACGAACGCCACCTGCACGACAGCGAGGACAACGAGAAAGTGGCCGCCGCGCGCTGGACCAACGTGATGGACTTCTGCGACTGGGTCGCGGGCCGTTGCGGCGGCAAACTGGAAGACGAGGCCGGCGTGCAGACCGAGACCGAGCGCAAGTCCCTGCTGGAGGTGGTCCAGACCATCGCGCTGCTCTCCACGCTGAGCGAGCGTGAACAGGACCAGAACGTGGTGACGCTCTCCACGCTGCACGCCTCCAAGGGCCTGGAGTGGCCGCACGTGGTCCTGGCCGGTGTGAACGAGGGCCTGCTGCCCTTCAAGCTCGACGAGCACGACAGCGACCTGCCGGCCGAGGCCATCGCGCAGCGCCTGCAGGAGGAGCGCCGCCTGATGTACGTGGGCATCACGCGCGCGCAGCGCACGCTGGCGGTGAGCTGGCTCAAGCGGCGCAAGAAGGGACGCGAGAGCGTCCCCGGCCAGCCCAGCCGCTTCATCGGCGAGATGGCGCTGGACCAGGCCACCGTGAAAGAAGACCCGCGTGAGAAGCTGCGTGCGTTGCGCGCCGAGTTCGCCCAGCGCGCCGCCACGCAGAAAGCCGCCGACACCACGCCATGAAGACCCTGGTCCTGACCCTCGCCGCCAGCCTCGCGGGCCTGCTGTGCATGCCCGCGGCCACAGCGCAGCAGACGCCACCCCCTTCCGCAGCGGTCGTCTGCGCCGGACCCGCCGACATGCAGCCGGCCCAGCTCTACGGCCTGTGGCAGCTCAGCCTGTGGCCGCAGGAAGGCGGCAGTGAAGCCGCACCTTCCTCCACCGGTGCTGTGCTGTTCGAGCGCCACCCGGAGTACGCGGGCAGCGTGCGCGGCAGCCTCAAGCGCAGCGGCGCGGGCAACGATCTCACGGCGCAGGTTTCGGGCGATGTCAGCGATGGCGAGTTCAACCTGGACGAATCGGCCGACGGCCAGCGCATGGACGCGGTCTGGGAAGGCAACGTCACCCCCAGCGGTTGCGGGCAGGAGCTGCGGGGCATCCGCCGCCCCGCACAGGGTACGCAGACCCGCGAGCCGGTCATGAACTTCGTGCTGAAGAAGGTGCCGGGCTGGCGTTGAGCGGGCTCAATACGGGGCCGGCACGCCCCGCCAGGCCTGGCAGACGTCCTGCCCCGACGGCGCCAGGCGCAACCGGTTGAGAAAGTCCAGCGACACACGGGCGGCCTCGCTGCCCTGTGCACTGGCACGGGCGAGCCAATGCCCGGCCTCGCAGCGGTCGGCCTTGATCGCCGGGCCATAGAGCGTGGGGCCCACCAGCAGCGCCAGGCCCAGCATCTCCTGCGCCTGCACGTCGCCGGCCGTGGCGGCGCGGCGCAGCCACAGCAGCATGGCGCGGTACTCGCGCGCGGACTGTGCTTCCAGAGCGAGCTGGAACTGCTGTTCGGTCGAGACCCGGGGCGCTGGCAACGGGGCAGCGGCTCCGTTGGCACACATCAGTCCGGCCCAGGCGAGCGCGGCGAGGCGCGCGGCAAATCGGTGATCAGGCATGGGCAACATCGTCCGCCGCCGGACCCGCGCTGAAAAGCGGGATCTGCCCAAGCCCGGCTCAGGCCTTGCCTGAGCCAGACCCGGAAGACGCCAGCACATGCGCCACAAGCTGGCGCGCCGGTGGCGAGAGCGTGTCCATCCGGCGCACGCACAGCACCAGGCTGCGCGCCGCCCACGTGCCCGACAGCGGCACGCCCTTGACCCGCATGGCGCGGGCGCAGCGCAGGGCCACCGCGCGCGGCACCACCCCCAGGCCGATACCCAGGCCAACCAGGCGGCAGACCGAGTCCAGGCTGCGCAGGCGCACGCGGTAGTCCAGGCGATGGCCCAGCCGCCGCGCCTGCTGCGCCACCGTTTCCTGCAGCGTGCTGCCCTCGGTCAGCCCCACGAAGGGCGCCTGCACCACATCGGCCAGGTTGACCGAGCGGTGACTGGCCAGCACGTGGTCGCGCGGCACCAGCAGCACCAGTGGGTCGGACCGGAAGGGGAAGACCTCCAGGCCATCGAGGTCCACGGCGTCTGACAGCATGCCGACTTCGCAGACGCCGTGGCGCAGCGCATCGGCGACGTCGGTGCTGCCGCGCTCCTCCAGGTCGACGGAGATCCGGGGATGCGCAGCCAGGAAACCGCTGAGCACACCGGGCAGGTGTTCGCTCATGGCCGAGGTGTTGCACTGCATGCGCACGTGGCCACGCAAGCCCTCGCCAAAGTCGCCCAGCTCACCCTGCATCACATCGATCTGCCGCACCACCAGACGCGCATGGTGCAGCAGCGTGTGGCCGGCCGGCGTGAGACGCACGCCGCGGCGCTCACGCAGCAGCAGCGGCGCGCCCAGCGTGTCCTCCATGCCGCGCACGCGCTCGCTGGCCGAGGCCAGTGTCATGTGCGAGGCCTCGGCGCCACCGGTGATGGTGCCCGCCTCGTGGATGTTCAGAAACAGGCGCAGGTCGGTGAGGTCAAAGCGCATGGCCGCAAGCTACCACAGCCAGCCTCAGGCGGTGCCTGAACCAGGCCACGCCACTTCCGAACACGCCTTGCGCCCCGGCGAGCCAGAATGCCGCTCCCATGGACACCACCACCCTGCTCATGCCCCTGGCCGTCTTCGTGCTCGCCGGCGTGGTCAAGGGCGTCGTGGGCCTGGGCCTGCCCACGGTGGCCATGGCCCTGCTGGCGCTGACCATGACGCCGGCCCAGGCGGCGGCCCTGCTCATCGTGCCGTCTCTGGTGACCAACCTCTGGCAACTGCGGCCCTGGCACACGCTGGGTACGCTGCTGCGCCGGCTGGTCGCCATGCAAGCCGGGGTGTGCGTGGGCACGCTGGCCGGTGCCTGGTGGATGGGTGCCCCGGCCGGACCGTGGGCCGGCATGGCGCTGGGCGTGGCGCTGCTGGCCTACGGATTCTGGTCACTGGCCGGCTTCACGCCCACGCTGACGCCGCGGGCGCAACGCCTGCTCGGGCCCGTGGCGGGGGCACTCACCGGCCTGGTCACGGCCGCCACGGGCGTCTTCGTGGTGCCGGCCGTCCCCTACCTGCAGGCGCTGCGGCTGGAGCGTGACACGCTGGTCCAGGCCATGGGCCTGTCGTTCACCGTCTCCACCCTGGCATGGGCCATCGGCCTGCGCATCAACGGCGTCGCCACGTCCAGCGTGCTGGGGCCATCGCTGCTGATGCTGCCCGCCGCCCTGCTGGGCATGGCGCTGGGGCAGCGGCTGCGCCAGCGCATGGCGCCGGTGCTGTTCCGGCGCTGCTTCCTGGGTGCGCTGATGCTGCTGGGCCTGTACCTGGTGGTGCGAGCGGTCTGATCGGCTGCGTGGTCAGACCCAGCGGGCAAAGGGCTCGCCGCCGCGCGGTGCCAGCGGCCGTGCGCACGGCAAGAACTGGCCGCTGCCCGGTGCAGCCTGGAACTGGCCGTCGCGCCAGACGGCGCGGCCCCGCGAGAGCGTCAGGGCCGGCCAGGCGCGCAGCGACAGGCCTTCATAGGGCGTGTAGTCGCACGCGCTGTGCAGCATGTCGTGGCGCAGGGTAAAGGCCTCGCCTTCGGGCCGGATGTCCCAGACCACGAGGTCGGCGTCACTGCCCACGGCAATGGTGCCTTTGCGCGGGTACAGGCCGTAGAGCCGCGCCGGACTGGTGGCGCTGAGTTCCACGAAACGGTGCACGTCGAAGCGCCCACCGAGCACGCCTTCGCTCATCAGCAGCGGCAGCCGGGTTTCCACACCGGGCACGCCATTGGGAATGCGGTCGAAAGAGGCCTGCTCCCCGGCCACCCCTTTGCCGTGCGGACCGGCCATGCTGAAGGGCGCGTGGTCGGAAGACACGATGGTGAACAGGCCGCTGGACAGCGCGCTCCAGATGAACTTCTGGTTGGCCTTGTCGCGCGGCGGCGGGCTGCAGATGCAGCGCGCGCCGTGCATGGGGTCGCTGTCGTCTATGCCGAGGTCCTCGGCGCTGAGCAGCATGTACTGCGGACAGGTCTCGGCGTGGATGGGCAGGCCGCGCCCCCGCGCCCAGTGGATCTGCTCGATCGCCTCCTGGCCGGACACATGGACCAGCAGGATCGGTGTGTCGACCAGCTCGGCCAGCGAGATGGCGCGGTGCGTGGCCTCGCGCTCGACCGCCATGGGCCGCGAACTGGCGTGGTAGCGCGGCGCGGTGAGGCCGGCGGCCAACAGGTGTTCGGTGAGCCAGGCGATGCAGTCGCTGTTCTCGGCGTGCACCATGGTCATCGCACCCAGGCGCCGCGCCGCGGCCAGGGTTTCGATCATCTGGCGGTCATCGAGTTTGAGGTCGTCGTAGGTCATGTAGACCTTGAGCGAGGTGTAGCCCTGCTCCACCAGCGCAGGCAGTTCGTCGCGCAGCACCTCTGGCCGCGCGTCGGCCACGATCAGGTGGAAGGCGTAGTCGATCACCGCCTTGCCGTTGGCGCGCCGGTGGTAGTCCTCCACCGCGTCCACGAGCGATCCGCCCTTTTGCTGGCAGGCGAAGGGAATGACGGTGGTGGTGCCGCCGCAGGCGGCCGAGCGCGTGCCGGTGAAAAAGTCGTCGGCAAAACGCGAGCCGTCGCTGGTGGGCTGGTCGAAATGGCAGTGGCCGTCCACGCCGCCGGGCGTGACCAGCCGCCCGGCGGCGTCGATCACCTCGGCCGCTTCACCCGGCAACGCCTGCGCGATGGCGACGATGCGCCCCTCGCGGATGCCGATGTCGCCACGGTAGCGGTCGCCGACGGTGGCAATGTCGGCGTTGCGCACGATCAGGTCGAACGGGGCCATGGCGGTGTGCCTCAGGCCAGCTCGAACAGCACGTCCTGCGCGCCTTCCCACAACGTCTTGCGACCCAGCTCGGGCATCTGCTGAGCGCCTTCGACGATGGTGAGGAAGTGGTTGCCCGCGAGCGCGCCCATCTTGGAGGCGAAGCTGCAACTGCCATAGGCCCAGATGAGCTCGGTCTCGCTGTAGCCACCGGGGTAGAACAGGATGTCACCGCGCGAAGGGTGCACGGTGTGGTTCTCGAAGCCCACGCCGAGCTGGAACTCTCCCAGCGGAATCCACACCGCCTCTCCGCTCCAGCGCACGTGGATGAGCTTCTGGCGGTAGGGCAGCAGTTTCAGGAAGGCGGCCACGGTCTGCGGCGCGTCGGGGTGCGTTTCGGCGACGAACTTCATGCCGCCGGCGGTGATGAGGATGCGGGTCATTGCGGTATCTCGAAAGTGATGAAGGCTGCGCAAGCAGAAAACGGGCCGGAGCGCTGGGCGGTCAGCGCGCGTCGTGGGTGACGGGCAGGAGGCGCTGCAGCAGGTCTTCCATGCCGGCGCGGTTGTGCAGGCGGATGACCCTTTCTGCGGCGGCGACATCGCCATTGCGCAGCGCGGCCACCAGCAACTCGAACTCCTGCTGCAGATTGGCCAGGCGCTCCGAGCCGTAGCCGAAGCGCCCGCGCAGCGCAAGGATGATTTCCCACTCGCGCTGGAAGATGCGGGTGGCCTCGATGTTGCCCGCCACGTCGAAGAGCTGGGTATGCAGCGTGCGGCTGATGTGCGTCATGGTCACCACGTCGCCGGCTTCCAGCGCCTCGCGGTGCCGCGTCACCAGGGCCTCCAGCGCGGAGAGCCTGGCCAGCGTGAGCCGCTCGATGCAGCGGCCCATGATCATCACCTCCAGCGTGGTGCGCACCTCGTAGATGTCTTCCACGAACTGGCGGTTGACCGCGCGCACGGTGGCACCCCGGTTGGGCGTGATCGACACCAGGCCTTCGCCTTCGAGTTTGCGCAGCGCCTCGCGCACCGGCATGGTGCCCACGCCCAGGCGACCTGCCGCCTCGGTGATCTTGATGCGCTCGCCGGGTCCGTACTGGCCTTGCACGATGGCCTCGCGCAGCAAGCGGGTGGCGTTTTCCACCGAGGTCTGTCCGCTGTCGTCGTCGGCAAGGGGCGCGCTGTCGGCGCGGGCGGGCGAGGCGGGCTTGATCGTCATGGCGGATCGGCGTGAAAGTGGGGCGTGGGCGCGGCTGCGCTCGGTGCATTGTTTCATGCCCCGGCCCCAGGCCGCCGCAGGCCCGCCGCATCCACGGCCAGGCAGACCTGCCGCTCGACGTCGGCCGCGATCGGCGGCAGCGGCGCGCGCGGCAGGGCCGACCCGATGACACCCAGGTGGCGCAGCGCCACCTTGATGCGGGTGTGCATGTCCATCGCGGGCGGTGCGCCATAGATGGCGCGCTCGATCGGGTACAGCCGCGCGCTGGCCTCGCGCATGGCGGGCAGGTCGTCGCGCGCGCTGGCCTGCCAGAGTTCCACCAGCAGGTCCGGCAGCAGGCTGCCCATGCCCGAGAGGATGCCGTCCCCACCGACGGCGAGCTGCGGCAACAGCCAGTCGTAGTTGGATGGCAGGATCGCGACCTCGGGCGCCACCGCCTTGACCGCGCGCCAGTTGTCCTCGTAGATACCGATGTCGCCGCTGCCCTCCTTGATGGCCAGCATGCGCGGCAGGCGCGCCATCTGGCACAGCACCTCGGTGCTGAAACCGGCGCCGGAGCGTACCGGGTACTGGAACACCGAGACCGGGATGCGCACCGCGTCCAGCACCGCGTGCAGGTAAGCCAGCGCGGCGCCGGCATGGCCGCCGCCGCCACCGCTGAACTGCGGGAAGGGAAACAGCACCGCCACGTCGGCGCCGGCCTGCTCGGCCTCCTGCGCACGCACCACGGCCTCGGCGGTGGAGTAGGCCACGATGCCGGCCAGCAGCGGCATGTCCGCGCCGACACGGCGGCGGGTGTGCGCGATGACCGCGCTGCGCTCCCCGGGCGTGAGCGCGGCGACCTCGCCCGCATGGCCGTTGACGAACACCGCCGCCAGGCCTTTGCCGACGACGCAGTAGTCGAGCAGGCGGTCGTAGCCTGCCCAGTCGATGGCGCCATCGGCACCGAAGGGCATCACCGTGGCCACGGTCACGCCACGCAGATGGGACGCGGTGACGACGTGGCTCATGCGCGCCCCCCTTCCTCGGCATCGGGCATGCGCAGGCCCATGGGGCCGGCGCGGAAGATGCGCTCGTCCATGGTGCGCAGGTCCGGCGCGAGCAACGGTGGAAACGCCATCTGGTCCAGCACGTCTTTCTGCAGGTCGATGCCGGGCGCGATCTCGGTGAGCATCAGGCCCTCGGCCGTGAGGCGGAAAACCGCGCGCTCGGTGATGAAGCTCACCTGCTGCCCGCGCGCCAGCGCATGGCGGCCATTGAAGCTGATCTGCCCGACCGCGGGCACCATCTTGCGGAACTGCCCCTCGCGGCGGATTTCCAGCCGGCCGTCCACCGGCACCGCGATCAGGCCGCCTCCGGTGAGCGTGCCGCTGAACACCAGCCGGCGCGTGTTCTGCGAGATGTCGATGAAGCCACCCGAACCGTCGTAACGGCCACCGAAGCGCGTCACGTTGACGTTGCCAGCCGGGTCCACCTCGGCGAAGGACAGGAAGGCCACATCCAGACCGCCACCGTCGTAGAAATCGAACTGGTAGGGTTGGTCCAGGATGGCGCGCGGGTTGATCGCGGTGCCGAATTCGCGGCCATGCCCGGGCACGCCACCGACGATGCCAGACTCCACGGTCAGCGTGATGTCCTCGCTCACGCCCTCTTCGGCCGTGACGTTGGGAATCATGGCCGAGACACCCACCCCCAGATTGACCACGTCGCCGCGCCGCAGCTCGAAGGCGCCGCGCCGTGCGATGACGCGCCGCTCCGACATGGCGTCGGGCTCGATGCGCGAGACCGGCACCGTCACGTCGCCGCAGCGCGCTCCGTCGTGCACGGTGGCATAGGTCTGCATCTGCTGCGGCTCGACCACCAGGACATCCACCAGGAAACCGGGGATCTTCACCATCTGCGGATGCTGCGTGCCGCGCCGCACGATGCGCTTGACCTGCACGATCACGGTGCCACCGGCGTTGTGCACCGCCTGCGCGAGCGAGAGGTCTTCGCGCGTGGTCGCCTCGTGCTCCATGGAGACATAGCCGTCCTCGTCGGCGCTGGTGCCTCGCAGGATGGCCACCGTGGGCGTGGGCGCGCGGTAGAGCAGAAACTCCTCGCCCGCCACCGGCACCACGCTGACCAGGTCCTCCTTGGTGCGGCTGTTCATGCGTCCGCCGTCCTGGCGCGGGTCCATGTAGGTGTGCAGGCCCACGTGCGTGAGCACGCCGGGCTGGCGCGCGGCGAGCGTGCGGCAGAGCTGCGCCATCACGCCCTGCGGAAAGTTGTAGGCCTCCATGCGGTTGTCGGTGATGAGTTTCATGAAGGGCAACTGCAGGCCGTAGTTGCCGCCGACCACGCGGGCCACCAAGCCGTCGTGCGCGAGGCGGCACAGACCTTTCTCGGTCACCGCGCCAATGCCGGTGACGTGGAACAGCGTGAGCGCGCGCGGCGCGCCAGTGGTCAGGAAGCGCTCCTCCAGAGAAGCCAGCACGCTCTCGGCGACGCCGGTGCCGCCGTTGCCTCCCACGGCCAGCACGTCGCCATCGCGCACCAGGGCCGCGGCGTCGGCGGCGGAAAGGATGCGGACCATCAGACGGCCTCCTTCTCGATGGCGCGGGCGATGATCAGCCGCTGGATCTGGTTGGTGCCTTCGTAGATCTGCGACAGCTTGACGTCGCGGAAGATGCGCTCGACGCGGAAGTGGCGCGAGTAGCCCGCACCGCCATGGATCTGCAGCGCGTTGGAGACGTGCTTCATCGCCATGTCGGTGGTGAACAGCTTGGCCTGCGCGGCCTGTTTGGCAATCGGCTGCCCGGCATCGTGCAGGCGTGCGGCATGGTGGATCAGCAGGCGCGCGGCGTCCATTTCGGTGGCCATGTCGGCCAGCATGAACTGCACCGCCTGGAACGCGCCGATGGGCTGGCCGAACTGGCGCCGGTCGCGCGCGTAGCGCTGCGCATCCTCGAAGGCGGCGCGCGTCATGCCCAGAGCCATCGACGCCATCAACAGGCGGCCCACGTTGAAATTGGCCATGGCCATGCGGAAAGCCTGGTTCTCAGGTCCAAGGCGGTTGGCCAGCGGCACGCGCACGTTGTCGAAGGACATCTCGCAGTCTTCCAGACCGTGCATGCCCATCAGGTGCTCGTTGGCGCCGCGCCGCACACCGGGGCGGTCGCATTCGACCAGGTAGCAACTGATGTTGTGGTTGCCATGTTCGGGAGAGGTCTTGGCGAACACCAGCACGAAGTCGCAGACGCCGCCGAAAGTCACCCAGGCCTTGGCGCCATGGATCACGTAGTGGTCGCCGTCCAGGCGCGCGGTGGTGCGCATGCCGGCCACGTCGGAGCCCGCATCGGCCTCGGTGACAGCCGTGGCGGGCACGGCGCTGCCGTCGAGCAGCTTCGGAATCCAGGCCTTGTGCACCTCGTTGCCGTGGGCGTGCAGCATCAGCACGGACTCCACCGGCAACGCATACATGTTGCCCACCGCGCCTGCCCCGCAGGCGATTTCCTCCATCACGATGCAGGCGGTGGTGGTGTCCATGCCGACACCACCGGCCTCCTCGGGCAAGGCCACGCCAAACAGCCCCATGTCGGCCAGGCCGCGGTAGATCTCTCGCGGGAAAACGTCGTCGCGGTCAATCGCCGCCGCGGCCGGGGCGATGCGCTCACGGGCGAAGCGCCGCACGGTGTCGCGCAACAGGATTTGTTCGGGTGAATAGAAAAAGTCCATGGGCAGGGATCCTTGGGTGGAAGGGCGGATGAAGAGGTGATGGAGATCTGAGCGCCGAGCTGGTCGCGCGCCTGAGCACCATCGACACGGTGCGCTACATCAAGGAGTCCAGCGGCGACCCCCAGCGGGGCGTGCGGATCATGGACCTCTGCGGTGAGCGCATGACGGTGTTTGCCGGCTACAAGCCGTGGGAGGCCTACCGCTGCGGCGCCAAAGGCTATGTCTCAGTGATGGGCAACATCGCGCCCGCGCTCTCGCGCGAGCTGTACGAACTCACGGTGAACCGGCCCGAGATCGGCCCGGGCTTTGCGCTCTACCGCCGGCTCATGCCGCTGATCGACGCCCTGGCGGGCGACCTCTATGTCTCCGCCACCAAGACCGCGCTCGGCCTGGTCGGCATGCCGGTGGGCCATCCGCGGCCGCCAC
Source organism: Hydrogenophaga sp. (assembly GCF_026125785.1). Taxonomy (GTDB): domain Bacteria; phylum Pseudomonadota; class Gammaproteobacteria; order Burkholderiales; family Burkholderiaceae_C; genus Hydrogenophaga. Next base: position 40,442 of record NZ_JAHCKL010000029.1, read on the forward strand.
GCCTGCCCCTGCCCTCAGCGGCCCTGCCACGCCTGCGCAAGGCCCTGGCCGACCTCGACCTGCTGAAGGTGCCGGCATGAACGGCGCCGCCATGCGACCGGGCAGCCACGAGGTGGTGAGCCAGCGCCTGCCGCAGAGCCTGTACTACGAGGACATCGTGGTGGGCCAGCGCTTCCGCACCCGAGAACACGTGGTCACCAACGACGACATCCAACGCTTCGGCGACCTCACGCACGACCACCATCCGCTGCACACCGACGACGCCTTCGCGCAGACCATGGGCTTTCCGCGCCGCATCGCGCACGGGCTGTTCAGCCTGTCGCTGATGGAAGGCCTGAAGTCCGAGCTGGGCCTGTACGAGTCCACCTCGGTCGCTTCCCTGGGCTGGGACGCGGTGCGTTTTCGCAAGGCCGTTGTCAGCGGCGAGGCCGTGCACGTGCGCGTCACCTTCATCGAGGCCCGGCTGTCCAGCAAGGGCACGCACGGCATCGTGACCGAGCAGGTCGACCTGTGCAACGCCCAGGGCGAGGTCGCTGTCAGTTCCACGCACGCCGCGCTGCTGATCCGGCGCCCTGTCTCTGCCTGAGCGCATTGTTCGCGCATGCCTTCCTGTCCTTTTCCTTCGCCCCTCCCCTCTCACCGCAACCCCTTGGAGATCACCATGTCCCTGCGCATCCGCCTCTCCCGCCGCCCACTGCTGGTGGCCGCCGCCGCAGCCGCCCTGCTGGGCACCGCCCTGCCGGCCCTCGCCCAGAACATCACCCTGAAGGCATCGCACTCGGCCGCGCCCACCGAACCGTTCCAGGTCGGCATGGCCGACTTCGCGCGCCGCGTGAAGGAGGGCACGAACGGGCGCGTCACCGTGAACATCTTCCCCAACAACCAGCTCGGCAACGAACGCGAGGTCACCGAAGGCCTGCAGCTTGGCCTGGTTGACATGGCCAACCCCAGCAACGCGGTGCTCACCAACTTCGTGCCGGACCTGGTGGCGCTGGACATGCCCTTCCTGTTCCGCGGCCCGGACCATGTGGAGCGCATGTTCGACGGCCCGCTGACCGACGCCGTGGCCGAGGCCGTGGCCAAGAAGGGGTACGTGCTGCTGGGCCTGTACACCGCCGGCACGCGCCACATCATGACCAAGAAGCCGGTGAACTCCCTCGCCGACCTCAAGGGCCAGAAGATCCGCGTGATGCAGAACAACGCCCACGTCGAAACCTTCAAGATGCTGGGCGCCAACCCGACGCCGCTGGCCTACGGCGAGCTCTACGGTGCCCTGCAGAGTGGCGTGGTCGACGGGGCCGAGGCCGCCAACACCAACTACCACGCGCAGAAGTTCTACGAGGTCTCGCCGAACTGGGCCATGGTGTCCTGGAACGTGCTGGTGTCCCCCTTCATCATGGCCGAGTCGCGCTTCAAGGCGCTGCCCGCAGACGTGCAGAAGGTGCTGCTCGACGCGGGCCGCGCATCGGCCCGCGTGGAACGCGCCGAGTACGCGCGCAGCGACGTCGAACGCCTGCAGGCGCTCAAGGCCGCCAAGGTCAACGTCACGCAGCCCGACGTGGCCGAGTTCCGCAAGGCGGTGGCCAAGGTGTACGACCAGTTCATCAAGACCGATGGGCAGAAGAAACTGTTCTCGGTGGTGACCGCGCCCTGAACCCCACCGCCAGGAACCGGAACCGGCCATGAAAACCTCAGCCAGTGCCCTGGGTGCCGTGCTCCAGGCGGTGCGCGCCGTCGCCACCGCCTGGGTCGTCATCTGCTTCATCGTCATGACAGTCTCGGTCTGGGCCGAGGTCGGTGGCCGCTACATCTTCAACTACTCGATCGCGGCCTCGTCCGAGCTGGCCACCATGGCGCAGATCTGGATGGTGCTGGTGGGAGCCGGCCTGGCGGCCCGGCAGGATCTGCATGCGCGCGTGGACGCACTGGTCAACCTGCTGCCCCGGCCCGTGCAGCGCGCCATGCTGCTCATCGGATCCGGCCTGGGCCTGGTCTTCCTCATGTCCATCGTGGTCGGCGCGGTGCCCATCTTCGAACGCGGCCTGGCGCAGACCACGCCATCCCTTGGCCTGCCCATGGCCGTGCCGTACGCCGGCCTGTTCGTCGGCCCGATCTACTTCGCCGTCGAGGTCGTCGCGCTGACGGTGCGCCAGTGGCGCGGCGAAACAGTGGCCCCCGTGGTCGCCGAACACACCCTCTAACCGGAACGGACCCTGCCGTGGCGCTCGCCCTCATTCTTTTCCTGGTGCTGCTGATCTGCGGCGCACCCATCGTCTTCGCGCTCGGCGTGTCTTCGCTGGCCATCCTTACCCTGATCATGGAAGTGCCGGTGGCCATCGTGGCCCAACGCATGTACGCCGGCCTGGACAGCTTCATGATCATGGCGATCCCGTTCTTCGTGTTCGCGGGGCTGGTCATGGATGCCGGCGGCATCTCGCGGCGCATCGTGGCGTTGGCCGAAGCCCTGGTCGGCTGGATCACCGGCAGCGTGCTGCTGGTCTCGGTGGTTGCCTCCACCGGCCTGGCCGCTATCTCCGGCTCCGGATCGGCCGACACGGCCGCCATCTCTTCCATCATGCAGCCGGTGGTCAGGAAGCGGCGCTACGACGTGGACTTCGCGGCCGCGGTGATCGCCGCTGGCGGCTCTCTGGCCTCGGTCATCCCGCCCAGCCTGCTGATGGTGGTGATCGCCGCCATCGCCAACGTATCGGTGGGCCAGCTCTTTCTGGCCGGCGTGCTGCCGGGCCTGCTGACCGCCTTCGGCCTGCTCACGCTGTGCTACGTGTTCGCGCGCCGCGGCGGTCCGCAGTACCTGCCCACGGAAGCCTTCTCGCTGCAGCGGCTGCGCAGCAGCTTCGTGGACGCGCTGCCGGCCATCGGCATGCCGGCCATCGTGGTCGGCGGCCTGGTGGGCGGCGCCTTCACGCCCACCGAGGCGGCCGCGATCGCGGTCTTCTACGGCATGATCGTCGGCCTGTTCGTCTACCGCGAACTCAAGTTCAGCGCCATCGTGCCGCTGATCCTGCGCGCCTCCGCGGTGTCCGCCAGCGTGATGATCATCCTCGCCTCGGCCGCCGTGTTCTCCTGGCTGGTCTCGGCCGCGCAGATCCCCGCCGCCCTGCAAGGGCTGTTGCGCTCCATCAGCGACAGCCCCTGGACCTTCCTGCTGTTCGTCAACATCCTGCTGCTGGTCGTGGGCATGTTCATGGAAAGCATCGCGGCCATCCTGATCCTGGTGCCCATGCTGCTGCCCATGGCGGTGGGCTATGGCATCGACCCGGTGCACTTCTGCCTGGTGGTGGTGTTCAACCTCACCATCGGCCTGATCACCCCGCCCTACGGCATCGCGCTCTACGTGGCGGCCACCGTGGCCGGACGCAGCATCATGCAAGTGGCCCGCCGCATCGTTGGCCCGGTGCTGGTGATGCTGGCCGTTCTCATCCTGATCACCTACGTGCCCTCCGTCGGCCTCGCGCTGCCCCGCCTGCTGATGGGCACCTGACCACCACACCCCCTGAAGGAGACCCCCGATGACCACTCCCCTGCCCGCTCCGCTGGAGCGCTACCACGCCGATGGCTACACCTTCCCCCTGCGCGTGATCGACAGCGACAAGGCCGCGAGCTACCGCCGCCGGCTGGAGGCCTCGCAGGCCGCGCTGGGTGGCCGCTTCTCCGGTATCTACACCCAGAAGCCGCATCTGCTCTTCACCTGGCTGGCCGAGCTGGCCAGCGAACCCGGCGTGCTGGACCTGGTGGAAAAAATCATCGGGCCGGACATCCTGCTCTGGTCAACCGAGTTCTTCATCAAGCAGCCCGGCGACGGCCGCTACGTGCCCTGGCACGTCGACGACACCTACTGGCACATCGAACCCGAGATCCAGACCACGGTGTGGATCGCGCTCTCCGACGTCGGCCCCGACAACGGCCCGCTGCGCTACATCCCCGGCAGCCACCTGGAGGCGCGCCGGCCCATCGTGAGCGCGCCCAGCGCCGACAACATGCTCATCAGCGGCCAGATGGCCCAGGGCATCGACGAGACCCACGCGGTGGACGTGCTCCTGCGCGCCGGCGAAGCCTCCATCCACGACAGCCGCGCGCTGCATGCCTCCGGGCGCAACACCGGCCGCGACGCGCGCGTGGGCATCGCTGCGCGCTACATCGCCACGTCGGTGCGCAGCACGGCCATGCGAGAGTCGGCCCTGCTGGTGCGCGGCGTGGACCGGCACGGCCACTTCGACCCCGAACCCTATCCACGCGCCGACCTCGACGAAGCCGCCCGCGCCGCGCATGCCCACGCGGTGGAACTGCGCAACCGCAACATGTACGGCGCCGACCACAAGGAACAACCGGCCATGAAAGCCTGAGGCCGTTTCAGAGGCGCATGCCGGTCTCGTGCGCGAAACGCGCCAGCGTCCAGCCCCGCCCCAGCAGGAACATGCGGGTGTGCAGGTCTTCCAGCACCGCGGGCGGCACCTCGGTCCCGAGATAGGTCAGGCGCCGATCGGCCAGGCGCACGCAGCCCAGTTCGTGGTCCCGCGCCAGCGCGCGCCACAGCGCATGCGCCCCCGGCGACTGCCGCGCGCCGGTGATCAGGCACAGGCCGGCGCCCAGGCCCCAGCGGTAGAGCGCACTGGCCAGGCCGCGGCGCTGGTAAGGCGCGGCGTAGTTGGAGTGCGGCGCGCGCAGATGGCGATCGGCCCGGCGGTCCAGTTCCACGAGCCGGTTGAACACCGTGTAGCCCGCCAGCCGGCGGTGGCGCAGGTCTTCCACGTACAGGTAGAACTCGCCATCGGCCTCGCGGTAGCGCACCACCAGGTCCGGGTCGCCCAGCCCGATCGACGGGATGCCCTGCAAGCTGTCGCCGGGCGTGTGCAGGCGTGCGTGCAGGTTCTCCAGCGCATCGGCCACCGGTTGCGTAGGCCGCGCCACGTCGATGCGCAGCTCGGTCCGGCTGGCGCGCGCGGGCAGGGGCGGCCAGGGAAAGGGCAAGGACAACAGGGCCATGGACACCACACCTCGGGAAACAGAAAGCGCCCGGATGGTAGTGGCGAGGCGATGTCGCACGCGCGGGGTGCGGTATTGCTCAGGCGCGGCGGACCAGCGAAAACCCGCATCCCACAAGAGGCCGGCATGCCCCAATCCCCATCCACGCATCCGCGCATCCACGCCTAGGCAATGCCACGACCAGCGAACTCGCCAACCTGGCGGCCATGCAGCAGGATCGCGGCGTCTGCATCCACGTGGTGCCTGCTGCAGCGCACGCCGAGTAGCCCGTCTACGGCGTGTGATCGGCCAGCAGGGTCGCCGCCGCCTTCTCGCCGATCATCAGGCTGGGCGCGTTGATGTTGCCGGAGGTGATGCGCGGCATGATGGACGCGTCGGCCACGCGCAGGCCGCTGACGCCGCGCACACGCAGCGCAGGATCGACCACCGAGTCGGCATCGCCTCCCATGCGGCAGGTGCCGCACGGATGGAAGCAGGTGCTGGCGGTGGCGCGCACGAAGTCGAGCATCTGCTCGTCGCTTTGCACAGCGGGGCCCGGCGTGTATTCCTCGCTGATCATGTCGCCCAGCGGACCGGAATGCAGCAGCGCGCGCAGCTTGCGCATGGCGTTGACGAAGAAGCGGCGGTCTTCCTCGGTGCTGAGGTAGTTGGGGCGAATCAGGGGCGCGCTGGCGGGGTT
>NZ_JAHCKL010000003.1 GCF_026125785.1 Hydrogenophaga sp.
AGATGCGTCGCATGATGTTGATCGCCGCGTCGTGCCCGTCGAACAGGCTCGCCGCCGTCACGAACCTCACCTTCTGCCGTGGCTTGTAGCTCGCCAGCGCTTGGTACTCTGCGGATAGGTCGGTCATGGGGTGCTCACTTGAAAAGGATCATTTGACGCGCAGGCCCGCGAGTGCCGGATCGTCGGGCGGGTAGCGCAGCTTGAGGGCGCGCAGCGTGTCGCGCACGACGGTGGCGATCATCAGGTTGCGGTGGGTTTTGGAGTTCGCGGGCACGACGTTCCAGGGTGCCCAGGGGGTGCTCGTTTCCTGCAGCAGGGTCTCGTAGGCGCGCTGGTAGTCGTTCCACTGCTTGCGCACTTCCAGATCGCCCAGGCTGAATTTCCAGTGCTTGGTCGGGTCGTCAATGCGTTCCTGCAGGCGCTGGCGCTGTTCCTCGGCGTCGATGTGCAGCATGAATTTGAGGACCACGGTACCGGTTTCGGCCAGCAGGCGCTCGAAGTCCCGGATGTGGGCGTAGCGCTGCCGGGTCTGTGCAGGGGTGATCCAGCGATTGACCACGGGCACCAGCACGTCTTCATAGTGGCTGCGGTTGAACACCATGATCTCGCCCGCGCCTGGCATCTGCTGGTGGATGCGCCAGAGGTAGTCGTGGTCGCGTTCCACTTCGGTGGGGGCCTTCCATCCCACCGTGTGCACACCCAGCGGGCTGGTGCGGGAGAACACACCACGCACAGTACCGTCCTTGCCGGAGGTGTCGGTGCCTTGCAGAACCACCAGCAGCTTGTAGCGGGCATCCGCATAGAACAGGTCCTGAAGGCGGTCGAGTTCTTCCGCGATGGACTGCACGGCGGCCTGGTCGGCGGCCTTGTTGCCGCCGGAAAACGGTTTCGCCGCGGGGTCGAGGGAGCTCAGCGTCACCTGGGTGCCGGGTGCTACCTGCCAGTCACGCCAGGGACCTGCCTTGCCGGCGCGCAGGGCGGAGGCGGGAAAAGGCAATGCGGTGTCGGGGGAGCGGGGCATGGTGTCTCCAGGCGCTTTGCGGGCCACAACGCGGGCGGCCATCGTCCGTCGCATGATGATTGACGTTTACGTAAACGTAATGTTAACCCCAATGGACGAAAAAAAGGGGCGACCCGGCGCCCCTTCAGGGTTTTGCCCAGGGAAGACGGATCAGCGGTAAAGCACCTCCGGCAGCCACAGACCAATCTGCGGGAACATGTACAGCAGCACGATGGCCAGGATCTGGATGCCCATGAAAGGCAGCATGCCGGCGAAGATCTGGTTCAGCGTGACGTGCTTGGGGGCCACGCCCTTGAGGTAGAACGCGCTCATGGCCACCGGTGGGCTGAGGAACGCGGTCTGCAGGTTCAGGGCCACCAGCAGTCCGAAGAACAGTGGATCGACACCGAAGTTGTCCAGCAGCGGGATGAAGATGGGCATGAAGATCACGATGATCTCGGTCCATTCCAGAGGCCAGCCCAGGATGAAGATGATGACCTGGCTCAGGATCAGGAACTCCGTCTTGCTCAGGTTCATGCCCAGCACCCACTCCTCCACCAGGGCCTGACCGCCCAGCAGCGCGAAAGCGGCTGAGAAGATGGCCGACCCGACGAACAGCCAGCACACCATGGCGCTGGTCTTGGCGGTGAGGAAGACGCTTTCCTTGACCACGTCGACGGTCAACTGCCGGTAGGCCGCGGCCAGCAGGAACCCGCCGAGCGCACCCACGGCCGCCGCTTCGGTGGGGGTGGCCAGGCCGAACACGATGGAGCCCAGCACCGCCAGGATCAGCACCAGCAGCGGAAAGAAGCTGGAGAGCAGCATCTTGAACACTTCCAGGCGCGCATGGCTGAGCAGGGCGTAGAACAGCACCAGGCACAAGGCGCCAGCGCCCAGTCCGACCCAGTAGCCGATGGGGGCGGGCTGGGTCGTGGCCTCGGCGGTGGTTGCCGCGCCCTCGCCGGCCCCGGGTGGAAGGGCCACGCTGTCCGAGGCCGCCTCTTCGGTCTTCGCCGCGTCCGTCGGTTCGTCCGCTCCAGGCGGTTCGGCCACTTCACCTGCGGTCTCTTCGTCGCCAGGCGGTTCCGCCAGGCCCTCGGAGGCCTCATCCACGTCTTCCGGTTCGGCCAGTCCGCCTTCGTTGGATACCTCCTCGCGGGCGTCGTTGAGCGAGGTCAGCTCTGCGTAGGTCTCTTCCACCTTGACCTGCGTCAGCCCCTGGTAGGTGCTCAGGGCCACCACGGCGAACAGTACCGCAGGCAGGGCCACGACGGCCAACTGGCGCAACATGTAGCCCGTGGGCACGTGGTGGTTCTTGCGCCCCTTGAGGGCACGCAGGAGGCTGGCTGGCGCCCAGGCTTCGCCCCGTGCACCAAGCTGCTGCAACCGCGGCGGCAGCGGGACCAGGCGCTGCTGCGCGCTCAGCGGTGGCGCCCAGGCCGGCTTGAGCTTGGCCATGAGGATCACGTAGACGATGTACAGGCCCGCCAGCATGATCCCGGGGAAAAAAGCGCCTGCGTACAACTGCACCACGGACACGCCAGCGGTGGCGCCGTAGACGATGAGCAGCACCGAGGGCGGTATCAGGATGCCCAGGCAGCCGCCGGCCGTGATGGCACCCGCGGTCAGACGCACGTCGTAGCCGGCGCGCAGCATCTGCGGCATGGCCAGCAGACCCATGAGAGTGACCACGGCGCCGACGATGCCGGTGGCGGTGGCGAACACCGCGCAGGTGACCAGCGTGGCCACGGCCAACGATCCAGGGACGCGCGCCAGGGCCAGGTGCAGGCTGCGGAACAGCTTGTCGATCAGGTTGGCGCGCTCGACCAGGTAGCCCATGAACACGAACAGTGGAATCGAAATCAGCACGTCGTTGCCCATGACCGAGAAGGTGCGTTGCACCATCAGGTCCAGTGTCTGCCTCACGGCACCGGCCGAAGTCTGTCCACCGGAGTGGTAGGCGAAGAAGGCGAACAGCATGCCCATGCCCATGAGGGTGAAGGCGGTGGGGAAACCCAGCATGATCGCGACCACCACCAGCGAGAGCATGAGCAGGCCATAGTGCCCATTGGTCATGGTGGGGGCGCTGGCCACCATCCAGACTGCGCCGGCCAGGATCAGCGCCATGAGACCGAAGCCGAACCAGAGTTCCTTGCGGACGGTCATGGCTGGCCTCCTTTCCTGGTGATCAACTGGTCAAGGTCTTCAATGTCCTTGTCCTTGACGTGCACCATTTCCTTGAGTTTTTCGACATCGACCTCTTCCACGTCCTCCTCGCGCCTGGGCCATTGGCCTTCCCGCAGACAGAGCACGCAACGCACGATCTCCACCAGGCCCTGCAGCAGCAGCGCCGCACCGGCAACAGGCACGACAAACTTGAACGGGTAGATCGGCAGGGGGTCGGCGTTGAAGGTCTGCTCCCGGATCGCCAGCGACTCGTTGGCGAAGGTCCAGCCCGCCCAGGTCATGGCGATGATGCCGGGCAGGAAGAAAACCACGTAGAGCACCAGATCGATCGCGGCCTGGGTGCGTGGCCGAAAAAAGCCGTACAGCACGTCGCCACGCACATGGCCGTTCTTGGCCAGGGTGTAGGCGCCTGCCATCATGAACAGTACGCCATACAACATGATCTGGGCGTCGAGCACCCAACCGTGTGGCTTGTTCAGGGCATAGCGGGAAAACACTTCCCAACTGATCAGCAGCGTGAGCACGACCACGGACCAGGCGCAAACCTTGCCCACCCAGGTCGACAGGCCGTCGACCGCCAGGAGAAATTTCTGCATCGGAACTCCCAACAGAAAGGGGCGCCTCCAGGCGCCCCTTGGGTTCAGGTCGGCGTCAGCTCTTCTTGGCGCCGCGGCCGAAGTAGTGGTTGTAGGCCATCTTGAAATCGACCATGTAGTCGTTCTGCCACTGGCCGGCACGGCCGGCGAATGCCTTCTGCGAATCCAGCACCTTCTGGAAGAGCGGGTTGGTCTTGGCCTTCTCGGCGATGGTCTCGTCCCATGCGGCGAGCTGTGCCCGCAGGATCGCGTCAGGCGTCTTGTAGAACTTCACGCCGGCCTTCTTGAGCTCGATGTAGTCCTGCGAGTTGCGCTGAATGGCCTTCCAGCTCATGTCCGCGCTGGCGGCTTGAACGGCGTAGTCCACAACAGCCTTGAGCTCGGCCGGCAGCGCATTGAGCTTGCCCTTGTTGAACAGGATCTCGAACTGTTCGCCGCTCTGGTGGAAGCTCTGCAGCATGCAGTTTTTGGTGACGTCGGGGAAGCCCAGTACCCGGTCGCTGGAGGCGTTGTTGAACTCCGCTGCGTCGATCAGACCCCGGTCGAGCGCCGGCACGATCTCGCCACCCGGCAGCGGGTTGACGGCGGTCCCCATCTTGGTGAAGACGTCCACGGCCAGGCCAACGGTACGGAACTTCAGGCCCTTCATGTCGGCCACCTTGGCCACCGGCTTCTTGAACCAGCCCAGAGGCTGCGTCGGCATGGGGCCGTACAGGTAGGACACCACGTCCAGGTTGAGGCTGCCGTAAATCTCTTCGAGCAGGGCCTTGCCGCCGCCGTAGTAGTGCCATGCCAGCACCATGTTGGGGTCCATGCCGTAGGCCGGGCCGGAGCCCCAGAGCGCCAGAGCCGAGTTCTTGCCATAGTGGTAGGCCACCACGCCGTGACCCCCGTCCAGCGTGCCCTTGGCAACGGCCTCGAGCAACTGGAAGGCCGGGACGACCGAGCCCGCCGGCAGCACCTCGATCTTCAACCGTCCGCCCGCCATGTCGTTGACCTTCTTGGCGAAGTCGTTAGCGTACTCGTGGAAGATATCCTTCGCCGGCCAGGTGCTCTGGAAGCGCAGGGAAGTGGTCTGGGCCGTGGCGATCATCGGCACGGACAGGGTACCGGCCGCGACGGCGGCGCCCTTGAGCATGCCCCGGCGAGAAGTGGCAGCGGATTTCTCGGTCATCGGTTGTCTCCAGTTCAGGTTGTAGGGCTTTCGATGATGCGCCCCTGCTTCTGCCTCGCTGCGCAGGGTTTTCACCGACCGGAGGTCATCTTGGTGACGGAAGGCGTGCCTGGTGTCGTCGCGGGGCCGGCCGGAGCGGCTCGGACGCTGGAACCACTGCCGGTCGGACAATCTCCAGCCCTGGCGAATACGCAGGTTTTCATCATGGGCGGCGCCAGGAACCTAAAATACTTCATGGGGTATACGCCCATCACAGGACCAATGACATGACCACCGTCACCGACCCCGAGCGCAAACGCGCGCTCCTGCTGCGTCTCAAGCGGGCCGAGGGCCAATTGCGCGGCATCCAGAAACTCATCGAGTCCGACGCGGACTGCGAAAAGGTTGCCCAACAGCTCGCTGCCGCCCGCAAGGCGCTGGACAAGACGTTCTACGCCCTGGTGGGCTGCGTCATGGCCCAGGGAGAGGTGCCGCCCGACGATGTGGCCGACATGCTGGCCCGCTTTGCCTGACAGGAGCCCTCCGATGCAACCCATCCAGTTGTTCGACCCCGCTTCCAGCACCTATACCTATGTGCTGTTCGACCAGCAGAGCCGGGAGGCGGTCATCATCGATCCGGTGGACGAGCAGATCGAGCGCGATCTGGCCAAGCTGCAGGAGTACGGGCTCAAGCTGGTGTGGACCGTGGAGACCCACGCCCATGCCGACCACATCACCAGTGCGGGGCGGCTGGCCGAACTCGCAGGCGCCCGGACCGCGGCACCGCAGGGTTGCGGGATCGGGACCGCTGGTGTGCAACTGAAGCACGGCGATACGCTGAACTTCGGGGCAGAAAGCCTGCTCGCGTTGCACACGCCCGGCCACACGGCGGGCAGCATGAGCTTTGTCTGGCGCGACCACGTCTTCACCGGCGATACCCTGCTCATCAACGGCTGCGGCCGCACAGACTTCCAGTCTGGCAGCGCGCGCGACCTCTACCGCAGCCTGACGCAGGTGCTGTTCAGCCTGCCCGACGGCACCACGGTCTGGCCGGGCCACGACTACCAGGGGCGCACGCACTCCAGCATCGGTCAGGAAAAGGCCACCAATGCCCGGGTGGCGGGCAAGACCGAGGCCGAGTTCGTGGCCATCATGGACACCCTTCAATTGCCCAAGCCCAGGCGCATCGACGAAGCGGTACCCGCCAACCTCAGTTCGGGCCTGCGCCACGATGCCGATGGGGTTCTTCTGCTGCAGCCATCGCCCCCGACCGGCGCCCACCAGGGCAGCTACGCGGGTGACGTCTCGGCCGCGCTGGCCTGGCAGTGGGTGCAGTCCGGCGAGGCGGTGATGGTGGATGTGCGCACCGACGCGGAGCGCGAATGGGTCGGTTTCGTCCCCGGGGCGGTGGGTGTTGCCTGGAAGCAGTGGCCCGGCATGGCCATGAACCCGGATTTCGACCGCCAGATCCAGGCGGCGGCGCAAGGCCGCAAGCTGGTTCTGCTGTGCCGCAGCGGTGTGCGCTCGATCGCCGCCGCCAAACGGGCCACCGAACTCGGACTCGAGGCCTACAACATCCTGGAGGGCTTCGAAGGCGACCCGGACGCGAACGCCCAGCGGGGTCGTAAGGGCGGCTGGCGCTACCGCGGCATGCCCTGGCGGCAGAACTGAGACATATGTCACGGAGCGGCTGTCGCATTTTTGCGTCGCCGCTTATCGGACAAAACGACCGAAACTTGAGTCGAAAGGTTCACAGCCCCTGTCAACCCTGACAGGGTCCGTGCAATTTTTCACGGATTTCTTTTTTCAATGGGGTTTTCTATCCGGCAAGGAGAACTCCATGGGAACGTTGGAACTGGTCAGGGAAGCCGCCTCGAAGGAGCCGACGCTGTCCGCCGCGTTGCGCCAACGCATCGAACGCGACTTCAAGCCGCGTTGGGATGGCCCTTGGGGAGGCAAGTTCGTGCTGCACGGTTCCGCGCCGGGGCCGAACGCCGTCCGCCTGGATGGCAACGACTACCTGGCCGTCACCGGGCACCCCGACATCGTCGCTGCCCAGGTCGACGCCCTGACCCGCAGCAACGAGTTCGTTGTCCAGTCGGGTGTGTTTCTGCTCCAGCAGCACCCCACCCGGGCCCTGGAAATGGCGCTCGCCGACTGGGTGGGCAAGGAAGATGCCTTCCTGTGCCAGTCCGGTTACACCGCCAATGTGGGTCTGCTGCAGTCGATTGCCGACGCCAACACGCCGGTGTACCTGGACACCCAGGCCCACGCCTCCCTCTGGGAAGGCGCCCATGCGGCGCGGGCGCCGGCCTTTGCCTTCCGGCACAACGACCCGGTTCATCTCGACAAGATGATGACCAAGAACGGCCCGGGCGTGGTGGTGGTGGATTCCGTCTACAGCACCACGGGCTCGGTCTGCCCGTTGGAAGAAATGATCGAGGTCGTGGAAAAGCACGGGGCGATGATCCTGGTGGACGAGTCGCACTCCCTGGGCACCCATGGGCCGTCAGGCGGAGGCCTCTGCGCTGAGCTGGGACTCACACACCGCGTGCATTTCATTTCGGCGAGCCTGGCCAAGTCTGTTGCCGGTCGTGCGGGCTTCTTCACCGCGCCTGCCAGCATGCGGTACTACATCCTGAGCACCAGCTTCCCCAACATCTTCAGCTCCTGCCTGCTGCCCAATGAGATCGCGGGTCTGCGCGCCACCGTCGAGGTGCTGCGCAAGGCCGATGCGGAACGGGAGCGCCTCAAGGCGATCACCCGTCGCGTGCGCAAGACCCTCAGCGGCCTGGGTTATCCCATTCACCACGGGACCGAGCAGATCATTGCCCTGGAAGCGGGCACCGAGCCCGATACCATGCGCCTGCGCGACGAACTGGAAGCCAGGGGCGTGTTTGGTGCCATCTTCTGCGCGCCGGCCACGAGCAGCAAGCGTGCGCTGGTGCGCCTGACGCTCAATGCGGCCCTGACCGAGGCGGAGTTGCTTCACCTGGAGGCGGTGGCGCGCGAGATCGCACCCATCGTCAAGCCCTGGGATTGGCCATGCGCCCGCCGTGCGCGCGTCCAGGCGGGCAGCGCTCTGGAGCTTGAGGCCGCCTGAGCGGCCTGGGATCGGCAACCGTCAGGCGTCGTGCACCTGACGGCCACCCTGGGCTTCCAGGAAGTGCCGGTAGGGGTAGATGGGTTGTGGCAGATCGTCCGCGCCCAGGGTGAACACGGCCGCGGTGAGCACGCCATCATCCCCGATGGGGAAAGAGACTGCGGTGCGTACCGGGCCGCGCAAACCCATCTGCTGATGCAGCTCCACGGCCGCCAGCCGCTGTCCGGCACGGATGGCCCTTACCGTGTCAAATCCCAGGCCGGCGGAGCCGGCAAGTTCAGCCAGGTCCGGGAGGCTGGACGTGGGTTCGAGTTGCAGCCAGTGGCATTGGCCACCTGAATCCAGGCCGATCAGGCCGAAGGGTTCCCCCAGCACCACGTATTCCACCCAGTGCTGCTCGGTGTAGGCGCGCAGGGCCTGGGCCACCGACGGTATCTGCAGCATGGACTGTTGGGCCGGGTGCAGGGCGGCGCGCCACAGGGTGTTCAGCCGTGGGTGCGGCGTTTGCGACAGCTTGCGCAAGACGCCGAGCAGGTGGCGGGTGATGTCGGTGGTCTGCTTGGGTACGAACTGGTCGATCAGCCCATTGTTGAAAGCCTGGATCGCGATCTGCTCATCGGCCTGGCCGGTGAGCAGGACCCGCGAGCCGGGCCAGTCCAGCAGGGTGTTGAGCACCTTGAGCCCGTCTGTGCCGGGCATGGCGTAGTCCACCACGCAGGTCTGGGCCAGCTCGTAGCGGGATGCATTGATGGCCCAGTAGCGCAGCACCTGGGGCAGCAGGGGCTGCCCTTGCCGCCAGCGTTCGATCATCTGCAACTGGGTCATCGCATCGGCTTCCCAGCGGGCAGGCTCGTTCTGCATGCGGGTGAAGAAGCCCGACGGGCGCGAGTAAAGCTCCACCTGCCAGTGGGCCGGTATCACCATGCCCAGCATCTCCAGGTAGTCGGTGTCGTCGTCCAGGAACAGGATGCTGCCTGGGCGGTGGAAGAGGGATATCGTCAGTGCCATGTCGTCTTCAGCCTTGCGCAACGGCGGTCGGGTCGGCGGGGTTGTTCAGCGGCAGATCGATCATGAAGACCGCTCCGAGTCCGGGTTCGGAATGCACGCTGAGCCGGCCATGGGCGGCCTCCACCACGTTTTTGCAGAAGGTCAGTCCCAGGCCGTTGCCCGCGCCGGCCTGGGTGGAGAAGAAGGGTTCGAAGATGCGTTGCTGTTGCTCGTGGGTGATGCCTATGCCATCGTCGGACACCGCGATGCGGCCTTTGCCATGGTGGATGCCCACATCCACCCTGAGGTCGCCCGGGCTGGGCGCGTTGCTCGCGGCAGCCAGGGCATGCAAGGCATTTTTCAGCAGATTGGTCAGAACCTGGGCAAACAGGGGGCGTGACGCCAGGAAACAGAAGTCGTGCTGAATGTGGACCTGCACGCAGTCGCGCTCCCGCGAGGAGCGGTAGGGGTACTGACTCACCACCTCCTGCACGAGTTCAGCGGCCATGATCGTCGACTGCTCCCGAGGCAGTCGCATGAGTTGGGCGTTCGAGATCTGGGTGTCGATCTGCCGGTTCATGCTGCGCACCAGGTTCTGCAGGCGGGTGGCCAGTTCCTCCAGCTTCTTGCGCTTGGCCTCCGGGACCTCGTGCTGAACCAGGTTGCGCAGCACGTCGCCCATGAGGTTGACGGTGGCCAGCGGCGTGCGCAGCTCATGCGCCATCACGCCCATGGTGCTCAAGGTGTTGAGCAGCCGCGCACGGCGCAGGTTGGCGCTGGAGAAGCCCAGCATCAAGCCCATGATCCAGGCAAAGCCGATCACCACCACATTGGCCATGGGTTCCTCGAAGGGGTGGGTGGTACCGCCATTGATCTCGGCGGTGAGCCAACCCGCGGTGCCGCCAGTGATCAGGCCGATGGTGGCCAGCCGCCAGTCGGTGGCGTGGTAGTAGATCAGGATCATGATGGACACGCTGGCCAGCCACACGGTGTTGCCACCATTCATCCAGTACATCCAGGTGAAGAACCAGGGCAGCTGTATCCAGGTGGCGGCGGTGAACAGCCGGCCCGCCTCGGTGGACGTGGGGTCGCGGGTGGTCTTGGGCAACACATAGATCAGGGCCAGCAGCGCCATGAACAGGCGAGCCCAGGGGTTCTCGTAAGGCTGGGGCAGCAGGAAGGCCCAGGTGGCATAGATGAGGGCATGCCCGCAGAAGGTGAAAACACCAATCCACAACAGGCGGCCCCGGGAAGGGTGCAGAATAGGCTCTATGGGGGCGTGGACGACTTCGTCCAGCAGCCAACGCCAGAGTCGGGCTCTGGCGCTGACCATCCACAACCGGTCCAAAGACAATATGCACTCCTTCGTTCGCCGGACACCTGCCGCGCTTGACTCCAACAATCCTGACCCAGTTGGCATTGTCTATGCAACAGGGTGTTGCAAGCCATGACGTTGCCTGTCAACTTTGACAGTATTGGCCTGGATGGCATTCTGGCCGACTGGCTGTGTGCTTTGCGGGAGCAAGGCGTGGAAGCAGTGCTGGTATTGGGCCCCGATCCTGTGGGAGGCCGTGACCAGCGCGAGGTGTTGGCGGTGCATCCGCCCCGGCTGCTGGGACCGGGGCAAGCGCTGGCTGAAAGTCCCGACTTCGGGGCGGGCTGGCGTGACAGCGACGCACCGCTGGTTGCCTGGCAGGATATTTCCAAATCGGCTTTCGAGCAATCGAGTCGCTGGCGTCGGCTGTGGCTGGCCCACGGCTACCAGACCCTGGTGCGCGTGGCATTCAGCCTGCCTGCCGGCCGGGCGTTCGAGTGCTTCATGTTCAGCCCTAGGGCGTTTGCCGACCGCTCCGAGGCGGCTGTGCTGGCTTGGTCCGCTTTCAATGTCTGGCCGATGCTGCGGAGGTCCATTGCCGAGCAGCGCGTGGTCCTGAGCCCGCGCGAACTCGAAAGCCTGAACCTGGCTTTCGAGGGACTGACCGCCCGCGAGACGGCGCAGCGCATGGATTGTTCCGAGCGCACGGTGAACTACCACTTGGCCAACGCCATGGCCAAGCTGCAGACCGACAACAAGTTGGCGGCTGTCCAGCGGGCCTGCTGGATTGGACTGATCTGAGCCAGGGCCTGGCTGACATGTTGCGATGCAGCATTCCCGCTTGACCCGCGTGGTGATAATCCACGCATGACTTTTCTGGCCCTGGACGTAGGGAACACCCGACTCAAGTGGGCCCTGTACGACGCACCCCATGTCGGGGCATCGCTGCTCGCCAGCGGTGCCCAGTTCCTAGAGAACATCGAATCCCTGGAAGAGGGCGATTGGCAGGCGCTGCCGGCGCCCGACCGGGTGCTCGGCTGCGTGGTTGCTGGGGATGCCGTCAAGCGCCGTGTCGAAGAACAGCTCGAGATGTGGGACGTGAACCCGCAGTGGGTCGTGTCCAGCAGTGCCGAAGCCGGATTGGTCAACGGCTACGACCACCCGGCCCGTCTGGGTTCGGACCGTTGGGTTGCCATGATCGGTGCTCGCCAGCGCCTGCTGGCGCGGGGGCAGGTCCGTCCCTGCATCGTGGTCATGGTGGGTACGGCGGTCACCGTCGAGGCCATCGACTCCCAGGGCCGTTTTCTCGGCGGCATCATTCTGCCGGGCCACGGCATCATGTTGCGTGCCCTGGAATCGGGCACGGCAGGTCTGCACGTTCCTACCGGCGATGTGCGCGACTTTCCCACCAACACCAGCGACGCGCTCACCAGCGGCGGGACCTTCGCGATCGCGGGCGCGGTCGACCGCATGGTGAACAACCTGCGCCGCCACTGCGGCGAGGAGCCGGTTTGCATCATGACCGGTGGTGCAGGCTGGAAGATGGCACCGAGCATGACCACTTCCGTGGAGCTGGTGGAGAGCCTGATCTTTGACGGACTGCTGGAGATCGCCGATCGCCGTCTGACCAGGGTAGTCTGAAAGACCAGGGACCCTGGGGGTAACCCTAGCCGGACTTCCGGGGCGGGCGAGACGGGCTGGCTGCGGACTCGCCCCAGGGCAGCATCAAGGTCACGGTCAGCAGGCGGGCGAACTCGGGCTCGAACTCGTCGATGATGCGCTGCGGATCCGGACACAGGGCGGTGTCGGCAATCACGCCGAACTGTACCCCGCCGCCATAGCTCAGAACCGAGACACCGAGGCCGACGGTACCGGTCTGCGGCACCCAGAACATGGTTTGCTCCAGCGTGGCGCCGCACACCTTGAGCTTGGTCGAGGGGCCCGGCACATTGGTCATCACGGCGGTCGTCTTGCGGCCAAAGAGGTGCAGCATGGCGTCCTGCGCGGGCTTGATGAGCAGGCCGGCGACCGAGAGCAGTCCAAAGGTCAGCAGCGGCTGCAGGCTGCCCTTGAGTTCGTTCATGCGGGCGCGGACCGTGAACACCCTTTCCACCGGGTTGAGGATGCCGATGGGCAGCAGCAGCGGCACGAGTCCGAAACGGTTGCCCAGTTTCCAGGCTTCTTCCATCGGGCGCAGGTTGACCGGCACCATGGCGCGGATGGCCTGACCTTCCGTGGCGTCGCCCTGGGCGCGCAGGTAGTTGCCGATGGCACCTGCCACGCAGGCCAGCAGCACGTCATTGACGGAGCAGTTCAGCGCCCGGCCGATCGCCTTGACCTCGTCCAGCGCGATCGGCTGGCACCAGGCCACGCGCTTGGTGGCCCCCGGCTGGCCCTTGAGGCGGGTGGCGGAGTCGTCGGGCATGAGGGCCAGGGCGGCCAAGTCACTGGCGAGCTGCCCACCCATGCGCGCCACGTCCATGGCCTGGCCCAGACTGCTGCCCAGACTCTTCTGCGGCGTGGCAAGCATCGACAGCGAGCGGGCCGCCCCGCCGCCTGCGGCCTCCAGGGCCCGCGCCGCGATGTCGCCGAAGGGGCGTATCAAGGTGTCCGCCAGCCAGTCCTCCGCTCCACCAGCGGTGGATCGGCGGTGCCGTTTCTGGGGCGGTGCGCCACCACCGTCCACCAGGCTCATCATCACGCTGATGAGGGCGATGCCATCGGCGATGCAGTGATGGATGCGGGCAATCAGCGCGGAACCGCCCTCATGGTCCTCGATGAGCTCAAGCTGCCAGAGCGGATGGCGGCGGTCCAGCGGCTGCATGGCCAGTTCGGCCACCCGGGCCTGCAGAGCGGCCTGGGCTGTCTGGCCGCGGCGCCTGGCCAGCCGATGGCTGACCACATGGCGTTCCAGTTGGAAATCCGTGTCCTCGACCCAATGGGCACCCGTGGCGTCTTCGCGGGCCAACTGGACAAAGCGCGGGTAGGGCAGCAGGCGCTCGCGCACGCGCTCGCTCAGCGCTGCTCGCGTGATGCCGGGCCGAAGCAGCCACACGCCCAGGATCATCATGAGGTTGGATGGCGAGTCCATGCGCAGCCAGGCGGTGTCGACCTTGCTCATGCGCTCGCCCTCGAAGCCCAGCGTACGCGCCAGCACCTGAGGACCGGAGGGCCGCACCCGTGCGGGCCGCCTGGCGGGGGAGCCGCGGTCGGCGGCAGCGCGTTGAACCATGAGTGCTCCTCAGTGCCTGCACGGGGTGCGTGGGCTTTTCTTGGGGTGGTGCGCCTATTGTGCAGAGAGGCCGCACCGTAAGATAGCGGGACACCCCTAGGCAGGTCTTGCCCTTGACCGCCTGACACACAACCCCCGAGGAGTTCCCCGATGGCCGATCTCAAGTCCCGTTTCGAAACCGCCGTGGCGCAGTCGAAAAAGCTCAGCGAGCGTCCCGATAACACCACCCTGCTGAAAATCTACGGCCTGTACAAGCAGGCGACCACCGGTGACAACACCGAAAAGAAGCCCGGCTTCGGTGATCTGGTGGGGCGTGCCAAGTGGGATGCCTGGAACAGTCTCAAGGGCACCGCGGGCGACGATGCGATGCAGCAGTACATCGATCTGATCGAGTCCCTGCAGTGAGACGCCCGGCGCCGCCTCGGGCGGCGCTTTGGAGCCTTGACCACAGCCGGCTCAGCCGGCTTTCTTCTTTTTGGCGGCGGGTTTCCTGGCCGCCAGCAGCGTGTCCAGGTTCTTGACGATCTCGCTTTCGATCCGTTCCTTGAACGCTCCCAGCAGAAAGCCCAGCCGGGCATCGAGTTCGAAGCGCTCGGCCGTGACCTTCAGCGTGCCGTTCACACCGGAGCGGGTGAACTGCACCTCGTCCGCGGTCTGGCCTTCCTCGTAGGTGCAGCTCATGTCGAACTCCTGCTCGGCCTGTTCGGCCCAGCGCCAGGCCAGCTTGCGCGCGCCGCTGAGACCCAGGTGGTGTTCGCGCTTGATGTGGATGTCTGCCATGGATCCCTCGGTGGTTGGGTTCAGGGGCGTTGCGGCCCGTGATGGGCCGTCTGGGTGAATGCGTTGGCCAATGCCTTCAGTGCCGCCTGCCGCTCTTCCTTGGGGCGGTCGGCCAGGGCCTGAACGGCATCATAGAAGCGGTTGAAATCCTGGCCTTCACGCTCGAACAGCGCCAGAAAGCCCGGCACCAACTCGTCGTAAGCCGCCTGTGCCGCGAAACTGGCGTTGTTGGCCCGGGCGACGAAGGCGTCGTATCCCGCGAAGCCGCCCCACTGTTCGCGCAGCCCGGCGTAGGCCTGGCGGAAATCACCCATCACCGCTTGCTTGCGCTGCCGCTTGGCTTCGTCGTCGAGCGTGGCGTTGCCGTAGACCGTCTGCAGGCGCTGGCGCACGGACAACGTGAGGGCCCGGAACGCGCGGCGGCGTTCATCGAAGACGGCGTAATCGTCACGGGCCTTCTGGCTGGCCTGGGTGCGCAGCCAGCGTTCCCCGCCCAGGCGTTCGACGGCGGTGGCAAAGGATTCGTTGAACACGGTGTCGTTGCGTGCATAGACCACCTGGTGAGCCAGTTCATGGAAGACGATGCGCGCGAGTTCGCCTTCCGGGTAGCCGATGAAGGTGTTGAGCAAGGGATCGCCGCCGGCCCAGTTCATCCAGCCCAGGGTGGAGTAGGCTGGTACGGGGTACACCGCGACCTCCAGCGTAGGGTCCAGGCTTCGTGCGAAAGCCTGTGCATCGCCCTCGTCGAAGTAGCCGCGGTAGCCCACGCAGCCCACCACCGGGAAGCACCACGTCTGCAAGGTGAGCGACAAGGCTGGGGCGGCCACCACGTTGTAGACCGCGGCGCGGCGCTGCAGATCGGCGTACCGGTGGTAGCTGGCGTTGTCCGGCAAGGCCAGTGCCGTCACGGCGAAAGCGCGGATGCGCCGGGCCAGCTCAAGGCGTTCTTTCAGCGTCACCGGGGTCTGCGGGTCGGCCAGCCACTGTTCGACCGGACGCGCGGCCTGCATCAGGCGCAGATGGCCCGTGACCGACTGCCAGTAGTAGCCCGCGCCCGTGGTGCTGGAGCAGCCCGCGCCGAGCAAGGCCAGCATCAGCAGCGCCAGACGCAGTGGCCGCATCACGTAGGGGCGGGCAATCCCGCCACGTCGACCAGGCAGTCGTAGAACACCGGTCCGCGTCCCATGTCGGTGAGGCGCTGGCTGGTGAGTTGGTTCACGTTGGTACCGTCGGGCCCGAGTTTGCGCCACCAGATGCCCAGTCCGTTGACCACGCCCTGGCGCGCACGCCGGGAGACGCTGGCCTTGCAGCGGTATTCGCCCCGGTCGTTGAACACGCGCACCATCTGCCCATCCTGGATGCCACGTGGTCCGGCGTCGTCGGCGTGGATTTCCAGCAGGGGCTCGCCTTCGATGTCGCGCAGGCTGCTGACGTTGACGAAGCTGGAGTTGAGAAAGTTGCGTGCTGGCGGCGAGATCATGGCCAGTGGATAGCGGGGGTCGGTACCAGGCGTTTCGAAGTTGGGCAGGTGGTCGGGCAGGCCGTCCAGGCCTTGCGCGGCCAGCCGGTCGCTGTAGAACTCGCAGCGACCGGAGGCGGTGGGAAAGCCGCCTTGCGCAAAAGGGGCCGCCGGCAGGGGCAGCGTAGCGAAGCCCTGGTTGAGCAGTTGCTGAAAGTCCACGGTATCGCCAAACGCCGTGCGGCACAGCTGCAGGTCGTCTTCCGTGAAGCAGGGGTCGTCGAAACCGAGGCGTGCAGCCAGCGCGCGGAAGATGTCGGTGTTGCTGCGGCATTGCCCCACCGGTTCGATGGCGGGGCGATTGAGCAGCACATCGGTGTGGCCGTAGCTGGTGTGGATGTCCCAGTGTTCGAGCTGGGTGGTGGCGGGAAGGATGTAGTCCGCGTAGTCAGCGGTATCGGTCTGGAAGTGTTCCAGGACCACGGTGAAAAGATCCTCGCGCTGGAACCCTTGCACCACCTTGCCCGACTCGGGCGCCACTGCCACAGGGTTGCTGTTGTAGACGACCAGGGCTTCTATGCGCGGGCCAAAGTCCGCCGAAGCGGGGCGCAGCAGGTCGTCGCCGATCGTGCTCATGTTGATCGTGCGCGGACTGCGGCCGGCCAGCAGGTCGGGGCGCTGCAAGGCCGCCCGTCGGACAGGAAACTGGCCGGAGGCCGACAGGAGCAGGCCACCAGAGGGATGGCGCCAGGCGCCCACCAAGGCAGGCAGGCAGGCGATGGCCCGCACCGCGTTGCCGCCGCCCCGCACGCGTTGCATGCCGTAGTTCAAGCGGATGGCCGCCGGGCGCGTGGTGCCATAGTCGCGCGCCAGCGCCACGATCTGCTCGGCGGGTACGCCGCAGACGGTTGCCGCGCGTTCAGGAGGCCATTGCAGCGCGCGCTCCCTGAGGGCGTTCCACCCCAGCGTGTGGCGCTCGATGTAGTCGTGGTCGAGCCAGTCGTGCACGATCAGCTCGTGCATGAGCGCCAGCGCCAGCGCGGCGTCGGTTCCCGGTCGCAGGGCGATGTGTTCATGGCATTTGTCGGCGGTCTCGGTGCGGCGCGGGTCGATGCAGACCAGCCTGGCACCGTTGCGCTTGGCCTGCTGCGCCAGGCGCCAGAAGTGCAGGTTGCTGCCGATGGAGTTGCTGCCCCAGATCAGGATCAGCCGCGCATCGGCGAAATGCTCCACCTTCATGCCGACCTTGCCACCCAGGGTCTGCACCAGGGCTTCGCCACCGGCAGAGGCGCAGATGGTTCGGTCCAGCAGCGACGCCCCGAGCCGATGGAAGAAACGCGCCGCCATGGCTTCACCCTGTACCTGCCCCATGGTGCCTGCGTAGCTGTAGGGCAGGATGGCCTGCGGGTCGTGCGAGGCAATGGCGCGCAGGTGCGAGGCGATGTCGTCCAAAGCCGTGTCCCAGTCCACCGGTTCGAACTGCCCGCTGCCCTTGGGACCCGTGCGGCGCAGCGGCTGCCGCAGGCGTTGCGGGTGGTATGTGCGCTCCGCGTAGCGAGACACCTTGGTGCACAGGGCGCCGTCGGTGTGGCGGTGTGCCGGGTTGCCGGCCACGCGCACCGCCACGCCGCCCTCCACGGTGGTCAGCAGGGCGCAGGTGTCCGGGCAGTCGTGCGGGCAGGCACCACGCACCTGGACGAGGGAGGAAGGTGCCGGGGAGTCGGGGCTGGCGTTCATGGGATGCTCGGTGGTTGTGCCAATGATACGGACGGACCGGTGGCTCCGGTGGCCGGCATGAGGCGCCCGAAGGAGGGAGTGGCGCGACAGGAGGGCTTGCGGCGACCCGCGCTCTGGGAACAATGGGTATTGTTTATCGGGTGTACCCTTGCGACCCGGTGATCGCCATGCCGCCAAGTACAGGAGACATCCCGCCATGCAACGTCGAACCCTGCTGACATACGCCAGCCGTGTTGCCGGTCTGCAGGCGCTGGGCGCGCTGCCCTCGCGGGCCAGCGCCCAGGCCAGTGGACTAAACGACACCCGCATCGTGCTCGGACAGTCCGCTCCCTTCAGCGGTGCGGCCGAACAACTGGGGCTTCAGTTTCACCTGGGGGCACAGCTGTTCTTCGAAGGCGTGAACCAGAAAGGCGGGGTCCACGGCCGTCGCATCGAGTTGCGGCGCCTGGACGATGGCTACGAGCCTGAGCGCTGCGCCGCCAATACCCGGCAACTCATCGGTGAAGGTGTGTTTGCCCTGTTCGGTTATATCGGCACACC
This sequence comes from Hydrogenophaga sp., assembly GCF_026125785.1. Classification (GTDB taxonomy): domain Bacteria; phylum Pseudomonadota; class Gammaproteobacteria; order Burkholderiales; family Burkholderiaceae_C; genus Hydrogenophaga. The sequence continues at coordinate 18,090 of NZ_JAHCKL010000003.1, forward strand.
CACCAGCGTGGTGGCCTTGCCTCTGGCCAGCGAGGCCAAGGTCCCCTTCTTCGCGCCCTTCACGGGCGCCGAGGTGCTGCGCGATCCGTTCAACCGCTATGCCATCCATGTACGGGCCTCGTACTACGACGAAACTGCCGCCATCGTGCGCCAGACCACGGCCACAGGTATCCGCAAGATCGCGGTGTTCTACCAGAACGACGCCTATGGCAAGGCCGGTCTGGAGGGCGTGAGCCGGGCACTGAAGACGCTGAACCTGGCGCCGGTGGCGCTGGGCACCGTGGAGCGCAACACGGTGGATGTGGCCAAGGCGGTGGACGACATCATGGCCCAGCGACCCGAAGCCATTGTGCAGATCAGTGCCTACAAATCGTGTGCGGCCTTCATCCGTGAAGCCCGCAAGCGCGGCTTCGTGGGCAATTTCTACAACGTGTCCTTTGTCGGTACCCAGGCCTTGCTCGACGAGCTGGGCGCGGATGCCAAGGGTGTCGTGGTCAGCCAGGTCATGCCATTTCCCTATACGCCCGTGACGGGCATCTCCGGTGAATACCTGGCGGCGGTGCGCGCCAAGCAAGGCCGTGCACCCAACTACTCGGGCATCGAGGGCTTCGTCGCCGCCAAAGTGTTCACGGAGGCTCTTGGGCGCGCCGGCCGAGCGCTGACGCGAGAGGGCTTCATCAACGCCATCCAGAGCATGCGCAACCTGGACCTGGGCGGCTTCCCCCTTGATTTCGGACCCGACAAGCACACCGGCTCCCGCTTCGTCGAGCTCACGCTGCTCACCGAGGACGGCCGCATCCGGCGCTGACCGCTGGGCCAAATCCCCCAGGCCATGGTGGCTGTCGCCGCCGTGGCCGCCCGCGCGGGCGCTCTTCGCTACCATGGGCGTTTTGTCTTCGGGTTGCCCATGAAACTCATCGATTCCATCGTCACACAGGCCGCTGGCATTGCCTCCCTGCGGCGAGACATTCACGCCCATCCGGAACTCTGCTTCGAGGAGGTTCGCACCGCCGACATGGTGGCGGGCAAACTGGCCGAATGGGGCATCCCGGTGCACCGGGGCATGGGCACCACGGGGGTTGTGGGCATCGTGCACGGCCGTGACGGCGGAGCCTGCGGTCGCGCGATCGGGCTGCGCGCGGACATGGACGCCTTGCCGATGCAGGAGCACAACCACTTTGCGCACGCCAGCCAGCACGCCGGCAAGATGCACGCCTGCGGCCATGACGGCCACACCGCGATGCTGCTGGCGGCGGCCCAGCATTTCGCGCGGCACCGCAACTTCGATGGTACGGTCTACCTCATCTTCCAGCCCGCGGAGGAGGGGGGCGGCGGTGCACGCGAGATGATCAAGGACGGGCTGTTCGACACCTTTCCGGTCGAGGCGGTGTTTGGCATGCACAACTGGCCCGGACTGCCGGCCGGCACCTTTGCCGCCAGTGCCGGTCCGGTGATGGCGTCGAGCAACGAATTCCACATCGTCATCCGGGGCAAGGGTGCTCATGCGGCACTGCCGCACAACGGCATCGATCCGGTGCCGGTGGCCTGCCAGATGGTGATGGGTTTCCAGACCATCATCTCGCGCAACAAGAAGCCGGTGGACGCGGGCGTGGTGTCTGTCACCATGATCCACACCGGCGAGGCTACCAACGTGGTGCCCGACAGTTGCGAGATCCAGGGGACCGTGCGCACCTTCACCTACGAGGTGCTCGACCTGATCGAACGCCGCATGCAGGAGATCGCCGAGCACACCTGCGCGGCCTATGGCGCGACCTGCGAATTCCGCTTCAAGCGCAACTACCCACCCACCGTGAACCACGCCGCCGAGACCGCTTTCGCACGCGAGGTCATGGCGGAGATCGTGGGTGCCGAGCGCGTGGTGGATCAGGAGCCCACCATGGGCGCGGAAGACTTTGCCTACATGCTGCAGGCCCGTCCGGGCAGCTACGTGTTCATTGCCAACGGCGACGGTGCGCACCGCGAGATGGGGCATGGAGGCGGCCCCTGCATGCTGCACAACCCGAGCTACGACTTCAACGACGATCTGATCCCGCTTGGGGCGACCTATTGGGTGCGGCTGGCCGAGAAATGGCTGGGGCAACCCCGCGTTGCAGCGGAGGTGGTCCGATGATCGCGCCGCAGGATGGTTTTTCCGCCAGCTATGCCCAGGCCCGTGTGCGTTTCCTGGAAGGCGCTGCCGCCGCCGGCATGGCCATTTCCAGCCACAACCACCCGTTGCCCGGCCGCGATGGCGAGACGCTGGCCATGGATGTGGCGCTCGATGGCGCGCCCGATGCCCAGCGTCTGCTGATCGTGAGCAGCGCCTGCCATGGCGTGGAGGGCTATTGCGGCACCGGTGTTCAGGTGTTCGCCGCCCATGACGCGGAGTGGCGAGAGCATGCGCGTGCGGCCGGTGTGGCGGTGCTCTACATCCACGCACTCAACCCGCATGGGTTTTCGTGGATGCGCCGCGTCACCAACGAAAACGTGGACCTGAACCGCAACTTCCAGGATTTCAGCCAGCCGCTGCCCGTCAACGCCGCCTATGCCGAGTTGCACGGGCTGTTGTTGCCGGCCCAGTGGCCGCCTGGCGCGGACAACCAGGCGGCGATCCAGAGCTACGTCCAGACCCACGGTCTGCAACGTTTCCAGGCTGCCGTCACGCAAGGGCAGCACGCCTACCCCGATGGCCTTTTCTTCGGCGGCACCGCACCCACCTGGAGCAACCAGACCCTGCGCCAGGTGTTGCGCCGGCACGGCCGCAGCGCGCGCCATCTGGCCTGGATCGACCTGCACACCGGCCTGGGCGAGTGCGGGGTGGGCGAACGGATCTTCGCCTGCCGCGACGACGACAAGGCCCTGGCCCGCGCGCGCGCCTGGTGGGGTGGTGGCGGCCAGACGCCGGTCACCTCCATCTACGACGGCAGTTCCACGTCCGCGCTGCTGACTGGCTTGATGTGGTGCGCCGCCTATGAGGAGTGCCCGCAGGCCGAGTACACCGGCATCGCCATGGAGTACGGCACCGTGCCCGTGACCGAGGTGATCGACGCCCTGCGCGCCGATCATTGGCTGCACCTGCATCCCGAAGCGCCGCCAGCGCAGCGGGCTGAGATCAAGCAGCGCATCCTCGCCGCCTTCTACGTCGATACGGACGAATGGAAAGCGCGCATCGTGGCGCAGGCGCGCCAGGCCATGTTCCAGGCCGTGGATGGCCTGGCGGCCAGCGCCTGAGAGAGTTTCAGTTCGTCAGCGCCACCTTGGCAGACGCGACGTAGAGACGCTCCATCGCGTCCAGCGGCTCCATGGCGGCGGCGCGGTCCAGCAGAGCGGTGGCCTGGGCCAGCCGTTGCTCGCCTTCGAGCATGACCAGCCCGTTGGCGCATTCGGTCAGCGTGACCGCCGAGTCCGGGTTGAGCGACATGGCCTTGTCGTACAGCGCAAGGCCGGCGGCTTTGTCCGCGCCATAGGTCATGCTGCCGATGAGGTGGCCAACCTTGTCGATGACTTCTGCGTGGAAACTGGCCAGCGCCAGGTGCGCGTCCGCGTGCTGCGGGCACAGTCTCAGCGTGTTCTCCAGCGCTGTCTTCACCCGCACGCCCAGGCCCTGGGTAAGAGCCTTGGCCACGCTGATGCCCTGGCCATAGCGGCCGAGCGCGTAGGCCTGCCAGTACCAGGCGCCAGGGTTGTCGGGCTGGCGCTGCTGAAGGCCTTCGGCGCGCGCTGCCGCCTCCAGGAGCAGCGCTTCCCGGCTGGATTCGCGGCGCTCCACGTAGCTGGCGTGTATGCAGGTGGCCTTGTTCGCCACATTCAGGCCCGCGTCACCGAGTGCCAGGCCGGCCTCCGCGGCCTGCTGGAATTCGCCGTTGTGGAACAGCAGCCAGGCCTGTTGCAGCGCCGGGTCCTTCGGCCAGGGTTCGGCATCTCCCAGGTGCAGGCGATTCCATTGCGAGCGCAGGCGCTCGGTGTCAAACAGCGCACTGTCTGGGCGTGCGATCCGGGTCCATTCGCTCATGTCGTTGTCTCCTCATGTCGTTCATGGCGAGGCTCCATAGGCCCCGGTGAGTTGTTGCAGATGCTGACGCTGCGCGGGCTCCAGGTACGGGGCGAGCAGGTTGAGGACATGGCGCGCCCCGCGCAACAGCGCCTGCTGGGCCTGGTCGGGCTCCAGCGCATGGCGCGGATCACGCACGTACTCGAAGCTCAGCCAGTACGTGAGCACCACCACCATGCTGGTCGCGGTTGGCTCCATCTCTCTGGAGTCCATGTCCACGGCACCGTGCTGGCGCATGCCTGCGAGCAGGTGGCGGATGGCGCGCTCCTTGTTGCGGAGCACCGCCTGGAAGTGGGTTTCCAGCAGGCGATTCTTGGAGAGCAGGTCGTTGAGATCCCGGTAGAGGAAGCGGTACTGCCAGATGATCTCGAACAGCGAGTGCAGGAAAAACCAGGCGTCTTCGACATTGCGCACGCCATCGCCCGCGCCGAGCAATTCACCCAGCGAGCGCTCGTAGCGCTGGAACAGCGAGTTGATCAGCTCGTCCTTGGCCGGGTAGTGGTAGTAGAGATTGCCTGGACTGATGCCCAGCTCGGCCGAGATCAGCGTGGTCGAGACGTTGGGTTCGCCAAAGCGGTTGAAGAGCTCCAGCGTCACCTCGAGGATGCGCTCGGCGGTGCGTCGCGGGGCCTTCTTGACCATGCCCGCCCTCAATGGCCGCGGGCCGCGTCAGGCCGCCAGGACCTGGCCTGTGCAAGGTCGTCCACCTTTTTCTGCAGATCGTCGAGCGTCGCATGCAGGCGCTCGGTCAGCGGATGGCGGCTGGGCACGCGCGCAGGCAGCAGGCGGCGCGACCCATCCTGCAGGACGGCCAGATCCAGCCTGATGCCATGGCGCGCCAGCAAAGGGGCCAGCGTGGCCTGGCGTTCCAGCAGCATGCGCCGCGTTTCCTGGTAGGCGTGTTCCGCGAGCTCGCGGCGCTGGCGGTAGCTGAACGTATTGGCGAAGAAGAGGGTGGCATCGCGCTGGTCCGGCTCCAGAAGCACGATGTCGCTGCCAGGATAGGCGCGTTCGTAGTGCTTGAGCCCGAGGGCCAGGCGCGAGTGGATCATGGAACGGAAGGTCTGGCTCATGACCGCGGGAAGGCCGCCTTCCACCAGCGACGGGATCCGCCGGCCGTCCTGCAGGCTCGGACTGGTGTGGAAAGGAACCAGCGGATTCAGGCACAGCAGCAGGTCGGCGCCGGCGTCCAGCGCCACGGTGGCGTGCAGGGTCTTCTTGAGCGCACCATCAACATAGTGCTGACCCTGGATGTCCACTGGCGGGAAAAGGCCGGGCAACGCGGCGCTGGCCTGAATGGCGCGCGAGATCGGCACATGGTCCCAGCCAGGCCGGCCGAACGGTGTGGCTTCACCGGTGTCGAGTTGCGTGGCGACCAGCGTCAGCCGGCTGCGCAGCTGGCGGAAGTCGTTGGTGCGGCCGGGTTGGCTGAACAGGCGCTCGATCTGCCGGTGGATGGCCTCGTTGTCCAGCACCCCGGTGGGTAGGGCCGAGCCCAGGCGCTCGAACGCACTGTTGAACGACTTGCCCTGCACCACCCATTCCCATGCCGCGCCACGCAACAGGCCAGGCAGGCGTTGCAGCCGTGCGCCGAACTCGCCCCAGGCGGGCTTGAGCAACCAGTCGGGGTTGAAATTGTCCGGGTCCGGCCGGTCTTCGATGAAGGACTCGCAGAGCTGGCGAGGCCGGATGCCATTGGCCAGACCGGCCACGATGAAGCCCCCCGCCGAAACACCAACGTAGTCGTCGCAGGCATTCAGGTCCAGGCCATCCAGGCTCTCGTCCAGAGCGCACAACGCACCGATTTCATAGATCGCACCCAAGGGCCCTCCACCTGCCAGGGCGAGCGCGATGCGCGGTCGGCCCGAGGGCTGTTGGCTGCGGCGTTGCTTGCGGCGAAGGGGTTGGCGGGACGGGTTCATGCGATCGAGTGTAGACGCGCGATGGCGGTCGTGTGTGCTGCGATGCAGCATCGGGACGCCACGCAAAAAAGGGGCGTCAAGCGCCCCTGTCTGCCGAACCGGGAATCCACCTGGATTCAGGCGGTCTTGCTGCCGCGGCTGGTTTTGCGAGGGGCCTTGGCGGCGGCCTTCTTCGCTGGCGCAGCGGCTTTGCGGGGAGCCGGCTTGTCGCTCAGCCGCTGCACCTGTGCATGCAGTGCGTCGATGCGTTCGATCAGGGCATCCACGTCACGGGCGGAAGGCACGCCCAGCTTGTTCAGCGCTTTGGAAACGCGCTCCTCGAAGATGTTTTCCAGCTTGTCCCACTGGCCGGCGGCCTTGGAGGAAATGTCGGTGGCCATGCTGGTCACGCGGCTGGTCGCTTCGGTCAGGCGTTCCTCGGCCGCGGCCTGGGTCTTGCGCTGGATCGTCATGCCCTCCTTGACCAGTGTCTCGAAAGCCTTGCCGCCTTCTTCCTGCGCCTTGGCAAATGCGCCCAGGCCGGCCAGCCAGATCTGCTGCGCCGAGTCCTTGATGGCGCCAGCCAGCGGAGACCCCGAGGCGGATGCGGACGATGAGGGTTTGCTGCCGGACTTCTGGATCTTCTTGACCATGGAGGGCTCCTGTCGTTGGGGGGAGAGGCGTTGGCGGTACGTGGCTTTGCCACGGCGTGCGGGCACTGTACGGCGCGTCGCGCGCGCCTGTGTAGGGGAGCAAGACTAAACGCAGCGCCGGCCTGGCCGGCGCGGGTTTGTGCGGAATGCGGTGCCTGCGCGCATGGGGAAGAATGGCAAGTTCCCAACGACCCTGGAGATCACCCATGCAGTACTTCGTCACCGGTGCCACCGGCTTCATTGGCAAGCGCCTCGTTGGCAGGCTGTTGCAGCGCAAGGGAGCCGTGGTGCATTTCCTGATCCGTCAGGAAAGCGAAGGCAAGGTGGCGGCCCTGCGCGAGTACTGGGGCGTGGGCGAGTCGCGCGCAGTGCCGGTGTTCGGCGACCTCACGGGCAAGAAGCTGGGGGTGTCGTCCGACGCGATCAAGGCACTCAAAGGACAGATCGACCACTTCTACCACCTGGCCGCAGTGTACGACCTGGAGGCGGATGAAGAAAGCCAGATCGCGGTGAACGTGGACGGGACGCGCAACACGGTGGAGTTCGCCAAGGCCATTGCCGCCGGGCACTTCCACCATGTGTCCTCGATCGCTGCGGCCGGACTGTACGAGGGCGTTTTTCGCGAGGACATGTTCGAGGAGGCCGAGAACATCGACCATCCCTACTTCATGACCAAGCATGAAAGCGAGAAGATCGTTCGCCAGGAGTGCAAGGTGCCCTGGACCGTGTACCGGCCCGCCGCCGTGGTGGGAGACTCGCGCACCGGAGAGATGGACAAGATCGATGGCCCCTACTACTTCTTCAAGCTGATCCAGCGGTTGCGCCAGATCCTGCCTCCCTGGATGCCCAGCGTGGGGCTGGAGGGCGGGCGCATCAACATCGTTCCGGTGGATTTCGTGGTCGATGCGCTGGACCACATCAGCCACCAAAAGCGAGAAGGCGGCAAGTGCTTCCACCTGGTGGATCCCATGGGCTATCGGGTGGGCGACGTGCTCGACATTCTCAGCAAGGCCGCGCACGCCCCCAAGATGAATCTGTTCGTCAACGCTGCGCTGCTGGGCTTCATTCCCAGGAGCGTGAAAAAGGGGCTGATGGCGCTGGCCCCGGTGCGGCGGGTCTACCGTGCGGTCATGCAGGACCTCGGCCTGCCCGAGGACATGATGACCTTCGTGAACTACCCCACGCGCTTCGATTGCCGGGAAACCCTGGCCGCGCTCAAGGGCAGTGGCATCGCCTGCCCCAACCTGAACGACTACGCCTGGCGCCTGTGGGACTACTGGGAGCGCCACCTGGACCCCGATCTGCACATCGATCGCAGCCTGCGCGGGACGGTGGCCGGCAAGGTCGTTCTGGTCACCGGCGGAAGTTCGGGCATCGGTCTGGCGGCGGCCCACAAGTTCGCCGAGGCCGGGGCCATCACCATCATCTGTGGTCGCGACCAGGACAAGCTCGACGAGGCCTGCAAGGAGGCCAAAGACCGGGGCCACGCTTTCATTGCCTACCCGGCCGATATCGCCGACATGGCCAACTGCGACCGCTTCGTGCAACTCCTGATCCAGAACCATGGTGGCGTGGACTTCCTCGTCAACAACGCGGGGCGCTCCATTCGCCGCGCCATCGAAGGCAGCTACGACCGTTTCCACGATTTCGAGCGCACCATGCAGCTCAACTACTTCGGCTGCCTGCGGGTGACCATGGGCCTGCTGCCCGGCATGGTGGCGCGCAAGCGCGGGCATGTCGTCAACATCAGTTCCATCGGTGTTCTCACCAACGCGCCGCGCTTTTCGGCCTATGTGGCGAGCAAGGCCGCCCTCGACGCCTGGACGCGCTGTGCCTCCAGCGAGTTTGCGGACCAGGGCATCACCTTCACGACGATCAACATGCCGCTGGTTCGCACGCCGATGATCGCTCCCACCAAGATCTACCAGAACGTACCCACGCTCTCGCCGGAGGAGGCGGCCGACATGATCGCGCAGGCCTGCATCTTCCGTCCGGTGCGCATTGCCACGCGCCTGGGGGTGACCGGGCAGGTGATGCATGCGCTGGTGCCGCGCGTGGCGCAGATCGTGATGAACACCAGTTTCCGCATGTTCCCTGACTCGGCGGCCGCCAAGGGCGAGAAGGGCGCGAAGCCCCAGCTCTCACCCGAGGCGGTGGCCATGCAGCAGATGATGCGCGGAATCCATTTCTGAAGCGCCCCCGTCGCGCTTCTCGCGACCCCCTCAGGGGCAACACCAGCGGCCCGGCCAAGCCGGTCCCGCGGTGTTTCTGGATCGGGGTGGGTTGGCGGGCGTGTCTTGTGTCGGCCCTAGAATTTGGTTTTGCCCGCCTTTGCAGGACCTTTCATGACCGAGCCCACCGACATCACCTCCATTGCCCCGCGCGACAAGGCCGAGATCCTGGCGCAGGCTCTGCCCTACATCCGCAAGTACCATGGCAAGACCATGGTCATCAAGTACGGCGGCAACGCCATGACCGATCCGGCCCTTCAGCAGGATTTCGCGGAAGACGTGGTGTTGCTCAAGCTGGTTGGCATCAACCCGGTGGTGGTGCACGGCGGGGGTCCGCAGATCGAAACCTTGCTCAAACGCCTGGGCAAGCAGGGGCAGTTCATCCAGGGCATGCGCGTGACCGACCCCGAAACCATGGAAGTGGTGGAGTGGGTGCTGGCCGGCGAGGTGCAGCAGGACATCGTGGGGTTGATCAACCAGGCTGGCGGCAAGGCGGTCGGCCTGACCGGCCGCGACGGCGCCATGATCCGAGCGCGCAAGCTGCGCATGACCGACCAGAGGGACCCGAACCTGGAGCACGACGTAGGGCAGGTCGGCGACATCGTCAGCATCGATCCGGCCGTGGTCCAGGCGCTGCAGGACGACCAGTTCATCCCGGTGGTCAGCCCGATCGGCTTTGGTGAACAGAACGAAAGCTACAACATCAATGCCGATGTTGTCGCCGCCAAGCTGGCCACCGTGCTGCAGGCGGAGAAGCTGCTCATGCTCACCAACATCCGCGGCGTGCTGGACAAGGCCGGCCAGTTGCTCACCGAACTCACGCCGCGCGGCATCGACGAGCTCGTGGAGGACGGCACCATCTCCGGCGGCATGATTCCCAAGATCGCGGGGGCGCTGGATGCGGCCAAGAGCGGCGTCAACGCCGTGCACATCATCGACGGACGCGTTCCGCACGCCCTGCTTCTGGAAGTGCTGGGCAACGAGCCTTTCGGGACGATGATCAGGTCGCACTGAAATGGACATCTGCGCGCCAGCCTGCCCACCGACCCAGGGCCTCCGAGGACGCGGCCGCGCCGGGCACTGGGTGCGCCTGTTTCCAGGAACGTGCGCCAGCTGCGGCAGGGGGCAAGCTTAGATGCGCCTGCTTCTGGTTGAAGACGACGTGATGGTTGCCAGCGGCATCAAGCTCGGCCTGAGCGATGCCGGTTACACCGTGGACTGGGTCGGCAGCGCCGAGAGAGCCGCACAGGCACTGGCCAGCGACAGTTTCGATCTGGCCATTGTCGACCTCGGACTGCCCGGCATCGATGGCCTGGAGTTGACGAGGCGCCTGCGTGTGGCCGGCATGGAGATGCCTGTGCTGATCCTGACGGCACGCGATGCCCTGCACGATCGGGTGCAGGGCCTGGACCTGGGGGCGGACGACTACATGATCAAACCCTTTGAGCTGCCTGAGCTGCTGGCGCGCCTGCGTGCGCTGTTGCGCCGCTCGCAGGCCGCGACTTCCGCCGTGCTGAGTTTTGGCCCGCTGGAGATGAACACCGCTCAAAGGCGCGCCACCCTGGGTGGGCAGACCATGGAGTTGGGACCGCGCGAGTGGACCGTGCTGGAGTACCTGCTGATGCAGGTGCCCAAGCCCGCCGCCAAGGACAAGCTGCTGCAGGTGCTGACCGGCTGGGACAAGGAAATCACACCCAACGCGATCGAGGTCTACGTGTCACGCCTGCGTGCCAAGCTGGAACCCGCTGGCGTGAGCCTGCGCGCGATTCGCGGTTTTGGCTACCGGCTTGAACTGGCCGAGCAGGCCGGCCATGTCCTCCCCCAGTGACGCGCTGGCGCCGCGCGGCGTGATCTGGGGGCTGCAGCGCCGCCTGCTGGTCCTGCTGCTGTTCACGATCGGCGTCATCGCGGGTGTCAGCATCTTCTTCCACTACCAGAGCGCGGGCACCGCCGCGCTGCAACTGGACCAGCGCCTGCTCAGACTGGTGCCGATGCTGGCCGACTCGGTCGTGGTCACCCGGCTGGATACACGGCAGGACGCGCGCCTGGAAGACCCCGTTCTGCAATCTGACGATGTGCTCAACGAACCCGATTTGGCCATGCTGCTGGCGCCACCGGTCGTCGAGTTCCTGTCCGAACGGCGGGGCTACGCCGCGTTCGGCGTGCTCAACGCGCAGGGCAGCCAACTGCTGGGCGAGCGCTGGCTGCCCACCGTGTTGCCAGCGACCCGGGATCCCGAGTTCCTCAGCGTTGTCGAAGGAGGTGTCACCTACCGCGTGGTCGCCCAGCGGGTCACCACCGAGGCGGGAGACCTCATCGTCATGCTGGCCGATGGATCTGATGCCAACCAGCAGTGGCTGGGCAATGTGCTGTTGCGCGTCCTGCTGCCCAATCTGGTGCTCTTTGCCGTGGCGGCGGTGGTGGCCACCTGGGGAGTGGCGCGGGCGCTGCAGCCACTGATCGAACTCAAGGAAGCGGTGGAGAACCGGTCGCCGCGCGACCTCAGTCCCATCGACGTCGGCGATGTGCCTGCCGAGGTACGGCCTCTGGTGGTGTCGCTCAACCGGCTCTTCGCACTGGTCAACGCGCAGACGGAGACGCAGCAGCGCTTCGTGGCCGATGCCGCACACCAGTTGCGCACGCCGCTGGCGGGTCTGCAGGCGCAGGTGGAGGCCTGGGCACAGGCCGCTCGCAGCAAGGAAGGGGGCGATCTGCTGAGCCTGCGCGCGGACCAGGTGCTGCGGCTGCGTGACGCCACGCGAAGAACGTCGCAGTTGGCCAACCAACTGCTGGCGCTGTCCCGCGCCGATGCGCTCAGCGCGGACACCCAGCCCACGCAGCGCGTGGACCTGCAAGCCCTGTGCGAGAACATATTGGCGCTCTTCCTGGACGCGGCAACGGGCAAGCGGCTGGATCTCGGCCTGGAGACCCAGCCCGCGCAAACACTGGGCCATGCGTGGTTGCTGCGAGAGCTCCTGAGCAACCTGGTGGACAACGCCGTCAAATACACGCCCGCAGGCGGCCGCATCACCCTGCGCTGCGGCGTGGACCAGGGGCCGCGTGGTCCTCGGGCGTGGCTGGAGGTTGAGGACGATGGCGTCGGTATTTCGCCTCGGGAACGCTCGCGGGTGCTGCAGCGCTTCTACCGGGTGCAGGGCACGGCTGGCGAGGGCAACGGCCTGGGCCTGGCGATCGCCGACGAGATCGCGCGTGCGCACCGCACCTACCTGCATCTCGACAGCGGCCCCGATGGCCAGGGACTGCGGGTGCGTGTGGCTTTCGAGGCGGTCACTTACTGACTCCCCACAGGCCGGTCGTGCTTGCGGTGGCCGGATGCAACGCTGTGCGAGAATCGTTGCGAAAGACAACCGACCGGGGCCGGGCATGCGGTCCGGCAGCTCATCACGAACGGACCGATCACCCATGACCTCCAACGTCCCTGAGTCCCCGTCCCCCGCCGACGATGCGGCGCAGGAAGCCGCCGACGCCATCGCGGCGGCTGCGCAGACCGACGGGCCCACGGCGCGCAAACGCCCCAAGCCCGGTGAACGGCGAGTGCAGATTCTTCAGGCCCTGGCCACCATGCTGGAGCAGCCCGGTGCCGAACGCATCACCACCGCCGCGCTGGCCGCGCGCCTGGAGGTGAGCGAGGCAGCGCTCTACCGCCACTTTGCGAGCAAGGCCCAGATGTTTGAAGGGCTGATCGAATTCATCGAGCAGTCGGTCTTTGGCCTGATCAACCAGCTTGGCGAACGCGAGCCCGATGCCACGCTGCGCTCGCGCAAACTGGTCACCCTGCTGCTGCAGTTCGGCGAGAAGAACCCAGGCATGACGCGCGTCATGGTGGGAGACGCGCTGGTGTTCGAGAACGAACGCCTGCAGCAGCGCATGAATCTCTTTTTCGACAAGATCGAGTCCGCCTTGCGGCAGAACCTGCGGGAGTCCTCCGTCGTGGCCGGAGCGGCCACGCCCACGGTGGATGCCCAGGCCGATGCCTCCGTGGTCACGGCCTTCTGCGTGGGTCGCCTGCAGCGCTTCGCGCGCAGTGGCTTCAAGCGCCAGCCTTGCGAAAACCTGGACCACAGCCTGTCCCTGCTGCTGCCTGGCGGACGTCTCTGAGCGACAGCGGCTGGAGGCAGCCGTCCGGGTGTGACATTTAGGGCACCGTCCCTAGACAAAGCCCGAAGAAAAAGCCCTTCCCTCGCACGAAGGGCTTTTTTTGCGGTAAAAATAGCACGGTCGTTCGATTCATTCGGCGGCAGTGCCACTCCCCCCAATTGCCACGAGGACCGACCCGCATGAGTGTGACCACGCCCGCGCGCCGCGCGCGATCCGATGCATCGGCCCACAAGCCGCTGCAGAAGGGCCAGCAGACCAAGGCCGCCATCGTGGATGCCGCCCTTGGCCTGGCCACGCAGATCGGCCTGGAGGGTTTGTCCATAGGCGCCCTGGCCGAGGTGATGCAGATGAGCAAGTCCGGCGTGTTCGCGCACTTCGGTTCGCGCGAGGAGCTCCAGATTTCGGTGGTGCGCGAATACCACACGCGCTTCGAGGACGAGGTGTTCTATCCCGCCCTGCAGGTGCCGCGTGGGCTGCCTCGTTTGCGCGCGCTTTTCGACAATTGGATGAAGCGCACCTCGGTGGAACTGGACTCTGGCTGCATCTATATCAGCGGTGCGGTCGAGTTCGACGACCGACCCGGCCCGGTGCGTGATGAGCTGGCCAGCTCGGTCAACACCTGGCTGACCGCCATGCGCCGCGCCATCGAGATGGCGATCCAGGAAGGACACCTGAACGCTGGCACGGACGCCGCGCAGATGGCTTTCGAAGTGCATGCCCTGATACTGGCCCTGCACTACGAAGCGCGCTTCCTGCGCACGCCTGGTTCGGTGCAGCGCGCGCTGGTGGCCTTCGACAGCATCGTTCAGCGGCATGGTGGTAAGCCTGCCGTGCTGCCACCCCGATCGTCCGGCTCCGCGCCTGCGCGGAGCTGACCCCCGTTTTCGCTTTCACAAACCCAGCAAAGGAGTCCCCATGCCTGTTTACAACCCCCCTCTGCGAGACATGCAGTTTGTGATGCACGAAGTGCTCAAGGTCACGGAAGACTTCAAGTCCATTCCGCAACACGCCGAGACCGACGTCGACACCATCAACGCGGTGCTTGAGGAGGCCGGCAAGTTCGCCACCCAGGTCATCTTCCCGCTCAACATCAGCGGCGACACCGAAGGCTGCAAGCTCGACCGCCAGACGCACGAGGTGACCACGCCCAAAGGTTTCAAGGAGGCGTACAAGACCTACGTGGAAGGCGGTTGGGCCGCGCTGTCCTGCGACCCTGAGTACGGCGGCCAGGGTTTGCCGCTGGTGGTGAATCAGTGCCTGTATGAAATGATGAACTCGGCCAACCAGGCCTGGACCATGTACCCTGGCCTGACGCACGGTGCCTATGCCGCGCTGCACACCTACGGGACGGAAGAGCAGAAGAAGACCTATCTGCCCAAGATGACCAGCGGCGAATGGACCGGCACCATGTGCCTGACCGAGCCGCACTGCGGTACCGACCTGGGCCTGATGCGCACCAAGGCAGAACCGCAGCCCGACGGCACCTACAAGCTCACCGGCAACAAGATCTTCATCAGTGCCGGTGAACACGACATGGCCGACAACATCGTCCACCTGGTGCTGGCCCGGTTGCCCGACGCGCCTCCCGGGATCAAGGGCGTGAGCCTGTTCGTCGTTCCCAAGTACCTGCCCAAGGCGGATGGCTCGCTCGGCGAACGCAATGCCATCCACTGTGGTGGCCTGGAGCACAAGATGGGCATCCATGGCAATGCCACCGCGCAGATCGTGATCGACGGCGCCATCGGCACGCTGGTGGGCCAGCCCAACAAGGGCATGCAGGCCATGTTCGTGATGATGAATGCCGCGCGCCTGGGCGTGGGCAACCAGTCCCTGGGGCTGACCGAAGTGGCGTTCCAGAACGCGCTGGCCTACGCCAAGGACCGTCTCCAGATGCGCTCGCTGACCGGCCCCAAGGCCAAGGACAAGCCGGCCGATCCCATCATCGTGCACCCGGACGTGCGCCGCATGCTGCTCACCGCCAAGGCCTATGCCGAAGGCGGCCGTGCGCTGGCCATCTTCTGCTCGGTGCTGCTGGAGAAGGTGCACCACCATCCGGACGAGAAAGTGCGCAAGGACAGCGACGAGATGCTCTCGCTGCTGACACCCATTACCAAGGCCTTCCTGACCGACAACGGCTACAACGCCACCACCCAGTGCCAGCAGGTGTTTGGCGGCCACGGCTACATCAAGGAATGGGGCATGGAGCAGTTCGTGCGCGATGCCCGCATCAACATGATCTACGAAGGCACCAACACCATCCAGGCGCTGGACCTGTTGGGCCGCAAGGTGCTGGGCAACAACGGCGCCACGCTCAAGAAGTTCGGCAAGCTGGTGGGTGCGCTGGTGCAGGAAGAGGGCGTGAACGAGAAGATGGCCGAGTTCATCAACCCGTTGGCGGGCCTGGGCGAGCAGATCACCAAGTTCACCACCGAGATCGGCTTCAAGGGTTTGCAGAATGCGGACGAGGTGGGGGCCGCGGCGGTCGACTACCTGCGTGTGGCAGGCCACCTGGTGTTTGGCTACTTCTGGGCCCGCATGGCCCAGGTGGCGCTGCGCGAGATCGCGGCCGGCAGCACCGACCCGTTCTACACCGCCAAGCTGCAGACGGCCCGCTTCTACTTCGCCAAGCTGTTCCCGGAGACGGCGTCCCTCATGCGCACGGCCCGGGCGGGCTCCAAGGCGCTGATGGACACCGACGCGGCACTGGCGTGAAATGGAACACCCCAGCGGCGCTGCGCGCCAACCCCTCAAGGGGCACACCAGCGGTCTGGCAAAGCCAGTTCCGCGGTGTTACTGGATTGAGTTTTTCACACCCAGGAGACAAACATGACCAAGATCGCTCTGACCGCCGTTGCCCTTTCACTGGCCTCCCTGTCCGCGTTCGCGCAGATGTCCCCCGTGGGGCTGTGGAAAACCATTGACGACGACACCAAGAAGGAAAAGTCGCTGGTGCGGATCACCGAGAGCAACGGTGTGTACAGCGGCACGATCGAGAAACTGCTCGATCCCGCCACCAAGCAGGACGCGGTGTGCGACAAATGCACCGATGAGCGCAAGGACAAGCCCATCCTGGGCATGAACATCCTGCGCAACCTGAAACAGAACGCCGAGGACAAGGGCATCTACGACGGTGGCGACATCGTCGATCCGAACAACGGCAAGGTCTACCGCACGCGCCTCAAGCCTGTGGAGGATGGCAAGAAGCTGGAGATGCGTGGCTACATCGGACCGTTCTACCGCACGCAAGTCTGGCATCGCGTGGAGTAATGAAGACATCCCAACCGTGCTGCGCGCGACCCTTCCTGAGAGCGGTGCCTGCAGCCCGACAAGCCGGTTCCGCGGCTTCTCCCGACAACCACCCCTCGCGTGTTGCATGACGCGCAAAGGAATCTGATCAATGAACCGATTTCAAGTGAAGAAAGTCGCCGTGCTCGGCGCCGGTGTGATGGGCGCGCAGATCGCCGCGCACCTGGTCAATGTCAAGGTGCCGGTGGTGCTGTTTGACCTGCCGGCGAAGGAAGGTCCCAGGAATGGCATCGTCACCCGCGCGGTGGAAGGCCTGAAGAAGCTCAAGCCGTCGCCGCTGGGCGTGGCGGAGGACGCGGACCTCATCGGACAGGCCAACTACGAAGAGCACATGGCGCAGTTGCGCGACTGCGACCTGATCATCGAGGCCATTGCCGAGCGCATGGACTGGAAGCTGGACCTGTACCAGAAGATCGCGCCCTTCGTGGCCGAGCACGCCATCGTTGCCTCCAACACCTCGGGCCTGTCGATCACGAAGCTGTCACAGGCGCTGCCCGAAGCGATCAAGCCGCGCTTCTGTGGCATCCATTTCTTCAATCCGCCGCGCTACATGACGCTGGTGGAGCTGATTGCCACGCCGACCACCGAGCCGCAGATCCTCAACGACCTGGAGACCTTCGTCACCAGCAGCCTGGGCAAGGGTGTGGTGCGCGCCAAGGACACGCCCAACTTCGTGGCCAACCGCATTGGCATCGCCGGCATGCTGGCCACGATGAAAGAGGTTGAGAACTTCGGCCTGTCTTTCGACGTGGTGGACGATCTGACCGGCAAGCGCCTGGGGCGGGCCAGCAGCGGCACCTTCCGCACCGCCGATGTGGTGGGCCTGGACACCATGGCCCACGTGGTCAAGACGCTGCAGGACAACCTGAGCCTGGAGAGCGATCCCTTCTACGGCAGCTTCGGCACGCCGCCGGTGCTGGCGCGCCTGCTGGAGCTCAAAAACCTGGGCCAGAAGACCGGTGCCGGTTTCTACAAGAAGGTCGGGCGCGACATCCTGCGTTTCGACCTCGCGAGCGACGACTACGTGCCTTCCGGAGAGAAGGCCGATGAAGTCTATGGCCGCATGCTCAAGCGCCCCGCCGCCGAGCGACTTCGCCTGCTGCGCCATGCCGAAGGACCACAGGGCCAGTTCCTGTGGGCGATCCTGCGCAACAGCTTCCATTACGCTGCCGTGCACCTGAGCCACATTGCCGAGACCGCGCGCGACGTGGACCAGGCCATGCGCTGGGGGTTCGGCATGAAGCAAGGGCCCTTCGAGCTCTGGCAGGAAGCGGGCTGGCTGGAGGTGGCGAAGATGGTCCAGGAGGACATCGACGCCGGCAAGGCACTTTGCAAGGCACCGCTGCCCGACTGGGTGTTCAAGGGCCCGGTCGCGGAGGCGGGGGGCGTGCACACCGCGCAGGGTTCGTGGAATCCGTCCAAGGGCGTGTTCGAGCCGCGGCGGCTGCTGCCGGTGTACCAGCGCCAGCATTTTCCCGAGTTGCTGTTGGGCGAAGCCGGGCCGAAATTCGAGACCGCCGGCAAGACGCTGGATGAAAACGACGGCATGCGCCTGTGGACGCTGGACGACGAAGTGCTCATCTTCAGCATCAAGACCAAGATGCACGCCATCAGCCCTGAGGTCTGCGAAGGCCTGATGGCCGCCGTCGACCTCGCCGAGAAGGAGTACCAGGGCCTGGTGATCTGGTCGGGTGACGAGCCCTTCAGCGCTGGCGCCGACCTGCAGGCCATGCTGCCCGCGTTCATGGCGGTGGGTGTCACCGCGATCGAAGACGCCGAGGGCTTCATGCAGCAGACCATGCTGCGCCTGCGCTATGCCGCCGTGCCCGTGGTGTCGGCCGTGCGTGGCCTCGCGCTGGGTGGCGGCTGCGAACTGGCGGTGCACAGCGCGCGCCGCGTGGTGCACATGGAAAGCTACATCGGCCTGGTCGAGGTCGGTGTCGGCCTGGTTCCCGGAGCAGGCGGCCTGACCTACATCGCCCGGCGTGCGGCCGAGAACGCCGAGACTTCCACGGGCAAGGACCTGCTGCCCTTCCTCACCGAAGGCTTCACCGCAGCCGCCATGGCCAAGGTCGGTACCAGCGCGCTGGAATCGCGCAAGCTGGGCTATGTGCTGCATTCGGATGTGATCGTCCCGCACAAGGACGAACTGCTCTTCGTCGCCATCAACGAGGCCCGCAGCCTTTACAACGGAGGCTACCGCGCGCCGCACAAGCGGCAGTTCCCGGTGGCCGGCCGCGATGGCAAGGCCACCATCATGGGCAGTCTGGTCAACATGCGCGACGGGGGCTTCATCAGCCAGCACGACTTCCACATCGCCAGCCTGATCGCCAATGTGGTCACCGGTGGCGACGTGGAACCCGGCACGCTGGTGAACGAGGAGTACCTGATGACGCTGGAGCGCCGTGCGTTCTGCTCGCTCATCGTGCACCCCAAGACGCAGGAGCGCATTCTCGGCATGCTCAACACGGGCAAGCCAGTCAGGAACTGAGACGAGGACACGGTATGAGCAAACAGATTCAAGACGCCTACATCGTCGCCGCCACCCGCACCCCCATTGGCCGCTCGCACAAGGGTTCCTTCAGGCACCTGCGCCCGGACGACATGCTGGCCCTCGCGCTGCGCTCCGCGCTGGCGCAAGCGCCCGGCCTGGACCCCAAGGCCATCGAGGATGTGATCTGCGGTTGCGCCATCCCCGAGGCCCAGCAGGGCCTCAACGTCGCGCGCATCGGCGCCATCCTCGCGGGCCTGCCCAACAGCGTGGGTGGCATCACCGTCAACCGCTTCTGCGCATCCGGACTTTCGGCGGTGCAGATGGCCGCTGACCGCATCCGCGTGGGCGAGGCCGACGTGATGGTTGCGGCCGGGACCGAGAGCATGAGCATGGTGCCCATGATGGGCAACTCACCCAGCCTCTCTCCCACCATCTTCACCAATACCGACGATGTGGACAGCTACAGCATCGCCTACGGCATGGGGCTGACCGCGGAGAAGGTGGCGCAGAAGTGGAAAGTCTCGCGCGAGGCGCAGGACGCCTTTGCCCTGCAGTCGCACCAGCGCGCCGTGTTGGCCATGAAGAATGGCGAGTTCACCGACGAGATCACGCCGGTGGAGGTCACCGAGCGCAGCGTGGACCTGGACAGCGCGGAAGTCTCCACCCGCACGCGCACCGTGAACCTGGACGAGGGTGCGCGGCCCGATACCTCCCTGGAAGGCCTGGCCAAGCTGCGCACCGTGTTCGCCGCGCGCGGTTCGGTGACCGCGGGCAACAGCTCGCAGACCAGCGACGGCGCGGGTGCGCTGATCCTGGCGAGCGAATCGGCCATCCAGCGCTTCGGGCTCAAGCCGCTGGCACGCTTCGTGAGCTACGCCTCGCGCGGCGTGCCGCCTCATCTGATGGGCATAGGCCCCATCGAGGCGGTGCCGGCCGCGCTGAAGTACGCCGGCCTCCGGCAGGACGATATCGACTGGTTCGAGCTCAACGAAGCCTTTGCCGCCCAGTCCCTCGCCGTGATCAACAGCCTGGGCCTGGACCCGGCCAAGGTCAACCCCATGGGCGGCGCGATCGCTCTGGGCCACCCGCTGGGCGCCACCGGTGCCATACGCTCGGCCACCGTGGTGCATGCGCTGCGCCGTCACAACAAGAAGTACGGCATGGTCACCATGTGCGTGGGCATGGGTCAGGGCGCCGCCGGCATCTTCGAGCGCGTGTGAACATGTCCGCACCGCACACCTTCGACCAGGCGATCGCACTGGCGGCGCAGAGCGGCGAGGCCGATGGCCGTTACCGGGGCCAGACCTCGCCGGCCTACGGCAACATGGTCGGGCCGTTCGGTGGGGTCACTGCGGCCACGGTTTTGCATGCCGTGTTGCGGCACCCGGCCCTGCTCGGCGAACCGGTGGCGCTGACGGTGAACTTCGCCGCCGCGCTCGCTGACGGTCCGTTCACCGTGGAGGCGCGTCCCGTGCGCACCAACCGCTCCACGCAGCACTGGGTGCTGGAGATCGTGCAAGCCGATGCGCAAGGGCTGCCGACCACGGTGCTGACCGGTACCGCCGTCACGGCCGCACGGCGCCAGACCTGGAGCGTGGACGACGAGCCCATGCCCCAGGTGCCCGCGCCCGCAGCGGTGCCGCCGCGCGAGATTCCCACCACCGTGCAATGGGTGCGGCGCTACGACATGCGGCCCGTCGAGGGCAACATACCGGCGGTGTGGGACGGCAGCGGAGACGCCAGCCGCAGCACGCTGTGGGTGCGCGACAACCCGCCACGCGCGCTGGATTTCCTCAGCCTGACCGCGCTGTCCGATGTGTTCTTCCCGCGCGTCTGGCTGCGCCGCGCCCAGCCCGTGCCTGCGGGCACGGTGTCCATGACGGTGTACTTCCATGCCGGCTCGGCGCAACTGGCCGCCGTGGGCAGCGGCTGGCTGCTCGGGCAGGCCCGCGCGCAGGCGCTGCGCAACGGCTTCTTCGACCAGACCGCGCTGCTCTGGAGCGAGTCCGGCGAACTGCTGGTCACCACACACCAGATCGTCTACTACAAGGAATGAGCGGCCGGCGGCCTCAGGGCCTGCCCAGGAACAGGTAGAGCCCGGTGTAGCCGCGCGGCGCGCTCACGATGCTCAGGTACAACGGCCCGATGCCGGTGTCCGCGCCGATGAACAGGCTGCTCCCGGCACGCAGCTTGCGCAGCGTGATGTCGCTGCGCTGAGACCAGGCATTGCCTGCCTCCAGCGAGCCACCCACGAAAAGCGCGCGGGCCACGCCCACGTTCCAGGGCAGGCGCTGGTAGTAGGTGAGGCGGCCGAACAGCAGGTAGTTGCCCGCCACCTGGCCTACTCGGTAGCCCGACAGTTGCTGGAAGCCGCCCAGCGCGTATTCATCGATCGCCCCGATAGGAATCTGACTGGCATAGGCAAAGCGCGCACCGACGTTGAAGGTGTGCGGGCCCCAGGACTTCACTCCCGTGGCGGTTCCCTCCAGCCGGGTGAAGCTGCTGCTGCCGGTGGCCACGCCCTCGAAGGAGCGGCGGCCGAGCACCAGTTCGCCCTTGGCGCGGTAGCCGCGCGAGGGAAAGTTGGCGTAGTCCAACTGGTCGGCGATGATGGCCGCTCGCACACCCACCTCGGTCCACAACAGAGACCCGACGAGGTCTTCCGGTTCCACGCCGGCGATGATGTCGGGCGTGACCTTGCGGCTGGCCGCCACCAGGCCCACGCGCATGTCGCCCACATTGCCCAGCAGGCCCATGGGCCAGCCCATGTCCAGGCCCACTTGAATCCCCTGGCGCTGTACCAGCGCAGCCGTCTGGCCGCTCTCGGTGTAGAGCTCCACGCGGCGCAGGCTGGCGTCCACGTAGCCGGCGACGAAACGGTCGCTCTTGAGCGTCAGCGGCTGGTAGATCTCGGAGTACAGGCCCAGCGTCTCACCGAGCTGCACGCGGTTGCGCCATTCGGCGCCACTCTCGTTGAGCCAGTGCCGGTTGTGGCTGATGCGCAGGTTGAACGCGCCCTGGCCCTGGAAGTCGGTGCGCAGGTCCAGGCCCAGGCGCAGGTAGTTGGGGCCCCAGGTGTTCTCGCGCAGGCGCAGCGTCAGGTCCTCGGTGCCGTCGTCGCGGCGGCTCAGGCTGTAGTCCACCCGCTCGTAGTCGCCCAGGGCGGCCAGCTTCTGCATGTCGCGTTCCAGCGTGGGCACGTCCAGACGCTGGCCCGGGGCGATGTCCAGCGTGGAGGAGAGGCGCTCGGCGCGGGCGGCGTCCACCCCCTCGAACTTCACCGAGGCCACGGCGCCGATGCGGCCGGTGTTGGCCTTTTCCTGCGCCTCCCGCGCCTGCGCCCAGCGCTGGTAGGCGGGCGCGTCCACCGCGAAGCGCGCCAGGGCCTCGCCGACGGTGCGGGCGTAGTCGTTGCCGATCTGCACCAGCTCCCGTGACCTGCCGAAATCCGCCGAAGTGAGCTGGCCCAGCGGGGGCTGCAGCAGCAGGTCCCGGGGCGTCAGCGTGGCAATGCTGGCCTGAACATTCTGTTCGGTGAGGATGTTGACCATCTGCATGGTCACGCCAAACACCGTGCCCAGCGTTTCGCGGCCGGCCAGCGGCGTGCCGATGTTCACCGCAATGATGACCTCGGCGCCCATGCGGCGCGCCACGTCCACCGGCAGGTTGTTCACCAGGCCACCATCTCCCAGCAACTGCCCGTCCACCTCCAGTGGCGCAAAGACGCCCGGCACCGACATGCTCGCGCGCAGAGCGGCCGCCAGGTCACCGTGGTCCAGCACCACCGCCTTGCCGGTCTCCATGTCCGTGGCCACCGCACGGAAGGGTGTGGGCAGGCCGTCGAAACTCGCCAGATGGCGGGTGGACAAGGTGTAGCGCCGCAACAGCATTTCCAGCGAACGGGTGGAAATGGCGCCGCTGGGCAGGATGAACTCCCCATCGCGAAAGCCCAGCGTGAGCACGGGCGACAGTTCGAAGTCCTCTTCCTTCCTGCGCTGGGAGAGCATCTGCCGCGGCTCGCGCCGGTCAAACAGATTGCCCCACTCCACGCCCAGGATCTCCCGCTCCAGATCGTCGGCCGTCATGCCACTGGCGTAGAGGCCGCCGATGATGGCGCCCATGGACGTTCCCACGATCAGGTCGACCGGGACACGGGCAGCCTCCAGGGCCTTGAGCACGCCCACGTGGGCAAAGCCCCGGGCGCCGCCTCCCGAGAGCACCAGTCCGACCCGTGGGCGTTGCGGCGCGGCCGCACCGGTCTCGCCGGGCGCGGACGGCGTCTGCTGGGCCATGACCGACGTGGCCGACACGGCCAGCAGCAGGCCCAGGCAGTGGAGGAAGGCGAGGCGGGCAAAGCGGCGGGATGGCATGGGCGTGACATCGGCAGACGGGGAGGGGAGCCGCAAGTGTAGGGCCCACCCACGGCCTGCCCCGCGGTGGAAACATGCTGTCACGCAGCGGTCAGTCCCTGGAGGAGGCGCTCCTCGGGCAGGGGCTTGTTCGTGGTAATTTGCGGACCTCCCCATTCGCCAACACGAGACCATCCATCCATGAGCGACATCCTCGTCCACACCGAAGCCGGCGTCGGCACCATCACATTCAACCGCCCCGACAAGAAGAACTCCATCACCTCGGCCATGTACGGTGCGCTGGCCGACGCGCTCGCCACCGCGCAGGCCGATCCCAGCGTGCGCTGCGTGGTGCTGCAAGGCAGCGAGACCATCTTCAGTGCGGGCAACGACATCGCCGACTTCCTCAACAACCCGCCCGCTGCCGCCGATGCCCCGGTATTCCGCTTCCTGCGGGGCATCGCACAGTTTCCCAAACCCCTCATTGCCGCTGTCTGTGGTCCGGCCGTGGGTGTGGGAACCACGCTGCTGTTCCACTGCGACCTGGTCTACGCGGGCGACAACGCCGCCTTCTCCATGCCCTTCGTCAACCTCGGGCTGTGCCCCGAAGCCGCTTCCAGCCTGCTGGTGCCGCAGATGCTGGGCTACCACCGCGCCGCCGAAGCCTTGTTGCTGGGGGAACCTTTCATGGCGGAGGCCGCGCTGGAGGTGGGGTTGGTCAACCGCGTTCTGCCACCGTCGGAGACCACCGGGTACGCCCAGTCCGTGGCCCGCAAGCTGGCGGCCAAACCGTTGAGCGCGCTGGTGGAGACCAAGCGCCTCATGAAGAAGAACCAGAACGCGCAGGTGCTGGCGGTGATGGACGAAGAGGCGGTCAGCTTTGGCCGCATGCTGCAGGAACCCGCGGCGCGCGAGGCCTTTGGTGCGTTCATGGAACGCCGCAAACCCGACTTTTCCAAACTGTGACCCCACCCTATGGCCGCTGACGGCCATCACCGCCTCCAAAGCAGAAGGCCTCGCATGTGCGAGGCCTTCTTTCTGGTGTTCAGCCCGTCAGGACAGGGCGGTCAATCAAGTCAGTCCGCGCACGTGTAGGACTCTGCCAACGCCGCATCGCCCGAGACGTACTTGGGGTATTGCGGATAGGAGCACATCGGCAAAGCCTTGGCGCCCGCCGTCACCGTGGGGTTCTTGCTCGGTGCCTCGTTGCGCTCCACCCAGTCGACGACCATCTGCAGGCCATTGAACGCGTTCGGAATCGCCACCGATGGGATGGTGTCGCCGTCGCCGTTCACCCCCAGGTTGGTGCCTGACAGACCATGCCCGGTCTGCGGCAGCACCCACAGGCGAGCAAAGGCGTCCACCACCGGGCGTGTCATCTTGTCGAGCACCGACTGGTAGTAGTCCAACTGCGCTCCTGTGGACGCCAGGCTGTCGTTCGAGCCGATGGTGATCACCACCTTGCCTCCGCGCTTGTAGAACGTCGTCAGGTCCGGGTTGGTGGCATCGAGGTGCTTCGAGATCTGTTCCCGGCGTGCGTTGAGCGTGCCGCCTTCCACGTAGTCCAGTGGGTTGGCGCTCAGGTTCTTGAACAGGAAGCCCGTCACACCCAGAATGCCCAGGTGGCTGTGGATGGTGGCCCCCGGGTCGGCACCTTCCTGGCCCACGTGGCGGGTGTTGATCAACAGGCCCGAGCCACCAGGGTCGGTCGTGGGAGCCCACATGCCGAACGAGGTGACGCCGTTGGCCAGCGGTGTGGCGAAGTTGTAGGGCGAGTAGATGAACTTCAGCGTTTCGATCTGGCCATCGGTGAAGCAGGCGCTTGCCGTGTTGTCCGTCGGATTGGGGTCGATGTTGTCCGGGCAGCGCTTGCTCAGCCACGGGTTGCGGCCCGGCGTACCGGCCTTGACGTTGAAGATGTCGCGGCAAGCCTGGTAGTTGTTGATGATGCCGTCGGCCAGGCCATCGAGCTTGTCGCACTGACGCATGAACTCCTGGCGTATCGCCGCCACCTTGACGGGCGGCACCCAGTTCGCCAGCGGCTTTTCCTGGATACGGATCAGTTCCGGCGCCAGCATCAGGGTTGAAAAGTTGACGATCGGCACCGTGAGCGCCGCGCCATCGTAGTCGGCCGGGTAACGCTGCATCACCGTCAGGCCTTCCCGGCCACCTTGCGAACCACCTTGCCAGTAGGTGAAGCGGGGCTTTTCGCCGTACATGCGCTCGACCAGTTTCACGCCCACATCGCGGGTCTTCTTCATCTGCATGAAGCCCAGGTTCATCATGGCTTCTTCGTTCAGGGCCCAGGTCGAGTCCAGGAAGCTGTGGCCCGAGTCGCTGCCCCAGGTGGCGGCACCCAGCGCAAGGATGGCTGCCGAGGGGTTCCCCGGTGGGAAACCGTTCATGCCGCCACCGCCCGTGTGTACCGCGCGCAGGCTCCAGCTCGACGGCAATGACACACGGAAATTGATGGGCGGGGCACTGGGGTCCACCGCGTAGATGGCACCCGTGATCGAGCAATAGGCCTGGTTGGAACCTGCGGCAGCCGTCCAGGTGGGGGCGTTCAGCGTCACCGCTGCCACCGGCTCGCCAATGTCACCAACCGGCACGGCCGTGCCCAGCTTGGCGCTCGTGCAATCGGTTTGCTCAATGAGCTTGGGAGCTGCCGCTGGCAGCAGAGAGCCTGGCGCGGCGATGACGAGGGAGGGTTCGACCGGTGTGGTGGGCGTGGTGGGTGTGGTTGGCGTCGACGGTGTGGCGACGTCTCCTCCTCCCCCTCCGCACGCCGCGAGCAAAACCGCAGTACTGGCCGCTGCGAAAGCGGCCATCTTGATCTGAAGCATGGCAGTCTCCTACGTGTGTTTGTGATTTCTTGCGGGTAACTTACGTCACTTGCGCGCCGGAAGATTAGTTCAGTTAACTAAATAAATAGACTGGGGAATACCCTCAGATCCGAAGCAGGCAGAATTCACGCTCTCCCGGTGCATCCCGCGGCGGGGGGAGAACCTCATGGAAAAAAAACGCAGTCCCAAGACGCCAACCTCCGGAAGCCGCGGGAGCGCGCCGCGGCCGCGCAGCGGAGCCCAGCCACCGCCCGTGACGGATAAAAAGGCAACGACCAGGGCAGCACGTTCCCGTGCCGAGGAATCCAAGCTCGCTGAGATCTCGACTCCAGCAGGGCGTTTGCGAGAAGGGGCCTTGCAGCAACTGCTGGGCTACCAGCTTGCCCAGGCATCCATCGTCACCATCGGCCTGTTCCAGGAGGAGGTGGGTGACCCGCACGGCCTGCGGACGGTGGAGTACACCCTGCTGGCGCTGATCGAGGCCAATCCACGCGTGTCACCCGCCCACCTCACCAAGGCGCTTGGACTCAGTGCGCCCTACATCACCAACGGCCTTGACAAGCTCGCTGGCAGAGGGTTGATAGTTCGTGAAACAAACGAAAATGACCGAAGGGGCTTCCATCTCTCGGTCACCGAAAAGGGCGAAGCCCTCGCCCGGCAGCTCACCACGCAGTTGCTTGAGAGCGAGCGCGCGCGCTTCAAGACCCTGACATCCGCCGAGTACCTCATGCTCGCGGAACTGCTGCACAAGCTGGCCCGCTCGCGTTGAGCGGCCGGCCGCCCGGTCCGCTGGACCGAGGGCTTGTCAACCTCTCATGATCAGCCCGCAGCGGGGTCGAAGAAACGCGGTGCCAGACCCGCGCGCCCCGGATAGAAGCGGAACCAGGGGCGGGCCTGGTCGATGGTGCGGACCACTGCGGGGTGCTCCATCAGCCGGTCGAAATAGGCTGCCAGGTGCGCATGCGGCGAGGGCAGCGGGACATAGGTCACCGCGTAGAACAGGGCCGGTGCGGCGGCGCAGTCCGCCAGGCTGAAGGTGTCTCCCGCCACCCAGGTCCTGTTGCTCGCGCGCAGGTGTCCGTCGATCAGCGCGTACGTCGACAGCAGGCGCTCCCGCGCCTGATCCACCCCTCGCGCATCGCGTTCACCCTCGGGCCGCAGCAGGTCCGCCGTGAAAGCCTGCATCGGCGTCATCACGTACAGGTCGAACACCCGGTCCCACAGGCGCACCTCCAGCGCCGCGTCCGGGTCCGTTGGAATCAGCGCCTGTCCGTTGCGCGCGTGTTGGCGCTGCGCATGCTCGATGATCACGCTCGCCTCGGGAATGGCCCTGCCTTCGTCCACCAGCAGAGGCATCTTGCCCACCGGCCACAGGGCCAGAAAAGCGGCGCGCTCTGCCGGGTCCATCAGATCGAGCAGGCGCTTCTCCACGGAAACGCCCAGCACGTCGAGCGCGATCAGGACCTTGTGGCAATAGGACGAGAGCGGGTGGTAGTGCAGAACCGGGGTGGCCATGAGACGTCTCCAGAGTGACCTCGGCATCAACGCAGGCGCAGCTGCATGAACACGCTGTTGGGATCCTCGATGTAGTCCGCGAACGGTCCGCGCGTCTCGAAACCATGGCTGGCATACAGCCTGCGAGCCGGCGCAAAGCCGGGCTGGCTTCCCGTCTCCAGGCGCAGCCATGCATAGCCGCGTTCGCGCGCCACCGCCACGATGTGCTCCAGCATCCGCCGACCGGCGCCCTGGCCGCGCCGCGCATCCGGCGTGCGCATGGACTTCACCTCGCCTTCCGTCGGACTCAACTCCTTCAGCGCGCCGCAGCCCATCAGCAGGCCGTCCTGCCACGCGGTCCAGAAGGTGATCTCCGGGCGCTGCAGCTTGGCGATGTCCAGCGCATGCACGCTTTCCGGCGGAGACCACTCGTACATGTTGCGCAGGTGCTCGTTGAGCAGGTCGAGGATCTCGGGGCCGGTGAGATCGTCTGGTCGGATGTCCATCGTCGGTGCCTGGCGTGTTGGGGGTCTGGGTGAAGCGTACCGCATCAAATGCACATAAATGCACATGGAAGGCGCCTGGAAGGCCGCCCGCATGCCGGCGGCCGGGCGGGCTTGGTCCAGGTGGATTTCGAGTATCTCCCTGTGGCTCCCACCCATGGTTTCGCGCTGACCCCGCTCCTAGCATTGGCCGGACTCGAACACCCGGTTCGGGGCTACAACCAATCAGGAGACAAAGAGCATGGATCTGAAACTGTGGGCAGCCGCGTCTGTTGTCGCCGCGGCGAGCGTGGGCGTGGCTCAGGCGCAAGGCAATCAGCCGCAAGGCAAGCTTTCCAATGACGTGTTGCGCATCGGTGTGTTGACGGACATCTCCGGTGTGTACGCCGATATCTCCGGCAAGGGTGCGGTGGAGGCCGTGAAGATGGCCGTGGAGGACTTTGGCGGCAAGATGTTCGGCAAGGACATCGAGGTGGTTTTTGCAGACCACCAGAACAAGGCGGACGTGGGGGCGGCCAAGGCGCGCGAGTGGTACGACGGCGGCGTGGACATGATCAACGACCTGGCCAACTCGGGCGTGGCCCTGGCGGTGGCGGGGGTGGCCAAAGAGAAGAAGCGCCACGCCATCGTGAACAACGCGTCCAACGTGGGCGTGACGAATGCGCAGTGCTCGCCCTACACGGTGCACTACGCCTACGACGCCTATTCCCTGGCCCACGGCACGGGCCGTGCGGTGGTGGAGGGCGGCGGCGACACCTGGTTCTTCCTGACGGTCGACTTCGCTTTCGGCATCGGCCTGGAGCAGCAGGTCAGCGATGTGGTGCGGGCCAACAAGGGCCGTGTGGTGGGCGCCGCGCGCCACCCGTTGGGCACGACGGACTTCTCTTCGTATGTGCTGCAGGCGCAAGCTTCCAAGGCCAAGATCGTCGGCCTGGCGTCCACCGGCAACGACACCATCAACGCGATCAAGGCGGCCAACGAGTTCGGCCTGACCAAGAACCAGAAGCTGGCGGCGCTGTTGCTGTGGATCCAGGACGTGCATGCGCTGGGGCTGCCCACCGCGCAGGGCCTGCAGCTCACCAACGCGTGGTACTGGGACATGAACGACGAGTCGCGGGCGTTCGCACGCCGCTTCCAGCAGCGCGTGGGAGGCCAGATGCCGAACATGGCGCATGCGGGTGACTATTCGTCCACCATGCACTACCTCAAGGCGGTGCAGGCCGCGGGCACGGACGACCCGGATGCCGTGTCGGCCAAGATGCGCGAGATGCCCATCAGCGACATGTTCACCAAGGCGGGCAAGATCCGCGAGGACGGCCGCATGGTGCACGACATGTACCTCTGGCAGGTGAAGACGCCGGCCGAGTCCAAGGGGCCTTGGGACTACCTCAAGCCGGTGAAGACCATTCCTGCGGACCAGGCCTTCATGCCGCTGTCGCAAAGCACCTGCTACCTGGTGAAGAAGTAGAGACTCCCCGCTGCTCGCTCACGGCGCGTGGCTCATGCCCCCCTGCGGGGGGCGGGCCGGCCGCTTCGGAGCGGCCGTGCGCAGCGGCCCCTCGTTTGTTGCCTTGTCTTCACCATGTCCCACATTCTTGAAACGCAGGGGCTCTCCCGCACCTTCAACGGGTTTCACGCCGTCTCGGACGTGAGCCTGTCGGTGCAGGAGGGCAGCATCCACGCTCTTATCGGGCCCAATGGGGCGGGCAAGACGACCTGTTTCAACCTGCTCACCCGCTTCATCGACGCGACCGCCGGCCGCATCCACTTCCAGGGCAAGGACATCACGCGCACGCCTGCCGATGCGGTGGCGCGCGGCGGGCTGGTGCGCTCGTTCCAGATATCGGCCGTGTTCGGGCAGTTGAGCGTGTTCGAGAACGTGCGTCTGGCGGTGCAGCGCCGCCGGGGCCATTCCCTGGACTGGTGGCGCAGCGACAAGGTCCTGGCGGCGTACGACGAGCGTACCCACGCTTTGCTGGCCGAGGCGGGCTTGTCCGAATGGGCCGACCACCTGGCGGGTGAGCTGCCCTACGGCCGCAAGCGCGCGCTGGAACTGGCCACCACCTTGGCGTTGGAGCCCCGCGTGCTGCTGCTGGACGAACCCATGGCCGGCATGGGCGCGGAAGACATTGCGCAGGCCGCCGCGCTCATCCGCCAGGCCGCGCGCGGGCGCACCGTGCTGATGGTGGAGCACAACCTTTCCGTGGTGGCCGACCTGTGCGACCGCATCACCGTGCTGGCGCGCGGCGAGGTGCTGGCCGAGGGCGACTACGCCACGGTGTCGAAGGACCCACGCGTGGTGGAGGCCTACCTGGGCTATGGTCACGCCGGTCAGCGCAAGCACCACAATCCCGTGGCGGTGGAGCCTGGACATGGCTGATGCGCGTCAAGCTGTTGCCACCGAGCCCTTGCTGACAGTGCAGGACCTGAAGGCTTGGTACGGACCGAGCCAGGCGCTGCACGGTGCCAACCTGTCGGTGCGCGAGGGGGAACTGATCACGTTGCTGGGGCGCAATGGTGCTGGCAAATCCACGCTGCTGAAGTCCATCATGGGCATGATGGACAAGCG
Organism: Hydrogenophaga sp.; assembly: GCF_026125785.1. Lineage (GTDB taxonomy): Bacteria > Pseudomonadota > Gammaproteobacteria > Burkholderiales > Burkholderiaceae_C > Hydrogenophaga. The sequence goes on from NZ_JAHCKL010000003.1 coordinate 48,603, forward strand.
CGAGGGATCGATTCGCTTCAGGGGCAAGGAACTGATCGGTCTCGCGCCGCACCACATCGGCCGGCTGGGCGTGGCCTTCTGCCCGGACGACCGGGGGATTTTTGCCTCGCTTTCCGTGCGCGAGAACCTGCGCCTGCCCCCCGTGGTGGCCGAGGGCGGCATGAACGAGGCGGAGCTCTACGAGCTGTTTCCCAACCTCGCGCAGCGTGCCGGGTCGGCGGGCACGCACCTCTCGGGCGGCGAGCAGCAGATGCTGGCGATTGCGCGCATCCTGCGAACAGGGGCTCGCGTGCTGCTGCTGGACGAACCCACAGAGGGCCTGGCTCCGGTCATCGTGGACCGCATTGGCGAACTCATCCGGCAACTCAAGAAGCGGGGCTACACCATTGTGTTGGTGGAGCAGAACGTGCATTTCGCCGCCGAGCTGGCGGACCGGCACTGCCTGATGGAGTCGGGCCGGATCACGGACACGTTCGACGCGGCCACGCTGCTGCGCGATTTCGACGCGATCACCGCGCGGATAGGGGTCTAGAGATGCCGCATCCTGTAGTCGGAAGGGCGGAACCCCGTCAAACGCTTGAAGGTGTTCGAGAACGCGAACGGATTCACGTAGCCCACGGCGTGCGCGATCGCCTCGATTTTCTCGGGGGTGGTGGCCAGCAGGTGCGCGGCGTGCGCAATGCGCAGCGTGGCCAGTTGCCTGCCGGGGCTGCGGCCCAGGTTCTTCTGGCACAGGCGGCGCAGATGTTCCTCGCTGGTGTTGGCCAGCGCCGCCAGGTCGGCCAGCGTCCAGTCGCGCGCAAGGTCGTTCTTCACCGCGTTCCACACCGGCACCAGGCGCGGCTCGCGTTGCAGCGGCTCCAGGATGCGCGCCACATAGCGTTCGATCACGTCCACCCACACGACGCAGGTGCCCGGGTCGGCCGCGCCCTCCATCTCGGCGGCCAGGCCCAGAATGGCGTTCTGCAGCACACGGCCGTCGAACGGGCTCATGGTGGGCGCCATGGCGCCGTCCACCGAGCGCACCGAATCGGGCTTGAAGCGCACCCAGGCCAGTTGCCAGCGCTTGCCCGGCACGCAGTGAAAGGCGTGCAGCACGTGGGCCGGCGCGAAGCTCACGCTGCCGGGCCTGTGGGTGTACCAGCGTCCATCGAGCAGGGTCTGGCCCTCGCCGCCCAGGCACACCTGCATGAAGGCGCCGCTCAGGTTGGTCCGCACCACCGTGTAGGGCGCGGCGGCGTCCACCACCGATACGTGGGCGATGTGGCGCGCGGCCAGCGCGTCGCACTGCTCCGCACGCACCACCGTCTGCGCGGTGTCATCACCCATCACCAGGGTTTCACGGGAGAGATCGGGATGTTTCGACGGCATGGCCTGCGCATCATAGGGACCGCACATGGTTGAGGTATTCGGTCTTCCCCTGCCTGTGCTGGCGGGGCAACTCATGCTGGGGCTGGTCAACGGCTGTTTCTACGCCGTGCTCAGCCTGGGCCTGGCGGTCATTTTCGGCCTGCTGCGCATCGTCAATTTTGCGCACGGGGCGTTCTTCATGGTGGGGGCTTTCGGCGCCTGGATGCTGCAGCACTACCTGGGCTGGGGCTACTGGGCGGCCATCGTGCTGGTGCCGCTGGCCGTGGGCGCGCTGGGCGGCTTGTTCGAGCGCAGCCTGCTGCGCCGTCTCTACGGCCTGGACCCGATCTACGGCCTGCTGCTCACCTTCGGCCTGGTGCTGGTGCTCGAAGGTGGCTTCCGCGTGGCCTACGGCACGTCAGGCCAGCCCTATCCGGTGCCCGACAGCCTCAAGGGGGTGTTCCATCTGGGTTTCATGGTGCTGCCCATCTACCGTGCCTGGGTCATCGTGGCCGCGCTGGCGGCCTGCGCGCTCACCTGGTGGCTGATCGAGCGCACCTCGCTGGGCGCACGCCTGCGCGCCGCCACGGAGAAGCCGCAGCTCACGCAGTCTTTCGGGGTGAACGTGCCGCTGCTGCTGACCTTTACCTATGCGGGCGGCATCGCGCTGGCGGCCTTCACCGGCGTGCTGGCCGCGCCCATCCTGCACGTGAACTCGGGCATGGGTTCCAACCTGGTCATCATCGTCTTCGCCATCGTGGTCATCGGCGGCATGGGCTCCGTGCTGGGTTCCATCGTCACCGCGCTGGGCATCGGCGTGATCGAAGGCCTGACCAAGGTCTTCTATTCGGAGGCGTCCACCACGGTGATCTTCGTGGTCATGGCGCTGGTGCTGCTGTTCCGCCCACGCGGCCTGTTCGGCAAGGAAGGTGCCGCATGACCCGCTCCCCACGCTCCGCCGCGCCCGCGGCAAAGGTATTCATGGCCCTGGTGGTCCTGGCGCTGCTCGTGGTGCCCTGGGCGCCGCAGGTGGTCTACCCGGTGTTCGTGATGAAGCTGCTGTGCATGGCGCTGTTCGCCTGCGCCTACAGCCTGCTGCTGGGCTTTGGCGGCATGATGTCCTTCGGCCATGCGGCCTTCTTCGGCAGCGCGGCCTACATGACCGGCCTGGCCGCCAAGCACTGGGGCCTGCCGCCCGAGCTGGCCCTGCTGTTCGGCACCGCGTCGGCGGCGCTGCTGGGTGCGGTGTTCGGTGCCCTGGCGATCCACCGCCAGGGCATTTACCTGGCCATGATCACGCTGGCTCTGGCGCAGATGGTGTACTTCATCTTCCTGCAGCTGCCGTTCACCGGCGCGGAAGACGGCATGCAGCAGATCCCGCGCGGCACGCTGCTGGGTTTCATCGACCTGCGCAGCGATTTCGCCATGTACCACCTGGTGCTCGTTCTCACGCTGGCCGGCTTGTGGCTCATCCACCGCGTGGTGCGTTCGCCCTTCGGCCATGTGGTGGTGGCCATCCGCGAACACGAGCCGCGCGCCCGTTCGCTGGGCTACCCGGTGGAACGCTACAAGCTCATGCTGTTCGTTCTCTCGGCCGCGCTCTCGGGTCTGGCGGGTTCCATGAAGGCGCTGGTGTTCCAGCTCGCCGCGCTGTCCGACGTGCACTGGCACCTCTCCGGCGACGTGGTGCTCATGGCGCTGCTGGGTGGCATGCACACCGTCTTCGGCCCGGCCATCGGTGCCGCGCTGGTGGTGGGGCTTCAGTACTACCTCGATGCGTTTGGCGGCTGGGTCACCCTGGTCACCGGCGTGATCTTCATGGTCTGCGTGCTGTCCTTCCGCAGCGGCATCGCCGGTGCCGTGGCGGCGCTGCGAACGCGTCCGCGCACGGGACCCTGACCTCTTCCTCGTACATACACATCCGCCTTCCATTTCAAGGAGACATACATGCCGCGTTTTGAACGCCAAGCCCTCATGGCGAAGTTCCAGGCCATGGTGAAGAACCGCCAGCCCATCATCGGCGGTGGCGCCGGCACCGGCATCTCGGCCAAGTGCGAGGAGGCCGCCGGCATCGACCTCATCGTCATCTACAACTCCGGCCGCTACCGCATGGCCGGGCGTGCCTCGTCGGCCGGCCTGCTGGCCTACGGCAACGCCAACGACATCGTGCTGGAGATGGCGGGCGAGGTGCTGCCGGTGGCGAAGAAGACGCCGGTGATCGCTGGCGTGAACGGCACCGACCCCTTCATCGTCATGCCCGTGTTTCTCAAGAAGCTCAAGGAGTTGGGGTTTTCCGGCGTGCAGAACTTTCCTACCGTGGGCATCATCGACGGCACCTTCCGCCAGAGCCTGGAGGAGACCGGCATCAACTACGCGACGGAGGTCGAGATGATCGCGCAGGCCCATGCCATCGATCTGCTGACCACGCCCTACGTGTTCTCGGCCGAGGAGGCCGTGGCCATGACGGAGGCCGGCGCCGATTTCGTGGTGCCGCACCTGGGCGTGACCACCGGCGGCACCATCGGCGCGACGTCGGCGAAGTCGCTCGCCGAATCGGTGGCGCTGATCGACGAATGGGGGGAGGCAGCGCGTAAGGTGCGCAAGGACGTGATCGTGATCGCGCATGGCGGCCCCATCTCCTCTCCGGAGGACGTGGACTACGTGTTCAAGCACAGCACGCATTGCAACGGCTTCTATGGTGCGAGCAGCATGGAGCGCCTGCCCACCGAGATCGCCATCAAGTCGCATGTGGAACGCTACAAGCACCTGACTTTCTGAAGACTGAAAACCAACGACAGGAGACACACATGGCCAGGGTATACGTGAGTGCGGTGATGAACGCCACGCTGGAGCAGGCGTGGGCCTACCTGCGCGACTTCGGCGCGCTGGGCAACTACCACCCTTTCTTCGAGAAGTCCTACATAGAAGACGGCAAGCCGGCCGACCAGATCGGCTGCGTGCGCCACTTCACCGTGCGCGAGGACGGCGGCTACCTGCGCGAGCAGTTGCTGGCGCTGTCCGACGACGAACACCGCTGCCGCTACAAGATCCTGCACATCGACGCGCCGTGGACGAACTACGTGGCCGAGATGCACCTGCTGCCGATCACCGAAGGCAACCGCTGCTTCGGCGAGTGGTGGGCGGAGTTCGACGTGCCGCCCGAGGAGGAGGCCGCCGCGCTCGAACGGGTCGCGGGCACCTTCCGCACCTTTTTCGAGTGCGTGAACGCCCATCACGAGCGGCGCTCATGAGCGCCACGCCACCCACCGCCTGGGTGGTGGGCACCTTCGACACCAAGGCCGCGGAGCTGAACTACCTCGCGGGGCTGCTGCGTGCGGCGGGGGCGCGCGTGGTCACGGTGGACATCGGCACGCGCAGCGCGCCGGGCGCGGCCGACATCGAAACCGGGGCCGTGGCCAGCCACCATCCACGTGGTGCGTCGGCCGTGTTCACACCGTCCGACCGGGGCGAGGCCGTGGTTGCCATGGGCGAGGCTCTGGCCGCGCTGGTTCGCCAGCGCCTGGCGGCCGGCGAGATCCAGGGCATGCTCGGCGTGGGCGGTTCGGGCGGCAGTTCCATGATCGCCCCGGCCATGCGCCTGCTGCCCATTGGCACGCCCAAGCTGCTGGTCTCCACCATGGCGGCGGGCGACGTGTCGGCCTATGTCGGCGTGGTGGACATGACGCTGATGTACCCGGTGACCGATATCGCCGGCCTCAACCGTCTCTCGCGCACCATCCTGGCCAATGCCGCGCACGCACTGGCCGGCATGCTGCTGCACCGTGTGCCGGCGGACCGCGCGCAGGACAAGCCCGCCATTGGCCTCACCATGTTTGGCGTCACGACGCCGTGCGTGCAGGCGGTTCGCGCACTGCTGGCCGATGACTTCGATGCGCAGGTGTTCCACGCCAACGGCGCAGGCGGGCGCACGCTGGAGGCGCTGGCAGCGGCGGGCATGCTGAGCGCGGTGGTGGATGTGACCACCACCGAGATCGGCCAGCATCTCGCGGGTGGCGTATGCGATGCCGGGCCGGACCGGCTGGACTGTGCCGCGCGCCATGGCCTGCCCTGGGTCGGCTCGGTGGGCGCGCTGGACATGATCAACTGGGGCGCACCGTCGACGATTCCCGCGCGCCACCAGGGACGCACTTTCCATGTGCACAACGCCAACGTGACGCTCATGCGCAGCAACGCGCCGGAGTTGCGGGCCTCGGCCCTGCGCATCGCCGAACAGCTCAATAGGGCCAGCGGTCCGGTGCGGCTGCTGCTGCCCGAGGGCGGCCTGTCGATGATCGACGCGCCAGGCCAGCCGTTTCACGATCCCGAGGCCGATGCGGTGCTGTTCGACACGCTCGAAGGCGCCTTTGCCGCCAGCGAGTCGCATCGGCTGATCCGGTTGCCGCTCCACATCAACGACCCGGCCTTCGCGGCCGCGGTGGCCGAACAGGTGAGGGCGGTGGTGTAAGGTGCGGGGCCATGACCGACACCGACACCCTCGAACGCGCCCGCGGCCATTTCTTCGACGGCAACACGCACTTTGAAGCGGGGCGCCTGGCCGAGGCGCGCCACAGCTACCAGCAAGCCCTCGCGCTGGTGCCCGGCCGGCCCTCGGTGCTGGCCAACCTGGGGGTGACCGAGTGCCGCATGGGTCTGTGGGACGAGGCCGTCGCGCACCTCGCGCCGGCCACGGTGGCGGACCCGGCGCACCGAGACGCCTGGGTGGCGCTGGGGCTTTCGCATGAGGCGCTGGGGCATTGGCAGGCGGCGGTGGACGCCCTTCGCGAGGGCCTGCACCTGGGCGCCGGCACGCCACAGCTCTGGCTGTCCCTGGCGCTGTGCCAACTGCACCTGGAACAGCCAGCGCCGGCGCTGGCTTCGCTGGACCAGGCGCTGGCGCTCGATCCCACACTGGGCGAAGCCTGGAGCCAGCGCGGCGGCCTGCTGCGCGACGCGGGTCGCTTCGACGAGGCGGCGCGCTGTTTCGAGCAGGCACTGACGCATGGCGCCGATGCCGATCTCAACCGTTTCTACCTCGCCTCGGTTCGTGCATCGGGCGCCGGAGGCATTGACGAGGGTGTGCCGCCGCAGCCGCCACGCGCTTACGTGGAGAGCCTGTTCAACGAATACGCCGGCGATTTCCAGACCCACCTGGTCGAACAGCTCAACTACCAGGCCCACCGCACCCTGCTGGCGCCCCTGCGCGAATCGGGCCGCCACTTCCCCCTCGTGCTGGACCTGGGCTGCGGCACCGGCCTGTGCGGACAGATCATCCGCGACCGCGCCGATGCCGTGGACGGCGTGGACCTGGCCGAGGCCATGGTTGCACGGGCCCGCCAGGGCGGCGCCTACCGACGCGTGGTGCATGGGGACCTGCTGGGCTTTCTGCGCGAACAGGCCGAGCCGGTGGACCTGGTGATCGCCGCCGACGTGTTCATCTACGTGGGTGCGCTCGACGAGGTGTTCGCCGCCGTTCGCTCATGCCTGCGGCCCGGTGGCGCATTGGCCTTCTCGGTCGAACTCGCCAGCGGTGAGCCGGGCCTGCAGTTGCGGCCCAGCCTGCGCTACGCCCACACCCCCGCCTATGTGGCGCATCTCGCCCAGGCCCATGGCTTTCAGGTGCGCCAGCAATGGCAGGCACCGCTGCGCGAAGACCAGCGCCAGCCGGTCATGGGCTTGTATGTCTGGCTGGAACCCGCGTTGGCGGCCTGAGCGCGGGACAGCCGCTCAGCCGCCTGCGCGCCGCGCCACCCAGTAGGTGGCCCCTTGCGTCCCGTAGCGTTCGGCGTGGAGCACGTTGCGTTCGATCTCGAAGGTGTCGCCCGGACGCAGCTGCCGCGTCAGGTCGCCCACGGTGAGCCACATCTCGCCCCGGGTGACGATGGCCTTGGCGTCGAAGGGATGGCTGTGCATGTCCACCAGGGTGAGCGGCGCCCAGTCGCGCTCCAGCGCCTCGTCGTAGCCTTCCATCAGGGCCTGCAGGCGGAAGGCTTCGAAAGAGGTGGTGCTGGTGCTCATGCAAGGCATTGTGGGCGTTTGCTCCGGCGGGTCAAGCGTTAGCATGTCGAACCTTCGTAAGACGAAAGAATGCCCATGTCCCACATGCTTCTGATCATCGAACCCACCGGCCAGCGCGCCACGCGCACGGAGGCGCAAGGGCGCGAGGTGTACGCGCGCATGCAGCGCTTTGGGGAATCCCTGCAGGCGCGCGGCAAGCTGCTGGCTGTGGAGTCTCTGGCGTCCCAGGACCGTGCCGTGCGCGTGCAGGGGGGTGGGGCCAAGGCCCAGGTGGTGGACGGCCCATTCGCGGAGGCCAAGGAAATGGTGGGCGGCTTCTTCCTCCTGAAATGCGACAGCATGGAAGAGGCGGTGGCGATCGCCCGGGAATGCCCCGCCGCGGAATGGGCGACGGTGGAGGTTCGGGCGGTAGCGCCCTGTTACGAGTGATGCGTTTCGCAGGGCTTGTTCACACTGTTTTTCCAGGTGTGAGTGGGTGAACAGGCCCTGGCGCCGCTGTATTTTTTCGGGCCTTGTCGAAAAGCGCCGACCTGGTTCGTCGTACCGGTTGAAACCCCATCAACAGGAGATCACGATGACCAGCCGCATTCAGACCTGCCTCTGGTTCGACCGCCACGCCGAGGAAGCCGCCCGCTTCTACGTGTCGGTGTTTCCGAACTCGCGCATCGGCGCCATCACCCGCTACGGTCCCGGCAACCACCTGCCCGAGGGCACGGTGCTCACGGTCGACTTCGAGCTCGATGGCCAGCCCCACACCGCCCTCAACGGCGGCATGCCCATGGCCTTTTCTCCGGCCACGTCCCTGGTGGTGCGTTGCCGAACCCAGGCCGAGGTGGACCACTACTGGCAGGCCTTGTCCGCCGTGCCGGACCAGGAGCGCTGCGGCTGGCTGCAGGACCGCTATGGCCTGTCCTGGCAGATCGTGCCGGAGCAGGTCATGGCGATGCTGCAGCACCCGGACGCGGCGCGCCGCCAGCGTGTGACCGAGGCGCTCAGGACCATGGGCAAGCTGGACATCGCCGCCCTGGAGCGCGCCTTTGAACCGGCCTGACCCTTTTTCGCCCACCCAGCAACCCCAGGAGCCTTTCATGATGAATCCGGTCGTGCACTTTGAGATGCCCTATCGCGATGCGCACCGCGCCTCGCGCTTCTACACCCAGGCCTTTGGCTGGCGCTGCGAGCTGCTGGGCGAGGAAATGGGCGCCTACGTGCTGCTCACCACAGCGCTGACCGATGCCAAACCCGGCGCACCAGCGGGGGCCATCGGCGGTGGCATGTTCCCCTTCAAGCCCGACTGGCCCATGCAGCATCCCTCGGTGGTGATCGGCGTGGAAGACATCCAGGCGGCGATGACCCGCGTGCGCGATGCCGGTGGGCGGGTGCTGGGTGAACCGATGGCGATTCCCGGTGTGGGTGACTATGTGGCCTTCGTCGACACCGAAGGCAACCGCCACGCCATGCTCCATCCCAAGGCCATGCCTTGATGTGTTTCTGAACAACCACCCGGAGGACCCCCATGCGATTCATGATCCTTGTCAAATCCTGCGACGCGTTCGAGGCCGAGACCGGACCGACCTCGGACGACCAGGAACTGATGACCGAGATGGTGCGCTACCACGAGGAACTGGCGCGCGCCGGCGTGCTGCTGGACGGCTCGGGCCTGCAGCCCAGCCGCAAGGGCTGGCGCGTGCACTACGCCGCCGACGGCAGCAAGCGCATCGTCGACGGCCCGTTCGCCGAGGCCAAGGAACTGGTGGCCGGCTACACCGTGATCCAGGTGCGCACGCGCGAAGAAGCGATGGAGTGGAGCCGGCGCTTTCCCAACCCCGCTGGTCGCGGCAAGGAGGCCGTGATCGAACTTCGCCAGCTCTATGAACTGGACGATTTCCCTCCTGGCGAGCCGCTGGAGGATTTCAAGCGGCTCGATGCCCGCAACCGGCAGAACTGAATCAGGAGCCTGGCATGCAGACCCAACATTTCGAGATCCACATCCAGGCACCACGCGAGCGCGTGTGGGCCGTCATGCTGCAGTCCCCCACCTATGAGCGGTGGACGCGCGTCTTCTGCGAAGGTTCGCGCTACGAGGGGTCCTGGCAGCAGGGCGAGAAGATCCGTTTCCTGGGGCCGGACGGCCAGGGCATGGTGTCGGAGATCGCCGAGCACCGGCCCGCCGAGTTCGTGTCCATCCGCCACCTGGGCCTCATCGAGAAGGGCCGGGAGGACACCACCAGCGAGGCCGTGCGCGCCTGGGCTCCCTGCTACGAGAACTACACCTTCACCGACGAGGCCGGTGGCACCCGCCTGAAGGTCGCCGCCGATGTGTTCGGCGGCTACGAGGAAATGATGGCCAGTACCTGGCCGCGTGCGCTCGACGCGCTCAAGTCCCTGTGCGAAAGCGCAGCCTGAACCCCTACGGGAGAACCACCATGTTCAGAGAAATCTTCGTCAACCTGCCCATCCACGACATGGCCCGCTCGCAGGCTTTCTTCAAGGCCCTGGGCCTGAAGTTCAACCCGCAGTTCACGAATGAGCAAGGGGCCTGCCTGGAGATCGGTCCGAACTTCTACGCCATGCTGTTGATCGAGCCCTTCTTCCAGGGCTTCACCAAGCTGCCCATCTCGGACGCGAAGAAGGCCACCGAGGTGCTGATCGCACTGTCCTGCGACAGCCGGGCCGAGGTGGACGAGGTCGTGGCCAGGGCGGTGGGGGCGGGCGGCACCACGCCCAATGCCCCCGTGGACCACGGCTTCATGTACCAGCACGGCTTTGCCGACCTCGACGGCCATCAGTGGGAGGTGTTCTGGATGGACATGGCGGCAGCCCCCGCCCAGATGTGAGCGCGCCGCGGTAGATTCCGGCGCATGCACTCCAGTGTCCACCACAGCATCGCCACGGTGTGGCGCCTTGAATCCGCGAGCGTCACCGCGGCCGTGGCCCGCATGGTGCGAGACATCGGCGTGGCCGAGGAACTCGCTCAGGACGCGCTGGTGGCCGCGCTGGAACACTGGCCGACCGAAGGCATGCCCGACAACCCCGGTGCCTGGCTCATGACCACCGCGAAGCGCCGCGCGCTGGACCACATCCGCCACCGGGACATGGCCCAGGCGCGGCACGAGGACATCGCGGCCGACATGGAGGCACTGGGTGCGACCCACGTGCCCGACTTCGTCGACGCGCTCGACGAGGCCCGCCAGGACGACATCGGCGACGACCTGCTGCGCCTGATTTTCACCGCCTGCCATCCGGTGCTCTCCACCGACGCGCGCGTGGCGCTCACGCTCAAGCTGCTGGGCGGCCTCACCACCCATGAGATTGCGCGCGCCTACCTGGTGCCCGAAGCCACGGTGGCCCAGCGCATCGTGCGCGCCAAGCGCACGCTGGGCGACGCCGGCGTGCCTTTCGAGGTCCCGCGCGGTGACGCCCTGGCCGAGCGCCTGGCCTCGGTGCTGGAGGTGGTCTACCTGGTGTTCAACGAAGGCTATACCGCAACCACCGGCGGCGACTGGATGCGCCCCGCGCTGTGCGACGAAGCGCTGCGGCTGGGCCGCATGCTGGCGGGCATCGCGCCACGCGAACCCGAGGTGCAAGGCCTGCTGGCGCTGATGGAAATCCAGGCCTCGCGCACGGCCGCCCGCACCAACGCCCAGGGCCGCCCGGTGCTGCTGGCCGAGCAGGACCGCAGCCGCTGGGACGTGCTGCTCATCCGGCGCGGCCTGGAGGCGCTGGAACGGGCCAACCTGCTCACCGATGTGCCCGGCCCCTACCACCTGCAGGCCGCCATCGCCGCCTGCCATGCGCGCGCCCTGCGAGCGCAGGACACCGACTGGTCTCGCATCGCGGCCTTGTACGGAGAACTGGTCCGCGTCATGCCCTCGCCGGTGGTGGAACTCAACCGCGCGGTGGCGGTGTCCATGGATGCGGGACCGGCCGCTGCCCTGGTGCTGGTGGACGCGCTGCGCGAACACAAGGCCCTGCGCCAGTACCACTGGCTGCCCAGCGTGCGCGGGGACCTGTTGCAGAGGCTGGGCCGGCATGCGGAGGCCCGGGCCGAGTTCGAGCGTGCGGCGAGCCTGGCAGGCAATGAACGCGAGAAGGCGTTTCTGCTGGAGCGCGCCAATGCATTGCGCAGCATGACCTGAATCGCCGGTCGCGTACCTTCGGTGAAACCCCCATGGTGGCGTGGGGAGGCGCCCGCCACACTGGTTGAAAACAAGGTCCGCATGAACGCCGCCTCCGAGCCTCTCATTCCCCTGGATGTCCTGGTCATCGGCGCGGGGCCGGCCGGACTGGCCACCGCCGCCAGCCTCGTTCCACTGGGCCTGGAGGTCCGCGTGATCGACCGCGCGCTGGAGATCGCCGCGTCCTGGCGACACCACTACGAGCGCCTGCACCTGCACACCGTCAAGACGCACTCGGCGCTGCCCGGCATGCCGTTTCCCGACAGCGCGCCGCGCTACGTGCCGCGCCAGGGCGTGGTGGACTATCTGGTGGCCTATGCGCGGCACCACGGCATCCGCCCCGAACTGGGCCGTGAGGTGCTGGCCATCGAACCCTCGGCCCCAGGCTCCGCGGCGCGCTGGACCGCCCGGCTGGCCGACGGCACACGCATCCTGGCGCGCCATGTGGTGGTGGCCACCGGCGCCAACCGGCGCCCGCGCATGCCTGCATTGCCAGGGCAGGAAGATTTTGGCGGACGCATCCTGCACAGCCGGGTCTACCGCAACGCGGGGCCGTTCCGCGGCCAGCGCGTGCTGGTGGTGGGCATGGGCAACACCGGCGCGGAAATCGCGCTGGACCTGGCGGAGCAAGGCGTCCGCACGGCACTGTCGGTGCGCTCCCCGGTCAACATCGTGCACCGGGATGTGCTGGGCCGGCCCACGCAGCTTTCCAGCATCGCGCTGAGCCGGTTGCCCACGGCCTGGGGCGACGCGCTGGCCACCCTGTTGCGCAACATCACGGTGGGCGATCTCAGCCGCTACGGCCTGCAGACACCCACGCAGTCACCGCTGCAGCAACTGCGCGAATCCGGGCGCACGCCGGTGATCGATGTCGGCACCGTGCGGCGCATCCAGCGTGGCGAGATACAGGTTTACCCCGGCATCCAGGCGCTCACGGCCGGTGGCGTGCGCTTCGTCGATGGCAGCGAACACCCCTTCGACACCCTGCTGCTGGCCACCGGCTACGAGGCCGCGCTGCGCGAACTGTTTCCCCGCACGCCGCTGCCGCTGGACGAACGCGGCATGCCGCCCGGCGTGGTCGGCGAGGGCGCGCTGTCGGGCGTGTTCTTCGTCGGCTTCGATGTGCGCCAGCCCGGGGGGCTGCTGCGCTCCATCGGCCCGCAGGCGCGGGCGGTGGCCGCGCAGTTGGGCATCTAGGGCCTGTTCACCCCATTCGCACCTGGAAAAACAGGGTCAGGTCGTGGAGGGCGGCCGGGCTTCGATGCTGTGCAGCCACTCCCGCCAGATGGCCACCAGCAAGGCCATCAGCACGGGCCCCACGAACAGGCCGACGAAGCCCATGGTCTTGACGCCACCGACCAGGCCGAAGAAGGTGGGCAGAAAGGGCAGCTTGACCGGTCCGCCCACCAGGCGCGGGCGCAGGGTCTTGTCGACGATGAACAGTTCTACCGAACCCCAGATGAACAGGGCCACGCCCGCGGCGGCGTGGCCGGAGCCCACCAGGTAGAGCGACACCAGGGTAAAGGACAGCGGTGCGCCGCCTGGGATCAGCGCCATGAACCCGGTGACCACGCCCAGCAGCACGGGCGAGGGCACCCCTGCGACCCAGTAGGCCACGCCCAGCACCACGCCTTCGCCCACCGCGATCAGGCCCATGCCGATCACGGTGGCGCTCACGGTGGCCGGCACCACGCGCGAGAAGCGCTGCCAGCGCTGGTGCAGCACGCGCTCGCCGACGACGTCGATCTGCCCCGCGATGCGGCTGCCGTCCTTGTAGACGAAGAACAGCGTGATGAGGATGAACAGCCCGGTCAGGGCGAGGTTGAAGACGTTGCCGGTGGCGGCCAGGACCCAGCGGTAGATGTTGCCGATGTGCTGTCCGCTGAGGATCTGTATCCACTCGCCCAGTGCGCCGGGTTCGCCCAGGTGGTCGCGCCAGTAGACCGCCAGTTGCGCGCCCACCAGCGGCAGCGCCTCGATCCAGGGCGGCACCGGGGCGCCGTGGCGGTTGGCGTCGAGCAACCAGTTCACCAGGATGGAGGCTTCCTGCAGCGCGTAGTGCAAGGCCAGTATGAGCGGCACCACGAGGACCCCCATCACCACCACCAGGGCCAGGCTGGCGGCCAGCGTGGTGCTGCCATTGCAGCGCGCCACCAGACGCTGGTAGAGCGGCCAGCTCGCAAAGCCCACGATGAGCGCGGCCAGTACCGGGACGACGAAACCGCGGAAGAAGTAGACCCCGGCGGCGAGCACCAGGAACAGCAGGACGCGGGCAATGAGCGAAATGGGCATCACAGGGGGCATCGGGAAATTCTGACAGATGGACCCGGCAGGGCCGTGTCAGTTCACCGGCTGGCGCAGGGAACGCTCCAGATGGTCGATCAGCAGGCGGACCTTGGGTGACACATGCTTGCGGCTCGGGTACACCGCGTGGATGCCCAGTTCGGGACAGCGGTAGTCCGGCAGCAGCGCCACCAGCGTGCCCGCGCGCAGATCGTCCTCCACCAGAAAGGCGGGCTGCATGATCACACCCGCGTGGCGCAGCGCCGCCGCGCGGCAGGTGTCGCCGCTGTTGGTGCGCAGGCGTGGCTCCACCTTCACCGAGGCCGGTCCCCCTGGCCCTTCGAAAGACCAGGTGTCGCCCATGGAGAGCAGGCTGTAGGCCACCACACTGTGCCGCGCCAGGTCGGCCGGCTCGCGCGGCCGGCCGTGGCGGCGCAGGTAGGCGGGCGAGGCACAGACCACCATGCGCGTGGTGGCCAACTGCCGGCTCACCAGGGAGGACGCCGGCAGGCGCGCGATGCGCACCGCGAGGTCGAAGCCTTCCTCCACCAGGTCGACCATGCGGTCGGAGAGCACCACGTCGAGCTTCACACGCGGATGGCGGGCCAGGAAGCCCGGCCACAGAGGCGCCAGGCGCAGCAGGCCGAAACTCACGGGTGCACTCACCTTGAGCAACCCGGTGGCCTCGCCGCTGCGCGAGGTGATCTCGGCTTCGGCCTCGGCCACGCCGGCCAGCAGTTCCTTGCAGCGCGCGTGGAACACCTCGCCCTCGGCGGTCAGCGAGAGGCGGCGCGTCGTCCGGTGCAGCAGCCTCACGCCCAGGCGCGTCTCCAGATCGGCCACCAGGCGCGAGACCACCGGGCGGGAGAGCGCCAGCGCATCGGCCGCGCCGACGAAGCTGCCGGCATCGACCACCGCGGAGAACACGCTCATTTCCTGGAAACGGTCCATTTGTTCTGATTTTTGGAACAGTTCATGAAGAATATCGGAGTTTATCTTTGATATCGGGACATATACAGTGCCTCCATGCACCGTGCGGGGTGGGCTGTTCCCTCTGCGGCGGTGTGCTGAAAGGACCTCGACCATGAACACGCTGCCCAGCCTCTTTGTTTCCCACGGCGCACCCAGCTACGCGCTGGAGCCCGGCCTGGCCGGCGCCCAACTCGGGGCGCTGGGGCGGGCCCTGCCGCGCCCGCGCGCGGTGCTGGTGGTCTCGCCGCACTGGATGACGCACCAGGCGGCCGTGGCCACCTCGCCCCGGCCGGCCACCATCCACGACTTTGGGGGCTTCGCGCCCGCGCTCTACGACCTGGCCTACCCCGCGCCCGGCGAGCCGGCGCTGGCCGGGCGTGCCCTGGCCCTGTTGCAGGCCGAAGGCTGGAACGCGCGTGCCGATGCGCAGCGCGGCCTGGACCATGGCGCCTGGGTGCCGCTGATGCACCTGTTCCCGCAGGCCGACGTGCCAGCCTTCCAGGTGTCCCTGCCGGCGCGTCTGCAGGCGCAGGCCGCGTTCGACTTCGGCCGCGCGCTCGCGCCGCTGGCGGCCGAAGGCGTGCTCATCGTTGGCTCGGGCAGCCTCACGCACAACCTCTACGAGTTCCGCGAGCACCACGCCGGCGAAGCGGGTTATGCCGTGGCCTTTACCGAATGGGTGCGCGAAGCCGTGCAGACAGGCGACGTGGCGCGTCTGGTGCACACGCTGGAGCGTGCGCCCCATGCGCAGCGCGCCCACCCCACCGCCGAGCACTTCCTGCCGTTGCTGGTGGCCCTGGGTGCCGCGCCCGCCGCGCTGCCGGCCACGGTGCTGCCGGGCGGCGTCGTGCATGGCGTGCTGTCCATGGAGTCCTACGTCTTTGGCGAGGCCATCGCGCTGGAGCCGGTGGCCGCGCTGGAGACCGCCTGAGGATGGCGTGACCGTCCTCCTGCACATTGGCGAGCGCGAGACGCGCCTGTCGTTGCCCGGTGAGGCGCCGTTCGTGCTGGCCATCGGCACGCTGCGGCCGGGGGCCATGCCGTGGCGGCAGGACCCGCCTTCGGCGCCGGCACTGGAGAGCGCGATCGCCGACGTCGAGGACCAGGTGATGCCGCTGCTTCGCCGGTTGCCCGCGGGTGCCGACCTGCACAGCGCGGACCGCGAGGCGCACGCGCTGCTGGCCTGGGCCGGCCTGGGCAACGGAGAGGGCGCGCAGACGCTGCCGATCGACGATGTGGAGCGTGCCTTCAACGAGCTCGCGGCCATCTCGCTGGGGCGCCCGGCGGCCTCGTCCAGCCTGCCGGTGGGGGGCGCGTTCACCGCCTACGTGCTGATCCTGCGGGAATGCATGCACCACCTCGGTTTTCGCACGCTCACCGTGGCGGGTCCGGTCTGAGGGGGCTCCACTCAGGCCGGCGGCGCCACCTGTTGCGCCAGGTAGACCTGGTGCAGCGTGATCTTGCGCACCTCGACCTGGCTGGCCTGGATGTGCGAGCGCAGCAGCAGGTCGGCGCGGTCGGCCTTGCGCGCGAGGATGGCGCGCAGGATCTTGGCGTGTTCTTCGTAGGTGGCGTCGATGCGCATCTGCTTGAGGAAGTCCAGCCGGCGGATGATGCGGATGCGCTCGGTGACCTCGTGGTGCACGCGCGCCAGCTCCGCGTTGCCGGCCGCGCGCACCAGCGTCTCGTGAAAGGCCTCGTCCCAGGCCGCCACCTGGGTGGGGTCGTTGCTGCGCTCGGCCACCGGAACCAGCCAGCGGTCCTTGAGTTCCTGCAGCAGCGTTTCCGCCGTGCCCACGTCCTGCTGGCACAGGCGCTGCACAGCCGTGGTCTCCAGCACCATGCGCAGGTCGTAGAGCTGGTCGAACTTGTCGAAGTCGAACGGCAGCACGCGCCAGCCGCTGCGGAACATCACCTCGACCAGGCCCTCCTGCTGCAGGCGGAACAGGGCCTGGCGCACCGGCGTGCGCGAGACCTCCAGCCGCGCGCAGAGCTCGTGTTCGGTGAAGCGGTCGCCGGGCACCAGCCGGAAGTCGGCGATGTCGCGCTTGAGTTGCTCGTACACCTCGTTGGCGCGAGAGCGGTGGGCGGTGGCCAGCGTTTCGCTGCTGGCAGGTCGGCGGGGGGACGTCTTGTGCACGGGGAAACTCTATCGCATCGTCGTCGGTGGCATCAGGCCTGCAGCGCCGCCAGCAGTGGCGCGCTCGGCGCGGTCCAGCCGACGATGGCACCCTGCGCACGGATCATCTCCAGCGCGGCGGCCTTGAAATGGGGGAAATAGCTCTCGGTACAGTCTTCCAGCAGCAGGCAGTCGTAGCCCCGGTCGTTGGCCTCGCGCATGCTGGTCTGCACGCAGACCTCGGTGGTCACGCCCATGAACAGCAGGTGGGTGATGCCAGCGCCCTGGAGCAGTGCGTGCAGGGGCGTGGCATGAAAAGCCCCTTTGCCCGGCTTGTCCAGCACGATCTCACCGTCCACGGGCGCCAGTGCCGGGATGATCTGGTTGCCCGGCTCCCCCGTCACCAGGATGCGGCCCATGGGCCCGGCATCGCCGATGCGCAGCGTCGGGTTGCCGCGCAGGCGCTTGGCTGGCGGACAGTCGGAGAGGTCCGGTGCGTGCGCTTCGCGTGTGTGCACCACCAGGCCGCCCGCGCGGCGCCAGGCCGACAGCACGGCCTTGCAGGCCGGCACGATGGCCTCCAGCAGTGCCACGTCGTTGCCCAGCGTCTCGCCGAAGCCGCCGGGTTCGATGAAGTCGCGCTGCATGTCAATGATGACCAGCGCGGTGCGGGCCACGTCAAAGCTGTACGGGAAAGGTTGGGCGTCGATGTGCATGTTCAGTGGTGTCCGCCGCCCATGTGGGCGCCGAGTACGTGGCGTTCGGCCTGGGCGGCCGGGGTTTCAAAGACGGCGCGACCTTCGCTCATCACCACGATGCGGTCGGCCAGTTCCAGCAGTTCGTCCAGGTCCTCGCTGATCAGCAGCACCGCGCCGCCGGCCTCCCGCACGCCGCGCAGGCGGCCGTGGATGTCGGCCACCGCCGCGAAGTCCAGGCCGAACACCGGGTTGGCCGCGATCAGCACATGAATCTGGCCATGCAATTCGCGCGCCAGCACCGCGCGCTGCACGTTGCCGCCGGAGAGGCTGCGAATGGGCGCATCCTCGCCCTGGGTCTTGATGCCGTAGGCGGCGATCCACTCGCGCGCCCGGTTGCGCCAGCGGCCAAAGCGCAGCAGACCGCCCACGCACAGCGGGGCGCGGTCGAAGTCGCGCAGCGCCATGTTCTGCGCCACCGACAGCTCGCCCACGCAGGCGTTGCGCAGCGGTTCCTCGGGCAGGCTGCGCACCTGGAGGCGGTGGTTCTCCTCGCGCCGCGCCGCATAGGGCTGACCCTGGACATGCACCTGGCCGGCCGCGCGCGGGCGCTGGCCCACCAGCGCCTCGACCAGCTCACGCTGGCCGTTGCCGGAGACGCCGGCCACGCCCAGGATTTCACCGGCGGCCACCTTCAGGCTGAGCCCGCGCACCGCCAGCGTGCCCCGGTCGCCCATCACATCCAGACCCTTCACGTCCAGCGCCACCGCGCCTGGCGCCACGCCGGCAGCGGCCATGGGCGCCGCCGGCGTGGCACGTGGCTCAGCCGTGGTGTCCGACGCGCCCACCATCGCCTGGGCCAGCAGCGCCGGGCTGGTGTCGGCCACGTGGCAGTGGTGCACCGCCCGGCCCCGGCGCAGCACGGTCACGTCGTCGGCGTAGGTCATGACCTCGCGGAACTTGTGCGTGATGATGAGCACCGTGCACAGCCCGCTGCGCGCGAACTGCCGCACATGGCCCAACACCTCGTCGGCTTCCTGCGGCGTGAGCACCGAGGTCGGCTCGTCCAGGATCAGCAGGCGCGGCTTCAGGTAGAGCTGCTTGAGCAGTTCGAGCTTCTGTTTCTCGCCCGCGGCCAGCGCCTGGGGCCGCGCGTCCAGGTCCAGGCGGAACGGCGTGGTCTCCAGGAAAGCCGCCAGCTCGGCGCGCTGGCGTTTCCAGTCGATCAGGGCGGGCGCCTTGCCGCCGGCCAGCAACAGGTTCTCGGCCACCGTCATGCCCGGCGCCAGCGTGAAGTGCTGGTAGACCATGCCAATGCCCAGGCCGCGCGCCACCACCGGGTTGGGGATGCTCTGCTCGCGCCCGTCGATCAGGATGCTGCCCGCGCTGGGCCGCTGGAAGCCCGCCACGCACTTGACCAGCGTGCTCTTGCCGGCACCGTTCTCGCCCAGCAGCGCATGCACCGTGCCTGGCGCGACCTTCAGGCTCACGCGGTCCAGCGCCGTGAAGCTGCCGAAGCGCATGCTCATGTCGTACGTGTCCAGCGCCAGCGCGCCGGAGGCCGGCGGCAGGCCGCCGATGGGGTTGTCATCGCTCATGCCAGGGCCTCCAGAACCGCCGGTGAGGCGGCGTGCGCACCGAACACACCGCCCTGCATGGTGATCATCTTCAGCGCCGCCTCGTGGTTGCCGCGGTCGGTGGCGGCGGTGCAGTCCGACAGCAGCAGGCACTCGAAGCCCCGGTCGTTCGCGTCGCGCATCGTGGTGTGCACGCACACGTCGGTGGTGATGCCGGTGAGCATGAGGTTCTGTATGCCGCGCGTGCGCAGCAGCAGCTCCAGGTCGGTGGCGTAGAACGAGCCCTTGCCAGGCTTGTCGATGACGACCTCGCCAGGCCAGGGTGCCAGTTCGGGAATGATTTCCCAGCCCGGCTCGCCGCGCACCAGGATGCGGCCACACGGACCGTCGTCGCCGATGCCCACGCCGCCGGTGCCGATCTGCCGCGACCGCCAGCGCTTGTTGGCCGGCAGGTCCGACAGGTCGGGCCGATGGCCTTCCCGGGTGTGGATGATGGGATAGCCGGCGGCCCGCATGGCCGCCATCAGCGTCTTGAGCGGCGCGATGGGCGCGCGCGTGAGCGAGATGTCGTAACCCATCTTGTCCACATAGCCACCCACGCCGCAGAAGTCGGTCTGCATGTCGATCACGATCAGTGCCGTGTTCTCCGGGCGCAGGTCGCCGTTGTAAGGCCAGGCGTAAGGGTGAGCGTCGATGAAGCGTTCCATGTCAGTCCTTGGTCATGTAGGCGCAGGGGGGTGTGTCTTCATCTATTTGAAGAGAGTTCCGTGGGGCTGCCCGGCACGATCACGCCCGGCCGGCAGGTGATCACCAGGATCAGCAGCGTGAGCACGTAGGGCACGATGTTGAAGAGGTGGTAACCCCATCCGATGCCGACCGACTGCAGGGCCGGGCCGATCGCGCCCGCGCCGCCGAACAGCAGCGCCGCGCCCGTGCAGCGCAGCGGGCTCCAGCGCGCGAAGATCACCAGGGCGACGGCGATCAGGCCCTGGCCGCTGGAGATGCCTTCGTTCCAGCTCCCCGGGTAGAACAGCGTGAGCGAGGCGCCGCCCAGGCCCGCGATGAGGCCGCCGCCGGCCGTGGCCGCGATGCGGATGCCCGAGACCGAGTAGCCCAGCGCGCGCGTGGCGTTGGCCGAATCGCCCGCCATGCGCACCAGCAGCCCGGCGCGCGTGTTCGAGAAGGCCCAGGCCATCAGGCCGGCCAGTGCCAGGCCGATCGGCAGCATGGCATTGATCTGCAGCGCCGAGCGCACCGCGGGCGAGTCGCTCCAGAAACCCAGCGGGATCGCGGGCAGTTGCGGCGCCTGCGGCTGGATCAGCGGTTTGCCAAGGTAGAACGCCAGCCCCATGCCCAGCAGCATCAGCGCGATGCCGGTGGCAATGTCGTTCACGCGTGGCAGGGAGCACAACACGCCGTGCAGCAGCGCCAGCAGCGCACCGCTGAGCGCACCCGCCAGCACGCCGATCCAGGGTGAGCCGCTGAGGTAGGAGGCGCCGAAGGCCGTCATGGCCGAGAGCACCAGAACGCCTTCCAGTCCGAGGTTGATGCGGCCGGCCTTTTCGGTGAGGCATTCGCCCAGGCTCACGAACAGGAAAGGCACACCCACGCGCAGCGCGCCACCGACGATGCCGGCGAAGAAGACGATCCAGGCATCGGTGGTCATGCTTGTTTCTCCTCGCCCGCGCGCTCGGGCGCGGGCATGACCAGGGGGACCGGCTCGGATGGGCCGAAGCGGGCAAAGCGAGCGAAGAAGGACCGCCAGTCGCGCTCGCGCAAGGTCTCGCTGGCCAGGATCAGCACGAAGGCGATGCCCTGCAGCAGCAGCACCGAAGCGTCCGGCAGACCCAGCCGGCGCTGCAGCAGGCTGCCCGCGGCACCGAAACCGCCGAACAGGATGGCCACCGGAATCACCGCCAGCGGGTGGTGCCGTGCGATGAAGGAGACCAGGATGCCCGCGTAGCCGTAGCCGGCGATGAGCGCCGCGTTCGCGCTGGTGTGCACGGCGGCCACCTCGATCGCGCCCGCCAGGCCAGCGGCCGCGCCGCCCAGCGCGCAGGCCAGCAGCACCAGCCGCGTGGCCGGCAGGCCCACGAGCTGAGCCGCGCGCGGGTTGCCGCCGACCACGCGCACCGCGAAGCCCGAGGGCGTGAAGCGCAGCCACAGCCCGGCCGCCAGGCAGGCCACCACGCCCACCACCAGGCCCCAGTGCACGTCGGTGCCGGCCATGCCACCGATCAGCAGCGCATCGGGCAGTGCCGGCGTGGACGGTTTGTTCAGGCTGGCGGGGTCGCGCAGCGGGCCCTCCACGATGTGCTTGAACAGGCCGATGGCCACGTAGGCCAGCAGCAGGCTGCTGATGGTCTCGTTGATGCCACGGTACTGGCGCAGCCAGCCGGCCAGCGCGATCCACAGCGCCCCCGCCAGCGCACCCGCCACACCCACCAACACCGTGCCGAACGCGTTCTCCGGCAGCCGCACCGCGTGCGCCAGTGCCGCGCAGGCCAGGCCGCCCAGCACCAGCGCGCCTTCGCCGCCGATCACGGTCAGCCCGGCGCGCGCCGGAATCGCCACGCACAGCGCGGTCAGCATCAGTGGGGCGGCGCGCTGCAGGGTGTTCTGCCAGGAGAAGGCGTCACCGAAGGCACCCTTGAACAGCAGCACCCACACCTCCACCGGATTCACGCCCGCGAACGAGACGAAGAGCCCGAACAGCAGCAAGGCCGCGAGGATGGCGCCCATGGGGAGAAGGATGTTGCGCATGGCTATGTCGAGTTGAACCTGCTGGCCAGCCCCATCTCCGTTCGGGTGGGGCCCATCGAAACCCACCCGCGCCCGCATTGCGCGAGGCCTTCGACAGGCTCAGGCCGAACGGGGAGTCTGGGTCTCGGACGCACGGGAGCGCTGGGCTTGGGTCGCACAGGGGTGCTGTACTTGGGTTGCTCGGGAGCGCTGTGCTTGTGTTGCACGGGAGTGCTGTGCTTGGTTCGCACGGAATGAGCCACCCCCTCCGTTCGGGCTGAGCTTGTCGAAGCCCACCCCCACCCGGAGTGTGCGAGGCCTTCGACAGGCTCAGGCCGAACGGGGAGTCTGGGTCTCGGACGCGCGGGAGCGCTGGGCTTGGGTCGCACAGGGGTGCTGTACTTGGGTTGCTCGGGCGTGCTGTGCTTGGTTCGCACGGGATGAGCCACCCCCTCCGTTCGGGCTGAGCTTGTCGAAGCCCACCCCCACGCGGAGCGTGCGAGGCCTTCGACAGGCTCAGGCCGAACGGGAGTTTTTTGCCCACACCGAACGGGAGCTGGCGAAACGGTGGGCATCACACGCTGCCTTGCACGCCTTCCACCAGGTAGTTCATCTTCTCCAGTTCCAGGTCTGTCTGCTTGAACACCTTGCCGGCCGCGATGACCGTGCCGCCCTTGTTGTCCTTGAGCGGGCCCTTGAAGATGTCGAAGCTGCCGGCCAGCATCTGCGCCTTGACGCCGTCGGCCTGCTTCTTCGCCGCGTCGGTCACCGCCGGGCCGTAGGCCGAGGGCTTCACGAAGCCCTCCTTGAGGCCGCCGCGCACGAAGTTGGGGTGGGGCTTGCCGCTGCGCGCGGCTTCCAGGAAGGCGGTGTAGGCGGTGAGCCAGTTCCATTCGGCGCCGGTCAGGTAGGCCTGCGGTGCGAGCTTGGCCTGGCTGGCGTGGTAGCCGCAGACCATCTTGCCGCGCTTGGCGGCGGTCTCGACGATGACCTTGGGGCCGTCCACGTGCATGGTGAACACGTCCACGCCCTGGTCGGCCAGGCTGTTGGTGGCCTCGGCTTCCTTGACCGGCATGGACCAGTCGCCCGTGAAGATCACGCTGGTGGTGATGCCGGGCTTGACCGAGCGCGCGCCCATGGTGAAAGCGTTGATGTTGCGCAGCACCTGCGGGATCGGCTTGGCCGCGATGAAGCCGAGCTTGCCGCTCTTGCTCATGTGGCCGGCGATCACGCCGTTGAGGTACTGGCACTCGTCGATGTAGCCGAAGAAGCTGGCGGTGTTCTTGGGGTGCTTGCCCTCGGTCCACATGCCGCCGCAGTGGGCGAAGCGCGCGTCCGGGTACTTGGCCGCGACCGCCAGCATGTGCGGGTCGAAGTAGCCGAACGAAGTCGGGAACACCAGCGAGGCGCCGTCCTGCGCGATCATGCCGGTCATGCTGCGCTGGACGGCCGCGGTCTCGGGCACGTTTTCTTCTTCCACGACCTTCACGCCGGCCATCTTCTTGAGCTGTGCTGCAGCCTCGGCGTGGGCCTGGTTGTAGCCGTAGTCGTCGCGCGGGCCAACGTAGATCACACCCACCGTGATGGGCTTGGCCTGGGCGAAGGCGAATGGGCTGCTGGCGGCCGCGCCAAGGGCGGCCAGGGTCTTGAGGGAGTCGCGGCGGTTGGGCAGTGGGAAGTTCATGGTGAAAGCTCCAGGACAGGGTGGGGTGGGAGTGCGGGACAGGTGGTGATCGGCGGGTCAGGACAGCCAGCTCACGTGCGCCGAGACGACGCGCCAGCCTTCGGGCATGCGCGCCCAGGTCTGGCTCTGCCGGCCGGTGCGCTCGCTGCCGGCGCGGTGGAACTCGGTGTTGGCGGTGGCGAAATCGCGTCCATAGGTGGTGATGACCGTGCGGCCCAGCGTGCGCGCCAGGCCGGCCGAAGGCCGCGCGGCGCGGAAGGCCTGGATCTCGCGGTAGCCGTACAGGTTCTCGGTGGCGCCGTAGCGCAGGGTGTGGGGGCTGTCCCAGAACAGTTCGTCGAGCACGGCGACGTCGTTGGCGACAAGTGCCCGCTCATAGCGCTCGAACGCCGCCGTCACCTCGGCCAGCACGGTGGGCAGGTTGATCTCCATCACAGGTTCACCTCCTTCACATGCGAGACGCCCGCGCGCTCCAGCGCCCAGCCTGCGCGCAGCGCGAGGTCCTCGCGCCAGGGCGCGGCGATCAGCTGTACGCCGATCGGCAGGCCGTCCATTCCCTGCGGCCACAGCGGCGCGGCGACCACGGGGCAACCGGCAAAGGAAATCGGTTGCGTGAGCAGGCCGATGGAAGGGCGGCAGGGAAAACGCTGGCCGTTGATGTCGATCCACTCGGTGCCGATGGCGGGTGCCGCCACCGGCGTGGCCGGCGCGATCAGCACGTCCCAGTCGCGGAACAGGGCATTCACCTTGTCGCGGTAGACGCGGCGGAAACGCTGGGCGCGCACATACCACGCAGCCGGCTGCAGCGCGCCCGCGATGAAGCGGTCCACCGAGAGCGGTTCAAAATCCGCCGCCTGCGTGCGCAGGCGCTGCAGGTGCAGGGCGCCGCCCTCACTGGCGGTGGTGATGAAGGCCGCCGCGCGGGCCTCGGCCGCATCGGGCCAGAGCGCGGTGCCTCTGGCGCCCAGGGCCGCCGCAGCCTGGGCCACCGCCAGCCGCGCGGGGGCACTGGCGAAGTCCTCGAACCAGCCTCCCAGCACGCCCACGCGCAGGCCCTGCATGCCCAGCCCCAGGGCGCGGGTGACGGGCTGCACGGTGGTGGCCAGGCAGCCTGGGTCCAATGGGTCCGGGCCTTGCAGCGCGTCGTAGGCCAGGGCCAGGCCGGTCGGGTCGTCGGCGAAAGGGCCAAGGTGGTCGATGCTGTAGACGAAGGGGTAGCTGCCCCGGCGCGAGAGCCGGCCAAAGGTGGGCTTGAGGCCCCAGACGCCGCAGAAGGAGGAGGGCACGCGGATGGAGCCATTGGTGTCGGACCCCAGCGTGAGCGGCACCTGGCCGGCGGCCACCGCCGCGCCCGAACCGCCCGACGAGCCGCCGGCCACATGGCCCAGGCGGTGCGGGTTGTGGCAGGGGCCGTAGTGCGTGTTCTCGGTGGTGAAACCGTAGGCGTACTCGTCCATGTTGAGCGAGCCCACCAGCACCGCGCCAGCGGCCTGCAACCGCTGCACCAGGACCGCGTCGGCGGTGGCCGGCGGGTGGGCGCGGTTGACCTTGGAGCCGGCCAGCGTCACCTCGCCGGCGATGTCGAACAGGTTCTTGACGGCGAACGGAACGCCGGCCAGCGGGCCCAGCGGCTCGCCGCGCGCGCGCTGTGCATCCAGCCGCGCGGCCTGCTCGCGTGCGGCCTCGAAGCGCGTTCCGGTGAAGGCATTGATGCGCGGCTCGGTTGCCTCGATGCGGTCGATGCACGCGGCCAGCACCTCGGTGGCGCTGCGCTGGCCGCTGAGCACCGCCTGCGCGGTCTGGCTGAGGCTGGGCGGCAGGGCCATGTCAGCGCTCCTCCTGACGGAAAGGGGCAGGCCGGTAGATCTCGGCGATCTCGTCCTCATCGCGCAGAGGAAAGGCTTCGAGCAACGCGGCCATGGCGGCGGTGCGCTGCAGGTGCGTGGCCACGCGCGCGGCCTGCGCCGCGTCCAGCAGCAGGCCTGCGGCCACGGCGGCGGCCTGCACGTAGGCCAGGGTCTGGGTTTCGTTCATGAGCGTGGCAATCGGCATGAGTCCCTACTTCCCGTTCGGTCTGAGCCTGTCGAAGACCCCGCGAGCACTTCGACAGGCTCAGTGCGAACGGGACATAGCTCCCCCAGCGAGGTAAGTGACTCACCCGGAAAAGGGCGTGATTCACCCCGAACGGTGTGTGGCAGGCCGTGTGTCACCGCCGCACCTCGCGCTGGAAGATCTCCAGGCTGCGCTTCTTGGCCGCGATGAAGCTGGGTTCGGACAGCGTGGCCACGGTGCGCGGGCGCGCGTCTTCGTAGGGCAGGATCTCGGCCACCTTGGTGGGCCGCTTGGTCAGCAGCAGCACCTGGTCGGCGAGGTAGACGGCTTCTTCGAGGTCGTGGGAGACCAGCATCATGGTGGTGCCGGTCTGCATGAACACCTCCTGCAGCTTCTCGCGGATGAACAGCGTCATCTCGAAGTCCAGCGCGGAGAAGGGTTCGTCCAGGAACAGCACCTCCGGGTTGGGCGCGAGCGCGCGCATGATGGACGCCGTCTGCTGCTGCCCGCCCGAGAGTTCGTAGGGGTAGCGGTTGAGGTCGAACTTGACATCGAACGAGGCCACCAGTTCGGCCATGCGGCGGTCCACCTCGGCTTTGCTGCGGCCTTCCAGCTTGAGCGGGTAGGCGATGTTGTCGATGGTGCGCATCCACGGGAACATCGCTTCGCGGTAGTTCTGGAACACGTAGCCGATCTTGGTGTCCTTCAGGCTCTTGCCGTCGAACAGGATCTCGCCGCTGTCGATCGGGATCAGGCCCGCGATCATGTTGATCAGCGTGCTCTTGCCGCAGCCATTGGGGCCGAACACGGAGACGATCTTGTGCTTGGGAATGTCCAGGTCGAAGTTCTCGTACAGCGGCCAGCCCGCGAAGTGCTTGGTCAAGCCCCGGATGGTGATGTGCGTGCCGGCCGGCCCGGGCTGGAACGCCGGGGCGGGCACGTCGGCGTCGAAGGACGTGGCATTCAGAACAGCGTTCATCTTCCGCTCCAGTGGACGATCTTTCTTTCGATGACGAGGAACAGCACGTTGAGCGCGTAGCCCAGCGCACCGGCGGCGAGGATGGACGCGTACATGTCCTTCACGTTCATGACCTGCTGCGAGTTGATGATCCGGTTGCCCAGGCCGCTGTCGGCACCGATGAACATCTCGGCCACGATGACGATCACCAGCGCCATGGACACGGCCGATCGCAGGCCGACGAAGCTGGGCTGCAGGCTCTCCCACACCAGCACGTCCTTGAACACCTGCCAGCGCGTGGCGCCCATCACCTTGGCGGCCATCACGCGCTGCTTGCGCGCGTTGATCACGCCGTAGGCGCTGTTGAACACCACGATCAGCAGCGCGCCGAACGCAGCGATGGCGACCTTGTTGATGTCGGAGACGCCGAAGATCATGAGGAACAGCGGGATCAGCGCCGACGAGGGTGTGGAGCGGAAAAAGTCGATCAGGAACTCCACGCTGCGGTAGGCCTTCTCGTTGCTGCCGAGCAGCACGCCCAGCGGCATGCCGACGATGGCGGCGATCAGGAAGGCCTGCACGGTGCGCCAGACGGTGACAGCGAAGTCGGCCAGCAGCGGGCCACCGGCCAGGCCGCCGAGCAGCGCGCCCAGCGCGTCCAGCGGCGGTGGCAGCAGGATGGCCTTGATGAAGCCGGTGCGCACCGCGAGGTCCCAGATGATGAACAGCACCGCGGGGCCCACGAAGGGCAGGGCTTTGCCCCAGTCCTTCTTGCGGGGCGCGGTGCCGGCGTCCACCGAGGCGGGTGGTGCCCAGGGTTTGCCGGCGCTGCCGGACGGGTTGGCGCTCATGCCGCTCAGCCCTTGTAGAGCATGGTGTCGACCACCAGGCGCGAACTGAAGATGCCCTTCTCCGAGAACAGGTCGAAGAACTTCTGGAAGTGCGCCACGTCGGCCGGCGTGAACTCGTTGTAGAGGGTGTAGGCGGCCAGGGGAACCTCGCCGGTCAGCGCGCCTTCGATGGCGGTGTAGCCCTTGAGGTACTGGCGTGCCTCGGTGGCCTTGGTGCGCACGTAGGTGACGCCCTTGGCGTAGGCGGCGATGAATTTCTTCGCCGCCTCCGGGTTCTTCTTGATGAAGTCCGAAGACAGTGCGGCCGAACCGCCGAACCAGGGCGCCATCGGGTCGCCCAGCACGTAGCGCGCGATCACACCGGCTTCCAGCACCTTGGTGGTGCCGTTCATGCGGCCGATGGTGCCCGTGGGCTCCAGCGTGTAGGCGCCATCGACCTGGCCGGCCGCGAGCGCGGCCACGTGCTGACCGATCGGCAGCTCCACCACCGTGGCGCCGGTGGCGCCGCCGCGCTCCAGCACGGTCTTGGCCAAGGTCACGTTCTGGATGCCGGGGCCGGAAGCGATGCGCTTGCCCTTGAGGTCGGCCATCACCTTGGCCGGGCTGGCCACCGGCACGATGACTTCGTCCAGCACGTTCTTCGCGTTGCTGGGGTTGGAGCAGAAGATCTTGAAGGTGCCGGGCTGGGCCAGTTCGCCGATGGCGATGTTGGCCGAGCCGGTGCCGTTGGCGGTGGCGTCGGCGCGGCCGGAGAGTACGGCCTCCATCACCTGTTGCGCGCCGGCGAACTTCAAGGGCTCCACGTCCAGGCCGGCCTCCTTGAAGTAGCCCAGTTCCACCGCCGAATAGAACGGCAGGCCGGCGGCGATGGGCCAGTAGCCGACGCGGATCTTGGGGCTGCCTTGCGCGCGCAGCACGCCGGGGGCGCCCAGCAGGCCGAGCGCGGCGCCAGCAGCACCGGCCTGCAGCACGCGGCGGCGGCGCGCATCGACGGTGGGAAGCGAAAGGGCTTGGAGGTGATGGGTCATGGGGAACTCCTGCAGGTTGAAGACGAAGGGTGGGGAAGCGGGGTCAGGGCAGAGCCATGGCGTCGTTCACGTAGGCGCGCCAGCCGCCGTGGTGGGTGATGTCGGTGGCGCCCTCCAGCGCCAGGGGCTCGCACAGGAAGCCCTGCACGCTGCTGCCGTCGGCCAGTTGCAGCGTGCCGATGGACAGCGGGCCGGGCACCAGGGCGACGAAGCTGCCGTAGTGGGCCAACGGCATGTCCCAGACCTCGACCTCGATGCGCGCACCGACGCCGGGCGCCACGCGCAGCAGGCCCGGCTTGGGTGGCGTGGTCCGTGGCAGCGCATACAGCCGGTACTGCGGCGCCGTGTGGGTGCGGGCCACGAGCGTGGCGCCGCGTTCGGTGAGCTGGCCGTTGAGCGGCATGCCCGAGAGGTGCGCACCCACCACCGCGACCCGCACCGTGGGTGCGGCGCTGCCTTCGAGCCCGGGAATGTTCTGCGGTGCCGGCAGCGGCTGGCCGGTGGCGCCGAGGGTGAGCCCGGTGGCATGGTGGAAGCGCTGCCCCAGTTCGGCCAGTTGCCAGTCCGATCCGCAGCGCCCGATGAGCGTGATGCCGAAGGGCAGGCCGTCGGCGCGCATGCTGGCGGGCACCGACAGCGCCGCATAGTCCAGCAGGTTGACGAAGTTGGTGTACGCGCCGAGCTGGCGGTTCAGCACCACGGGATCGGCCTGCATGGCCGCGATGGTGTGGTGCGTGGGCGCGGTCGGCACCACCAGCAGGTCGATGCCGTGCCACAGCGCCTGCGCCTCCTGCGCGAGCGCGGCCAGGCGGGTCTGCGCGTGCACCAGATCACTGGCGCTGTAGTCGCGCCCGCTGGCGATGATGCTGCGCACCGGCTCGATCACGTCGTCCTCGTGCGCGTCGAAGAAGGTGCGGATGGCTTCGTGGCGCTGCGCCACCAGCGCGCTGCCATACAGCATGTCGGCGCAGGCGGCCAGGGGCGAAAAGTCCAGGGGCACCGCCTCGCCGCCCAGGTCCTGCAGGCGCAGAAGGGCGTCGCTGAAGGCGGCGCGTGCGGCCTCGTCACCGAAGAATTCAGGCTCGGCCGGCAGGCCGAAGCGAAAGCGCGCGCGCAGGGGCTGGCGGGCCATGGGCAGCGTGCGCGAGTACGGATCTTGCGGATCGTGGGCGATGGCGGCGGCCAGGACGCGGGCCGCCAGCGCGACCGTGGGCGCGAAGATGGACACGCAGTCGACGGCCTGCGCCGCAGGCACCACGCCGCGCGCGCTCAGCAGCCCGCGCGAGGGCTTGAGGCCCACGATGTTGTTCAAGCCGGCCGGCACCCGGCCCGAGCCGGCGGTGTCGGTGCCGAGGGCAAAGTCCACCTGGCCCGTGGCCACCACATAGGCCGAGCCTGAACTGGAGCCGCCCGATACGTACAGCGGATGGATCGCATTCGGCACCGCGCCGTACGGTGAGCGCGTGCCGCTCAGGCCGCAGGCGAACTGGTCCAGGTTGGTCTTGCCGGTGAGCGTCGCACCAGCATCGAGCAGGCGGCGCACCACGCTGGCGTGCGCCCCGGGCGTGTAGGCAAAGGCGGGGCAGGCCGCCGTGGTGGGCCAGCCCGCCACGTCGATGTTGTCCTTCACCGCGAAGCGCAGGCCGGCCAGCGACCCGGCCGACGCCCCGGGCAAGGGCTCGGCGGGATGGTGGATCCAGGCCTGCGGCGCCCATGTGGCTGCGCCGGACCGGGTCTCTGAGGAGGGTTGTGTGTCTTGCACCATATCAATGCATTCCATCTTGGATACAAGAACACATGCAAGATGAGTGCCAACTTTTCCACGTTGGCGAAGCGGTGGGCTCAAGCCGCCATGCGGGTGGCCGATAACCGGGCGAACAGCACAGGGAGGTTCCCCATGTACCGTTTGTCCCAGACGCCCATTCGCCGCCAGCTCACGGTCCTGCTGGCCGTGGCGGCCTTCTTCCTGGTCTCGGTCGCCAGCGTCGGCGCCTGGGGCCTGGTCCGCAGCGCGAGCATCGCGAGCGCGGGCAACGACGTGAACATGCCCCGTCAGCGCGTGGGCAATGACCTGATCAAGGCCGTGAGCGCACGGGCCGTCGCGGCACGCAACCTCACGCTGGCCAGCGATCCGGCCGCGCGCGAGCAGGAGCTGGCCCACATCCAGCAGGCCCATGCCGCGACCCAGGCGGCAGTGAAAGAGCTGCAGTCGCTGACCGAGAGCGCCGATGCGCGCGAACGCGCCCTGGTGGACGCGGTGGTGGCCGCCGAGGCCGAATACGGTCCGGTGGCGTTGCGCATCACCGACGTGGCGGCCGGCGGCAACCGCCAGCAGGCGGCTGACATGATCATCGAGCTCTGCCGGCCGCTGCTGGTTCGCTTGGAGGGGGCTGTCGATGCGCTGCTCAGATACGAGGCCGCCGCCGCACAGCAGGACCACGAGAAACTGCTCGCGGGCACGCGCGGCGCCATGGTCTGGGTGGCGGCCCTGGGCCTGGGCGCCCTGGTGCTGCTGGTCTGGCTGGGCCTGGTGGTCACGCGCGGCCTGGTCCACAGCAGCCAGCACGCGCTGCGCGCGGTGGAGCAGATGGCCCAGGGCGACATGACCCTGCACCTGCAGGCCCAGGGCGACAGCGAACCGCAGCGCGTGCTGCGCTCCCTGGACCGCATGGCGGCCCGGTTGCGCGAGGTGCTGGGTTCGGTGCGCCAGGCCTCTGACCAGATCGCCACCGCCAGCAGCGAGGTGGCGCGCGGTGCCCAGGACCTCTCGGCCCGAACCGAACAGACGGCGTCCAACCTGCAGCGGACCGCCGCGAGCATGGAGCAGGTGACGTCCACCGTGCAGCAGTCCAGCGACTCGGCCCGCCAGGCCAGCCACCTGGCTGGCGAGTCCGCCGAGGTGGCCCGCCATGGTGGAGAGGTGGTGGGCCAGGTGGTGCGGACCATGGGAGAGATCCAGCGTGGCAGCCAGCGCATCGGCGAGATCATTGGCGTGATCGACGGCATCGCCTTCCAGACCAACATCCTGGCGCTCAACGCGGCGGTGGAGGCGGCGCGCGCGGGCGAGCAGGGCCGGGGCTTCGCGGTGGTGGCGGGCGAGGTGCGCAACCTGGCTCAGCGCAGCGCGCAGGCCGCACGGGAAATCAAGCAACTCATCGAAGGTGCGCACGCCCAGGTCGCCGACGGCACCCGGCTGGTCCAGGAGGCCGGCGGCACCATCACCGGCGTGGTGGACAACGCGCAGCGGGTGAGTGGCATCGTGAGCGAGATCATGGCGTCCAGCGCAGAGCAGGCCACCGGTGTCGGGCAGATCAACTCGGCGGTCGCGCAACTGGACCAGATGACTCAGCAGAACGCGGCGCTGGTGGAGCAGACCTCGGCCGCGGCGCTCAGCCTGCAGGAGCAGGCTCGCCTGCTGGCCAGCGCGGTGGCGGTGTTCCGCGTCGCCTGACGGGCGGTGGCGCCTTGACACGGTCCTGACACGGACGGCGGCTTCACTCGGGGCACGCGGCGGTCGTTGGTCGGCCGGCGCATCAGCCCCAGCCGATGAAGACCGTCGATCTGATCTATTTCAACGCTGGCGGCGGCCACCGCGCCTCCGCCCTCGCCCTGCAGGCCGTCCTGCGCGAGCAGGGCCGCCCCTGGCTGGTGCGGCTGGTGAACCTGTTTGAGGTGCTGGACCCGCAGGGCCGCTTTCGCCGCGTGACCGGGCGCGCGCCCGAGGACTGGTACAACCAGCGCCTGGCGCGCGGCTGGACCCTGGGCATGGCGCAGGAACTGCGCGTGCTGCAGACCCTGATCCGCGTGGCGCACCCGGCCCTGGTGCGCCGGCTGCGCCAGCACTGGCTGCGCACCGAACCGGACCTGGTGGTCTCCCTGGTGCCCAATTTCAACCGGGCGCTTTACCAGAGCCTGGCCTCGGCACTGCCTGGCGTGCCGTATGCCACCGTGCTCACCGATCTGGCCGACGTGCCGCCCCGGTTCTGGATCGAGCGCGAGCAGCCGCAGCACCTCATCTGCGGCACGCCGCGCGCGGTGGCCCAGGCGCTGGCCATGGGCCATGCGCCGGCCCGTGTGCACGCCACCTCCGGCATGATCATCCGGCCCGAGTTCTACCGCCAGCCTCCGCTGGACCGCGATCAGGCGCTGCGCAGCCTGGGTCTGGATCCGACGCGGCCCACCGGCATCGTGATGTTCGGCGGTCATGGCTCGCGGGCCATGGAAGGCATTGCGCGCCGGCTGGGAGGCGGCACCCAGCTCATCCTGATCTGTGGCCACAACAAGCCCCTGGCGGCGCGCCTGCAGGCGCTGCCGGTGCGGGCTCCGCGCCTGGTGCTGGGGTTCAGCAGCGAGGTGGCGCACTGCATGCGGCTGGCCGATTTCTTCATCGGCAAACCCGGCCCGGGCAGCCTGAGCGAGGCCGTGCGCCAGGGCCTGCCGGTGATCGTGACCGACAACGCCTGGACCATGCCCCAGGAGCGCTACAACGCCCAGTGGGTGCGCGAGAACCACCTCGGCGTGGTGCACCGCAGCCTGCGCACCATCGAGCGCGCGGTGGCCGAACTGCTGGCCGACCTGGACGGCTTTCGCGCCAGCGTGCGGCGCATCGACAACCGCGCGCTGCTGGAAATCCCCGAGATCCTCGAGCGCCTGCTGCACGAGGCGCCAGACGCGCAGGGGACAGTGCCGGATATTTTCGCCAAGCGTTTGATTGCTTAAATTCGGGCGCGCTGCTATCGTGCGGCGCATGTCCGTGCAAGCCGTCGATTCCACGCCCGCCAACACCCCGCGCCGCGCGCGCGGGCGGCCACGCAAGACCCTGGACGAACGCGATGATGGCAACCGCCGCCGCGCGCTCATCGCCGGGGCCGCGCGCCTGTTCCGCCAGCAAGGCTTTGCCGCCACCACCACACGCGGCATCGCCGCCGCCGTGGGCATGCATTCGGGTTCGCCCTTCTACCATTTCGAGAGCAAGGAGGCGCTGCTGGCGGCCGTGATGCTCGAAGGCATGCAAGGCGCGCTGCAGCGCCAGAACCGCGCGCTGGGGGCGTTGCCGGCAGATGCCTCGGCGCGGGAGCGCCTGCAGGTGCTGGTGCGCAACCACTTCGACGTGCTGCTCGGGCCCGACAGCGACTTCATTCCCGTGATGCTGTACGAGTGGCGCGCCATCAGCGCCCTGCAGCGCGGCGAGGTCAACCGCCTCAAGGACGAGTACGAGGCCGCCTGGGTTCCGGTGCTGGAGGCGCTGCACGCGCAGGGCAGTCTCGCCGCCGACCCGGTGCTGGCGCGGCTCATGATCTTCGGCGCCCTCAACTGGTCGGCGCAGTGGTACATGCCGCCCTCGGGCCGCAGCGCCAAGGCGCGCGCGCGCGCTTCCCTGGACGAACTGGCCGGCGCCGCGCTGAAGCTGTTTCTGAAGGACATCGGCCCATGAGCGCACCTTCTGCCTACCGCTCTGTGTTTGCACCCGGCAGCTTTGCCGGCCGTGTGGTGGTGGTCACCGGCGGGGGCTCTGGCATTGGCCGCTGCACCGCCCATGAACTTGCCAGCCTGGGCGCCCATGTCGTGCTGGTCGGGCGCAACCTGGCCAAGCTGCAGGACGTCGCCGGGGAGATCGTGGCCGATGGTGGCCGCGCCAGCTTCCACGCCTGCGACATCCGGCAGGAGGACGCCGTGCGCACCGTGGTCACCGCCATCATGGGCGCGCACGGGCGCATCGACGCCCTGGTCAACAACGCCGGCGGCCAGTACATCACGCCACTGGAGAACATCAGCGCCAAGGGCTGGCAGGCCGTGGTGGACACCAACCTGACCGGCGGTTTCCTGATGGCACGAGAGTGCTACGTGCAGGGCATGCAGGCCAGCGGCGGCGCCATCGTCAACATCGTGGCCGACATCTGGGGCTCCATGCCGGGCATGGGCCACAGCGGCGCCGCACGCGCCGGCATGGTGAGCTTCACCGAAACCGCTGCGCTGGAATGGGCGCGCAGCGGCGTCCGGGTCAACGCCGTCGCGCCGGGCTACATCGCCTCCAGCGGCATGGACCACTATCCCCCCGAAGCCGGACCCATGCTGCGCGAGATGCGCGAGACGGTCCCGGCGGGCCGCTTCGGCAACGAAGCGGAAACCTCGGCCGCCATCGTCTTCCTGCTCAGCCCCGCGGCGAGCTTCATCAGCGGCAGCGTGCTGCGCGTCGACGGCGCGCGCCCGCAGGTGCGCCTGGGCTGGGGCCAGGTGGCCGCGCCGCAGGCCGCGCAGACGCGCGACGCCGTGAAGCCGTTCGATGGTTTTCACCGCTACGTCACGCCCAAGGTGTTCCAGGAATGAAGCGACATCCGATCGAGTCAGGCCCTTTCCCGTACGGGCTGAACCCCCTTCCGTTCGAGTTGCGCCCCCTCCCGTTTGGGCTGAGCTCTCTCCCGTTCGGGCTGAGCTCTCTCCCGTTCGGGCTGAGCTCTCTCCCGTTCGGGCTGAGCTTGTCGAAGCCCTGGCCCAGGTGTTGGCAAACCCGCCACCGCTTCATGCCTTGGCCCCTCCGCCAGGCCCGTTCGAACGCCTCACCCCGGAGACCGACAAGTGAACGGGTTTGACTCCAGCTTCAATCCGCAAAGCACGCAAGCGCTGCAACGCCGCGAGGCCATGCTGGCGCGCGTGGCGGAACTGCGCGCGCTCGAAGACCGCGCCGCCCAGGCCTCGGCGAAGTCGAAGCCGGTGTTCGACAAGCGTGGCCAGTTGCTGCCGCGCGAACGCGTGGCGCTGCTGCTGGATCCGGGTGCGCCCTATGTGCCGCTGTGCACCCTGGCGGGCTTTCTGCAGGACACCCGGGACCCTGGCACGTCCGTGCCTGGCGGCGGCATCGTGGCCGGCATGGGCTTCGTCGCCGGGGTGCGCTGCATGGTGGTGGCCAGCGACTCGGGCATCGAGGCCGGTGCGATCCAGCCACGTGGCCTGGAGAAGATCCTTCGGGTGCAGGAGATCGCGCTGGAGAACCGCCTGCCCTTCGTGCACCTGGTGGAAAGCGCGGGCGCCAACCTCACCAAGTACAAGGTCGAAGGCTTTGTGCACGGGGGCTCCCTGTTCCGCAACCTGGCGCGGCTCTCGGCCGCCGGCATCCCGGTCATCACCGTGCAGCACGGATCGGGCACGGCGGGCGGTGCGTACATGCCGGGCTTGTCGGACGTGGTCGTCATGGTGCGCGGCCGCTCGCGCGCCTTCCTGGCCGGGCCGCCGCTGCTGATGGCGGCGACAGGCGAGGTGGCGACCGAAGAAGAACTGGGCGGTGCGGAGATGCACACCACCGTGTCTGGCCTGGGCGAGTACCTGGCGCAGGACGACCGCGAGGCGCTGGGCATCGCGCGCCAGGTGGTGGCCTCCGTGCGGGAAACCGCTCGCACGGGGCCTGTCGAAGCTTCTCCAGCCCCACAGGCCGGGGGGGCGTCCGGCCCCGCCTGCGATCCCGATGACCTGCTTGCCCTCATGCCCACGCACCACCGCGAGCCGGTGGACATGCACGAGGTCATGGCCCGTATCGCGGACGGCTCCCGGCTGCTGGCGTTCAAGCCGCTCTACGGCGCGGCCACGCTGTGCGTGCAGGCCCGCATTGGCGGGCACGCGGTGGGGCTCATCAGCAACAACGGACCCATCGACGTGGCCGGCGCGAACAAGGCCACGCACTTCATCCAGTGGATGTGCCAGTTGGGCCACCCCATCGTCTACCTGCAGAACACCACCGGCTACATGGTGGGCAAGGACAGTGAGCAGGGCGGCATGATCAAGCACGGCAGCAAGATGATCCAGGCCGTCACCAACGCCACGGTGCCCCAGATCACTATCCAGTGCGGCGCCTCTTTTGGCGCCGGCAACTACGGCATGTGCGGACGCGGTTTCGCGCCGCGCTTCCTGTTCAGCTGGCCGCAGGCGAGGACGGCGGTGATGGGGGGCGAGCAGGCCGCGCGCACCATGCAGATCGTGGCCGAGGCGGGCATGGCCCGCAAGGGCATTGCACCCGACCCGGTGCAGATGCAGGCCCAGTTCGACCACATCGTGCAGGTGTTCGAGAGCCAGGCCGACGTCTTCCACACCAGTGGTCTGGTGCTGGACGACGGCGTGATCGACCCGCGCGACACTCGTGCCGTGCTGGCCTTCTGCCTGGACACCTGTGCCGAGGCGGCCGCGCGCGAACCCCGGCGCATGCAGTTCGGCGTGGCGCGCATGTAGGTGGAACAGAACCCTGTCCGGACCGGCCCGGCTCGGACCAAGCGGAAGATGGATGGCAAAGGAGACAGCAGATGCAGTTCACCCACGAACACCGTGAAATCCAGAAGACGCTCAAGCGCTTCATCGACGAGCAGATCAACCCGCATGTAGATGCCTGGGAGGCTGCCGAGATCTTTCCCGCGCACGAGGTGTTCAAAGGCCTGGGCGACCTGGGCCTGCTGGGCCTGACCAAGCCGGAGGCCCATGGGGGTGCCGGCCTGGACTACAGCTACAGCGTGGCCATGGCCGAGACGCTGGGGCACATCCACTGTGGTGGCGTGCCCATGGCCATCGGCGTGCAGACCGACATGGCCACGCCCGCGCTGGCGCGCTTCGGCTCGGAAGAGCTCAAGGCGCAGTTCCTCGCGCCGGCCATCCGTGGCGAGGCGGTCGGCTGCATCGGCGTGTCCGAGCCCGGCGCGGGCAGCGACGTGGCCGGCATCCAGAGCGTGGCGCGCAAGGACGGTGACGACTACGTGATCTCCGGCCAGAAGATGTGGATCACCAACAGCCTGCAGGCCGACTGGATGTGCATGCTCGTCAACACCAGCGATGGCCCGGCACACAAGAACAAGAGCCTGGTGATGGTGCCCATGCGGGAGAACGGGCGGTTGGTCAAGGGCATCGAGGTGGCGCAGAAGATCCGCAAGATTGGCATGCACAGCAGCGATACCGGGCTGATCTACTTCGACGAAGTGCGCGTGCCCCAACGCTACCGCATCGGCCAGGAAGGCGCGGGCTTCATCTACCAGATGCAGCAGTTCCAGGAGGAGCGCCTGTGGTGCGCGGCGAGCACGTTGCAAAGCCTCTCCAACTGCATCGAGTGGACGGTGGAGTGGGCGCAGGAGCGCAAGCTCTTTGGCGCCGCCCTGGCCGACCAGCAGTGGGTGCAGTTCAAGCTGGCCGAGCTCAAGACCGAGGTCGAGTCGCTGCGCGCGTTGACCTACCAGGCTTGTGAACACTATGTGGCCGGCGAGGACGTGACCGAGTGGGCCACCATGGCCAAGCTCAAGGCCGGCCGCCTGAACCGGACCGTGCCCGACACCTGCCTGCAGTTCTGGGGCGGCATGGGCTTCACACTGGAGAACAAGGTCTCGCGCATGTACCGCGACGGGCGGCTGGCCTCCATCGGCGGTGGTGCGGACGAAGTCATGCTGGGCATCCTCACCAAGATCATGGGCATCGCCAAGAGGCCGGGGCGATGAGCGTGGACCCCTTTCTCGTCGACCGTCAGGGCGATACCGAGCGCTGGACGCTCAACGACCCGGCTTCGCGCAACGCGCTGTCCGACACCATGGTGCTGGGCCTGTACGAAGCCGCGCTGCGCGCGCAGCGGGATCCGTCGCTGCGCTTCATCGTGCTCGATGGCGCGGGCGGCGCCTTCAGCGCCGGTGGCAGCCTGGGCGGTTTTGCCAGCGCCATTGGCCAGGCGCTGGCGCCGGGCGAGGAAGACCCGCTGGTGGCACTGAACCGGGGCTATGGCGACTTGCTCCATGCCCTGTGCGAGCTGCCGCAACTGCTGCTGTGCGTGGTGGACGGTGCCGCGATGGGCGGCGGATTCGGCCTGGTGTGCTGCGCCGACCATGTGATCGCCACCCGGCGCGCCACCCTGGGCACGCCCGAAGTCACGTTGGGCCTGCCGCCGGCGCAGATCGCCCCCTTCGTGTGGCAGCGGCTGGGCGATGCCGCCGCACGCCAGTGCCTGCTGCAGGGGCGCGTGCTGCGGGCCGAAGAAGCGCTGGCCGTGGGGCTGGTGGACGAACTGGTGGACGAGGCGGCGCTGGACGCCAGCGTGCGTGCCCGCGTGCAGGCGCTGCGCCGCGCTGCGCCCGCGGCGGTGGCCAGCACCAAGCGCCTGCTGCAGCGGCTGCGCGTTCGCGTGCCCGACCTGCGCGATGAGGCCGCCATTGCCTTCGCCACGGCCCTGCGCGGCCCGGAAGCGGCGGCCGGCCTGTCGGCGTTCGCGAAGAAGCACCCCGCGCCGTGGGCACAGGAGCCCGCGCGGGCCGGTGCCGGATCGGATGGGGGCGGCAAGACATGAAGCGCCTCCTGATCGCCAACCGCGGCGAGATCGCCCGTCGCGTCATCCGCACCGCCCATGCCATGGGCATCGAGACCGTGGCCGTCTTTTCCGAGCCCGATGCCGGCGCGCTGCACGTGCGCGAGGCCACTGTCGCGTTCGCGCTCGGCGGCGCGGCCTCGGCCGACAGTTACCTGCGCGTGGACCGCCTGCTGGCTGCCGCGCGCGCCACCGGGGCGGACGCGTTGCACCCCGGTTACGGCTTTCTCAGCGAGGACGCGGATTTTGCCCAGGCCGTGATCGACGCCGGCCTGACCTGGGTCGGTCCTCCACCCGCCGCCATCCGCGCGCTGGGCAGCAAATCGGCGGCCAAGGCACTGGCGCAGGCGCAGGGCGTGCCCTGCCTGCCGGGCTACTTTGGCACCGACCAGCGCGACGAGACCTTTGTCGCCGAAGCCCGGCGCATGGGCTTTCCCCTCATGGTCAAGGCCGTGGCCGGTGGCGGCGGCCGCGGCATGCGCCTGGTGACCGAGGCGTCGCAATTGCCCGCTGCCTTGCAGAGTGCGCGTTCTGAGGCGCGGGCGGGCTTTGCGAATGCCGACCTGCTGATCGAACGCGCCCTGCTGCGGCCCCGGCATGTGGAGGTGCAGGTGTTTGCCGACGCGCATGGCCACTGCATCCACCTCGGTGAACGCGATTGCTCGGTGCAGCGCCGGCACCAGAAGATCATCGAAGAAGCGCCCAGTCCGGTGGTCTCGCCCGCGCTGCGAGAGGCCTTGGGCCGGTGCGCGGTGGCACTGGCCCAGGCGGCGGGCTATGTGGGGGCGGGGACGGTGGAGTTTCTGTTGGACGAGGTCGAACGGGAGGGCGAGGGCTTCGACAGGCTCAGCCCGAACGGTGGTGGACTCAGCCCGAACGGTGGTGGGCTCGGCCCGGATGGTGGACTCGGTTGGGATGGGGGTGAGACCACCCCCCCCGTTCGGGCTGAGCCTGTCGAAGCCCTCACCCACCCGGCCTTCTTCCTGATGGAGATGAACACCCGCCTGCAGGTGGAACACCCCGTCACGGAAGCGCTCACCGGCCTGGATCTCGTGGAATGGCAACTGCGCGTGGCGCGCGGCGAGCCGCTGCCGCTGACGCAGGACCAGGTGCGCCTGCAGGGCCATGCCATCGAGGTGCGCCTGTGCGCCGAAGACGAGCACCACACGCCGCACACCGGCCGCGTGCTCCGGTTCGACGCACCACCGCCCGTCCCGGGCCTGCGCTTCGACCATGCGCTGGAGGCCGGGACCGTGGTGACGCCTCACTACGACGCCATGCTGGGCAAGCTCATCGCGCATGCACCCACGCGCACCGAAGCGGCGGACCGTCTGGCGTGTGCGCTCGATGGCACACGGCTGCTGGGCCTGCCCACCAACCGGGCCTTTCTCGCCGCCTGCCTGCGCCATCCGGTATTCCGTGCCGGCGAAGCGCGCATTCCCTTCCTGGCCGAACAGGGCGAGGCCGTGCGCGCGGCCCTGAGCCCACCGGCCGACGCCGTACTGGCCGCCGTGCTGGCGGCGACCTTCCACGAACGGCCGCCCGCGCTGGCGCTGCCGTGCCCGTTCGCGCGCGGGCTGCGCTGGCAACACGGCGAGGCCTTGCTCGAACCCGTGTTGCGCGAAACCGGTGCCGCAAGCCTGCAAGTGGTCTTGGCGGGACGCGAGTGGCGGGCAGAGGTGTCGCCCGGCCGCGTGTGGGTGGACGGCGTCGCCTGGCCCGTGGCCGCGGTGCCACTGGGCGCCGGGCGCTGGCAGGTGCAGGCGGGCGCCCATACGCTGGAACTGCGCGACCTCAGCCTGGCCGCGCGCGAAGGGGCCGGTGGCGGCGCGGCCGCGCGCGAACTGCGCGCCCCGTTCAACGGCCGCCTGATCGCCGTGCATGCACAAGCCGGTGCGGCCCTCGCCAAAGGCGAGCCGTTGCTCGTCATCGAGTCCATGAAGCTCGAACACACCCTGGCCGCGCCGCGCGATCTGCGCGTGGAAGGTGTCTCGGTCGCCTCCGGCCAGCAGGTGGTGCCAGGGCAGTTGCTGGTGACGTTCGCGCCATGAACACGCTGTGCGCCACGCACTTCACCGCCGAGGACCGCGCCGCGCTCGTCGACACGGTGCGGCGCTTCGCCACGCAGGCCATCGCCCCGCACGTCGATGCGTGGGACGAGGCCGGCGCCTTTCCGCGCGAGCTGCACTTGCAGGCCGCCGCGCTCGGCCTGCTGGGCCTGGGCTACCCCGAGCACCTGGGAGGCACGCCCGCGACCTGGCGCGCGCGCAACGCCATGTCGCAGACGCTGGCCCGGCACGGCGGCAGCGGCGGCGTGATGGCCAGCCTCTTCACCCACAACATCGGCCTGCCGCCGGTGCTCGCGCATGGCAGCCCCGAACTGCAGGCCGAGGTGATTCCCCCCGTGCTGCGCGGCGAACGCATCGCGGCACTGGGCATCACCGAACCCGGCGGCGGCTCCGACGTGGCCGCGCTGCGCACCACCGCGCGGCTGGCGGACGATGGGTCGCACTGCGTGATCGACGGCGAGAAGGTGTTCATCACCTCCGGCATGCGCTGCGACTGGATCACCTTGGCGGTGCGCACCGATCCAGCCAACCAGGGCGCCGGTGGCATCGGCATGATCGTCGTGCCCTGCGATCTCCCCGGCATCTCGCGCAGTCCGCTGCGCAAGATGGGCTGGCTCTGCTCCGACACCGCCCACCTGCGTTTCGACGCGGTGCGCGTCCCGGTGCGTTACCTGCTCGGTGCCGAAGGTGCGGGGTTCCGCATGGTCATGGCCAACTTCAACGGCGAACGACTGGCCCTGGCCGCGATGGCGTTGGGTTTCGCCGAGGCCTGCCAAGACGAAGCCCTGGCCTGGGCCCGCCAGCGCCAGACCTTCGGTGCGCCGCTGATCGAGAGGCAGGTGATCCGCCACCGGTTGATGGACATGCGCATGCGCATCGCCTCGACCCAGGCCTGGCTGGACGCACTGGCTGACCGCGCGGACGCCGGCGACGGCGGAGCCGACTGGGTGGCCCAGGTCTGCCTGCTCAAGAACCACGCCACCCAGACCATGCAGTTCTGCGCCGACGCGGCGGTGCAGACCCTGGGCGGCATGGGCTATATGCGCGGCACCGTCAGCGAACGCCTGTACCGCGAGGTCAAGGTCATGACCATTGGCGGTGGCGCCGAGGAAATCATGAAAGAGCTCGCCGCGAGACAATGGAACCTATGAGCAAGACCAACGCCCACCCCCCGCATCCCGTCGAATTCGAACCCGAGTTCGCCGATGGCCTGCGCGACATCTTCGAGGACAAGATCGTCTTCAACCGCGTGCTCGGCCTGCAGGTGCTTGGCATCAAGCCCGACCGCGTCACCGGCCGCATCACCATGAAGCCCGAACTGATCGGCCACTTCCTGCACAACCGTGTGCATGGCGGCGTGGTCAGCGCCGCGCTCGATGCCATGGGCGGCCTGGCCTGCGTGGCCGCCATCGGTGGCCGCCATATGGACGAACCCCCGCAGCAGCGCCTGCAGCGCTTCAGCAAGCTCGGCACCATCGACCTGCGCATCGACTACCTGCGGCCCTGCGTGGGCACGCATTTCGACCTGACCGCCGAAGTGCTGCGCCTGGGCTCGCGCGTGGCGAACACGCGCATGGAGTTCCGCGCGGCGGACGGCAAGCTGCTGTGCACCGGGGCCGGGGCCTACATCGTGTCCTGAGCCGTCCTGCGCCCAACACCGCGCGAGGTGGGGCGCACCCACCACCAGGCCAGCGCGACCAGAAGCGCGAACACCGTGTAGGCCACGACGAACACCCACCAGGGCGCCTGCCAGTACAGCAGGCGCGAAAGCCAGTGCGCGATGAAACTCTCGCCATAGGCCGCCTGGCCGGCGATGCGGCGCAGGTCCTGTTCCCACACCGTCAGCGGACACAACTGGCCCAGCCAGGCCTGCACGGCGATGAAGACCATCAACCCCAGATGTGTCGCACGCAGGCCGAAACGACGCACCCACTGCCAGCCCAACACGCCGCCAGCCAGCACCAGCGGCAGCAGCCCCACCACGAACACGACGATGCCCACATGCAGCGTCAGCAGCACGTCGGCCAGCAGCGCGGCGGTGGGCGGGGATGGGTGAATGGGGAGCGACATGGGCAAGGCATCGTGCCAATGGGATTGCAGACCAGATTTTCTGACGGCTGCAGCCAGCGGGTTGAAATACCTCAACCGCCACTGTTTTTCAGGGTCATGCCCAAAAGGGGATGGCGGAGTTCTTCGAAGTCTTCGCCCAACCTGGGGCGGCGATGGGCTGCTGACTTTCTCGCGTTCTCAGAATGCTGCGCGAGGCGTCGCTGAGAGACGACGCTTTTTGTGTGCAGTCGGCACGAGGCTGCGGGCCAGGCGCTTCAATAGGGAGGACCATGAAACTCGAAGCCCTTGATTCTCATGAGCGCGCTTGTGCTTGAGGTCGACCGGGGGCGTGCCGGTGAAGAGCGGTGTCAGATTGAGCACGGCCTGCATGGCTCTCACCTCTCCCTGCAGGAGGCACAGTATTTGCGCAAGATCCTGCCTCAGGTGCCACAGGCCATCCAGGTCCTGTGCCTGGCATATGCGTTGCCGTATCTCCATGTCTTGACGAAGACCATGTTCTCCGAGCAAGGCCAACATGGCCTGACGCACACGCAGCATGTGAAGCAACTCGACGGCCGTACGTGATTCGGCGTGGGCGGGGAGGGTGCTGGGCTGGGACATCTCGGACTCCTGGCGAACGGAAGTTCATTCAACCCCCGGGGGTTTATCGGGTCTACCTGTCCGGGTGGGTAGGGTCGGCGCACCCACGCTGATCGGCTCCTCGTGCCGCATCTATGCCCCTTGAACATCTTTTCGTTGATGTTTATTCATGTTTTGTTCCTATCGAGAGGCAAGTGGGGAATGGCGACGTCGCGACCAATGGACGTGAAGAGAATCCATCGCCACATGCAGGGAGATGCCTCCGTTCCGGGTGATCCGGAACCCTCCGGGGCGTTCCCGTGCCAGGTGGCTGCGGATGTCTTTCCGCGCCGTGTCACCCACCCGGAACCGAGGACGGAGCATGCGATTGCCCTTGCTGAAGACCACCACCGCAGTGGTGTTCCTGGACGATGACGAGCGTTTCCTGGACACGCTGTCGTTGCTCATCCCCGAGCGATTTCCTGTGTCCCTTTTCACGCACCCGGCGGAGCTCGATGCCCGGCTGTCCCGTCTGGATGAGGACTTGGCCGAGGAGCAGCGGCTGCTGGGGGCCGTTGTGGATGGAGGGAGCCGTGGCGCCCTGCGCTGCGCTCTGGACTACCTGGCCTGGACAGGGAGCGACCGAATTCCGGGTGTGCTGGTGTCGGATCACGCCATGCCTGCGGAGTCGGGTGTGTCCGTTTGCGCGCGCCACTGCCATGCTTTCGTGTTGCGCCGGGTGCTGCTTACAGGCGTGGCCGATGCGGCCCTGGCCATTCGTGCTGTCAACGAGGGTGCGATCGACGCCTTCCTGAGCAAGAACACCCCGTGCCTTGTGGAGCACCTCGTCGGCATGCTGCATGAGCAGAGCCTGCGGGCGCTGGAGATCCGGGGCCGGCGGTTGGCGGAGGGTTTGTCCGCGTGCTCGGAGCAACTGCTGTCCCGCCCGGAAATCGCCGCCGCATTGACGGGACGCCTCTCCACGATGGGGCTGGTGGCGCATGTGGTGGTGGGGGATCCCCTGGGCGTTCTGGGAGTGTCCGCCGAAGGCCAGTGGATCTGGGTGCAGATCGAGACGGTGCAGAGTCTGCGGGATCTCGCGGACTGCCTGCATGAAATGGGTGTCGCGCCCGGTACCGTGCAAGGGGTGCGCGAATGCAGGGCCCTGCCCAATGTGGAGTTGGCGGCGGTGTTCGACGGCTTGCCGCCGAGGCTGTCGCCCCTGCAGGCGTTGGCGGCCACGGAGCCGGAGGTGTTCGCCGCGGTGTTCGATCTCTCAGCCGACGGGATGGCTTTGACGGTGCCTGCGCCCTTGACGC
This sequence comes from Hydrogenophaga sp., assembly GCF_026125785.1. Lineage (GTDB taxonomy): Bacteria > Pseudomonadota > Gammaproteobacteria > Burkholderiales > Burkholderiaceae_C > Hydrogenophaga. The sequence goes on from NZ_JAHCKL010000003.1 coordinate 93,438, forward strand.
TGGCGGTGGCCGGGGAATGAGTGTCGCCGCGGGCAGGGCCGCGCGGCCTTTCGTTCTGGACGAACGGGAATTCACCCTCGTGGCCCGCCAGGACCATGCTGGCCTGCATGTCTGGCTGGAGCGACCCGGAGGCCAGGTGTGGATGCCTGTGAGCGAGCCGTTGCCCGAGGGGCATGGCCTGGCTGTGGACCTGTTCCATGAGATCGTCGCGCTCACCTTCGACGATCCGGAGACCATCGTGGAGGAGGTCGGCCAGCGCAGCGGCTGGTTCGAGCCCACGGGCCGCACCGTGGCCTATCCGAGCAACCAGCAAAACGAGGTATGGCGGCTGACGCCGGCCTGTCTGGCGCTGATTCGCCCGCCGAACGTGACCGCCCGCATCCACCGGCTGCTGGACCAGGCCGCACCCGGGCGCATGCCGCCTGCCGGCTGCCTGGATGGCGTTGCCCGGTCCCTGCTCGGGCGTGTGCGCTGCCACGGTTATTCGGCGCTGGCGATGGCCCGCCCGGACGTGCTGTCCGCCTGCGAGGGGCCGGTGCAGCGCGTGCTGGCGGTGGCCACTTCCGCGCCGCTGTTCCACCACGCGCACGAGGTCTTGAGAAGCGCGATGCCCGGCGGTGAACTGGTGACGTCGGTCGATGCCTTGTCCGCGCCACCGCCCTGGCAGGGTTTTCTGCAGGACCTGGGGTACCGGCATGCGCTCGTCGTGCGTGTGCCGGTGGCGGCCACGGCGAGCTACGACTTCCTGCTCTGCAGCACCAGTGCCTGTGTCACCGATAGCCGACGCGATGGCGCGGCGCTGGAGGTGCTGCGTGCCTGGCCGACATGGCGCGAGACCGTGCAGCGTGAGATATGTCCGCTCAGCGCGCGCGAACGCGAGGCCCTGCAGGCGCTGGCTTCGGGCCTGACCGGTGCCGAGGCCAGCCTGCGGCTCGACTGCTCGGAGCGCACCTTCCGCATGCATTCGGACAACGCGCGCCGCAAGCTGCGAGCGGCCAATGGCACGCAGGCGGTGCACCGGGCGCATCTGCTGTGCGCGTGGTAGCGCGGGCGGTCGCCAGGCAAAAAAAACCGTCAGCACACGAGGTGCTGACGGTCGCGCAAAAGCAAGGCGGTCTGTCGGACCCTATGGCGGCAGGCCGTCTTGCCCCTCTCAATCCTTCGTGCGTCAGTCCTTGGGCGACATGTACTCGGAGATCACTTTCCAGCGGCCGTCCTGGATCTGCGACAGGCGCGAGGCGTTGCTGCCCAGGCGCTTGGTCGGGCTGAAGGTCATTTCCGCGCTGCCGAAGATGTCGGGCGGAATCTTCATCGTGTCCATGGCCTTGATGAAGCTGTCGGTGGTCAGGTTGGGCCCCGCCTTGGTCGCGGCGCGGATGAAGGCGTCGATGGAACCGTAGCCGTAGACCGAGAACACGGTGGGGTCCTCATTGAACTTGGTCTGGTACTTGTTGGCCCAGAAGCGCAGAGGTTGCGAGGCCGAGTCGAGGTAGGGGTGCTGCACCGTCATGGCGGCGTAGAAGCCGTTCATCGCGGGGCCGCCCAGCTTGTGGATCAGGTCGGTGTAGGCGGCGCTGGAGCCCACGAAGGTGGGGTTGTAGCCCAGGCGTTTGGCGGTTGCGATGGCGCCGATGGTCTCGCGGATGATGGTGCCCAGCACGACCAGATCGCACTGCTCGGAGGACAGCTTCTGGATCTGCGAGGCGAAATCGGTGGCGCCGCGCTTGTAGGTGGTCTCCACCGCCATGCTCATGCCCGCCGCCTTGAGGCCATCCTCCGCGCCGCGCTTGACCTCCAGGCCGAACTCGTCGTCCTGGTACATGCTGCACACCTTCTTCGCCCCCTTTTCCTTGGCCAGCAGGGGCGTGACGATCTTCATCTGGTCGTAGTAGGTGGCGGCGAAGGAGTACTTGAGCTTGTGGAATGGCTCGTACATCTGGCGCGCGGCGGTGATCGGGTAGAAGTTGACCACGTTCTTCTGGAACTGCACCGGCATGGCCGCCATGTTCTGAGCGGTGCCGATGTGGCCCACCATGGCGAAGATCTTGTCCTGGTTGACGAGCTTCTGGGCCGCCAGCACGGCGTTGCGCGGGTCGTACTTGGAGTCTTCCACCAACAACCGGATCTTGCGGCCATTGATGCCACCCTGCTCATTGGCTTCGTCCACGCGCAGCAGCATGCCCAGCCGAACCTGTTTGCCAAAGCCCGCGATGGGGCCCGAGAGATCCTGGATGGAGCCGATCACGATCTCGTCTTTGCTCACGCCCTGGGTCTGGGCCTGCGCCGTGGTGCCTGCCGCCAATGCGGCGGCCGCCGCCATCAGTGTCAATCCGGTTTTCATGGTGCTTGTCTCCTTGGTTGGATCGGTTTCGGGTGGCTGACTGACTATGCCCCGTACATGGCGTCAATCTGGGGTGCGTACTTGGTCTGCACCAGCTTGCGCTTGAGCTTCATGGTGGGGGTGAGTTCCTCGTCTTCGGCGCTGAGCTGGGTGTCGAGCAGGAAGAACTTCTTGATCTGCTCCACGCGGGCGAACTTGGCATTCACTCGATCGATCTCGGCCTGGATCAGGGCCTGCACCTCGGGCGCGCGGGTGAGGCTGGCGTAGTTGGAGAAAGGCACGTCGTTGTCCTGCGCATACTTCTCCACGTTCTCCTGGTCGATCATGATGATCACGGTGAGGTAGGGCCGCTTGTCGCCGATGACCACGGCGTCGGTGACGTAGGGGGAGAACTTGAGCTCGTTCTCCAGCTCACTGGGTGTGATGTTCTTGCCCCCTGCGGTGATGATGATGTCTTTCATGCGGTCGGTGATGCGGAAAAACCCTTCCTCATCGACCGTTCCCACATCGCCGGTGTGCAGCCAGCCATCGGGGTCGATGGTTTCGGCGGTCTTCTCCGGCAGGTTCAGGTAGCCCATGAACACATTGGGGCCTCGCACCAGGATCTCGCTGGTCTGCGGGTCCAGGCGCACCTCGTTGTAGGCGGCGGCCGGGCCGATGCTGCCGGGTTTGATGCGTTGGGCCGGAATGCCGGTGGAAGCCCCGCAGGTCTCCGTCATGCCCCACACCTCCAGCATGGGAACGCCCAGCGCGAGGTACCAGCGCACCAGGTCGGGTGAGATCGGCGCCGCGCCCGTGACCAGGAAGCGCGAGCGGTGGATGCCAATGAGCTTGCGCACGTTGTCCAGCACGAGCAGGCGTGCCAACCGGAAACGCAACTTCAGGCTGCCCGGCACGGTCTGCCCGGCCATCACACGGTCGGCCACCTGCTGGCCCACGCCGATCGCCCAGCCATAGGCGGCCTGCTGCAGCCGGCTGGCTTCCTTGAGCGCGATCATCACGCCCGAGTAGAACTTCTCCCACACCCGGGGCACGGCGGTGAACACCGTGGGAGCGATCTCGCGCACGTTTTCCGGCACCGTCTCGGGGTTCTCCACGAAGTTGAGCCGGGCACCGGTGTAGAGCGAGAAATACTCACCGCCCATGCGCTCGGCGATGTGGCACAGGGGCAGGAAGCACATGCACTCGTCGCTGTCGTAGCGCGGCAGGATGGCGTTGTACCCGCGCACGGTGTAGACCAGACCGTGGTGGCTGTGCATGGCCCCTTTGGGCTTGCCGGTGGTGCCCGACGTATAGACCAGGATGGCCAGGTCGTCGGGCCTGACCGCGGCCACGCGCGCGGCCATTTCGTCCGGGTGCACGCGCAGGTGCTCACGCCCCAGTTCGCGCAGAGCCTGCAGGCTCATGACCTGCGGATCGTCCAGCTCGCGCAGGCCATCCATGTCGCTGACGACGATCTTGCGCAACAGGGGCAGGCGCTCGCGCACCTCCAGCGTCTTGTCCAGCTGTTCGTCGTCTTCCACGAACAGCACCGTGGTGCGCGAGTCCTCGCAGAGGTACTGCACCTGCTCGGCGGCGTCGGTGGGGTAGATGCCATTGGACACGCCGCCGGCACACAGCACCGCGAGGTCGCACAGCACCCAATCGATGGTGGTGTTGGAGAGGATGGAGGCGGTTTCCCGGGGCTGGAAGCCCAGCGCCATCAGCCCGTGCGCAATCTCGCGAACCGCTTCACCGGTCTGGTTCCAAGTCCAGCTCCGCCAGATGCCGAAATCCTTCTGCCTCAGCCACACCGTGTCGCCGCGCGCCTTCACGCCATTCCAGAACATGGCTGGAATGGTGTCGCCGTCCAGCACGATCCGTGTCTGCGGCTGAATGTGAGAGAGGTCCCAGAGGTAGGTCATGGTGGGTGGGGGTTGAGCGTTGGGCGGTAGGTGGGGAAGACGCTCGACGCCGAACGCCGAACGTCCAACCTCTCATCTCCAGTTCTTCTTCTTTTTCCAGCGCCGGTCGGCGCGCACGCCGGCCTCCTTCATGCCCAGGTAGAACTCCTTGATGTCGTCCTTCTCGCGCAGGTGGGCGCAGGTGTCTTCCATCACGATGCGGCCGTTCTCCAGCACGTAGCCGTAGTCGGACGCGTTGAGGGCCATGTTGGCGTTCTGCTCGACCAGCAGAATGGTGGTGCCGCGATCGCGGTTGATGCGCACCACGATCTCGAAGATCTCCTTGGTGAGCTTGGGTGAGAGGCCCAGGCTGGGCTCATCGAGCAGGATCAGGTCCGGGTCGGCCATGAGGGCGCGGCTGATGGCCAGCATCTGCTGCTGGCCACCCGAGAGCAGGCCGGCGTCCTGCAGTGCACGTTCCCGAAGAATGGGGAAATAGGCGTAGACGGACTCCATGTCGCGCGCCACGCCGTCGCGGTCCTTGCGGGTGTAGGCGCCCATGAGCAGGTTGTCGCGCACCGAGAGCAGCGGGAACACCTCGCGGCCTTCCGGCACATGCGAGAGGCCCTGCTGCACGATGAAGGCGGGGTCGTGGGCGGTGATGTCCTCGCCCTTGAACTCGATGCTGCCTTTGCGCGGGTCGATGATGCCGCTGATGGTCTTGAGGATGGTGGTCTTGCCCGCGCCGTTGGAGCCCAGCACGGTGGCGATCTCGCCCCGGCGCACCTGCAGGCTGACGCCGCGTATGGCCTTGATCGGACCGTACGCGCTCTCCACGTTGGACAGCTTGAGCACGGGGGCGTCTGTGGTCGCGACCGTCATGCGTTCACCTTCCTGAGGGGCGTTTCGCGGCGCAGGCTGGAGACATCGTCCACGCTGCCCAGGTAGGCCTCGATCACACCCGGGTCGCTCTGCACCTCGGCCGGCGTGCCGGTGGCCAGTTCGCTGCCCATGCTCATGGCGAGCACACGGTCCGACACCTTGGAGACCAGGCTCATGTCGTGTTCCACCATCAGCACCGTGATGCCCAGTTCGTCCTTGATGTCGCTGATCCAGAATGCCATGTCCTCGGTCTCTTCCACGTTCAAGCCGGAGGAGGGTTCGTCGAGCAGCAACAGCCGGGGCTCGGTACACAGGGCGCGCGCCAGCTCGACCACTTTGCGCACGCCGTACGGCAGGCCGGCCACCATGGATTCGCGGTGGTGCTGCAGGTCCAGCAGGTCGATGACGTGTTCCACCTTCTCGCGCGCCTCGATCTCGGCGGCCCGGGTGCGCCGCGTGAAAAGGATCTCGCTCCACAGACCGGTACGCCGGTGCGTGTGGCGTCCGATCAGCAGGTTTTGCAGCACGGTGGCGTGCTCGAAGAGTTCGATGTTCTGGAAGGTGCGCGCGATACCCAGGCCGGCGATGCGGTGCGGCGCCTGCTCGGTCAGCCGCAGGGTTCCGTCCGGGCCTTCGTAGTCGATGGTGCCGGTGGTCGGTGTGTAGATGCGGCTGATCAGGTTGAAGACCGTCGTCTTGCCCGCGCCGTTGGGGCCGATGAGGGTGAACACCTCGCCCTTCTTCACGTCGAAGCTCACGTTGTTGACCGCCAGCACGCCGCCGAAGCGCACACTGAGGTTCCGGGCCGACAGGAGAACCTGGTTCATTTCAGCCGATCCGATTTCTGGAAGGATTTCTGCCGCTTGAACATGCCCTTGCGGTAGAACGGAAAAAGTTGGAACCAGGTGCGGACCTTGAGCCAGCGTCCGTACAGGCCCATGGGCTCGAACAGCACGAAGGCAATGAGCACCGCCCCATACACCGCGCCCTGCAGGCCGGCGGCCTGGCCGATGGCGGCGGGCAGGAAGTCCTTGCCCAGCGCGATGAGCTGCGGCATCACGATGAGGAAGATGGCGCCGAGGAAGGCGCCGTGGATGGACCCCAGCCCGCCAATGACCACCATCAGCAGCAGGTCGATGGACTGGATGATGCTGAACTGCTCGGGCGAGAGGAACTGGATCTTGTGCGCGTACAGCGCGCCGCCGATGCCCGCCAGCGCCGCGGACAGCGCGAACGACAGCGTCTTGTAGCGTGCGAGATGGATGCCCATGCTCTGCGCCGAGATCTCCGAATCGCGGATGGCGACGAAGGCGCGGCCGGTGGGGCTGCGCATGAGGTTGACGATGGCCAGCGTGGCCAGCACAGTGACGGTCAGGCACAGGAAGTAGAACTCGTTGGTCGAGTCCAGCTCCCAGCCGAACAGGGCGGGGTAGCTCACCATCAGCCCCGCGTTGCCGCCGGTGAGGTGCTCCCAGCGCGCGATGACCTCTTCGACGATGAAGCCGAAGGCCAGTGTGGCCATGCCGAGGTAGATGCCCTTGACGCGCAGCGCCGGCAGGCCGACCACCATGCCCACCGCCGCCGAGAGCAGGCCCGCGCAGGCCAGCGCCAGGGGGAAAGGCACGCCGGCATTGACCATGATGGCCTGTGTATAGGCCCCCACGCCCAGGAAGGCGGCATGGCCCAGCGAGAACAGCCCGGTGAAGCCGGCCAGCAGCATCAGCCCAAGGCCGACGATGGCGTAGATCAGCACGAAGGTGAGCTGCGCGAGCCAGTACTCCGCAACGATCCAGGGCGCGACCAGCAGAAACAGGCAGAGCAGGCCGTACCAGAAGACATGACCGCCGTGCTTGGCCAGCCGGATGTCCTGGTCGTAGTCGGTCTTGAACAGGAATCTCATGCCAGAAATCCTCTTCCCGCAGTGCCTTCGGCGCCCGGCGCGGCCGGCCGGTTCTGGCAGCGTGGTGGGCGCGTCATACTTTTTTCCTCAGCGTCTCGCCGAAGAGGCCGTTGGGCTTGAGCACCAGCATGAGCAGCACCACCACATAGGGCGCTACATCCTTGAAGCCCTCGGGCAGGTAGAACCCGGAGAGCGCCTCGACGATGCCGATAATCAGGCCGCCCACGATGGCGCCGGGCAGGCTGCCGAAGCCTCCCACCACGGCGGCCGGGAAGGCCTTGAGGCCGATGAAGCCCATGTTGGCGTGCACGAAGGTGATGGGCGCGAGCAGCAGGCCGGCCACGGCGGCCACGCCCGCCGCCAGGCCCCACACCAGGCCGTTGAGTCGCTTGACCGGGATGCCCATGTAGTAGGCCGCGAGCTGGTTCTGCGACGCGGCCTGCATGGCGATGCCGAGCTTGCTGTAGCGGAACATCGCGAACAACAGGCCGCAGAGCAGGGCGGTGGAGCCGATCACCACCACCTGTTCGGCCGACACCACCAGTTCACCCAGGCGCAGCACCTCGTTGGCGTAGGGCACAGGCAGGGTGTGCGTGTCGGTGCCTATGTCAGGGATCATGGTGATCAGGCCGCGCAGCAGATAACCCACGCCGATGGTGAGCATGACGATGGAGAACGCAGGCTGGCCCAGGATGGGGCGGATGACCACGCGTTCGATGGCCACGCCGAACAGGCCCATGGCCACGATGGCCGCCGGCACCGAGAGCCAGAACGGAAAGCCCAGCATGGTCATGGCCGCCAGCCCGAAGAACGCGCCCACCATCATCAGGTCGCCCTGGGCGAAGCTCACCGTCTCCGTGGCCTTGTAGATCAGCACGAAACCCAGGGCAATGAGGCCGTAGATGCAGCCCTGGGCCACGCCGCTGATCAGCAGCTGCAGCAGTTGCACACGTGTCTCCTAATATTCTTGTCGTGGCCGTAGCGGCGTGGCCAGACGCTGAGCCAAGTTATAGCTGTCCTCCCCGGGACTGGCGCTAGGGGTTGTCCCCCATCCTGAGTCGCTCACGTGATATGAAGATGAAACATCCCCTGCGCGCCGCGCGGCGGAGGGCACTTCTTCGTACGCAGCCGGCCGACCTTCGGTGCGGCAGAGACCATTGACATGAAATCCATACGAATCGGCGCGGGCCTGGGCTTCTATGGCGACAACTGGGAACCCGTGGTGGCGAGCATCGAGCGCGGCGGCGTGCAGTTCATCGCCAGTGACCACCTGGCCGAACTCACCCTGGCCATCCTGCAGAAAGACCGGCAGCGCGATCCCGCGCTGGGTTATGCGCGCGACGTGGTGCCCATGCTGCTGCGGCTTTGGCCGCTGATGCGCGAGCGTGGCGTGCGCTTTGTCTGCAACGCGGGGGGGCTGAACCCCGGCGGGGCGGCGCAGGCCGTGCTGGCTGCCTTCGCGTCCCGTGGCTGGACAGCGCGCATCGCCGTGGTCAGCGGCGACGACGTGCTGCCGCGTCTGCTGGGCACCGCTGAGGCCGACACGCCGGACTTCGCACACCTGTTCACGGGTGAGCCGCTCGCGCGCGTGCGCGAGCGGCTCGTGTTCGGCAACGCCTACCTCGGGGCGCAGCCCATCGTGGACGCGCTCGATGCCGGCGCCGACATCGTGATCACCGGCCGCGTGGCGGACGCCGCGCTGTTCCTCGGGCCGCTGGTGCATGGTCTGGGCTGGACGCTGCGGGGCGCTCGCGACGCGCAGGCGCTGGACCGCCTGGCCCAGGGGCTCACCGTGGGCCATCTGCTGGAGTGCTCCGGCCAGGGCAGTGGCGGCAACTTCGGCAGCCAGGGTGCCTGGCGGCAGATCCCCGACCTCGCGCACATCGGCTATCCCATCGCCGAGGTCTGGGAGGACGGCAGTGCGCTCCTCACCAAGGCGCCGGGCACCGGGGGGCGCGTGAACTTCGACACCGTGCGCCAGCAACTGCTCTACGAGGTGCACGACCCGCATGCTTACCACTCGCCGGATGTGGTGCTGGACATGGGCGCCATCAGTTTGATCGACGAGGGGGGCGACCGCGTGCGGCTCACCGGTGCGCGTGGCGCGGCACCGAGCGACATGCTCAAGGTGGTGGCCGGCTTCAGCGATGGCTTCAAGGCCGAGGTCACCTGGGGTTTCTCATGGCCCGATGCCTGGGACAAGGCGCAGGCCGCGCAGGCCACCATCCGCACCCTGTTGAAAGAGCGGCGCATTCCGCACGAAGAGCTGTACGTGGAGTACCCGGGGTTGAACTCCGCGCACGGGGCCCTCGCCCCCATGCCGGCGGCCGACGCGCTCAACCAGGCCAATGAGATCTGGACGCGGCTGGTGCTGCGCACCGCCGAGAAGTCCGCCGCCGACGGCTTTGGGCGCCTGTTCCCCTGGATGGGGCTGAGCGGGCCGGCCTACACCTGCGGCTTCACCGGACTGCACAACACCAGCGAACTGCTGGGCATCTGGCCCACGCTGATACCCCGCGCGCTGGTCGAGCCCGCTGTGACGGTGACTTGGGCGGGAGAGCCAGCATGAGCCCGCTTCTTCGCGTACCGCTGGTGCGTCTGGCGCACGCGCGCAGCGGCGACAAGGCCGACTGGGTCGACTTCGGGCTCTTTGCCTGGAACGAGGCCGGTTACCGCGTGCTGGCGCGCGAGGTCACGGTGGCCCGCGTGCAAGCGCATTTCGCGCCCTGGTTGCCCGGCCAGGTGGACAGGTGGCCGCTGCCGAACATCCTGGCCATCAAGCTGGTGCTGCGCGGCGCGCTGCAGGGCGGTGGCGCGCGCAACCTGCGGCTGGACAACCTGGGCAAGGCCATGGCTGGGGCCCTGCTGCGCATGGAGGTCGAGGTGACGCAGGCCGAACTCGACGAGGTGCTGAACAACCCGCGCATGGGAGTGTGGTGATGACGGATGCGGTGACGACGGACAGGCTGGGTGAGATCTGGGTGGTCACGCTGGACCGCCCCGAGGTGCGCAATGCGGTGGACAGCCCGACCGCCCGCGCGCTGTACGACACCTTCCTGGCGTTCGAAGACGACGCCCAGGCCCGCGTGGCGGTGTTCCACGGCGCACACGGCCACTTCTGCGCCGGCTGGGACCTGCAGTTCGGCGCGCGGCTGGCGGCCGGGGGCGACACCGGCGGGCTGGACCTGGATTTCGCCGCAGACGACGCGCGCGCCTTGGGGCCCATGGGACCCTCGCGCCTGCAACTGACCAAACCCGTGGTGGCTGCGGTGAGCGGTGCGGCGGTGGCCGGGGGCATGGAGCTGGCACTGTGGTGCGACATGCGGGTGGTCGAGGAGGACGCCTACTTCGGCGTCTACTGCCGCCGCTTCGGCGTGCCGCTGATCGACGGGGGAACCGTGCGCCTGCCGCGCCTGATCGGCATGGGCCACGCGATGGACCTCATCCTGACCGGCCGCAAGGTGGAGGCGGCCGAGGCCTTGCAGATGGGCCTGGCCAACCGCGTGGTGCCGAGCGGACAGGCGCGCGATGCCGCGATCGCGCTGGCGCGGCAGCTTGCCGCTTTTCCACAGGCCACGATGCGCGCCGACCGAGAGAGCGCCCTGCGCCAATGGGACCTGCCGCTGGGCGAGGCGCTGCGCCAGGAGTGGGCGCGGGGGCGAGAGCGCATACCCGATGCGCTGGAGGGGGCTCGGCGTTTCTCGGCGGGGGAAGGACGCCATGGGCGGTTTTGAGGTCTTCCGGTTCTTCTCTGGCAGGGGGCCAACGGCCCATGAAAACCACCCCACCGACCTTCCTATGATCACCCCATGACCCAGGAAGGCCCCCATTCCCCACCTCCCGCCGAGGTGCTGGTCCTGCAGCACACCCTCGAAGATCCACCCGGCTACCTTGGCCGGTGGCTGGACGCCCGGGGCATCCCCTGGCAGGTGCGCTGCGCCGAAGCCGGGGAGGCCTATCCGGCCAGTGTGCGTGGCTACCGCGCGCTGGCGGTGCTGGGCGGCGAGTGGAGCGCGAACGACGACCGGCCCTCGCTGCGCCAGGCCGAGTCGCTGATCCGGGAGGCGGACGCGCTGGGGGTGCCGGTGATCGGGCATTGCCTGGGCGGGCAACTGATGGCGCGCGCCTGGGGCGGCCGGGTGGCACGCCTGCCCCAGCCCGAGGTGGGCTGGCTGCCCATGCGTCGCCGCGACAGTGCCATGGCGCGGCATTGGCTGGGAGAGGACGCGCAGGCCACGGTCTACCAATGGCACTACGACAGCTTTGTCACGCTGCCGCCGGGGGCGCAACTGCTGGCTTCGTCGGCGGCGTGTGCGCACCAGGCCTTTGCCATCGGTCCTCACCTGGCCATGCAGTTCCACATCGAGATCACGCCGGACAAGATCAACGAGTGGCTGGCCCATCCCGGTGCGGTCTACCCCGACGCCGTGGGGCGGTACCCGGACAGTGTGCAGGATCCGGCGCGCATGAGGGCTGCCACGCGGCACCACCAGGCGGGGAGCGAAGCGCTGGCGGACCACATCTACCAGGCCTGGCGCGAACGCTGGGCGCCGGCCTGATGCACCGGACGGTCAGCCTTTCATCGCAGCCGAGAGGTGTTCCAGGCCATCGCGCGGAATCGGCCGCGGCCGGCCCTCCAGGTCGATCGCCACATAGGTCAGACTGGCTTCGGTGACCTTGACGTACTGGCCCTGGGTCAGGAAGCGTTCGGCGAACACCTCCACCATCACCGTGATGGAGGTGCGGCCCACGCGCGTGACGTGGGCGAAGAAGCTGAGGATGTCGCCCACGCGCACCGGTTGCTTGAAGATGAACTGGTTCACCGCCACCGTGGCCATGCGGCCGCGCACGTAGCGCGCGGGCAGTACCGCGCCGGCCAGGTCGACCTGCGCCATCACCCAGCCGCCGAAGATGTCGCCATTGGCGTTGCAGTCGGCGGGCATGGGAATGACCTTGAGCACCAGTTCCCGGTGGTCGTCGGGCAGGGTGGAAAACGCGTTCGAACTTGAATCGTTGGACATGGGCACAATCTTGAGGCCTGTACTGCCCCCATTGTCCTGCATGCGCCGAGAATCCTCCGCCCCTTCGGGCATCGCTCTGCCCGCCCCCACGGGAGCGTCGGGCGCACCGTCCACCCCCCGGTCCGACTGGGCCACGCTCAGGCGCCTGCTGCCCTATCTGTGGCAGTACAAGGTGCGGGTGGTGCTGGCGCTGGCCTTCATGGTGGTGGCCAAGATGGCCAACGTCGGGGTGCCGCTGCTGCTCAAGGAACTGGTGGATGCCATGACCCTCCCGCCGGGCAGCGCGACCGCGCTGCTGGTGGTGCCGCTGGGCCTGCTGCTGGCCTATGGGCTGCTGCGCCTGTCCACCAGCGTGTTCACCGAGCTGCGCGAACTGATTTTCGCCAAGGCCACCGAGGGCGCCACCCGCAGCATCGCCCTGCAGGTGTTTGGTCACCTGCATGCGCTGTCGCTGCGCTTTCACTTGGAGCGCCAGACCGGTGGCATGACGCGCGACATCGAACGCGGTACGCGCGGTGTGCAGTCGCTGATCTCCTATTCGCTCTACAGCATCTTCCCGACCCTGGTCGAGGTGGGCTTCGTGCTGGTGCTGCTGGGTACCCGCTTCGACATGGGCTACGTCTGGATCACGCTGGTGGCGCTGGTGCTGTACATCGTGTTTACCGTGACGGTCACCGAATGGCGCACCAAGTTCCGCCGCCAGATGAACGAGCTGGAGTCGACCAGCCAGAGCCGCGCCATCGACTCCTTGCTCAACTACGAGACCGTCAAGTACTTCAACAACGAAGCTTTCGAAGCGCGCCGCTACGACGAGGCGCTGGAGCGGTTGCGCCGCGCGCGGATCAAGAGCCAGACCACGCTGTCCATGCTCAATGCCGGGCAGCAACTGGTGATCGCCGTGGCGCTGGTACTCATGCTCTGGCGTGCCACGCAGGGCGTGGCCAACGGCGAACTCACGCTGGGTGACCTGGTGATGGTCAATGCGTTCATGATCCAGCTCTACATTCCGCTGGGTTTTCTGGGCGTGCTCTACCGGGAAATCAAGCAGAGCCTGACCGATCTCGACAAGATGTTCGTGCTGCTGGAGAAGGAGCGCGAGGTGGCCGACGCACCCGAGGCGCAACCGCTGGTGCTGGCGGGGCCGCCCGTGGTGCGCTTCGAGAACGTGCGTTTCTCCTACGAGCCGGCGCGGGAAATCCTGCATGGCGTCAGCTTCGAGATACCGGCGGGCAGGACCGTGGCCGTGGTCGGCCCCTCGGGATCGGGCAAGAGCACGCTGGCGCGTCTGCTGTACCGCTTCTACGACGTGAGCAACGCAGACGAAGGCGGCCGCATCACGCTGGACGGCCAGGACATCAAGGCCGTGACCCAGGCCAGCCTTCGGCAGGCCATAGGCATCGTGCCGCAGGACACGGTGCTGTTCAACGACACCATCGAATACAACATCCTGTACGGCAAGCCGGACGCCGGCCACGAGGCCGCGGTGCGTGCCGCCCAGGCTGCGCACATCCACCAGTTCATCGAACGGCTGCCGCAGGGTTACAAGACCATGGTGGGGGAGCGGGGCCTGAAGCTGTCGGGCGGTGAAAAGCAGCGTGTGGCGATCGCCCGCACCTTGCTCAAGAACCCACCCCTCGTCATCTTCGACGAAGCCACCTCGGCGCTCGACTCGGCCAACGAGCGCGCCATTCAGGCCGAACTGAAAAGCGCCGCGCGCAACAAGACCACCCTGGTGATCGCTCACCGCCTGTCCACGGTGGTGGACGCCCACGAAATCCTGGTGCTGGTGAACGGTGAGATCGTGGAACGCGGCGCGCATGCCGACCTGCTCGCCCGAGGCGGTGTCTACGCGGGCATGTGGGCGCTGCAGCAGAGCAGTGCCGAATAGGGCTTGCGCAAGAGCCTTCCTACATTTTTCCCGTGCGCTCGTACCGTGCGTGCCACGACAGTGCTTCGTCCAGCAGGTGCGGGGTGTGCAGGCCGCCGCCGTGCCCGCTGCGCCCCAGGGCTTCGGCGCGCTCCAGGTAGTCCTGCAGTGCCGGCCGGTAGTCCGGGTGCGCGCAGCGCTCGATAACCACCCGGGCACGCTGGCGGGGCGAGAGGCCGCGCAGATCCGCCAGACCCTGTTCGGTGACCACGATCTGCACGTCGTGCTCGGTATGGTCCACGTGGCTGACCATGGGCACGATGCAAGACACGCTGCCGCCCTTGGCCGTGGACGGCGTCATGAAGATCGAGAGATAGGCGTTGCGCGCGAAGTCGCCCGAGCCGCCGATACCGTTCATGATGCGCGTGCCCATCACGTGTGTGGAATTGACGTTGCCGTAGATGTCCGCCTCGATCATGCCGTTCATGGCGATGACGCCCAGGCGGCGGATCACCTCCGGGTGGTTGCTGATTTCCTGCGGCCTCAGCACGATGCGCTGTCGGTAGAAGTCCAGGTGGGCGAGGAATTCCTCGGAGGCTGCCGGGCTGAGCGAGAGCGCGGTGGCCGAGGCAAAGGCCAGCTTGCCGGACTTCAGCATGTCCAGCATGCCGTCCTGCAGCACCTCGGTGTAGGCGGTCAGGCCCTCGAAGCGGCCCTGGTTCAGGCCGGAGAGCACGGCGTTGGCGATGTTGCCCACCCCCGATTGCAATGGCAGCAGGCCTGGCGGCAGCCGGCCCTTGCCCACCTCGTGCTCCAGGAACTCCAGGATGTGGCCGGCAATGCGCTGCGAGGCCTCGTCGGGCGGCGTGAAGCTGGAATTGCGGTCCGGCATGTGCGTCTCCACGATGGCGACCACTTTCTGCGGATCGCAGCGCAGATAGGGTTCGCCGATGCGGTCGCCGGTGTGCGTGAGCGGGATGGGCTGGCGCGCCGGTGGCCGCTGCGTGCCGTAGTAGATGTCGTGCATGCCCTCGAGTCCCTCCGGCTGCCAGCTGTTGACTTCCAGAATGACGCGCTGCGCCTGGTCCAGCCAGGTCTTGTTGTTGCCGACCGATGACGAAGGAATCAGGCGCCCGTCCTCCAGAATGCCTGCGACCTCCACCACCGCGGTGTCGAGCTGTCCCAGAAAGCCGAACCAGACGAACTGCGCCACGTGCGAGAGGTGGATGTCGATGTACGCCATGTGCCCCGCGTTGATGCGCTGGCGGCAGGTCGGGTCCGACTGGTAAGGCAGGCGCATCTCGATGCCGCCCACCTGTGCCAGCGCACCGTCGAGTTCGGGCGCGGTGGAAGCGCCGGTCCACACGCCGATGCGAAAAGGCTCACCGGCCTCGTGCTGCCGGGCAATGTGCCGAGCCAGCGCCTGCGGAATGACCTTGGGATAGCCCGCGCCGGTGAACCCGCTCATGCCGACGTTGTCGCCATGCCGTATCAGCGCGGCGGCGGCGTCGGCGGACATGATCTTGGCGCGCAGGCCAGCGTGGGCGATTCGAGGGTGGTGGGACATCCGGGTCTCCTTGGGTGGCAAAAACTAGGGTAAACCCTAGGTAAGGAGCGGGATGTTATCGGAGTGCGGGCGGTTCAAGGCGGCCAGCCTGTCACCGGTGTGATGGCGGCATTTCACGCAAGGCGGCGCGCATAATCCGCGCCCATGGAAACCAAATGGCTCGAAGATTTTGTCAGCCTCGCTGAGACCCGAAGCTTCAGCCGCTCGGCCCAGTTGCGGCATGTCACCCAGCCCGCGTTCTCCCGGCGCATCCAGTCGCTGGAAGCCTGGGCCGGCACCGATCTGGTGGACCGCTCCTCCTATCCCACGCGCCTCACTCCCGCTGGCCAGACGCTGTATGACCAGGCGCTGGAGATGCTGCAGGCGCTGCAGAGCACGCGCACCATGCTGCGCGCCCACACGGCGGCGGCGCAGGACGTGATCGAGTTTGCCGTTCCGCATACGCTGGCCTTCACCTTCTTTCCCTCCTGGCTCTCCGGCCTGCGCGAGACCTGTGGTCCGATCAAGAGCCGGCTGATCGCGCTCAATGTGCACGACGCGGTCATGCGCCTGGTGGAGGGCAGCTGCGACCTGCTGATCGCTTACCACCACGCTTCCCAGCCCATACAACTGGACGCCACGCGCTACGAAATGCTCCCACTGGGCACCGAACGGCTGGCACCCTATGTGCGGCCCAATGCCAAGGGTGCGCCGCTGTTCGCCTTGCCCGGCACGGTCAGCCAGCCGCTGCCTTACCTGGCGTATGCGCCTGGCGCCTACCTGGGCCGCGCGGTGGACCAGATGCTCAAGGTGAGCACCACGCCGGTGCACCTGGAGCGGCTCTACGAGACCGACATGGCCGAAGGCCTCAAGGCCATGGCGCTCGAAGGCCACGGCATCGCCTTTCTGCCGGCCAGCGCGGTGCGCAACGAGGTGGCCGCCCGCAAGCTGGTGCCTGCCGGCGAAGGACTGGAGACCTCGCTGGATATCCGCCTCTACCGCGCCCGGCCACACGACGTGCAGAAAGGCAAGCGCGCGGTGCAGGTGTTCTGGGATCGGCTGGCCGCCAGCCTGGGGCAGGCGACGGTTTGAGAGAATCGGGGGCATGAACGCTCCCCACGCCCAGCCCGACACCCTGACCTTCACCCGGCCCGACGACTGGCACCTGCACGTGCGCGACGGCGAGGTGCTGTCCACCGTGGTGCCCCACACCGCCGCGCAGTTCGGTCGCGCCATCATCATGCCCAACCTGAAGCCGCCGGTGACCACCGCGGCGCAGGCCGTGGCCTACCGGGACCGCATCCGTGCCGCCGTGCCTGCGGGCATGGACTTCGAGCCGCTGATGACCCTCTATCTCACCGACAACCTGCCGCCCGAGGAGATCGCGCACGCGAAGGACGTCGGCGTGGTGGCCCTCAAGCTCTACCCGGCGGGTGCCACCACCAACAGCGATGCGGGGGTGACCGACATCCGCAAGACCTACAAGACCCTGGAGGCGATGCAACGCGCCGGTCTCCTGCTGCTGGTGCACGGCGAGGTGACCTCGTCCGACATCGATCTGTTCGACCGCGAGGCCGTTTTCATCGACCAGCAGCTCATCCCGCTGCGCCGCGACTTTCCCGAACTGAAGATCGTGATGGAGCACATCACGACGAAGGAGGCCGCGCAGTACGTGGCCGAGGCTGGTGCCCATACGGCGGCCACCATCACCGCGCACCACCTGCTGTTCAACCGCAACGCCATCTTCACGGGGGGCATCCGCCCCCACTATTACTGCCTGCCGGTGCTCAAGCGTGAGACCCACCGCCAGGCGCTGGTCGCGGCGGCCACCAGCGGCAGCGACCGCTTCTTCCTCGGCACCGACAGCGCGCCGCACCCGGCCCATCTCAAGGAGCATGCCACGGGTTGCGCCGGCTGCTACACCGCGCACGCCGCGGTCGAGATGTACGCCGAAGCTTTCGACGCCGCTGGCGCGCTCGACCGCCTCGAAGGTTTCGCCAGTTTCCATGGCCCGGACTTCTACGGCCTGCCCCGCAACCGCGGCACCATCACGCTGCGGCGCGAGGCCTGGACCACGCCCGAGCACTTCCCCTTCGGCCAGGCCGAGCTCAAGCCCTTGCGCGGTGGCGAGGCGCTGCCGTGGCGTCTGCAGGCCTGAGCGGGCCGTTGCCATCCGGGCCGGAGCCGGACTGGGCGGATCCCTGGTACGTGCCGTTGGCCGATCCGGGGCGGGCGGTGGCGGCGGCGTGGGCAAGCGGGCAGCCATTGACGCATGCGCTCCAGGGCGCGGGTCCGGGTCCGGTGCGCTTCGTGCCCCAGGCCGCCTTGCCCGATGGCGTGGCCTATGAGCAGTTCATTGCTGAAACGGGCCAGGTTCCCACGCGCGAGAACCTGCACGACTTTTTCAACGGTCTGTGCTGGCTGCGGTTTCCGGCGTCCAAACAGCGGCTGAACCGCCTGCAGGCCGCCGAGATCACGGCCCACGGTATTGGCGCGGTGCGTGGGCCCGTGCGGGATGCGCTGACGCTGTTCGATGAAAACGCCGCGCTCCTGCAGGCGCCCGCTCCGTTGTGGACCGCCTTGCTGGCGCGCGACTGGGTGCGGCTTTTCGTGTCATTGCGACCGCTGTGGCCGCAGGCGCGCCTGGTGCTGTTTGGCCATGCGCTGCTTGAGAAGCTGGCCACTCCGTACAAGTCGATCACCGCCCATGTGCTTCGGGAGCCGGTGCCCCTGTCCCTCGCAGACGATCTGGCCGCCTGGGATGGCTGGCTGGCCGCCAGGCTGCACGCGCCGCTGCTGGCCGGCAAGCCGTTCGCGCCGTTGCCGGTGCTGGGCGTGCCGGGCTGGTGGGCCGCCAACGAGCTCCCCGGCTTCTACGAGGACGCCACCGTGTTCCGTCCGCCCCGCGCTTGAATTCCACCTCTGCGGCCCCACACTCGGTTCTCGGTATCATGCGCCGTCCCGCGACGGCACGAGATGCCAGGAACGCCGAGAAGGCGGGAACCCCAAGGCCCTTTCGAGAGTCGCAAGCGCAGCCCGGCGCCCCACGCGCCCCTGTCCATCTGGAGAAAACATGAAACGCATCCTGTTGTTTGTTCTGACCAACTTCGCCGTCATGGCGGTGCTGCTGGTCACCACCCGCATCCTGGGCGTGGACCGTTTCCTCACGGCCAATGGCCTGAACATGACCGCCCTGGCGGGCTTCTCGCTCGTGATCGGTTTTGGCGGCGCCATCATCTCGCTGCTGATGAGCAAGCCCATGGCCAAGTTCAGCACCGGTGCGCGCGTGATCAACCAGCCCCAGACCGCCGATGAGGCCTGGATCGTGGAGACCGTGCGCCGCTTCGCCGACAAGGCCGGCATCGGCATGCCCGAGGTGGCGATCTTCGAAGGTGCGCCGAACGCCTTTGCCACGGGTGCCTTCAAGAACTCCGCGCTGGTGGCCGTGTCCACCGGCCTGCTGCAGAACATGACCCGCGAGGAGGTCGAGGCCGTGATCGGCCACGAGGTCGCGCACGTGGCCAATGGCGACATGGTGACGATGACGCTCATCCAGGGCGTGATGAACACCTTTGTGGTGTTCCTCAGCCGGGTGATCGGCTACGCGGTGGACGCCTTCCTGCGCCGGGGCAGCGACAACAACTCCGGCCCGGGGATCGGCTACATGGTGACGACCATCGTGATGGACATCGTGCTGGGTTTCCTGGCCGCCATCATCGTGGCCTGGTTCAGCCGCCAGCGCGAGTTCCGCGCCGATGCCGGAGCCACCCAGCTCATGGGCCGCAAGCAGCCCATGATCAACGCGCTGGCCCGCCTGGGTGGCCTCACGCCGGGCGAACTGCCCAAGACCATGCAGGCCCTGGGCATCACCGGTGGCCTGGGCAAGCTGTTCTCGACCCATCCGCCGATCGAGGAGCGCATCGCCGCCCTGCAGAAGGGCTGATGAGGCCCCTGCCCGGTGCAGGACTCCCAAGAAAGAAAGCGACCCTTCGGGTCGCTTTCTGCTTTCTGGCCTTGTAGTGAGTGCGTTGCCGGGTGCTCAGCGGTTGCGTTCCCAGCGGTCATCGCCACGGCGATCGTCGTCGCGTCGCTCGTAGCGGCCACCTCGGCGGTCGTCGTCGCGGCGGGGGTCGTAGTAGCCCGGGCCCCAGCGATAGCCGTGGATGGGCATCACCACTGGTGGGGCGGCGCGGTACACCGGGTAAGACGGGTAGAACTGCGTGCCGATCACCACGCGCGTGGTCGGTTCCACATACTGCACCTGGGGCTGGTAAGACGGGTAGGTCGTGGCCGGCGGCGGAGGCGGCATGGCATCCACCGGCGTGACGTTCAGGCGCACAAAGCGGCCCGGGTCCTGGGGCATCTGCACGCGGTACTGACGTCCGGCGTACTCATAGACCACGTCGTAGGCCACGGTGCGGTTCTCGTAGAACGTCTGCGTGCCGCACTGGCGGTAGGTCTCGGTGTAGGGCTGGCTGGGGCCTTCGATGCGGTTGCCCAGGATGGCTCCGCCGATGATGCCGATGGCGGTGGCCGCCGCGCGGCCGCTGCCGTTGCCCACGGCGTTGCCCATGGCACCGCCCGCAATGCCGCCGATCAGCGCGCCGGCACCGGACTTCTGGCCCGGGTAGGTCACCTGCTGGTCGCCGCAGACCTCGCGTGGCACGGCGACCTGCTGGATCACGGGGGTGCTGCTGATCACGCGACCCTGTTCTTCCTGGGCCTGGGCCAGCCCGCTGCCGGCCAGGGCAAACAGGCCGGTCATCACGGGGATCAGGACGGGGGATTTCATGTTGAGCTCCTGAAAGACTCCTGAGGCGGAGTACGGTAGTGTGGAGCTTGCCCTTGCCGTGTCAAGCCAGCGTGCTGGCGGTGTAAAGATTTGTTGTCCCCGCTGGCGGCAGACCCAGCAGATCGCGTGCCACGGCCTCGGCCACCTTGAGGCCGTCGACGCCGGCCGACAGGATGCCGCCGGCGTAGCCAGCGCCTTCCCCGGCCGGATACAAGCCCTGGGTGTTGAGGCTCTGGCCGTCATTGCCGCGCGTGATGCGCAAGGGCGAGGAGGTGCGCGTCTCCACGCCGGTGAGGACCGCGTCGGGCATGTCGTAGCCACGGATCTTGCGTCCGAAGATCGGCAGCGCTTCGCGCATGGCGTCAATGGCGTAGGCGGGCAGGGCCGGCGCGAGGTCGCCCAGCTTCACGCCTGGCCGGTAGGAGGGGAGTACTTCGCCGAGCGTGGTGGAGGGACGTTGCTGCAGAAAGTCGCCCACGAGCTGGCCCGGGGCATCGTAGTTGGCGCCGCCCAGTTCGTAGGCGCGCGATTCCAGCTGGCGCTGCAGCACCACACCGGCCAGGGGGTGCGTGCGCCCCTGCGCCACCAGGGCTTCGGCCTGTGCCGCGTAGCGGGGACCGTCGGCCTCGCCAAAGGCCGCGGTCCAGAGCGGGGCATCCTGAGGGAAATGCTGCGGGAAGTCGGCCGGTTCTATGCCGACCACCAGGCCGGCATTGGCGTTGCGCTCGTTGCGTGAGTACTGGCTCATGCCATTGGTGACGACGCGGCCGGGCTCGGAGGTCGCGGCCACCACGGTGCCGCCCGGACACATGCAGAAGCTGTAGACGGCGCGCCCGTTCTTCGCATGGTGGACCAGTTTGTAGTCGGCCGCTCCGAGCAGGGGGTGGCCGGCGTGGCGGCCCCAGCGCGCGCGGTCGATCACCCCCTGGGGATGCTCGATGCGAAAGCCGATCGAGAAGGGCTTGGCTTCCATGAACACCCCTGCGTCCCAGAGCATGGCAAAGGTGTCTCGTGCGCTGTGGCCCAGCGCCAGCACCACGCGCCGCGCTGGCAGGGTCTGCAGTTCGCCCCCGTCCAGGCGCCGTACCTTCAGGGCTTGGACGTGTCGCGAGCCGCTGTCGCTCCCACTGGCCGCCAGCACCAGGCCTTCCACCTGATGCTGGAAACGGATCTCGCCGCCCAGGGCAACGATCTTCTCGCGCATGGCCTCGACCACGCGCACCAGCTTGAACGTGCCGATGTGCGGGTGCGCGGTGAACAGGATTTCCGGCGGAGCGCCGGCGTCGACGAACTCCTGCATCACCTTGCGCCCGAGAAAGCGCGGGTCCTTGATCTGGCTGTAGAGCTTGCCGTCCGAGAACAGGCCAGCGCCGCCCTCGCCGTACTGCACATTGCTCTGGGGGTTCAGCTCGTGGCGGCGCCACAGGCCCCAGGTGTCTCGGGTGCGCTCGCGCACCGGCTTGCCGCGTTCGAGCACGATGGGCCGCCAGCCCATCTGCGCCAGCGCCAGCGCGGCCAGCAGGCCGCAGGGACCCAGGCCGACCACGACGGGGCGGTCGTTCTCGTCGGCGGGGCCCCCGGCCGGGGCCAGCCCGGGAGGTTGCCAGCGCATGTCCGGCGTGGGCTGCACATGGGGTTTGCCGGCGAGCTGTTCCAGCAGAGCGGCCTCCTGCGCGGGATCGGCGAGAGCCACGTCCACGATGTACACCGCCAGCAGCTCGGCCTTGCGGGCGTCGAAGCTGCGCTTGTACACCTGCAACCGGGCGATCCGGGCGGGTTCCGTGCCCAGGGCCTCGGCGGCCAGGCGGGTGAGCGCCTCGACAGGGTGGGGCGGGGGCAGGCGGTCAGCGTCGGTTTCGCTGGGCGCGTCGGCGGCGCGGCGGTGTTCGGCCGGCACGGCGGCCAATGGCAGCTTGAGTTCAGAGAGGCGGATCATGGGGCGTGGGGCTTGTGGTGATCAAGCAGGCGGCGAACCCGGTATTGTCGTCAAAGCAACACCATCGCTGCAATGTGAAAATGACCCGGGTTAAATTATTTAATCCGGGTACAATGGCCGACATCATGGATGCAACGCCTTCTCCAGCCCACTGCACGGCTTTCCTGGGAGCCCGGCGCGTGGCTTTCGGTACCTACGACGAAGTCGCGCGCGCGCTGTCGGCGCTGGACCTGTCGGCCGGCGGTCTGCTGGTGTTTGACGACGCGACCGGTGCCCAGGTCGATCACCCCTGGCCTGCGGGCTACCCGGCACCTGCGGAGGACGCGGTTCCCGCGCCGGCGGCGGCCGCCGCCCCCAGCGTGGGCCGGCCGCGCCTGGGTGTGGTGGCGCGTGAAGTGACGCTGCTGCCGCGCCATTGGACGTGGCTGGCGCAACAACCCGGCGGCGCATCGGCGGCGCTGCGGCGCCTGGTCGACGAAGCCCGTCGCACCCATGCGGAACGCGACGGGCAGCGCCAGGCGACCGAGCGGGCCTACCGCTTCATGAGCGCGATCGGCGGGGGATTCGCCGGCTTTGAAGAAGCCTCGCGCGCCCTGTTTGCCCACGATGCCCAGGCCTTGGCGCGTCACATTGCAGCCTGGCCACCCGACGTGCAGGCGCATCTGGTCTGGCTCGCGCGCGATGCGTTCGACGCCGCTCCCTCCACCGACTGACTCCGGTTGACCTCACCATGCACCCTCCCTCTCAAGGTCCGCTCTGGCGGGTTTATCTCGTTTTCCTCGTGCCGATGGTCCTGTCCAACGTCCTGCAAGGGCTGTCGGGCACGCTCAATGGCATCTTCATCGGCCAGATGCTGGGCACGCACGCGCTGGCCGCGGTATCGGGCATGTTTCCCATCGTGTTCTTCTTCATCTCGCTGGTGATCGGCCTGGGGGCGGGCGCTTCGGTGCTGATCGGGCAGGCCTGGGGTGCGCGCGAACCGCACAAGGTCAAGGCCATCGCGGGCGCTTCGCTCACGCTGGGGGCTCTGATCGGCCTCGTGGCGGCGGCGCTCGGAGCGGTGTTCGCCCGGCCAGCCATGCAGGCGCTCGGGACGCCGCCGGACGTGTTGGAGGCCGCCGTGTCGTACGCCCGCGTGATGCTGCTCATCATGCCGTTGCTGCTGGTGTTCATCCTGTTCACGCAGCTTCTGCGCGGCGTGAGCGATACCGTCTCGCCGTTGCTGGCGTTGCTGCTCTCCACGCTGCTGGGGCTGGCACTCACACCCGCGCTCATCAAGGGCTGGCTCGGCCTGCCTGCGCTGGGCATACAGAGCGCTGCCTACGCGGGTCTGGTGTCCTACGCGGCGGCGCTGGGTTTCCTGGTCTGGCGATTGGGGCGACAGCGCCATGTGCTGGCCTTCGACCGCGAACTTCTGGCCGCTCTGCGCCTGGATCGCGCCATCCTGGCCAAGGTGATGCGCATCGGCCTGCCCACCGGACTGCAGATGGTGGTGATCTCGCTGTCGGAACTCGTGATCCTGGCGCTGGTGAACAGCCACGGTTCGCAAGCCACGGCCTCCTATGGCGCGGTGACGCAGGTGGTGAACTACGTGCAGTTCCCGGCGCTGTCCATCGCCATCACCGCGTCCATCCTGGCGGCCCAGTCGATCGGCGCCGGCCGTGTCGAACGGCTGGGGGCGATCCTGCGTACCGGTCTGTGGCTCAACTTGGCGCTCACCGGTTCGCTGGTGCTGCTGGGGTACCTGCTGTCGCACCATCTGCTGGGACTGTTCCTCACGCAGCCCGAGGTACGCCTCCAGGCCGAGCACCTGCTGCACATCATGCTCTGGAGCATGCTGCTGTTCGGTTTCCAGGCGGTGGTGGGCGGCATCATGCGCGCCAGCGGTGTCGTGCTGGTGCCGATGGCGATCTCCATCTTCTGCATCATCGGCGTCGAACTGCCGGCCGCCTGGCTGCTGGACCGGCAGTTCGGCCTGCAGGGCATCTGGATCGCCTTTCCGGTGGCCTACCTGGCCATGCTGGTGCTGCAGACGGCGTACTACCGCGGGGTCTGGCGCCACCGCCGCATCGAGCGCCTGGTCTGACAAGGGATAATCGGCCCGTGGAGCGCGCCAGACCGCCGCTGGCACGAGACCCGAAAGGGTGTGCTGGAGGAACGTCCGGACTGCACAGGACAGCGTAGGAGGTAACACCTCTCCACCGAAAGGCCCAGAGAGCTTGCTTGAAGGGCCCCAAGGTGAGGATCAGAGCAACAGAGACGAGCCGATTCA
Source organism: Hydrogenophaga sp. (assembly GCF_026125785.1). Classification (GTDB taxonomy): domain Bacteria; phylum Pseudomonadota; class Gammaproteobacteria; order Burkholderiales; family Burkholderiaceae_C; genus Hydrogenophaga. Next base: position 117,878 of record NZ_JAHCKL010000003.1, read on the forward strand.
GTTCGGGTGAAACGGGCAATCTCTACGCGCAGCAATACCAAATAGGCCAGCGTTGACGTGGTTCCGCGGAGCTGGCGGGTAGGTAGCACCGAGCCGGGGGGTGACCCCCGGCCCAGATGAATGGCGGTCACATCCGGGGCGACCCGGATGCACAGAATCCGGCTTATCGGCGCGCTTCACACTTTTACCCCCACGCTCCGCCGCTTCGCGGGTCGCTGCCCCCCGAGGGGGCTGATCCGCCTTGGGGCGGCCCGGCGGCGGATCGGTTTCCCCCACGCTCCGGCGCTGCGCGGGTCGCTGTCGTCCGAGGGGGCTGATCCGCCGTCTACAGATTGAAGCCGCCCAGGCTCTGGATGCGTTCCACGTGTGCCATAAGTGAGCGTTTGGCCACGGGCCACAGGCGTTCGGGCACGTCGTCGTAGGCCAGCTTCACCCAGTCGTCGGGTGAGCCTTCGGGCACGGCGCGCAAGGCGCTGGCGACCTTGGCTTCGCGCTTGAGCCGGTGTGCCTTGAGCTGGGCGATCGCGGCGCGCGCACCGCCCTCGACCGGCGCGCTGGGGTTGTCCGCACTCTGGCGCAGGTCGCCCAGCACGTGGCCGTGGGCGGGCAGGATGAATTCGATGCCGTGCCGTTCGCACAGGGCGTCGAGCCGGTCCAGCGAGTCCAGGTAGGCGCTCATGTTGCCGTCGGGTGGATCGATCACCGTGGTGCTGCCGTTGAGGATGTGGTCGCCCGTGAAAAGCAGGCCGTCTTCCACCAGCGCCAGGCACAGGTGGTTGGCGGCATGGCCGGGTGTGTGGATCACCTCCAGCGTGTGGGAGACCATGCCGCTGGCGGACTGCCCAAGCAGCACGATCTGTTCGCCGTCAGCCAGCAGGCGCTCCGGGTTGAAGCGGCTGTTCTCGCGCGCGGTCTCGGCGCTGGGCAGGCCCAGGATGGCGGGTTTTTCCAGGCCGGCGGCGACGCACAGGGCTTGCAGGCGCGGCGCGCCGGGCGAGTGGTCCGGGTGCGAATGGGTGCACACGATGGCCTGGATGCGGCCGCCCGCCGCGCGCCACAGCCGCTCGATGTGCGCGGGTTCGTCCGGCCCGGGGTCGATCACCACGTGGCCGCTGGCCGGGTCGCCCACCACGTAGCTGTTGGTGCCGGGGCCGGTCATGTAGCCTGGGTTGGGTGCGGTCAGGCGCTGCACGTTCTTCAGCAGGGCCACGGGTTGTTCGTGCTGCCAGTCCAGGCTGTGCACGATCTGGCCGTCGGGGCTGACCAGGGCGAGTTCGCCGAACGGCGCCTCGTGCTCCATGTGGCGCGACTCGGCGCCGTGCGTGAGGCCGGCGCGCGGGCAGCTCGTCCACAGCGGCTGCTCGTTGGCCGCGCACGCATCCAGCACCGCCTGCACGTTCGCGTAGGCCTGCAGGCGTTCGAGCGTGCGTATGGTCGGAAAGATGATGAAGAAGCTGCCTGCCTTGTGGCGCTCCAGCGCGTCCTGCGGTCGCACCCAGACCGGTTCGAACTGCTCGGCCTCGTCGGCCACAGGGGCTTGTCCGGCCGGCATGCGCGCCACCAGGAAGGGCACGTCGAACCGGCGCGGCAGGTCGCGGTCGGTGATCCAGTGCGCGAGCACGAACACGCCGGCCGCGTCCAGGGTGAGGCCGCGCGCCTGGCATTGCGCGGCGAACGGCGCCTTGCGGTCCAGGAGGGCGATGTCGCTGTCATCGACCAGCGCGCCATCGGCCCGGCGGGCCAGCAGCACGCCCAGTTCTTCGAAGCTCTCGCGGATGGCTGCGATGGCCTGCGTCAGGTGCAGGTCACTCTGTGTGGGCCGGCGCGTGGCGACGCCGTGCGACTGCGCATCCGCGGCGTCGATGCCGCCGCCGGGAAACACGTAAGCACCGGGCGCGAAGCTCGCGGTCATGGAGCGGCGTGTCATCAGCACCTCGATGCCCGGGCGGTCTGGGTCGGTGCTGTCGCGCAGCAGCAGCACGGTGGCGGCGGGCCGGACAGCGGCGAGGGGGCGGGTGGGGTGCAGGAGTTGGGTGGGTCGGACCATTTCCGCATTGTGCGGCAAACGGTCGGTGCCGGCGGGGCAGGGCTCAGCTGGCGCCGAGCGCGGCCATTTCGGGCGAGAGGCCTTGCCAGGCGATGTCGAAACCGGCGCGTTCGCGCGCAGGCGGCAGGGGCGCGCTGCGCAGTGCCCAACGCGCGCCCGCGAGCACGCTGTCGATCACCGGGATAGGGACCTCGGGCTGCACGGCTGCGGCCATGCCGGCCAGGCCTGCACCGCCCAGGATCACCGCTTCCACGCCCATCTGGCGAGAGGCGTCGCGGCAGGCCTGGGCCAGCAGCGTGCGCGCGGCCGCCGGGTCGGCGGCGAGTTGGGCGCCGGTGGGCACCACCGTGTGGATGCCGGCCAGTTGCTGGGCTTGGCCCAGCGCCTGCGCCAGGCGCTGCAGCATGGGCCCCCAGCGCGCTCCGCCGGTGACGACGGCGTAGCGGCCATGGCGCGCCGCTTCGATGAAGGCGGCTTCGGCCAGGCCGGTCACGGGCACCGGGCTGCTCTCGCGCAAGGCCATGAGACCGGGGTCGCCGAAGCAGCCGATGAGCACCGCGTCGGGCGCCGATGCGTCCGGGCCGGCCAGCGCGGCGGCCCAGGCGTCGAGCGCGGCATGGGCGGCCACGGCGTAGCTGGCTTCGTCGGCGATGTAGGGCGAGCCAAAGCGCGCGGTGACCGTGCGCACCCGGACGTGCAGGCCGGCGGCCTGCTGCACGTGGGTTTGCAGCAGGGTGCTGACGCTGGCCGAGGTGTTGGGGTTGACGACCAGGAGCTGGCGCATGGCTTCACACTCAGACCGCGCCAACCGCAGGAGCGAAGAGGCTTTCCAGGTCCGGCGCCCTGCCAGCGGGCGGCGAGAAGTCGAGCTGGGACTCCAGCCGGTCCAGGTGCGTGCGCATCAGGCGCGCGGCTTCGCGCGCATCGCGCAGGCGGATCGCCGCGAGCAGGGCCCGGTGCTCCACGCAGCCGCAGGCGGTGGCCTCTCGCCGCGCCCGGCTGTGGTCGGCGCTGTAGGCCATGAGCACGAGCGAGGTGCGCGAGACCATCTCGCGCAGGATGCGCTCCATGGTCTGCTGGGCCGCACGCCGCGCGATCAGCAGGTGGAAGTCGCCGGACAGGCGTATGGCTCGGCGCATCTCGCCAGCATCGCGCGCGGCTTCTTCTTCGCGGATGCACTGGGCCAGCGTCTGCAGGTCTTCGGGGGTCGCGCGGTCGACGAAGCGTTCGACCAACTGCGACTCGATCAGGCGACGGACCTCGAACACTTCGCGGGCCTCCTGCTCGCTGGGGCGGGCGATGGTGGCCCCCCGGTTGGGCGTGAGCTTGACCACCTGTTCGTTGGCCAGGCGCACCAGCACCGGGCGGATGCGGGTGCGCGAGACGCCGAACGCGCTGGCCAGCCGGTCTTCCACCAGTTTGGTGCCAGGGGGCAGGCGGTGGTCCAGGATGGCCGACACCACCCGGTCGTAGATCAACTGGTCGGTGGCGGGCGACTTGAGGCTCACGGAAAAGCCCTCCGCTCGGCTGGCTGCGGACGCGAGGGCAGACGGACGGGGGTCATGCGCCACGGCCCCGTTTCTGGCGACGCCCCAGCCACAGGGCGAGCGAGACGGCCACGCCCATCACCAGCAGCGAGACCACGGTGGTGACCGTGCCCAGGGCATAGATGGCGGGTGTGGTGACGGTGGAGGTCAGGCCCTGCAACTCCAGCGGCAGGGTGTTGACGTCGCCGATGGCCTGCGAGGTGCGGGCGATCTCGTCCCAGCTCAGCGTGAAGCCGAACATGCCTATGCCCACGACCGAGGGGCCGATCAGCGGCAGCACCACATGCCGGAAGCTCTGCCACGGCGTGGCGCCCAGGTCGCGCGCGGCTTCCTCGTACGCCGGGTTGAAGCGGTTGAACACCGCGAACATGATCAGCAGGCCAAACGGCAGGGTCCAGGTGAGGTGGGCACCCAGCGCCGAGGTCAGCAGGCCGAGCGCCGTGCCGTAGTTCTCCAGCGCGCCAGTGGCACCGACGGCCTCCAGCAGCCACTTCAGGCCGCCGTCGAGCAAGCGGAACTGCAGGCCGATGCCCAGCGAGACGATGATGGAGGGCATGATCAGGCTGGCCACCGTGACGTAGAAGAGTGTGTCGCCGCCGCGCAGCCGCTTGCGGAACGCCAGCCCCGCCAGCACCGAGAGCACCACGGTGAGCAGCATCACTGCGCCGCCCAGCATCAGCGAACGCAGGAAGGCCGCGCCAATGTCCACCGTACCCAGGCCTTCGGCCAGGCGGGCGAACCAGTGCAGCGAGAAGCCGCGCAGCGGAAAGGTGAGGCCGCCCTCGGGTCCCTGGAAGCTCAGGATGAAGATGACGAACATCGGGCCGTACATGAACAGCACGAACAGGCCAAAGACGATGGCCAGCGGCCAGAAGCCGGGCGTGCGGGGCTCGGAGATCCGGGTCATGTTCAGAGCTCCTTTCTGATGTCGACCAGGCGCGTGAGCCCCCAGATGATCATCAGCACCACGGCCAGCAGGATCACCGCGTTGGCCGCGGCCAGCGGAAACTGCAGGTAGGAGGTCTGCACCTGGATGATCTTGCCCACCGAGGCGATCTGCTGGCCGCCCATCACGCCGATGGTGACGAAGTCGCCCATGACGATGGTGATCACGAAGATGGAGCCGATGATGATGCCGGTCTTGCACAGAGGAACGATCACGTTCCACAGCGTCTGCCAGCCGGAGGCGCCGCTGTCGCTGGCGGCTTCGAGCAGGCTGCGGTCTATGCGCATCATGCTGTTGAAGATCGGCACGATCATGAACATGGTGTAGAGGTGCACGAAGGCCAGCACCACGGAGAAGTCGGAGAACAGCAGCCACTCCACCGGCTCGTCGACCACGCCCAGACCCATGAGGCCCTGGTTGACCAGGCCATGGCGGCCCAGCAGCGGCACCCAGGAGATCATTCGGATCACGTTGGACGTCCAGAACGGCACCGTGCACAGCACGAACAGCAGCGTCTGCATGCCGGGCGAACGCACGTGAAAGGCCAGGAAATACGCCACCGCGAAGCCCAGCACCAGCGTGATCAGCCAGACCAGGAAGCTGAACTTCAGCGTGGACAGGTAGGTCGAGAGGGTGACGCAGAAGTCGCCATGGTCGGTCAGCGCCGAACAGCCCTCGAAGACCGAGACATAGTTGCGCAGTGTGAACGCCGGGATCAGTTCGTACTCGTTGAAGTCCCAGAAGCTGACCATCACGATCAGCGCCAGCGGGATCAGGAAGAACAGCACGAACACCAGCGTGAACGGCGCGGCCTGCCACCAGGCCGGCACCGTGCGCGCGGGGCCCTGCGTGGCCGGCGCCATGCGTGGGTTGGACGTGCTGCTCATGGGCGCGGCGCGGGTCAGGCCGTCAGGCCGCCACAAACTCGTTCCACTTCCGCACCATGTACTCGTTCTCGTCCATCACCGCGTTCCAGCAGGCGATGCCGCCCATGCGCTGCTCGTAGCTGCCGCCGTCGCGCACCGCGCCTGCCTTGGCCAGCACGTCGCCGTTGGGGCTCTTGATGTCCTGCGAGGCGGGCTTGCCCTCCATCCAGTAGGCCCACTCGTAGGCGTCCATCTTGGCCTTGGCCGTGTCCAGCACGGCGCTGTAGTAGCCCTGGCGGTTGAGGTAGGCGCCGGCCCAGCCGTCGAGGAACCAGTTGATGAACTCGTAGGCGCCATCCAGCTTCTTGCCGTTGAGCGTGGCGGGCACGCCGAAGCCGGCGGCCCAGGCGCGGTAGCCTTCCTTGAGCGGCTGGAACACGCAGTCGATGCCCTTGGTGCGCACGGCGGTCACGGCCGGGCTCCACATGGACTGGATCACCACCTCGCCCGAGGCCATGAGGTTGACCGACTCGTTGAAGTCCTTCCACAGCGCGCGGAACTGGCCGGCCTTCTTGGCTTCGATCAGGGTCTTGATCGTCAGGTCGATCTCGGCCTTGCTCATGTTGCCCTTGTCCTTGTACTTGTGGATGCCCATGGCTTCCACCACCATGGCCGCGTCCATGATGCCGATCGAAGGAATGTTCAGGATGGCGGCCTTGCCCTTGAACTGCGGGTTCAGCAGCTCGGCCCAGGAACTGATCGGGCGCTTGATCAGGTCGGGGCGGATGCCCAGCGTGTCGGCGTTGTACACGGTGGGGATGAGCGTCATGTACTGCGTGGGCGTCGCGGAGAATTTCTTGCTCTTCTCGCTCTCCAGGAACATCACCTTCTTGGGCGCCGTGCCCTGGTCGCCCACGGCCTTGCCGGCGATCTCACCCTTGGTGAAGAGCGGGGTGATCTTGTCGGCGTTCTTGATCTTTCTGGTGTCGATGCCCTTGAGGTTGCCGGTGGGCACGATCTTCTTGAGCGAGAAGTACTCGGTGTCGATCAGGTCGAAGCTGTTGGGCGCGGTCACGGCGCGCTTGGTCACGTCGTCCGTGGTCACGGCGACGTACTGGATCTCGATGCCGGTGTCGGCCTTGAATTTCTCTGCAATGGCCTTGTCCTGGTTCACCGCGGTGCCCAGGTAGCGCAGCACGATCTTCTCCTGGGCGTGCACGAAGGGGGCAACGCCGCTGGCCAGGATGCCGGCCGTGCCTTGCAGCAGGCTGCGTCGGCTCAGGCCCGTCTGGGTGGAAAAAGTGGGTTCGAGTTCGGTTTTCGACATGGCGAATCTCCAGCGGTTCGGGTGGTGGGAGGAATGAAAAAAGAAGGAAGGAAAACGCGGGTGGTGGTGATTCAGCCCGCGAAGCTGTGTGCCTGCCAGGCCGCCCAGCTCAGGCTCACACGATCGCCGGGGGCATAGGGCCGCTCGGTGAACCGGGATTCGGGCAGCATCACGGAGATGCTCTCACCGCCGCCCTCGCTGAGGTGCAGGCCCAGCAGCACATACGTGCCCTGGTACTCGACGTCGTTCACCGTCGCGGGCCAGCCGTTCGCCCCGCTGTCCAGCGGAGCGACATGGATGTGGTCGTTGCGCACAGCCACCTTGCCCTGCGTGGTCTGCAGCACGTTGTGGCCGCCCATGAAGCGCGCCACGAATTCGGTGGCCGGCCGGTTGTAGACCTCGTGCGGCGAGCCGATCTGCTCGATACGCCCCTGGTTCATCACCACCATGGTGTCGGCCAGTGCCATGGCCTCTTCCTGGGAATGCGTGACGTGGATGAAGGTCAGGCCGAGTTCCTTCTGCCAGCGCCGCAATTCGGCGCGCATCTGGATGCGCAGGAAGGGGTCGAGGGCGGACAGCGGCTCGTCCAGCAGCAGCACGCGGGGTTGCGTGATGAGCGCACGGGCCAGGGCCACCCTCTGCTGCTGGCCGCCGGAGAGTTCGCCCGGCTTGCGCTGCGCCAGATGTCCCATGGCCACACGCTCCAGCAGGTCCTGCGCCTGGCGGTGGCGGGCCTCGCGCGCCATGCCCTTCATCTTCAGGCTGAAGGCCACGTTGTCCAGTGCCGAGAGGTGCGGGAAAAGCGCGAAGCTCTGGAACATCATCGCTGTGCCGCGTTCGGCCGCCGGCAGGTCCGTGATGTTGCGGTTCTCCATCAGGATGTCGCCGCTGGTGGTGCTCTCGTGCCCTGCGATCATGCGCAGCGTGGTGCTCTTGCCGCAGCCCGAGGGCCCGAGCAGGCAGCAGTAGCTGCCGCTGGCGATGCGCAGGTGTATGCCGTCCACCGCCACGCTGCCGGCGGCGTACTGCTTGGTCAGCGCAACGAGTTCGATGCCAGCGGCCTGGGAGGCGGCGGAAGTGTTCATGCCGCTCGCTGATTGCATAAGCTGTGCCAGGGCTTTTGTACGCAATCTGGAGCAGATTGCGTACAAAAAGGCACCTTGCCTGTGCGCATGGGCACCTCAGGCCGGGTTGGATGGCCAAGGTGGTGCGCCTGCGCCGGGCGACCTCGGTGCTCGCGCCAGCGCGGTGCGCACCGTGCTGGGCGGATAATCCGCACCATGCACATCCGATTCACCAAGATGCAGGGCGCGGGCAACGATTTCGTGGTGCTCGACGAGACCCGCGGTCGGCTGGGCCTGAGCGCGGCCCAGTACCGCTTCCTGGCCGACCGCCATTTCGGTGTGGGTGCCGACCAGATCCTGAGCGTGCGTCCCTCTCCAGGCCCCGGGCTGGACTTCGAATACGCCATCCACAACGCCGATGGCGGCGAGGTGGAGCATTGCGGCAACGGGGCGCGCTGCTTTGTGCGCTTCGTGCACGACAAAGGCCTGAGCCAGCGCAACCCGCTGCGGGTGAAGGTGGTCAATGGCGAACTGGAACTGCGCATGCACCCCGATGGGCGCGTCACCGTGGACATGGGCCCGCCCGTTTTCGCGCTGGACCGCGTGCCCTTCAAGAACGACGGCCTGCGCCCCGAGCCGATGGGCGGCTTCGAGCGCTGGCCTTTGGCGCTGCCCTACGCGGGCGACGTGCTGGTGGCTGTCCTGTCCATGGGCAATCCGCACGCGGTGTTGCTGGTGGACGATGTCGACACCGCCTCTGTCCAGGCCTGGGGGCCGTGGATGGAAGCGCACGAGCGCTTTCCCCAGCGGGTCAATGCCGGTTTTCTGCAGGTGGTCAGCCGCAGCGAAGTGCGCCTGCGCGTCTACGAGCGCGGCGCGGGCGAAACGCTGGCTTGCGGCACCGGCGCCTGCGCCGCGGTGGTGTCGGGCATTCGCCTGGGCCTGCTGGACGCGAAGGTCGATGTGCACACCCGTGGTGGCGTGCTCACCATCGAGTGGCACGACAGCCCGCAGCACGACCAGCCGGTCTCCATGACCGGGCCGGCGACCTCCGTCTTCGAGGGCGAGATCGAGGTGCCCGACCACCTGGCGGATCCGGCCGCGTCCTGAAGGTAAAGTGCTCGACCATGAACCCGAACCAGATTCCCCCCATCACCGAAGACGACATTGCCAATTACCTGGTCAACACCCCCGACTTCTTCGAGCGGCAGGCCGGCTTGCTGGCGTCCGTGCAGCTCACCAGCCCGCATGGACAGCGCGCCGTGAGCCTGCAGGAGCGCCAGGCGGAGATGCTGCGCGAGAAGATCCGTGTGCTGGAGCTCAGGGCGGCGGAGATGATTCGTCATGGCCATGAAAACACCACCATCGCCGACAAGCTGCAGCGCTGGACCCGTGCCCTGCTGCTCACGCGCGATGCCCGCGACCTGCCCGCGGTGGTGACGGGCGAGATCGCCGAGCAGTTCATGGTGCCCCAGGTCGCCATCAAGGTCTGGGACGTTGCCTCCGCTTATGCCGCCGAGGGCTTCGCCCAGGGCGCCAGCGAGGACATCTTGGCGTTCGCGTCCTCGCTCACGCGGCCCTATTGCGGCAGCAACCCCGGGCTGGAAGCGGCCCAGTGGCTGGACGACCCGGCGTCGGCTGCGTCGCTGGCGCTGATTCCGCTGCGGGTGGGCATGGCGCCGCAGGCCTTTGGGCTGCTGGTGCTCGCGTCTGCCGACGCGCAGCGCTTCGCCGCCGACATGGGCACCGATTTCCTGGAGCGCATTGGCGAACTGGCCAGTGCCGCGCTTTCGCGCCTGCGGCCCTGATGGAGACAGCCGGCACCCGCGCCGATGACGCCACGCTGGTGCGGGCCTACCTGGAGCATGTCCGGGTGGAGAAACGGCTGGCCGAGCGCACCGTGGCGCTCTACACACTGGACCTGGACAAGCTGTCGACCCTGGCGCGCGAGGCCCGCATCGGGCTGACCGCGGTGCAGCCCCCGCATATCCGCCGCTGGGTGGCGGGCATGCATGCCGCCGGACGCAGTGCACGCGGCATCGCGCTCATTCTCTCGGGTTGGCGCGGCTTCTACATCTGGCTGGGACGCCAGGGCATCGTTGGCCACAACCCGGTGCAGGACGTGCGTGCGCCCAAAGCCGGCAAGCCCCTGCCCAAGGCCTTGGGTGTGGACGAGGCCGTACAGCTGGCCTCGCACCACGAGACCGCCGATCACCCGGCGCTGGAGGCGCGCGACGCCTGCATCACCGAGCTGCTGTATGGCTGTGGCCTGCGCATCGGCGAACTGGTGGGGCTGGATCTGGCGGCCAGCGCCACTGCGCGCGGCTGGATCGACCGGCAGGAGGGCGAGGCCCATGTGCTGGGCAAGGGGGCCAAGCGGCGCAGCGTGCCCGTGGGGCGCCAGGCCCTGCAGGCCCTGGCCCGCTGGCTGGAACTGCGCGGCGATTGGGCGCGCGACGACCCGGCGCTGTTCATTGGCTCGCGCGGGCAACGCCTCACGCCGCAGCACATCCGGCTGCGGCTGCGCCGCCGCTCGCGGCTCGCGGGGCTGGCCACGCCGGTGCACCCGCACATGCTCCGGCACTCCTTTGCCAGCCATGTGCTGCAGTCCAGCGGCGATCTGCGCGCCGTGCAGGAACTGCTGGGCCACGCCAACATCAGCACCACGCAGGTCTACACCCGGCTGGACTTCCAGCACCTGGCCAAGGCCTACGACGCCGCCCACCCCCGTGCCCATGCCCGTGATGGCGCCGCTGTGCCGGGCGCCCCGGCTCCAGCGGTTGGTACCAGGCGGTCCAAGGGTTGAGAGGCCCCTGGGGCCGTCCGAAGGGGACATTGCCTGTAGGATGCGGGCTCGTTTTTCGCCCAAGCCGCCCCCCGAACACCCTGGAGACCCTGATGACCAAGATCCTCGCAGCCCTCAAGACCCTGTTGCTGGGCGCCGTGATGGCCGTGTCCCTTCAGGCGCACGCCCAGGCCCAGGCACCCATCAAGGTGGTCTACCACATGAGCGAGGGCATTGCGCAGGCCTCGCGCGCGGTGAATAACATCCGCAACCACCTGGCGGCCGACCCGACGGCCAAGATCGTCGTGGTCACCCACGGCGCTGGCATCGATTTCCTGCTGGACGGTGCCACCAACGCCAACGGGCAATCCTTTGCCGGCGCCATCGGCGACCTCTCGGCCAAAGGCGTGGGTTTCTTCGTCTGCAACAACACCCTGGTCTCGCGCAACATAGACCCCGCCAAGGTGGCGATGGAGGCCAAGATCGTGCCCTCCGGTGTGGCCGAAGTCGCCCGGCTGCAGGCGCGCGAAGGCTACGTCTACCTGCGCCCCTGAGCCCAGGGGCGTCACAGGGCTCGCATACACTTGCCCGTCGCCCCGGTCGCCAGTTCATCTGTCTTTCCCCTGCATCCGCCATGTCCTTGATTCCCGCCACCATCCTCACAGGCTTCCTCGGTTCGGGAAAGACCACCTTGCTTAAACGTGTGCTTACCGAGGCTCACGGTCAGAAGATCGCCGTGGTGGAGAACGAGTTCGGCGAGGAAAACATCGACAACGAGATCCTGGTGGCCGACACCACCGAGAACATCATCCAGATGAGCAACGGCTGCATCTGTTGCACCATCCGCGACGATTTGCGTGCCACGCTGCAGGACCTGGCGCAGAAGAAGCGCAAGGGAGAGCTCGATTTCGAGCGCGTGGTGATCGAGACCACCGGGCTGGCCGACCCTGGGCCGGTGGCCCAGACCTTCTTCATGGACGACGAAGTGGCCGAGCAGTACCTGCTGGACTCCATCCTCACCCTGGTGGACGCAAAGCATGCGGTCGACCAATTGAACGACCGCCAGGAAGCCCGCCGCCAGGTCGGGTTTGCCGACCAGATCTTCATCAGCAAGGCCGACCTGGTCAGCCAGGATGAGCTGGATGCGCTGGTGCACCGCCTCAAGCACATGAACCCGCGCGCGCCCATGCGCCCTGTGCACTTCGGCGAAGTCGCCCTCAAGGAGGTGTTCGATCTGCGTGGCTTCAACCTGAATGCCAAGCTGGACATCGATCCGGATTTCCTCAGCGCCGATGACCATGATCACGCGCACCATGGGCACGATCATGACCATCAGCACGGCGAGCACTGCGACCACCCCTCGCACCAGCACCATGGGCATGGGCACCACCATCACCACGACGACGACGTCAAGAGCTTCGTCTACCGTGCCACGCGGCCCTTCAGCCCGGCCAAGCTGGAGGACTTCCTGGGCGCCATCGTGCAGGTCTACGGCCCACGCATGCTGCGTTACAAAGGGGTGCTGCACATGGAGGGCACCGAGCGCAAGGTGATCTTCCAGGGCGTGCACCAGCTCATGGGCAGCGATCTGGGGCCGGTGTGGGCCGAAGGCGAACCGCGGGTGAGCAAGATGGTGTTCATCGGCATCGACCTTCCTCGGGACATCCTGGTCCAGGGGCTGGACCAGAGCCTGGCCTGAACCGGCCGCCTCTCCGTGTTGTTTGTCTCGCTTCTCCAACGTCTGGGCTTCCCCGGCGGACAGGAATCCGGGGCGCCAGGGGCAGTCTCGTTACAATCCCGGCCCAAGTCGGCAGGCCGGCGGTCTGCCCCGCTCGACACCGCTCCACGTCCAGGAAAGCCTGGCGATGGGGGTATAACAACGAATCCGTCGGTCAGGCCGGCCCGCCGTGATGCCTCTCGGGGTAGCGTCGCCCCGTCCCCAGATCCCGCATCGTCAGGTACACAGAGGAGATCCGTTGTGAAAGCCCCGGCAACCAGGACAGCGAAATCAGGCAAGCCCGCCGCATCGGGCGCCAAGGCACGCGCGACGGTGGCCCGCAAGACCGCGACGACAGCCAAGGTGCCGGCCAAGGCCGCCGCCAAGCAGCCTCCTGCGAAGAAGACCCCTGCCAAGAAGGTTCCGGTGAAGGCGACGCCGCTGAAACCCGCCCCGAAGAAGGCGCCCGAAAAGAAGCCTGTGGCCAAACCTGCGGCGAAAGTGACCAAGGCCGTTGCCAAGCCCACCACCAAGGCAGCGGTTGGCAAGAAGGCCGCGCCGCCGACGCGCAAGGTGGTTCCCGTACCCAAAGCGCCGGCAAAGGCCAAGGCGGTGAAAACCGTCAAGGCCACGCCGCCCAAGCCGGTGGGGAAGGCCGCTGTGGCTCCCGTGCCCCGGCCGGTAGCCAAGTCGGCCGTTGCCAGACCGACGCCTCCCGTGCCCGTGGCACCTGCCGCCCCGGTGGTGGTGGAAGCCACGCGCCCCCTGGGCAAGCGCGCCGCCAAGAAGGTCATGCTCGAGCAGATGACCCAGGCGGCCGTGGTGCCCACCCATGCCCCCGATGCCGCCAAGGCCACTTTTTCCCAAATGAACGAACGTGCCGTCATGACCCCACCCGTTCCCTCCACGATCCAGAAGGATCCCAAGCGCGCCAACAACTGGAAGACCCTGCCGGTCGAGCAGTGGACTGACCAGGACGTGCTGGCCATGCCCGACAGCGAGTACATGAACGACCTTCAGCTCGCCTTTTTCCGTCGCAAGCTCCAGCAGCTCAAGTCCGACATGCTGGCCAACGCTGGCGAGACCACCGAGCATCTGCGGGAGGACACGGTGGTCGTCCCCGACCCCGCCGACCGCGCCACGATCGAGGAAGAGCACGCGCTGGAGCTGCGCACGCGCGACCGTGAACGCAAGCTGCTCAAGAAGATCGAACAGGCGATTGCCCGCATCGACTCCGGCGACTACGGCTACTGCGAAGAGACCGGAGAACCGATTGGCGTGGGGCGCCTCATGGCCCGGCCTACCGCCAGTCTGTCCCTGGAGGCGCAGCAGCGTCGCGAGCTCAAGCAGAAGATGTTCGGCGACTGAGCCCGCTTTTTCAACGACCCCACCCCGCACCGATCTCTCATGGCCAAGGACGATTCCAACGGCGGCTTCCTGTCGAAGGTGGTGAAGTTCGTTCGCCACCCGACCACGAGCTGGGCCGATCTGGATACCCGCTCGGCCGACCGCGAGAGCGAGTACAGCAAGGCTGCGCTCAAGGAAATGATCGAGCGCAAGCGCCGCAACGATTTCGTGCGCAAGCGCGAGTTCGACATGCTGCGCAAGATCCGCAGCCGCGAAGGCACCCCCGGCGAAGGACAGGGTGTGCGGCCTTCGTTCTTCCAGAGCAGCCTGCCCTCCAAGCCGGACGACCGGGCCGAGACGCTCAAGAAGATCGACGAGATCGAAGCCCAGATGTCGATGCAGTGGTGGAAGACCAAGGGCCCCGACTCCCTGGTGAGCACCGGCTCCGGCCTCAATACTGCGCCACATGGCCCGAGCAGCGGCCCGCCCAGCAAGAAGGACGACAGTGCCGTGCCTGCCACGCCGGATCCTCTGGTCCGGCAGCGCAAGGCGCAGTACGACGAGACCGAACCCGGCCCCTTGCCCGGGCCGCCGGGTTCTACGCCCTCTGAAATACAGGCCTTGGACCGCTCGATGCAGGACACCGTGCCCGCCAGTGCGCCCATGCCTCTGCGCAAAGCCTGGTCGCCGTCGCGCGAGCGCGAACTGGCTGCGGACCTGCCAATGGCACCGGCCTCCTTGCCGGCGCCTCTGGTGCGCACGGGTCTCATGGCACCCACCTCGCTGCGGCAGTCTGGCAGTCCCGTCTCGCGCTTCTCGGCGTCGCACTACTATGCGTTGGACGTGCAGGAGATTGCCCAGGATCCCGAAGTGGAGGAGGCCGCCATCCGGTTCGCCAACGGCGACGACGCCGGCGCCGAACAAGGCCTGCTCGAGGTGCTGGCCGATGGCGGCACCAAGGCCGACCAACAGGAAGACTGGCTCGCGCTGTTCGATCTGTACCGCGCCACCGGCCAACTGGCACCGTTCGAAAGCCGCGCGGTGGATTTCGTCAACCGGTTCGACCGCTCCGCGCCGCAGTGGTACGACATGCCCGACGCCGTGTCCCGCCTCACCGGTCGCGTGTACACGCCTTCGACCGGTCAGAACCGGGCGATCTGGGTCAGCGAGCCCGAACTCGACGCGCATGCCGTAGGGACTTTGCAGAACGTCCTGCTGCGTGCGCAGCAACCCTGGGTGCTGGACTGGACCCCGCTGGAGGCCATGGATCTCAAGGCTGCGCGGGCGTTGCTGGGCATCTTCACGCTCTGGGGCGACCAGGACGTCGAGCTGCGCTTTCAGGGGGCCAGTGCCTTCCGCGATCTGCTCAAGGCGCAGACGCAGTCGGGACGCCGCGATGTGGAACAGCTCTGGTGGGAGCTGCGCATGGCGGTTCTGCGCGTCATGAACCGCCCCGATGAATTCGAGCTCACCGCCCTGGATTTCTGCGTGACCTATGAGGTTTCGCCGCCCGGCTGGGAGAAGCCGCGTTGCCACTACCTGTCCGTCGCCATCGACAAGCCCGGTGAGGCGGGCCAGTCGGTGCTGGGTGAATCGGTGCTGGAGCAGGTCGCTTCGGGCTATCCCGGTGCCGAGTCCGTGCTCGACAGCCAAGGCACGGAGTCCAACCAGATCGGCTTGGTCGAGCTTTCGGGCGAGATCCGGGGTGATCCGCAGGCCACGCTGGAAGCCCTGGAGCGCAAGCTCAAGGGGGCGGACGTGTTCATCATTTCCTGCCGCCACCTGATCCGGGTGGATTTCTCCGCCGCGGGCACCTTGCTCAACTGGGTCTCCGGCCACCATGCCGAAGGCCGCATGGTGCAGTTCGTGGACGCCCACCGGCTGGTGTCGGCGTTCTTCCACGTCATCGGCATCACCGAGTACGCCAAGGTCGTCGTGCGCGTCGACTGAACGGTGGCGGGCGGCTGCCGCTGCCGATACGAATCCTTGCAAGGCGGCGCCGCGAGGCGCTTGCAATCCTTTCTTCAGCCCCCAGTTCAGAAGCCATGGAATCTTTTCACGGAACCACCATTGTCTGCGTGCGCCGTCAGACCCCGCAAGGCGTGCAGGTGGCGATCGGCGGCGACGGGCAGGTGACGCTGGGCCACATCGTCGTCAAAGGCACGGCCCGCAAGGTGCGCAAGCTGTACCGCGACCAGGTGCTGGCCGGGTTTGCCGGTGCCACCGCCGATGCCTTCACACTGTTCGAACGCTTTGAGGCCAAGCTGGAGAAGCACCAAGGACATCTCGCGCGCGCGGCGATCGAACTCACCCGCGACTGGCGCACCGACCGCGTGCTGCGCCGCCTGGAGGCCATGCTCGCCGTGGCCGATCACAGCGCTTCGCTCATCATCACCGGCAATGGCGATGTGCTGGAGCCTGAGCATGGCATCGTCGCCATCGGCTCCGGCGGCGCGTATGCCCAGGCCGCGGCCAAGGCCCTGATCGACCATACCGATCTGAGTGCCGAAGACGTGGTGCGTCGTTCGCTGGCCATTGCTGGCGAGCTGTGCATCTACACCAACATGAACCACACCATCGAAGTGCTGTGAGGCGAGGTTGCACGTTGGGCGTTCAACGTTCAGCGTGAAGACGCGCCCAAGGCTCATCACCCAACGCCCAACGACCATGTCTTCCATGACGCCCCAGGAGATCGTCTCCGAACTCGACCGCTTCATCATTGGCCAGAAAGGCGCCAAACGTGCCGTGGCCATTGCCCTGCGCAACCGCTGGCGGCGCCAGCACGTCGAGGAAAAGCTGCGGCCCGAGATCACGCCCAAGAACATCCTCATGATCGGCCCCACCGGCGTTGGCAAGACGGAGATCGCGCGCCGTCTGGCGCGCCTGGCCGATGCGCCTTTCATCAAGGTCGAGGCCACCAAGTTCACCGAGGTGGGCTATGTGGGCAAGGACGTGGACAGCATCATCCGCGACCTGGCCGAAGTCGCCATCAAGCAAACACGTGAAATCGAGATGCGCAAGCACCGCACTCGGGCCGAGGATGCCGCGGAAGACCGCATCCTCGACATCCTCATTCCACCGCCGCGCAGCATGGCTGCGGAACCGGCCAGTGTCGTGTCCAGTGCAGAAGGTGCCGCGCGGCAGAACTTTCGCAAACGCCTGCGCGAGGGTGCGCTGGACGACCGCGAGATCGAGATCGATCTGACCGAGGCCCGTCCGTCCATGGAGATCATGGGGCCGGCCGGCATGGAGGAAATGGCCGAGCAGTTGCGCGGCATGTTCAGTCAGCTCAATGCCGGCAAGAAGCAGACCCGTCGGCTGCGCATCGCCGAAGCGATGAAGCTCCTGATCGATGAGGAAGCGGCCAAGCTGGTCAATGAGGAAGAGATCCGATCCAGGGCGCTGCACAACGCCGAACAGAACGGCATCGTGTTCATCGACGAGATCGACAAGGTCACCTCGCGTGCCGAATCCGGCAGCGCAGAGGTCTCTCGCCAGGGCGTGCAGCGGGACCTGCTGCCCCTGGTGGAGGGCACCGCCGTGTCCACCAAGTACGGTGTGATCAAGACCGACCACATCCTCTTCATCGCCAGTGGTGCCTTCCACCTGGCCAAGCCCAGCGACCTCATTCCCGAGCTGCAGGGACGCTTTCCCATCCGGGTGGAGTTGCAATCGCTGTCGGTCGATGACTTCGAGGCCATACTGACCCAGACGCACGCTTCCCTGGTGCGCCAGTACCAGGCCCTGCTCGCGACGGAGGGCGTGACGGTCGAGTTCGCGGCCGATGGCATCCGCCGCCTGGCGCAGATCGCCTGCGAAGTGAATGAGCGTACCGAGAACATCGGTGCGCGCCGCCTTGCCACCGTGATGGAGCACCTGCTCGATGAGGTGAGCTTCAACGCCGCCCATCTGCACGGACAAACCTTGACCATCGATGCCGCCTACGTCGATGGCCGGCTGGGTGAACTCAGCCGCGACGAGGACCTTTCGCGCTTCATTCTCTGAAGCCGCGCGGCCAGGCCGTCAGGTCTGGCTGATCTGTGCGATTTTTCACGCTTTCCGTGCCGCACCCATGGCGGGTGGCGGCATGCCTGCGCTCGCGCGACACATCAGGGTTCTCAACCAACACATTCAGAGGCCTTTGTAAGTGCTTGCTTTTACTGCACTTTTACAGTGCATAGATTCTCTGAATGCGTTCTAAGTGGTTGATTTCATTGAAAAAAACTGTAGCCGCGGCTTGCACGCAAGGCTTTTCCTGCTAAAGTGGGGAAAAGTGCAATTAAGTGGTGAAAAGTGTTTTTCAGGGTTTGATCACGGTGTTCCAGGGCGCCTCATCTCTCAGTCTCGATGCCAAGGGTCGGCTGTCCGTGCCGACCCGGCACCGTGACGCCCTGGGCGCTCGCGAGAACCAGGTCACCATCACCAAACACCCGCATGGCTGCCTCATGGTCTTCCCGCGTGAGGCGTGGGAGGCGTTCCGTGACCGCATCGCGGCGTTGCCGATGTCTGCTCAATGGTGGAAGCGTATTTTCCTGGGCAATGCCATGGATGTGGACATGGATGCCTCCGGCCGTCTGCTGATTTCGCCCGAGTTGCGCGCCGCCGCAGGCATCACCAAGGACGCGGTGTTGCTGGGGATGGGTGCCTACCTGGAGCTCTGGGATGCGCCCACCTACGAGGCGCGGGAAGCCGAAGCCATGAAGGCGGACATGCCGGATGTCTTCAATGACTTCTCTTTCTGAGGACGATGGTGCAAGCGACATGGATTCACCACACCGTCCTGTTGAACGAAGCCGTGCAGGCATTGGCGATCAACCCGGACGGACACTACGTCGACGCCACTTTCGGTCGCGGCGGGCACTCGCGTCTGGTGTTGGAGCACCTGTCGCCGCAAGGCCATCTGACCGCCTTCGACAAGGATCCACAGGCGGTGGCGGTGGCGCAGGAACTGGCGGCCAGCGATGGCCGCTTTTCCATTCGCCACGAGGGCTTCGCGAACCTGGCTGCGCTGGGTGTGGCCAGCGTGGACGGCGTGTTGATGGATCTTGGCGTGAGCTCGCCGCAGATCGACGACCCCTCGCGGGGATTTTCCTTTCGCCACGACGGTCCGCTGGACATGCGCATGGACACCACGCGTGGCCAGAGCGTGGCGCAATGGCTGGAGACAGCCGACGTACCAACCCTGTCGGAGGTCATCCGTGACTATGGCGAAGAACGGTTTGCTCAATCGATTGCAAAGGCGATTGATCGTCGCCGACAGGAACGGGGCGCTTTTCGAACCACCGGCGAGCTGGCCGAAGTCGTGGCTGGCGCGGTCAAAACCCGCGAGCCGGGCAAGGACCCTGCAACGCGCACATTTCAGGCTTTTCGGATTTTCATCAACGCCGAGCTTGAAGAGCTGCAACAGGCGCTAGAGGCGAGTCTGCAGGTATTGCGCCCAGGAGGAAAACTGGTGGTCATCAGCTTCCATTCGCTCGAAGACCGCATCGTCAAGCGGTTCATGGCGGCGCACTCCCGCGCCGTGGTGGATCGCCGGGTGCCTTTTGCGGAGCCGTCGCCGATGGCCCTGCGCGCGCCGTCGAGGGTGATGCCTTCGGAGGCCGAGGTGGCCGCCAATCCGCGCGCGCGCAGCGCGGTGATGCGGGTGGCCGAGCGCACGGAGGTCCGCGCATGATCCGGCTGAATCTGGTGTTGCTGGCGGCGGTGATCGCGAGCGCGTTCTATCTGGTGCACACGCAGTACGAGTCTCGCCGCCTGTACACCGCGCTGGACCGCGCCCAGGCGCAGTCGCGCAAGCTGGACGCCGAGCACGAGCAACTGCAGGTGCAGAAGCGCGCGCAGGCCACGCCGGCACGGGTGCAGATGCTGGCGTCGCGCCAGTTGCAGATGCGCCCGGTCACGCCAGGCATCACGCAGTACGTCACGGTGTTCGAGGCGCAGCCTCAGCCCGCAACGCCGTCCAACCCGCCGCAGCGTCGCACGCCATGAGCCGCAGCATCAACTATTCCGCGAGCCCCCTGCTGGCCAGCCGCACGCCGGTGTGGCGCAGCAAGTTCATCGTCGCTGCGCTGGCGGTGGCGTTCGCGGGCCTGGCTGGGCGGGCTGCCTATGTGCAGGTGTTCGGCAATGACTTCTTCCAGCGCCAGGGAGAGGTGCGGTTTGCCCGCACGCTGGAGTTGCCCGCCAACCGGGGCCGCGTGCTCGATCGCAATGGCCTGATTCTGGCCTCCAGCGTGGTGGCACAGAGCATCTGGGCCATCCCTGAAGACGTGGACCGCAACGAGCCCAAGCTGCGGCAGCTCGCCAAGCTGCTGGACATGCCCGTCGCCGATCTGCGCAAGCGGCTGGCCAACGAGGACAAGACCTTCGTCTGGATCAAGCGCCAGGTGGATGAGCCGGTGGCCAAGGACATCGCCGCCTTGAACATCAAAGGGATCTACCAGCGGCGTGAGTACAAGCGTGAGTACCCAGAAGGCGAAGCGGCCGCCCACGTGGTCGGCTTCACCAACGTGGAAGACATTGGCCAGGAAGGCGTGGAACTGGCGTTCAACCGGCAGCTCGCGGGCAAGAGCGGTTCGCGCCGGGTGATCAAGGACCGCCTGGGTCGTGTGGTGGAGGACGTGCGCGACGTGGTGCCGCCGGTGGATGGGCCTGACCTGCAGTTGTCCATTGACAGCAAGGTGCAGTACTTCGCCTACCAGAAGCTGCGTGACGCGGTGCTGGCCCACAAGGCCAAGGCCGGCAGCGTGATCGTGATCGACACGCTGACCGGCGAGGTCCTGGCGCTGGCCAACTACCCCAGCTACAACCCGAACAGGCGCCAGAACCTCAGTGGTGAGCAACTGCGCAACCGTGTGTTGACCGACAGCTTCGAGCCGGGGTCGACCATGAAGCCCTTCGTCGTCGGTCTGGCGCTCGACAAGGGGTTGGTCACGCCGAACACGCCGATCAACACCGCACCAGGGCGCATCACCATCGGCGGCTCGACCATCAGCGACACGCACCCCAACGACGTGCTGACGGTGTCGCAGGTGATCCAGAAGTCGAGCAACGTGGGCACGGTCAAGATGGCCATGCAGATGAGCCCGCGCGAGATGTGGGAAACCTATGCCCAGGCGGGCTTTGGCCAGAAGCCGCTGGTGCCATTCCCTGGCGCGGTCGCGGGCCGCTTGCGCCCTTACAAGAACTGGCGGCCGATCGAACAGGCCACCATGAGCTATGGCTACGGGCTCTCGACTTCGCTGTTCCAGCTCGCGCATGCCTATACCGTCTTTGCGCGCGATGGCGAGCTGATTCCGCTGACGCTGGAGCGCTCTCCCGATCCAGTGGCGGGCGTTCGGGTGTTCAGCGCAAAGAATGCGGTCGCCGTGCGCCAGATGCTGGGCCTGGCCGCCGGGCCGGGTGGCACTGGCTCGCGGGCGCAGACCATGGGCTATTCGGTGGGCGGCAAGAGCGGTACCGCGCGCAAGCAGGAAGGCAAGGGCTACGCCGATCGCAAGTACAGGAGCTGGTTCGTGGGCCTGGCGCCGGTGGAACAGCCGCGCATCGTGGTGGCGGTGATGGTGGACGAGCCCAGCAATGGGGTGTTCTATGGCGGCGTGGTCGCCGCACCCGTGTTCAGCGAGACGGTGCAGCAGACGCTGCGCATCCTGGGTGTGCAGCCGGACATGAATGTCAAGCCACAGATCGTGAGCGATGTGGTGGAGGAGTCGTTCTGATGTGGCGCTCCTTTGTCGCTCGTCCGCTTTGTCCGGGAGGCGCCCCGGTGGGCATGTCCTGCGAGAGGTGGGCTGCATGAGAACCTTGTTGCATCCCCATGCCGTGGCCGAATGGTTGCGCGAGCGGGTGAGTGGCGATCTGCATTGCGACAGCCGACGCCTGCGTGAAGGGGACGGGTTTGTCGCCTGGCCGGGGGCTGCCACCGATGGTCGCCGTTTCGTGGGAGCGGCGCTGCATGCGGGTGCACGCGCCGCACTGGTGGAGCTCGATGGTGCCGAGGCCTATGGTTTCGAGGACGAGGAGCGCGTGGCCGCCGTGCCGGGGCTCAAGGCCTCGGCGGGAGCCATTGCGAGCGCGTACCACGGTGTGCCCAGTGCCTCGCTGGACATGGTGGCCATCACAGGAACCAATGGCAAGACATCCACGGCCTGGTGGACCGCGCAACTGCTGTCGGCCTGCCGCAGGCCATGCGCCGTGGTCGGCACGCTGGGCATGGGGCGTCCGCCGGAGGCCGGGGGCGTGGCTCCCGTGCTGGTGCCCACCGGACTGACCACGCCCGATCCGTTCATGCTGCAGTCCCAGTTGCGGCACTTCGTGGACGAAGGACTGAAGGCCTGTGCCATCGAGGCCTCGTCCATCGGTCTTGAAGAGGGGCGCCTCAACGCCACCCGCTTGCGCGTGGCCGTGTTCACCAACTTCACCCAGGACCATCTGGACTACCACGGCGGCATGGAGGCCTACTGGGCTGCCAAGGCCTCCCTGTTCGACTGGCCGGGGCTGGCCAGCGCGGTGGTGAACCTGGACGATGCACGTGGCGTGGCGCTGGCGGGTGCCCTGGCTGGCCGTGGCCTGGACCTGTGGCCCGTGGCCATCGAGACAGAGCACGCCGATGCGACGCAGAGCGTGACCAAGGCCCGTCTGTTTGCGCGTGGATTGCGCTTCACCGATCACGGCATGGCCATGCAGGTGGGCGAACGTGATGCGCAGCAGCGCGAGATCGCACGCCATGATCTGGCGCTGCCGCTGGTGGGCCGCTACAACGTCTCGAACCTGTTGTGCGTGCTGGCCAGTGCACGGGCGCTGGGCGTGCCCCTGCAGGACGCCGTGCAGGCCTGCGCCGCGCTCACACCCGTGCCGGGACGTATGGAGCAGGCTTCTTCCACACCGGGGCAGCCCCTGGTGCTGATCGACTATGCCCACACGCCCGACGCGCTGGAGAAGGCCTTGCAGGCCTTGCAGCCCTTGGTGCAACAGCGGGGTGGAGCACTCTGGGTCGTGGTGGGTTGCGGCGGAGACCGCGACGCCAGCAAGCGCCCCCTGATGGCGGCGGCGGCCGAGCGCGGCGCCACGCACCCCGTGCTCACCAGCGACAACCCACGCAGCGAAGATCCCGGTGCGATTCTCGACCAGATGCTGGCAGGGCTGTCTCGCCGCGATGCCGCGCGGGTCGAGCCCGACCGGGCGCAGGCCATCGCCTGGACCGTATCGCAGGCCCAGGCACACGACGTGGTGCTGATCGCAGGCAAGGGGCACGAGGACTACCAGGACGTGCAGGGGGTCAAGCGCCCCTTCTCGGACCTGCTGCAGGCGCGCGCCGCGCTGGAGCGCCGCGCACCGCAAGGAGCCGCCGCATGACCAAGACGCTGGGCGAACTGCTCCCGCAACTCGACGCAGCCCGGGTGGTCGGCGATCCGGCCGCGCTGGCGCTGACGCGCGTGCACACCGACACGCGCAGCCTGCGGGCCGGCGATGTGTTCGTGGCGCTCAAGGGCGAGCGCTTCGACGCGCATGCGTTCCTGCCGCAGGCCCGTGCCCACGGTGCCTTGGCCGCCGTGGCGGAGCAGGGCCTGGCCGAGGCCGGCCTGCCGGGCGTGCTGGTGCCCGATACACGCCGCGCACTGGGTCAGCTGGCCACGTTGTGGCGAAGCCAGTTCACGCTGCCGTTGATCGCCGTGACGGGGAGCAATGGCAAGACCACGGTGACACAGATGATCGCGAGCATCCTGCGCGCAGCCGTGGGCGATGCCGCGCACGCCACGGCGGGCAATTTCAACAACGACATCGGCGTGCCGCTTACCCTGTTGAAGTTGCACGCCGGACACCGCCTGTCGGTGGTGGAACTGGGCATGAACCACCCCGGCGAGATCGCCGAACTGGCGGCCATGGCCAGGCCGACGGTGGCGCTGGTCAACAACGCGCAGCGCGAGCATCAGGAGTTCATGGCCACGGTGGAGGCCGTGGCGCGTGAAAACGGACAGGTCATCCAGGCGCTGGCGGGAGAGGGCGTGGCCGTGTTCCCGTCGGACGACGCCTTCACTCCCCTGTGGCGCGAACTCGCCGCAGGGCGCCGCGTGATGACTTTCAGCGACACCGATGCCGGCGCGGACGTGACCGCCACCCGCGCCGATTGGCAGGACGGCGCCTGGTCGCTGGACCTGCGTGCGCCCGCGGGCCGGGCCACGGTTCGCCTGCACATAGCGGGCCGCCACAACGTGCGCAACGCCCTCGCGGCCACTGCCTGCGCGCTGGCCGCCGGCGTGCCGCTGGACGCCGTTGTTCGGGGCCTGGACGCTTTCCAGCCGGTAGGTGGACGCTCGCGTGCGCTCTCGCTGCAGTTGGAGGGGCGCGCGCTCACGCTGGTCGACGACACCTACAACGCCAACCCCGATTCGGTGCGCGCAGCCATCGACGTGCTGGCCGAGTTGCCCGGGCCACGCCTGCTGGCGCTGGGCGACATGGGCGAGGTTGGCGAACAAGGGCTGGCCTTCCATGAAGAAGTGCTTCGCCACGCGCAAGCCCGCGGCATCGAAGCCGTGCACGTCACCGGCGACTGGATGGCGCGCGCCTGCGCCGCTCTGCGCGAGGCCGGAGCGCCGGAGCCGGTGCACTGGGTCGAGGTGCCGGCCATGGCGGGGGCGGTGTGCGCTGCCGTCACCGACGACCGCCCGGTGTTCCGCAGCGTGCTGGTGAAAGGTTCCCGGTTCATGCGCATGGAGCGTGTGGTGCAGGCCCTGCAGGGGCTGGAGCGCCCGGACGCCAACGACTCACACAAGGACAACGCCCATGCTGCCTAGCCTGGCCCTCTGGCTGCAAGGCCTTTCTCCCGAGTTCGGATTCCTGCGGGTGTTCCAGTACCTGACGTTCCGCGCGGTGATGGCCGCCATGACGGCGCTGCTCGTGGGGCTGGTGGCCGGTCCCTATTTCATCCGCCGCCTCGCCGCGCTCAAGATCGGCCAGCCGATCCGTGAGTACGCCATGCAGACACACCTGAGCAAAGGCGGTACGCCCACCATGGGTGGCGTTCTGATCCTGTTTGCCATTGCGCTGTCGACATTGCTCTGGTTCAACTGGTCCAACCGTTTCGTGTGGATCGTGCTGCTGGTGACGCTGGGTTTCGGCGCGATTGGCTGGGTGGACGATTGGCGCAAGGTGGTGCGCAAGGATCCTGAAGGCATGCGCTCGCGTGAAAAGTACTTCTGGCAATCGGTGATCGGCCTGGTGGCCGCTTTCTACCTGGTGTTCGCGGTGTCCGAGACCAGCAACCTGCGTGTGTTCGAGCTGTTCGTCGAATGGGTCCGCTCCGGTTTCACGCTGGATCTGCCACCGCAGTCGGGTTTCCTGGTGCCCTTCTTCAAGGAGGTCAGCTATCCCCTGGGCGTGGCGGGCTTCGTCATCCTGACCTACCTGGTCATTGTCGGTTCCAGCAACGCGGTCAACCTCACCGACGGCCTGGATGGTCTGGCCATCATGCCGGTGGTGATGGTGGGGTCGGCACTGGGTGTCTTTGCCTACGTGACGGGCAACTCCGTGTTTGCCCGGTACCTGCTGCTGCCGCACATTCCCGGTGCCGGTGAGCTGATGATCTTCTGTGCCGCCATGGCTGGCGCAGGCCTGGCCTTCCTCTGGTACAACACGCACCCCGCGCAAGTCTTCATGGGTGACGTGGGGGCGCTGGCACTGGGGGGGGCGCTGGGCACCGTCGCCGTCATCGTGCGCCAGGAGATCGTGCTCGCCATCATGGGTGGCATCTTCGTCGTCGAAGCCCTCTCGGTGATGCTGCAGGTGACCTGGTTCAAATACACCAAGCGCCGCTTCGGTACCGGCCGTCGCCTGTTCCAGATGGCTCCGCTGCACCACCACTTCGAGAAGAAGGGCTGGAAGGAGACGCAGGTGGTCGTGCGTTTCTGGATCGTCACCATGCTCCTGTGCCTCGTGGGGCTGTCCACGTTGAAGCTGCGGTGATGAAAGACCAAGCCGTTCTCATCCTCGGTCTCGGCGCCTCCGGTCTGGCCATGGCACGCTGGTGCGTGCGCCAGGGCGCGCAGGTGACCGTGGCCGATACGCGCGAGGCTCCGCCCCAGCTTGCCGCGCTTCGGGCCGAATGCCCGCAGGCCCATTTTGTGGCGGGGGCATTCGACGACGCGCTGCTGGCGCGTGCCGACTGGCGGCTGATCGCCCGCAGCCCGGGGCTGGCACCGGCCGCGTTGCAGGCGGTGACGGACTGGGCGCGTGAGCGCGAGGTGGCCGTGGTGGGCGAGCTGGAGCTCTTCGCCCGTGCGCTGCGTGAACTGGCGGCGCGCGAGCGTCTGCCGTACCGGCCCAAGGTGCTGGCCATCACAGGCACGAACGGCAAGACGACCGTGACCTCGCTCACCGGCCTTTTGCTGCAGCGGGCAGGCTTGAACGTCGCCGTTGCGGGCAATATTGGTCCAGCGCTGCTGGACGTGCTCGGCGCCGCGTTGGACCATGAGGCGGTGGCACAGAAGGCCGACGACGAGCGTGCCGAAGCCGAGGCGAGCGAAGCGCGGACGCAGCAACCGGCGCCGCCGGACGAGGTCCCGGAGGGTGCCGAGGTGCAGGAAGGGGCGGCACCTGACAGCGACCTGGTGGCCGTGGTGGCGAACGAAGAAGACGAGGGCGGTCCTGCGCCCATCGTGCCGCCTCCGGTCGAACCGCCTCAACCTGCCCACCTGCCAGCGGTCTGGGTGCTGGAGCTCTCCAGCTTCCAGCTCGATGGCACGCCGGGTGGCGCCTGGGACGGCGTGCCCACCGCCGCGACCGTGCTCAACATCACCGAGGATCACCTCGACTGGCATGGCAGCATGCAGGCCTATACCGCCGCCAAGGCGGCGGTGTTCGGGCGGCAGGCACTCATGCTGCTCAACCGGGATGACCCGCAGGTCATGGCCCTGCAGCCGGGGCTGGTCACGGTCAAGGTGGGCAACCGCAACCGCCAGCAAAGTGCACGGCCCTGGGCGAGCTTCGGCTTCGATGCGCCGGTGCGTGCCGGCGACTGGGGCATCGAGTCGGTCAACGGCATGGACTGGCTGGTGCGCGCGCTGGCGCTCGACGAAACCCGCAAGCGCGGACGGGGCGCCGAAGAGGAAGAGGAGCTCTACTTCCAGCGCCTGATGCCGGTGGATGCGTTGCGCATACGGGGCCGCCACAACGCCGCCAACGCGCTGGCCGCGCTGGCACTGGCCTCGTCCACGGGCGCCGCCCTCGGGCCCATGCTGCATGGCCTGCGCGAATACCGGGGCGAGCCGCACCGCGTGGAGCCAGTGGCCATCGTCGACGAGGTCGAGTACTTCGACGACAGCAAGGGCACCAACGTGGGTGCGACGCTCGCTGCCGTGCGGGGGCTGGGTGCCGAGCGCCGGTTGGTGGTGATCCTGGGCGGTGACGGCAAAGGCCAGGACTTCACGCCGCTGGCCGCGCCGCTGGCGCGCCATGCGCGGGCCGTGGTCTACATCGGCCGCGATGCGGGCTTGTTGCGTGCTGCCGTGGGCGCCGCACTGGACCAGACGCAGGTGCCGCAGCTCGATGCCGCCACACTGCCACAGGCCGTGACCCTGGCAGCGGAACAGGCCAAGCCGGGTGATGCGGTGCTGATGTCACCCGCCTGCGCCAGCCTGGACATGTTCGACAACTATGTGCACCGCGCCCGTGTGTTCGTGGCCTCGGTGCAGGCGCTGGCGCTCGAGCGCGGCGTGAGCCTGGAGGCGGGTCAATGAAGAAAAAGGCGCAGGGCGCCATGGCGCCGTCCTGGCCCCAAAGGCTGCTGGCCTGGCTGCCGCGCCTGGGTGGGCGCGATCTGGCCGGCGCCGCGGCCGGCGCTGGCAAAGGCGATCCGTTGCCGGTTCGCCTGTCCAGCCGCACCTACGCCGGCACGCGCAACGTGGCGGTGCGCGAACTCGGGTTCGACCAGCCCCTGCTCTGGGTTGCGGTGGCGCTGCTGCTGTGGGGACTGGTGATGGTCTATTCGGCCTCGGTCGCACTGCCTGACAACCCGCGCTTCTCGAACTATGCGCACACGCACTTCGTGCTGCGCCACGCCATGTTCATCGGTATCGGCGTGGGTGCGGCACTGTTCGCATTCCAGGTGCCGCTCAAGAGCTGGGAGCGCATGGCGCCCTGGCTGTTCGCGTTCGCCCTGCTGCTCATGGTGCTGGTGCTCATTCCCGGCATCGGCAAAGGCGTCAACGGTGCACGGCGCTGGATATCCCTCGGTTTCCTGAACTTCCAGCCTTCGGAACTGGGCAAGCTCACCATCCTGCTCTACGCGGCCAGCTACATGGTGCGCAAGATGGAGATCAAGCAGAACTTCTGGCAGGCGGTCTGGCCCATGGCGGTGGCGCTGGGCGTGGTGGGCATGCTGCTGCTGGCGCAGCCAGACATGGGCGCCTTCATGGTGATCGTGGTCATCGCCATGGGCATCCTGTTCCTGGGCGGCGTGAACGCGCGCATGTTCTTCCTCATCGCTACCGTGGTGGTGGGCGCCTTCGCGCTGATGATCATGGGCAGCGAGTGGCGGCGCGAACGCATCTTTGCCTACCTGGACCCGTGGAGCGAAGAACATGCGCTGGGCAAGGGCTACCAGCTTTCACACTCGCTCATCGCCTTCGGCCGCGGCGAGATCTTTGGTGTCGGCCTGGGCGGCAGCGTGGAAAAGCTGAGCTGGCTGCCGGAGGCGCACACGGACTTTCTGCTGGCCGTCATCGGCGAGGAGTTCGGCCTCGTGGGCGTGGTGACGCTGATCGCCCTGTTTCTCTGGATCACCCGCCGCATCATGCACATCGGCCGTCAGGCCATTGCGCTGGACCAGGTCTTCTCTGGCCTGGTGGCGCAAGGGGTGGGGCTGTGGGTCGGCTTCCAGGCGTTCATCAACATCGGTGTGAACCTGGGTGCCTTGCCCACCAAAGGGCTCACACTGCCGCTCATGAGCTATGGCGGCTCCGCCGTCCTCATGAACCTGGTGGCCATTGCCATCGTGCTGCGGGTCGACTACGAGAACCGGCAGATGATGAAAGGCGGGCGGTCATGATGGGCGCAGTGTCAGGCCATTCCCAGGCAACGGGTACCCCTCTGAGCGGGAGCCTTGCGCAGGAGCGGCGCAGCGCGGGAGCCGCGCCTGCGCCCTGCGCGCTCATCATGGCCGGCGGTACGGGTGGCCACATTTTTCCCGGCCTGGCCGTGGCCGAAGCGCTGCGCGAGCGTGGCTGGCATGTGCACTGGCTGGGTGCGCCGGACAGCATGGAGAGCCGCCTCGTGCCTCCGCGTGGATTTGCCCTGGAGACGATCGACTTCGGCGGCGTCCGTGGCAAAGGGCTGGTGACGCTGGCGCTGTTGCCTTTGCGCCTGCTGCGCGCCTTCTGGCAGGCGCTGCAAGTGGTGCGGCGCGTGCGCCCCGACGTGGTGCTGGGCCTGGGCGGCTACATCAGCTTTCCGGGCGGCATGATGGGGGTGCTCGCCGGCAAACCTCTGGTGCTGCACGAGCAGAACTCTGTTGCCGGCATGGCCAACAAGGTGCTGGCAGGCGTGGCCGACCGGGTGTTCACCGCCTTTCCCGACGTGTTGGGCAAGGCACAGTGGGTGGGCAACCCGCTGCGCGCGGCTTTCCTGCGGCAACCCACACCTGCGGCCCGGTTTGCCGGACGCAGCGGGCCGCTGCGCCTGCTCGTGGTGGGTGGCAGCCTGGGCGCGCGTGCGCTCAACGACACCGTCCCCAAGGCCCTTGCCTTGTTGCCCGAGGCCGAGAGGCCGCTGGTGATCCACCAGAGTGGCGAGAAGCAGATCGACGAATTGCGCGCGGGTTACGCGGCTGCCGGGGTGCGGGCCGAGCTGACCCCTTTCATCGACGACACCGCGCAGGCCTTTGCCGATGCCGATCTCGTGGTCTGCCGCGCTGGCGCGAGCACGGTGACGGAACTCGCCGCGGTTGGGGCGGCGGCCTTGTTCGTGCCGTTCCCGGCCGCCGTGGACGACCACCAGACCACCAATGCCCGTTTCCTGGTGGACGCGGGTGCTGCCTGGCTGGTGCCGCAGCCACAGTTCACGCCGCAGGCACTGGCGCAGACGCTGCAGAGCGTGCGCCGGGAACAGCTTGCGGCCATGGCCGGCAAGGCCAAGCAGATGGAAAAAACAGACGCCGTGGCGGCCGTGGTCGCCGCCTGCGAGCAACTCGCCAAGGTACAGACAGCATGAAGCACGCCATCCGGCACATCCATTTCGTGGGCATCGGCGGCGCCGGCATGAGCGGCATCGCGGAGGTGCTGCTCAACCAGGGCTACCGCATCTCCGGCAGCGACCTGGGTGAGAGCACCGTCACGCGCCGCCTGGTGTCGTTGGGCGCGGAAGTGTTCGTGGGCCACGATGCCGCGCACATCCAGGGGGCGGACGCCATCGTCACGTCCACCGCCGTGAAGGCCGACAACCCCGAAGTGGTTGCCGCGCACGCCAGGCTGGTGCCCGTGGTGCCGCGTGCGGTGATGCTGGCCGAACTGATGCGCATGAAGAAGGGCGTGGCGATTGCGGGTACGCACGGCAAGACCACCACCACCAGCCTCGTGACCAGCGTGCTGGCCGCCGGCCGGCTGGACCCGACCTTCGTGATTGGCGGGCGCCTGAACAGCGCCAATGCGAACGCCCAGCTGGGTTCGGGTGAGTACATCGTGGTCGAGGCCGACGAGTCCGATGCGTCTTTCCTCAACCTGCTGCCGGTGATCTCGGTCGTTACCAACATCGACGCCGACCACATGGACACCTATGGCCATGATTTCGGCAAGCTCAAGTCGGCCTTCGTCGACTTTCTGCACCGCATGCCGTTCTATGGCGCGGCCGTGGTCTGCGTGGACGATCCCGCCATCCGCGAGATCCTGCCCCAGATCGCCCGCCCCATCACCAGTTACGGCCTGTCGGAAGACGCGCAAGTGCGCGCCCTGGACGTGCGGGCCGTGGGTACGCAGATGCATTTCACCGTGCAGCGCCGCAATGGCGTGGAGCTGCCGGACCTGGACGTGGTGCTCAACCTGCCCGGCCAGCACAACGTGCTCAATGCGCTGGCTGCCATCGGTATCGCGGTGGAGCTTGGCGTCGACGACGAGGCGGTGCTGCGCGCACTGGCCGAATTCAAGGGTGTGGGCCGCCGCTTCCAGCGGTATGGCGAGGCGACCCTGCCCGGTGGTGGTCATTGCACCGTGGTCGACGACTACGGCCACCATCCGGTCGAGATGGCTGCTACCCTGTCCGCCGCGCGCGGTGCCTTCCCCGGGCGCCGGCTGGTGCTGGCTTTCCAGCCGCACCGCTACACCCGCACACGCGACTGCTTCGAGGACTTCGTCAAGGTGATCGGCCAGGCCGACGCGGTGCTGCTGGCCGAGGTCTATGCCGCGGGTGAGGCACCCATCGTCGCAGCCGATGGCCGTTCCCTGGCGCGCGCGCTGCGCGTGGCCGGCAAGCTGGAGCCGGTCTTCGTGGACGACATCGGCGCCATGGCGCAGGCCGTGATCGACAACGCGCAGGACGGCGACGTGGTGCTCTGCATGGGTGCCGGCACCATCGGCTCGGTGGCGGCGCAGGTGATGGAACTGGCGCAGCAGGGAGCACACGCATGAACACGACCATGGAGGATCGGGCGGTGGATACACAGGCACTGGGTAAGGTCGCGGTGCTCATGGGCGGACGCTCCGCCGAGCGCGAGGTGTCGCTCATGTCAGGCCACGGTGTGCTGGCCGCGCTGCGTTCCAAAGGCGTGGACGCCCATGCCTTTGACCCGGCCGAGCGCGACCTCACCGAACTCCGGCGCGAAGGCTTCCAGCGCTGCTTCATCGCGCTGCATGGCCGTTTCGGCGAGGACGGCACAGTGCAGGGCGCTCTTGAACTTCTGGGCATCCCCTACACCGGTCCGGGCGTCATGGCGTCCTCGGTCGCCATGGACAAG
Source organism: Hydrogenophaga sp. (assembly GCF_026125785.1). Lineage (GTDB taxonomy): Bacteria > Pseudomonadota > Gammaproteobacteria > Burkholderiales > Burkholderiaceae_C > Hydrogenophaga. Next base: position 149,462 of record NZ_JAHCKL010000003.1, read on the forward strand.
CTCATGACCAAGCGCATCTGGGTCGCCGAGGGGCTGCCCACGCCGGCATGGCGCCAGGTGCGCAGCGCCGCCCAGACGCTGGAGGCCTTCAAGGCCCTGGGCTCGCCCATGATCGTCAAGCCGGTGCGCGAAGGTTCCACCATCGGCCTGACCAAGGTGACCGACGCCTCCCAGTGCGAGGCCGCCTACGCACTCGCGGCCCGTCTCGACCCCATGGTGATGTGCGAACAGTTCATCGCGGGTGACGAAGTGACCTGTCCGGTGCTGGGCACCGGAGACCAGGCGCGTGCGCTGCCGGTCATCCGCATCGTCGCGCCCGACGGCAACTACGACTACCAGAACAAGTACTTCACCGACGACACCCAGTACATCGTGCCCTGCGGCCTGCCCGATGGCGAGGAGGCGCACATCCAGGCTCTGGTGCTCAAGGCCTACCAGACGCTTGATGGCCGGGGTTGGTCGCGCGCGGACGTGATGATCGATGCCCGCACGCGCAAGCCCTACCTGCTGGAGCTCAACACCTCGCCCGGCATGACCGGCCACTCCCTGGTGCCGATGTCGGCCAAGGCAGCCGGCCTGTCCTATGAAGACCTCTGCGTGCGCCTGCTGGCCAGCGCCGCCCTGGACAACCCCGCCTGAGGCTTCACCTCCGTCCATTCACCATGGCCACCACCCTGCCTCAACCGCTGCCACTGGACGTCCGGCTCATGTCGCTGGTCACGCGCCTGTTGCTGGTGGTGTTTGCCGTCGCGTGCACCGCGCTGCTGGGTACCTGGCTGGTGCAGCACCCGGTGTGGTCGCTGCGCGCCATTTCGGTGGAAGGCGACGTGTCGCACCAGAACGCGGTGAGTTTTCGTGCGCAACTGGCCACGCAGATGAAGACGCGGCTCACCGGCAGTTTCCTGACCGTGGACCTGAACCAGGTGCGCGAACTCTTCGAGTCGGTGCCGTGGGTGCGCCAGGCGGTGGTGCAGCGCGAATTCCCCAACCGCTTGCGTGTCACGCTCGAAGAACACCAGGCCGTGGCCTGGTGGGGCGAGACGGGTTCCGGCCAACTGGTCAACCGGCAGGGAGAGGTGTTTGACGCCAGCCCCGACGACATCGATAACCTGCCCGAGCTCGATGGTCCGCGCGGGCAGTCCGAACGGGTGTGGACGCTGTTCCAGACGCTCAAGACGGAGTTCGAACGCATGGAGCTGGTGCTGGAACGCCTGGAACTCAGCGAACGCGGCAGTTGGCGTGCACGGCTGGACAACGGCGCCCTCATCGAACTCGGCCGTGGCACGCCCGAGGACCTGCTCGCTCGCACGCAGCGGTTCACCGCCACCCTGGGCCAGCTCACCGAGCGCTATCCCACCGCCCTGCAGTCGGTCGATCTGCGCTACCCCAACGGCTACGCGCTGCGCATGCGCGGCGTGACGACCCTTACCGAACCGCACCCCGGGACTCAGACCAGAAGGTAATCAAGAAGCAATCATGGCCAAGGAATACAAGGATTTGGTGGTCGGACTCGACATTGGCACCGCCAAGATCATGGTGGTGGTCGCCGAGGTCCAACCCAGTGGCGAGCTCAAGCTCGCGGGGCTTGGCGTGTCCGAGAGCCATGGCCTCAAGCGCGGCGTGGTGGTCAACATCGACGCCACCGTGCAGAGCATCCAGCAGGCACTCAAGGAGGCCGAGCTGATGGCGGACTGCCGCATCGCGCGCGTCTACACCGGCATCACCGGCAGCCACATCCGGGGCATCAACTCCAGCGGCATGGTCGCCATCAAGGACCGCGAGGTTTCCGCAACCGATGTGGCCCGTGTCATCGAAACGGCCAAGGCCATCAACATTTCCACCGACCAGCGCCTGCTGCTGGTGGAGCCGCAGGAGTTCGTGATCGACGGCCAGGAGGTCAAGGAGCCGATCGGCATGAGCGGCATCCGGTTGGAGGCCAAGGTGCACATCGTCACCGGCGCTCAGAGCGCGGCGGAGAACATCATCAAGTGCGTGCGCCGCTGTGGCCTGGAAGTGGACCAGCTCATGCTCAACCCGCTGGCGTCCAGCCAGGCCGTGTTGACCGAAGACGAAAAGGACCTGGGCGTGGCGCTGGTCGACATCGGCGCGGGTACCACCGACGTGGCCATCTTTTCCGGTGGCGCCATCCGCCACACCGCGGTGATCCCGATCGCCGGTGACCTGATCACCAGCGACATCGCCATGGCGTTGCGCACGCCCACCAAGGACGCCGAGGACATCAAGGTGGAGAGCGGCTGCGCCAAGCAACTGCTGGCGGACCCCGAGACCCAGGTGGAAGTCCCCGGCCTGGGCGATCGTGGTCCTCGGATGCTCAGCCGCCAGGCCCTGGCCGGCGTGATCGAACCGCGTGTGGAAGAAATCTTCTCCCTGGTGCAACAGGTGCTGCGCGATTCTGGCCACGAGGAAATGCTGTCGTCCGGCATCGTCCTCACAGGCGGCAGCGCCGTCATGCCGGGCATGGTGGAGCTGGGCGAGGACATTTTTCTCAAGCCGGTGCGCCGTGGCATACCGAACTACACCAGCGCGCTGTCGGACATGGTGGCCCAGACGCGTGCTGCCACGGTCATGGGCCTGCTCGAAGAGGCACGCCTGGCGCGCGTGCGTGGGCACAAGGTGGCTCAGAAGGCGGGCTCCATGCAGGGCGCCTTCGAGCGCATCAAGAACTGGTTTGTGGGGACGTTCTGATGAAGCACTCCCGCCACGCTGCGCGTGACCCCTCCAAGGGGGCGGTGCCTGAGGCCCGGCAGAGCCGGTTCCTCGGCACCTCTGGGTTGGACCCAGGCGTTCGAAGACGCAGACGAAGGGGTCGGTGTGTCGAACACACCGGTCCCCCGAATGACCCGAACCGATACCCCAGCGAACTTTCAGCAATCGCCTGCATCAAGGCAACAGTCAGTACAAGGAGCACCACATGAGCATCGAAATGATCGAAGTCGAAGAATTCAACCAAGGCACCCAGATCAAGGTGATCGGCGTGGGCGGTGGCGGCGGCAACGCGGTCGAGCACATGATTTCTCGCAGTGTGCAGGGCGTGGAGTTCATCTGCGCCAACACCGATGCGCAAGCCCTCACGCGCAGCGCAGCGCACAAGACCATCCAGCTGGGCACCAGTGGCCTGGGCGCGGGCAGCAAGCCCGAGAAGGGCCGCGATGCCGCCGAGGTGGCCGTGGACGACATCCGTGAGGCCATTGCCGGCGCGCACATGCTCTTCATCACCGCGGGCATGGGTGGCGGCACCGGCACCGGCGCCGCGCCGGTGATCGCGCGCGTGGCCAAGGAGATGGGCATCCTCACCGTCGGCGTGGTCACCAAGCCCTTTGACTGGGAAGGCGGCCGCCGCATGACCAACGCCGACAACGGCCTGGCCGAGCTGGAGGCCAACGTCGACTCGCTCATCGTGGTGCTCAACGAGAAGCTGCTCGAGGTGCTGGGCGATGAAGTGACGCAGGACGAGGCTTTCGCCCATGCCAACGACGTGCTCAAGAATGCCGTCGGAGGCATCGCCGAGATCATCAACGAATACGGCAACGTGAACGTCGACTTCGAAGACGTGCGAACCGTGATGGGCGAACCCGGCAAGGCCATGATGGGTACCGCCGTGGCCGCCGGCCCTGATCGCGCTCGCATTGCCGCCGAACAGGCCGTGGCCTGCCCGCTGCTGGAAGGCATCGATCTCTCGGGCGCCAAGGGCGTTCTGGTGCTGGTCACCGCTGCCAAGGGCTCGCTCAAGCTGGCCGAGTCCAAGCTGGCAATGAACACCATCCGCGCCTACGCATCGGCCGAAGCGCATGTCATCTACGGTGCCGCCTACGACGACTCCCTGGGCGACGAAATGCGCGTCACCGTGGTGGCCACGGGCCTGTCGCGTCAGCAGGGCGCACGCCGCACTGCGCCTCCCCTGCAGGTGCTGCGCACCGGTACGGACAACGTGCCGTTCAACGTGCCCACGGTCAACGCCGCCGTGGGCGGCCCTGGCGTCACCGGCGCGGCGGGCGTCGCTCAGCCCGACTACAACTCCATGGCCGTGCCCAGCGTCTGGCGCACCAACCGCACCCAGGCGGCGGCCAAGGTCGATGCGCTGGCCTCCGGAGGCATGGACGACTTCGAGATCCCGGCCTTCCTGCGCAAGCAGGCGGATTGAGGCCATCTCCCCTGCGCGGCGCGGCCGTGCAGGGGGGCATAAAATGTTTCCATGCTTGCGCAACGTACGCTCAAATCCCTGACCAAGGCGGTGGGCGTTGGCCTGCACAGTGGCCAGCGTGTGGAACTGACGCTGCGGCCCGCGGCGCCGGACACCGGTATCGTGTTCCGGCGGGTGGACCTGCCCGAGCCGGTGGAGATTCCCGTCAACGCGACCGCGGTGAGCGACACACGCCTGGCGTCGACCATCTCCAACGGCAATGTCAAGGTGCACACCATCGAGCACCTCATGAGCGCCTGTGCGGGTCTGGGGCTGGACAACCTCTATGTGGACATCACAGCGGAGGAAGTGCCCATTCTGGACGGTTCATCCGCTTCCTTCGTCTATCTCCTGCAGAGTGCGGGCATCGTGATGCAGAACGCGCCCAAGCGCTTCATCCGGGTGACCCGGCCGGTCGAGGTGCGTGAGGGCGAGGGGCGCAACGTCAAATGGGCGCGGCTGGAGCCCTTCCACGGCTACAAGCTGGCCTTTGAGATCGAGTTCGATCACCCCGCAGTGAACTCCACCGGCCAACGCGTGGAGTTCGACTTTGGCAGCGGTCAGTACGCGCGCGAGATCGCGCGGGCTCGCACGTTCGGCTTCACCCGCGATGTGGAGGCCATGCGCTCGCATGGCCTGGCGCTGGGCGGGGGGCTGGACAACGCCATCGTGATGGACGACGTCAAGGTGCTCAACGCCGACGGCCTGCGCTACCAGGACGAGTTCGTCAAGCACAAGATCCTTGATGCCATGGGCGATCTCTACATCGTGGGCAAGCCGCTGCTGGCCGCGTACAGCGCATTCCGCAGCGGCCACGCCATGAACAACCAGCTGCTGCGTGCCCTGCTGGCACGCACCGATGCCTGGGAGATCGTGAGCTTCGAGCAGGAACGCGAGGCCCCGCGCGGCTTTGCTCAGCTGGCGCCCGCCTGGTAGCGCGGGCGCGTTTCTCCAGCATGTTGCTGTTTCGCTGGACGGTCATGCTGCTGCTCATTGCGGCGGCGGTGTGCTTTGCCTTCTACATCGGCACGGGCCAGGCGCGCTACCGAACCTGGGGTCTGCTGGTCCTCAAGTGGACCCTCATCGCGGCCCTCGGATTTTTCGGGGTGCTGGTGCTGGAACGCGTGTTCTGAAGAAGGCCGCCAAGGCCTTCGATCTCCCTCTACCGTTTGATGACCAGGGCACGCCAGGCCGGCGGCCCGGCGAGGCTTCGCCACGCGGCGCATGGCCTTCTTGGCCGCAACCCGACGGGCATCGGGTGAAAACAGCGCCACTCGTCGTTGCACTCCCAGGTCACACATCCGCCTGACCGTCGTCGCGCGCCTCGATTGGCGCCGCTTCCACCCGATTCGCACTTGAAAAAATAAGGTGAACAGGCCTTAGGCCGGCTGCCTTGTTCTGTGGCCTTGCCGTCGATCTTGCAAATCTCATTATTTGATATTTCATTGACAATCCATAAATTTGGTACAAAATGCAAGCCTTGTTCAGAACCGCCGGGCCAGAACAGGCACGGTGACCCTACTCAGAGAGACAGGCGAAGACCATGGAAACCCTCGCATCCCGCACCACCAGCGACGTCCCCTATTCCCATGAACTGGCCTGGCCCGAATCGCTCGGGCCTTTTGAAGCGCAAGACTTCGAGGTGCAGAAAGACCCGTTCGCGCACTACGCTTGGATGCGCAAACACGCGCCGGTATTGCGCACGAAGACCCCGGGAGCGGACGTCTGGTTCATCTCACGTTTTGCCGATGTGCAGGCCGCGCTGCGCGCGCACAAAGTCTTCTCCTCTGTCGTGGTGGACCCGCCGCCGCTGGTGTTCCTGACCTTGCTGGACCCGCCCGACCAGACGCGCCTGCGCCAGGTGGTGGCGGCCACCTTCACGCCCAAGGCGGTGGCACGCCTGGAAGATCAGATCCGCCATTTCGCCAACCAGTATGTCGACGCCCTGGTGGACGCGGGCGGTGGCGATGCCGTCGACGCGGTGGCGCTGCGGCTCACGATGGCGACCATCAGCGGCCTGCTGGGTGTACCGGCCTCGGACTTCGAGCAGATGAAGGCATGGTCGGACGACATGTCGAGCTACTTCGGACGGGTGGCGCGCAACGCGCCTGGCAGCGCGACGGACGAGCAGGGTGCACAGGATTTCTTCGCGTACATCAAGGCCACGCTGGAGCGTTCGGCCGGCACCAGCGAAGAGACGGTGTCCGCCCACATCGGACGCTTGTGGAAACAGGGCGTTCTCACCGAACGCGAAGCCACGCATTTCTGCGCCTTCCTCTTCGTGGCGGGCCACGAGACCACCACGGTGCTGATCGCCAATGCCTTCGTGCAGATGGCTGAGCAGCCTGACCTGCTGGCGCGGCTGCGCGCGCAGCCGGCGGACGCGCCGCGATTCGTGGAAGAGATCGCACGCTACAAAGGCACGGTGCAGCGCCTGAGCCGCATCACCCGCGAGGCGGTGGAGGTGGCGGGCGTCACCATTCCCGCGCAGTCCTTCGTCAAGCTGCTGCCGGGTTCCGCCAACCGGGATGAAGACCGCTTTCCGCATGCAGACCGCTTCGACATGGACCGTGACACCGCTGGCCACGTAGGCTTCGGGCACGGCATCCACAGTTGCCTGGGCGCGCATCTGGCCCGCCTGGAAGGGCGCATCGCCACCGAGGTGATCGCTGCGCGCATCGGCCACCTCGAACTGGACGCGGCCAAACCGCCGGTGTACGTGGTGGGCGGCAACATGGCCAACAGCGGCCCCAGCGCCCTGCATGTCAAGGTGCGGCCGGTCTGACGCGCACCATGAGCGGACCTCAGACTCTGATCCTGGGCGCCGGACATGCCGGTGTCCAGACCGCGGCGGCACTGCGCGCCAAAGGCCACACGGCACGCCTTGTGCTGATTGACCAGCAGGCGGCGCTGCCCTACGAGCGTCCACCGCTGTCGAAAGATGTGCTGGTGAAGGATGTGCCGTCTCCGCTGCTGCGCAAGGAGGCTTTTTATGCCGAGCGCGGCATCGAATTGCTGCGAGGGGTGGCTACCGAGTCCATCGACCGTGCCGCCAGCGTCGTGCGCATGGCCGATGGCCGCTCGATAGGCTACGAACGGCTGGTGCTCGCCACCGGCTCGTTGCCGCGCGCGCTGCCCGTGCCCGGTGCCGGACTGGAGGGTGTGGTCACTCTGCGCACCGAACGCGATGCCCTGCGCATCCGCGACGGACTGCGGGCGGGCGCGCGCCTGGTGGTGATCGGTGCGGGTTACGTGGGTCTGGAGGTGGCCGCTGCCGCGGTGAGCCGAGGCGCCGAGGTGACAGTGCTCGAACGCGAGCCTCGGGTGTTGGCGCGTGTCGCTTCGCCCGAGGTGTCGTCCAGGGTCCGGTCGCTGCACGAATCGCATGGTGTGCGCTTCCTGATGGAGTGCGGTGTCACCGCGATCGAAGGCGATGGGCGGGTCCGTCGTGTCCTGACGACGCAGGGCCGGGCGATCGATGCAGACCTGGTCGTTGCGGGGATCGGTGTGGTCGCCGCCGACGAACTGGCCCGCGCGGCGGGCCTGGCCTGCGACAACGGCATCCTCGTCGACGAAGACTGCCGCACCTCTGATCCTTCCGTGCACGCCATTGGCGACGTGGCGCGTTTCCATCACCCGCTGCTGGGCGCGCAGGTCCGGCTGGAGTGCATCGCCAACGCGATGGCACAGGCCGATCGTGTGGCCGAAGCGCTGCTGGGGCGCGAGCGTACGCCCTACGACATACCCTGGTTCTGGAGCGTGCAGTACGACGCTCGCCTGCAGTCTGTCGGTTTCTGGCAGGACGGCAGCGACACCGTCGTGCGCGGCGCGCCCGCGCAAGGCCGCTTCTCCGTGCTGCACCTGCGAGGCCCGCGCCTCGCTGCCATCGAGACGATGGGCATGGGCGGCGATTTCATCGCGGCCCGCAAGCTCATTCGCTCCGGCGCAAGCTTGCGGCGCGACTCGCTGGCCGATGCGTCGATTCCCCTGTCCTCTCTTGCCTTGACCGAAGACACACCATGTCCCAACTGAATAACGACGAACTGCCCCGCATCGATGCCACCGATCGCGAAGGCGTTTCCCACGCGCTGAGCTGGGAGCCTGACCAGTCCCTCATGGAGGTGTTGCGCGACAACGGCCTGCCGCTTCTGGCGTCCTGTGGGGGCTGCTGTTCCTGCGCGACCTGCCACGTCCATGTCGATCCCGAATGGCTCGACCGGCTGCCGCCGCGCGGCCAGGACGAGTTGGACCTGCTGTCGGAGACAGGTGCCTTCGACCCTGTCCGTTCGCGGCTGTCTTGCCAGATTCCGTTTGATGCCTCGCTGGCCGGTTTGCGCGTGACCTTGGCCGCGGACGACTGAGCGCGCGCCAGCGTCTTTTCTTCGCCCGCTTCGTTGCACGGTCCGATGGCCCTGGACCGTGCGCTTGAGTGCGCGCGTGTGCCTGTCGATTTATGAATCACTATGAGAGATACGATTGCAGTTTCTCAAAATGATAGTTAATTGACAGGCTCAAAATATGAGACTAGCATCCGATGCCGGTCTTGCCTGAGGCCTGACCGCCACAAACCTTTTCAGATGCTTCCTGGAGACAAAACGTCATGAAACTTCGGCTCCTCGTCACGGCGGCCTGTGCCGCCATCGCCCTCAACGCCGCAACGCTGTCCTCTGCTGCTGCACAGGAAATCCGCGAGCGGACCATCAAATTTGGCCACCTCGTGGCCACCGAACACCCCATTGCTGTGGGCGTGCGCAGGTTCGGGGAACTGGTGGCCCAGAAGAGCGGCGGCAAGATCAAGGTGCGTGAATTCGGCTCGTCGGTGCTCGGCAGCGAACAGCAGCAGCAGTCCGCGCTGCAGGGCGGTACGCAGGAGATGTTCGCGCCGGCGACGACCTCGGTGGTGGGCATCGTCAAGGAGCTTGGCCTGTTCGACCTGCCCTTCGGTGTCTCGACCGCCGAACAGGCCTATGCCTTGATGGACGGACCACTCGGACAGCACCTGCTGGACAAGCTGCCCGCCCGCAACCTGGTGGGCCTGACCTACTGGGAAAACGGCTTTCGCAATGTGACCAACAGCCGCCGTCCCATCCAGAAGCTGGAAGATCTCTCTGGCCTGAAGATGCGCGTGATCGCCAACCCTGTGTTTCTGGAGAGCTTCAAGGCACTCGGCGTCAACCCCGTGCCAATGGCTTTCGGTGAACTGTATGGCGCACTCGAGTCGCGTGCTGTTGATGCCCAGGAGAACCCGTATCCGGTGCTGCTGAGCGCCAAGTTCTACGAGGTGCAGAAGTACGTCAGCAACACCAACCATGTCTACAGCCCCATCGTGGTGCTGGTGAGCAAGAAGTTCTGGGATCAGCTCACGCCCACGGAGCAGAAGATCCTGCGCGAGGCAGCGAACGAGTCGCGTGACTTCCAGCGGGCAGCCAGCCGTGAGTATTCTGCGAAGGCGTTGGGTGAACTCAAGGCCAAGGGCATGCAGGTCAACGACCTCGCTCCGGCCGAAATGGCCCGCCTGCAGGCGGCGGTCAAGCCCGTGACCGAGAAGTTCGGGGCGTCCTACGAGCCCGAGACGCTCAAGCTCTACATGTCCGAACTCGACCGCATCCGCAAGTGATCGGCTGAAGACAGGACGCGGACAGGTGCCCCGAAAAGTGCCTGCCCGCTCAGGAGACTGCCTTGAATTCTCTTTTCGACAAGATGTGCCGTCTGATGGACGGCCTGGCCGCCTGCATGCTGGCCGCCATCGTGCTGCTGGTGTTTGGCAATGTGCTGCTGCGCTACGGCTTCAACTCGGGCTTTACCCTGTCCGAGGAGTTGTCCAGGTGGGTATTCGTCTGGATGGTGTTCATGGGTGCCGGCGTCGCGCTCGGCGAGGGCAAGCACCTGGGCACCGACCTGGTGACGTCGAGGCTGCCCCGCTTCGCGCGCCAGGTCTGCTTCGCCATTGGCCACGTGCTGATGCTGTATGTGTGCTGGCTGATGCTCCTGGGGAGCTGGGCACAGGCCGTGGTCAACCTGGACGTGACGGCGCCCGCTTCCGGTCTGCCGGTGGCGTATTTCTATGCCAGTGGTGTCTTCTTTTCGGTTTTCGCCGCTCTGATCCTGTTGAGGCAACTGGCCCTGCTGCTGACAGGACAACTCTCCGACGGACAACTCCATGAAGTGCGCGAATCCGAAGATCTGTAGCGCACCACACGCCAGGTTCCCTGGATTGAAACCATGACACTTTTTATCTTCGTTGGATCGCTGCTCGCCGCCATGGCGCTGGGCATCCCGATTGCCTTTGCCCTGCTGATTTCCGGTGTCGCGTTGATGCTCCACATGGACATGTTCGATGCCCAGATCCTGGCGCAGAACGTCGTCAACGGTACCGACAGCTTTCCCCTGCTGGCGATACCGTTCTTCATGTTGGCCGGCGAGATCATGAACGTGGGAGGCCTCTCGCAGCGCATCGTGCAACTCGCCATGCGGCTGGTGGGCCACAAGCGGGGCGGGCTGGGCTACGTGACCATCCTGGCGGCCGTGTTGATGGCCGCGCTCTCGGGGTCCGCGGTGGCGGACACGGCGGCGCTGGCCGTCCTGCTGCTTCCCATGATGGTCAAGGCCGGGCACGACAAGGCACGTGCGGCGGGCCTGATCGCGTCGGCCGGCATCATCGCGCCCATCATTCCGCCCTCGATTGCCTTCGTGATCTTCGGCGTGGCGGCGAACGTTTCGATCAGCAAGCTGTTCATGGCGGGCATCGTGCCAGGCCTGATGATGGCGGTGGCGCTGGCGTTCACCTGGGCCTGGGTGGCGCAGCGCGAAAACGTGGAGCCACCGCCCAAGGCCACCCGGGCCGAGGTCATGGTCGCGCTGAAGGAGTCGGTTTGGGCACTGTTCCTGCCGGTAATCATCCTGGTGGGTCTGAAGTTCGGCATCTTCACGCCCACCGAAGCCGGCGTCGTGGCAGCCGTCTATGCGCTGGCCGTGTCGGTATTCGTTTACCGCAGCCTGGGCTGGCGGGAGGTCCGCGAGGTGCTGACCAGCGCGGCCAAGACCACTTCGGTCATCATGTTCCTGGTCGCTGCCGCCATGGTCTCCGCCTGGCTCATCACGGTGGCCGACATTCCCAGCGACATGATCCGCCTGCTAGAACCGGTGATGGGGAACCAGACCCTGCTGATGCTGTCCATCATGCTGCTGATCGTGGTCATCGGCACCGCCATGGACATGACGCCCACCGTGCTGATCATGACGCCCGTGTTGATGCCGGTGGTGCGGGAGGCCGGGATAGACCCGGTCTACTTCGGGGTGTTGTTCGTGATGTGCAATGTCATCGGCCTGCTCACGCCACCCGTGGGCACCGTGCTCAACGTGGTGGCCGGCGCCGGTCGCATGAAACTCGACGCCGTGGCGCGCGGCGTGCTTCCGTTCATGGCCGCCCAGGTCACGGTGATGCTCCTGCTGGTGTTTTTCCCCGCGCTGGTGACCGTGCCAGCCCGCTGGCTGAGCGGGTCCTGATCAGGTGCGCGCCGGCGGGCGCGCCCGTTGCAGGCTGGCGCTGATCTTCCTGCCCATTTCGGTGGCCAGGTTGCCCAGGTGTTCGACCTGGGCGGCATCGGTTTCCTTCTTGATCCGAACCAGACAGATGCTGCCAATCACGGTCGATGGCGTCACGAAGATGGGAGCTGCTATGCCCACCAGCTTCTTGTCGATGTCGCTGGCCACGACGTAGCCCTGCTGCCGGACCTCTCGCATGTGGTCGCGGAACTCGATCCAGTTGCCGCCCAGACCCGCAGCGAGGATGTCCTGCGCGTGGTGCAGATAGATGCGTTGCAGCTGCTGCGGGCCGAGGTGCGCGAGGATCACGCGAGAAGGTGCGCCGAGAAACAGGCCGAAAGGGCGCCCACGGTCGAAGCTGGTCTTGATCCGCTCGTCGGTATGGTCGTCGTGGATGCTGACGACACGCTCGCCATAGTAGCGACACAGCAGTTGCGCGCCGCCGAATGCATCCCGTTGGGCCGCCATGATGGGTTTGGCGACCTGCAGCAGCGGATCGCTCAGACGGATCTGGCGGTCCATCTCGATCACGCGCGGCCCCAGCGAGTAGCTGCCGTCGCCCGATGGCGAGAGGAAACCCGTTTCGACCAGCGCGCGCAGGTAGCGGTACAGGGTGGCGCGGGCCATGGAGCGCAGCGCCATGAGCTCTTCCACCGTCCAGACCGGCGCATCCTCCGTGAACAGCTCGAGGAGCGACAGCACGCGGTCGGTGCTGCTGTCGGTGCGCGGTCGCGCGGAGGATGTCTTGCGGGAGGTGGCCATCTTGCCGTTTCCTGGGGTGGCGGGTGAGGGGGAGCGATAAGCCGGGTCAGCGGCTGCGGGCTCCGCGGCTGCGGAGTTGCGGAACAGGTGTGGAGGGCGTCAGGCCGGAGGCGATTTCCTCGGCGGCGGCCCGGGTCGCCTGGATGACGCGCTCCAGTTCGGTCGTTCGCCGTTCGCGCAGCGGCATGATGGTGGTCAGGCTGCCCACCACATCGCCGTCGTCCCGCAGGATGGGTACGCCCACGCCCATCAGGTCCTCGTCGATTTCGCCGCGTCCGATGTAGTGGCCATCTGCCCGTATCGCGCGCACCTTCTGCTTGAACTCGTTCCAGTTCGCGCCCAGCCCGGCGGCGTGGATTTCTTGTGCGTGCGCCAGCATGAGGCTGCGCAACTGGCTGTCTGGCAGCCAGGCCAGTATGGCGCGCGAGGGTGAGCCGCGGAACAGTGGGAAAGGCCGGCCACGCTCCATGCTGGAGTGGATGGCGGGGTCCACCGACTCCTGGTGGATGCACAGCACCTGGTCGCCAAAGTAGGTGCACAGCAACTGCGCGGCACCCAGCTTGCGGCTGGCGCGGGCCATCACTGGGGGGCCAAGCTGCAGCAGGGGGTCGGACAAGCGGATCTGCCGGTCCAGTACGACGAAACGCGGGCCGAGGCGGTAGCCGCCATCTCCAGCCCCGGCCGAGGCCAGCAGGCCGGACGAGGTCAGCGCCTTGATGTAGCGGTATTGCGTGGCCCGGGAGACGCCCATCACCTGGCCGATCTCGTCCGCGGTCCACTGCGGGCGGTCCGGTGTGAACAGGTCGATGACGCGCAGCAGCCGGTCCAGGCTGCTGGATGAGGGGGCGGGCGTGTCCGGCTTCATGGCTTGGGGAGGTGGCGTGATTCTGCCAGCAAGGTCAGACCAGAACGCGTTTCCGGTGATGCTTGCAAATGTCTTTTGATATGAAATATCATATGCATCCACTTATTAAAAGACATCAGATAAAATCTCACAAAAGGAGACTTTACATGAGCATTCATGCACCTGAAATCGTTTCTTCGCCGCACGGCCGCGTGCTGGTCTTCGACTCGGCCACGCACGTCGAGGGCTATGTTGCCCAGGCGCCGTGCCAGGGGGATGTCGTGGTGGCCGCCTCGTACGCAGGGGTGCTGTGCGCGCGCATGGTGATGTCGGCCGCGCCGCGTGCCGCCATCGGCCTGGATTGCGCGATTGGCAAGGATGGAGCCGGCATCGCGGGCCTCTGGTACTACGAGGCCCTGGGCGTGCCCGCTGCCGCGGTGGACACCCGCACCGCCGAGATGGGCAATGGCAAGGACATGTTCCAGCACGGTGTCATCAGCCGGGTCAACGATGCAGCCGAACGGCTGGGCCTGATGCCAGGCATGGGTGTGCAGGAGGCGGTGGACGCGGTGCTCACAGGGTCGCGCAAACCGGCACATTTCGACCCTGCGCGAAGGCTTGTGGTGCATACCGGCGCGCAGGGGCGCAGCATCGTGTGCACGGACTCGATCGCCTTCGCGCTGCCCGAAGACCGTGACACCAACGTGCTGTGCACGGCAGGCCACACGGGGCGCAGCGTGATCGAGTATTTCCGCGGTTTCCGTCCCTGGGGCTTCATCTGCTCCGACGGTGGCATCGGCAAGAACGACAGCGGCATCTCTGCCCTGGCGGAGGTTGATCGCGATGGCATCGCCGGTTGCTCGGTGGATGCCCTCACCGCGCGCATGGGCGACGGCCGCAGCACCTATTTCGATGGCGTGATCAGCGCCGTCAACCAGACCGCCGCCGCCAAGGGTGTGCGCATCGGCCAGACGGCGCGCGAAGCCGCGCTGCACCTGCTCAACTGACAGACAGACACATAAGGACACGACCATGGCCCACACGCCCTACCTGGAAGGTGAGAACCGGCTCGCCGAACTCGACTCGCGCTACGTCAGCGTCGGGAACCTGCCCTGGAAGCCGACGCCAACGCCGGGCATCGACATGAAGATCCTGCTGGAGGACAAGGCCACCGGTCTGTTGACCGCGCTGTTCCGCTGGCAGCCGGGGACCGCGCTGGATCTGCACGAACATGTGGAGATCGAGCAGACCTATGTGCTCGAAGGCAGCCTGGTGGACGACGAGGGCGAGGTCAAGGCGGGCGACTATGTCTGGCGTCCCAGGGGCAACCGGCACATTGCCCGTTCGCCGAACGGTGCGCTGGTGCTGTCCTTCTTCCTCAAGCCCAATAAATTCATCGGTGGTCGTCTGGATGGACAGGAACTCAAGTAAAGCGGTGGCCGCGAATGCGGTGCCGGACCATGTCGATGTGATCGTGGTCGGCTCGGGCGCCGGCGGTCTCTCGGCCGCGGTGGTGGCCCGCCATGCCGGCCTGGATGTGCTGGTGCTCGAGAAGGAGTCGCTCTACGGGGGTACCACGGCCCGTTCGGGCGGTGTTCTGTGGGTGCCGGGCCACGGCAAGAACCCCGCCAGCGCGCCCGCGGACAGCTTCGACGACGCGCTGACCTATATGCGCCACGAGGCGGGAGCCCAGTTTGACGAGGACCGGGTGCGGGCCTTCCTGGAGAACGGTCCCGCCATGGTGCGGTTTTTCGAGAGCGAGACCTCGGTTGCCTTTTTGCCGGTGCCGGAGTTCTCGGACTACCACCCAGGCGCTCCTGGCGCGCGGTCGGGCGGTCGCTCGCTGGTCGCGGCGCCCTATGACGCGGGCGCCCTGGGGGACGAGGTCAGGCGTCTGCGGCCTCCGCTGCGGGAGATCACCTTCGTCGGCATGATGTTCAACGCCAGCCAGGAGGTGGCGCACTTCTTCAATTGCACGCGCTCGCTGCGCTCGGCCGCATACGTCACCAAGCGCCTTTTCCAGCACGCGCTCGAGATGCTGCGCCACGGCCGGGCACAACGCCTGACCAATGGGAATGCCCTGGTCGCACGGCTGGCGCGCAGCGCCTTCGACCTGGGTGTGACGGTGCGCACCGAGGCGCCCGTGCAATCGCTGGTGTTCGAGGAGGGCCGGGTGACCGGCGTGCGTGCCCGCATCGGCGGCGAACTGCGCACCGTGCGTGCGCGGCGTGGCGTGGTGTTGGCCAGCGGCGGGTTCCCGCAGGATCCGGTGCTGCGCGCGCGCCTGTTCTCCCACGCACCCACAGGGTCTGAGCACTGGTCGCCCGCGCCGCCTGGCAATACCGGTGACGGCTGGCGCCTGGCCGAGTCGGTCGGCGGGCTCACCAGCTCGGCGCTGCCGAACGCGGCCGCCTGGATCCCGGTCTCGCGCGTGCCGCGGGGTGGCGACCGTTTCGGCGTGTTTCCACACCTGATCGACCGCTACAAGCCCGGCATCATTGCCGTCACGCGCGATGGCCAACGCTTTGTCAACGAGGCTCACTCGTACCACGACTTCGGTCAGGCGCTGCGCGCCAAGTGCGCGCAAGGCGAAGACACCTGCGCCTGGCTCATCGCCGACCACCGGGCCATGCGCCGCTATGGCCTGGGTTTCGCCAAGCCGTTCCCCGTGCCCCTGCTGCCGCACCTCTGGTCGGGCTACCTGCTGCGTGGGCGCACCCCAGCCGAGCTGGCGCAGCGCGCGGGCATCGATGCACAGGTGTTCGAGCGCACGGTGGCCAACTTCAACGCGGACGCGGTGCACGGCCGAGATCCGGCCTTTGGCAAAGGCGACACCGCGTACAACCGCTACCTCGGCGATGCGTCCCACCAGCCCAACCCTTGCGTGGCACCGCTGGACAAAGGCCCGTACTACGCGGTCAAGCTGGTCATGGGCGACCTGGGAACTTTCGCCGGCGTTCGCACCGACGCCAGCGCACGCGTGCTGGGCGCCAGCGGCGGGCCCATTGCGGGACTCTATGCGGTGGGCAACGATGCGTTGAGCGTGATGGGCGGCAACTACCCCGGAGGTGGCATTACCCTGGGGCCGGCCATGACCTTTGGCTACATCGCCGCCCGCCACCTGGCGCAACCACAGGCCACGAAGGCGCGGCCCGCGTCCGGGCCGCGTGCCGCGCCGCTGGCCGCTGCCTGACGGGCCACTTCCAACCTGACAACACAGACCTTCAGAGGACCGACATGCTCGTCGAAGAACGCACCTATGTGATCCGCCCGGAGTACACGCCGGCACAGTACCTCGAGATCTATGCGTCCACCGGCGCGCTGGAACTGCAGCAGCGCGTGCTGGGGCGCATGCTCGGCTACTTCACCACCGAGATCGGCACGCTGAACGCACTGGTGCACCTCTGGGGGTACGACAGTTTCGAGGAGCGGGCCCGTCGCCGCGCCCTGCTGGCGCAGGAGCCGGCCTGGCACACCTACCTGGACCGCATCCGGCCCATGCTGCAGTCCATGGAGAACCGGTTGCTGCAGCCCACCGTGTTCTCTCCCATACGCTGACCAACCGACCGTGCCTCAGGCGCGTCTTGGCAGGGGCATGGCCGCCATGGGCGGGTCGGCACGCCCGGGCAGGCGCGTGGACACATAGGCCGCCGCGATCAGCAGTGCGCCAGCCGA
The DNA here is from genome assembly GCF_026125785.1 of Hydrogenophaga sp. Classification (GTDB taxonomy): domain Bacteria; phylum Pseudomonadota; class Gammaproteobacteria; order Burkholderiales; family Burkholderiaceae_C; genus Hydrogenophaga. The sequence goes on from NZ_JAHCKL010000003.1 coordinate 166,489, forward strand.
GCCGAAGGACACCCAATGCGTGCCGCACAGGTCGTACGCCCAGCCCCCCAGCAGGGAACTGATGGTGGCACCCACCTGATGGCCGAGGTAGGCCCAGCCATAGAGCACGCCGACCAGACGCACACCGTAGACGTCGGCCAGGATGGCCGATGACAGCGCGATGCTGCCAGCCCAGGCGAGACCGCCGATGGCGGCGGTGGTGAACAGTTCCCACTGCAGCGTGACCGCTGTCATCGCCAGGAAGCCCAGGCCGCGCACCAGGTAGATGGCCGCCAGGATCATGCGCCGGGGCATCACGTCCGACAGGCGTCCCAGGAACAGCGTGCTGAAAATGGCCACCAGGCCAATGGTGCCGATGCCCAGTGAACTGGTGGTCGCGTCAAAGCCGTGGTCCATCAGCATGGGCACGCCGTGGGTGCCCATGAGGTTCATGCTGTAGCCACAGGTGAAAAGGCCGAAGCAGATCAGCCAGAAGGGCTTGGTGCGGATGGCATCGCGCAAGCGCATGCCGCCTGCCGCTGCCTGTGCGGGCGTGGGTGCCGCCGAAGATGCCGCGGCAGCGGGCAGGTCGGCCTGTGCCGGCGCGTCGTCCTTCATCACGAACAAGACCGTGGGCACCGCCAGGGCCACGAACACCGCGGCAAAGCCCAGCAGCGTGGCTTGCCAGCCAAAGGCGCCTATGGCCCAGGAGAACACTGGCGTCAGGATGGCGATGCCGGCCATCGAGCCCGTGGATAGGAAGAACAAGGCGGTGCCGCGACGCCGCACGAACCAGCGGCTGATCACCGGCGTGAGCGCCACCGGGCTGGTAAAGGCCAGGCCGATGGAAGAGCCGACGCCGAAGGCCAGGAAGAAGCTCACCGGGTCGCGGGCCAGCACGGTGCCGATGGTGGAGACCACGGTGATCGCCGTGCCCAGCAGCAGCACGAAGCGGGTGCCTCGCACCGCCACCAGGTAGCCCGCCAGAGGCATCCCGATGCCATAGAACATCATGCCAGCGGCCACGATGCCCGAGAGCAGACTGCGGCTGAACCCCAGGTCCAGCACCATGGGAATGAAGAAGGGGCCGATGCTCATGCGCATGCCCACGGTGAGCAGGGTCAGCGCGGTGGCGGCGGCCACGATGTTCCAGCCGAAGTACCAGCCGGGCTTTGTTTTTGTGTCCAAGCGTGTTGTCTCCTGATGGCAATATACCTCAGGCCGACAAAATGGTCATACCAATCGATGGTGCCCGCTCGGCTCAGTAATGCCGGCCGCCCTTGTAGGCAGCGTGCGTGCGGGCCTGCAGCGACGAGACCTTGTTGATCGCCTGCGCGGTGCGGCTGACCTGCGCGTGGGTGATGGCCAGGCCCAGCGCATCGGCGGCGTCCTTGCCGGGAAGCCCAGGCAACTGCAACAGCCGGCGCACCATTTCCTGCATCTGCGGCTTGGAGGCACGGCCATAGCCGACCACCGCCTTCTTGAGTTGCAGCGCCGTGTACTCGGCCACGGGCAGTCCGCTGGCCACCAATGCGGTCAGGCAGGCACCGCGCGCCTGCCCCAGCAGCAGCGTGGCCTGCGGGTTGACGTTGACGAACACGATCTCGCAGGCGGACACCTCGGGCTGGTAGCGTTGCACGATTTCCGAGATGCCCTCGAACAACACCTTCAGGCGTTCGGGCAGCAGCGCGCCGTCCCGCGGGCTGGTCTGGATGGTGCCGCTGGCCACATAGGCCATGCGGCTGCCCTCGGCGTCGATCACGCCGAAGCCCGTGCATTGCAAGCCGGGATCGATGCCGAGAATCCTCATAGATCGAAGGTCCAGCGCACCGAGTGGAAGAAGACCGGCGCGGCAAAGCACAGCGCGTCCACCCGGTCAAGCAGGCCGCTGGCACCGGTGACCGAACGGCCGTCCATGCCCCAGTGCGTCACTCCGCGGTCGCGCTTGATGGCTTTCATGACGAGGTGGCCCAGGCTGCCGGCCACGCAGGCCACCAGCGCCATGGCCAGCGCGGGCAAGGGCTTGAAGGGCGTGAAGCCCGCCAGCACGGCGCCCAGCAGGCCGCCCGCCGCCAGACCCATGAGCCAGCTGCGCCAGTGAAAGCTCGCGCTGATGGCCGGTGCCACCGGTCTGCGCAGGCCACGCGCGGCGATGTGCTGCACCAGCATGCAGGTCTGCACCACCAGCACCAGGAAGAACACCAGGAAGGCGGTCCTGCCGGCAAAGCCCGGAAAGCTCAGCAACAGCAGCGCCGGCACATGGCTCATGCCATAGACGCAGACCATGATGCCCCACTGCAGCTTGGCATTGCGTTCCAGGAAGCGCTGCGGGTCGTTGCGCAGCGCGCTCACCACGGGAATGGCCAGAAAAACGTAGACCGGGATGAAGACCGTGAAGAGGTTGAAGCGCTCGGTCCAGACCAGTGCGTACTGCAGCGGCAGCACCGCGAAGAAGGCGAGCACCAGGCTGCGGTGGTCGCCGCGACGGGTCGGCGACAGGCTGATGAACTCGCGCAGGATGAAAAACGAGACCAGGCCGAACAGCACGATGGCGACGCCTTCGCCCGCCGCCCAGCCAACCCAGAACACCAGCATCATCACCCACGAACTGCGCAGCAAGGCCTGGTTGTCGCGCAACCGCAGGGCGCGTTCGCCAGTGGGGTCTTCGCCTGCGCGGCGCTCGCGCAGCGACAACAGCAGGCCGATGCCGCTGGCGATGGTCAGCAAGCCAAACAGCACGACGAACACCAGGCTGACCTGCTGGTCTGGCGTGAGGCTGCGCAGAAAGGAACCCATGGACGGACCGTTCAGACGTCGCGCAGCGCCATGACGGCCTGTCGCGCGCGGGTGAGGAAATCGGCACGCGGCTCATCGGTGCCGAGCACCACGGGTTCACCGAACGTGACCGAGCACAGCACCGGCACCGGAACCACCTCGCCCTTGGGAATCACGCGCTGCACGTTGTGGATCCAGGCCGGCACCAGCACCACGTCCGGAAAGCGTCGGGCCAGGTTGTACAGGCCCGACTTGAAGGGCTGCGGATCCTCCTCGTGGCCACGCGTGCCTTCGGGAAACAGGATCAGCGAGTCGCCACTCTCCAGGGCCTGGATCAGCGGGGCCAGCGGATCCTCCTCGCCCTTGCGTTCGCGCTCCACATAGACCGCGTGGAAAACTTCGGTGGTGATCCAGCGTTTGAAGTTCGAGGCCGTCCAGTAGTCCCTGGCGGCGATGGGCCGGGTGATACTGCGCAGTTCCTGCGGCAGCGCGGCCCAGATCAGCACCAGGTCGGCATGGCTCTGGTGGTTGGCGAAGTAGATGCGCTGCTCGGCCTTGGGCGGGCAGCCGTGCCAGCGCGCCTGCGCGCCGGTCAGCAGGCGCACCAACCCGAGCAGGAACATGCTCATGAGTGAGGCCGGGATATTCATGGTGGCGTGATGGCGCCAATGCGCGCGACGATGGTAACGGTGCGCCGCGCCAGGTAGGCCGAGCCTTGGCGGGTCTCGAAGAACTTGGGGGAGGGCAGCATCACGGCCAGGCGGGCCGCCTCGTGTGGGCTGAGGCGGCTGGCGGGCTTGTTGAAATAGTGCTGGGCCGCGGCCTCGGCGCCGAAGATGCCTTCGCCCCATTCCACGCTGTTGAGGTAGATCTCCAGGATGCGGCGCTTGTCCAGCAGGGTCTCCAGTGCAAGGGCCAGCACCAGTTCCTGGCCTTTGCGCAGAAACTGCCGTTCACCCGAGAGCAGCAGGTTCTTGGCCAATTGCTGGGTGATGGTCGACCCGCCGACGATCTTCGGTTCGCGAGCGGCTTGCTCCGGCTGGCGTGCGGCGCGGCGCTCGGCCTGCTGCTGGCGGCGTTCGTTTTTCTGCCAGGCGGTTTCGATGGCGGCCCAGTCCACGCCGCGATGGTCCATGAAACCGGCGTCCTCCGAGGCGATCACCGCGCGCTTGAGGTGCGGACTGATCTGCGCCTCGTCCACCCATTGGTGCGACCAGCGCCAGGGTTTGTCGCCCTCCAGGCGGTCGCCCGCGATGCGCCAAGCCTCCGACCGCATGAACGAGGTGCTCACCGGGTCCACCACCGCCATGAGCGCGATGCGCAGCACGAAGAACAGCTGCAGGGCCACGCCAGCGAGGAGGATCCACAGCAACCAGCGTCCGAACGATCTCATGGGCTATTGCGACGAAAGCTGGGTCTGCAGCGTTTCGTCGCGCGTGAAGCGAAAGCGCGAGACGACCACGATCTGGTCTGCCTGGCGCCGCATGGCATCGTTGAAACGGCCAAAACTCAGGCTGCGCACGATGGCCTGTGCCCGGCGATCCAGCAGCGCGATCCCGGAGGTCTGCACCACCTCGGTGTCCAGCACGCCGCCGCTGTGGTTCACCGTGATCACCATGGTCAGCTCGCCATACAGCTTGCGTCCGCCGGCCTCGGGGAAATTGCTGGTGCCCCGCTCTTCGATGCGGCGGCGCAACTCGTCGTAGTAGATGGCATAGATCTCCTCGCGCGTCGCCGGGCTGATGTAGCGCTTCTTCGGGCGGCTGTTCTCTTCGTTGATGCGCTTCTCGATCTCGGCCAGCACCTTGACCAGGGCCTTGCGCTTCTCTTCGCGCTCGATGGCTTCGCGGCTGGGCGTGAGCGATGCCACGTCGGGCGGTGGCATGTTGGCCAGTTCCCGCCGCACCTGGGCCAGCAACTGGTTCTGCTGTTCGCGCATGGCCTCGATCATGCGCTCGTCGTCTTCCGGGGTGTCGCCCACGCGAGCCGTCATCGACGGCGGCAGTGGAGAGGTGGCGCGCCCGCGCTCGGCATCGCCGCCACCCGCCAGGGAAGCCTGTGCAATGGCCAGCGCCTTTTCGGGCTTTTCGTCGCTGCGCGCGTTGACCAGTATCACTTCCAGGGGGGTGTCCTGGAACACCCGGTTGAAGCCTTCGGGGTTCACGAACCGCACCGTCAGCAGCGCGGCATGCACCGCCACCGAGACGCCCAGCGCCAGTTGCAGCGTGCTCAGTTGCTTCAGGAACTTCGTGGCGGACTTCACGGGCGCATTATCCGTGCTGCTTGTCCAGGAGCGTCAGTGCCCCGCCGGGCCGGGCGTTTGAGGCGCCTGGGCGGCATCGTCGGTGTCGCTGACGTCGATGGCCAACGCCAGAGGCGTGGCCAGGGCCTCGTCTTCCTCGTCCTCGCTGGCCTGGGCTCCGTCGGCAGGACTGTCCGCCTGCAGGTCGAGGCGTTCGATCACCGTGCCGTGCACGTCCAGTGTGATGTCGTCGATCTCGCCCAGCCGCAGACGCACGTGGGCGCCACGCGGCAGACCCTCGGCGCCCAGCACCGGCAGCACCAGCGGCAGGGTGTCGGCGCGCACCAGGTTGTCCTTGATCAGGCTGGCCGTCAGTTCGGTGATACCGTTCTGGCGCAGGAATTGCAGCGTCCAGTAGCGCTCCATGCCGTTCTGGAACCCGTTGTAGGCCGTGTAAGCCGCGTCAAAGGCACTGATGACCGAGAACAGGTTGGCGTCCTTGGGCTTGAAGGGGGCCGCCAGGGCCGCGGTTTTGCCAAAGCGCGCGCAGGCGATGATCTGCCACTGGTTGACCAGGTCCACATAGCGGCGCAGCGGTGAGGTGCTCCAGGCGTAGCACTTCACGCCGATGCCCGCGTGTGGCAATGCCTTGGTGCCCATGCGCACCTTCATGCCGGGCGCCAGGCTGGCCTGGCTGCGGTAGATGCCGGGCACGCCGCAGTCGGCCAGCCACTGGCCCCAGCGGCTGTTGGCCAGGATCATGGCCTCGGCGACCATCAGGTCCAGCGGCGCGCCGCGCTGGCGGGTGCCGATGAGCACGCGCTCGTCGCCGGTCGGCTCGCTGCCTTGCACGCCTTGCAGGCGGAAGGTGTAGTCCGGGCGGTTGAAGGTTTCGGGCTTGCCGCGCGCCAGTTCGCGTTGGGCCTTGAGGTGGCGCGCCAGGCGGTGAAGAAATGCCAACTCTGGCTGCAACGCGGCGATCTCCGCCGCTGCGGTGGCGGCTGCGGTGCGGCCCTCCAGCCAGTCCTCGGTGATCACGGTGTCGAGCTGGTCGTGCCGCAAATTGAGGGCGATGGGCACGCGCTCCAGCACGGTGCGGCTCTCGCGCGGCTCCAGCGTCGCCTCGTCGATGTCCACGTACAGCGACACCGCCGGGCAGTCGCGCCCGGCTTCCAGCGTGTAGGCCTGCACCACGTCGTCGGGCAGCATGGTGATCTTGTGGCCCGGCATGTAGACCGTGGACAGGCGCGTGCGCGCGACCTGGTCCAACGCGTCCTCCGGCTGGATGGCCAGCCCCGGCGCGGCGATGTGGATACCCAGCGTCACGGTGCCCGTGCCCAGGCCTTGCAGCGAGAGTGCATCGTCGATCTCGGTGGTGTGGGAGTCGTCGATGGAGAACGCCCGCACCCTGGCCGTGGGCAACTCGTCGGCGATGGCCGGGGCCTGCAGCGCCGGAAAGCCGGTCCCCTTGGGGAACTGGTCGAACAGGAAGCGCTGCCAGTGGAACTGGTAGGCGCTGCTGATCGCGCCCGCTTTCTGCAGCAGTTCCAGCGGCGCGGTGTGGCTGTTGCGCGCGGCCTCCACCACCGCCTTGTACTCGGGGGCGTTCTTGTCGGGACGGAACAGGATGCGGTAGAGCTGCTCGCGCACCGGCGGCGGGCATTGGCCGGCGGCCAGATCGGCGGCCCAGCCGTCGATCTGGGCCTGAACCTGCTTCTTCTTCTCGATCGCGGCCAGGGCCTGAGCCAGGACGTCGGGCGGCGCCTTCTTGTAACGGCCCTTGCCGGCTCGGCGGAAGTAGTGCGGGGCGCCCTGCAGGCAGAGGAGGGCGGCCACTTGCTCCGGGATGCCCGCGTCGGCGCTGAAATACTCCTGCGCAAGATCGATGAAGCCGAACTCGTCTTCCGGCGCAAACTCGTAGGCCAGTTCCAGTTCCATCGACGCCGCCAGTTCGCTGGCCCGGGGCATGAGTTCCGAGGGGGCGGGTTTCTCGAAACGCAGCAGTGCGTTGGCGGACTTGACCTTGACCCGTTTGCCGGAATCCAGCTCGACCTGGAGCGAACTTTCGGCTTCGGACAGCAGGCGGCCGGTCAGCAGTTTGCCGGCTTCATCGAACAGAATGTGCATGGGGCGGATTGTCCCACGCGGGAACGGCGCCCCTCTGTCTCAACCGGCGGGAAACAGGAAGTCGAAGACCGCATCGATGTGCTGGTCGAAGTCGCTGATGGCGTGGTCGCTGCCAGGCAGCAGGCGCAACCCGCCACCGGCGCAAAAGGCCTGCATTTCGCGCCAGTCCAGCACCTCGTCGCCCTGCGCCACGATGGCGAACTGCCGCTGCGGCGTGGCAGGACGCAGCGCCGCCTGGCGTGCGATGTCGCTCTCCAGCTCGCGCAGTTCGTCGACGTAGGTGGGTTGGAAAAAAATGCGCTCCTGAGGTGCGTGCCAGACGGTCTGCTCGCCGACGTAGGCCTTCAGGTCGCGGGCGGGATGCACCGCCGGATTGAGCAGTACCGCGCGGCAATCGGCCTGCAGCGCGAGCCATCGGGCGTAAAAGCCGCCCAGCGACGACCCGGCAACGGCCATGGTCGCTCGGGGCCAGGCGCGCACGCCCTCCACCACCATGGCCATGGCCTGCGCCGGGGACGCCGGCAGAGCAGGGCACCACCAGACGACGTCCGGATGGCGCTCCTGCACACGCGCACCCACCTGCTGCGCCTTCATGGACAAAGGGGAAGAACGGAAGCCATGCAGGTAGAGCAGATGGGTGGTGGCTGAGGTCGGGTTCATGGCGCGAAGGATAATCGGTGCTCCATGGCCGTCGTTCTTGACAAACCCACCCTGCTGCAGCGCATAGTCCCCGTCTTCCAGGGCTTCGATCTGTGGCTGCTGGCCGCCATCCTGCTCATGGCCGGTATTGGTCTGGCCACCATGTATTCCGTGGGTTTCGACCATGGCCTGCGGTTCGTGCAGCACGGCCGCAACATGCTGCTGGCCGCGGGTGTGCTGTTCCTCGTCTCGCAGATACCGCCTCATCGCCTGATGAGCCTGGCGGTGCCGATCTACCTGGTGGGGGTCGTGCTGCTGCTGGGCGTCGAATTCTTTGGCATTGCGCGCAAAGGCGCCCAACGCTGGCTCAACGTCGGTATCGTCATCCAGCCCAGTGAATTGCTCAAGATCGCCATGCCCCTGATGCTGGCCTGGTGGTTTCACCGACGCGAAGGCCAGCTCAAGCCGCTGGACTTCGTGGTGGCCGGCGTGCTGCTGGCGTTTCCTCTGGCGCTCATCGTCAAGCAACCCGACTTGGGCACCTCGCTGCTGGTGCTGTCATCGGGGCTGTTCGTCATCTTTTTTGCCGGTCTGAGCTGGAAGCTGATCCTGCCGCCGGTGGTGCTGGGTGCCGTGGGCGTGGTGCTGCTGATCGCTTTCGAGCCGCAGCTTTGCATGCCCGACGTCGACTGGCGCGTGCTGCACGAGTACCAGCGGCAGCGTGTCTGTACCCTGCTCGACCCCTCCAAGGACCCTCTGGGCAAGGGCTTCCACATCATTCAGGGGATGATCGCCATCGGCTCCGGTGGCGTCTGGGGGAAGGGTTTCATGCAGGGCACACAGACCCACCTGGAGTTCATTCCCGAGCGCACGACCGATTTCATCTATGCCGCCTTCTCCGAGGAATTCGGTCTCATGGGCGTGCTGGGCCTCATGGCCGGCTTTGTCTTTCTCATCGCGCGTGGCCTGGTGATCGCGGTGGAGGCGCCCACCCTGTTTGCGCGCTTGCTGGCCGGTGCGATCACCCTCAACATCTTCGTCTACGCCTTCGTCAACATGGGCATGGTCAGCGGCATCCTGCCTGTGGTGGGCGTGCCTCTGCCCTTCGTGAGCTACGGCGGCACCGCCATGGTCACCATGGGGGTGGGCCTGGGCATCCTGATGTCCATCGCCAAGTCCCGGCGATTCATGCAGTCGTAGAGGGGCTCCCCCCTGCGCCGCTGCGCGGCTTCCCCCCTCTCTGGCGCGCCTTCGGCGCTGGGAGGGGGGACGATGCCTTGGGCCGGCGGAGCCGGACCCTCGGCATCTCTGGGTTGGGCGCTTCGCTTCGCTCGCCCTGGGGGCGGATGACCCTGTCGCCAGCGGCGATTGCGGGGGTTCTTACAATGGGGCGATGATTGCTCGTGAACCTACCCTGGCCCGGTTGGCCACCGCTCAAGGCTTGCTTCTGGAACCTTTCGGGCTGACGCCTTCGCACCTTCAGCGTGCGTTGGGCGAGATCATGTCGCATGGGGTGGACGATGCGGACTTGTACTTCCAGACCACGCGCAGCGAGGGCTGGAGTCTGGAGGAAGGCATCGTCAAGACCGGCAGCTTCAGCATCGATCAAGGGGTTGGCGTGCGCGCGGTCAGTGGCGAGAAGACCGCTTTTGCCTATTCCGATGACCTTTCCTGGGACTCGCTGCTGGATGCGGCCCACACGGTGCGGTCGATTTCGGCGCAAGGCCAGGTGCGCAAGGCACGCGTGCCTTCGGCCAAGGTGGCGAAGTCACGCTCCCTCTATGCTGGACTGGACCCCATCGCCACCCTGGACAGTACGGCCAAGGTGGCCCTGCTGGAGAAGGTGGAACGCCTGGCCAAGGCCAAGGATCCGCGGGTCAAGCAGGTCATGGCCGGTCTGGCCAGCGAGTACGACGTGGTGCTGGTGGCGCGTGCCGACGGCACGCTGGCGGCCGACGTGCGGCCGCTGATCCGCCTCTCCGTGACGGTGATCGCCGAGCAGGGGGGGCGCCGCGAGTCCGGCACTTCGGGAGGCGGCGGCCGGTTCGGCCTGGCCTACTTTGACGATGCCATGGTGCAGTCCTATGTGGACGAAGCCGTGTCCTATGCGCTCACCAACCTCGACGCCCGGCCCGCGCCGGCGGGTGAAATGGTGGTGGTGCTGGGCTCGGGCTGGCCCGGCATCCTGTTGCACGAGGCCGTGGGCCACGGCCTGGAAGGAGACTTCAACCGCAAGGGCTCCAGCGCCTTCGCGGGCCGTGTTGGCCAGCGCGTGGCGGCCAAGGGCGTGACCGTGCTGGACGATGGCACCATCGCCGACCGGCGTGGCTCGCTCAACGTGGACGACGAGGGCCATGCGTCGCAGCGCAACGTACTGATCGAAGACGGCATCCTGCGCGGCTACATCCAGGACGCCATGAATGCGCGCCTCATGGGCGTCAAGCCCACGGGCAACGGTCGGCGCGAGAGCTACGCCCATGTGCCCATGCCCCGCATGACCAATACCTACATGCTCGGTGGCGACAAGGCACCCGAAGAGATCGTGGCCAGCATCAAGAAGGGGCTGTACGCCACCAACTTCGGTGGTGGCCAGGTCGACATCACCAGTGGCAAGTTCGTGTTCTCCGCCAGCCAGGCGTATTGGGTGGAGAACGGCCAGGTCCAGTACCCGGTGAAGGGCGCGACCCTGGTCGGCAACGGCCCGGACGCGCTCACGCGCGTCTCCATGATCGGCAACGACATGCGCCTGGACAGTGGCGTGGGCACCTGCGGCAAGGAAGGCCAGAGCGTGCCGGTGGGCGTTGGCCAGCCTACTCTGCGCATCGACGGCCTGACCGTCGGCGGCACCGCCTGAGCGCGATGATCGCTGGCTGCTGCGAGGCATTGCAGGCGATGGCCCATCGTTTGGCTTTCTGCGGCTGTGCTACATTTGCGGCCATGACTGCGCGTGCGTATTTCTTCGGCTTTTACTTTTGGTTCTCTGTCCCCGGCGGACGAGAGGCGAGGCCGTAGGCGCATCACCGAATCTCGAATCAACCGCCGGCGCTGCAAGCCCGGCGGTTTTTTTTTGTCCCTTCGTTCCTTTTTCACCCGCATCACCCTCAGGAGCTCCACGATGAACGCACGAAACGTTTCCGCCCAAGGCGACGCCTGGCATGCCCGTCCCGTCGACAAGACCAGTCAGACCGACGACGAACGCATCAAGGACATCACCGTGCTACCCCCTCCTGAACACCTGATTCGCTTCTTCCCCATCGGCGGTACGCCGGTGGAGGCCCTGATCAGCCAGACGCGCAGGCGCGTGCACCGCATCCTGCAGGGACAGGACGATCGCCTGCTGGTGGTGATTGGCCCGTGTTCCATTCACGACCCCGCCGCCGCGCTGGACTACGCGCGTCGCCTCAAGCCGCTGCGCGAACAGTACGCGGATTCGCTGGAGATCGTGATGCGGGTGTATTTCGAGAAGCCCCGTACCACGGTCGGCTGGAAGGGCCTGATCAACGACCCGTACCTGGACGAGAGTTTCCGCATCGATGAAGGTCTGCGCATTGCGCGGCAATTGCTGATCGAAATCAACCGCGTGGGGGTGCCGGCGGGCAGCGAGTTCCTGGACGTGATCTCGCCTCAGTACATTGGTGACCTGATCGCCTGGGGGGCGATCGGTGCGCGCACCACCGAAAGTCAGGTGCACCGCGAGCTCGCTTCCGGCCTGTCTGCGCCCATCGGGTTCAAGAACGGTACCGACGGCAACATCCGGATTGCCACCGACGCCATCCAGGCGGCGGCGCGCGGTCACCACTTCCTTTCGGTGCACAAGAATGGCCAGGTGGCCATCGTGCGGACCAATGGCAACAAGGACTGCCACGTGATCCTGCGTGGCGGCAAGACGCCCAACTACGACGCCGTCAGTGTGGCCGCGGCCGTCAAGGACCTGGAAGCCGCCAAGCTCACGCCGCGCCTGATGATCGACTGCAGCCACGCCAACAGCAGCAAGCAGCATGAAAGGCAGATGGATGTGGCGCGCGACATCGCCGGCCAGATTGCAGGAGGCTCGCGCAGCATCTTCGGCGTGATGATCGAAAGCCACATCGAGGCCGGCGCCCAGAAGTTCTCGCCCGGCAAGGACAGCGTGACCGATCTCCGGTACGGCCAGAGCATCACCGATGCCTGCCTGGGCTGGGACGATTCGGTGCAGACGCTGGCGCTGTTGTCTGACGCGGTCCTCGCGGCGCGGCGCGCCAAAGGCTGAGTGGGCTGCCAGCGGGGTTTCACGGGGTGGCGCATCGCCGGGCTGCGGTCCACAATGGGCCCTTGCCAGGAGACACGCCATGCGCAGCCAAGTGACCGTCAGCTGGGGTGGATCTTCCACCTACCACTTTGATCTGGAAGAAGTCCAGCCGATGCCGCATGACCAGGCGCGCCATTGGCTGGACGAGCAGTTCACATTCCTGGGCTGTGACCCGATCCGTGCCACCGGCAAGGTGTTGACCGCGGACAAGATCCTGTGCGTGGCGCAGGCGGCCGGGGAATCACGTTTCCGCGACGCAACGCACCGCCCTTGGGCACTGGTGTTCGCCCGGGCCACGAGCGCGGCGCTGGCCAAGCCGGTGGTGTCGGTGGACGTGCCGGCTCAGACGCTCAACTACTAGCCTGCAACGCCTGCAACAGGCGCGGGTGGATGCCACCGAAGCCGCCGTTGCTCATGCAGACGATATGGTCGCCAGGCCGTGCCGCTGCGCTGACTTGTTGCACGAGTTCGTCGATGTCGCGGCCCACGCGCGCGCGCGCGCCCATGGCAGCCAGCGCTTCGGTGGCGTCCCAATCCAGTCCACCCGCATGGCAGAAGGCCAGATCGGCGCTCTCCAGGCTCCAGGGCAATTGCGATTTCATCGTGCCCAGCTTCATGGTGTTGCTGCGTGGTTCGAACACCGCCAGGATGCGGCCGGGCGCCGCGCCGAGGCGACGACGCAGGCCGTCCAGCGTGGTGCGTATGGCCGTGGGGTGGTGGGCGAAGTCGTCGTAGACGGTGATGACGCCGCCTGCGCGCGGAACCGTGCCACGTACTTCCATGCGGCGGCGCACGTTCTGGAAGCTGCCCAGCGCTTTTGCTGCTTGTGCCGGTGGCACGCCCACATGCTCCGCCGCCGCGATGGCCGCCAGCGCGTTGAGCTGGTTGTGCTGGCCCGTGAGGTCCCATTCCACCCGGCCTGCCACCTCGCCTTGTTGCAGCACGTCGAAGGCATGGGGCTCGCCGCGCGCGGTGAAGTCGCTCACCGTGGCGCCGAAACTGCGTACTTCGCTCCACAGGCCTTTGTGCAGCACGCGCTCCAGGCTCTCTTCGAGTCCGTTGACCACCACGCGGCCGCTGGCAGGGACGGTGCGCACCAGGTGGTGGAACTGTCGTTCGATCGCAGCCAGGTCATCGAAGATGTCTGCGTGGTCGAACTCCAGGTTGTTGAGGATGGCGGTACGCGGGCGGTAGTGGACAAACTTGCTGCGTTTGTCGAAGAACGCGGTGTCGTACTCATCTGCCTCTATGACGAAAGGCGCGCGCGCCATTGCGTGGGGTTCGCTTCTCTTCGCGGGGCTTGCGGGAGTCTGGGACGGCTCGGTGGCAAAACGGCCGTCGTCCACGGCTGTCGCGCCCAGGCGGGCCGACACGCCGAAGTTCATGGGTACGCCGCCGATCAGGAAGCCGGGCTGGTGTCCGGCCGACTCCAGGATCCAGGTCAGCATGGCCGTTGTGGTGGTCTTGCCGTGCGTGCCGGCCACGGCCAGCACATGGCGGCCCTGCAGCACATGCTCCGCCAGCCATTGTGGGCCGCTGGTGTAGGGTGCGCTGCTGTCCATGATGGCTTCCATCAGCGGGAACTTGGGCTCGCCGCTGGCCAACCGCGCACGGCTGACCACGTTGCCCACCACGAACAGGTCGGGCTTGAGGTCGAGTTGGCTGGCGCTGAAGCCCTCGATGAGGTCGATGCCCAGCGCGCGCAATTGGTCGCTCATGGGGGGGTAGACGCCAGCGTCGCAGCCGGTCACGCGGTGCCCGGCTTCGCGAGCGAGGGCAGCGAGGCCGCCCATGAACGTGCCGCAGATGCCCAGAATGTGAATATGCATGGGGCGATTCTAGGGAAGGTCGGCACGGTCCCTGCCGTACGTGTCCGGGCAGTGGTGATCTTCTCCTGCAGGCGCCCGTGCGGGTTTGGGCGGACGGGCCGGCATGGGGTGGCGTCAGCGGGCACAATCCCTGAATGGAACTTGTGCGCCGGGATGACCTCACCGCCGAAATCGCCGCCGTCGCTGCCCGCTTCGTGGTCGACGAGGGCCTGGAGTACGCGGCGGCCAAGCGCCGTGCGCTCAAGCAGCTCGGCCTGCCGCCACGCACACCGCTGCCGGACAATGCGACGCTGGAGTCCGCGATCCGCGATGACATCGCGGTGTTCTGCGCCGACACCCAACCCCGGGAACTGCGCGCCTTGCGCGAGTTGGCGCTGGTGTGGATGGAGCGTTTGCAGGCTTTCCGCCCACACTTGGGCGGCGCGGTCTGGCATGGCACCGCCACCCGCCACAGTGACATATACATTCACCTGTTCTGCGACGATTCCAAGGCCCCTGAATGGGCCTTGCTGGACCATCGCGTGGACTACCACCCCGGCGAAGTTCAGGGTGCGAGAGGTGAGTCTGTGCCGGCGCTGAGCCTGCGCGAGCGCAGCGGGGCGCTGGAGCAGTGGGTGCTGGTTCACCTGCTGGTGCATGCCCATGACGATGTCCGTGGGGCGCTCAAGCCCGACGCCCAGGGGCGCAAGCCGCGTGGGGACGTGGCGGCCGTGCGGCGTCTGATGGTGGTGCAAAACGAAGGGGAAGCCTCCACATGAGCGAAGTCGTTGGAGAGGGTGATCGGCGTCCGGTGGGGCTGCGGCGACGTGTGTTGTGGTCGGCCGGCGTGGCTCTGGCCGCGGGCGCTGCCGGGGTGTGGTTCTCGCACCGCCGGTTGCAGTTGCAGCCAGTTCTGGCGGAGGCCGAGTCGGCCTTCTGGCTTGGCGAGTTCGATGGCCCGAATGGCGAAAAGCTGCGTATGGCAGATCTTCGCGGCAAGCCGTTGCTGGTGAATTTCTGGGCTACATGGTGTCCCCCGTGTGTGGAGGAGTTGCCCATGCTCAACGCCTTCCACCGCGCCAACGCGGCGCGAGGCTGGCAGGTGCTCGGGCTGGCGGTGGACCAGCCCAGCGCGGTGCGCGGTTTTCTCCAGAAACTGCCGCTGGTGTTCCCGGTGGGCATGGCGGGATTGGGCGGTACCGAGCTCAGCCGCAGCTTGGGCAATGCCACCGGTGGCCTGCCGTTCACGGTGGTGTTCGGCGCTTCTGGCGAGGTGCTGCATCGCAAGATCGGCAAGGTGTCCGACGCCGACCTCGCGCAGTGGGCCCAATTGGCTTGAGCTCCAGCGCCATTGGTCATCTCGCTGCAAACAACCCCTAAATCGAGGTAAATTCCGACTTCTTTGGAAAAGGCCGCAGGAACGGCCCAGGCCCTTGAGCCGCCACGCCTGGAGCGGGGGCTACAGAAAATGGGGGGCACCTCGTGTACACTGCGGCACCCCGGCGAATTGATGGACTGGCAATTCAACGAAATTGGCAGACGTTTAAATCAATTTGACCGAAATTCGTTGGAGAAATCATGGATTTGAGAAAACTGAAGACACTGATCGATCTGGTGTCCGAGTCGAACGTGTCCGAGCTGGAGATCACCGAAGCCGAAGGCAAGGTGCGCATCGTCAAAAGCGCTCCCGTGGTGGCAGCCGCTCCCGTGACCTACAGCATGGCACCGGCGCCCGTGGCACCTACGGTGGTGCCGGCGGTGGAGGTGGCTGCGGCACCTGCGTCTGCCCCGTCCGCTCCGGCGGCCCCGGCAGGCCATACGGTGAAGTCGCCGATGGTGGGCACTTTCTACCGCGCTTCGAGCCCGGGCGCCAAGGCCTTTGTCGAAGTGGGTTCCGTGGTCAAGGAAGGCGAGACCATCTGCATCGTCGAAGCGATGAAGATCCTCAACGAGATCGAGGCCGACAAGTCCGGTACCGTGACGCAGATCCTGGTCGAGAACGGTCAGGCGGTGGAGTACGGCCAACCTTTGTTCGTGATCGAGTAAACCCGGAAGACGCCGTACCCATGTTCAAGAAAATCCTGATTGCCAACCGGGGAGAGATCGCGCTGCGGGTGCAGCGGGCCTGCCGGGAGATGGGCATCAAGGCGGTGATGGTGTATTCCGAAGCCGATCGAGACGCCAAGTATGTGCGTCTGGCTGACGAAGCGGTCTGCATCGGCCCGGCGCCCAGCGCCCAGAGCTACCTCAATATGCCGGCGATCATCTCGGCCGCGGAAGTCACCGATGCCGAGGCCATCCACCCGGGCTATGGCTTTCTTTCCGAGAACGCGGACTTCGCAGAGCGCGTGGAGAAAAGCGGATTCACCTTCATCGGGCCGACGCCCGAGTCCATCCGCATCATGGGGGACAAGGTGTCGGCCAAGCAGGCCATGATCCGCGCGGGCGTGCCCTGCGTGCCGGGTTCGGAGGGCGCATTGCCCGACGATCCGGTGGTCATCAAGCGCACTGCCAAGGCGGTCGGCTACCCGGTGATCATCAAGGCTGCGGGGGGTGGTGGAGGCCGCGGGATGCGCGTGGTACACACCGAGGCCGCGCTGCTGCACGCGGTGCAGACGACCAAGGCCGAGGCTGGCGCCGCGTTCGGCAATCCCGAGGTTTACATGGAGAAGTTTCTCCAGAACCCGCGCCACATCGAGATCCAGATCCTGGCGGACCAGCACCGCAACGCGGTCTACCTGGGCGAGCGGGATTGCTCCATGCAGCGCCGCCACCAGAAGGTGATCGAGGAAGCCCCGGCGCCGGGCATTCCGCGTCGTCTGATCGAGAAGATCGGCGAGCGCTGTGCTGCCGCCTGCAAGAAGATCGGTTATCGCGGGGCCGGTACGTTTGAGTTCCTGTACGAGAACGGCGAGTTCTATTTCATCGAGATGAACACCCGCGTTCAGGTGGAGCATCCGGTGACCGAGTGGATCACGGGCGTTGACATCGTGCGGACGCAGATCGCGGTGGCGGCCGGCGAGAAGTTGCCGTTCACGCAGCGCCAGATCCAGTTGCGCGGCCACGCGATCGAGTGCCGCGTCAATGCCGAGGACGCCTACAAGTTCACCCCCTCTCCGGGGCGGGTCACGACCTGGCACATGCCGGGCGGTCCGGGTGTCCGGGTGGATTCGCATGTCTATGCCAACTATTTCGTGCCACCCAACTACGACTCCATGATCGGGAAGATCATCGTGCACGGCGACACCCGCGAACAGGCGCTGGCGCGCATGCGCACCGCCCTGGCCGAGACCGTGATCGAAGGGATCCAGACCAACGTGCCGCTGCACCGAGAACTGATGGTCGACGCCAGCTTCGTTGCCGGCGGCACCAATATCCATTACCTGGAAGAGTGGTTGTCTCAACGTGAACGCTGAAGCCGCCCTGGAGACCCAGCCGCCCAGCGGTTGCCTCTTTGAACTGGTGCTGCTGGTGCCTGAGGCATCGGTGGACCCGGTGGGTGATGCCTTTGTGGCCCTGGATGCACTGAGCGTTTCGGTGGAAGACGCCGACGCGATGACCGACGCCGAGTCGGCCTTGTTCGGTGAGCCCGGCATGCCGCCGCCCAAGGAGGGCTGGCAGCGCTCGCGCATGGTGGCCCTGTTTCCCACGCAGGCCGCTGCGCAGGAGGCAGCGGGTCTTCTCAAGCTGCAGGACTTTTTTGAAGGCTGCGCGGTGCAGGGCGTGCGCCCGGTGCTGGAGCAGGACTGGGTCCGCCTGACACAGTCGCAGTTCGATCCTGTGCCGATCACTCCCGGGTTCTGGATCGTGCCCTCATGGCATGAGCCGCCCGCGGATGCGCAGCAGGTGATTCGACTGGACCCGGGCCTGGCATTTGGTACGGGTACCCATCCGACCACCCGCATGTGCCTGCGCTGGATCGCGCGGCACGCGCCCTCGGGCCAGCGTGTGCTCGACTACGGTTGCGGCTCGGGCATCCTGGCCATTGGCGCTGCTAAATTTGGTGCCGCCCAGATCATCGCGGTGGATATCGATCCCGCGGCGGTGGAGTCCACGCGGCTCAATGCCGAGGCCAATCAGGTGAGCCTGGAGGCTGGCCTGCCTCACATGGCCGCAGGCGAGCACGATCTGGTGCTCGCCAACATTCTTGCCACGCCGCTGCGTGTCCTCGCTCCCCTGCTGTGCTCGCACGTGCGCTCCGGTGGGCAGCTCGTGCTGGCCGGCATCCTGCTGCGGCAGGCTGAGGAGCTGCGCAACGCCTATGCGCCCTGGGTGGTGCTGGAGGTGAGCGATGAGGAAGACGGCTGGATTCTCATGACCGCCCGCAAGGCCTGAGCGCACGCGGGCCCGCGCCACCCGCCTGCAATAATCGGCGCATGAGCTTCACCACCCGTTGCCCGGCTTGCGGAACCACCTTCAGGGTCGTGGCCGACCAACTGAAGATCTCCGAGGGTTGGGTGCGGTGCGGCCATTGCGCCGATGTGTTTGACGCCACGCTGTACCTGCGGCCCTGGTCGCCCCCCGGTGAGGCGGCGGACGACAGCGCCGCCTCACCGGCTTCTGCGTCCGTACGGGAGGAGCCCGCCTACGACGACCCCGACGAGCCCGAGACCGCCATCATGGAAGACGCCGAGATGGCGGGCGAATGGGCTGCGATGGAAGGGTCTGGCCGCGTGGCCTTTGAGCCTGAGGAGGCTCTGCCGCAGGACCCGCCAGCACCTCTGCCTCCCGAACCCTCTCCGGCGTCGGCCGGCGTCCATGATCGAGCAGATGAAGTGGACGATGACAGCGAGGTGTCGGATTTCCATTCCGACCTCCAGCGGTTCGCCGAGGGCGTGGGGCGTCTTCCGTCTGCGGATACGATCGGCAACGACGGCGCAGCCGGAGCGGACGCCGTTGGCGTGCAGAGTCCGTTGGCTCAGGAGGTCGCGCCGATCGCGGCGGACAGTGTGGCGCCTCTCGGCGAGAGCGTGTTGGACGACGCGCACGCCGAACCCGGTTTTGTGCGCCAGGCGCGCCGGCGTGCGTTCTGGCAGTCGCCGGGCATGCGTGCCGTGCTGGTGCTCATTGCGTTGTCGTTGACCGCGCTGCTGGCGGGGCAATGGGTCTGGCATGAACGGGACCGGTTGGCCGCCGCGCGGCCAGAGTGGCGCCCGGCGCTGCAGCAAGCGTGTGATGTGCTGGGCTGCCGGTTGGCTCCGGTGCGGCGCATCGACGCTGTCGTGATCGACAGCACGGCGCTGGTGCGCAAGCTGGGCAACTTCTATGCCTTTGATCTGGTGCTGCGCAACACGGCCTCCATCCCGCTCGCGGTACCTGCACTCGAGTTGAGTCTGACCGATACGCGCGACGGCGTCATTGCACGGCGCGTGTTCCTGCCCGAGGAGTGGCCCGATGCACCGGCGCTTCTGCCGGCCCAAGGCTCGGTCACGGTGAATTTCAGCCTGTCGCTTGCGTTGGGCGAGTCCACACCCATGGCCGGTTACCGCGCCCTGGTTTTCTATCCCTGAACAGGAAGTCCATTTCCATCATGCCCATTCTCGTCTGCGGTTCGCTGGCCTTTGACACCATCATGACCTTCGAGGGCCGCTTCGCCGAGCAGATCCTGCCCAGCCAGCTCCACATCCTCAATGTCTCTTTTCTCGTGCCTGGGCTGCGCCGCGAATACGGTGGCTGCGCAGGCAACATCGCCTACGGCCTGCGCCAGCTGGGTGCACAAGCGGTGCCGCTGGCCATGCTGGGCAACGATGGCCAGGAGTACCTCGACCGCCTGGCATCGCTCGGCGTCGACACGCGGCATGTGAGCACGGCGTCGGAAAGCTACACCGCGCAGGCGATGATCATGACCGACCGCGACAACAACCAGATCACGGCCTTCCATCCGGGCGCGATGTCCATGGCGCACGACAACCCGGTGCCTTCGCGTGGCGACATCACGGTGGCCATCATCTCGCCCGATGGCCGCGATGCCATGCTCACGCATGCACGCCAGTTGCACCGTGCCGGCGTTCCGTTCGTGTTCGACCCAGGCCAGGGCCTGCCCATGTTCAACGGTGAGGAACTGCGCCAGTTCATCGAGCTGGCCGATTGGGTCACGCTCAACGACTACGAGGCCCGCATGCTCTGCGACCGGACGGGCCTCACGCTGGACGAGATCGCCGCCAAGGTGCGCGGCCTGATCGTGACGCTGGGGGAGCAGGGGTGTGATGTGTGGGACGGTGCGCACGCCGTGGTCCGCGTGCCAGGCGTGGCCGCGGAGGCGGTGGTGGATCCCACGGGTTGTGGCGATGCCTTCCGCGCGGCCTTGCTGCATGGCTTGGAGCAAGGTTGGGCGCTGCAGCGCTGCGCTGAATTGGGCAACCGCATCGGCGCACTCAAGATTGCCAGCCGGGGCGGCCAGAACTACACGCTCTGACCGGCGTCCTGAACAGCGCCTGCCGACATGAAAAAGCCCGGCGCTTGCGCGCCGGGCTTGAACGTCAACTCAACGAAGGTATCAGGGCTTGCTGGACGTGGGGAACGGCCAGGCTGCCTGAGGGTTGAGCTTCGTTTGCGCCGCAGGCGCAGCAGGGGCTGCCGGCTTCTTGGCCGGCTCAGCTTTTTTTGCGGGGGCTGCCTTTTTCGCAGGGGCCTTCTTCGCAGCGGCCTTTTTCGCAGGAGCCTTCTTCGCCGGGGCCTTCTTGGCGACGGCCTTCTTCGCCGGAGCCTTCTTGGCAGCGGCCTTCTTCGCCGGGGCCTTCTTGGCGACGACCTTCTTCGCCGGGGCCTTCTTGGCAGCGGCCTTCTTCGCCGGAGCCTTCTTGGCGACGACCTTCTTCGCCGGAGCCTTCTTGGCGACGACCTTCTTCGCCGGGGCCTTCTTGGCAGCGGCCTTCTTCGCCGGAGCCTTCTTCGCCGGAGCTGCCTTCTTCGCAGCGGGTTTCTTGGCCGGAGCCTTCTTAGCCGGAGCGGCCTTCTTGGCCGGGGCTTTTTTTGCAGTTGCCATTGTTTTCTCCTTGATCAAGTTGCAAAGAGCACTTCAGCCGGTCTTGTCGCCGGTGAAGTGATTCAGCGCCCTGGAGCCACGTGGATGCATCCACGGCTGGCCCCAAGGTGTTGAATCCTGTGACAAGACCCCGCTGCCGGCGCCATGGCGTCGGGAGCAGGGTCCTGAATGTACGGAACACATGTCAATAGAGGGTCATTTCCCATTGGCGTGGCGTCAATCCCAGGAAAGCGCCCCGCCGGACTGGTACTCGATCACACGGGTTTCAAAGAAATTGCGTTCCTTCTTGAGATCGATCATCTCGCTCATCCAGGGGAACGGGTTTTCTTCGTTCGGAAACAATGGCTCCAGGCCGATCTGCGTGGCGCGCCGGTTGGCGATGTAGCGCAGATAGCCCTTGAACATGGAGGCGTTGAGGCCCAGCACGCCGCGCGGCATGGTGTCCTCGGCATAGCGGTACTCGAGTTCGACGGCCTTGAGGAACAGGTCCTTGATCTCGGCTTTGAACTCGCTGGTCCACAGCATCGGGTTCTCCATCTTGATCGCATTGATCAGATCGATACCGAAGTTGCAGTGCATGGACTCGTCGCGCAGGATGTACTGGTATTGCTCGGCAGCACCGGTCATCTTGTTCTGGCGGCCCAGTGCAAGGATCTGTGTGAAGCCGACATAGAAGAACAGGCCTTCCATGAGGCAGGCGAAGACGATCAGGCTCTTGAGCAGCGTCTGGTCGTTCTCTGGCGAGCCGGTCCTGAAGTTCGGGTCCATGATCGCGTCGATGAACGGAATCAGGAACTCGTCCTTGTCGCGGATCGACGTCACCTCGTTGTAGGCGTTGAAGATCTCGCCTTCGTCCAGGCCCAGCGATTCCACGATGTACTGGTAAGCGTGGGTGTGGATCGCTTCCTCGAAGGCCTGGCGCAGCAGGAACTGGCGGCACTCGGGTGCGGTGATGTGGCGGTAGGTGCCCAGGGTGATGTTGTTCGCCGCGAGCGAGTCGGCCGTGACGAAGAAGCCGAGGTTGCGCTTGACGATGCGGCGCTCGTCTTCGGTCAGGCCGTTGGGGTCCTTCCAGAGCGCGATGTCGCGGCTCATGTTCACTTCCTGCGGCATCCAGTGGTTGGCGCAGGTCGCCAAGTACTTCTCCCAGGCCCACTTGTACTTGAAGGGCACCAGTTGGTTGACGTCGGTCTGGCCGTTGATGATGCGCTTGTCGGCCACGTTGATGCGGCGAGGCGATGCCGAAGCGGCAGGCGTCTTGGCAACCGGAGTGGCCGCGTGAGTGGAAGAAGTGCGCTCACTGGACAGTGAGGGCTGCAGGCCCGACATGCCGGAGGGCTGTGGGCTGGTTGCTGGCTTCGATGAGGGCGTGACGTGATCGTCCCAGGTCAACATAGTTGTGTCCAATGCTCGGATTATCAAAGTGTCTGCTTGAAATGCAAAGTGATCGTGTGCGATGAGCGCAATTTTTGTTGCGGTGTTGCATCGGATGCGTGCGTGTTGAAGAGCGCGACGCATGTCTCATCGCACACATGCATCACTGGCAGGCCTCGCAGCCGGGGTCGTCGATCGCGCAGAACTTGATGTCGGTGGCGGGCTCCATGGCCATCTCGGGTGCAGTTGTCATCACGGCTGCGCCGGCACTGCTGGCTGGCGTCGGATCCAATGACACCGAGTTGAGCTGACCCGTGCGGCCAGTGGACTTCTCGATCTGCGTGGCCGAGGTGGTGCGCAGGTAGTAGGTGGTCTTGAGGCCACGCAGCCAAGCGAGCTTGTAGGTGTCATCCAGCTTCTTGCCCGATGCGCCTGCCATGTAGATGTTCAGGCTCTGGGCCTGGTCGATCCACTTCTGGCGGCGCGCGGCGGCTTCCACCAGCCACAGCGGCTCCACTTCGAACGCGGTGGCATACAGCGCTTTCACCTCCTGAGGCACGCGATCGATCGGACGCAGCGATCCGTCGAAGTGCTTGAGGTCCATGACCATCACGTCGTCCCAGAGGCCCAGGCGCTTGAGGTCTTTCACCAAGTAGCTGTTGATGACGGTGAATTCACCGGAGAGGTTGGACTTGACCGAGAGGTTGCCGAAGCAGGGCTCGATGGACGCGTCCACGCCGATGATGTTGGAGATGGTGGCGGTGGGTGCGATGGCCACGCAGTTGGAGTTGCGCATGCCATCGGTAGCGATCTTGCGGCGCAGCGCATCCCAGTCCAGGCTGCTGGAGCGGTCGACGTCCACATAACCACCGCGCTCGCGCGCCAGCAGGTCCAGCGTGTCCGGCGGCAGGATGCCCTTGTCCCACAGCGATCCGCGGTAGCTGGCGTAGCGGCCGCGCTCCTTGGCGAGTTCGGTCGATGCCCAGTAAGCGTAGTAGCAGACGGCCTCCATCGATCGGTCGGCGAACTCCACGGCTTCATTGGATGCGTAGGGAATGCGCAATTCGTAGAGCGCATCCTGGAAGCCCATCACACCCAGGCCGACCGGGCGGTGGCGCAGGTTGGAATCGCGCGCCTTCTTGACCGCGTAGTAGTTGATGTCGATCACGTTGTCGAGCATGCGCATCGCGGTGGCGATGGTTTTCTGCAGCTTGGCGTGGTCGATCTGGCCGTTCTGGACATGGCGCAGCAGGTTGATCGAGCCCAGGTTGCAGACCGCGGTCTCGGTGTCGCTGGTGTTCAGCGTGATCTCGGTGCACAGGTTGGAAGAGTGCACCACGCCAGCGTGCTGCTGGGGGCTGCGCACGTTGCAGGCGTCCTTGAAGGTGATCCAGGGATGCCCGGTCTCGAACAGCATCGAGAGCATCTTGCGCCACAGGTCATTGGCGGACACCTTGCGGTAGGGCTTGATCTCGCCGCGTGCGGCCTTTTCTTCGTAGGCCAGGTAGGCTTTCTCGAAGTCGGTGCCGAACTTGTCGTGCAGGTCCGGGGTGTTGGACGGGGAGAACAGGCTCCATTCGCCTTTTTCGAGCACGCGCTTCATGAACAGGTCGGGAATCCAGTTCGCCGTGTTCATGTCGTGGGTGCGGCGGCGGTCGTCACCGGTGTTCTTGCGCAGCTCCAGGAACTCTTCGATGTCCAGGTGCCAGGTTTCCAGGTAGGTGCAGACCGCACCCTTGCGCTTGCCGCCCTGGTTGACCGCCACGGCGGTGTCGTTGACGACCTTGAGGAAGGGCACGACGCCTTGAGATTCGCCGTTGGTGCCCTTGATGTGGGAGCCGAGGGCGCGCACGCGCGTCCAGTCGTTGCCCAGGCCGCCTGCGAACTTGGAGAGCAGGGCGTTCTCCTTGATGGACTCGTAGATGCCGTCCAGGTCGTCGGGAACCGTGGTCAGGTAGCAGCTGGAGAGCTGCGAGCGCAGCGTGCCGCTGTTGAACAGCGTGGGCGTGGACGACATGAAGTCGAATGAGGAGAGCACCTCGTAGAACTCGATGGCGCGGGCTTCACGGTCGATCTCGTTGAGGGCCAGGCCCATGGCCACGCGCATGAAGAAGGACTGGGGCAGCTCGATGCGGGTCTTGCGCACGTGCAGGAAGTAGCGGTCGTACAGGGTCTGCAGGCCCAGGTAGTCGAACTGCAGGTCGCGCTCGGGCTTGAGCGCGGCGCCCAGCCGCTCCAGGTCGAACTGCAGCAGCTTCTCGTCCAGCAGCTCGTTGTCCACCCCCTTCTTGATGAAGGCCGGGAAATGCTCGGCGTAGCGCGCGCCCATCTGTGCGGCGGGCACTTCCTGGCCCAGCACTTCCTTGACGATGGTGTGCAGCAGCAGGCGGGCGGTGGCGTAGGTGTAGTCGGGGTCCTTTTCGATCAGCGTGCGCGCAGCCAGGATGGAGGCCTTGTAGACCTCTTCCATCGGCACGCCGTCGTACAGGTTGCGTTTGGTCTCGGCCACGATGGGGTCGGCCTTGACGTCCTGACCCAGACCGCTGCAGGCGGTGGCGATGATGTCCTGCAGGCGGCGCAGGTCCAGCGGTACGCGCTCGCCGTTGTCGACCACGTGCAGCACGGGCTCGGCAGGCTGGGCGGCCACGGCCTGGTGGGCACGTTCCTGGGTGCGGCGTTCGCGGTAGAGGACATAGGCACGCGCCACTTCGTGGTGGCCGCCGCGCATGAGGCCCAGCTCGACCTGATCTTGCACGTCCTCGATATGGAAGGTGCCGCCGCCAGGACGCGAACGCATGAGCGCACGGGTCACGGCCTGCGTGAGTTCGTCCACCATTTCGCGCACGCTGGCGGAGGCCGCTCCCTGGGTGCCGTGCACGGCCAGGAAGGCTTTCATCATCGCCACCGCGATCTTGCTCGGTTCGAAGGGCACCACGGCGCCGTTGCGGCGGATGATCTGGTAGTGGGCGAAAACCGAGCTGCTCGCTGCCGACGAAGCCGCGCCAGACGAACCGGCGGTGGGCTTCAGGGAGGCCTGTGCGGAAGGGGTGATGGGAGAAGCGGTCAGCATGGTTCCTCTTTCATTTGTTGTGTGATGACTGCACCGGGTGCGCGGCGTCAGGGAAGTCGGGTGTGATCAGGGAGCCGCGACCAAGGCGTGACGCGCTTGGGCTTCGGCGCTGGTCACCTGATGCCGGGTGATCAGGTGGGGCCGATAGGGATAGAGGTAGGCTCCGGAATGCACAGCGCACACTATATCTGGTGTACAGGGGCCATTCAAGCCACTACCGGTAGTGTTTGAAAAAAACCACCTGAGCTGATGCGCGGGCCGTGGGCACAGGTGGAGGTTCGCATGCCTGCACAGCACAGACGGTTGTTGAGGCCGTTGTCTGGAATGCAGTGTGGCCGCGCCATCCGGGCCGATTTGCCGTGGCATGCCGCGCCGTTGCGTGGCACGTGGGCAACCTGCCCATGGGCGGTCCTTCACGTCGTCGCGGAACTCCGTTCGTCGCCCACCACCGATGAGGGAAAACACGCATGCGTCCAACCCAGCGCTCGGCGCAGCAGTGTCCAGTCGAATCCAGCGCCGGGGTCTAGCTTGCGCGAAGGTGCGATGTGTTCGTGCCCCGCGATCTGTGCCACCGGATACCGGCGCGCCAGTTCGGTGCACAGCCTGACCAGCGTCTCGTATTGCGCGGGCTCGAAGTGCTCGCCCTCCAGGCCTTCGAGTTCGATGCCGATGGAATCGTCGTTGCGGTTGTCGCGCCCCTGCCAGTGCGAACGGCCGGCGTGCCAGGCGCGTGCATCGGCATCCACGAACTGCACCAGTTCGCCATCGCGCCGGATGAAGAAATGGGCCGAGACCTCCATGCCGCGGATCTGTCCGAAGTACGGATGGGCATCCCAGTCCAGCGTGTTGGTGAAGAGCTGCTCCACCTCCGGGCCGCCGTACTCGCCCGGTGGCAGGCTGATGGAATGGATCACGATGAGGTCGATGTGGGCGCCCTCGGGCCGCGGGCCGTGGTTGGGTGACAGACGGTGCCGGGCGCCGAGGAGCCACCCGCCCTGCCAGCCGACCTGCGTCGGACGGGTGGTCGGCATGGCGTCAGGTGGCGTCGTCATCGGCGGTCGGCATGGCGATGCCCAGCCGCTGAATGCGGTAGCGGATCTGCCGCAGGTTGAGGCCCAGGCGCGCCGCCGCAGCGGTGCGGTTGTAGTCGCATTCGCGCAGTGCCTTGAGCAGCACCTGGCGCTCCTGCTCGTCCAGGTAGGCCTGCAGGTCCACGGGGATGTCGTCGGGGGGGCGGGAAAACGACGAACCTTCGTCGTCGCGATCTTCGGGCAGCACGTCGGGCTGGGTGGGGATCTCGTCGTCGAAACCGTCGCCAAAGTCCTCCGGCTCCAGGGTGTCGCTGTTGCTCAGTGCCAGTGCACGCTGCAGCAGGTTCTCGAGTTCGCGCACATTGCCCGGCAGTTCACGTGCCTGCAGCCAGGCCAGTGCGCGCGGAGAAAGGGTGGGCACGCTCTGCGCCGACTCTGCGCACAGGCGCGCCAGCAGCGCGTCGACGAGCGCGGCCAGATCCTCGCGCCGCTCGCGCAGGGCGGGCGTGCGCAACTCGATCACGTTGAGCCGGTAGAAGAGGTCCTGCCGGAACAGCCCGTTCTGCACCAGCATGGCCAGGTCTCGGTGGGTGGCGCTGACCAGCCGCACGTCGACCGATTCCTCCTGCACGCCGCCGAGCGAGCGCACGCGGCGTTCCTGGATCACACGCAGCAGCTTGGCCTGCATGGCCAGTGGCAGATCGCCGATCTCGTCCAGGAACAGGGTGCCGCCGCGCGCGGCCTGGAAGTAGCCTTCGCGGTCCTGCGTCGCACCTGTGTAGGCGCCCTTGCGCGCTCCGAAGAACTCGGCTTCGATGAGGTTTTCGGGAATGGCACCGCAGTTCACCGCGACGAAGGGCCCGGTGCCGCGGTGGCTGCATTCATGCACCGCGCGGGCCACCAGTTCCTTGCCAGTGCCCGATTCACCGAGGATGAGCACTGGCGCCATGCTGGTGGCCACTTTCTCGATGCGGCCCTTGATCTGTTGGATGCTGGGTGAGCGCCCCACGATGCGATGGAGCGCCTGAGTGCCAGCGGCGCCGTGGCGGCGCACCGCCTCCCCCGGCCCCTGGGCCATGGCGGATGCGCCACCGTTGGCGCCCTGGGCCGGCCGGGGCTGCTGGCTCTGCACCGCAGCGGTGACGGCGCTGCGCAGTTGCTTGAGGTCCACTGGCTTGGTGAGGTAGTCGAAGGCACCGGACTTGAGGGCTTCCACCGCGTTCTCGGCCGACCCGTAGGCGGTGATGACGATGCACTTTTCGCTGCGCTGCTGTTCGCCGATCTCGCGCAGCAATTCCAGGCCGAGGCCGTCGGGCAGCCGCATGTCGGTGATGAGCACGTCAAAGCGCCGCTGCGCGAGCCACTCGCGTGCCTGCGTGAGGTCAGGGGCGGCCACCACCGAGTGGCCCTCACGCAGCAGCGTGAGTTCGTACAGGGTGCGCAGGTCGGGTTCGTCGTCGACGACCAGCACGGAAGCGGGGGCGGAGGCGTTCATCGGGTGCCCGGTCAATGGGTGGCCATGGGGGGATCGCCCGAGAGGGTGCTGCTGGCGCGCGTGGCGACCGAGTCCACCACCGGGTACGACAGGCTTTGCTGCACCGGTTGGCCGCCGGCCGTCGGCTGGGCCGCGGCAGGCATCAGCACATAGAACTCATTGCCTTCGCGTTGGTCGAGCCGCGTGCGCTGGTAGGCGATCTGCGCGCCATAGCGCTCGCACAACTCCCGGCAGATGTACAGGCCCAGGCCGCTGGAGCGGCTTTCAGAGGAGAAGAAGGGTTCGAACAGATGGCGCATCACGCTGGCCTCCAGCGGATGGCCATCGCTCCAGACCGAGAGACGGATGTGGTCGCCGCCGCTGGGCTGCGTGATCACGCGGATCGACGAGGGCTTGCCGCTGGCGTGGCGGATGGCGTTGTCCAGCAGGTTGACCAGCAGGCGGCGCAGGTGTTCGGGGTCGAAGGCGACGTGCGCGGCTGGCGCGTGCGTATGCACACCCAGCACGCGTTCGGCCCGGCTCTGCCGCGTCCATTCGTGGGTGATCTGGCGAACCATCTGGTCCAGCGGCAGCGAGGTGGACGCCCCCAGACCCTGGCTGGGCTGGGCCCGCGCGACGTTGAGGATGTCGTCGACGATGCGAGACAGGCGCTGCGCATTCTGCTCGATCATGCTGGTCAGCCGCTTCTGCGCCGGCTCGCGCACCTCTTCGTCGAGCAGGGCGTTGGCCTGCGAGATGGCGGACAGCGGGTTGCGGATCTCATGCGCCACGGCCGCTGACATGCGCCCCATGGACGCCAGCTTCTCGGTGCGTACCCGTGCCTCCACCTCGC
This sequence comes from Hydrogenophaga sp., assembly GCF_026125785.1. Classification (GTDB taxonomy): domain Bacteria; phylum Pseudomonadota; class Gammaproteobacteria; order Burkholderiales; family Burkholderiaceae_C; genus Hydrogenophaga. The sequence goes on from NZ_JAHCKL010000003.1 coordinate 195,134, forward strand.
GCAGGTCTTCCAGGAAAAGCACGCACAGGCCCGAACGCCGGCCGGACTGTGCGGTGAGCTTGGTGCGCGCGTGCAGCCTCTGGCTGGGCCGATCCTCGTTGTCGATGGTGGTCTCCGCCTCCAGCGACTGGCCAGAGGCGAAGGTTTCGCTCACCAGAGCGGAGAGGTGGTGCCAGCTCGATCTTGCGGAAAGCAGCAACTTGGCGGGCTGCGCCGACACCTCGCCCAGCAGCATGGCCTGCGCGGCCGGGTTGGCGTTGCGCACCACGCCATGCGGATCCACCACCAGTACGCCTACGCTCAGGTGTTCGATGACCAGTTCATTGACCTGTGCCTGGGTGCGCGCGGCGGCCTGGCTGCTGGCCACCAGGGCCTCCTCGCGGGCCAGGCGGATGGCCAACTGGTTGGCCAGGGCCGCGACGAGGAAAAAGCCGGTGCCGGTCAGCGCGGTCTGCAGGAACCGGTTGGTGGAAACATCGCTGAGCAGCGGTGCGCTCAGCCATGCTTCCAGCAGCAGGTACAGGGTGACGCTGGCCGCGGTTCCCAGTGCCAGCATCAGCGGACCGAGGATGGCCGACATCAGCACCGGCAGTGCGAACAGGGGGATGTAGCTGATGTCGCTGACGTGGAAGTACTGAAGGATGGCGAACACCACCACATCGACGCCGATGGTCAGCAGCCACTGCGGGTGCATGGGCGAACCCTGCTCCACCGGCCGCCAGCCGTACAGCACGAAGATGGCCGCGCCCAGGTGCAGGGTGCAGACCGCCACCAGCCAAGTGGGACCGTTGGCGGTGATGGCCAGGAAGGCCTGCAGGGCCAGCAGCACGGCGGCGATGAACACGCGTGCCCGCATGAACGTGGTCCACAGGCGCACGAAGGCCCGGGTGCGCTGCTCGCGGCTCTGCCGGTTTCCACCCTCGAAGGCGGAGTACCAGGACGGTGCGAATTGCGAGCTGACGTCGCGGGCCATGTCAGTGCGTGCTGCCTTCCTGCAGTTGGCGGTGTTCGGCGCTGCAGTAGCAGCTGCCATCGCGCCCCTGCACGGCCTCACTCTGCGGCAGATGGGTGCCGCACTGGCGGCAGGCCACCATGATGGCGGGCGTGGCCGGCCGGCGCGACGGGTTGGGCGGTGCCGCATCACCTCGATCGGCCAGCCGGTTGTTGCGCCATATATAGAAGGCCACCACCACGACAGCCAGTACAAGCAGGTATTTCATGAGGGTCCCGGATGGAGGCTCAGCCGCGGTGCAGCAGCACTTCCAGCACAAAGCGCGAACCGGCGTAGCTCAACAGCAGCAGGCCCGCGCCCAGGTAGAGCGTGCGCACCGCCGCGCGTCCGCGCCAACCCAGTTGCCAGCGGCCCCACAGCAGGATGCCCATGGTCAGCCAGGCCAGCACCGAAAAGACCGTCTTGTGGTCCCAGACCCAGCGGTGGTTCAACTGCTCGGTGAAGTACCAGCCCGCCAGCAGCGTGGCGCTGAGCAGGGCGAAGCCCGCGGCGACGAAGCGAAAGGTCAGTCTCTCCAGCGTCAGCAGCGGCATCGCGGCTTCGTCCGACTGGCCCAGGCGCATGGCGCGTTCGGCGCGCTGCATCAGCCAGGCATGCACCACGGCGGCGGCGATGAGACCGTAGGACGCGATGCCCAGCGCCCAGTGCAGTGGCAGCCAGCTGGAATGCAGCGAAGGGTAGGGCGTGCCAGGAAAGGCCAGCGCGAGCAGGACCACCAGCGTGCCCAGCACCGACAGCGTCCAGCGGGCCCGCATCTGCGGATACAGGCGGCTTTCGATCAGGTAGACGGTCAGCACCAGCCAGCCGGTGACGGAGAGCGCCGGCGCAAACCCGAAGCGTGCCGGTTGCTCGAACAGGTTGACCACCAGCACGCCGAGGTGCAGCAGCCAGGCCAACCCCAGCAGACCACGGCTCTGGGTGGCGCCCATGCGGGGGTGGAAGACGGCGAGCGCTGCATAGGCCAGCGCCGCGAACACGGACAGCAGCACGGCCAGCGGGTTTGACGCAAACGCGGGCAGCAGGTTCATGCCGGAAAGGACACGCACGGTATGTGGGACAAGGAAGAGACCCCAGGCAGACTTTGAACAGGCTCTAGAATCATCTGCACAGTTTAACGGGCCTGTCGCGGCCCGGATGTGCCGGCCCGCCGGCTCCGATGGCCGCCTGGCGCGGCACCCCACTTCCCAACCGCAGCGCGCAGCATGGCCTCAGCCCTTTCAGAACGTCTCTCACGCATCGTCAAGGAAATGCGCGGCCAGGCCCGCATCACCGAGAGCAATGTCAACGACATGCTGCGCGAAGTGCGCATGGCCCTGCTGGAGGCCGACGTGGCCTTGCCGGTGGTGCGCGACTTCATCGCCCGCGTGAAGGAAAAAGCGCTGGGCCAGGAGGTGGTGGGTTCGCTCACGCCAGGGCAGGCATTGGTGGGCATCGTCAACCGCGAGCTCGCCGCCACCATGGGCGATGGCGTGGCCGACCTCAACCTGGCGGCACAGCCACCGGCGGTGATCCTGATGGCCGGCCTGCAGGGCGCGGGCAAGACCACCACCACGGCCAAGCTGGCGCGCCACCTGATCGAGAAGCGCAAGAAGAAGGTGCTCACGGTGTCCGGTGACGTCTACCGGCCCGCGGCCATCGAACAGCTCAAGACCGTGACCGCGCAGGCGGGTGCCGAATGGTTCCCCAGCACGCCGGACCAGAAGCCGGTGGACATCGCGCGCGCGGCGCTCGACCATGCGCGCCGCCACTACTTCGACGTGCTGCTGGTCGATACCGCGGGTCGCCTGGCGATCGACGAGGCGCTGATGCGCGAGATCCAGGAACTGCACGCGGTGCTCAAGCCGGTGGAGACCCTGTTCGTGGTGGACGCCATGCAGGGTCAGGACGCGATCAACACCGCCAAGGCGTTCAAGGAGGCGCTGCCGTTGACCGGCATCGTGCTGACCAAGCTGGACGGCGATTCGCGCGGTGGCGCCGCGTTGTCGGTGCGTGCAATCACTGGTGCGCCCATCAAGTTTGCGGGCGTGTCCGAGAAGATCGATGGCCTGGAGGTGTTCGACGCCGAACGCCATGCAGGGCGCGTGCTGGGCATGGGCGACATCGTGGCCCTGGTCGAGCAGGTGACGGCCGGCGTGGACATGGCCGCGGCCCAGAAGCTGGCCGCCAAGGTCAAGAGTGGCGAGGGCTTCGACCTCAACGATTTCCTCGACCAATTGCGCCAGATGAAGCAGATGGGCGGGCTCTCCAGCTTCATCGACAAACTGCCCAGCGCGATCGCGGCCAAGGCCGGCGAGGTCGACATGGGGCGCGCCGAGAAGGACATCCGGCGCAAGGAGGGGATCATCTGCAGCATGACCTTTCAGGAGCGCCGCAGGCCCGACATCATCAAGGCCACACGCAAGCGCCGCATCGCCGCGGGGGCGGGCGTGCAGGTCCAGGAAGTCAACCGCCTGCTCAAGGAGTTCGAGCAGATGCAGGGCATGATGAAAAAGATGAAGGGTGGCGGCATGATGAAGATGATGAAACGCCTGGGCGGCATGAAAGGCATGCCCAAGCTACCGGGCATGGGCTGATCGGCCCGGAAGGCAGCGCGATGGAGTTGGCACTGGAGGCCGCGCTGTCCATCGCCGCGCTGGCGTTGGCCTTGTCCCTGCGCCCCTGGCGCATGCTGGGTGGTCCCCTGCTCACGCCCGCGCTGGCGACCCTGGCCCTGCTGCCCTGGCTGTGGCTGTTGCCGCAGCGCCTGCCCGCCGGCCTTCCGGTGCAGTTCTCCGGTGCCAGCCTGCTGGTCCTGATGCTGGGCTGGCCACTGGCGGTGCCGGTGCTGGCGCTGGTCGCGCTGCAGGTCTGGCTGATCGGTCAGACGGGTGCGGGGGACGTGCTGTCGCAGGGTTTCTGGCTGGGCCTGGTGCCGGCCACGCTGGTGCTGGCCATCGGCGCGGTGCTCAAGCGCTACCTGCCGCCCAACCCCTTCGTCTACACCCTGGGGCGCGGTTTTCTAGGGACGGCCGCCGCCTTGTTCGTCTCCGGCTCGGTGATGGAGCTGCTGCACCACGGCTTCAGCGGCGTGGCGCTGGAGCAGGCACTGGTGAGCCGCTGGCTCATGGCCTGGGGCGATGCGTTCCTCACCGGCATGCTGGTGGCGGTCTTCGTCGCGTTCCGGCCGCAGTGGCTGGCCACCTGGTCCGACGAGCGCTACCTGAAGCCCCCGCCACCGGGAGCCTGAGCGAACGGCGCCACGCCGCGCGCTCAGCCCAGCGTGCGCGCCAGCGCTTGCGCGGCCAGCGTCAGACGGGGCAGTTGCAGCCGCGCCTGGGCCAGTGTCATGCGGGCCGCGGGGGCTTGCAGGGCCAGCGCGCAGCGCACTGTGCGTTGGCCAGGGGCGAACACCGGAACCGCCACACACACCAGCCCATCGACAAACTCCTCGGCATCCACCGCGTGCCCATCGCGGCGGATCACCTGCAGTTCCGCCTCCAGCGCGGCGCGCTCGGTGAGCGTGTTCGCGGTGTAGCGCGGCAACGCCATGCCATCGAGCAGTGTGCGCCGCTGCCGTGCATTCATCCAGGCCAGGAACAGCTTGCCGCTGGCCGAGCAGTGCATGGGCACGCGGGTGCCCGGGCGCAGTTCCAGGCGCAGCGGAAAGGCCGACTCCACCCGATCGAGGTAGACCACGTCCGCGCCCGACAGGGCGGTGAGGTTGCAGCTTTCGCCCACCTCGCTGACCAGTTGGCGCAGCACCGCATGGCGCACCCCCTGGCGGGCGCTGGTGCTCAGGGCCGCCTCCGACAGGCGCAGCAAGCGAGGTGCCAGCGCGAAATGGCGCCCACCGGGCTCGCGCTGCAGCCAGCCACCGGTTTCCAGCTGTGCCAGCATGCGGTGTACCGTGGGTTTGGGCCAGCCGGTGAGTGCGACGAGTTCGGGCAGCGCCAGCGCCTTGTCCTGGCGGGTGATCAGGTCCAGCAACTCCATGAGCCGCAGGCCGGGGCTGCTCTCGGTGTCGGTGTTCATATCTCGGAAAACGAGACGAATTGAATAAATATTTCGAGATGAATTCTAGTGGCGCCTACAGTCTCCCCACAAGCGGTGGCGTGCAACGAGGAGACGGGTTTTGAGACGGTCGAGCTTTCACAACGCGGTGGTGACCGGTGCCTGTGGCGGTCTCGGACAAGCGCTGGCACAGGCGCTCATCGCCTCGGGTGCGCGCGTGGCCCTGGTGGGACTGCGCACACCCGTGCTCGATGCCCTGGCCGCGCAGGCTCCGGAGCGCTGCGCGGTCTACCGGCCGGACGTGTCCGACGCGCTGGCCGTGCAGGCCATGGCCGCCGATTGGATGGCGCGCGCGGGCGTGCCGGACCTGGTCATCGCCAATGCCGGCGTGGCAGGGGGTTTTGACACGGCAGAAGCCGAGGACCTTGTGGTGATGCGCCGCATGCTGGAGATCAACCTGCTGGGCGTGGCCACCACGTTCCAGCCCTTTCTGGCGCCCATGCGGGAGAGCGGGCGCCCCGGCGCGCTGGTGGGCGTGGCCAGCATCGCCGGCTGGCGCGGCATGCCGGGCAACGGAGCCTATTGCGCGAGCAAGGCCGGCCTGATCGCCTACCTGCAGAGCCTTCGCGCCGAGCTGCGGCCCACGGGCTTGACGGTGCACACGGTCAGCCCCGGCTACCTGCGCACCGCGCTCACCGCGGGCAACCGTTTCGCCATGCCCGGCCTGCTGGAGCCCGACGAGGCCGCCGGGCGCCTGCTGGCCGGCGTCGCGGCTGGCGCCGAACACATCGTGCTGCCGCGCCGCGTGGGCTGGCTCTCCCGCCTGCTGGGGCTGCTCCCGGCGCGGCTGCACGACCGCATCCTGCTGGGCCAGCCGCGCAAGCCCCGCGTCGGCGAAGCGGGCGCCACCGAGATCCCTGGCATCGAGAAACCATGACCCACACCACCGAACAGATCGCCCTCATTGGCGCCGGCCCGTCCGGCCTGGCGGGCGCGCGCTGCCTGCAGAAACACGGCATCCCCTTCCAGGGCTTCGAGGCCCACACCGACGTGGGCGGCCTGTGGAACATCGGCAACCCGCGTTCCACGGTGTACCGGTCGGCGCACCTGATCTCCAGCAAGCGCATGACCGAGTTCAGCGAATTCCCCATGGACGAGCGGGTCGCCGACTACCCCAGCCACCGCGAACTGCTGTCCTACTTTCGCGCCTTCGCCGACCATTTCGGGCTGCGTGGGCATTTCCGCTTTGGCACCCGCGTGCTGAAGGTCGAGCCGGTGAGCGATGCACCCGACACCCTCTGGCGCGTGAGCACCGAGTCGGCGGACGGTGTGCGCGAGAGCGCAGAGTACAAGGGGGTGGTCATTGCCAATGGCACGCTGGCCGAGCCCAACATGCCGAGCTTCGAGGGCCACTTTGATGGCGAGCTGCTGCACACCTCGGCCTACAAGGACGCCAGCCTCTTCAAGGACAAGCGCGTGCTCATCGTGGGCGCCGGCAATTCCGGTTGCGACATCGCCGTCGATGCGGTCCACCAGGCGCGCAGCGTGGACATCTCGGTGCGGCGCGGCTACTACTTCGTGCCCAAGTACGTGTTCGGCAAGCCGGCCGACAGCATCGGCGGCAGGATCACGCTGCCGCCCTGGCTCAAGCAGCGCATCGACAGCACCATCCTCAAGTGGTTCACCGGTGACCCGGTGCGCTTCGGCTTTCCGAAGCCCGCCTACAGAATGTACGAGTCGCATCCCGTGGTGAACTCGCTGATCCTCTACCACATCGGCCATGGCGACGTCGGCGTGCGTGCCGACATCGCGCGCCTGGATGGCCGCACCGTGCACTTCCGCGATGGCAGCGCGCGCGACTACGACCTCATCCTTGCCGCCACTGGCTACAAGCTGCACTACCCCTTCCTGGACCGCGCGCTGCTCAACTGGCAGGGCATGGCGCCGGCGCTCTACCTCAACATCTTCGCGCCACGCTTTGACCGCCTGGCGGTGCTGGGCATGGTGGAGGCCAGCGGCCTGGGCTGGCAAGGCCGCTACGAGCAGGCCGAACTGGTGGCGCGCTACCTCAAGGGACTGGACGAAGGGCGCGCCAGCGCGGCCGCGCTCAAGGCCGCCAAGGCCGGCCCGCCGCCAGATCTCTCCGGCGGCTACACATACCTGCAGCTCGAACGGATGGCCTACTACGTGAACAAGGACGCGTACCGCAAGGCGGTGCGCGAAGCCGCCGCTGCGCAGGGCTGACCACCCCCCAACGAGGAGACCCCCATGCTGCCCGTGGACGAAATACGCCTGAACTTCAACCCGGCCTCGCTGGCCGTGCTCAACGCGGTGCTGGCTTTCCTCATGTTCGGCATCGCGCTGGACACCCGCATCGAGGACTTTCGCCGCGTGCTGCGCATGCCGCTGGCTTTCACGGTGGGCATCGTCGCGCAGTTCGTCGCGCTGCCCGCCATCACCTATGTGCTCACGCTGCTGCTCCAGCCTGGCCCCAGCATCGCGCTGGGCATGATCCTGGTAGCCTGCTGCCCGCCGGGCAACGTGAGCAACATCCTCACGCACCGCGCCAACGGCAACGTGGCGCTCAGCGTGTCGATGACGGCGGTCTCCAACGCCATCGCCATCGTGGCCATGCCGCTGAACTTCGCGTTCTGGGGTGGCATCCACCCGACGGCCGCGCCTCTGCTCAAGACCATCGCCCTGGATCCGCTGGAGATGGTCGGCCACATCCTGCTCATCATTGGCGTGCCCTTCGCGCTGGGCCTGTGGTGCGCGCACCGCTTCCCCGCCTGGACCGCGCGTTTCAAGAAGCCGGTGCGCATCCTGAGTTTCCTGGCGCTCATCGCCTTCATCGTCGGCGCCATCGCGGGCAACTGGCGCTACTTCCTCGACTACGTGGGCCTGGTGCTGCTGGCGGTCGTCATCCACGACGCGCTGGCCTTCGGCACGGGGTACGCCATTGCCCGTGCCGCCGGCCTGCCGGACTACGACCGGCGCGCCCTGTCCATCGAGGTCGGCATCCGCAATGCCGGCCTGGGGCTGGTGCTCATCTTCAGCTTCTTCGGTGGCCTTGGCGGCATGGCCGTGGTCGCGGGCGTCTGGGGTTTCTGGGACATCATCGCCGGCCTGCTGCTGGCGCACTGGTGGTCGCGCAAGCCCTTGCGGGGTGGCCGCCCGACCGAGGTGCGGACGTGACGCGGAGCCACGCCGCGCGGCGCGTGCTGGTCACCGGGGCCGACGGTTTTCTGGGCCGCGGTCTGGTGGCTGCGCTCGTGCGCCAGCCGGCCGTGGAACAGGTGGTGGCGGTGGACGTGCGCGAGGTACCGCAGGAGCGCCGGCTGCCCGACGTCATCTACGTGACGCAGGACGTGCGCGACCGCGCGCTGGGTGCCAGCGTGGCCGCGCACGGCATCGACAGCGTCGTGCACCTGGCCTCCATCGTGACGCCCGGTAAAGGGTCCAACCGGGAGTTCGAGTACGCGGTGGACGTGGGCGGCACGCGCAACGTGATCGACGCCTGCCTGGCCCATGGCGTGGGCCACCTCGTGGTGTCCAGCAGTGGCGCGGCCTACGGCTACCACGCCGACAACCCGGCCTGGCTCACCGAAGACCATCCCCTGCGCGGCAACGAGGTGTTTGCCTACGCCCACCACAAGCGCCTGATGGAGGAGATGCTGGCCGAGACGCGGGCCGCCCATCCCGCGCTGCGCCAGACGGTGCTGCGCATCGGCACCATCCTGGGCGAGCGCGTGGACAACCAGATCACGGCGCTGTTCGAGAAACCCCGCATCCTGGCGATCGCCGGCAGCGACAGTCCCTTCGTGTTCATCTGGGACGAGGACGTGACCGGCGCCATCCTGCACGCGCTGAGCGAGCACGGCGTGCCCGGCTGCTACAACCTCGCGGGCGACGGCGCGCTGACCCTCGCTGAGATCGCGCGGCGCCTGAACAAGCCGCTGCGCGTGCTGCCGGCTGGCCTGCTGCGCACCGCGCTGCGCATCGGTTCCGCCCTGGGGGTGAGCCGCTACGGGCCAGAGCAACTGGACTTTCTGCGCTACCGGCCCGTGTTGCTGAACACCGCGCTCAAGGAGCGTCTGGGCTACCGTCCGCGCAAGACCAGCGCGCAGGCCTTTGACGCTTTCGTGGCCGCGCGCACGGCGCAGGGCCGGCCGGTCAGGGTACCCGCATGAGCGACGCGCAGCCACTCTCGCGCGGCGACCTGCTGCGCGCGTTGGGCGTGGTCGTGATCTGGGGGCTGAACTTCGTGGTCATGAAGGTGGGGCTGCGCGACGTGAGCCCCATGTTGCTGGGTGCCCTGCGCTTCACGCTGGCGGCCTTGCCCTTTCTGCTGCTGGTGCGCTTTCCACGCCTGCCCTGGCACTGCGTGGCCGCGTATGGCCTGGCGCAAGGCCTGGGCCAGTTCGGTTTTCTCTTTCTGGGCCTGAAGCTGGGCATGACGGCGGGCATGGCCTCGGTGGTCATGCAGACGCAGGCCTTCTTCACGCTGCTGCTCGCCATGCCGCTGCTGGGTGAGCGTGCGCGCAAGGCGCAGTGGGTGGGGCTCGCGGTGGCGCTGGCCGGCCTGCTGTTGATCGCCACCGCGCACGGCGACGGGCCGGGCCAGATGACGCTGGCCGGCTTTGTGCTCACCCTCTCGGCCGCCTTCATGTGGGCGGTCTCCAATGTGGTGGCCCGCCTGGCCAACCGGCAGGCCGACTACGACCCCTTCGGCTTCATCGTCTGGAGCAGCGTGTTTCCCATCCTGCCGTTTCTCGCACTCGCCTTGTGGACCGACGGGCCGCCACAGGTGTGGCAACAGGTGACGGGCCTGCGTCTGGGGGCCATCCTGTCGGTGCTGTTCCTGGCCTGGTTGGCCACGCTGTTGGCCTACAGCCTGTGGACGCGCCTGCTCAAGCGCCATCCAGCCGGGCGCGTCACGCCGTTTTCGTTGCTGGTGCCGGTGGTGGGCCTGACGGCCGCCTGGGTCTTCTTCGGCGAGATGCCGCTGCCCCAGCAGTGGCTGGGCACGGGGCTGGTGCTTGTCGGGTTGGTGGTGAACCAGCTCGGCGGCGCGTGGCTGGGGTGGTGGCGGCGGTCCTGAGGGCCTTGCCCGAAGACCTCCCGCCAGGACAGGGTTGCCGGTCGCTGGCCGGCGCTGTCCGTGCCTCAGCGCGGCAGGCGATCAGGCGGCGGATGCCAGCGAGAAACGGCTCGCATGCCGCCAGGCCCGGCGCAGCACCGCGGGCGACCACGATTCCTCGGGGATCAGCAGCACGCCGCGCGAACGCATCCAGGCGCCCAGTTCCACGTGGCTGGTGGCCACGGTGAGCGGCACGGCCAGCAGCAACGGCAGGGCCACCGGTGCCAGCCAGATCAGGGCCTGGGCATTGATGGCGGTCACGCCCACCGCGAGCAGGCCGATGACCAGGGTCATGGGCGCCAGGCGGGCGGCGGCATCGCGCCAGCGCACGCCGGCGGCTTCCCGCGGCGGCGACTTCCAGTCCAGCTGGATGCCGGTGATGGCCACCAGCACGAACAGCGAGTGCGCCAGCATGCGGATGGGCGCCTGCAGCAGAGCCAGCACGGTCTCCACCGCCGCGCTGCCCAGCAGCGTGCCGGTGCCGCCGAAGTTCTTCTGTTCGCGCCGCAGGAACACCGCCAGCAGACCCAGCACGCGGGGCATGAACAGCATGCACAGCGTCCAGGCCCACAGGCCGCGCAGCTCGCTGGGCACCGTGTGCCAGAAGGTCGCCACGCTTTCGTCCGACATCCACAGCGCGGTACCGAAGCTCAGGAAGGCCAGCCACAGCGGCGCCGAGACATAGGACATGGCGCCAATGGCGAACATGGCCCGGTGCACGCGGTGGATGCCGGGCTCGGCCATCAGCCGCGAGTTCTGCAGGTTGCCCTGGCACCAGCGGCGGTCGCGCTGCAGTTCGCTCAGCAGGTCGGGGGGCTGCTGCTCGTAGCTGCCGCTGAGGTCCGAGACCAGCCAGACGTGGTAGCCGGCGCGGCGCATCAATGCGGCTTCCACGAAGTCGTGCGACATGATGCCGCCGGACATGCCACCCGTGCCCTTGATGGGCGCCAGGGCGCAGTGCTGCATGAAGGGCTCCACGCGGATGATGGCGTTGTGACCCCAGTAGTGCGACTCGCCCAACTGCCAGAACTGCATGCCCAGCGTGAACAGGCGGCCGGTCACGCGCGAGGCGAATTGCTGGGCGCGGGCGTGCAGCGTGGCGTGGCCGATGGCCTGGGTGGCGGTCTGGATGATGCCGGCCTTGGGATGGGCCTCCATGAGCTTGACCATGGAGACGATGCACGAGCCGCTCATCACGCTGTCGGCGTCGAGCACCACCATGTAGCGGTAGTCCTTGCCCCAGCGGCGGCAGAAGTCGGCCACGTTGCCGGCCTTGCGGTGGGTGCGGCGCGTGCGCAGGCGGTAGTACACCTCGATCTGCGGCAGTTCCGTTTGCGCGGCCAGCGCGGCGCGCAGGTCTTCCCAGGCCCGGCGCTCGGCCCGGGCGATCGCGGGGTCGTAGCTGTCGGAGAGCACGAACACGTCGAACTGGCGCGCGTGACCGGTGGCCGCCAGCGACTCGCAGGTCGCGCGCAGGCCGGCGAACACGGTGGCCACGTCCTCGTTGCAGATCGGCATGATGATGGCCGTGCGTGCGTCCGGGTTCATGGGGTTGTCGCGCACGGCGGCGGCCGACAGCGTGTGGGCGTCACCGCGCAGCGAGACCCAGAAGCCCATGAGCGCGGTCACGAAGCCCGTGACCACCCAGGCCGAAAGCAGGCCGAACAAGGCGAGCTGGCCGTACTGCAGCCAGGTGTTGTGGTGTTCGGGCTGCGCGTCGGCGAACAGGCTGGTGGCGAAGGCGGTGCTCAACACCGTGAGCAACGCGAACACCAGCCGGCGGCGGTTGGCCGCGTGCTCCCAGGCCTGCAGGGCGGGCCTGGGTGTTTCGGTCGGCGCAGCCCAGGGCGGCAGCAGACCGCTGGCCGTGCTCAGCAGCGCGGTGCCGATGCTGTTCCAGAAACCGCGCCACGGGCGGGGCACCATGGAGCCGCGGTGGATCGGCGGTGCGGTCACCGAATTCGGATGGCGCTCGGCGCGCACGGTGGTGCGGGCGGTGCTCATTCGGGTAGCAGCAGATGTGTCCATGTTTCGCTCACGGTGTCGTTGAGGTGTTGCAGAAAGGCGCGCAGCTCGACCGGTTGGGCCGGATCGATGCGTTCCACGCGCAGGCTCACGCGCCAGGTGCGCGTGGCGGGGTTGGGGTAGGCCAGTGCTTCGAGCACGCGGCCATTGGTGTTGGTGGTGACCACGGCACGCACCTGCGCACCGGCGGGCAGGGCGTCCAGTGCCGGGCCGGCGAAGTCCAGCACGTACTGCGGCTGGCGCGCCTGCTCGGCCGGCGTGAGGCGGGTGAAGCCGTAGCCACGCCGGCTTTGCGTGACCCAGCTCGACGGCGGGCGCTGTTGGTCGTCGCCTTGCCAGGCCATCTCATAGGCGAACTCCATGGCCTGGCCCGGCGCGGGCAGGGCGGCGGGGACCCAGTAGGCCACCACGTTGTCGTGCGTCTCGTCCGGCGTGGGCAACTGCACCAGTTCCACGCGGCCATCGCCCCAGTCGCCCAGTGGCTTGATCCAGGCGCTGGGTCGGCGTTCGTAGCGGGCCTCCACGTCCTCGTAGCTGGCGAAGCTGCGGTCGCGCTGCATCAGGCCGAAGCCGCGCGGGTTGCGCATGCCGAAGGAGCTCACCGTCACCGCCTGGGGGCGCTGCAGCGGACGCCACAGCCATTCGCCCTCGCCGTTGACCATCATCAGGCCGTCGGAGTCGTGCACCTCGGGGCGGAAGTCGCCCGGCATCGGTTGGTTCTCACCCGAGAGGAACATGCTGGTGAGCGGCGCGATGCCCAGGGTGTTCACCGGGCCGGCACCGGCGCGCAGAAAGACGCGCGCGGTCACGGTGGTCAGCGTCTGGCGGCCAGGGCGGATCACGAAGCGGTAGGCGCCGGTGGCGCGTGGCGACTCCAGCAGGGCCAGCACGGTGACCTCGGTGGCGTTGGCGGCCGGGCGCTGGATCCAGAACTCGGTGAAGCGCGGGAACTCCTCGCCGGTGCCGCCCACGGTGTCGATGGCCAGGCCGCGCGCCGACAGGCCGTACTGCTGACCGGCACCGAGCGCGCGGAAGTAGCTCGCGCCCTGGAAGACCACCAACTCGTCCTTGTAGGCGGTGCTGTTGAGCGGGAAATGCAGGCGGAAGCCGGCGTGGCCGAGATCGCCCCAGGGGCGGGGGTCGAAGGAGTTCTGCCCGTAGTCGAAGTCGCTGGTCCGGTAGGGCACGTGGCGCACGGTGCCGTCGGCCAGCAGCTCGTGGATGCGCACCGGCTCGGTCTGGTACAGCCCGAGGTGAAAGAACTGGGCTTCGAAGGGCAGGCCCTCGGCCCGCCAGAGCGAGCGCTCGGGACGGAAACGGATGTCGCGCAGCTGGTCGTAGGTGATGTTGGCCAGCTCGGGCGGCAGCTTGTCGCCGTTTGCCTGAAACGGCTGGCGCGCGCGTGTCTGCGCCAGCTCGCTCAGGCTGTTCCAGTCGAAGCGCGGCGTTTGCGCCGACGCCCCGGCCAGCGTGGCCAGCAGCACACCCAGCACGGTCCAGGCGCGCAGACGGCGCAGGCTGGAGAAAGGGGTGAAAAGCGAGGACATGCCCTTCCTAGGGCAAACCCTGTGCCAGCCTGGAAAAATCCTTTCAGATCAATGGCTTATGCTTGAAAATCCATGTCCAGTCGCGGCCATCGCCGCCACAGAGGCCTCTCAGCCCTGTTTTTTGTCGCCGATCAGCGACAGCTCACTTGGCGTCTGGAGAAAACTCCAGGAAAAACAAGGCCTTGTGCGTGTCACTCATCGGCGACAGGGTCCACGCCGACCCCATTCCCACCGGCCGGGGCGTCGCTCTTGAACAGGCCGGGCGTGAGCGCATGCTTCTGCAGCAGCCGGTAGAACTCGGTGCGGTTGCGCTGCGCCAGCCGGGCCGCATCCGCCACGTTGCCGTCGGTCATCTTCAGCAGGCCGACCAGGTACTCGCGTTCGAAGCGCTGCTTGGCGTCCGCAAAGCTCAGCACCTCCACCGAAGAAGGCACGCGCAGCGCGCGTTGCACCAGCGCCAGCGAGACCAGCGGCGTGGTGGACAGGGCACACACCTGCTCGACCACGTTGTAGAGCTGGCGCACGTTGCCTGGCCAGGGCGCCATGGTCAGTGCCTTGAGCGCCTCGGGCGCGAAACCCGAACTGCGCTTGCCGTACTTGGCCGCCAGCCGCGCCAGGAAGTGGTTGGCGAGCAGAGCGATGTCCTCGCGGCGCTCCGCCAGGGTGGGCAGGGTGAGCGTCACCACGTTGAGGCGGTAGTACAGGTCCTCGCGGAACTGACCTTCGGCCATCGCGGCTTCCAGGTCGCGGTGGGTGGCGGAGATGATGCGCACGTCCACCGGCAACGACAGGCTCGACCCCAGTGGGCGCACCGCGCGTTCCTGCAGCACGCGCAGCAGCTTCACCTGCAGCGCGGGCGGCATGTCGCCGATCTCGTCGAGCAGCAGCGTGCCACCGTCGGCGGTCTGGAACAGGCCCTTGTGGTTGCTCACCGCGTCGGTGAACGCGCCCTTGACGTGCCCGAACAGCTCGGACTCCAGCAGCGCCTCGGGAATGGCGCCGCAGTTCACCGCCACGAAAGGCTTGTTGGCCCGCGCGCTGGCCTTGTGGATGGCGCGCGCCAGCATCTCCTTGCCGGTACCCGAGTCGCCGCGCAGCAGCACGCTGGCATCGGACTGCGCCACCATGCGCGCTTCGGCCAGCAGATCCGCCATGCGGTTGGAGCGGCTCACGATCTCGCTGCGCCAGGCCTCGTCGATATGAGGGCTGTCGCCGGCCGGCGCGCTCAGGGCCAGTGCCTGCGCGATCTTCTCCAGCAGTTCCTTGGCGTCGTAGGGCTTGGTGAGGTAGGTGAACACGCCGCGCGCGGTGGCCTCCACCGCATCCGGAATGGTGCCGTGCGCGGTGAGCAAAATCACCGGCAGCGAAGGGTGCCGCGCCCGGATCTCGTCGAACAGGGCCAGGCCGTCGCGCCCGGGCAGGCGCACGTCCGAGAGCACGAGCTGCGGCCGCTGGATGTCCAACTGCGCCAGCGCCGCTTCGGCGGAGCCGACCGAGGTGACCTGGTAGCCGGCGGAGCCCAGGCGCATGGCCAGCAGGCGCAGCATGTCGGCGTCGTCGTCGACCACCAGCAGCCGCGCGCGCGGCGCACCGGCGACGGGCGAGGTGGACGAGACGGCGGCGTTCATGGCGCCGGCCGGCCGGCGCCCGGCGCGGATGCGGGGGGAACCGGCGCCGCGCTGGGCCGTGAGTTGATGCTGCGCTCGATGGCGCGCATGGCTTCCAGGCGGTCGTTGAGCTGGTCGATGCGGCGCTGGCTGTCGCGCAACTGCTGCGTCTGGCGGTCCACCACCTCTTCCAGCCGGCGTTGCTCCAGCAGCCGCGCGGCCAGCAGGCGGGCCAGGGGCTTGAAGGGCACGCTCTCAGGGCCGGTGTGGTTGACCACGCGCTGCACCAGGCCCAGGGCCTTGGCGGTGTCCACCGCCTGGTGCGTGTGGATCAGGGCCAGCGCCAACTGCATCTGGCGCAGCGGCGCGTTGCCCGGGTCGCCCTGCAGCACGATCTCGGCCGTGAGCTCCGCGGGGCTGAGCACGCGCAGGCGCTCGGCATAGGTCAGCAGCGCGGTCACCAGGTCCGGAACCGCCGGTGCCTCCGCATCCAGCACCATGGGCGACGGCGCCTGCGTGCTCTGCACCGGCATCACCAGCAAGGGCGGTGCCGCGGTATCGGCGGCCTGCGCCGTCACGATGTTGGTGGGCGGGCCCGCGGGTTCGGGCACGCTGGGCGCGGCCGGAACCGAGCCGCACGCGGCCAGGCCGATGGCCAGCGCGGCCAGCAGGCCGGCGCCGGCGGCGCGAGGTGCCGCCAGGGGCGTTGGTGCGGTGGCGGGGCCGCAGGGCGCGCTCGCCACGAAGGGGTTGTTCAACATGGAAGTTCGATCCGGAAGTGGGCGCCCTGGCGCTGCGCCAGCAGCTCGATGCGTCCCCCGTGGGCCACAATGTACTCGTGCACGATGGACAGGCCGATGCCGGTGCCGCGCGCGGCACCCTCGGGCTGGCGCTCGCCGCGGTAGAAGGGCTCGAAAATGCGGTCGCGGTCCGCCTCCGCCACGCCGGGGCCCTGGTCGATGATGTCCAGGCAGGCGCGCCCGGGCAGTTCCAGCAGCACCAGGCGGATCAGTCCGCCTCGCGGTGAATAGCGGATCGCGTTGGAGAGCAGGTTGCCCACGGCCGAGGCGATCTTCTCCCGGTCCAGCGGCAGCGTCACCGCCACCCCCTCGGCCCGCACCTGCAGGCCCTGGGCCTGCCACTGCAGGCGCTGGGTGTCGATCTGGTCTTCCACCAGCGCCATCAGGTCGGTGCGCTCGCGCCTGAGCTGGCGCGCCTCGAAGGCGGCGGCGTTGAAGCGCAGCAGCGCCTCGATCTGGTGCTGCAGCAGCTGCGTGTTGTGCCGCAGGATGTGCACCACCTCGGCCTGGCTGGGCGTCAGGGCGCCGGCCACGCCATCGCCCAGCACCGCCACGCCTTCGTGCATCGACGCCAGCGGTGTCTTGAGCTCGTGCGACACGTGCCGCAGGAAGCGGGCCTTGTCGGCGTCGAGCTCGGTCAGGCGCAGGCGAAGCCAATCCAGTTGCTGGCTCACGCGCCGCACGTCGGATGGGCCGGGAATGTCGATCGGCAGGTCCAGCCGGTTTTCGCCCAGGCCCTGGATGGCCTTTTCCAGCCGCTTGAACGGCCGCGCCAGCCAGATGCCGAAGGCCAGCGCCAGGATCGCGGCCACGCCGATCGAACCCACGACCTGCTGCGCGAGCTCCTGCCGGCTGGTCTCGAAGCGGGCCTGCAACGCGTCGTTGCGGCTGGCGATGATGGACTGCACCTTCTGCGCGATCGAGGCACTGTGGCCGTCGATCTCGCGGAACACGCGGGCCACCTCGCGCTCGCGGTCCAGCGCTGTCTCGGACGGGCCATCGAGCAGATCGGTGATGACGTCCAGACGCTCGCGCCAGTTGGTTGCGTACTCGGGTGGCAACTCGTTGTCTTCCAGACGCCGCAAAATGTCGCGCGCGTTGCCGGCCGCTTCATTGAACCGCTGGCGCAGCTGGTTGTCGCGCAGCACCAGCGACTGGCGCGCCGCGCGCTCCATGGTCAGGCTGCGCTCGGAGAGCGACTGCGCCGCGGTGGACAGCGCGATCGCCTGCGCCGCGCTCTCGCGGCTCTGCGCCATCAGCGTCTCCAGCGAGAACAGCGCGCGCAGCGCGGCCGCGCCCAGCAGGGCGCCGATCAGCAGGAACGCGACCAGCAGCAACTGCTGGAAGGAAAAGCGCGAAGGCTTCACGCGGACTCGCGCACCAGCACCTCGGCACGCAGCGAATGCGGCAGGGCTTCGGTGATGCGCACGTCGATCATCTCGCCGACCAGCCGCGCGGCCTGCGGGCCACCGTCGAAGTTGACGATGCGGTTGCACTCGGTGCGGCCCATGAGCTCGGCCGCGTTGCGCCGCGACGGGCCCTCGACCAGGATGCGCTGCACCGTGCCTGCACGGCTGGCGCTGATGCGGCGCACGTTGTCCTCGATGGTGGCCTGCAGGTGCTGCAGGCGCTTGAGCTTGACCTCGTGCGGCGTGTCGTCGGGCAGGTTGGCCGCTGGCGTGCCTGGGCGCGGGCTGAAGATGAAACTGAAGCTGGCGTCGAAGCCGATGTCGGTGATCAGCTTCATCATCTTCTGGAAGTCGTCCTCGGTCTCACCGGGGAAACCGACGATGAAGTCGCTGCTCATGGCCATGTCCGGCCGGATGGCACGCAGCTTGCGGACGGTGCTCTTGTACTCCATGGCGGTGTAGCCGCGCTTCATCGCCATCAGGATGCGGTCGCTGCCGTGCTGCACCGGCAGGTGCAGGTGGTTCACCAGCTTCGGCACCCGGCCATAGGCCTCGATCAGGCGCGGCGTGAATTCATTGGGGTGGCTGGTGGTGTAGCGGATGCGCTCGATGCCGGGAATGTCCGCCACGTACTCAAGCAGCAGCGCGAAATCGGCGATCTCGGCGGTGCCTCCCATCGCGCCGCGGTAGGCGTTGACGTTCTGCCCAAGCAGGGTCACTTCCTTCACGCCCTGGTCGGCCAGCCCGGCCACTTCCA
The DNA here is from genome assembly GCF_026125785.1 of Hydrogenophaga sp. Taxonomy (GTDB): domain Bacteria; phylum Pseudomonadota; class Gammaproteobacteria; order Burkholderiales; family Burkholderiaceae_C; genus Hydrogenophaga. The sequence continues at coordinate 213,421 of NZ_JAHCKL010000003.1, forward strand.
CCAGCACGTCGTCGAAGGGGCGGCTGACCTCTTCACCTCGCGTGTAGGGCACCACGCAGTAGCTGCAGTACTTGGAGCAGCCCTCCATGATGCTGACGAAGGCGCTCGCGCCTTCGACGCGGGCCGGCGGCAGGTGGTCGAACTTCTCGATTTCAGGGAAGCTGATGTCCACCTGGGGCTGGTCCTGGCGCGTGCGCTGGTTCAACAGCTCGGGCAGGCGGTGCAGGGTCTGCGGGCCGAACACCACGTCCACATACGGCGCGCGCTTGATGATCTCGGCCCCTTCCTGGCTGGCCACGCAGCCCCCCACGCCGATCAGCACCCCCTTCTTCTTGAGGTGCTTGACGCGGCCCAGGTCGGAAAACACCTTCTCCTGGGCCTTCTCGCGCACCGAGCAGGTGTTGAAGAGGATCAGGTCGGCCTCCTCCACGTCCTGCGTGGGTTCGTAGCCCTGGGCGGCGCCCAGCACGTCGGCCATCTTGTCCGAGTCGTACTCGTTCATCTGGCAGCCAAAAGTTTTGATGAAGACTTTGCGGGTCATGGTGAGGTCCATCAGGGAAACAGGGGTTCGCCCGCGTGCGACGCGCGGGCGCGTGCAGGCAGGGGTGCCTCAGTTGGCGCGGGTGCCGCTGGTCGCGGCTTCGGTCTGCTGCGACTCGAAGGTGAAGTTGCGTTGCGTGCCGAAGCCCGCGCGCTTTTCCTTGGCCTCGGCGTCGGTCAGCAGCCACACCTGGTGCACCTGGCCGCGCTGGTCCAGCGTGTAGTTCACCGTCCGCTCCTGGTTGATCAGGGTGGAGGGCATCACCAGCTTGTTGCTGGCATCCAGGATGCGCGCGCCCGGCGCCAGGCGGGTGGCGCGGTCGTCCATGGTGACCAGGGGCGGCTGCGTCACCACCATCGCGCCGCGCAGGGCCTTGGCGGGAAAGCTGCGCTGCACCGCCTGGGCCTGGGCCTGGCCCGTGGCCAGCAGGCCCAGGCAGCCGGCCAGGGCCAGCGATGCCGCGATGCGGCGGCGCGTGGGGAGGGGGGAAGTCGTGGAGAGGCAGCGGTTCATGGTATGTGTCCAGAGGCTGTGGTGGCGTGAGCGTGGCACGCGAGCGCGGGATTGTCTCACGCGGGGCGACGGGCGGCCCGCTGGCGGGTCAACCGGCCAGCAGCGCGCCGTGGCGCCGCGCGAAGTCCTCGAACGCGGCGACGTAGCGCCCGGTGTCGGCTTCGGTGATGGGCAGCGAGAGCACGGTGAAGCCGCGCCGGGCCACGTAGAGGCCCGCTTCCAGCATGTGGAAGAAGAACAGGTCGCGCACGCGCGCATCGGTGCCCGCAAGGTCGCCCACGTTCCGGATATCGCTGGCCGTGGCATGCAGGTTCATCAGCGAGCCCAGGCCGGTGAACTGCAGTGCGACGCCCTGCGCGCGGCAGACCGCGTTGAGGCGTTCGCGCAGGCTGTCGCCCAGCGCATTGAGCGTCAGCGCGGCTTCAGGGGTGTAGATGTCGCGCAGCCCCGCGATGCCGGCCGCCATCGTGAGCACGTTGTTGTTGAAAGTGCCGGCATGCGCGAGCGCGCCAGGGCGGCGCGGGTCGAACAGCGCCATGATGTCGGCGCGGCCACCAAAGGCGCCGAAGGACATGCCTCCGCCGATGTACTTGCCCAGCGTGGTGAGGTCCGGCGCGATGCCCAGCTGGCCCTGGCGCCCGTGTGGTCCCAGGCGCGAGGTCATGACCTCGTCGAACACCAGCAGCGCGCCCGCCTCGGCCGTGGCCTGCCGCAGCGCCGCCAGGAACGCGGGCTCGGCCGGGATGCAGCCCCCCGAGCCCTGCATGGGCTCCACCAGCACAGCCGCCAGATCGGCGGCGTTCTCGCGGATCAGCGCCAGCGCGCCTTCGGTGTCGTTGTAGCGGCCGATGAGGAAATCGTGTGGCACGTTGACCGGTGAGTGACCGGCGCCGAACGTGAGCACGCCGCCGTGGTAGGCGCCCCGGAAGACCAGGATGCGGCGTCGCTTCGTGAAGGCTGTGGCCACAGCCAGCGCCATCAGGTTGGCCTCGGTACCGGAGTTGGTGAAGCGCACCTGAGCAATGGACGGGAAGCGCTCGCAGACCAGGCGGGCCAACTCGCTCTCCAGCAGGTTGTGGCCGGTGAGGTTGATGCCGTTTTCCAGCGCGGCCAGCACCGCCGCACGGATCACCGGGTGCGAGTGGCCATACAGGCCGGCGGTGAACTCGGCGAGAAAGTCGGTGTATTCATGGTCGTCTGCGTCCCAGAGCCGGCAGCCCTCGCCGCGGCGGATCGCCAGCGGGAAGGGTTCGTAGAACAGCACACTGCGCGTGTTGCCCCCGGGCATGACCTGCTGCGCGCGTTCGTACTGGGCGCGGCTGGCCGGGTGGCGCTGCGCATAGCGGGCCGTGGCCTGGGCGAGGGCGTCGGACAGCGCGGCGTCGCGCGTGGGGGCGGAAGTGGGCATGGGAGTCTCCTCGGGCTATTTCCAGCGCACCGGCTCGGCGTGCACGCTGCCGCGTTCGCTGCTCAGGGTGATCGCACCCTCCTGGACCGTGGCCTGCAACTGCATGCTGCGCTCCGCGAGTTCGGCCAGCGCCGGGGCCACCTCGGTGGGCAGGCGCCAGACCTGCAGGCGGTCGAGCCGGGTGAGCTTGTTTTCGATGCCGCGCCACCAGACGTCGGCCGCGCTGCCGAAGGCCAGCACCACCACCGCATCGGCCTTGCTGCAGGCCTTGGCCAGCGGCTTTTCCTCGGGTTGGCCGACCTCGATCCACAGCCGTTTGCGGCCGGTGAAATCGGTCAGGGAGACATCGGGGTCGTCGGGGTCGGACAGGCCGGCACCAAAGGCCAGCGTGCCGTCGCCGTGGCAGGTGTCCTGCAGTTCATGGGCGTGCAGCGCCAGCGCCACCAGCCGCACCATCATGCGCTCGTCGGTCTCGCTCGGGTGGCGGGCCAGGGTGAGCGCATGGTCGGCGTAGTAGCCGTGGTCGATGTCGGCGAGTTGCAGGTTCGCCTTGAAGATGGTCGATTTCAAGGCCATTCGGAATGCCCAATGAAAGAAGCGGGCCCCGTTGCCGGAGCCCGCTTCTGAAAGTGCTGGTGGCGATAGGTGGACTTGAACCACCGACATCAGCATTATGAATGCTGCGCTCTAACCAACTGAGCTATATCGCCAGCGAAGCGCGCATTATAGCGAGCTTTTTGGGGCGCTTCACGGGCTCCGCTTCGCGGGGGATGTCCTGCTCAGCGGTGCTTGAAGACCGCCGCGCGCTTGTTCACGAAAGCATCCATGCCTTCCTTCTGGTCCTCGGTGGCGAACAGCGCGTGGAACATGCGGCGTTCGAACATCACGCCATCGGACAGGCTGCCCTCGAAGGCGCGGTTGACCGATTCCTTAGCCGCCATCACGCTGGGCAGCGAGAAACCGCTGATGACCAGCGCCGCGCCCAGGGCCTCGTCCATCAGCTTGTCCAGCGGCACCACGCGGCTGACCAGACCGGCGCGCTCGGCCTCGGCCGCGTCCATCATGCGGCTGGTCAACACCATGTCCATGGCCTTGGACTTGCCGATGGCGCGCGGCAGGCGCTGCGTGCCACCCGCGCCGGGGATGATGCCCAGCTTGATCTCGGGCTGGCCGAACTTCGCGTTGTCGGCGGCGATGATGAAGTCGCACATCATGGCCAGCTCGCAGCCGCCGCCCAGGGCGAAGCCGCTGACGGCCGCGATCACCGGCTTGCGGATGGAGCGGATGGTCTCCCAGTTGCGTGTGATGTAGTCGCCGTTGTAGACATCGGCGAAGGTGTAGCCGGCCATGGCGCCGATGTCGGCCCCGGCGGCAAAGGCCTTCTCACTGCCGGTGACGATCATGCAGCCAATGCCCTCGTCGGCGTCGAACGCCTTGAGCGCGGCGCCGAGCTCGTCCATGAGCGGGTTGTTCAGTGCGTTGAGCTGCTTGGGCCGGTTCAGTGTGACGATGCCCACGCGACCCTCGGTGCGCACGGTGATGAACTCAGGGGAGGCGGCTGTCATGGATGGTTTCTCCTGTAGGTCGAAGGGGCTGCGAGCCACGCACTATAGCGGCCGGAACTCCGGGAAAACATTAACCGACCGATTGGTTGGCGAATGGTACATTGCATCGCAACGAGAACGATCACAGGAGACCAGCCGATCATGACCGCCGCCACCGTCGTGTACGAAGAGCGTGGGCCCGTGGCCCTGCTTACCCTCAACCGCCCCGAAACCCTCAACAGCTTCACCCGCCAGATGCACCGCGACCTCTGGGCCGCGCTGGACCGCGCCGAGGCCAACGAAGCGGTGCGCGCGCTGGTCATCACCGGCGCGGGACGCGGCTTCTGCGCGGGTGCCGACCTGGCCGAATTCGACTTCGAGCCCGGCCCGGGCCTGGTCGAGCGCGCCGACCCGGGGCCTGTGATCGACCAGGCTTTCAACCCCACGGTACGCCGCCTGCAGGGCCTGCGCATGCCCACCGTGGCCGCGGTCAACGGCGTGGCGGCGGGCGCCGGCGCGTCGCTGGCCATGACCTGCGACATTGCCATCGCCGCGCCGGGCGCGAGCTTCATCCAGGCCTTCAGCAAGATCGGCCTGATCCCGGATGCCGGTGGGAGTTGGTTCCTGGTCGAGCGCCTGGGCCTGGCCCGCGCCATGGCCCTGGCCATGACGGGCGACAAGCTGCCTGCCGCGCAGGCGCGCGACTGGGGCATGGTCTGGGACGTGGCCGAGGACTGCGTCGGCGCCTCCCTGGCCCTGGCCGAACGCCTGGCAGCCATGCCCACCAAGGCCCTGGTGGCCACCCGTGCGCTGCTGCGCGACGCCAGCACCCGCACGCTCAACCAGCAGCTCGACGCCGAGCGCGACACCCAGTCGGCACTGGGCCGCACGCACGACTACATCGAAGGCGTGATGGCCTTTCGCGAGAAGCGCCCAGCCCGCTTCAAGGGGGCCTGATGAGCCCGCAGGAGAAGGCCCGCAGGGTGGGCGAAACCATGTTCGCGGTCGACACCGCGAGCAAGGACACCATGGGCATGGAGTTGCTGGCCTGCGAGCCGGGGCGCGCCGTGCTGCGCATGGAGGTGCGGCCCTTGCACCTCAACGGCCACCAGATCTGCCATGGCGGCTTCATCTTCACGCTGGCGGACTCGACCTTCGCCTTCGCCTGCAACAGCCACAACCGCGTCACCGTGGCGGCAGGCTGCAGCATCGAGTTCCTGCGGCCCGCGCACGCGGGCGACGTGCTGACGTGCGAGGGCCTTGAGCAGACCTTGAGCGGGCGCCACGGAATCTACGACATGAAGGTCAGCAACCAGCGTGGCGAGGTGGTGGCGATGTTCCGCGGCAAGAGCGCCACCATCGCCGGTACCGTGTTTCCCGAGGAGGGCAGGCCATGACGAAGTTTCCCCTGGAGCCGATCGAGAAGGCCAGCGTCGATGAGTTGCGCGCGCTGCAGCTCAAGCGCCTGCAGGCCACCTTGCGCCACGCCTACCAGCACTCCGCCGTGTACCGCGCCAAGTTCGATGCGGCGGGCGTGCACCCGGACGATTGCCGCAGCCTGTCGGACCTGGCCAGGTTTCCCTTCACCACCAAGAAGGACCTGCGCGAGAGCTACCCGTTCGGCATGTTCGCCGTGCCGCGTGAACAGTGCGCGCGCATCCACGCCAGCAGCGGCACCACCGGCAAACCCACGGTGGTCGGCTACACCCTGCGCGACATCGACACCTGGGCCACGGTGGTGGCGCGAAGCATCCGCGCCAGCGGCGCGCGCCCTGGCGACCTGGTGCACGTGAGCTATGGCTATGGCCTGTTCACAGGCGGACTTGGCGCGCACTACGGCGCCGAGAAACTGGGCCTGACGGTGGTGCCCTTCGGTGGAGGGCAGACCGAGCGCCAGGTGCAACTGATCCAGGACTTCCGGCCGGACATCATCATGGTCACGCCCAGCTACATGCTGGCCATCGCGGATGAGTTCGAGCGCCAGGGGCTGGATCCGCGCGAGAGCAGCCTGCGCGTGGGCATCTTCGGGGCCGAGCCCTGGACCAACGACATGCGCGCCGCCATCGAGGCGCGCATGGGCTTGGACGCGGTGGACATCTACGGCCTGTCCGAGGTGATGGGGCCGGGTGTGGCCAACGAGTGCGTCGAAACCAAGGACGGGCCGACCATCTGGGAAGACCACTTCTTTCCCGAGATCATCGACCCCGAGACCGGCGAACCGGTGCCCGACGGCCAGATCGGCGAACTGGTCTTCACCAGCCTGACCAAGGAAGCGCTGCCCATCATCCGCTACCGCACGCGCGACCTCACGCGGCTGCTCCCGGGCACCGCGCGCACCATGCGCCGCATGGAAAAGATCACCGGCCGCAGCGACGACATGATGATCGTGCGCGGCGTCAATGTGTTTCCGACCCAGATCGAGGAACTCATCCTTCGGCGCCCGGAACTCAGCGCGCACTACCAGTGCGTGCTCTCGCGCCAGGGGCCGATGGACGATCTCACGGTGGTGGTGGAGACCCGTGCCGGCCTGGGTCCCGAAACCGATGCGGCGCGCGAGGCGGCCCGGCTTCTGCAGCACGAGATCAAGGTCTATGTGGGCAGCTCCGTGGTGGTCGAACTGCGTGCCGAAGGCGGCGTGGAGCGCAGCCAGGGCAAGGCCAGGCGGGTCGTGGATCTGCGCCCGCGCTGAGGTACCGTGGTTCTGCGGGGGCGTGCGAAAAGTCCGTGTTCGCGCCTTGCAAGCGCCCTGCGGTCGGTCTGGGGCGACCGGCTGCACCCCGTACCCGGTCTAACCCGGTTGGCACGGGCTGGGGCTGGGCCTACATTTCGGCAAACTCTGTATGGCCATGGAACCCACAACCCTGTTCGCCAAGACCGACAAGGGGCGCGAAGCGCTGACCAGTCGGCCCGCCGGTCTCGCTCCCCGTCTGCGCATGCTGCTCATCATGGTGGATGGCAAGCGCACCGTTGCCGACCTGGATCCACTCGTCGCAGGCGAGGGCAGTGCCGCGCCGCTGCTGGAGCAGTTGCAGGCATCGGGCTGGGTGGAAGCCGTCGACCCCAGTGGCCGGCCGCTATCGGCCTTGCCACCGGCCCCACCGGAGGCGGGCGAGCCGGCCTCCGCGCCGCCGCCTGTGGATCCTCCTCGCACGCCAGCCTTGCCCTTTGGCGAGGCACGGCGGCTGGTGGTGCGTTTCATCAACGACCAGCTCGGGCCCATGGGCGAACAGCTCGCCTTGCGCGTGGAGTCCTGCAAGTCGCCGGTCGACCTGCAGGCCCTGCTGCCGCGCGTTCGAGATGGGCTGGCGAACTTCAAAGGCGGCGCCACGGCGCAGCGCTTTGACCAGGAGGTGTTCCCGCGCCTGCCGCGCTTCTGAACGCGGCGCTCAGCCCGTCAGCCAGGCGGCGAGCTTCGTGGCATCACCCACGCCCAGACGCACGGTGTGCGAAGCGGTGGGCCAGTCCAGTGCACAGCGCAGCAGCCGCCGGTCGCGTGAGACCAGGGCCGTGAGGCGGTTGCTGCGACCGCGCAGCGCATCGACATCGTCCAGGCGCTGGATGCGCCAGGCCTCCACAGCCGCGCCCCGCCGGGGCGGTGGCAGTTCGATGCCGATCCATTCGTCGCCAGGCGCCATGCCCGCCGCCTCGGCGGCACCGGAGCGCAGCACGCTCTTGAGCACCACGTTGCCACCGGACTCGGCCACGCGCAGGCCCAGTTGCTGGGCCACGGGCGCTTTCTCCAGCGTGGCCTTGGCACCCATGTCTTCCAGCAGGGAGGGCAGCGGCAACTCGTCCGTGCTGTGCACCCAGGCGGCGATCTCTCGCTCGTAGCTTCTTCCACCGACCTGCTTGAGCACGCGCATCAGGTCGGCTTCGCGCATCGGACCGCCCGCGCAGCGCCGCCAGAGTTCGCGCATCACAGTGTCCAGCGAACCGCGGCCTTCGCGGCGCAGCGTGAGGTCCAGGCACAGGGCCACCAGAGCGCCCTTGGTGTAGTAACTCACCGTGGCGTTGGGCGTGTTCTCGTTCACGCGGTAGTACTTCACCCAGGCGTCGAAACTGGCCTGCGCCACCGTCTGCACCAGCCGGCCGGGGGTCTGGCGCACCTGGTTGAGCGTCTTGGCGACCAGTTGCAGGTAGGTCGCATCGTCGATCAGGCCGGCGCGGCGCAGCATCAGGTCGTCGTAGTAGCTGGTGAAGCCCTCGAAGAACCACAGCAGCTCGGTGTGGTTCTCGGCGTCGTAGTCGTAACGCGCGAACTCCGCCGGCCGCAGGCGCTTGACGTTCCAGGTGTGGAAGTACTCATGGCTGATCAGCCCGAGCAGCGTGGTGGTGCCGTCGGTGGCCTTCAGTGGTGCGGCCTTTTCGCCCGGCGCTCGCAGGCGCGGCAGGTCGGCGCGCTGACAGATCAGCGCGGTGGAGTTGCGGTGCTCCAGGCCGCCATAGCCTTCGCCTGTGGCCCAGAGCATGAACACGTAGCGCTCGAAGGGGGGCTTCTCGCCGGTCTGTCCGTGCCAGAAGCGGATCTGCGCTTCACAGATGCGCCGGGTGTCGGCCAGCAGGCGCTCGCCGTCGACCCAGTCGCCCGCACCGCTGACCACGAAGCGGTGCGGCACACCGCCGGCGGTGAACTCGCCGCTCCAGAAGCGGCCCATCTCCACCGGGCAGTCGGCCAGTTCGTCGTAGTTCGCCGCCTCGTAGCGGCCGAAGCCGTCGGCGTCCACGCGCCGGGGCGCGAGGCCGGTGGCCACCTGCCAGCCCTGGGTGGCCTCGTGCGGCGTGATGTCCAGGCCGTGTGGCAGGTCTTCCTGGCCGACCACGCGCAGGCACAGGCTGGTGGCGTTGAAGAAGCCGCGCGTGGCGTCGAGGAAAGCGGTGCGCACCGAGGCGTCGAAGGCATAGACCTCGCAGCGGACTTCCAGTGGCTTGCCGGCTTCGCAGCGCGCCTGCCAGCGGTGCTTGTCGATCTGGCGCAAGTCGATGCCGCGCCCACCCTGGCGGGCCGAGAGGTTCTGCAGGTGCTGCGAAAACTCGCGCACCAGGTAGCTGCCCGGAATCCAGACGGGCAGGCTCAGGCGCTGGTCCTTGGCTGGCCGTTGCACGCGCAGCGTCACCTGGAACAGGTGCGCATGCGCGTCGAGGACGGAGACGCTGTAGTGCACCGCCGCAGTGGCGGCCGAACTGCGCCTTGCCATCACGGCTTGGCGTCGTTGAGCATCTTCTCGATGCGGTCGGCGCCGATCGCGCCCGGCACGCGCGTGCCGTCGGCGAACACGATGGTGGGCGTGCCGGTGATGCGGGCTTTCTTGCCGTACTCGAAGTTGCGTGCCACGGCGGCGTCGTCGCAGGTGGCCTCGGGCGGCGTCACGTCGCGCACCATCCAGTCCACAAAGGTCTTGCCCTTGTCCTTGGCGCACCAGATATGGCGCGACTTCTCCGCCGAATCGGCGCTCAGGATGGGGTAGAGGAACACGTGCACCGTCACGTCCTTGACCTTGAGCAGGTCGCGCTCGAAGCGCTTGCAGTAGCCGCAATTGGGGTCCTCGAACACCGCCAGCTTGCGCTTGCCATTGCCGCGCACGATGGTGAACGAGTCCTTGAACGGCAGGTCCTTGAACGCGATGGCGGTCAGCTTCTGCTGGCGCTGCTCGGTCAGGTCCACGCGCGCCTGGGTGTCGATGAGCGAACCCTGGATCAGGTAGTTGCCCTCGGCGTCGGTGTAGAACAGGTCGCTGTGGTTGACGCGCACCTCGAAGATGCCCGGCAGCGGCGTCTTGCTCACCTCATCGATGGGCGGCAGGTTGGGCAGGCGTTCGGCCAGGTTCTTGCGGATGGTCGCTTCCTGCGCGAAGGCGCCCAGGGACAGCAGAGCGGCCAGGGCAGCGATCAGGAGGGGTTTGAGGCGTTTCATCGGTGAGGGTGGTTCGTTCGGAAGTGGTGGGCGCGCTCAGGTACTCTGGCCCATGGCCTGGCGGGCGACCCAGCGCTTGAGCGGGGCCATGCGGTCGAAGCCGCTCATGCCCCAGTTGCGCAGCGCCTGCAGGCGTGTGTCGTCGTGCGAGAACAGGCCGAACAGGCGGTCGGTCACCCAGCTCATGGTGCCCACCTCGGCCGCACGCGCGCGCTCGTAGCGGCGCAGCAGTTTGAGGTCGCCCAGCTCGCGCCAGTACTCGCGCCCGTGCAGCACGCGGGCGAGTTCGGCCACGTCGGCCAGGCCCACGTTGAGGCCCTGTCCGGCCAGCGGGTGCATGGCGTGGGCCGCATCACCGGCCAGCGCCACGCCGCCGCCCGCGGTGCGGGCGATCCAGCGCTGGGCGCGGGAGAGTTCGAGGGGCCAGGCCTGTGCGGGGCTTTCCATGTGCATGGCGCCCAGGGCGAGCGCGCAGCGGGTCTGCACGGCCTGGGCCAGGGTTTCGGGATCGGCTTGCAGCCAGGTGTCGGCCTGCTGTGTGGGAACTGACCACACCAAGGCAACGGAGTTCCCTTGTTCGCCGCCCAGCGGCAGCAGGGCCATCACTTCACCCTGCGAGAACCACTGGCGGGCCACGCCACCGTGCGGTTTTTCGCAGCGCAGGCGCGCGGCGATGGCCTTGTGCGGGTAGGGCCGCACGTCGAACTCCAGCCCCAGCTCGGCGCGCGTCTGGCTGCGCTTGCCTTCGCAGACCACGGTCAGGGCAGCGGGCGGGGCCTCGTCCAGACGCTCGATGCTGGCCTGGAAGCCCACCGCATCGCCCAGGCGCTGCTCCAGCGCGGGCACGTCCACGATCCAGGTGAGCGCCTCGCTGCCCTGGTCCTGCGCCGAGAACCGAAGTTCACCGCCGTCGTCGCCCCAGACTTCCATGGCCGTGACCGGTGTGACGGCCACCGGGCCTGCGTCTGCTTCGGCGCGCTCGGGCCAGGCGCGCACCGAACGCAGCAGTTCGCGCGAGGCCGCGTTGAGGGCATAGGCGCGCACGTCGGGTTGGCCGTTGCCGGGGCGCGCCGCGCCGACCAGGGCCACCCGCAGGCGCTCGCGGGCCAGCAGCAGCGCCAGGGTCTGGCCCACCACGCCGGCTCCGCGGATGGCGACATCGAAGCGCCGGGTCTGGCTGGCGCGGGAGGCGGTCGAGTTCATGCCTGGGATTTTAGGAGCAGGGCACAATCCGGGCCTTCTCGCTCGCGCCATCCGCGCCAGCCGTCCGTCGCTCCCAACGCCCAGCCCGCCATGACCACCAGCCCCACCAGTCCCGACGCCGACGTGAAAGCGACCATCGACCAGCTCTGGGTGTACCCCGTGAAGTCCTGCGCTGGCGTGGCCCTGACCGAAGCGGAGCTGACGGACACCGGCCTGCTGTACGACCGTGCCTGGATGGTGGTCGATGCTCAGGGTGAGTTCGTGACCCAGCGCGAACTGCCGCGCATGGCCCTGATCCAGCCTTCGTTCCGCATGGGCCAACTGGTGCTGCGCGCGCCGGGCATGCTGTCCCTGCACCTCGAATTGAACGCGGCCGAGGAGCCGATGAAGGTGCGCGTATGGGACGACGAAGTCCAGGCCTGCGACATGGGCGACCTCGCGGCGCAGTGGTTCAGCGACTTCCTCGGCGCCGACGCGCCCGAAGGCCTGCGGCGTCTGCGCCTGGCCCGTTTCGACCCCGAAGTCCGCCGCCCCAGCAGCGCGCGCTGGCTGAGCGGCCGCGAAGCCGGCACGCAGTTCGCCGACGGCTTCGCCCTGCTGGTGACCAGCACCGCGTCGCTCGATGGACTCAACGAACGCCTCGCCGCCGCCGGGCAGGCACCGGTGGACATGCGGCGCTTCCGGCCCAACATCGTGCTGCGCGGCGTGGAGGCGCACGACGAGGACCGCGTCGGACCCCTGCGCATCGCCACCGAGGGCAGCGGTGCGCAGATCGAGACCGTCAAGCCCTGCGCGCGCTGCCCCATTCCCAACATCGACCCCGACCGCGCGACCTCCAGCCCCGAGGTCAACGACACCCTGCAAGGCTACCGGCAGGACCCGCGCCTGAACGGGGCCGTGACCTTCGGCATGAACGCCATCGTCATCGAAGGCGATGGCCAGATGCTGCGCGTGGGGCAGGCGGTGACGGCGGACTGGCGTTTCGACTGAACGCCGAAGGGGCCGACCCGTAAAATCGCGGGTTTCCCCGATCGACCCGAAAGTTTTCCATGAGCCTCCAATGCGGCATCGTGGGCCTGCCCAACGTCGGCAAGTCCACCCTTTTCAACGCGCTGACCAAGGCCGGCATCGCGGCCGAGAACTACCCCTTCTGCACCATCGAGCCCAACACCGGCGTGGTGGAGGTGCCGGACCCGCGCCTGCAGCAACTGGCCGAGATCGTCAAACCCGAGCGCATCGTGCCGGCCATCGTGGAGTTCGTGGACATCGCCGGCCTGGTGGCGGGCGCCAGCACCGGCGAAGGCCTGGGCAACAAGTTCCTGGCCCACATCCGCGAGACCGACGCCATCGTCAACGTGGTGCGCTGCTTCGAGGACCCCAACGTCGTGCACGTGGCGGGCCGCGTGGACCCGATCGCCGACATCGAAGTCATCCAGACCGAGCTATGCCTGGCCGACCTGGCTTCGGTGGAGAAAGCCCTGCAGCGGGTGACCAAGATCGCCCGCTCGGGCGACAAGGAGGCGGCCAAGCAGGTCGCCATCCTGGAGAAGTGCCAGACCGCGCTCAACGACACCAAGCCCGTGCGCACCATCGACTTCAGCAAGGAAGAGCGCGCGCAGCTCAAGCAGTTCTTCCTCATCACCGCCAAGCCCGCCATGTTCGTGGCCAACGTGGCCGAAGACGGTTTCGAGAACAACCCGCTGCTCGATCGCCTCAAGGCCTTCGCCGCCGCGCAGAACGCGCCCGTGGTGGCCATCTGCGCCAAGATCGAGGCCGAGCTGTCCGAGATGGACGATGCCGACCGGCTCGAATTCCTCAAGGAACTGGGCCAGGAAGAGCCGGGCCTCAACCGCCTGATCCGTGCCGCCTACCAGTTGCTGGGCCTGCAGACCTATTTCACCGCCGGCGTGAAGGAAGTGCGCGCCTGGACCATCCGCGTGGGCGACACCGGTCCGCAGGCGGCCGGCGTGATCCACACCGATTTCGAGAAGGGCTATATCCGCGCCCAGACCATCGCCTTCGACGACTTCATCGCCTACAAGGGCGAGCAGGGCGCCAAGGACGCCGGCAAGATGCGCGCCGAAGGCAAGGACTACGTCGTTAAGGATGGCGACGTGATGAACTTCCTCTTCAGCAGTTGAGCGCGCCAGGGCGTGGCTGGGCGGGCTGGGGCTCGTCTATACTGCGCGCGTTGTACAACTAAAGTACAACCGAGATTGGCATCTCGAAGACGATCGTTCGACCAAATGGCGGCAATGCTCGGTGTTGCGGCTATTGTTATCGGTCCCCTTTTGGTGGCCCGGATGGGGAGCCGTATGGCTCGCCGGTCCTGAGCGATCGTCCCGGTATGCCAACCCGTCTGGGCCACCGCCACCTTCGCCGGGTGCCGGTGGCGTCGTGTCATCGACTGGGAGGTATCCATGCAAGCTCCGTCACCATCGTCCCCACCCCAGCGCCGCTTGGCGCTGCTCATCGACGCCGAGAACCTGAGCGGCGAGTACGCGCCGCAATTGATGAAGCGGGTGCAGGCCCTGGGCCAGCCCATCGTGCGCCGCGCGTACGGCGACTGGACCACGCCGCAGCTCAACCTGTGGAAGAACGTGCTGCATCCGTTGGCCATCCGCCCCTTCCAGCAGTTCCACTACCGGCGCGGCCGCAATGCGACGGACGCGGCGCTGATCATGGACGCGATGGATCTGCTGCACCAGCGCAGCGTGGACGGCTTCTGCCTGGGGTCTTCCGACAGCGACTTCACCGGCCTGGCCGCGCGCATCCAGGAGGCCGGTCTGCCGGTGTACGGCTTTGGCCAGCGCAACGCGGCGCGGGCCTTCGTGGCCGCTTGCGACGAGTTCGTGTACCTGGACGTGGCCCCCGAGAGTGTCGAACTGCATGCCTGACGTGAACGACCCCACCCAGCGCCTGGCCAAACGCCTGGCGACCGAACTCGGCTGCTCGCGGCGCGACGCGGAGCTCTACATCGCCGGTGGCTGGGTGCGGGTCGATGGCGCGTTGGTGGAAGAACCGATGGCGCGCGTGCATGCGGCGCAGGCCGTGGCGCTGGATGCGAAGGCGCGCTGCGAGCCGCTGCCGCCGGTCACGGTGGTCTGGCACAAGCCTGCCGGCGAAGCGCTGCCCGATGTGCCGCTGCTGCCGGACGACCTAGCCGCGGCCTGGTTCGATGCCGGTCGGCGATCGCCTGCCGATCGCTCCGGGGTGCGCGGGCTCAAGGTCCATCGCCACCGCCTGTTCGCGCTGGCGCCGCTGGATGCGCAGGCCAGCGGTTTGCAGGCCTTCACGCAGAACCCCGGTGTGCAGCGCCGTGTGGACGACCGCGCCACGCCGCTGGAGCACGAGTGGCTGGTGCAGGTGCAGGACGACGCGGCGCTGGATGCGCCCGAGCGGCGCGCGGCGGTGCTGCAGTCTCTGACACAGCCGCTGTTCTTCGAGGGACAGCGGCTGCCCGATGCGCGCGCGAGCTGGCAGAGCGAGCGCCGCCTGCGGCTGGCGATCAAAGGCAGCCTGCCGGGCCAGGTGGCCTTTCTGGCCGAGCGCGCCGGCCTGCAGCTGGCAGCGCTGCGGCGCCAGCGCCTGGGGCGCATCGGGCTCGATGGCCTGCAGGCCGGGCAGTGGCGCTACCTGGGCGCGCTCGAGCGCTTCTGAGTGTGCGCGGCCCACACGCTCAGGGCCATTGAAACAAGCAGCAGCACGAAGCCCACCTGGTGCAGTTGCAGCATGTGCCCCTGCGCGATCATGACGCCGCCCAGCGCCGCCCCCAGCGCCTGCCCGCCATAGATGCCCGAGCTGTTGAGCGCGACGGTGGCCGGAGCGAGCGCTGGCGCCATGTGCACCAGCCGGGCCTGCTGGGCCGAGTTCATGGCGAAGCAGCCCAGGGCCCAGGGCACCACCACCAGGCCCTGCTGCCAGATGCCCAGGCGGCCCAGCGGCCACAGCAGCAGGCTCAAGGCCATGGCCGCTGCCGCGATCAGCACGGCGCGGCTGGCGCCGATGCGGTCGATCCAGCGCGACATCAGCATGTTGCCCGCCAGGCCGAAGGCGCCAAACCACAGAAACATCAGCGAGAGCATGCCGCCGCGCACGCCCAGCGTTTCCTGGAAGTACGGTGCCATGTAGGAAAACAGCACGAACTGCCCGAAGCCCGCCAGCAGGGTCACGCCGACGGCCATCATCAAGGGGGCGGAGCCCAGGGTCTGCGCCCAGGCCTGGCGCGAGAGCGCGGCGGGGCGTATGCCGTCGGGCATCTCACGCCATACCCACCAGCCGCTGGCCAGGGACATGAGTCCCACCAGGCCAAAGGCCCAGCGCCAGCCGAGCTCGCCACCGATCCAGGCCGCCAGCGGCATGCCCATGACCGAGGCCACCGACCAGCCCAGGAAGATGAAGGTGATGGCCCGCCCGCGCTGTGCCGCGGGCACCAGCAGGCCGACGCTGGCGGCGGCCTGGGGCGTGAAGATGGCGGGTGCGATCACGGCCAGCACGCGCAAGGGCAGCAGACTGGCGTAGTTGGGCGCGAGCGCGCAGGCGCCGTTGAGCAAGCCATACCAGAGCAGCGAGAGCGCGAGCAGGCGCCGCCGGTCCCAGCCGGCCACCAGCGAGGCGAACACCGGTGCGCCCACCCCCATGAGGATGGCCGCTGCCGTGATGAGTTGGCCCGCCTGCGGGATGGACACGCCCAGGGCGTGGCTGATTTCGTTCAGCGTGCCCGGGACGGCCATCACGCCGGTGCCGATCACGAAGTTGCCCACCATCAGCGCCCACAGGGCGCGGGGCAGTGCATGGGAGGAGGCTGGATGGCTCATGGATGGAAGGTGCCGGGAAAAACCCACAGCAGGGCCGCGGTCATGGTGAGGTAGCGCAGGAACTTGCCGATGGCCATGTAGGCCACGCAGGGCCAGAACGGGAAACGCAGCCAGCCCGCGACCGCGCACAGCGGATCGCCGACGACGGGCAGCCAGCTCAGCAGGCAGGCCTTGGGCCCGAAGCGTTCCAGCCAGGCCAGCGCGCGCAGTTCGGTCGGGCTGCCGCGTGCGCGGTCCACCACCTTGTGGGTGCCCAGGCCCATGAGCCAGCTCAGCGCGCCACCGGCGGTGTTGCCGGCGGTGGCCACCAGAATGGCGGGCCAGAACAGCTCCGGGTTGAGCTTGATGAGGCCGAACACCGCCGGCTCCGAGCCCATGGGCAGCAGCGTGGCCGAGATGAAGGCAACGATGAACACCGTGCTCAACCCGAACTCGGGCAAGGACAGCAGTTCCAGCAGGGAGGTCAGCCAGTCGGGCATGAAGGGGCGGCGTGGCGCTCGCGATCGGGTCGGGCAGGTGGATGGAAAAAAACTGGGCAAGGATATCGTCTGCTGAAAAAACAGGCAGATACAATGCCCTTCCTTTCGCACCCTGCGCTGGCAGGGTTCGCGGCAGTTCCACCGCTCGACACCCATTCTCCCACCGCCATGCAGCTCGGGGCCTTCACCCTGCCCAATGCCCTGTTTGTCGCGCCCATGGCGGGGGTGACGGACCGGCCGTTCCGCAAGCTGTGCAAGCGGCTCGGCGCGGGTTATGCGGTGAGCGAGATGGTGACCTCGCGGCCGGACCTGCAGGACAGTCTCAAGACTTCTCGTCGCGCCAACCACGAGGGCGAGGCCTCACCGATCGCGGTGCAGATCGCCGGCACCGACGCGCCGATGATGGCCGACGCGGCGCGCTACAACATCGACCGCGGTGCGCAGATCATCGACATCAACATGGGCTGCCCGGCCAAGAAGGTCTGCAACAAATGGGCAGGCTCGGCACTGATGCAGGACGAGGCGCTGGCCATCTCCATCGTCGAGGCGGTGGTGGCGGCCTGTGAACCGCATGGCGTGCCGGTCACCCTCAAGATGCGCACCGGCTGGTGCGCCGGTGTACGCAACGCACCCACGCTGGCGCTGGCCGCCGAGGCGGCCGGCGTGCGCATGCTCACCGTGCACGGCCGCACACGCGAGCAGGGCTACAAGGGCCAGGCCGAGCACGACACCGTGGCCCACATCAAGAGCCGGGTGCGCATCCCGGTGGTGGCCAACGGCGACATCGATTCACCCGAGCAGGCGCGCGAGGTGCTGCGGCGCACCGGCGCCGACGCCATCATGGTCGGCCGGGCGGCACAGGGTCGGCCCTGGATATTCCGCGAGATCGCGCACTTCCTGGCCACTGGCGAACACCTGCCGCCGCCAGCGCTGCAAGAGGTCCGGCATTGGCTGCTCGATCACCTGCACGATCACTATGACCTGTATGGCGAGTTCACCGGCGTGCGCAGCGCGCGCAAGCACCTGGGCTGGTACGCGCAGTCGCTGCCGCTGCCGCCGGGCGCAGCAGCGCTGTTCCGCTCGCGGGTGAATGCAGCCACCTCCATCGACGCGCAGTTGCGCTGCGTGAGCGAGAGCCTGGACGAATGGTCGTCGCAAGCCACCACCCCTTCGAGAGACAACTGGAAACTGGCCGCATGAAACCGCAACAGAACACACTGCACGATTGCGTGCGCGCCAGCCTGGAAGCGTTCTTCCGCGACCTGGACGGTACCGATCCCGCCAACCTGCACGACATGCTGGTCAAGGCGGTGGAGAAACCGTTGCTGGAAGTCGTGATGGAACAGGCCCAGCACAACCAGTCGCGCGCCGCGCAGTGGCTGGGCCTGAACCGCAACACCCTGCGCAAGAAGCTCGTCGAACACCAATTGCTCTGACAGAGGTGGCGCGTTGGGCGTTCGGCGTTCAGCGTGTCTTCCTCGCTCAACGTCCAATACCCAACATCCAACGCTCAACCTCCGAACCCCATGCGCGCACTCATCTCCGTTTCCGACAAGACCGGCATCGTCGAACTGGCCCAGTCCCTGCATCAGTTGGGTGTGGCCCTGATTTCCACCGGCGGTACCGCCAAGCTGCTGGCCGAGCAGGGGCTGCCCGTGACCGAAGTGGCCGAGGTCACCGGTTTCCCCGAGATGCTCGATGGCCGCGTGAAGACCCTGCATCCCAAGGTGCACGGCGGCCTGCTGGCGCGCCGCGACCTGCCCGAACACATGGCGGCGCTCGAAGCCCACGGCATCGCCACCATCGACCTGCTGGTCGTCAACCTCTATCCGTTCGAGGCCACGGTGGCCAAGGCCGGCTGCACGCTGGAGGACGCGATCGAGAACATCGACATCGGCGGGCCCGCCATGGTGCGCAGCGCTGCCAAGAACTGGAAGGACGTGGCGGTGCTGACCGATGCCTCGCAGTACGCCGGCGTGGTCGAGGAGCTCCGGCACCAGGGCCGGCTGTCCTTGAAGACGCGGTTCGCGCTGTCGGTCGCTGCCTTCAACCGCATCAGCAACTACGACGCCGCGATCAGCGACTACCTGTCCTCGATCGAGTTCGACGAGTCCGCCAGCGTGCCGCGCCGCAGCGAGTACCCGGGCCAGTCCAATGGCCGCTTCGTCAAGCTGCAGGACCTGCGCTACGGCGAGAACCCGCACCAGACGGCCGCCTTCTACCGCGACCTGTGGCCGGCGCCCGGTTCGCTGGTAACGGCCCGCCAGTTGCAAGGCAAGGAACTGAGCTACAACAACATCGCCGACGCCGATGCCGCCTGGGAATGCGTGAAGAGCTTTGACACGCCGGCCTGCGTGATCGTCAAGCACGCCAACCCCTGCGGCGTGGCCGTGGGCAAGGACGCCCACGAGGCCTATGCCAAGGCTTTCCAGACCGATCCCACCAGCGCCTTCGGCGGCATCATCGCGTTCAACCGTCCGCTGGACAAGGCCGCTGCCGAAGCGGTGAGCAAGCAGTTCGTCGAGGTGCTGATGGCGCCGGGCTACAGCGACGAGGCGCTGGCGGTCTTCAAGGCCAAGGTGAATGTGCGCGTGCTGGAGATCGCGCTGCCGCCGGGCGGGCCCACCGCATGGGACAAGGGCCTGAACCTGAGCGACGTCAAGCGCATCGGCTCGGGCCTGCTGATCCAAAGTGCCGACAACCACGTGCTGCGCCGCGAGGACCTCAAGGTGGTGACGAAGCTGCAGCCCACGGCGCAGCAGATCGAAGACCTGCTGTTCGCCTGGAAGGTCGCCAAGTTCGTCAAATCCAACGCCATCGTCTTCTGCAAGGACGGCATGACCATGGGCGTGGGGGCGGGGCAGATGAGCCGGCTGGACTCGGCGCGCATCGCCAGCATCAAGGCGGGCCATGCCCAGCTTTCGCTGCAGGGCACGGCGGTGGCCAGCGACGCCTTCTTCCCGTTCCGCGACGGACTGGACGTGGTGGTCGACGCCGGTGCGACCTGCGTCATCCAGCCGGGTGGTTCCATGCGCGACCAGGAGGTCATCGACGCGGCCGACGAGCGCGGCGTGGTGATGGTCTATTCCGGCGTGCGCCACTTCCGGCACTGAAGAAGACAGCGCCTTCGTGACCGATTGCGCGCGGGGCGCGCAACCAACCCCCTGAACGCGGGGTAGGCGCCTTTCGTGGGCCTGCGAAGAATCGGGACAGTCTTGTCTGTCCCGTCTTCCGGAGTCCCCGACCATGCCCTGTTTTCCCCGTTCGCACGTTCTTCTTTCCGTGGCGCTTGGCGCCTTGATGCTTTCAGGCTGCGTGGCCACCGGCGGCAGCGGCCAGCCCGCCGTGGCGCGAGGCGCGTTCGGTGTGCCGCTGGGCAATGTGGAGAGCTCGGGCACCAGTTCCATCAAGGGCGAGAACAAGGTGGTGCTGGCCTCGTTCCGCGTGGCCTTCAACCAGTCGGTGAAGGCGTCCGCGCAGAGCAGCGCGCTGTTCAGTGCCAATACCGCGTCCGCCCAGATGAAGGGCAAGCTCCTGGGCGTGGAGCCGCGCGTGTACCAGGCCATTGTCGATGCCGCCTACGCCGATTTCGTGCGCAAGCTCAGGGCCTCGGGGCTGACGGTGGTCGAGCCCACGGCCCTGGGTTCATCGCCCGCCTACGCGCGCCTCTCCAGCGTGCCCAATCCGGCGGCGCTGGACTCGTCAACCACCGGCGACGTGCTCATGGTGGCGGCCAGCGGCACCAAGCTCACCCTGTTCCCGGGCGATGCTGGCGTGGCCTCGGGCTTCTCCGGTTTTGACACGGCGAGCCCGATCCGCGTCTTTCCCGACCTGATCAAGGAACAGGAAGCCGGCGTGATGCACGTGACCTATTACGTGGACTTCCTCAACGCTTCCAGCAGCGGGCGCTCGATGGTCAAGGGCGGCAACGCCGAGGTGGCGATGGGGCAGGGCCTGTCGGTGCGCACCGGCAGCGGCATCAGCTACACGACGCTGTCGGGCAGCCGCTGCGTGGGCTACTGCCCGAATGCCATCAGCAGCGTCAAACTGGGGCAGGCGGTGTTCTCGGAACAGGCCTATGGCGTGAGCAAGGACGTGACCGATTCGTCGGTCAACGCCATCGGCTTCCTCTCGGGCGTGCTCAGCGGCCAGAGCTTCTCGCGCAAGGACATCGAGATCCATGCGGACCCGGGGCGCTACAGCGCCATCACCACGCAGTTGCTGGCCGACACCAATTCGGCCCTGATCGATGTGGTGAAGCAGTCTCGCTGAGGAACGCCCGCCCCGGCCTCAGCGCGGCAGCCGGCGGAACGCCTCGCGCGCCGCGGCCAGGGTGTCCTCGACGTCCTGCGCCGTGTGGGCCGCGCTCACGAACCCGGCTTCGTACAGGGCCGGGGCGATGTAGACGCCGCGCTCCAGCAGGCCATGGAAGAGGCTGTTGAAGCGGGCGCCGTCGGTGGTGAGGACACGCGCGTAGTTCTGCGGCAATTCGTCGAGCAGGAAGAAGCCGAACATGCCCCCCTCGCTGTCGCCGCACAGCGTCACACCTTCTTCTGCCGCCACGCGGCTGAGGCCTTCGACCAGCGAGCGTGTGGTGGCCGAGAGCGCCTCGTAGAAGCCGGGTTTGCGGATCTCGCGCAGGGTGGCCAGGCCACAGGCCGTGGCCACCGGGTTGCCCGACAGCGTACCGGCCTGGTAAACCGGGCCCAGAGGTGCGAGGTGCTCCATGACCGCGCGCTTGGCACCGAAGGCCGCCAGCGGCATGCCGCCACCAATCACCTTGCCCATCACCGTCATGTCCGGCTCGAAACCCGGGATCAGCCTGGCGTACACGCTTTGCGCGCCACCGAGGGCAACACGAAAGCCCGTCATCACTTCGTCAAAGGCCAGCAGGGCGCCGTGCTGCGTGCACAGCTCGCGGCAGCGCTTCATGAAGGGCACCGAGGCGCGCACGAAGTTCATGTTGCCCGCGATCGGCTCGATGATCAGACAGGCGATGTCGGCGCCGTGCTCGGCGAACGCGGCCTCGAGTTGCGCCACATTGTTGTACTCCAGCACCAGCGTGTGCTGCACCACCTCGGGCGGCACGCCCGCGCTGGTGGGGTTGCCGAAGGTGGCCAGGCCCGAGCCCGCCTTGACCAGCAATGCGTCGGCATGGCCGTGGTAGCAGCCTTCGAACTTGATGATCTTCTTGCGGCCCGTGGCCCCGCGCGCGAGCCGGATGGTGCTCATGCCCGCCTCGGTGCCCGAACTCACCAGGCGCACCATCTCGATGCTGGGCACCAGCTCGACGATGGCCTCGGCCAGCTCGACCTCGCGTTCGGTCGGCGCGCCGTAGGACAGTCCTTCGAGCACCGCCTGCTGGACCGCTTCCACCACTGCGGGGTGGCCATGGCCCAGGATCATCGGGCCCCAGGAGCCGATGTAGTCGATGTAGCGCTGGCCGTTGGCGTCCCAGAAGTGGGCGCCCTGGGCGCGCTGCACGAAGCGCGGCGTGCCGCCAACGGCGCGGAATGCGCGCACCGGCGAGTTCACGCCACCGGGAATCAGGGCCCTGGCACGGTCAAAGAGTTGCTGGTTGCGGTCGGTCATGGGTGTTCAGTGTCGGGTGGTGTCCAGGGGAAAGTCGTCGGCGTCGAGCGTGCTGTCGGTCTGGTCCTCGCCATCGGTGCCCGCGGCTTCGTCTTCATGGGCCCAGAACAGGCGGTCCGGCACGGCGTGACCCATGCCGGGCTGGAAGCCGGCGTCCAGGCATTGGTCCAGGTAGGTCAGGGCCTCGGCGCAGGCGGTCTGCAGGTCCTGGCCACCGGCGATGAGTGCGCACAGGGCGGCCGAGAGCGTGTCGCCCGCGCCGCTGAAGGTGGCCTCGAAGCGTTCGTAGCGTGCCGTCGCCAGCACCGTTTCCGGTGACGCGAGATGGCTCTCCAGGTGCTGGTCGGCGGCATTGAAGCCGGTGACCAGCGTGTAAGGCACGCCGTGCACGGCGGCGGCGCGCGCCACCTCGCGCGCGCTCGGCGGACGGTCGCCCTCCCACTCCGGCAGCAGCCAGCGCGAGAGCGTGCTGTGGTTGCCCACCAGCACCGTGGTCTGCGGCAGCAGCAGTTCCACGCAGGCGTCGAGGTAGGTCTCGATCTCCACCTCGTCCCACCAGGACAGGTCCGGCATGTAGGTGATCACCGGTACCTCGGCGTAGTCACTCGTGATGCCGGCGATGGTGCTCAGGTTTTCCGGGCTGCCGACGAAGCCGACCTTGAAGGCCTGCACCGGCATGTCCTCCAGCGCGCAGCGCGCCTGGTCGGCCACGGCCTCCTCGTCAAAGGGCAGGTGGTCGTGTACCTCGGAGGTGTCGCGCACGTAGGCGCCAGTGACCACCGGCAGCACGTGCGCCGATGCGCTGGACATGGCCGTGATGTCCGCGCTCAGCCCACCCGCGCCGCTGGGGTCGCTGGCGTTGAAGACCATCACGCAGGGCAGTGAGGATTCGCCAGGCGCCTCGGTCGGGGGGGCGGTGCGGGATTCGGGTGTATCGGGCATGGAAGGGGAGGGGGATCGGGTGGGCGCGGAGCCCGTTCGGGCCGCACATCATGCCGCGTGGCAGAGGTGATCGACAGCCGGCCTGAACGGCCTGTGGAGCGGTAAACATCGCTCGATACAATGCTTGCATTCTAAGACAATGCCTCCTATAACCATGACCGAATCCAAGACTTGGATGTGCCTGATCTGCGGGTGGATCTACGACGAGGCGGCGGGTGCGCCGGACCACGGCGTCGCACCCGGCACACCCTGGGCTGAAGTACCGATGAACTGGACCTGCCCCGAGTGCGGTGCACGCAAGGAAGACTTCGAGATGGTGCAGATCTGATGCCCGCTTGAGGTTTCTGCCGGTCTTGTAAGGGGCCGAGTCGATGTGGTCGATCCTGCCCTTGCCCCCTGTCCTTCATCTGGAGCCAGTGAACCGTGAGCACAGCACCTGCCCTGAAAGTCCTGGTGGTTGACGACAGCAACACCATTCGCCGAAGCGCCGAGATTTTCCTCAAGCAGGGGGGCCACGAGGTCCTGCTGGCCGACGACGGCTTCGATGCCCTGGCCAAGATCAACGACTACCAGCCCGACCTGGTGTTCTGCGACATCCTCATGCCGCGCCTGGACGGCTACCAGACCTGCGCGATCATCAAGCGCAACCTGCGCTTTGCCAGCATCCCGGTTGTGATGCTCTCCTCCAAGGACGGTGTTTTCGACAAGGCGCGCGGCCGCATGGTCGGCTCGCAGGACTACCTCACCAAGCCTTTCACCAAAGACCAGCTTCTGCAGGCCGTGCAGCAGTTCGGTGCCGCCCCGGCCGTTTCTTCCTCTACGGAGCACTGAGATGCCCATTCGCAAGATCCTCGTGGTCGATGACTCCAAGACCGAACTGATGGTGCTCTCCGACCTGCTGGGAAAAAACGGCTACACCGTGCGCACCGCTGAGAATGCGGACGAGGCCTTTCGTCGGATCGGGGAGGAAAAGCCCGACTTGATCCTGATGGACGTGGTGATGCCCGGTCAGAATGGTTTTCAGCTCACGCGTGCCATCACGCGGGACCCGCAGTTCTCGAGTATTCCGATCGTCATGTGCACCAGCAAGAACCTGGAGACCGACCGTGTATGGGGCATGCGCCAGGGCGCGCGCGACTACGTCACCAAGCCGGTCAACGCGGAAGAGCTGCTGTCCAAGATCCGGGCGCTCGGCTGAAGGCTGCCTTGTTCTGAACAGACCCTAATGGCCAACCGTCAGTCCCTCAAGGAGCTCCAGGAACGATTGGCCCAGCGCTTGACGGTCGCCAAGACCGAAGCCGTCACGGCAACCTGGCTCGCGGTGGAGGCCGCAGGCCAGCGGTACCTGCTTCCGCTGGTGCAGTCCGGTGAGATCTTTCCCTGGTTCCCCGTGCAGCGGGTGCCCTACACCAAACCCTGGTACGCCGGGGTGGCCAGCCTGCGCGGCGGCTTGCATGGCGTGGTCGACCTGGCGGGACTGGTGGCCGGGGCCCTGGGGAGCGAGCGGCCCGTCTCCGGGGCGGAACGCGTCACCTCCGAATCGCGTCTGGTCAGCCTGCACGCCGCACTGGGCATCAATGCGGTGATCTGGATCGATCGCCTGCTGGGTTTGCGCAACCCCGCCATGTTCCATGCCGTTGGCGCCAGCCCACCGGGCGCGCCGGGCTACTTCACCCGTTCGCTGGTGGACCTGCAAGGACAGTCCTGGCAGGAACTGGACCTGCAGGCCCTGGTGGCCGAACCCGAGTTCCTCGCGATCGCGGCCTGATGGTTCAGGCCCTCGGTGCGACGAGGCGCTTTCTGTCGTTACGTTTTCTGTTGGAAGGTTGAAACACATGGCCATGCTTGATCGATTCCAAGGTCTCTTCAAGAAGAAGGCCGGTGACGACCCCGATCTCGCGCTCGCCTCCGATCAGGAGGTCGCGGAGTTGGCGGCGGCGCGTCTGGCACCGGTCATCTCGAACGACGGTTTCCTCGGCGGCGCCAGCACCGAGGACGACGACGACGGATCGGATGGCGCCGCGGGCCTGGTGTCCGTGCCGCTGCTGGGCCGCCGTCCGGCCGAGCAGCACCAGCGCACGCTGGCCGTGCTGCTGGCGTTCGGCCTGGTGGTGCTCGGTTCGGTGACGCTGTTTGCCCTCAGCCAGACCGAGCGTGTCGGTCAGCAGGTGGCCGCCAGCGGCCAGGCGCTGATGCAGTCGCAGCGGCTGGCCAAGAGCGTGTCGCAGGCGCTGGTGGGCAGCGCCTCAGCCTTCCCGGAAGTCCGCGAAAGCTCGGACGTGCTGGTCCGCACGGCGCGCGGCCTCAAGCAGGGCGATACGGACATGGCGCTCGATGCGCTCGCGCCCCAGTACGCCGCGGGCCTCGACGAGTTGATGCCCCGCATCGAGCAGGCCGAGCGCAACGCCTCGACCGTGCTGGCGCAGCAGAACACCCTGACCCAGGTGGGCAACGCGCTGCGCACCATCAACCGCCAGTCCTCGGACCTGCTGGAGATCGCCGAGACAGTGTCCTCGCTCAAGCTGCAGCAGAACGCGCCGGCGGCGGAGATCTCCGCATCGGGCCAGCTCGTGATGCTCACGCAGCGCATCGGCAAGTCGGCCAACGAATTCCTGACCATGGAAGGCGTGAGCCCGGAGGCGGTGTTCCTGCTGGGCAAGGACCTGAACTCGTTCAAGGAGATTGCCGAGGGCCTGCTCAAGGGCAGCGACGAGCTGCGCCTGCGCGCGGCGTCGGACGCGCAGGTGCGCGAGCGCCTGGAGTCCCTGCTCAAGCTCTACGAAGAGACCCGCGTGGAGGCTGGCGCCATCCTGGGCAACCTGCAAGGCCTGGTGGCTGCGCGCGAGGCGCAGGCCGGCATCGTTGCCGACAGCGAACCGTTGCGCCTGGGTCTGGAGAAGCTGCAGAGCGAACTGTCCTCCCGTTCCGGTCTCGGTGGCGGCGAGGTGCTTGCGCTGGCTCTCTCGGCGCTGTTCGCGCTGCTGTGCGCCGCGGGCCTGGCTTATGTGCAACTGCAGGACAGCCGCCAGCGCCAGGCGGCCGCTGAAAACCAGCGTCTGGCCGCCGAGGCGCAGCAGCAGGACGCCAAGCGGGTCAACGACGCGAACCAGGCGGCCATTCTGCGGCTCATGAACGAACTCCAGACGGTGGCTGAAGGCGACCTCACGCAGGAAGCCACGGTGACCGAGGACATCACCGGCGCCATCGCCGACTCGGTGAACTACACGGTGGAGGAACTGCGTTCGCTGGTGGGCAACGTGCAGGCCACGGCCACCCGCGTGGCACAGACCACGTCGGCGGTGGAAAGCACGTCCACGGAACTGCTCGCCGCGTCCACCGAACAGCTGCGCGAGATCCGCGAAACCGGCCAGTCGGTGCTGGACATGGCGCAGCGCATCAACCAGGTGTCCGGCCAGGCGCAGGAGTCGGCCTCGGTGGCCCGCGCCTCTCTGCAGGCCGCCGAATCCGGCCTGCAGGCGGTGCAGAACGCCATCGGCGGCATGAACGCGATCCGCGACCAGATCCAGGAGACGTCCAAGCGCATCAAGCGGCTGGGTGAGTCTTCGCAGGAGATCGGTGAAATCACGGAGCTGATCTCGGACATTACCGAGCAGACCAACGTGCTCGCCCTCAATGCCGCCATCCAGGCCGCGTCCGCCGGTGAAGCGGGCCGGGGCTTCTCGGTGGTGGCGGAAGAAGTGCAGCGCCTGGCCGAGCGTTCTGCCGACGCCACGCGCCAGATCGCCGCGCTGGTGAAGGCCATTCAGACCGATACGCAGGATGCGGTGGCCGCCATGGAGCGCTCCACGCAGGGTGTGGTCGAGGGGGCCAAGCTGTCGGACAACGCCGGTACGGCGCTCTCCGAGATCGACCGCGTGTCGCGACGCCTGGCCGACCTGATTGAACAGATCTCCGCCGCCGCGTCCCGCGAGGCCGATTCGGCCAACGAGGTGGCCGGCAACATCCAGCACATCTTCGCGGTGACCGAACAGACCGGCGAAGGCACACGTTCCACAGCGCAGCAGGTGCGTGAACTCTCGGCCATGGCCGAGGAACTGCGTCAGTCGGTGGCGCGGTTCAAGATTGCCTGACGCCCCTTAGGACCAGACCCGGGATGACCATGTTCGACAACGCCGCCGAGACCGACAGCCAGCCGATGGACACGGTCGCCGACCTCGGGCCGCTGGCCTGGGTTTTCGATGAACTGCGCAAGTCCCTCGATGGGGCCAACAAGGCCATCAGACGCTTCGTGCGCGAGACCGAGCAGTCGCGCCACAACGACCTTGAGGCGGTCGACCCCGGTTCCCTGCGCCTGGCTCGCCAGCAGTTGCACCAGGCCGTGGGTGCGCTGGAGATGGTGGGCCTGGGCGCGCCAGCCCAGGTGCTGCGTGCCATGGAGGCGGCGGTGCAGCGTTTTGTGCAGCGTCCCAACACCTGCACCGAGGATGCGGCCGCCAAGGTCGAGCGCGCGAGCTTCGCGATGGTCGAGTACCTGGAGGCGGTGCTCAACAACAAGCCGGTGCAGCCGGTGGCCCTGTTCGCGCAGTACCGCGAGGTGCAGGAACTGGCCGCGGCCGAGCGCGTGCACCCCGCCGACCTCTGGCCGTTCGAGCACCGCGGTATCGACGTGGGCGCGCCCGCCGACGTGGCGCCGCTGCAGGGCAATCCGGCCATGCGCTCGCTGTTCGACCGGCTGGTGCTGCTGGTGGTCAAAACCCAGAGTCCGGCCGCTGCGCAGCAACTGGCCAAGCTCAGCGCTGGCCTGAGCGCCGGGGCGGACGACGCGCGCGTGCGCACCTTCTGGCGCGTCTGCGCCGCCCATTTCGAGAGCGTGGCGCAGCGGCTGTTGCCGTCCGACCTCTACGTCAAGCGCGCGGCCTCGCGCATCCTGCTGCAGTTCGCGGGCCTGGCCCAGGGCAAGAGCCAGGTATCGGAGACGCTGCTGCACGACCTGCTTTTCTTCTGCGCCCAGGCCCATGGCGCCACGGCCGAGGCGGCGCCGCATCTGACGGCGGTGCGCCAGGCCTTCGGCCTCGGACAACAACCGGCGGTGGACTACCACCAGGCCACGCTGGGCCGCTACGACCCGGCGGTGCTGGCGCAGGCGCGCAAGCGCATCCACGCCGCCAAGGAGGTGTGGTCGCTTTTCTCCGGCGGGGACACCACGCGCGCGCGCCAGGTGACCGACCAGTTCAGTCTGATCGGCGACTCGCTGCTCAAGCTGCATCCGGCCAGCACGCGCCTGGCGCAGGCGCTGGTGAAGGCCGCGGACCACGCGGTGCACGAAGCCGCCGGCGTGAGCCCGGAACTGGCGATGGAGGTGGCCACCACCACGCTGTACCTGGAAGCCGCCTTCGAGGACTTCGACCCCAGCGCACCGGAACTTACCGAGCGCACCCAGGCCCTGGCCGAACGCCTGGAGGGCGTGCTGGCCGGCGAGCACGCGCGCCCGCTGGATGCCTGGATGGAGCAGCTCTACCGCCGCGTGAGCGACCGCCAGACCATGGGCAGCGTGGTGGGCGAGCTCAAGGTGTCGCTGGGCGAAGTGGAGAAGTCGCTCGACCAGTTCTTCCGCGCGCCACAGGAAAAGGCAGGCCTGCACGTCGCCGTTTCGCAACTGGCCCAGATGCGTGGTGTGCTGTCCGTGCTGGGCCTGGAGCAGGCCGAACACACCGTGGCGCGCATGCGCAACACGGTGGACCAGATCCTCGACACCGAAGTGGATGAAGCCATGGCCCGCGAGGCCGGCACCTTCCAGCAACTGGGCAACAACCTCAGTGCCTTGAGCTTCCTGGTGGACATGCTCAACTACCAGCCCGCGCTGGCCCGCAAGCTGTTCGTGTTCGATGAGGAAAAGGGCGAACTGCTGCCACTCATGGGCCGCTCCGAGGGTGCCCGGCCGCTGCCACCGCCTTCGCACGCCGACGCGCGGGCGATCAGCGATGGCGTGGCGCGCGTGGTGGAAAGTGTGCAAGGTGGCGCCAGCCTGGCCGACCTCAGCCTGCAGCTCGACTCGCTGGCCGAACAGGCGTCGCTCGCGGAACAGTCCGGCGTGGCGCGCGCCGCGCGCGAAGCCGCCGAGGCGGTGGTCAGCCACAACGCGGCCGCCGGAGCGCAGGCGCTGGTGGGCCTGACGGAGACCGCTCCGCTGGTGCCGGCCGAACCGCAGCCCGCAGCGCTTGCGGCCGAAGACAACGACGAAGACGACCTGCTCGACATCTTCCTGGAGGAGGCGCGCGAGGTGGTGGCCAATGGCCTGGACGCGGTCTCGCACCTGCAGGAGCATGCGGGCGACCTCGAATACCTCACCACGCTGCGCCGAGCTTTCCACACCCTCAAGGGCAGTTCCCGCATGGTCGGGCTGGACGAGTTCGGTGAAGCCGCGTGGGCGATGGAGCAACTGCTCAACACCGTGCTGGCCGAACAGCGTTCGGCCCATCCACCGCTGCTGACGCTGGCTGGCGAGGCCATGCAGGCCTTCGGCCGCTGGGTGGGCGACATCGCGGCCCGGCGTGCCGAGGCCTGGCGCTCGCAGCCTTTCCGGGCCAGCGCCGAGGTCCTGCGCGAGCAGGGCCAGTACCTGCCGCTGGCCTTGCCGCCCCAGGGGCTGGCGGAGGTTCCCGACGATGCCGTGCCCGCCGAGGATGGGCCGCCCGGCGTGCCCGATCTGGTGTTCGACCTCGAACCCCAGCCCGAATCCGAGGTCTCCCTGCCCGAGGCAATGCCCGAGGCCGTCGCACCCACGCAAGCCGTGGAGCCCGACTTCAGCTTCGACCTGGATGCACTGGCCCAGCCTGCGCCGGCTTTGCCCGAGGCCGAAGCGGCGGTGCCCGAGCCGGTGGTGCAGGAGTCTGTGGGCGAATGGCCCGAGGTCGCCGATTTCCCGCCGACCGATCTGCAGTTCCTGCCGGAAGAACCGGCGGTTGCAGCGCCGAGTTCCGAGGCGCCGCCCCTGCTGGCCGACATCGACTTCGACCTTCTGGCCAGCGCGCCCGCCGAAGCGCCCGCACCGGTGCCGCAGGAGATGGAAGCGGCTGTGCCCGAACCCGAGCCCGAGCCGGTGGCCGCCGAGCCCGAGGTGGCGCCAGCGCTGACCGCCGAGTCCCTGCTGCCGGAGGCCGGCGAGCCGCAGGTCTCGGCCCCCGCGCCACTGGAGGCGGAGGCCATGCCCGACGACCAGACGCGCGTCATCGGGCCGCTGCGCATCGCACACAAGCTCTACAACGTCTACCTCAACGAGGCCGACGAATGGTCGCGTCGCCTCAACACCGTGCTGGGCGAGTGGGCGCTGGAACACCATGAGCCGGTGCCCGAACAGGCCGAGGCTCTGGCGCATTCGCTGGCCGGCAGTTCGGCCACCGTCGGCTTCGATCCGCTGTCGCAGATCGCGCGCGCGTTGGAGCACGCCATCGAAACCGTGGCGCTGCACCAGCAGGAAGGCCATGCGGCCACGCCCGAGCAGGCGCAACTCTTCGTGCAGGCGGCCGATGACATTCGCCGCCTGCTGCACCAGTTCGCGGCCGGCTTCCTCAAGGAGCCGCACGCCGAACTGCTGGAGGCCCTGCACCGGGTGGTGCACGAGCCGCCTGCGGCGATCGTCGCCGAAGCGCCGGTCCCCGAGGTCGAGGACACTGCGGTGGCCGAAGCGGTGTCGCCGGTGCTGCCGCTCACCGGTTTCGAAGCCACCACCAGCCACGGTGAACTGCTGGAACCCTTCATTGCGCCACAGCCCGATGCCGAGCGAGCGCCGAGCGCACCGGTGCAGGACATCGACGACGACATTGACGTCGTCGACACCATCGACGTCGACCTGTTCCCGATCTTTGCCGAAGAGGCGATGGAACTGCTGCCGCAACTCGCGGGGGCATTGCGGCAATGGGTGGCGCGGCCCGACAACGGCAGCGCCCGTGCCGAGGTGCTGCGCAACCTGCACACGCTCAAGGGCAGTGCCCGCTTGGCGGGTGCCCTGCGCCTGGGTGAGATGGCGCACCGCATGGAGACCACGGCCGAGCGGCTGGGGTCGGACGTGCAGCGCAGCGCCGACCTGGAACCGCTGCAGACCGCTTTCGACGCGATCAGCGCGCGCTTCGAGGTGCTGCGCCATGCGGACGCCCATCCCGCGCAGGACGTGGTGCAAACCACCCCCGAGCAGTTGGGCGCACCCACTGCGGCTCCCTTGTTGGATGAAGAGGTGCCCGCGCCCGCAGCCGAGAGCCCGGCCATCGCCGACGCCAGCCCGGCCGGCCTGAGCGGACTGCAACTGCCGCAGGCCCCGACGCCCGTCCAGATCCGCGCCGGTGCGGCGGTGCGCGTGCGCCCGGAACTGCTCGACCGGCTGGTCAACCAGACCGGCGAGGTCATGATCACCCGCTCGCGCATGGAGGCCGAACTCGTCACGCTGCGCGGCTCGCTCAAGGACCTCACGGGCAACCTCGACCGCCTGCGCCAGCAACTGCGCGACATCGAGCTGCAGGCCGAGACGCAGATGCAGTCGCGCCTGGCCCAGGCGCGCGATGCCGACCAGTCGTTCGACCCGCTGGAATTCGACCGCTTCACGCGCGTGCAGGAACTCACCCGCATGATGGCCGAGTCGGTGAACGACGTGGCCACCGTGCAGCGCAACCTGCAGCGCGCCGTGGAAGCCACGGAAGACAGCCTGGTGGCCCAGGCGCGGCAAACGCGCGAACTGCAGCGCGACCTGCTGCGCACGCGCATGGTGGAGTTTGAAGGCATCTCCGAGCGCCTCTACCGGGTGGTGCGGCAGGCGTCCAAGGAAACCGGCAAGCAGGTGCGCCTGGACATCACGGGCGGCAACATCGAAATGGACCGTGGCGTGCTCGATCGCATGACCGCTGCGTTCGAGCACCTGCTGCGCAACAGCGTGGTGCACGGCATCGAGGCGCCCGACGTGCGGCAACAGGCCGAGAAGCCGGCCGAAGGCCAGATCGAGATCCGCCTGGTGCAGGAGCTCAACGACGTCTCCGTGGTGTTTTCCGACGACGGTGCCGGCCTGGACCTGGACCGCCTGCGCGACAAGGCGCAGACCCTGGGTCTGGTGGCACCGGGCACCGCGCTGGGCGACGATGAAGCCGCGCACCTGGTGTTCGAGCCTGGCATCAGCACCGCGCGGGAAGTGTCCGAACTGGCGGGCCGTGGCATTGGCATGGACGTGGTGCGCAACGACGTGGTGGCCTTGGGCGGCCGCGTCGAGATCGAAAGCAAACGTGGCGAGGGCGCGAAGTTCACCCTCGTGCTCCCATTGACCACCGCCGTCACCCAGGTGGTGATGCTGCGCGCCGGTGCGCTCACCGTGGGCGTGCCGTCCAACCTGGTGGAGGTGGTGCGCCGCATTGGCAACGAAGACCTGGGCCGCGCCTATGCCAGCGGTGCCCTCAACCTGGGTGGCGAGGACGTGCCCTTCTACTGGGCTGGCGCCCTGCTGCAGTCCTCACCGGCCTCGCAGGAAACCCACGGACGCACCCAGCCGGTGGTGATCTTCCGAAGCGCCGCACAACGCGTGGCCCTGCACGTGGACGAGGTGCTGGGCAACCAGGAAGTGGTGGTGAAGAACCTGGGCTCTCAGCTCTCGCGCCTGCCAGGCCTGGCCGGCATGTCGGTGCTGGCCTCGGGTGCGGTGGTGCTGATCTACAACCCGGTGGCGCTGGCCACCGTCTACGGCGGCCAGGTGCCGGCCTGGATCGCCAGCCAGCAGCGCCATGCCAGCGCGTCCTCGCTGGCGACGGAGACCAGCGGGGAACTCGACGTCAGCACCGTACCCCTGGTGCTGGTGGTCGACGATTCCATCACCGTCCGCCGCGTGACCCAACGTCTGCTGCAGCGTGAGGGCTACCGTGTCGTGCTGGCCGCCGACGGCCTGCAGGCGCTGGAGAAGCTGCAGATGGAGCGGCCAGCGGTTGTGCTGTCGGACATCGAGATGCCGCGCATGGACGGTTTCGATCTGGTGCGCAACATCCGCAGCGACGTGCGGCTCTCCGACCTGCCGGTGATCATGATCACCTCGCGCATTGCGGAGAAGCACCGCGAGCATGCGCGCGAACTGGGTGTGGACCACTACCTGGGCAAGCCGTACTCGGAAGACGAACTGCTGGCCTTGATCGGCCACTACGCCAAGGTAGAGGTGTAGTCCGGAAGGAGCACCACTGGGCGGCGAGGGATCAAAACCCGCGCCGGACCACCTCCACGCCGACGAACACCGCTCTGCGGCCACCGGGCTCGAAGTACCGACCATTGCCTTCGTTGACGATCACCGAACCGGCGTGGCTGCGGTCGGTCAGGTTGTCGATCCGCAGGAACTGCCGCCAGGTCCATTCGCCGCGCTGCTGTTCGAAACGCACCCCGGCATGGAACAGCGTGGCCGGCTCGGTGAAGTCGGTGTTGCGGTCGTTCACCGCCATGCGGCCGGTGTGCACCGCTTCCAGGGTGAACACGCTGCCGGCCCAGCCAGGTGTCCAGGCCAGTTGCAGCCAGGCCTGCTGCCGTGCCAGGCCGGGCATGCGGTTGCCCGCGGCCACGGGCGTGTTGGGTGCCGCGCACGGCGTGGCGGTGCAGGTGAGAAAGCCGTCGCGGTAGCGCGCGTCCATCCAGGTGTAGGCCGGCGTGAGGGTGACCTGCTCGCCCCACTGGAACAGGCCCGAGAGTTCCAGGCCATGGCGGCGCGTGCGGCCGGCGTTCTGGAAGGTGGAGCGGCCACCGGTGTTGGAGAGCACCACGATCTCGTCGCGCGTGCGGGTCTCGAACAGTGTGGCGCTCCAGGTGCCCCAGGTATGGCGGCCTCGCAGGCCGGTTTCCGCGCTCAGGCCGCGCGCCGCGGCCAGGGAAGGGTTGAGACCGCTCTGACCGGAAGTCCGGTAGGCCACCTCGTTGAGCGTCGGCGTTTCGAGGCTGCGCCCCAGGCTGGCGAAGGCCTGCAACCGCGGGGTGATCGCGTGGCGGATCCCCAGCACCGGGCTGAAGCCGTTGAAGCGCACGCTGCCGCTGTCGTCGGGATTGCCGGCGACCATGTAGCGGTCGGCCGAGCTCAGGCGCACGCGGCTGTGCCGCAGCCCGGCGGTGAAGGTGCTGGCCTCGCTGCGCCATTCGGCCTGCGCATAGGGGTCCAGCGTGGCCGCACGGTTGGTCTCGTCGCGGCGCAGCCGGCCTTGCACGCCCAGCGTGGTGCCGACGAAGTTTTCATAGCCCAGCCGCTGTTCGCTCTGCCGGTCCATGGCCAGACCGGCGCTCACGGTGAGGCGGCCCGTGCCCAGATCACGGTCGTGTCGCCAGCGCGCGTTCCACCCCCAATAGTCGCGCGCCAGGTCGATCACGCCGCCCGCGCTGCCCGGTGGCGTCTGCGCGCCAACCGGGATGGCCTGGAACTGCCGCACGCTGCGCTGGCCGCCATACCCCATGAGCTCGACGCGGTGGCCACCGCCCAGCGACTGTTCCCAGGCCAGGCCGAGCTGGCCTTGCGCCACCGTCTTGCGGGTATCGAACTGCGTGGCCGCCGCCGTGGTCTGGCCCGGGTCGGTGTCGAACTCGGCGCGGGTCAGGCCCAACGGATCTTGCGCGCGGCTGTCCTGCCGGTTGAACAGGATCACGCTGCGCCCGCCCTCGTGCGCGCGCGCCAGCTTCAGGTTGATGGTGGTGCGCATGGCGGCGGACTGGGGTCGTTGCCCGTCGGTGCCAAATCGGCCGGCATCGAGCACATAGGACCAGCCGGGCTGCTCGGGCGTGCCGGTGCGCCCGCTGAGCTGGGAGGACAGGCGCCAAAGGCCATCGGCGCCGGTGGCCATGCCCGTGCGCCATTCGCCCTGCGGCAGGCCGTCCTGCGTGTACAGCGCGATCACGCCGCCGGCCGATGCGCCGTACAGCGCGGAGAAGGGGCCGCGCACGACCTCGATGCGGTCGGCGCTGCCCAGGGGGAAGTTGGCGGCCTGCCCCTGGCCGTCGGGCGCACTCGCGGGTATGCCGTCGACATAGAGACGCACGCCGCGCACGCCGAACGGCGCCCGTGCGCCGTAGCCGCGCGAGGCTATCTGCAGATCTTGCGCGTAGTTCTGGCGGTTGCGCACCACCAGGCCGGGCACGCGCCCCAGGCTCTCGGACAGGTTGATCTGCAACTGCCCGGCGCGCAGCTCTTCGCCATCCACCACATCCACCGAGCCGGGCGCGAGCCAGACCTGTTCCCAGGCGCTCTCGCCCGTGACGACGACCGGCGCCAGGGCGCCGGCAGGAACCTCCTGCGCCCCGGCAGGCCACGCCCAACCCAAGATCAACGCACCCCAGACAAGCCAGCACGCGGCCACCGGGCCTCCCCAAGGCAGGCTTCGACCCCTCGGGAAACCGTGACCCGCGCAGCGGTGGAGCTTGGGGGCCATGATCCACCGCAGGGCCGCCCCAAGGAGGATCATCCACCCCCTCGGGGGGCAGCGACCCGCGCAGCGGCGGAGCGTGGGGGCCATGATCCACCGCAGGGCCGCCCCAAGGAGGATCATCCACCCCCTCGGGGGGCAGCGACCCGCGCAGCGGTGGAGCGTGGGGGCCTTCTCACTCTTTCGGCCGAATGGCATCGGCCGTGCCCTGGATGAATGCCTTGATTTTCTGGACATCGTCCGGCGAGAGCTTACCGGTGAAGTCCGGCATGCCGCGCGCCATGGCCGGACCCTTGAAGACGAACCTGTCGAGGTTGTCGATGAAGGCCGCGTCCATGTAGCCCAGGTTGGGAATGTTGCCGCCACGGTCTACGCCCGGTACGCCATGGCAGAACACGCAGTTGCTGACGTAGAGCGCGGTGCCTTCGGGCACATGCGCAGGGTCGTACTTCACACCAGCGACCAGCTTGCCCAACTGCACTTTCACGAAGGCGGGTGCCTGTGCCTTGCCGCCGATGGCGAAGGTGTAGACCGTGCCGGGTCCCTGGCGGTCGGTGGCGCGCTGGGCCAGACCGTACACGCCACCCCAGCCCACGGCGATGGAGACGTACTGCTTGCCATCGACCAGGTAGGTGGAGGGCGCGGCGATCACGCCGGTGCCGGTGGGCGTTTCCCACAGCTTGTCGCCGGTGGTGGCGTTGTAGGCGATGAAGCGCCCGTCGGCCGT
This sequence comes from Hydrogenophaga sp., assembly GCF_026125785.1. Classification (GTDB taxonomy): domain Bacteria; phylum Pseudomonadota; class Gammaproteobacteria; order Burkholderiales; family Burkholderiaceae_C; genus Hydrogenophaga. Next base: position 249,469 of record NZ_JAHCKL010000003.1, read on the forward strand.
GCCCTGGAAGACCAGGTTGCCGGCGGTGGTCAGTGTGCCCCCGTTCCACGGAGAGATCTGTTCCTGCGTCCAGCGCGCCTCCTGCTTCACCGGGTCCCAGGCCACCAGGCGGCCGAAGGGCTTGCTGGCAGGCGGTTCGACGTTGGCGAAGGTGGCCAGATTCCAGCCCATGTTGCTGTGCGGCTCACCCGGCCGCACGCCGTTGAACTTCCAGTCCTTGTTGTCCATGAGGGTGAGCGGCACGCTTTGCACCGGCATGTAGGCCAGGCCGGTCGCGGGGTTGTAGGACATGGAGTGCCAGTTGCGCGCGCCAAAGGCGCTGGGGATGATCTCGCGCGGCCGGTCGGCGGTGCGCGCAATGGCCGTCTCGATCGGCCGGCCGTTCTTGTCGTAGCCGCTGGCCCAGTTCACATCGACGAAGTTCTTGGCCGAGATGAACTTGCCGTTGGTGCGGTCGATGACGAAGAAGAAGCCGTTCTTGGGGGCATGCAGGATCACCTTGCGAGGCTTGTTGTCGACCTTGATGTCGGCCAGGATCATGGGCTGCGTGGACGTGAAGTCCCAGTTGTCGCCCGGGGTCTCCTGGTAGTGCCAGACGTACTTGCCGGTGTCGGGGTTGAGCGCGACGATGGACGCGAGATACAGGTTGTCGCCGCCGGCCGGGCTGCGCTTGCTGCGTGCCCAGGGCGAGCCGTTGCCGGTGCCCACGTACATCAGGTTGAGCTCCGGGTCGAAGGCCATGGCGTCCCAGGCGGTGCCACCGCCGCCGGCTTCCCACCACTTGCCGGCCGGGTCCCAGGTCTTGGCGGCGCGGGCCATGGACTCGTCCTCGAAGGGCTTGGACGGATCGCCCGGCACGGTGAACCAGCGCCACTTCTGGTCGCCGGTCCTGGCGTCGTACGCGGTGATGTAGCCGCGCACGCCGTACTCGGCGCCGCCGTTGCCGATGATCACCTTGCCCTTGAACACGCGTGGCGCGCCGGTGATGGTGTAGCTGAAACGCCGGTCGATGATGGTGTCCTTCTCCCACACCTTGGCGCCGCTGGCCGCGTCCAGCGCGATCAGCCGGCCGTCGTACGACGCGACGAAGACCTTGCCCTCGTACAGCGCCACGCCGCGGTTGACCACGTCGCAGCAGCCCTTGTAGCCCGCTTCGCGCGGCACCTGGGGGTCGAAGGTCCACAGCCGCTGGCCGGTGCGCACATCCACCGCGTGCACCACGCTCCAGGAGGCCGTGACGTACATGATGCCGTCGACCACCAGCGGCGTGGCTTCCACGCCGCGCGTGGACTCCAGGTTGTAGGACCAGACCAAGCCGAGCTCCTTCACGTTGCCCGCGTTGATCTGGTTCAGCTTCGAATGCCGCGTTTCGGCGTAGTCCAGGCCATGGCTGGGCCAGTCGTGCGTCTGCCGGGCATTGCCGCGGATGAAGGCGCCATCCACCTTGCCGACGGCGGCTTTGATGTGCTGCGGCGAGCCTTTGGCAGGTGCCTGGGCCTGAGCGGTGCCGGCAAGCATCAGCGCAGACAGCAGGCTGAGAAGCACGCGGCAGGACGCCGCGGCAAGCGGGATCGGTTTCATCTTTCTTGTCTCCTGGTACGGCCCGCGTGGCGCGGGCCTGTGGTGGGGCCAACCCGGACGGGCGCAGGCCCGGTCCAGCATGGGCATCTTCGGCATCCGCCTGCGTGCGTTCACCTTCGGGATTTCCCTGAAGCCAAAGTGTTCCGGCGTGGAACACATGCCCCTCGCAGGAGCAGGGCTAACCCGTATACAGCCCGTGCCCAGGGGTCGGATACTGCCCGCTGGAGACAACAGAACCATGCCCCACGCGCCAGACGACAGCCCGGCGTTGACGCCGCGCCAGCTTTTTTTCCAGACCGCCGAGCAGCGCACCGCGCTGGCACGCCAGCGCTTCTTCGACGAAGGCACACGGCCCTCGGGACTGGTGGGCGAGGCGGTGATCCAGTCCTGGCTGCGCTGCACGTCCGAACGCCAGGACCCCCGCAAGCTGGTGAGTTTTGAGCAGGTCTCGCGCAGCCGCGCGCACGCCAGCCTCAACCGCAACCGCCAGCTCCTGCAGGCAGGCAACCTGGAACTGCACCACATGGAGGCCGCGCTGCGCGGCACCGACTGCCGCGTGCTGCTGACCGATGCGCATGGCGTGGTGATCCACGCCACCGACATGCCGCCTCCGCGCGAGCAGCCGCTGCTCAAGACCGCGTCGCGCGTGGGGGTGAACATCGCTGAGAGCCACATCGGCACCAATGCGCCAGGCATCGTGGTGCGTACCGGCGAAGCCTGCACCGTCACGGGCGCCGAGCATTTTTTCCAGTGCCTGCAGACCGTGCACTGTGCGGCCGCGCCCATCCGCGACATCCATGGCCAGCTTGCGGGTGTGCTGGACATCTCCATCGAGGCCGGACGTTTTGCCTTTGACGCCGCGGCCCTGGTGGGCATGTACGCCACCACCATCGAGAACCGCCTGCTGCAACTGCAGTCCACCGAGCACCTGGTGCTGCAGTTCCAGGCCAGTCCCGCGCTGCTGGGCACGCCGATGGAGGCACTGGCCGGCATTGGTGCGGACGGGTGCGTGCTCTGGCTCAATGGCGTGGCGCGCCGCCTCACGGGCTGCCGTACCCATGGCCAACCTGCCGTGGAGGACGCTTTTGGTGCCACGCTGGCACAACTGCTTGCGCTGACCCGCCACGATCATATGCACACCTTGCACCTCCCCAGCGGGCTGGGCGTGTGGGTCAAGGCCCGCCTCACGGCCCGTGACGGCGCCGACCCTCGGCACTCGGTGCCGGTATCGCCTTCAGCGCCCGCACCCGCCACCTCGCCAGAACCCGGGCCAGAGGACGCGCCCGACCACGCGGCCCCCGCGACGCTGCTCGACCACGAGCAACGCCTCATCGACACCACGCTGGCCGCCTGCAAGGGCAACATCGCCAAAGCCGCCCGTGCGCTCGGGGTCTCGCGTGGGATGCTGTACCGGCGCTTGCAGAAGGGTGAGGCGCCTGTGTCCAAATCGCCTTAGCAGGGCTTGCACGCTCAGCCCAGCAACCGCTCCACTTCGCCGCGCAGGTCCGTGGCCCAGGCGCGCCGGTCCCGGCCGCTGGCATGCTGGGGTTCGCCGTAGCGCACCTCTGCCCGCACGCCGCTGGCGCACAGGGTGGCCCAGATGGAGCCAAGCAGGGTGGTGTCGCCCACGAAGACGGGCGCATCGTGCAACCTCCCGTGGCGGCTGTCGATGAAGCGCAGCGCCACCGGCTGAACCGGCGCGTTGGCCGAGATGGCGGATTGCAGCAGGTTGGCGTGGAAGGGCAGCAAGGTGCGCCCGTCGCTGGTCGTGCCTTCGGGAAACACCGAGAGCACGTCGCCTTCGCGCAGGCGTTCGGCCATGTGGTGCACCACGCGCATGGCATCGCGCCGGCTTTCCCGCTCGATGTAGAGCGTACCCGCGCCGGTGATGAGCGAACCCAGCAGCGGCCAGTGGCGCGCGTCCGCCTTGGAGACGAAGCGGCTGGGCCGCGCCGCGTTCATGACCAGGATATCCAGCCAGGAGATGTGGTTGGCGACCTGCAGCAGCGGCCCTTGCGCTTGCGGCGTGCCGTGCACCACCAGTTCCACGCCCATGATGCGCAGCATCTGGCGCGACCATTCCCGCACCAGCAGTTCGGTCTGCGGTGGCGTCAGGCGGCCGAACTCGGTGCGGATGATCCACAGCCCGCGCACGACGTGGGCGGTGGCCCGCACCACACGCCAGAGCGCGCGCAGCGCCTTCATCACGCGTGAACGGTCCGCTCGAATTCAGCGGCCTGGTAAGCCAGCTGTCCGGCCACCAGCGTGGCGCGTACGCTGGCGGGCAGCTCATGGCCGCCAAAGGGCGTGTGTTTGCCCTGGCTGCGCAGCGAAGCGGGCTGCACCGTCCAGGGCGTGCTGGCGTCGAAGATGCAAAGATCGGCCACGCCGCCGACGGCGATGCGGCCCACGCTGGCTTGCAATGTGCCCAGACTGGCGCCCAGCACGGCCTGTGGTCCGCTGGTGAGCACCGTGAGCGCCTGCATCAGGCCCAGGCCATCCTGCTGCGCCCACTTGCAGGCCAGGCCCAGCAGCAGTTCGATTGCGGTGGCGCCGGGCTCGGCCTCGGCGAAGGGCAGGGTCTTGGCATCGCTGTCCACCGGGTTGTGGTCGGAGACCAGCGCGTCGATCGTGCCGTCGGCCAGGCCGGCGCGCAGGGCGTCGCGATCGCGTTGCTGGCGCACCGGCGGCTGCAGGCGCAGGCGGCTGTCGTAGAAACCGATGTCCACGTCGGTCAGGTGCAGGTTGTGCACGCTCACGTCGCAGGTGACGGGCAGGCCCTCGGCCTTGGCCTGGCGCACCAGCGCGAGCCCGGCGGCACTGCTGACGCGGCAGAGGTGCACGTGGGCAGGTTCCCGGGCGCCCCGCATCAATTCGAACAGCGTGTGCAGCGCGATCGTTTCCGCGGCGGCGGGAACGCCCGCCAGGCCCAGGCGCGTGGCCAGCGGGCCGCTGGCGGCCACGCCCTTGCCGAGCCAGAAGTCCTGTGGCCGCAGCCAGACGGTGTAGCCAAAGGTGCCCGCATACTGCAGCGCCCGCTGCAGCACCTGGGCGTTGACGATGGGCACCTCGGCCTGGCCGAAGCCGATGCAGCCCGACTCGGTGAGCTCGGCCATCTCGGTGAGCACCTCGCCCTGCAGGCCGCGCGTGAGCGCGCCCAGTGGGAACACGCGCGCCAGGTGCAGCTTTTCGGCGCGGAACTTGAGCATGTCCACCAGGCCCGGCTCGTCCAGCACGGGGTCGGTGTCCGGTGGGCAGACCAGGGAGGTCACGCCACCGGCCACGGCGGCGGCCATCTCGCTCTCCAGCATGCCGGCGTGCTCCTGGCCAGGCTCGCGCAGGCGCACGGCCAGGTCCACCAGGCCCGGCGCCACCACGCAGCCCCGCGCATCCAGTGTGCGGCTGGGATGAAAGTCGGCCCCCACGTTGCCGATCGCGATGATGCGCCCGGCGGCAATCGCCACATCGGCCAGTTCGTCACGGCCACTGGCCGGGTCCATCACCCGCCCGTTTTGAATCAGGATCTTCATGTGCTTACCTTGTGATGCGAGGTTTCATCGCCGGACCGCCTTGAGGGCAGCGACCCATGAAGCGGCGCAACGTGGGGGCCACCGACCCCGCCGCCGGGCCGCCCCCAGGCGGGGTCAGCCCCCTCGGGGGGCAGCGACCCGCGAAGCGGCGGAGCGTGGGGGCCACCGACCCCGCCGCCGGGCCGCCCCCAGGCGGGGTCAGCCCCCTCGGGAGGCAGCGACCCGCGCAGCGGCGGAGCGTGGGGGTCAGGGACCCCGCCGCCGGGCCGCCCCCAGGCGGGGTCAGCCCCCTCGGGGGGCAGCGACCCGCGAAGCGGCGGAGCGTGGGGGTCATCCCTCATGCTTCATTTCCCGCGACGATGCTCATCACCGCCATGCGCACCGCGATACCGTAGGTGACTTGCGGCAGGATCACGCTCTGCGGCCCGTCGGCCACGGCCGAGTCGATTTCCACGCCGCGGTTGATCGGGCCGGGGTGCATGACGATGGCGTCCGGCTTGGCCCAGCGCAGGCGCTCGGTCGTGAGGCCGAAGCTTTTGAAGAATTCCTGGCTGGACGGCAGCAGCGCTCCGCTCATGCGCTCGTTCTGCAGCCGCAGCGCGATCACCACGTCGCAGCCCTTGATGCCTTCCTCCAGCGTGTGGCAGACGCGCACGCCCATATGGGAGAGGTCGCCCGGCACCAGGGTGCGCGGACCGACCACCCGCACGTCCGGACAGCCCAGGGTGGTGAGGGCGTGGATGTCGGAGCGCGCCACACGCGAATGCAGCACGTCGCCCACGATGGCCACCGAGAGCTGCGTGAAGTCCTTCTTGTAGTGGCGGATGGTGTACATGTCGAGCAGGCCCTGCGTGGGGTGCGCATGGCGCCCGTCGCCGGCGTTGACCACATGCACGTGCGGCGCCACGTGCTGGGCGATCAGGTAGGGCGCGCCCGATTCGCTGTGGCGCACGACGAAGATGTCGGCGGCCATGGCGCTGAGGTTGGCGATGGTGTCCAGCAGCGATTCGCCCTTGGCGGTGGAACTGCGCGCGATGTCCAGGTTGATCACGTCCGCCGAGAGCCGCGTGGCGGCGATCTCGAAGGTGGTGCGTGTGCGGGTGCTGTTCTCGAAGAACAGGTTGAATACGCTCTTGCCGCGCAGCAGGGGCACCTTCTTCACCTCGCGGCTGCTCACGCTCACGAAGTTGGCGGCGGTGTCCAGGATCTGCGTGAGGGTTTCGCGCGAGAGTCCTTCGGTGGAGAGCAGGTGGATGAGCTCGCCGTTCTTGTTGAGCTGGGGGTTGCGTTGCGACACGTTCAGGCTTCCTTGTTTTCCAGCACGAAGCTCAGGCGACCGGTGGCGCCGTCGCGCGCGAGTTCGAGCGAGTGGCCATCGGGCACCTGCACCCGTGCGGCGCACACATTGGCTTCGATGGGCAGTTCGCGCCCACCGCGGTCGACCAGCACGGCCAGCCGCACGCTGGCGGGCCGACCGTAGTCGAAGAGTTCGTTGAGCACCGCGCGCAGCGTGCGCCCGGTGTAGAGCACGTCGTCGACCAGCAGCACGTGCGCGCCGTTGACGTCAAAGGGCAGGGCGGTCTGCGCGCTGGAAGCCAGGCCGCGCTGCGCAAAGTCGTCGCGGTGCAGGCTGGAGGAGATCACGCCGGCCGGCCCGCTCAGGCCGAGGTCGCGCTGCAGGCGCTCGGCCAGCCAGGCTCCACCCGAGGTGATGCCGGCCAGGACCAGCGGCCGGGTTGGCTCGGCCATCAGCGCGCGCACGCCTCGCAGCAACTCGGCATACAGCGTTTCGGCGTCTGGCAAGGGGGACGGTGAACTCAAGGCAGGCTCCTCAGAAACTGTTCCAGGATGATGCAGGCGGACGCCGCATCGGCATCCTTCGCGCCCAGGCTGTGTGCTTCGGTCGTGCTGTAGCGCTCGTCCACCTCGAACACCGGCAGGCCATGGCGCCCACGCAACTGGCGCGCGAACTTCTGCGCGCGCGCGGTGTTCTCGTGGGCGGCGCCGTCGGGGTGGTAGGGCACGCCGACCACGAGCGCATCGGGCTGCCATTCTTTCAGGCGCTCGGCGATCCTGGCAAAACGCGCGTCGCCCTCGGCGGCAATGGTGGCTTGCGGCGTCGCACTGCGCGTGAGGCGGTTGCCCGAGGCCACGCCAGTGCGCTTGAGGCCGAAATCGAAGGCCAGGAACAACTGGCAGTGCGGCGGGACGTCAGGCATGGCCTGCGTCCGGCGAGAGCATCCAGGGTTGCAGGCCCAGCAGGGCCATGGCGCGTTCGTAGCGTTCGGCCACGGGCGCGTCGAAGATCAGGCTGGGATCGGCTTGCACGGTGAGCCAGCTGTTCTCCGTGATTTCGGATTCCAGTTGCCCCTGGCCCCAGGAGGCGTAGCCCAGCGAGACGAAGACCTTGCGCGGACCTGCGCCCGAGGCCATGGCTTCCAGCACGTCCTTGGAGGTGGTCATCTCCAGGCCGCCTGGGATGGACAGCGTGGACGCGTACACCGATTCGCCCTCGCCCGAGACGGCCTCGTGCAGCACGAAGCCGCGCTCGGTCTGTACCGGGCCGCCCTGGAAGACCGGCTGCGTGGCGAGGTCGTCGCGGCCCATCGGCAGATCGACCTTTTCGAACAGTCGGGGCAGGAGGATGTCGCTGGGCTTGTTGATGACCAGGCCCAGCGCGCCGCGCTCGCTGTGCTCGCACATGAACACCACGCTGCGGCCGAATAGCTCGTCGCTGAGGCCGGGCATCGCAATCAGGAAGTGATTGGTCAGGTTGATGGAGGCAGAATCAGCGGACATGGCGGGATTTTAAGCCGCCCGTCTCGCCGGGCGACGCACGCCGGCCGCAACGCCTGCCTCCGCCTCATGAACCATTTCGACAAGGGCCTGATGTGGTTTCGCCGCGACCTGCGCGCGCAGGACAACGCGGCGCTCTACCACGCGCTCAAGACCTGCCGGCAGGTTTGGTGCGTGTTCGTGTTCGACGACGACATCCTGGACGACCTGCGCCAGCGTGGCCTGGTGGCGGACCGGCGGGTGGAGTTCATCCGCGAATCGCTGGTCGAACTGGACGAGCGTCTGCGCGCACTGGCGCAGGAGCATGGGGTGGCCGGTGCCGGCCTCATCGTTCTGCAGGGGGCGGCCCGGCAGGTGCTGCCGGCGTTGGCGCAGCAGCTGGGCGTGCAGGCGGTGTTTGCCAACCACGACGACGAGCCGGCCGCGCTGGCGCGCGACGCGCGCGTGTTCGGGGATCTCGCGCACGCTGGCATTCTCATGCACAGCCACAAGGACCATGTGGTCTTCGAGCGGCGCGAGGTGCTCACACAGGCCGGGCACGCCTTTGGCGTGTTCACCCCGTACAAGAACGCCTGGCTCAAGGCGCTCACGCCCTTTCACCTCAAGGCCTATCCGGTGGCGCGTTACGCGGGAGCGCTCGCGGCCCGGCCGCAGGAGCTCGCGCGGCCCGCTCCTGCGCTGGCGGATCTGGGCTTTCAGTCCACCAACCTGGCGCAACTGGCGCTGCCCACTGGCGAGAGCGGCGCCCAGGCCCTGTTCGAGGACTTTGTCGAACGCATCGATCGGTACGATGAAGCGCGCAACTTTCCCGCCGTAAAGGGCCCGAGTTACCTCAGCGCCCACCTGCGCTTTGGCACGCTCTCCATCCGGCAGGCGGCTTCGCTGGCCTACCAGATGCACCTGCAGGGCATCACCGGCGCCAGCACCTGGCTGTCCGAACTGGTGTGGCGCGACTTCTACCACCAGATCCTGGCCAACCACCCGCACGTGGTGGACAAGGCATTCAAGTCCGAGTACGACGCCGTGCGCTTCGAGCACGGCAAGCACGCGCGCGAGCAGTTCGCAGCCTGGTGCGAGGGCCGCACCGGCTACCCGCTGGTGGACGCGGCCATGGCGCAGATCAACCAGACCGGCTACATGCACAACCGCCTGCGCATGGTGGTGGCCAGTTTCCTGGTGAAGGACCTGGGCATCCACTGGCAATGGGGCGAGCGCTACTTCGCCGACCACCTGATCGACTTCGACCTCGCGGCCAACAACGGCGGCTGGCAGTGGGCGAGTTCCAGCGGCTGCGACGCCCAGCCCTGGTTCCGCATCTTCAACCCGGTGACGCAGAGCGAGAAGTTCGACCCGCAGGGCAAGTTCATCCGGCGCTACCTGCCCCAGCTCGCCGGTCTGCCTGACCAGGCCATTCATGCCCCCTGGACTGCCAACGAGATCGAACTCGCCGCCGCCGGCGTCACGCTGGGCAAGGACTATCCCTTGCCGATGGTGGATCACGCGGTGGCGCGGGAGAAGACGCTGCAGCGGTATGCGGTGGTGAAGAACCCTGGCAAGTTGTGAGGGCGTTTTTGTGCTTTGCGCTGCCTCTTTCGCCAGCTATCCCTTGACCCGCCGCAACATCAACGCCGTGTTCTCCTTGCGGTCCGCATTCACCCGCTGCACCGAGGGGCGCTCTCCCAGTTTCTGCAGGTACTCGCGCACCGGCAGATCGGCCAGGAAGTCGCGGCCGTAGATCGCTTTCGTGGCGCCGCTGACGACCGGCAGGTGCACCGCGCCGGCGCAGTCGGCGAGGGTGAAGCTGCCGCCCGCGAGGAAGGGCTCGAAGCGGGCCAGCCTGGCGAAGGCCGCGATGTTCTTTTCCAGTTGAGGCCCGATCTTTTCCTTGGCGGCGTCGCTGATCCGACCGCCGAAGAAGGCTTCTGGATACAGGTTGCGCGCGACCAGTTCCAGGTGCAGTTCTAAGTAGCGCACCAGTTCCCGCACCTTGGCCGCGGCGAACGGGTCCACCGGGATCAAGGGCCGCTGCGGATAGGCCGCCTCCAGGTAGTCGAGGATGACGGTGGACTCGGAGATGGCGCCACCGCCGTCGGTCTTGAGGTAGGGCACCTTGCCCAGTGGGCTGCAGGCCTTGTCGGTCTCGCCGACCCAGGCCAGTTCTTCCTCGAAGGGGATGCCTTTTTCGAGCAGGGCCAGCTTGACCTTGTTGTAGTAATTGCTGGCCGAGAAGCCGCAGAGCGTGGGCATGGGTGTCTCCTTGTGGTGGTCGCGGGTGCGTCGCCGCATCCTAGTGGGCGGCTTGCCAGGGCAGCGTCGCTCAGTTGACGCGCCACCCTGGCTGATAAACTCGTTGCCCATGCCGTTCTCCCGCGTCACCCGCCGTATCGCTGCCTGGCTGGCCATGCTTGCCATGCTGGTGGGCACGCTGGCGCCCACCGTGGCGCAGGCGGTGGTGTCGGCACGGGACGATGGCTCGGGCTGGCTGCAGGTCTGCTCTGCCAGCGGCATGGTCTGGGTGCGCGCCGATGGCGCGGCACCAGACAGCGCCGACGGCAAGTCCCTTGCCGATGCGCCGCGCCATTGTCCCTGGTGCAATCCGCACGGCGCCGCCGGCCTGCCGCCGGCGCCGCCGGCCCTGGTGCTGCTCTCGCCGCGCGATGCCGTGCCTGCGGTGCAGGTGGTTTCCGCCGACGTCCAGAGGGAATGGCCCGGCGCGCGTTCCCGGGCTCCGCCGCAGGCTTGAAGTCGTTCACCGCCGTGCTCCGGCCTGCGTGCCGGCGCGGCTTCCCAGCCCGGGCCTGATGGAGGCCCGCGTGCTACCCGACCTCATTGCCTTGCAGGACAGCTCCATGAAACAACTGCTTCTCTCTTCCCTGATCGCCTTCGCCGCCACCACCTCCTGGGCCCAGGCCTCCGTCGACGTCAAGGACCCCTGGGTGCGCGCCACCGTCGCGCAGCAAAAGGCCACTGGCGCCTTCATGCAGATCACATCGTCCTCCGATGTGCGGATCGTCGAGGCCCGCTCCCCCATTGCCGGCGTGGTGCAGATCCACGAGATGAGCATGGACGGTGGTGTGATGAAAATGCGCGAGGTCGCGGGCGGCCTGAGCCTGACCGCCGGCAAGCCGGTGGAGCTCAAGCCCGGCGGCTACCACGTGATGCTGATGGACCTCAAAGGGCAGGTGAAAGCCGGCGACGTGGTCCCGCTCACGCTGGTGCTCGAAGGCAAGGACGGCCAGCGCAGCACGCTGGACGTCAAGGCCACGGCGCGTGCACTGGGCGGCGGCGCGGCGCCTGCGGCCGGCGCGCAGGACCACGGCAAGCACAAGCACTGAGGCCATGGGTCTGCGTCGTTCCGCGCCCGGTACGGGCGCGGAGGTGTCGTCGTTCGCGCGGCGATGCCTCCTGTTGACGTGCGTCTCTCTGACGTTCACGGGTGGTGCCATGGCCCATGGCTTCAAGGCCGGGGACCTGCGCATCGACCACCCTTATGCCACGCCGACCGGGCCTGGCATGCGCACCGGCGCGGTGTACCTGCGCGGCATCCAGAACCTGGGTCGCCAGGGCGATCGTTTGGTGGGAGCGAGCACGCCCCGCGCCGGCCATGTGGAGATCCAGCAGGTGCGTCTGGAGGGTGACATCGCGCGCATGCATTCACTGCCAGCGCTGGAATTGCCTGCGGGCGAGACGGTCGCCTTGCGCCACAACGCTGCGGACGGTGCTCACCTGATGCTGCTGGATCTGACCCAGCCGCTGGAGGACGGCCAACGCTTTCCAATCACGCTCCGGTTTGAGCGAGCGGGTGAACGCGAGGTCATCGTGTGGGTGCAGACCCCGCGTGCCCGTGGTGCCGCAGCCAACCCCGGCGCACACGCTCACTGAGTGCCACACTCATGCTGCCACGCTCGTGCCTCCGCCCGTATGGCATGCCGCCGATTCGACCACGGCGCTGGCTGCATGCCTGGCTGGCGGCCTGCATGGCGTTCGTGGCCCTCCAGGGCGTCCTGGGGGCGTGGTTGGTGCCGCGCATCGCCGGTGCCGAAGTCGTCCAGGTCTGTACCGCACAAGGCATGCGGTGGGTCGTGGTCTCGGATGCCAGCGGAGAACCTAACGATCTGGCGCCCGAGGGCACGGCGGCACTGGGTCAGCCTTGTGTATGGGTGGGTGTTTCGGGGGCGCCCGAGCGCGTGGCGGGCACCCCGTGGCAGCGCCTGCTGCCAGCGCAGGCCACGCCGCTGCCGGATTGGCGCATCTGGCAGCCACCTGGTAATCCCCGGCGCGTGCTGCTGATGTCAGCGATGCGCGCACCCCCCTCGAACGTGGCCTGAACCGCCCGGCCGGCTCATGTGGCCGCCGGCATTTCCCATTCGTCCATGCCGGACCGCGCGGAGTTTCCCGCGAACGGTACCGCATGGCCTGTTCAGCTCTGTTCGAGATACATCATGAAAACCTCACGTTACTTGTCCTACCTGTCTGCTGTCTCTCTGGCCGCGTTGCTGGCTGCGTGTGGCGGCGGAGGCGGCGAAGAAACACCTGCCCCGACAACACCTGTTCCCCAGCCCGACCTCAACATCAGCCTTGCCTTCGCAGCCATGGCGGGATCCACGCCGATCGACTGCAGCACGGCCTTGACCGATCTGGGCATTACCAACGCGCAAGGGGGGCTGCGCGATCTGCGCTTCTACATCTCCAACGTCAAACTGGTGACCAGCGGTGGTGCCGAGGTACCCCTGGTACTGGGCGCCACCGACGACTGGAATGCCACCGTCGGCAGCGACCGCGTGACGCTGGTGGACCTTGAGAACGCATCAGGCACCTGCACAGGCGGCACGGTGGCGATGAACAGCGAGGTCAAGGGCACCGTGCCTGCGGGTACCTACGTGGGCGTGAAGATGACGCTGGGCGTGCCCTTCGCGCTCAACCACACCAACCAGGGCGGAGCCATCGGCACCGGCGCGGGCGAGTCACCCGCCGTGGTCAACAACGCCGTGCACCCAGGCATGGCGTGGAACTGGGCAGGGGGTCGCAAGTTCGCCAAGATCGAGGTGAACGACCCCAGCTGGACGGCCCCGACCTTCAACGTTCACCTGGGCTCCACCGGCTGCACCGGGACCAACCCAGCCGCTGGCGAGGTGGACGCCTGTACCGGCCCCAACCGCCTGGACTTCGGGTTCGCCACCTTCGACCCGGCCACCCAGAAGATCGCCGTGGACGTGCGTGCGCTGTTGGCCGGCAACGACGTTACCGTCAACGGCAGTGGCCCGACTGGTTGCATGTCGGGCAAGACCGATCCCGAATGCGTGAAGGTGTTCGAGGCGCTGGCCATCGATCTGCCCACCGGACTCACGGTGGGCAACGGCTCGACGCAGACCGTCTTCCGGGCTGTCGCCAAATGAGCGCGGGGCAGTGTCGCTGGCCGGTGCTGCCCCGGGTCACCGGGGCAGCGTTCCTGGGTGGTGCGCTGCTCCTGGCCGCCTGTGGCGGTGGGGGCGGCGTGAGTGTGGAGGACACGGTGACGGCACCCTCAGCAGACGGCTGGAGCTGGAGCCTGCCGGCGAATTTTCCGGTACCGCGTGTGCCACAGGACAACCCGCTGAGCGAAGCCAAGGTGGAACTGGGGCGCCACCTGTTCTACGACCGTCGTCTCTCTGGCAATGGCACGCAAGCCTGCGCCAGTTGCCACCAGCAGGACAAGGCGTTCACCGACGGATTGGCGCGTTCCATCGGTTCCACCGGTGATATGCACCCGCGCAATGCGCAGAGCCTGGCCAACGTGGTCTACAACGCCACCTTCACATGGGCCAATCCGTCGCTGTTGAGCCTGGAGTCCCAACTGCAGGTGCCGCTGTTCGGCGACAGCCCGGTGGAAATGGGCGTCAACGATGGCAACGTGAACGAAGTGCTGGGCCGCATCCGCGGAGACGCGCGCTACCCGGCCATGTTCGCGGCGGCCTATGGCAGCACGGGGGAGGTGGTCACCTGGAGCCGCATCACGCAGGCCATCGCGAGCTTCCAGCGCACGCTCATCTCGGGCAACAGCAAGTACGACCAGGCGTTGCAAGGCAAGGCTGCGCTCACGCCGGCCGAGCTGCGTGGGCAGACGCTGTTCTTCGGCGAGAAAGCGGAGTGCTTTCACTGCCATGCCAGCCACAACTTCAACGACCAGGTGGTGCACGCGGCCACGCGGGTGATCAGCACACCGTTCCACAACACAGGGCTCTACAACATTGGAGGCACCGGCAATTTTCCGGAAGGCAACCAGGGGCTGTTCGAGTTCACATTCAAGCCGGAGGACCGGGGGCTGTTCCGAGCCCAGAGCCTGCGCAACGTGGAGGTGACGGCGCCCTACATGCACGACGGCAGCATCGCCACGCTGGAGGAGGTGCTGGACTTCTATGCAGCCGGCGGCCGGCGAATCACCACCGGCCCCTATGCCGGTGATGGCCGCTTTCATCCGAACAAGAGCGACCTGATCTCCCTCATTGACCTCAATGAGCAGGAGAAGGCCGACATCGTGGCTTTTCTCAAGACCCTTACCGACCATGATTTCCTCAACAACCCGAAGTTCGCAGATCCGTTCCGGCCCTGAGCGATGGCGCCTGTACCGCCATCTCGGTGTCGTCTGGACGCTGGCGCTGGCCGCCACGCTGGCCCACGCGCATGGCGAGGCCGACGATCCGTTGCCCGCAGAGCCGGGTACGGTGGCCGTCGAGGCCGCCGCTGCCTTGCGCCACCTGCGCGCGGAGCAGGTGCTGCCTTCGGCCCGGCTCGACGGTTTCCTGCTGCAAGGGGATACCGGTGATGACCCCAGCGGTTCGCGGCTGGAGCACGGCACGCTCGGTCTGTCCTGGCGCGCTACGCAGAACCTGGGGGGGCAATGGGTGGTGGGCAAACATGGCAATGAGTCCGCGCACGTGGAGGCGGCCTGGCTGCAGTGGCGGCACGACACCGATGAGGACAGCGCATGGTTGTTCAACCTGGGCCGTCAGACGCCGGCCATGGGTGGTGTGCTGGCGGGCGCCGGGCACCTGGACCGGTTCGGCCTGCGGCCGCTGGCCCAGCGCATGGCGCTGGACCACGACTGGATCGACGACGGCCTGCAGCTCGGCTGGCGTGGCAGGCCGCGCGGCGGCGAACTGGCGCTGGATGCGGGTGTCTGGCGCGGCAAGGCCTTTCCTGGCGCACGCGACGGCCGTCCGGTGCCCAGCCTGCACCTGGGTTGGCGCAGCGAAGCCTGGGCCCTCGATGGCATCTGGGCCCGCTTCCAGCCTTTGGGACGCGGCACGTCGATTGCGGGCGCCGCCGGCCACAGCCACACAGCACCCGTGTGCAACGCCGCCCTGGTGGAAGTGGCGTGCTTCACCGGCAGCACCGAGTTGACCGGCGGAAGTGTGCGCTGGAGCGGTCGGGAGGCTTCGCCGTCCTGGCCGTGGACCTTCACCGCCGCAGGCTGGCTGCGCCAGGACCGTGGTTCGCTGGAGTCCGCCAACGGGCTGGCCCGCTACGACGGGCGCAACCAGGGTGGCTGGCTAGAGGCCATCTGGCACGTGAACCCTCGCTGGGAGCTGGGTTGGCGCGGCGAAAGCCTGGGAGCCCATCATGCGCTCCAGGGACCTGGCGCTGCCATGCTGGTGCGTGAGACACGCCTGGACCGCTACCGCAGCGCAACCCGCCACGCGCTCATGCTGGGCTACCGTCCGGTGGCCTGGGCCAGCCTGCACCTGGAGGCCGGCCGGGAATCGGTGGCCGGCACGCGCGCCGGCTTCATTGCCCTGCGGCTCGTGATGACCACCCAACACTTTCTGACCACGCCATGAACACCCCTATCCGACAGCCTCAGGCGCCCGCCGCCTCCCGTTTCCACGCCGTCGCCTGGCGCTGGCACTTCTATGCCGGCCTGTACGTCGTGCCGTTCCTGCTGATGCTGGCCCTCACCGGGCTGGTGATGGTGTTCTTCACCGGTTTCCAGACCCGGCTGGGGCCGGTGGTGACGGTGGCGGTGCCGGCGCAGGCCGCGCCGCTGCCGGTAAGCCAGCAGGCCGCGGCCGCGCTGGAACTGCGGTCGCAGGCCGCGCTGCTGGAGTACCAGGCGCCGGCGGCGCCGGACCGCGCGAGCTGGTTCGTGCTCGCGCGCGATGGCGTGACCGAGGCCATCGCGGTCGATCCCTACACCGCGCGCGTGCTCACACTGGTGGACAAGGACCAGACCTGGTTCGCCTGGGCCGAGAAGATCCATGGCACCTTGCTGCTGGGCGATCTGGGTGACCGCCTCATCGAGATCGCCGCGGGCTTCGGCATCGTCATGATCCTCACCGGCCTGTACCTCTGGTGGCCGCGCGGCGGTACGCGCTGGGCACAGGTGCTGTGGCCGGACTTGCGGCTGAAGGGCCGCCAGTGGTGGCGTTCGCTGCATGCCAGCGTGGGTTTCTGGCTCAGTCTGGTGCTGCTCCTGTTTCTGTTGACCGGCCTGTCCTGGACCGGCGTGTGGGGCGGCAAGCTGGTGCAGCCCTGGGGCAGCTTCCCGGCGGCCAAATGGGACGCGGTGCCCACCTCCGACGCCACCCATGCCAGCCTGCGCACCGGCGGACCGCTGCAGGTGCCCTGGGGGCTGGAGCAGACACCGCTGCCGGTCTCGGGTTCGATCGCCGGCACCGCCGGTCTGCCGGCCGGGCAACCGGTGAACCTGAACAGCGTGGCCGCGTTCGCGCGCCAGATCGGCTTTGCCGGGCAACACCATGTGATGCCACCCAAGGATGCGACCGGTGTCTACACCCTCACCGCCAACACCATGAGCGGCGACCTGGGCCGGCCCACGCAGGACCGCACGGTGCACATCGACCAGTACAGCGGCCGCGTGCTGGCCGAGGTGAGCTACGCGGACTACCCCGCCATGGCCAAGGCCATGGCGGTGGGCATCGCGCTGCACCAGGGCGACCTGGGGCTCTGGAACGCCGGCCTCAATGTGCTGCTGTGCCTGGCCATCGTGTTCCTGTGTGTCAGCGGCATCGTCATGTGGTGGAAGCGCCGGCCTGCGGGCCAATGGCGCCTGGCCGCGCCGCCGCTGCCGCGCGAGATGCCGCTGTGGAAGGGCGGGGCCGTGGTGATGTGCGTGGCCGCGCTCGCGTTCCCGCTCACCGGCGCCGTGCTGCTGGCGGTGCTGTTGCTCGATGGGCTGGTGGTGTCGCGGCTGCCCGCGCTCAGGTCCGCGCTGAACTGAGGTCCACCGCCGGCGCGGGCGGCGAGCTCGCGCCTCCGCCGCGCTCGAAGGTGACCACGTGGTCCACCTCGGCGCGGATGCCGATCCACTCGCCCACCGCGTGGTTGTGGTGGGAGGGCACGTGCGTCATCAGCACCTCGCCGCTGGCCAGGCGCAGGGTGTAGAGGAACTCCGATCCGCGGAACGCCTTGCGCAGGATCTGCGCTTTCACCGGTGCGTCGTCGTCGTGCACGATGTCGTCCGCGCGCAGCAGCACGTCGCACAGGCCGGCCTCGTAGGCGCTGGGCAGCGGGCATTCCTCCATGTCCTGCAGGGGCCCCAGCGGCGTCTGCACCGACACGGCGTTGCCGTTCATGTGGATCTGTGCGGGCGCGAAGACGCCGTGCCCGATGAACTCCGCCACGAAACGGGTGGCCGGGCGGTGGTACAGGGCGTAGGCGTCGTCCCACTGGTGCAGGTGGCCTTCGTGCATCACGCCAATGAGATCGCCGATGGCAAAGGCCTCCAGTTGGTCGTGTGTGACGAAGAGCGCGGTGGCCCCGGCGGCCTTGAGAATGCCGCGCACCTCGTGCGCCAGGCGCTCGCGCAGGTCGACGTCGAGGTTGGAGAAGGGTTCGTCCAGCAGCAAGAGGCGCGGGCGCGGTGCCAGTGCGCGCGCCAGCGCCACGCGCTGCTGCTGGCCGCCCGAAAGCTCGTGCGGGAAACGCGCCTGCAGGCCGCCCAGCCCCACCAGTTTCAACACCTCGGCCACGCGGGCCTCGCGCTCGGCGCGCGGCAGGCGGTGGATGCCGAAGGCCACGTTGCGGCCCACATCCAGGTGCGGGAAAAGGGCGTAGTCCTGGAACACCATGCCGATGCGGCGCTGTTCCGCTGGCACGTGGGTGCTTTCGCTGCTCACCACCTCGCCGTCGAGCGTGATGCTGCCACCACTGGCCCGCTCCAGGCCAGCCACCGCGCGCAGCAGCGTGGTCTTGCCACAGCCGGACGGTCCGATGAGCACCCCGATGTCGCCGGCACGCAGACCGAGCGACACACCGTCGACGGCAGGATGGGCCAGGCCGGGGTAGCGGACGCTGAGTTGAGCGACGTTGAGGAACGTGGGCATGGGAAAGGCATTGTAGATAACTACAATTCTCATTTGTGTTGATGTTGACTTAGGGCAAAGGCCCTTTCACCCGGACCTCTCTGCCCATGCTGCGCTGGTTGACCCCGGTCCTGCTGTTCCTGCTGGCCTTGCTGCTGACGTTGCCGGTGTTCTCGCTGGGAGCCTCTTGGTTCCAGTTCGACGCCGCCGCGCGCGACGTGCTGGGCCAGATGGCCCAGACCGTCTTGCCTGAGTACGCGCTCACCACGCTGGTCCTGTGTATCGCCGTCGCGCTGGGCGTGGCCGTGGTGGGCATGGCCACGGCCAGCACCGTGACGCTGTTCGACTTCCCCGGGCGGCGCTTCTTTGAATGGGCTCTGCTGCTGCCGCTGGCCATGCCGGCCTATGTGGTCGCCTATGCCTACACCGATTTCCTGCAGTTCAGCGGCCCGCTGCAGGTGTGGCTGCGCGAGACCTTCGGCCTGAGCGGGCGCCTGCTGCCCGAGGTGCGCAGCCGTGGCGGTGCGGTCTGGGTGTTCACTTTTTCGCTCTATCCCTACGTCTATCTGCTGGCACGCACCGCGTTGACCGAACGCGCAGCCCAGCTGATGGAGGCCGCGCGCCTGCTCGGTGCACCGCTGCTGCGGCGCATCCGCGAGGTGGCGCTTCCGCTGGCCCGTCCGGCGGTGGCCGCGGGCGTGGCGCTCGCGCTCATGGAGACGCTGGCGGATTTCGGCGTGGTCAGCTACTTTGGCGTGCAGACCTTCACCGCCGGTGTCTACAAGGCCTGGCTGGCCATGGACAACCGCATTGCCGCTGCGCAACTGGCCACGCTGCTGCTCGCTCTGGTGGCCCTGCTGCTGTGGCTTGAACACCGCGCGCAGCGCCGCATGCGCTTCGCCACCTTGCGCGGCCAGCGCGCCGGCAGCGCGGAAGCCCAGCCGGTGCGGTTGCAAGGTTCGCGTGCCGCACTGGCGCTGGCGGTGTGCACGCTGCCCATCCTGGCGGGCTTCGTGCTGCCGGTGCTGTTCATGCTGCGTCCCCTGATCGGCGGCTGGGACGAACTGCCCTGGACGGCCTTCGTGCAGTGGGCGCGCAACAGCATCTGGCTGGCCGGCATCGCTTCGTTGCTGGCGGTGGCGATCGCGCTGGCCCTGGCCTTCGCGCTGCGGGCCCGGCCCAGCCCGCTCACGCGCGGCGTGGCGCAGCTCGCCAGTCTGGGCTATGCGGTGCCGGGCGCGGTCATCGTGGTCGGCCTGCTGCTGCCGGTGGGTTGGGTGCAGGTCGCGTGGCCCGAGGCCAGTGTGGGCTATTGGGTTACCGCCACGGCGCTGGGCATCGTGTGGGCCTACCTGGTGCGCTTCACCGCCGTGGCACTGCAGTCGGTCCAGAGCGGTTACGCCCGCGTGCCCGCCAGCCTGGACGACTCGGCCCGCATGCTGGGCACCACCGGCCTGGGGCTGGCCACCCGCGTGCACTGGCCGCTGCTGAAGCGCTCCACCGCCGCCGCCGCGCTGCTGGTGTTCGTGGACGTGATGAAGGAACTGCCCGCCACCCTGGTGCTGCGGCCCTTCAACAGCGACACCCTGGCCGTGGTCACCTACCAACTCGCGCGCGACGAGCGCCTGGGCGAGGCCGCGCTGCCGGCGCTCACGCTGGTGCTGGTGGGCCTGGTGCCGGTGATCCTGCTCAGCCGAACCTTGCGACAGCGGTAAGCGGGTGTTGCAACGGCTTGTGCCGTTCGTCCCCGGCTGCTGTAATCCGCCGATGCTTTCCACCCCCAACGACACACGCCGCCGCATCCTCTCGCTGGCGGCGGCCGGCGGCGCGGCCGCGCTGGCCACCGCCTGTTCCGTGCGCCCGCCGCTGCCGGGCCAGGCGCCGGCCAGTACCGCGTACCGCCGCGCCGCGGCCAGCCACATCTACAGCCGCTACCCCGACCGCATCTACCAGGGCAAGCTGCCGCCCATGCTCTACGCCATCGGCGTGCTGGAGGTCGAGGTGCTCGCGGGTGGCCGCGTCGGCGCCACCCGCTGGCTGCGCGGTCCCAGCCACGCGCCCGAGGTCATGGTCGAGATCGAACGCCTGGTGCGCCAGGCCGCGCCCTTCCCCTCACCCGGTGCTTTCGGGCGGGTGCAGTACGTCGATACATGGCTGTGGGACCGCAGCGGGCGCTTCCAGCTCGACACACTGACCGAAGGCCAACTCTGAACCTTAGGAGGTGGGCATCTCGCGCGGCCCGCCGTTGATGCCCCAGGGTGTGCCGAAGCGGTCCGTGAGCATGCCGAAGGTGTCGGCCCAGAAAGTTTCGGCCAGCGGCATGGTGACGCGGCCACCTTCGGCGAAGGCCTGGAAGACGCGCTGCGCCTCGGCCACCGTGGGAAAGGTGATGGCCATCATCGTGCCCTGGATACCGTTGAAGGGCACGCCGGGCGGTGTGTCGCCGGCCATGAGCGCGAAGTCAGGGTGCACCAGGTAGGCGTGGGCGATGCGCTGGGCGTGTTCGGGCGGTGTGGCCTCGCCGCCGGGCATCTGTGCGTAGGTGATGAGCGCTTCCAGCCGGGCGCCCAGCACCTCGGCGTAGAAGGCCATGGCTTCGGCGCAGCGGCCGTCGTAGGACAGGTAGGCACAGAGTTGGGTGGTCATGGTGGGGGCGCTCCTGAAAAGTGAAAGGGTGCGGGTGTTTTCCCGCCGCGGCTTGCACAGGTACGACGATCGACCCGCCCGGTTTTCGACAAGGCGGTGCCGCGCCAGCCGCTACCATCGTGGTCCATGGCATTGAACTGGGTCTGGGTCGGTCTGTTTCTGGTGGCGCTGGCCACCGCCGCGGTGCGCTGGGCTCTGGGTGAAGACGCCATCCTGCAGGCCCTGCTCACCGCGCTGTTCGACGGCGCTCGCTCGGGCTTCGAGATATCCATCGGCCTGGCCGGGGTGATGGCACTGTGGCTGGGGCTCATGCGCGTGGGCGAGCGCGCCGGCATGATCGAGCTGCTGGCACGCGCGGCCGGGCCGCTGCTGCGGCGCCTGTTTCCCGGCGTGCCGCAGGGCCATCCGGCACAGGGCGCCATGACCATGAACATGTCCGCCAACCTGCTGGGCCTGGACAACGCGGCGACGCCGCTGGGTCTCACGGCCATGCGCGAGCTGCAGACCCTCAACACCGAAAAGGCCGGCACCGCCAGCGACGCGCAGATCATGTTCGTGGTGATGAACACCGCCGGCCTGACGCTGATTCCAACCTCGGTCATCGCCATCCGCCAGAGCATCGCGCTCAAGCAGGGGCTGGGCGCGGGCTTCAACGCGGCCGACATCTTCCTGCCCACGCTGCTGGTCACCTTCACCGCGCTGCTGGCGGGCGTGCTGGCGGTGGCGGTGTGCCAGCGCCTGCCGCTGTGGCGCGCGCGCTTCCTGCTGCCGGTGCTGCTGGTGGCCGGCTTGCTGGGCGGCGCGGTGGCGGCGCTGGCGCGCCTGCCGGCCGAGCAGGCCGCCCGCATCGCCGGCACCACCGGCGCGGCGGTCATCCTGGGCGTGGTGGCGCTGTTCCTGCTGGCCGGTGCCTGGCGGCGCGTGAACATGTACGAGGCCTTCATCGACGGCGCCAAGGAAGGCTTCGGCGTGGCGATACAGATCGTGCCCTACCTGATCGCCATCCTCATCGCCATCGGCCTGTTTCGCGCCGCGGGCTGCATGGATTTCCTGCTCTCGGGCATCGGCGCGGCGGTGGCGGCCATGGGCTGGAACACCGATTTCCTGCCGGCGCTGCCGGTGGGCCTGATGAAAATCCTCTCGGGCGCCGGCGCGCGGGGATTGATGATCGACGTGATGCAGACGCACGGCGTGGACTCTTTCGCAGGCCGTCTGGCCGCCATCGTGCAGGGCTCCACCGAGACCACGTTCTATGTGCTCGCGGTCTACTTCGGCAGCGTGGGCATCCGGCATGCGCGGCACGCCTTGGCCTGCGCCTTGTTCGCCGATGCGGTGGGCCTGGCGGCAGCGATCGGTGTGGGCTACGCGATGCTGCGTTGAGACGCCGTACCCTGGGGCGCTGATCAGCGCCTCTCCAACCTGCGGGTGCCGTGGACCAGGTTGTCGAGCCAGGCGAGCTGGGCGGGCAGGCAGACCGTCTTGAGGTCGTAACGCTCCTGCGCCCGCTGCCGGGCCTGCGTGCCGAGCAACTGCCGCCGCGCGCCATCTTCCAGCAGGTCGCTGATTTGCCGAACCAGGCCGTGCACGTCGAAAAAGTCGACCAGTTGCCCGTGCTCCCCACTTGCGATGGCTTCGCGCACCGGTGCCGTGTCGCTCGCGACGATGCAGCAGCCCACGCTCATGGCTTCGAGCAGGCTCCAGCTCAGCACGAAGGGATAACTCAGGTACACGTGCACGCGCGAAACCTGGAGCAGCGCCGTGAAGTCCTCGCGTGCCAGCCGGGGCACGAAGTGCACCCGCGACCAGTCGGCGTCCGGGATCTGGCCACGCACCTCGGCGGTGAACACCTGCCGCCACGATGTGCCCTCGGGCGGGCCGGCACCGTAGCCCACGCCATCGTCGCCCACGATCACGACGTGAGCCCGTGGCCGCGCGCAGCAGGCTGGGCAGCGCACGCATGAAGATGTGGAAGCCGCGGTAGGGCTCGAGGTGCCGCGACACATACGTGATGACCTCGTCATCGCGCGTCCATGTGCTGCCGTCCGGCAGTGCCAGGCGGGCGCTGGCGAGCGGGCGCAGGACCTCGGTGTCGATGCCGTCGTGGGCCACGTGGATGCGCTCACGCCAGGGGGCGGGAAAGGTGTCCGCCTGCCAGTGGGTGGGGCTGAGGGCGGCGTGAGCGTGCTGCAGTTGCGCCAGGTGGTTCAGGTTCTTCATCTGGAGACGGCAGGCTTCGGCGTCCGGGTGCGGTGGCGCGAACTCCGGGTCGAAGTCCGCATCCGCGCCTTCGGCCTGGTAGAACAACTCCGCATAGAGTCCGAGCCTGGCGGCGGGCCAGACCTGTTTCAGGAACAGGGCCTCGCCCCAGCCGGGATGCGCCACGATGGCCTCTGGCGAAAAGCCTTCGTCGCGCAGCGCGCGTGCGGCGCGCCAACAGGCCTCGGCCCTCAGGGCCTTGGTTTCCAGTTCCAGCACCCAGCGGTGGATGCCGGGGGCGTTCCTGCCCGTGACCTGATAGGGCACCAGTCGCACGCCGTTCCACTGCAGCGGAGCAGGATCCGGGCGGATGGCCAGGGCGACGACCTCATGGCCCCTGCGAGCGGCCAGCGCGGGCGCCAGGTGCCGGAACTGGCCGGGGAAGTTCTGGTGGACAAAGAGGAGCTTCAATCGCTTGCATCCAGTGAGCCGGGGGCTGGGCCAAGCTTGGCCGCAGGTCGGGGTCGACGGGGTGCTGATTTATAGAGAGAAAGCAAAAATGCCGGGCGATACAGGATCGGTCCGGCATTTTTCTGGTACCACCAACAGGAATCGAACCTGTATCTAGCGCTTAGGAGGCGCTCGTTCTATCCATTGAACTATGGCGGTTGAAAGGAGCCCGCATTGTAAGGGTCCGTTCTCGGGGCTCAGGCCGCGGTGCGGCCCGGCAGGCTGCTGCGGCCGGGCATGTGTTCACCCAGAAAATCCAGGAAGCTGCGCACGGCGGGCGACAGGCCCCGGCGTGAGGGGAAGACGGCGTGCACCACGCCCAGCGGGGGTGTCCATTCGGGCAGCAGCTGCACCAGCCGGCCGTCGCGCAGTTCCTCTTCGCACATGTAGTCTGGCAGCCAGCACATGCCGGTGCCCGCGATGGCGGCGAGCTTCAAGGTGAGCAGGTCGTCGGCGATGTAGCGCGGCGTGTGCTGCAGCACGCCTTCGCGGCCTTCGCGGTTGGTCAGGCGGATGGTCGCGCTGCCGTCGGCCGCGCCGGCCGACATCGCCATGCTGTCGAGCCGGCCGGCTTCTTCCAGCGTGGCCGGGTGCCCTTGCCGCGCCAGCAGGGCGGGGCTGGCCACCAGCACCGAACGTGCTTCGTCCAGGCGCTTGATGACCAGGCTGCCGCTTTCCTCCAGCGTGAGCCGCACGCGCAGCGCGACGTCCACGCCTTCCTCCACCAGGTTGACCACGCGGTTGCTGACCTGCATGTCCAGGCGCACCTGGGGATGCCGGGCCAGGTAGATGGGCATGAGTTCACCGAGCACCGATTGCGCCAGCGTCACCGGGCAGGTCACGCGGAGGGTGCCGCGCGGTTCCGCCTGCGCCTGGGCCACGCTGTCTGCCGCCGCCTGGGCGGATTCGCGCATGGCCAGGCAATGGCGCAGGTAGGTCTCGCCCACGGTGGTGAGGGACAGTCGGCGTGTGGTGCGCTGCAGCAGCCGTACGCCCAGCCGCGCTTCCAGGCCGGCCACGCGCCGCGACAGCCGGGACTTGGGCACGCCCAGCGCCCGGGCGGCCGCCGCGAAACCGCCGCGCTCGGCGACTTCGGCGAAGAACAGCATGTCGTTGAGGTCCTGCATGGTGTGAAGGCCGTTCTATTGTCCTGATGGTGGAACGATAAGTCGCAATTTTGCCGACTTATCAGTCAATGGATACGAATTCAGAATCTATCTATGGCCACAAGAGGTGGCAATCCCCATCCATCAGGAGATATCCATGAAGCTGCTGCACATTGATTCCGCCATCACCGGTGACCAGTCGGTGTCCCGCCAACTCAGCGCCCAGGCCGTGGCGGCCTGGGTGGCCAGCCACCCAGGCACGCAGGTGCAATACCTGGACCTGGCCTCCGACGTGGTGCCCCACCTGAGCGCCGATGCGCTGGGCTTCCGCACCGGCCAGGCCGCCGCCACCGAGGCCCAGCGCCGCGAGAACGCGCTGTCCGAGGCACTGGTGACCCAGTTCCTTGCGGCCGACGTGGTCGTGATCGGTGCGCCACTCTACAACTTCACCATCCCGACCCAGCTCAAGGCCTGGATCGACCGCCTGGCCCAGGCCGGCCGCACCTTCAAGTACACCGACAAGGGGGCCGTGGGCCTGGCCGGCGGCAAGACCGTGATCGTGGCGCTGTCGCGTGGCGGGGTGTATTCCTCCAGCGAAGGTGGTCGCGCCATGGAGCACCAGGAGACTTACTTGCAGACGGTGCTGGGCTTCTTCGGCATCACCGACGTGCGCTTCGTGCGCGCCGAGGGCGTGGCCATGGGACCTGAACCCAGGGCGAAAGCACTGGCCGACGCCGAAGGTGAAATCCGCAGACAGACAGCCGCGGCCGCCAACCAGCCCAGCGTGGCTCAGGTCGCCTGAGGCTGCGCGAGCGCAAGGCCCCTACCGAGAACACCGCGGAACTGGCTCGGCCAGGCCGCAGGTGTTGCCCCCTGAAAGGGGGTGACGCGCCATCGGCACGGCGCGGGTTCAGTCAAATGTCGTCGTGAAGATCAGGTCGATCGCGTTCTCTTCACCTGCGCGGGCGCGCACGGTGAACCGTTTCGAGAGGTCGTAGAACATCGACACCGTGCCCATCGCGCCGGCCAGGCTGCTCTCGTAGCTGAGGTAGAGCTTGCTGGAGATGCGCTTGCCCAGCGTGAGCGCGGCGGCCGAGGTGGTGCCGTCGGCGTTGGTGGCGCTGCCGGCGAAAGACAGTTCGTCCAGGCCCAGCGCGCTGGCCAGCCCGCCGTCCATGCCGCCGCCGCTGCGCGCGATCAGCGCCAGCGCCGCCTGCTGCAGCACGGCGGCTTCCGCTCCGGCGCCGCTGGCCGGGCGGCCCAGCACCAGCCAGGCCAGTTTCTCGCTGTCGGGCAGTTCCGGGTCCGAGAACAGGCGCACGCGCGGCACCTGGGCGGTGCCGCTGATGACCACGCCCACGCGCTGCGTGGTGTTGGGCCGTATGGCAGTGATGTCCAGTGTGGGGTTGTCGTAGGGGCCGGTGAAGCGCAGCACGCCTGTCTCGATGCCGAGTTGCTGGCCGTAGGCGCGGTAGCTGCCGCGCACCGTGCGCACTTCGCCGAACACGCGCGGGGTGGGCAGGGCGGGGGTGCTGCGCAGGTTGATCTGCCCGCTCAGGAAGGTACGCAGGCCCTGGCCGCGTACCTCGAAATTGCGGCCGAGGTCCAGTTCGACCAGCACATCGGGTTGCACGCGGAACGCGTTGGGGTCTTCCAGCGGGATCTCGGTGCCACGCACCACCACGTCCGAGCCCAGTGAGGGCGTGGACTCGTCCGGCAGCACGAACAAGGCTTCGTCGGCGGTGAGCTGGCCGCGCAGTTGCAGCGCCGGCCCCGCCAGGTCGGCCTGGAGCTGGCCGGAGAGGGTGAGGCGGCGGTCGGGCCGCGTGGAGACGCGCAACTGCGTCGCCGTGGCGCGCAGGCTGACATAGGGTTGGCGGCGTGTCTGGCCGTCCACCGTGGAGCTGCGCCATTCGGTGCTGCCGGTGGCCAGCAGCGTGCCGCCGCTGGCTGCCCCGCCCCGGCCTTCCAGGTAGAAGCGTTCGATGGTGATGCGCTCACCGGCCAGCGTGGCGCGCAGTTGGCCGCGCGTGAATGCGATGCCATTGACCAGCGAACGCAGGGCCAGGTTGTCGGCGTTGAGCGAACCGTTGAGCAGCGGCGCCGCGCGCGTGCCGGCGAGCGTGAGGTCGGTGGCCAGGGAACCGCGCACGCGCCAGCCTGGTGGTGCGAGTGCGGACCACACGCCCATTTGTGGCAGCTCGGCCTGGATGCGGCCGCTCAAGGGTGCCTGCTCGGGCCAGTGCCAGGCGGGGTGTTCGCTGTTGGGCGGGCTCAGGCGGGTGTTCAGGTCTGCGCTGGCCGTGCCCAGCCGCTCGCTGTCCCAGCGCAGGCGGGCGTTCACGGTGCTGCCCTGGGTGTCGATGTTCAGCCGTGCTTCGCGGATGCCGGTCTGCAGGCGTTGCCCGGAGCTGGTGTTCTCTTCGAAGGCCCCGTCGGTCTGTACCGACAGGTCGCCGCTGCGGCGTTGCAGCTGCGCCGACAGGCGCGGCGGGGTGCCGGCGTCGGCCGGCAGAGACAGGTCCCAGGCGCCGTCGAACACCACGTCACCGCCCAGGCCGGACTGGCTCAGCGGGCCGTGGCGCGCGCCTTCGGCGGTGGCCAGCGCGTCCACCCAGGACATGGGCAGGCCCGCGAGGCGTCCGCGTGTGTCCAGGGCGCCAGCCCGCCAGGTCAGGCGTTCCCAGGCCAGGGTCATGGGCTGGGTGACCTGGGGCGTGGCCGCGGCGGCGGCCGCCGCCGTGGCGTCGGGAATCACCACGCTGGCGCTGGCGGTGCTGGTGGCGTTGGCGCTGGCGCTGGCCGAGGCCGCGCGGCGGTTGAACGTGGGCTGCAGGCGCAACTCTCCGGGGTCGACCTGCACTTGCAGCGGTCCGTTGCGCGCACCCTGCCACTGCAGGCCCAGTGCCGCGGCGCTGTCCAGCGTCCAGGTCACGGTGCGGTCGCTGCGGGCGCTGTCGGTGGCCTGCAGCTTCAGGCGCGCGAGGTCGAGCCGGCCGCTGTCGACGTCGGGCCGCCGCGCGGCACTGGCGCCGCCCAACTGCAGCGTGCCCTGGGTGTCCAGAGCGGCGCGCCACGGACCCTGCTCGGCCTGGCCGTCCAGGGCCAGCGCCAGGCGCTCGGGCGGCCCGCTGGCGCGCAGGCTGAAGGCGCGCAGTTCGGTGGTTTCGGTGTGGGCTGCCTGCCCCGTGCTCGCAGCAGCCACCTCACGCGAGACGCGCAGGCGCGGCGACGTCAGGCCCAGCCGCAGGCTGGGGGGCGCCGCCGTGGCGGGACGGCCGCTGGCTGGGGCGGGGTAGCCGAATGCGCCCAGGCCACCCTGCCAGCCGGCTTCCAGCCGGGCGCTGCCCTCGGCCTGCAGGCCCGGCAGGCCATTGAGCGCGGCGGCGATCTGTGGCCCGGCCACCGGCAGGCTTTGCAGGCTGCGGGTCCAGGCCAGCACGCGGCTGGCATCGTCCACCCGCAGGTCGAGGTCGCCCTGGCCCTGCGCGTGCGCCAGCAGGCCTTGCCAGCGCGCCTGCGCGCCGGGCACCTGCAGCGTGACCGTGCCGTCGAAGCCGCGCGCCAGGGTGTCGAAGCGGCCCTCGCCGTCAAGGGTGGCGTCGGCGGCGCCCAGGCGCAGTGCGCTCAGCGTCAGCACGCCCTGGGCGGGGTCGGCGGCCTGCGGCTGCCAGCGTCCCTTGGCCGTGAGCTCGCGCAGCCGCAGTCCCTGCAACGCACCGCCACGGGGCTGGGTGCCGGCGGGCAGCACGCGAGCCTCCAGGTCCACCGCGTCCTGCACGGTGCGCGCCTGCAGGCGGGCGTCGAGCGCGGCCGGGGCGATGGCGCTCCAGAGCAAGGCCGGGTTGAGGCGGCTGGCCGTCAGTTCGCCTTGCCAGCGGCCGAGCGCGCCGGCGGGTTCGAACCAGCCTTCGCCCTGCAGGCGCCCGCCGCCCAGTTGCGCGTCCAGGCGCGAGAGTGTCCAGCGTTCGCCTTGCTGCGCCAGGTCGGCCTCGATCCGCTCCAGCGGCACCCGCTGACGGTCGGCCGGGCCGCTGGCCGCGTTGCTCAGGCGAGCCTGGGCGCGCCAGGTATCGCCGTCGGGGCGCGCCTGCAGCGTGCCGCTGAGCTGGGTCACCGGGGCCTTGGGCCAGAGCATGGCCAGGTCCAGGTGGGCCATGGTGGCTTCGGCCGATTCGAGTGGCTGCTGGCGCCAGGGGCGCAGGCGGGCCTTGGCGTCCAGCGTGGGAGCGCGGTCCGTGGCTGGCGTGCCGGTGGTGCGCAGGCTGGCCACCGCGTCGAGCGCGGCGTCCAGGGTGGCGAGGGTGCCGCTCACGTCGGCCGATGCTTGCAGCGTCAGGGTCTCGGTGCTTCCCGGTACGGGGGCGCGCACCTCGCCTTGGGCTTTCACGCGCAGCGGCATGGGGGCCTGCGCGCCCAGCACGGCCTGCACGCGGTAGCGGCCGTCGGCCACCACTAGGCTGTCGAGGTCGAGCTGGTGCGCATCGGCCACGCCCAGGCGCCAGGCCGCATCGGCTGGACGGTAGCGGTACAGGCCTTTGAGTTCGCTCAGCGTGGCGGCTTGCGAACCGCTGAGCGCCAGCTCACCGACCGACCAGGGCAGCGACACGGGCAGCGGCAGCGTGACGGGCTCCAGCGGCTGCAGGGGCTCGGGTGGCGTGGGCGGCCGCTGGTCGTCGATCTGCAGGCGGCCGATGTCCAGGTGCGACAGGCGCACGCCGCGCCAGAGCAGGGCATCCATCCAGAACAGCCGGCTCAGGCCGATGCGGGTGTCGGTGGCGGTGACGGTCAGGCCATCGCGCGCCCACTGCAGCCGGCCGATGTGGCCGCCTGCGAAGAGGCTGCCCTGCACCTCGTCCACCGCCAGCGTGCCCATGGCGCTGCCCTGTCGCGCCAGGAGGGCCTGGCCCCAGCCGATTGCCTGGGCCAGCGAGCCCGGCGAGGCCGCCCACAGGCCAAAGCCGAGCAGCACCAGCAGCACCAGCGCGGCCATGCCTCCGAAGATGCGGCGCACCCAGCGTCCCACGCGCGAGGGCGGCGGAGCGATGCGGTCGGGGGCCTTGTCGTGGTCGTCGTCCGCCATGCCGCGCTCAGAAGGTGAAGCCCACGTTGAGGTGCAGGCGCAGGCGGCGGGTCTCCAGGCCATAGGCCAGGTCCAGCTGCAGCGGGCCCACGGGGCTGTTGTAGCGGATACCGGTGCCCACGCCCCAGACCGGCTTGAGGTCGCCGGCCTTGTTGGCGATGGCGCCGCCGTCGATGAAGATCACGTTCTCCCAGTTGGACCGGTTGTCCGCGTTCCAGATCGGGCGCTGCCATTCCAGGCTGACCACGGCCTTGTAGCGGCCAGGGCCGATGCTGCCGTCGGCGCGGCGCACGCCGATGTCGCGCAGGCCGTAGCCACGCACCGTGTTGTCACCGCCGGTGATGAAGAGCTGCGTCTCTGGGATCGGCGCATCGTCGCGCGCGACCACCGCTCCGCCTTCGACGCGCAGTGCCAGGCGGCCCAGTTGGGTGCGGCGCGAGGCGTTCACGTCGCGTGCCTGGCCCGGAGTGGGCTCGGCGGCGGCCGCCGCAGCACCCAGCGGCCAGTAGGTGAGCCAGCGTGCCTGCGTGCGCCCAAAGGGCACTCGGGTGCCGCCCAGCGTGTAGCCGGCGCCCAGCTCCACCGCCAGGCCGTAGCCCCGGTTGGGAAAGATCAGGTCGTCGAAGCGCCGGCGCGTCCAGGCGTAGTTGGCGCTGATGGCGGCATCGGCGCTGGCGTCGAGGGCGCCCGGCACCACGTTGTTGACCACGCGGGCGCGGTCGTACTGCAGGTAGAAGCTGCGGTCGAACTCCACCCCCACCTGCGCCTGGCCCGCGCGCAGGCGTTGGCTGCTGGTGGTGGTGAAGCTGTCCAGTTGCCGCGCCGCCTGGGCACCGAAGATCTTGCGCCAGCCATCGTCGTCGGGCGGCGAACTCCAGTCCGTGTTGGCGAGCTGGTCGTTGCGTTCGAGCTGCAGCTTGCTCAGCGCACGCCAGCCCAGGCCGGGCACGCTGTTGTGGGTGTGCTCCAGCGAGATGCGCGCGCCGTTGTCGGTGCTGCCCCCCACGCCGAACACCACCTTCTGCCGCTTGCTCTCGCGCAACTGCACCATCACCGGCAGCGTGTCGCTGCCATCGGGCGTGGGGTCGACATACACGAACACCGAGTCGTAGTAGCCGCTCTCGGCCAGGCGCCGCTGCGCGTCCTGCAGCTTGCCCAGGTCGTAGTCGCTTTCTGGCGCGATGCCCGAGAGGCGCACCAGCCGTTCGGCAGTGATGCCGTCGTAGCGTTGCGCGCCCTGCACCACGACCTCGCCCATGCGCATGGCGCGGCCGGAGTCGAGCTCTATGTAGAGCCGCGCCTGGTTGGCCTGTGCGTCGATGTCGGCCAGGCTGTTCTGCACCTTGCCCAGCGGGTAGCGCTGCGCCACCAGCCGCCGCAGCGCGGCCGTCTTGGCGGCATCCCAGTCGGCCTGCGTGAAAGGCAGTCCCTCGATGAGGCCGGCTTCGCGCTGGATCTCCGCGCGTTGTTCGGCGGCCTCCGGCCGGCTGGAAATGTCCCCGACGAAGGAAACGTTCACCGAGACCACCTGCGTGACCGGGCCTGGCTCGACCTTGATGATCACCGTGCCCAGGGGGCGTGGCGCGTTGCCCGCGCCGTTGGCGGACCGGTCTTCGCTCACCGCTTCACCCAGCCCGGGCGGCGCGAGGACCTCCACCTTCGGGGCGAAGTGCCCGAGGGTGGCGAGCAACTCACGCACGTTGGCCGGGGCCAGCACCAGCAGGCGACCCAGCTCGTTGGCGTCGAGATTGCGCAGCTCCCGGTAGCGTTGCAATTCCAGGTGGCGCAGCAGGAACGCCTGGATGGCCTCGTCGCCGGCCTGCAGGTCGATCTCGAAGCGCGGGCCCGCTGGCGCGCGCTGGGCCCGTGCCAGACGGCGCTCCTGTGCCGCGCGCTCTTGCGCGCTGTCGCCGGCATCGTCGGCGTCGGCCTCAGCGTCCGTTGCTGCTGGCGTCGCCGCCGCACCGCCCGCCGGGGCAGCCTCGACCGCCGACGGCGCCTGGGCCTCGGCCGGGAACGGCGCTGCGAATACCACGGCAGCGCAAAGCAGGAGAAACCAGGCCCGGGCAAGCCCGGCCGGGAGAACACATGTCATGTGGGCTTATTTCGACAGCAGGCGCATGGTGTCTTCCAGCCCCTTGAGGGTCAGCGGGAACATGCGCTGGCCCATCAACTGCTGGATGACGCTGATGCTCTGTCGATACTGCCACACCCCTTGAGGTTCCGGGTTGATCCAAGCGAACCGGGGAAACGCGTGCGTGAGGCGCTGCAGCCACTCTGCACCCGCCTCTTCGTTGTTGTATTCCACGCTGCCGCCAGGTTGCAAGATTTCGTAAGGACTCATGGTCGCATCGCCCACGAAGATGAGCTTGTAGTCCTTGTTGTACTTGCGGATGATGTCCCAGGTCGGGAACTTCTCCGCGTAGCGGCGGCGGTTGTTCTTCCACATGAAGTCGTAGACGCAGTTGTGAAAGTAATAGAACTCCAGGTGCTTGAACTCGCTCTTCACCGCCGAAAACAGTTCTTCCACCCGCTGTATGTGTTCGTCCATCGTGCCGCCCACGTCCATGAGCAGCAGCACCTTCACGTTGTTGTGCCGCTCCGGGATCATGCGGATGTCCAGGTAGCCGGCATTCGCCGCGGTGGAGCGGATGGTGTCGGGCAGGTCGAGTTCCAGGTCGTTGCCTTCGCGCGCGAACTTGCGCAGGCGCCGCAGCGCCACCTTGATGTTGCGCGTGCCCAGTTCCTGCGTGTCGTCGTAGTCGCGGTAGGCGCGCTGCTCCCACACCTTCACGGCGGTCTTGCCGCCGCCCTTGCCGCCAATGCGTATGCCCTGCGGGTTCACGCCGCCGTTGCCAAAAGGTGAGGTGCCGCCGGTGCCGATCCATTTGCTGCCACCCTCGTGCCGCTCCTTCTGCTCCTCCAGGCGCTTGCGCAAGGTATCCATGAGCTCGTCCCAGTCCATCTTCGGCGCATTCGCCTTCTGCTCTTCGGAGAGGATGCGCTCCATCTCCTGGCGCAGCCAGTCGGCCGGGATCGGCTTGGTGAAATCCGCGATCATCTCCACGCCCTTGAAGTAGGCGGCGAAGGCACGGTCGAACTTGTCGTAGTGCTTCTCGTCCTTCACCAGCGCGGCGCGCGCCAGGAAGTAGAAGTCGTCCATGGAACAGGCGTCCGGGTTGCGCGGCCCGACCACGTCGGCCTGCAGCGCTTCCAGCAGCACCAGGTATTCCTTGACCGAAACCGGCAGCTTGGCCGAGCGCAGGGTGTAGAAGAAGTCGATCAGCATGGCGATCTCCCAGTGCCCATGTCCATCATTCAGCCGTGGCGGCCGCGCAGGTACAGCAACTGCGCGCGGGCCTCGGGCCATTCGCCCGCCCGCATGCTGTACATCACGGTGTCGCGGATGGTGCCGTCGCGCCGCAGGGCGTGGCCGCGGATGACGCCATCCTTGCGGGCGCCCAGGCGCTCGATGGCCTGCTGCGAGGCGAAGTTGAAATTGTCCGTGCGCCAGCCGACCACGTGGCAGCCCAGGGTGTCGAAGGCATGGCCCATCATCAGCAGCTTGCAGGTGGTGTTGACGTGGGTGCGCTGCGCGCTTTTTGCGTACCAGGTGTAGCCAATTTCCACCCGCTTCACGGCCGGCAGGATGTCGTGGTAGCTGGTGGAGCCCAGGACGCGACCGGAGGACTCCGCGATGACCGCAAAAGCGAAGCGGTGGCCTTCGGCGCGCATCTGCAGCGCGCTCTCGATATAGGCGCGGGTCTGGTCGGGCTCGGGCACGGAGGTGATGCGCAGCCGCCACAGTTCGCCATCAGCGGCGGCCGCGGCCAGCCCTGGCTCATGCGCCAGTTCCAAGGGCTCAAGGCGCACGCCAAGGTCGCGCAGCGTCACCGGGGTCACGAAGCTCATCGGTTCCTCTGGTTCATGAACACCAGCTTCTCGAACAGCGTGGTGTCCTGCTCGTTCTTGAGCAACGCGCCCACCAGCGGCGGCACGCTGACCTTGCTGTCCGCACTCTGCAGCGCTTCCAGCGGAATGTCTTCCGCCATCAGCAGCTTGAGCCAGTCCAGCAGTTCCGAGGTGCTGGGCTTCTTCTTCAGCCCGGGCAGGTTGCGCACGTCGTAGAAGGTCTTCATGGCCGCGGCCAGCAGCTCCTTCTTGAGCTTGGGGAAGTGCACGTCCACGATGCGCTGCATGGTCTCGGCGTCGGGGAACTTGATGTAGTGGAAGAAGCAGCGGCGCAGGAAGGCGTCGGGCAACTCCTTTTCGTTGTTCGACGTGATGAACACCAGCGGCCGGTGCTTCGCACGGATCAGCTCGCGCGTCTCGTAGCAGTAGAACTCCATGCGGTCGAGTTCGCGCAGGAGGTCGTTGGGGAACTCGATGTCGGCCTTGTCGATCTCGTCGATCAGCAGCGCCACCGGCCGGTCGGCCGTGAAGGCCTGCCACAGCACGCCCTTGACGATGTAGTTCCGGATGTCCTTGACGCGCTCGGCGCTGTCGTGCTCGGCCAGTTGCGAGTCGCGCAGCCGGCTCACGGCGTCGTACTCGTACAGGCCCTGCTGGGCTTTGGTGGTGCTCTTGATGTGCCACTGCAGCAGCGGCATGTCCAGCGCCTGTGCAACCTCTTCGGCCAGCATGGTCTTGCCGGTGCCGGGCTCTCCCTTGACCAGCAGCGGGCGCTGCAAAGTGATCGCGGCGTTGACCGCCAGCATCAGATCCTGGGTAGCGACGTAGTTCTGGGAGCCTTGGAATTTCATGGGCGCGGCAATATGCAGTGGTTGGCAGGTCGGGATACGGGGGGTGGTTGAGCCCAGTCTATATAATCACCGGTTGATTTTCCCCAGCCGTTCCATTCATTGTGCTTGCAAAATGATTCAAACGTTGTCCACGATCGCCCGTACCCTTGTCGCCGCTGCGACGTTCTCCGCCGTGGCCATTTCCGCACAGGCCCAGGGCGTGACGGGTGATGTGCAGGCCGGCCAGAAGAAGGCCGAGATGTGCATCGGCTGCCACGGCATTCCCGGTTACCAGAACGCCTTCCCCGAAATCCACAAGGTGCCCATGATCTCGGGCCAGTCCGGCGCCTACATCTCCGCCGCGCTGCACGCCTACAAGAAGGGCGACCGCAAGCACCCCACGATGCGTGGCATCGCGGGCTCGCTCAGCGATCAGGACATGGCGGACCTGGCGGCGTTCTATGCGTCACAAGGCGCTGGCAAGACGGCCGCCGAAACACCCCGCACCGCCGGCACCGCCGCCGCCGCGCTGATCGAGAAGGGGGCCTGTGCCTCTTGCCACGGCGCCAACTTCAGCAAGCCCATCGACCCCAGCTATCCCAAGATCGGTGGCCAGCACGCCGACTACCTGTTTGTCGCGCTCAAGTCCTACACCGTCGAGGGCAACAACATGATCGGCCGCTCCAATGGCGTCATGGCGGGCATCGCCAAGCAATTCACCCACGCCGAGATGCGCGAGATCGCCAAGTACCTGTCCACGGTCGATGGCGAACTCAAGGTCGTGCCCCAGTCGCGTTTCCGCTGATCCGCGCCATGCTCACCCGCAGAAAGCCGTCGCAAGACGGCTTTTCTGTTTGGGCCCCCAGGCTTCAGTCGCGCGTGGCCCGCCGCCGGACGGCGTCGATGTAGGCCTGTCCATCGGGCGGACGTCCGGCGCGCTGGCTCTCCCAGAGCATGCGGCCCAGGCACTCCATCACCTCATGGTGCGCCGCATGCAGGTCACCGCGCCGCGCTGCCAGCAATTCCACCGCCTGCCGTATGCCCGGCGGCTGGTCGATGCTGCACTGCTCGCTGATGGACAGGTGCATGGACAGATGCAGAAACGGGTTCTCGCGCCCGGCATCGGCCTGGGCCAGCCGCGCCAGGGCGCCGTCCAGGTCGGACAGTTCTTCGTGGTATTCGGGATGTTCGCCGATCCATTGCCCGGCGAGGACCTCGATCGCCTCCATGGGTTGCTGCTGCAGGCGTTTCGTGTGGACCGAGCAGAAAAAACGGCGGACGTCGGCTTGGGAGGGGTTGAACATCGTGCCTGGATTGTCCTCCACGCGAGACCCCCAACGGGTTTGGGTACAGTGCGGGGTTGACCCGAGGAACCCAACCATGACCCGACACGCTTTCATCTGCGACGCCATCCGTACCCCCATCGGCCGCTACGGCGGCGCTCTCTCCAGTGTGCGCACCGACGATCTGGCCGCCATTCCCATCCGGGCGCTGATGCAGCGCAACCCCGGGGTGGACTGGGCGGCGGTGGTGGATGTGATCTACGGCTGCGCCAACCAGGCTGGCGAGGACAACCGCAACGTGGCGCGCATGGCGGGCCTGTTGTCGGGGTTGCCGCTGGAGGTGCCTGGCGCCACCATCAACCGGCTGTGTGGTTCGGGACTGGACGCGGTGGGCACGGCCGCGCGGGCCATCAAGGCCGGTGAAGCCGGCCTGATGATCGCCGGTGGCGTGGAGAGCATGAGCCGCGCGCCCTTCGTGATGCCCAAGGCGGAGAGCGCGTTCAGCCGCTCGAACGCGGTCTACGACACCACCATCGGTTGGCGTTTCGTGAACAAGCTGATGAAAGCGCAGTTCGGCGTCGACTCCATGCCGGAGACCGCCGAGAACGTGGCGGTGGACTACAAGATCGAGCGCGAGGCGCAGGACCGCATGGCCCTGGCCAGCCAGCTCAAGGCGGTGGCGGCGCAGCAGGCCGGCCACCTGGCGCGCGAGATCGTGCCGGTGAGCATTCCGCAGAAGAAGGGCGATCCTGTGCTGGTCGAGCACGACGAGCATCCGCGCAGCACCAGCCTGGAGGCACTGGCCAAACTCAAGGGCGTGGTGAAACCGGAGGGGTCGGTGACCGCGGGCAACGCAAGCGGGGTCAACGACGGCTCCTGTGCGCTCCTGCTGGCCGACGAAGCTTCGGCAGCAAAGCACGGGCTCACGCCGCGCGCGCGCGTGGTGGGCATGGCCACGGCCGGCGTGGCGCCGCGCGTCATGGGCATTGGCCCGGCGCCGGCCACGGAGAAGGTGCTGGCGCTCACGGGGCTTTCGTTGGCACAGATGGATGTGATCGAACTCAATGAGGCGTTTGCGGCGCAGGGGCTGGCGGTGCTGCGCCTGCTGGGGCTGAAGGACGACGACGAGCGTGTCAATGCCTGGGGTGGGGCGATCGCGCTGGGCCATCCGCTGGGTGCCAGCGGCGCACGTCTGGCCACCACGGCGGTCAACCGACTGCACACCACCGGTGGGCGGTATGCGCTGTGCACCATGTGCATCGGCGTGGGGCAGGGCATCGCGGTGGTGCTGGAGAAGGTCTGAGGGTGGGGAGGGGCTTCGACAGGCTCAGCCCGAACGGGGGGGACTCAGCCCGAACGGGGGGTGACTCAGCCCGAATGGGGGTGACTCTGCCCGAGCGGAAGTTGGCTCAGTCTGGAGGGTGGGCCCACGTGAAGGAGCGGGCTCGGTTGGGGCGGCTTTGAGGTTCGGTGTGGGGTGTTACAGCCGCCAAGCCGGCAACTGCCAGTTGCGCCACAGGGCCAGGCCGCGCAGGCCGGCGGTGAAGACCACGCAGGCCACCAGGGACGCCCAGCCCGGTGCCTGCAGTTCCCACAGGCCGACGTACAGCCAGCCGCCGGCGAATGCGCAGACGGCGTAGGGTCGGTGGTCTCGGAAGGCGGTGGGGATTTCGTTGCAGACCACGTCGCGCAGCACGCCGCCGAACACGCCGGTGATCAGACCCATGAGCACGGCCACCAGCGCCGGCATGTCCAGCAGCAGCGCCTGGTGGACGCCCGTGGCGGTGAACAGGCCCAGGCCGAGTGCGTCGGGCCATTGGATGGCGCGCTCGGTCAGCTTTACGTGCCGACCGCGCAGGAACAGCATGGCCAGCAGGCACAGCCCCAGCACGCCCCAGAGCAGCTCGACGTGGCGCACCCAGAAGAAGGGGCGTTGATCGAGCAACAGGTCGCGCAGGGTGCCGCCGCCAAACGCGGCGAGAAAGCCGACCACTGCGACACCCACCGCGTCGAGCCGTGTGCGCGCTCCCATGAGGATGCCGGAGAGGGCGAATGCGGCGGTGGCGGCGAGTTCCACCAGCAGGCGCACGGTTTCGCCCCAGAACTGAACGTTGTGCATGGGCGGATTGTCGCGTTTCAGGTGCCCACTGCGGAACGGCGACAATCCCAGGCTTGAACTTCCCTCTCATCACCGATCCCCATTTCTACGCCGTCGCGGTGCCTGCCGTGCTCTTGCTGGGCATCAGCAAGAGCGGCTTTGGCGCCGGCTTCGGCTCGCTGGCCGTGCCGCTGATGGCTCTGGCGGTCAGCGTGCCGCAGGCTGCCGCCATCCTCATGCCGGTGCTGCTGCTCATGGACGTGCTGGGCATGGCGGCGTTCCGCAAGAGTGTGGACCGTCGCCTGCTGTGGTTCCTGTTGCCTTCGGGGCTGGCAGGCATCGTGATCGGAACGCTGCTCTTCAAGTTGCTCGACGCCCGTGTGGTGGCAGGCATCGTGGGCGTGTTCACGCTGCTTTTCCTGGCCCAGCGCCTGCTGTTTCCGCCACGGCCTGACAGCCCCCCACCGCCGCGGTGGATGGGTTCGTTGCTCAGCGCCACCTCCGGCTTTACCAGCTTCATCGCGCATGCGGGGGGGCCGCCCATCAACGCCTATGTGATCCCGTTGCGGCTGTCTCCGCTGCTGTTCACAGGCACCATGGCGTACTTCTTTTTCTTCATCAATCTGGCCAAGTGGGTGCCCTATGCCTGGCTGGGCCTGCTGGATCTGCGCAACATGACCACCTCGCTGGTGCTGCTGCCGTTGGCGCCCGTGGGCGTGTGGATCGGTGTGAGGATCGCGCACCGCATCCAGCCCTCTTTGTTCTACAAGATGGTCTATACCGGTATGTTCCTGACCGGCTGCAAATTGGTGTGGGACGCGGTGGCGATACCATAGGGTTCCTTCCGCCCTCCCCGCCGCAACGTTCGGATGGGGGTCTACACACTCGCCAAGGAGCTTCACATGCCCATCGTGGTGGTTGCCAATCCCAAAGGAGGCGTGGGCAAGTCCACGCTGTCGACCAATGTCGCCGGCTACTTTGCCCGCCAGGGACATTCGGTCATGCTCGGCGATGCCGACCGGCAGCAGTCGTCGGCCCTCTGGCTCAAGCTGCGACCACCGCAGGCACGACCGATCCAGACCTGGGAGGTGTCCGAGGACCAGGTGGGGCGGCCCCCGAAGGATGTGACCCATGTGGTGCTGGACACGCCGGCAGGCCTGCATGGCGCCCGCCTCAAGGACGTGCTGCGCGTGGCGGACAAGGTGCTGGTGCCGCTGCAGCCCAGCCTGTTCGACATGTACGCGACCCGCGCCTTCCTGGATGAGCTGGCCGAGTCCAGCCGGGCCAGCAAGCTGCAGGTGGGGCTGGTGGGTATGCGCGTGGACATGCGCACCATTTCGGCGGACAAGCTGCGCGAGTTCGTGACGGGACTGGGGCTGCCGGTGCTGGGTGCCTTGCGTGACACGCAGAACTATGTGCATCTCGCCGCGCGAGGTCTCACGCTCTTCGACGTCACGCCCGGCCGCCTGCAGAAGGACCTCGCCCAGTGGCAGGGCATCTGCGAGTGGCTGGACCGGTGAGGGTCTTCGAGTCGCTGGCCGAACTGGCGGCCTGCCTGGGCCAGGAAGACGTGGCCACGAGCGACTGGGTGAGCATCACCCAGGAGCAGGTCAACCGCTTCGCCGAGGCCACCGGCGACCACCAGTGGATCCATGTGGACGTGGAGCGGGCCAGGGCAGGGCCTTTCGGGGGGCCGATCGCGCATGGGTTTCTGACACTGTCCCTGCTGCCGGTGTTTCTCGAGTCCGCATTGGACATCCGCGGCGTGCGCATGGGGGTGAACTACGGGCTCAACCGTGTGCGTTTCACCGCGCCGGTTCCGGTGGGCAGCCGCCTGCGCGCGCACCTGACGCTGCAGGCCATCGAATCCATCGAACGCGACGGGCGGCAGTTGACGTGGCTGGTGCGGGTGGAGCGCGAGGGCGCCGAGCGGCCTGTGTGCGTGGCCGAGTCGCTGGTGCGGCTTTATCCCTGAGTGGCCTGGCGC
Source organism: Hydrogenophaga sp. (assembly GCF_026125785.1). GTDB lineage: Bacteria > Pseudomonadota > Gammaproteobacteria > Burkholderiales > Burkholderiaceae_C > Hydrogenophaga. Next base: position 289,328 of record NZ_JAHCKL010000003.1, read on the forward strand.
GATGGCGTCTGGTGTTTGATGCGCACCAGTTGCTTGGGCTCAAGCCATCCTTCGAAACACTGGATGAGGTCGTTGATGCGTTCGGCCGCGATCGACTGGTCGTGCTGCTGCGAGATCACCTGGAAGGCGTCGTTGCGCAGCAGCCAGAGTTCCTGAGGGCTGCGTGCCTGGTCGATGCGGGAGCGCAGCCGTTGCGCGGTCTGGCTCGTGCAGTCCGCGACGCTGTGCACCAGCTGTTGGCGGATCATGGCCAGGTCTTTCAGACTGGCGGTGCGGGGTGGGCGCTGATGCGGCGCCATGTTCACCCCGAAGATCCGGGCAAGGGAAGAAATCAATTCGGTCTCCGGGCAGCCCGTGGATGGGCGAAAGGCTGGACCGACCCGATCCGGGATCACCGGCCGAGCCTGTAACAGGCTGCAAGCGTGATGTTCCGCGTTTCCCATGGCTTGTGAAGACGGGCGTCCCGCACCCGCGTGACCTGCATCACGGAACTGCCCGGGAAAATCGCTGCTGGCGCCAGGCTTCGTACACCGTGACCGCCACCGCGTTGGACAGGTTGAGGCTGCGCTGGCCTTCGAGCATGGGCAGCCGCAGCCGCTGCTCCGGTGGGAAAGCGGCGCGCACGTCTTCCGGCAGTCCCCGGGACTCGGAGCCGAACACCAGCCAATCGCCCGCCGCAAAGGGGTTGTCGAACACGCTGTGGCTGCCGCGCGTGGTGAAGGCAAACAGTCTTTGCGGGTCCGGCGCCGCCGTCGCCAGAAAGCTCGCCCAGTCGGCGTGGCGGTGCACGTCGGCGTACTCGTGGTAATCGAGCCCGGCGCGTCGCATCAGCCGGTCTTCCATGGAGAAACCCAGGGGCTCGATCAGGTGCAGGCTGCAGCCGGTGTTCGCGCACAGGCGAATCACATTGCCCGTGTTGGGCGGAATCTCTGGGGCGACGAGGACGACGTGGAACATGGTGCTGGCGTTGAGGTGGGCTGGGACTGTACCGCGAGCCCATCTCGCCGGGCAGGTTGCGGGGCCTGCGTTACCCGGTTCTGGCAAACACCATCGCGCTCACGCGCGATGCGCCCGCCTGCAGCAGCGCCTGCGCGGCCGCGTCCAGCGTCGCGCCGGTGGTGCTGACGTCGTCCATCAGCAGCACATGCTGCCCCCGTATCTGCGGCGTCCGCCGTGGGTGCGCGGCGAACACGCCGTCCAGGTTGCGCAGACGCTGCTCGCGGGTGAGGCTGTGCTGATCGGGTGTTTCGCGCAGCCGCACCAGGGCATCGGCGCACGCCTGCGCGGGCAGGGGCAACCCCATGTGCCGCCCTTGCCGGCGCACCGCCTTGGCCAGTTCCCAAGCTTGGTTATGGCCTCGCCGGGCCAGACGCGATGCGGTAAGCGGTACCGGCACCATGAGTGCGCACCGGCCCAGCAGATCGCGCGCCCGCTCCTGACCCAGCATTTCTCGCGCGAAGACCCGGGCCCAGCCAGGCTCACCCTGGAACTTGAAGCGCGCGATCAGGCGGTCCCAGGGATAGGCGTAGTCCACGCTGGCCACGCAGGCGTGAACCGCCGACGGGTGCGCGCGTGTGAGGCAGGCGCCACACGCCGGCATGTCGTCGGCCATGGGCGCGGCACAGGTGGTGCATCGTCCCTGGGCACCCGCGAAGCAGCGGGCGCAGCCCACGCAGACCGGTTGGGCCGGCCAGGCGCCACACACCTGGCAGATGCCAGGCAACCGATCCATCCATGCGCGCCATATGCTGAACATGGGGCCAATATACTGGGACGCTTTCCGCCCCCTGCCGCTTGACGGCGTCCCGATTGAACACGCCCCCCGAACCCGAAACCGCGGTGCCCGGCCTGGACCCGGTGGCTGCGCTGCGCTGGCAGCGGCACGCCCACGGCGACAGCCCCTGGCTGCACGAAGAAGTGGCCTCGCGCATGGCCGAGCGCCTGCAATGGTTCCGCGAACCACCCGCAAGCTGGCTGCACTGGGAGCCGGTGCGCGGCGGGGTACAGGCGCACCAGCGTTTGCGCAGCCTGTTGCCGCAGGCGCAGGCCTGGGTGGCCGCGGAGCGCCTGGACGACGCCTTGAAAGCGACGCGGGAGGAAGGCGGTGCGGCCTGGAACCCGTTGCGTTGGGGGCGTTCGCGAGGGCCCCAGGCCGCCGATGCCCAGACCCGCGTGCGCATGCTCTGGGCCAACATGCAACTGCACATGGAGCCACGCCCGCAAGCGCTCATCCGCCGCTGGCACGCCCACATCGAGACCGATGGTTTCCTGATGTTCTCCTGCCTCGGCCCGGACAGCCTGCGCGAGCTGCGAACCGTCTACGCGCAGGCTGGCTGGCCCGCGCCCTCTCACGACTTCACCGACATGCACGACTGGGGCGACATGCTGGTGCACAACGGCTTTGCCGAACCGGTGATGGACATGGAGCGCATCACCTTGTCGTACAGCGGCGCGCAGCCGCTGCTGGAGGAGTTGCGGGGCCTGGGGCGCAATCTGTCGGAACGGCGTTTCACCGCCTGCCGTTCGAGGGCCTGGCGAGAACACCTGTGCCAAGCCATCGAAGCCGGCCTGCCCCGCTCGCCCGATGGGCGGCTGCTGCTGACCTTCGAGGTGATCTACGGCCATGCCTACAAGCCGGTGCCGCGCGTCGCGCTGGCTCCGGACACGGCCGTGTCCATGGAAGACATGCGCGCCATGTTGCGCCAGCAGCGCCGCCGCGACAGCGCTGCCTGAGCCCGGGCACGGTCCGTGCGTGTGGCGGATCGCCTGCGAATCCGCAGTGCCCCACTCCGATGTGGCGGTACTGCGGGGGGCAGGCGGTAGAGCGCCGCTACAATGCGAGGTTGTCGTTTCGTCAAGGGCATCTTCCCTGCATCGGCGATGAACAGGTGGTGGTCGGTGAACCAGGCCCGCAGCGGTTCCTTTCGCTTTGCGACCCAGTCCGATGTGGGGCTGGAATGGTCGCTCAAGCGCAACTGTTCCGTCACGCCCGCGCAACTGGCCTGGCTCTATGCGTCGCTGTGCCTGGTGTCGCTGGGTGTTGCGGTTGGCTTCTGGTCCATGGGGGCCACGCTGGTGCTGCCTTTCGCCGCGCTGGAAGTGGTGACCGTGGGGCTGGCGTTTCTGGTGTACGCCCGCCATGCCGCCGATGCCGAGCGCATCCGCCTGGTGGATGGCCGGCTGGTCGTGGAACTGGAGACGGCGGGCAGGATAGAGCGGTGCGAATTCGCCCGCGAGTGGGTGAGGGTGGAGCCGCAACCGGGCGACGGTCAGATGATCGAAGTCCGGGGTGGGGGGCGGTCGGTCAGGGTGGGGCGTTTCGTGCGTTCCGAACTCCGGTCGCAACTGGCCGGCGAGATCCGCTTCGCGCTGCGCGGTGGGTGAGTGCTTTGGGTGGGTTTCGGTGGCGAGCCCGGGAAAATTTGTTCTAATCGGCATTGATATAAATCAATACTTATATTTGAGGCGCAAAAAGTGAGTACGACGAAGAAAACGCTGCATTCCCTGCGAAACCGGTGGTCCACGCTCCGCGCCGCGGGAGCCACCTTGGTGCTGGGGGCCGGCGTTTGGACCTCGGTGGCGGCCCAGCCGGTCGGCAACCTGCCTGGCGGCCCGGCAGTCAACCAGTTGAACTTCCATCCCCCAGCGACCCGCATTGCCGAAGAGCAGCACTGGCTGCACTGGTTCATGATGGGCATCTGCGCGGTGATCTTCGTCGTCGTCTTTGGGGTGATGTTCTATTCCATCCTCAAGCACCGCAAATCGGTGGGCCACAAGTCGAAGACCCTGGCCGAACCGATCTGGGTGGAACTGGGCTGGACCATCGTGCCGCTGCTGATCGTGATCGGCATGGCCTTGCCGGCCACCAAGGTGCTGGTGGCCCAGAAGGACACCACCAACAGCGACCTCACCATCAAGGCCACGGGCATGCAGTGGAAGTGGGGCTACGACTACATCAAGGGCGAAGGCGAAGGCATCGGCTTCCTCTCCACGCTGGACAACAGCCACCGCGTGATGTCCAACAGCGGCAAGCCCGAAGCCACCATCGACTACCTGCTCAAGGTGGACAACCCGCTGGTGGTTCCGGTCAACAAGAAGGTCCGCATCATCACCACCGCCAACGACGTGATCCACGCCTGGATGGTGCCGGCCTTCGGCGTCAAGCAGGATGCGATTCCCGGCTTCGTACGCGACACCTGGTTCCGTGCCGAGAAGACCGGTGATTTCTACGGCCAATGCGCCGAGCTCTGTGGCAAGGAGCATGCCTACATGCCCATCCACGTGAAAGTGGTGAGCGCCGAGGATTACACCGCCTGGGTGACCAAGCAGAAGAAGGCCATGGCCGCCGCCGCGGATGACCCGAGCAAGGTCTGGACGCTGGCCGACCTGGTCAAGCGCGGCGAGTCCGTCTACGCCGCCAACTGCGCGGCCTGCCACCAGGCCAACGGCAAGGGCGCCGGCCCGATCAAGCCGCTGGATGGTTCCGCCATCGTCACCGCCACCGACCACGGCAAGATGATCGAGGTGCTGCTGCATGGTGCGAACAATGGCGCCATGCCTGCCTGGAATCGGCTCTCGGACACCGAACTGGCCGCCGTCATGACCTTTGCCAAGAACAACTGGTCGAACAAGACCGAGCAGATCGTGCAGCCCGCCGAAGTGCTGGCCGCCCGCAAGTGATCTGTCTGGCAGAACAACATTGAGTCTCTAAGGAATCGATCATGAGTGCAGTTCTTGACCACCACGACGCACACGGCCACGATCACGACCACCACGCCCCCACGGGCTGGCGCCGCTGGGTCTATGCCACCAACCACAAGGACATCGGTACGCTGTACCTGCTGTTCGCCTTCACCATGCTGATGGTGGGCGGCGTGCTGGCCCTGCTGATCCGCGCCGAGCTGTTCAAGCCGGGCCTGCAACTGGTGAACCCCGAGCTGTTCAACCAGCTCACCACCATGCACGGCCTGATCATGGTGTTCGGCGCCATCATGCCGGCCTTCGTGGGCTTTGCGAACTGGATGATTCCGCTGCAGATCGGTGCTTCCGACATGGCCTTTGCGCGGATGAACAACTTCAGCTTCTGGCTGATGATTCCCGCGGCCATCATGCTCGTGGCCTCGTTCTTCATGCCGGGTGGCGCACCGGCGGCCGGCTGGACGCTGTATGCGCCGCTGACCCTGCAGATGGGGCCGTCGATGGACGCTGGCATCTTCGCCATGCACATCCTCGGCGCCTCGTCCATCATGGGCTCGATCAACATCATCGTGACCATCCTGAACATGCGCGCCCCCGGCATGACGCTGATGAAGATGCCCATGTTCTGCTGGACCTGGCTCATCACCGCGTACCTGCTGATCGCCGTGATGCCCGTGCTGGCCGGCGCGATCACCATGACGCTGACCGACCGCCATTTCGGCACCAGCTTCTTCAACCCCGCCGGCGGCGGCGATCCGGTGATGTACCAGCACATCTTCTGGTTCTTCGGCCACCCCGAGGTGTACATCATGATCCTGCCGGCCTTCGGCATCGTGAGCCAGGTCGTGCCGGCCTTTGCGCGCAAGAAGCTGTTTGGCTACGCCTCCATGGTCTATGCCACCGGTTCCATCGCCATCCTGTCCTTCGTCGTGTGGGCGCACCACATGTTCACCACCGGCATGCCGGTGACGGGCCAGTTGTTCTTCATGTACTCGACCATGCTGATCGCCGTGCCCACGGGCGTGAAGATCTTCAACTGGATCGCGACCATGTGGAAGGGCTCCATGACCTTCGAGACGCCCATGCTGTGGGCCGTCGGCTTCATCTTCGTGTTCACCATCGGCGGCTTCACCGGCCTGATCCTCTCCGTCGCGCCGATCGACATCCAGATGCAGGACACCTATTACGTGGTGGCCCACTTCCACTACGTGCTGGTGGCGGGCTCGCTGTTTGCCATGTTCTCGGGCATCTACTACTGGCTGCCCAAGTGGACGGGCGTGATGTACAGCGAGAGGCGCGGCAAGATCCACTTCTGGTGGTCGATGATCTCCTTCAACTTCACCTTCTTCCCGATGCACTTCCTGGGTCTGGCCGGCATGCCCCGCCGCTATGCCGACTACCCGATGCAGTTCGCGGACTTCAACGCCGTCGCTTCCGTGGGTGCCTTCGGTTTCGGCCTGGCCCAGGTCTACTTCTTCCTCGCCGTGATCGTGCCGGCCATGCGTGGCAAGGGCGAGAAGGCGGTGCAGAAGCCCTGGGAAGGTGCGGAAGGCCTGGAGTGGGAAGTGCCCTCGCCCGCACCTTTCCACACCTTCGAGAACCCGCCCAAGCTGGACGCCACCGCCACCAAGGTGATTGGCTGAAGCAGCAGACCCTAGAGACACCGGACCGCACACCGCCATGACCACACCCGAACAGAAGAAGAACAACCTGCGCCTGGGGCTGATCCTGGCCTCGGTGGCGCTGGTGTTCTTCCTGGGCTTCATTGGCAAGATGGTTCTGCTGGGCGGCTGAAGCCCGAAGGACGGCGCGCATGGGACTGCAACGCGAAAACCTCAGGATGGTGGGCAAGCTCTGCGTGATCGCGCTGGGCATGTTCGCCTTCGGGTATGCGCTGGTGCCGATCTACCGTTCGATCTGCGATGCCCTCGGCATCAACGTGCTGGCCGTGTCCGAGACGCGCGTGCCGGGCGCCGCCGTCAAGCTGCCGGCGAATACGCAGGTCGACCTGACGCGCACCATCACCGTGGAGTTCGACACCAATGCGCGCGGTCCCTGGTATTTCAAGCCGGCCGTGCGTTCGATGCAGGTGCATCCGGGTGAACTCACCACCGTGATGTACGAGTTCCAGAACATCCAGAACCGCACCATGGCGGCCCAGGCCATTCCGAGCTACGCGCCCAAGCAGGCCGCGGCGCATTTCAACAAGCTGGAGTGCTTCTGCTTCACGCAGTACACGCTGCAGCCTGGCGAGAAGAAGGAATGGCCGGTGGCCTTCGTGATCGATCCGCGGCTGTCCAAGGACGTGACCACCATCACGCTGTCCTATACCTTCTTCGAGGTGGGCGGCAAGGTGCCCGACGCACCGCGTGACGAGCCGCCTCAGGCCATGAGCCCTGCCGCCGCCAAACCCGAAGGAGCCGTATGAGCACCACGCCCGTCCACCAACGCAAGGGGTCCCTGCTGGGCACCGTCAAGGCGGTTCTCTGGGGTTTTCTGGGTGTGCGCCGCAACGCCGACTACCAGAACGACATTGCCAAGCTCAACCCGCTGCACCTGATCGCCGTGGGCCTGGGCATGGCCTTGCTGTTCGTACTGGGACTGATCCTGCTCGTGAACTGGGTGGCCGGCTGAGGCCGCCGCGACCGGGCAGACGAAGACGACCACGCATCTTGATCCATTGACACCGATACAAGCGAAAGCAAAACAGGAGTGAGCATGTCAGCAGCAACCCACGGCACGACGCCCTACTACTTCGTCCCCGGTCCCTCGCGGCATCCGGTGATGGCGGCGATTGGCCTCTTTTTCGTCATCCTGGGCGCGGGCCAGTGGATCAATGGCCATGGCTGGGGTGCCTACTCGCTGGCTTTCGGCCTCGTCTTCTGGCTGTTCGTGCTGTTCCAGTGGTTCCGTGATTCGGTCCACGAAAGCGAGACCGGCCTGTACGGCCGCAAGATCGATCTTTCTTACCGCTGGAGCATGAGCTGGTTCATCTTCTCGGAAGTGATGTTCTTCGGCGCCTTCTTCACCGCGCTGTGGTGGACGCGTACCCACTCGGTGCCGGCGCTGGGCAACTTCGAGAACTCCCTGATCTGGCCGGACTTCTCCGCCGTGTGGCCGAGCCTGCAGGCCGGTGCCACCGCTTCGCCGGCCGGCATCGTGGAGCCGTTCCAGACCATGGGCCCGTTCTGGCTGCCCACCATCAACACCGCGTTGCTGCTGACCTCGGGCGTGACGCTGACCATTGCCCACCATGCGCTGCAAGTCGGCAACCGTGGCAAGACCATTGCCTTCATGTGGATGACCGTGCTGCTGGGTATCGTCTTCCTGTTCGTGCAGGGCTACGAATACGCGCACGCTTACGCCGATCTGAACCTCAAGCTGTCCTCGGGCGTGTTCGGCTCCACTTTCTTCATGCTCACCGGCTTCCACGGTTTCCACGTGTTCGTGGGCATGCTGATGCTGCTGTTCATCACGCTGCGGTTGCAGAAGGGTCACTTCACGGCCCAGCGCCACTTCGGTTTCGAAGGTGCGGCGTGGTACTGGCACTTCGTGGACGTGGTCTGGCTCGGCCTGTACATCCTGGTCTACTGGATGTGAGGCACCTGGGTGGCCGCTTGTCCACCCTTGCGGGCCCCGCAAAGCAAAAGGCGCCGCGAGGCGCCTTTTCTGCTGAAGGGGGCGGCGCCGGTCAGCCGCGCAGCGGCAGGCCGGTGGGCTGTATCCAGCCCATGAGGTAGCTGATGAGCACCACCACGAACAGCAGCACCGAAAAGCCCACCCGGAATGCCAGGGCCCGGGCCATGTGGTTGCGGCGCGGCGCATGGCCGTCGCCCGCATCGCCATCTTGCTGGCCTCCTCGCATCATGAACACGAGCGCCGCTCCCAGGCTGCCGATGATGGCCACGAAGGCCACGATAACCAGATACTTCATGCCCGGAATTATCCTCCTCCTGCGCCGGCCTCTTGCGTGGCTGCGGGCCTGAAACATGCCGCCCCGCTCCGCCCTGCGCTTCTGGACCGTGACGATCGCGGCCCTGGCTACCATGGTGGTCACGGCCTCGCTGGGCCGCTGGCAACTGGATCGTGCTGCGCAGAAGCTGGCCTTGCAGGCGCAGATGGACGCGCGGCAAGCCCTCGCGCCGTGGCGCAACGGCGATCTGCTCGGGGCAGGTGCGGGCATCCTGGACGGCGTGTACCGGCCCGCCTCGCTCAGCGGCACCTGGGTGCCATCGGCCAGCGTGTTTCTGGACAATCGCCAGATGAATGGCCGTACGGGCTTCTTCCTCGTCACCCCGCTGCGCTTGAGCGGCAGCGACCGCGTGATGCTGGTGCAGCGCGGCTGGGTGCCACGAGACTTCAACGACCGTACGCGCGTGCCCTCGATCGCCACGCCCCCGGGCGAGGTCCGTGTCGAAGGCCGATTGGCCCCCCCGCCTGGCAAGCTATATGAGTTGGGCGAGGCGGGTGAGGGACCGATCCGGCAGAATATCGACCTCGCCGCGTTCGCGCGCGAGACCGGGCTGCCGTTGCTGGCGGTGTCGGTGCAGCAGTCCGGCGATGCGAGCGACGGCCTGCTGCGCGAATGGCCGCGCGTGGCGGTCGATGTGAGCAAGCACCACGGGTATGCCTTCCAGTGGTTTGCCCTGTGCGCCCTCGTGGGCATCCTCTATGTCTGGTTCCAAATCATCTCCCCCCGCAGAAAGCGCCGCGCCCATGGATCGGACGCCCGATGAACCCCTGACGCTGACCGTGCACAGCCTGCCCAGTCCTGGCGAGGCCGGCGCCCAGGCGCTGGCCTCCACCCGCATGGGGCGCTGGAAGATGCTGGGCCTGCTGCTGGTGTGTGCCACGCCGGTGATCGCCTCTTACTTCACCTACTACGTGATCCGGCCCGAGGGCCGCACCAACTATGGCGAACTGGTGACGCCGCAGCGCCCGTTGCCTGTGTGGACCGGCCTCGACGCCCAGGGCCAGGCGGTGCCGCTGAACACGCTCAAGGACCAATGGTTGCTCATCAGCGTGGCCGACAGCAGTTGCCCGCAGGTCTGCCAGGAGCACCTCTACCTGCAGCGCCAGTTGCGCGAGACGCTGGGGCGTGAAAAGGACCGGGTGGACTGGGTCTGGCTGCGCACCGGCGAGTCCGAGGTCGCACCTGCCCTGCAGAAGGCCACGGCTGCAGCGGTCGTGCTCAAGGTGGATGCCCAGGCGGTGGCCGACTGGCTGCAACCGGCGCCGGGCCAGAAGATCGAGGACCACCTCTATGTGGTCGACCCGCTGGGTAACTGGATGATGCGTTTTCCCGCGCAGCTCGATCCCTCGCGCGCCAAGCGCGACCTCGAACGCCTGCTGCGAGCCTCGTCGTCGTGGGACCGTTCCGGCAGCGGACACTGAATACCGAGCCCCATGGACGCCGCACAACCGCTTTACAACCTGGCCCCCGTGGCCCGCATGATGTTGCTGGGCGTGGTGATTGCGCTCGGGCCGCTGGCCTGGGTCTGGCTGCGCAACCGGCATGCGCCGCCCGCGCACCGCCTGCGTGTGCTGACCCTGGTCACGCTGTTTCTCACCTTTGACCTGGTGCTGTTTGGCGCCTTCACGCGCCTGACCGATTCCGGCCTGGGCTGCCCGGACTGGCCAGGCTGCTATGGCAGTCTGAGTCCCGTGGGTGCGCACGCCTCGATCTCGGCGGCGCAGGAGGCCATGCCCACCGGCCCCGTGACCTTCTCCAAGGCCTGGATCGAGATGATCCACCGCTACCTGGCCACCGCCGTGGGCGTGCTCATCCTGGTGCTGGCCATGGTGAGCTGGGTGGAACGTCGCCGCCTGGCCGTGTCCTTCGTGTGGCCGCTGGTCACCCTGCTCTGGGTTTGCCTGCAAGGGGCTTTTGGCGCACTCACCGTGACCATGAAGCTGTTTCCCGCCGTCGTCACCCTGCACCTGCTGGGCGGCATGGTGCTGCTCGCGCTGCTGCGCGCGCAGTCGGTGGGTTACGCGCTGGCCGAGCCGGGGCACCGCGGACCGGTGGCGCTGCCCGGGCGCTTGCGCCTGGCACTGGTGCTGATGACCGCCTTGCTCTGGTTGCAGATCGCGCTGGGCGGGTGGGTCAGCACCAACTACGCCGTGCTGGCCTGCGGCGACTTCCCGACCTGCCAGGGCAGTTGGTGGCCGACCATGGACTTCCGCCAGGGCTTCACGCTCTGGCGCGAACTCGGCCAGAACCGGGCCGGCGAATCCATCGCGTTTCCCGCGCTCACCGCCATCCATTACACGCACCGCTTGGTGGCCTACGCCGTGCTGGCCGCGCTGACCTGGCTGGGCTGGCGCCTGCGCCGAGTGGATGGCCTGCAGTCCACGGCCCGTGCGCTGCTGTTGCTGGCCGCCTGGCAGTTCGCCAGCGGCCTGACCAACGTGGTGCTGGACTGGCCGCTGCTGGCCGCCGTGGCGCACACCGGCGGAGCCGCGGCGATGGTCGTCGTGCTCACCGGAGCGCTCACGGGCACGCGCCGCGCGCCAGAGGCCGACGCACCGCGCGCGGCCAGTTCTTCATCCCTGCATCTTTCCCGGCCCACCCCATGAGCGGTGTCCCCACCTCTTCCGCCGCCACGCCCGCCTTGCCCTCGGCCTGGCGCCAGTACCACGCGCTGACCAAGCCGCGCGTGATCCAGCTCATCGTCTTCTGTGCCCTGATCGGCATGGTGCTGGCCGTGCCGGGCCTGCCCAGCTGGCCGCAGGTCAGGCTGGCGGCTGTGGCCTGCTTCGGTATCTGGCTGGTCGCTGGCGCGGCCGCGGCCTTCAACTGCGTGGTCGAGCAGCACATCGACGCCCGGATGAAGCGCACCGCCTGGCGCCCAACGGCGAAGGGCGAACTCACCAACGGCAAGACACTGACCTTCTCCGCCGCGCTGTGCGCGGCCGGCTCGGCGATCCTCTACCTGTTCGTGAACCCGCTGACGATGTGGCTGACCTTTGCCACTTTCGTCGGCTATGCCGTGGTCTACACGGTGATTCTCAAGCCCCTGACGCCGCAGAACATCGTCATTGGCGGCGCCTCGGGTGCCATGCCCCCGGTGCTGGGTTGGGCTGCCATGACGGGCGTGGTCGCGCCAGAGGCGCTGATCCTGTTCCTGATCATCTTCCTCTGGACGCCTCCGCACTTCTGGGCATTGGCGCTCTACCGCGTGGAGGACTACCGCAAGTCCGGGCTGCCCATGCTGCCCGTCACGCACGGCTCCGAGTTCACGCGGCTGCAGATCCTGCTCTACACGCTGGTGCTGTTCGCTGCCTGCCTCATGCCCTTCATGATGCGCATGAGCGGCTGGCTGTACCTCATCAGCGCCGTGTTGCTGAACGCCGGCTTTTTTGCCTATGCCTTCGCGCTGTGGCGCAATTACTCCGATGAGCTGGCGCGCAAGACCTTCCGTTTTTCGTTGGTCCACCTTTCGCTGCTTTTTGCGGCGCTGCTGGTGGATCACTACCTCTGACCTGCAACAAGGGCACCACCGTGAACCGCCGACAACTTCTTGCCATGAGCCTGGGCTCCCTGGGACTGGCCGCCTGTTCCGACCAGGCGTCCTCGCCATCCTTCGCGGCGGTCGACATCACCGGCGCGGACTACGCCACCGGCTTCTCGCTGACCGACCACAATGGACAGACCCGCACCCTGGCCGATTTCAAGGGCAAGGTGGTGGTGATCTTCTTCGGCTTCACCCAGTGCCCCGACGTGTGCCCGACCTCCATGGCCGAGATGGCCGAGGCCAAACGCCTGCTGGGTCCGGACGGCGATCGTCTGCAGGGCCTGTTCATCAGCGTCGATCCCGAGCGCGATACGCCCGAGATCATGAAGCAGTACATGGCCAACTTCGACCCGAGCTTCCTGGCCCTCTACACCTCGTTGGACAAGCTGCCGGAGCTCGCCAAGAGCTTCAAGATCTACTACAAGAAAGTGGAAGGGCCCACGCCCACCAGCTACACCATGGACCATTCGGCGGGCAGCTACGTCTACGACACCCAGGGCCGCATCCGCCTCTACCACCGCTACGGCAGCGGCGCGCAACTGCTCGCCAACGACGTGAAGAAACTGCTGGCCGAGGGTTGATGGCCGGCAACCGGCAACCGGCAACCGGCGCGCAAGCGCCTAAGATAGATCTAAGTCAAACACCCCACCATGCACGGTGCGGGCCCTGCTTGAATCCGGTCCGGGGAGCAGACAGGCATGAGGTTGTTGCTGGTAGAAGACGACACCATGATCGGCGAGGCGGTGCTCGACCTCCTGCGCGCCGAACACTATGCGGTGGACTGGGTGCGTGATGGCGAGATGGCGGCGACGGCCGCGCGGTCGCAGAGCTACGACCTGATCCTGCTGGATCTGGGCCTGCCCCGACGCGACGGCCTGGATGTGTTGCGCGAGCTGCGCGCTCGCAAGGACCGGGTGCCCGTGCTCATCGCCACCGCGCGCGACTCGGTGCAGCAGCGCATTCAGGGGCTCGATGCGGGCGCCGACGACTACATCCTCAAGCCCTACGACCTCGATGAACTGCTGGCGCGCATCCGTGCCCTGCTGCGCCGTGCCGCCGGCCGGGCCGAACCGGTGTACGAGCACCTGGGTGTGAGCATCAATACCGCCACGCGCGAGGTCATGGCACAGGGCCAGCCCGTGGTGCTTTCGGCGCGCGAATGGGCGGTGCTGGAGCCTCTGATCGCGCGTCCCGGCCGCGTGCTTTCCCGCGAGCAACTGGAAGAGAAGCTCTATGGCTGGAAGGACGACGTCAGCAGCAACGCGGTGGAGGTCTACATCCATGGCGTGCGCAAGAAGCTGGGCGCCGGTCTGATCCAGAACGTGCGCGGGGTCGGCTACATGGTGCCCAAGGTGTGACGATGCGGCTGCCAAGGCTGTCCCTGCATTCGCTGCGCGCGCGCCTGCTGGCCCTGCTGCTGCTGGCCATCGTGGGCGCTGCCGCGGTGCAGGCGGCCATTGTTTACCGCCAGGCCCGCGCCGAGGCGGATGCGATGTTCGACTACCACATGGAGCAGATGGCGCAGGCGCTGCGCGCGGGCGTCCCCTTGCCTGGTCTGCCGCTGCCCGGTGGTGAACAGCCTCCGCCGGAGGCGTTCGACTTCTTCGTGCAGGTCTGGACGCACGACGGTCTGCGTGTCTTCCAGTCCGGCTCCGCGGCGAGCCTGCCGCAGCGCGCGGTGCTGGGTTTTTCCAACATCGACGTGGATGGCCGGCCCTTCCGTGTGTTTTCCATGAACTCGCGCACCCAGGTGATCCAGGTGGCGCAGGACATGCGGCCGCGCCAGGACATGGCGCGTGCGCTTGCCTGGCGCACCGTGCTGCCCATCCTGGGTATCGCGCCACTCCTGATGCTGGTGGCGTGGGCGGTGGTGAGCGTGTCGCTGGCGCCTGTGGCGCGGGTTCGCCAGCAGGTGGCCGCGCGCGAGGCGGATGAGCTGGCCGAGGTGAGCGAAGCAGGTCTGCCGGACGAGATCCGCCCGCTGGTGCGCGAGCTCAACCTGCTCTTCGGCCGCGTGCGCCAGGCCTTCGACGCCCAGAAGCATTTCGTGGCCGAAGCCGCGCACGAGCTGCGATCGCCGCTGGCCGCGCTGCGCTTGCAGGCGCAGGGCCTGCAACGTGCGCGCGACGACGCCACGCGCGAACTCGCGGTGACGCGCCTGCTGGCGGGCATAGACCGCGCCACGCGCCTGGTCGAACAACTGCTCATGCTGGCCCGGCAACAGGCGCACCGCACAGAAGGCGATGCGGCAGAAGCGGTAGACCTGACCACGCTGGCCGCGCAGGTCGTGGCCGACGCCGCGCCACAGGCGCTCGCCCGGCGCATCGACCTCGGTCTTGGCCACGCTGCTGCTGCCGAGGTGATCGGCCACAGCGAGCCTCTGCGCATTCTGCTGAGCAACTTGGTGGACAACGCCCTCAAGTACACCCCGGAAGGCGGGCGGGTGGATGTGAGCGTGCTTGCCGAAGGGGGCGAGGTGCTGCTGGCGGTGGAAGACAGCGGTCCTGGTATCGCCGAAGCCGACCGGGTGCGTGTGCTTGACCGCTTCTACCGGGTGCCCGGCAGCGAGGCGCCCGGCAGTGGCCTGGGGTTGGCGATCGTGGACACCATCGTGCGGCTGCATGGCGGCCGGCTGGAGTTGGGACGTGCCGAAACGCTGGGTGGGCTGAAGGTGGTGGTGCGGCTGCGTGGGGGAATGGATGGGGGAGGCGGAAAGATCGACCCGCCCCTCAAGAAGGCTTCTTGACCACGCCGCTCCCAAAGCCCATGGACAGCGCCGTTCCCCCGATCACCACCGCCGCGCAGGCCAGCATGGAGAGGGTCACGCGTTCGTTCAGGAACACCAGCCCGTAGAACATCGCGAAGAGCGGCATCACGAAAGTGACCGTGAGCGCGCGGGTGGAGCCCGCGCGTTCAAGCACGCGGAAGAACAGCACGTAGCCCAGGCCGGTGCACAGCACGCCGGCCGCGCCCACGGCGAGCCAGGCGCGCAGGCCCGGCGCCGCCTGCGGCCAGAGCAGCAGGGCGGGCACGGCCATGACCACGGTGGCGCCGATCTGGCTGCCGGCCGCGATGACCAGGGGCGGGGCATGGCTCAGGTGCTTGCGGGCGTACAGCGCCGATATGGCCCCGCTGCACGCACCGCCGGCGGCACTCAACATGGCCAGTGCCGCGCTCCAACCCTGCGCGCCTCCCTTGAAACCGATCTTGTCTCCGGCCAGCAACGCCACGCCGGTGAAGCCGATGATCAGGCCCAGCGTCGCCAGACGGGTGGGGCGCTGGCCGAGCCAGAGAAAGGCCGCCAGCGCACCGAACAGCGGCACCGTGGCGTTCATGATGGAAGCCAGGCCCGTGCTCAAGGTGAGCAGCGCGAAGGACAGGCCGGCCGAGGGCAGCGCGGCGTTGAGCGTGCCCGCGACCAACAGCGGTTTCCATGCCCGCAAAGCCTGCCGGGTCTGGCGGTGCAGGAACAGCAGCGGCAGCAGGGCGAGCGCGCCGATGCCGGCGCGCAGTGTGGCCGTGGGCAGCGTGCCGAACTCGATCACGGCCAGCCGCATGAAGAGAAAGGACGATCCCCAGATGGCGGCGACGAGGATGAAGTCCACCAACCAGGTTGGCTTGGCAGCGCTGGCGGTTATATAAGGTTGGTCCATTGATCCGATGCTATCTGTAACCGTGAGTTGCGCGCTGGCGCGGCCTCACAAGACCTGAAAGCCCACTCATGAACGACCGTCACCCGGCTCCGGTGCATGGTCTGGTGCTGAAGGGGCGTTGGCTGTACCTGGAGCACGATGGGGTGGCGGCCGAAGGCTTCGTCGATCAGTTCGTGCGCTGAACCCCATTCCTGCAAGCGCCTGAGCCACCCGCTGGATTGCTGGAAGCGGCCACGTTTGGGCGCATCAATTGGTAGGACCATGAAAGTTTTGGATCCATATGACCATGGTCGTCTTTTGGATAATTTGTGTAAATATATGATTTTTATGAACAAAACATCATTGTTGACGCATTGATCTTGTCTAAATACAATGGTCTTACCAAGAAAACAAGGAGACAGGTTTGATGTCGACAGGCATGCACGGTCCGGTGGTCGTCGTCGGCGCCGGCCACGCGGGCGGCACCGTTGCCGCGCTGTTGCGCCAGTACGGCTGGGTCGGCGCCATCACGCTCGTTGGGGCAGAGCGGCGTGCGCCCTACCAGCGTCCGCCGCTGTCCAAGGGGTTGATGTTGGGCAAGGTGGCTCCCGACGAGCTGCAGCTCAAGCCCGATGCGTTTTACGCCGAACGGCAGATCGCGCTGCGCCTGGGCCGCGAGGTCCTGCGCATCGACCGCGAATCCCGCCAGGTGCATCTGGATGGCGGTGAGTTTCTGCCCTATGAACACCTGGTGATCGCGACCGGCGCACGGCTCAGGCCGTTGCCAGTGCCCGGTGCCGGGCTGGCGGGTGTGGTGTCGCTGCGCACCGCCGACGACGCCATGCGCCTGCGCGAGGCGGTGCGGCCTGGCACGCGTGTCGTCGTGGTCGGGGGTGGCTACATCGGCCTGGAGGCGGCGGCGTCGGCGCGCAGCCTGGGCGCCGAAGTCTGCGTGCTGGAGCGCGAAGACCGCCTGATGGCGCGCGTGGCCTCGCGGGAGCTGGCGGCTTTCGTGGCCGGCTATGCGCGCGGCCAGGGGGTGGCCATCGAACTCGGCGCCAGCGTGGTGGGTTTTGACGGTGAGGCCGAGCGCGTGCGCGCCGCCCGGCTGGCCGATGGCCGTGTGCTGCCCTGCGACCTCGCGCTCGTCGGCATCGGCGTGCTGGCCGAACAGTCGCTGGCCGAGCAGGCCGGCCTGGCGTGCGAAGACGGCATCGTGGTGGACGAGGAGGCGCGCACCGGCGACCCCGCCGTCAGCGCGATCGGGGATTGCACCCGTCGCCCGATCGCTCTTTTTGAGCGGCGCGCGCGCCTGGAGAGCGTGCACAACGCCATGGAACAGGCCAAGCAGGTGGCTGCCCGCCTGTGCGGCAAGCCCCAACCGCCGGCCGAGGCCCCCTGGACCTGGTCCGACCAGTTCGACCTGCGTCTGCAGATCGCCGGCCTGACCACGCCGGGCGACCAGGTGGTCGTGCGCGGCGATCCAGAGGGCCGTGCGTTCGCCATCTTCCATCTGTCGCCCGAAGGCGTTCTGCGCGCCGTCGAAGCCGTCAACTCGCCCATGGACTTTGCCTTCGCCCGCATGGCCATTGGCAAGCGCATGCGAACGCCGGGCGAGCGCCTGCGCGATGTGGCCATTCCACTCAAGGAAGTGGCCATTGCCTGACCGACCGATTCGCCTCACAAAAACAGCGGCCCGAACGGGCCTTGACCATCCCACCATCCAGGAGAAACAGCCCATGCCCATCATCAAATTTGTCGAACACGGCGGCACCGAACACGTGGTTGACGTGCCCGACGGAACCTCGGCCATGCAGGCCGCCGTCAGCAACGGCGTGCCCGGCATCGATGGCGACTGCGGCGGCATCTGCGCCTGCGCCACCTGCCATGTCTATGTGGACAAGGACTGGGTGGAGCGCACCGGTGGCCGTGGCGAGCAGGAGCATTCCATGCTGACCTTCTCGCCCATCCTGGAGGACAACTCCCGCCTGTGCTGCCAGATCACCATGCGTCCCGAACTCGATGGCCTGGTCCTGCACCTGCCCATCGGCCAGCACTGAACCCACGACGAGGAGACCACCCCATGCAAGCCGTGCTCAAAGACTCCCTGACACCCGCACCCGATGCCACAAAGCAAGCGATCGAGGACCTCGATCCGACGCTGCAGTACCGCTTCATGACCGATACGCAGGACGCGATCTTCGCCCGCCTGCGCAAGGAAGCGCCGGTGCACTACCTCAAGCAGAGCCAGTACGGCCCGCTGTGGAACGTCACGCGCTACAAGGACATTGTCGATATCGAGATCGATCACCAGACCTTCTCTTCCGACGTGAAGTACGGCGGCATTCTCATCAAGGATCTGCCCGAAAGCATGCGCCGCACCAGCTTCATCAATGCGGATCCACCGCTGCACGACGACCAGCGCAAGGTGGTCAGCCCCGTGGTCTCTCCGGGCAACCTGGTGCGCATGGAGGACCGCGTGCGCAAGGAGGCCAACGACATCCTCGATTCGCTGCCCGTGGGCGAGACCTTCGACTGGGTCGATCGCGTGGCCATCGAGCTGACCGGTCGCGTGCTGGCCGAGCTGATGGACACGCCGCGCGACGAGCGCCGCCTGCTCACCTACTGGAGCGACATCGTCAACGTGGACCTGCAGGTGGGTGGCGACATCGACACCGAGGAGAAGCGCTACGCCAAGCTCAAGGAGTGCGCGGCCTACTTCGGCGTGCTGTTCAACCAGCGCAAGCAGCAGGCGCCCGGGCCGGATTTGATCTCCATGCTCGCGCACTCGCCGGCCACCGCCAACATGCCGGCGCAGGAGTTCCTGGGCATGATCGTGCTGCTCATGGTGGGCGGCAACGACACCACGCGCAATTCCATCACCGGCGGACTGCTTGCGCTCAACCAGTTTCCTGACGAGTACGCCCGCCTGCGTGCCAACCCCAAGCTGGTCAACTCTCTGGTACCCGAGATCATCCGCTGGGTCACGCCGGTGCCGCACATGCGCCGCACCGTCACGCAGGACACCGAGTTCCGCGGCCACAAGATGAAGAAGGGCGACAAGGTCGTCATCTGGTACATCTCCGGCAACCGGGACGAGGAGATGATCCCCGAGCCCTACCAGTTCAAGATCGACCGCGCCAACCCGCGCGCGCACCTGTCCTTCGGCATGGGCATCCACCGTTGCCTGGGCAACCGGCTGGCCGAGCTGCAGCTGCGCGTGCTCTGGGAAGAGATCCTCAAGCGCCCCTGGGTCATCGATGTGGTCGGCCCCGCCGAGCGCAAGTTCGCCAACAACCTGCGGGGTTTTGCCGCCATGCCGGTGCGCATCCGCAATGCCTGAACCAAGGAGCCACCAATGAACGACCAGACACCTGCCCAGTACCTGCGCCCCGCGTTCCTCGACGGCAAGGCCAAGGGCCTGCTGATCGACGGCCAATGGGTGCCGGCCGCTTCCGGCAAGACGTTCGCCACCAGCAACCCGGCCACCGGCGAAGAGCTGGCCACAATGGCCGAAGCCGGCGCCGCCGACGTGGACCGCGCGGTGGCCGCCGCGCGCCGTGCCTTCGAAGGCCCCTGGCGCAAGACCAAGCCTTTCGAGCGTCAGCAGCTTCTGCTCAGGCTGGCCGACCTGGTCGAGCGGCATTTCGACGAACTCGCCTTGCTCGACACCCTGGACATGGGTGGCCCCATCACCCGTACCAAGGCCGGTCGCCGCCGTGCCGTGGGCCTGCTGCGCTTCTACGCCGGCCTGGCCACCACCATCCATGGCCAGACCATAGAGAACTCCCTGCCGGGCGAAGTCTTCAGCTACACGCTGAAGGAGCCCGTGGGTGTGGTGGGCGCCATCATTCCCTGGAACGGCCCCCTGGGTCTGTCCATCTGGAAGATCGCGCCGGCCCTGGCCAGTGGCTGCACCATCGTGCTCAAGCCGGCGGAACAAGCCTCGCTGTCGCCGCTGCGGCTGGCCGAGCTGGTGATGGAAGCGGGTTTTCCGCCCGGTGTGGTCAACGTCGTCACCGGCTTCGGTGAAGCCGGTGCCACGCTGGCCGCTCACCCTGGCGTGGACAAGATTGCCTTCACCGGCTCCACGGAGACCGGGCAGGCCATCATCCGCGCCTCGGCGGGCAACATCAAGCGCCTCTCGCTGGAGCTGGGTGGCAAGTCGCCCGACATCGTCTTCGCCGACGCCAACCTCGACGAAGCCGTGCCCGGTGCGGCCATGGCGGTGTTCTCCAACACCGGACAGATCTGCAGCGCGGGCACGCGCCTGTTCGTGGAGAAGAAGATCTACGAGGAGTTCACCCACCGCGTGGCCGAGTACGGCAAGACGCTGAAAGTGGGCAATGGCCTGGATCCGCAGACGCAGATCGGGCCGGTGGTCTCCAGTGGGCAGCTCGAGCGCGTGCTGGGCTATCTGGACGTGGGTCAGAAGGAAGGCGCCACGGCCCTCAGCGGTGGCCAGCGCCTGCGCGGAGGTGAATACGACCAGGGCTACTTCGTGCCGCCCACGGTGTTCGCGAATGTGAGCGACGGCATGACCATCGCCCGGGAGGAAATCTTCGGGCCGGTGATCAGCGCGCTGCCTTTCGAGGACATGGACGACCTCGTGCGCCGGGCCAACGACACCCCTTTCGGGCTCGGCAGCGGTGTGTGGACGCGCGACGTCAGCAAGGCGCACCGCATGGCGGCGGCGATCCGCGCCGGCACCGTGTGGGTGAACTGCTACCAGGCCATGGACCCGGCGGTGCCTTTCGGGGGCTACAAGATGAGTGGCTACGGACGTGAGTCCGGGGTGGAGCACATCGAGGAGTTCCTCAACACCAAAGCGGTGTTTGTCAGGACCTGACAGAGCCCCGCACCGCAGCGCGGCCTCACTCTGTCGCGCCTGGGGCGCGGCGAAGGGTCGACAGCTGGGCTTTTCAGAAGCTGTCGAGGAACGGGCCCTCGTGGGCTTGGTTCATTGGCTGGATGTCTTTGGAGAACCGTGATGGAATCTTTTGCACACACACCTGCGCCTGCCCGGCCGCAGGGTCCCTTGCGCGGCATGCGGGTGATCGACTTCACCCATTTCGTGGCCGGGCCTTACGCCACGCTGCTGCTGGCAGACCTCGGGGCGGAAGTGATCAAGATCGAGAACCCCAAGCGGGGGGACGAGTTCCGGCACTACCCGCCCGCGCTGGACAAGCTCGATGGCGAGGGCGCGCCGTTCCTCTGGGTCAACCGCAACAAGAAGAGCGTGGCGGTGGACATGAAGACACCGCAGGGCCAGCAGTTGCTGCGCGAGCTGATCAAGGACGCGGACATCGTGGTGGAGAATTTTTCCACCGGCGTGATGGAGCGCTTTGGCCTGGGCTACGAGGAACTGGCCGAAGACCATCCGCGCCTGATCTACTGCTCGGTGTCGGCCTATGGCCGCAGCGGTCCGTTTGCCGACCGCGTGGGCTTCGATCCCATCGTGCAGGCCGAGAGCGGTTTCATGTCGCTCAACGGGTATCCCGATCGGGAAGGCGTGCGCACCGGCGCGTCCGTCATGGACATCGGCACCTCCATGATGGCGGCCAATGGCATCCTGGCTGCGGTCATCGAGCGCGAGCGCAGCGGGCGCGGCCAGCTCGTCGAGACCTCGCTCTACGCCAGCGCCATGACCATGGTGGGTTATTCCCCCTTGCAGGTGTTGAGTTCGGACAACTGGAACGCTGGGCGCCATGGCAACGGCAGCCCCGACACCGCACCCACCGGTGTGTTCCATGCGAGCGACGGCCGATCTACATCGCCTGCACCGGCACCGACATCTACCAGCGCCTGTTCAAGCTGATCGGCTGCGAGGACATGGCCAACGACCCGGTGCTGCTGGACAAGCCCGGCCGTCTCCAGCACCGCGACCGCCTGTTCGCGGCCGTGAACGAGGCCTTTGCCACCGACACCCGCGAGAACTGGCTGGCGCGGCTGCGCGCCGCGCGGGTGCCGGCGGGCGCTGTGCGCACCATTGCCGAAGCCCTGCGTGCGCCGGAGACGGAGGCGCTCGACATCGTCTCGCACGTTCCGCATCCGGCCGGCGGCACGGTGGCCAACATCCGCTCCTCGGTCACGCTGTCCAAGACACCCATGGCCGAGCCGGTGGCCGCGCCGCGCCTGGGCGAGCACACCCGCGATGTCCTGCGCGACACGCTGGGCTACAGCGACGAGCAGCTCCAGGCACTCCAGGCGGCGGGCGTCTTCGGCAACCGCCTGCCTGACGCGCCAGTGCCCGAATCCCGCGAAGCCGCCATGCTGCGCTGTCCTTTCCTGAATCCGCAGGCCGCTCGCTGAGCGGATCTGCTGTTCCAAAGCGTCGGCACAGGCGCATCCATCCCACCATCACCATCACAACAGGAGACAAGAAATGTCCTTTTTCCAAGCGCTTCTAGGTTCGCGCTGGGCCGCTCCCATCGCGACGGCCATTCTGCTGGCCAGCGGCACCGCACAGGCCCAGTTCCAGGAACGCACCATCCGCGCATCGTTCACGCTGACCAAGGAGCACGCGCTGGGCCAGGGTCTGCTCATGGTGCAGCAGTGCGTGGCACAGAAGTCCGGCGGCAAGATGAAGATCGAGCCCTACTGGTCCGCTTCCCTGGGGCCCGACGCACCCGCGATCCAGCAGTTGCGCTCCGGCACCCTGGACATGGTGGTCTCGCAGACCTCCTTCATGACGGCCATGATCCCCATGGCAGGTGTGTTCGACCTGCCTTTCCTGGTGGCCAACGAGCGCGAAGGCGACCTGCTCGCCGACGGCAAGGCCGGTGAACTGCTCAGCAGCAAGCTCGCCGGCGTGGGCCTGGTCAATCTGGCGTACTGGGAAACCGGCTTTCGCCACGTGACCAACTCCAAGCGCCCGATCCAGAAGATGGAAGACCTGCAAGGGCTCAAGCTGCGGATTCTGCAGAACGCCGTCATGGTCGAAGCCTTCAAGAACCTGGGCAGCTTCGCCATTCCCATGCCATTCCCCGAGCTGTACTCGGCGCTCGAGACCAAGGCGGTGGACGGACAGGAGAACCCGGTCAACATCACGGAACAGACCAAGTTCTACGAGGTCCAGAAGTACATGAGCCTGACCAGGCACATGTACAACATCGCCATGGTGCTGTACTCCAAGCGCCTGTTCGACCAGCTCGCGCCTGTGGAGCAGGCGGCCCTGCGCGATTGCGCGGTGCAGACACGCGAGGCCCAGCGGCGCATCAGCCGTCAGCAGGTGGGCGAAAGCATTGCCCGGCTGAAGTCGCACGGCATGCAGATCAACGAGGTCAGCGACGCCGAGCTGCAACGCATGCGCGAGAAATCGGCCAGCCTCTATGCCAGCCAAGCCCCGGTGATCGGCGAGGAGATGATGAACCTCGTCAACGACGAACTGCGGCGCGCCCGCACGCGCTGAGCCTGGCCCGGCACATTCCCCCATTCCCCTTTGACCGCTTCAAGGAACCTACCCATGCAATTCCTCCAACGGCGCGCCTTGCGCCCGCTGGCCGCCTGCGCGGCCGCTCTCGCGCTGGCGGCCGCCGGCACCACTGCCCAAGCCCAGATTCAGGAGCGCACCATCCGTGCGTCGCTGGTGCTCTCCAAGGAGCACTCGCTGGGCGTGGGGTTGGTCAAGTACGCCCAGTGCGTGGGTGACAAGTCCGCTGGCAAGATGAAGGTGCAGAACTTTTTTGACGGCACCCTGGGCAACGATGCACCGGCCATCGCGCAACTGCGCTCCGGCACGCTGGACATGGTGGTCACCGCCACCTCCGCCATGTCCCAGATGATTCCCTCCGCCGCGGTCTACGATCTGCCCTTCCTGTTCGCGGACGAGAAGGAAGCGGACGCTGCGCTGGACGGCAAGTCTGGCGAGCTGCTGACGCGGCGCATGCTCGACGTCGGCCTGGTCAACCTGACCTACCTGGAGAATGGTTTCCGCAACGCCACCAACTCCAAGCTTCCCATCACCCGCATGGAAGACCTCAAGGGACTGAAGATCCGCTCCATGCCCAACCCCATGGTGGTGGAGACCTTCAAGGCCATGGGCGGCTTTGCCTTTCCCATGCCTTTCACGGAGCTCTATTCCGCGCTGGAGACCAAGGCGGTCGACGGACAGGAGAACCCGGTGCCCATCATCGAGACCGCGAAGTTCTACGAGGTGCAGAAGTACCTGAGCATGACGCGGCACATGTACAACCCCTCGCTGCTGCTGTATTCGAAGAGCCTGTTCGAGAAGCTCAGTCCGGCTGAACAGACCGTGCTGCGGGACTGCGCCAATACCCTGCGTGGCGAGCAGCGCAGGATCAACCGCCAGATGGCGGTGGAGGGCGTCGATCGCCTCAAGGCCAAGGGCATGCAGGTCAACACCATCGCCCCGGCCGAATTGGCCCGCATGCGTGAAGCGGTCCGCGTGGTGTACGACAAGAGCGCGGCCGCCATCGGCGCGGACATGATGTCGCTGGTGGAGGCGGACCTGAAGCAGGTCCGCAAGTAGCCACGGAGGGCGGCCCCGTCCCTGGTTTCAGATCAGGGCGCGGGGGCGCTTGAACTGCGCCTCGGCCATCGCCAGCCGGTCCTTGAGCTGGGAGAAGATGCTGCGCACCTCGCGCTGGGCCGTCTCGGCATCGCGCTCCCGCAGGGCGGCCAGCACCCGGCGCCGCTCATCGATCATGGCCGTGGTCTGCGGGCGCACCTGCAGCACCATGTGGCGGACGATGACACCCAACGAGTCGACCAGCAGCAGCAAGGCGTCGTTGTGCGCGGCGACGGCGATCAGGCGGAAGAACTCGGTACCGGCCTTCAGCCTTTCTTCGAGCTCGCCGTAGATCTCCAGCCGTTCGCTGATTTCGATGCTACGTTCCACCGCGTCGAATTCCTCCGTGGTGCCGCGTTCGCAGGCGAGCTTCACCACCGAGTCCGTGAGCACGATCCGCGCCTCCATCAGGTCCAGGGTGGAGATGTGGCCCAGGTTGATCAGGTCGTGGATGGACTGGGTCACCACGGTGGGGTCGCCTTCGCGCACGAAGGCGCCGCCCTTGAGTCCCTTCTTGAGCACCAGCACCCCGGAACTCTCCAGCGTGCGCAGGGCCTCGCGGACGGCGGGTCGGCCGACGCTGAATTCGGCCGCCAGTTCACGCTCGGTGGGAAGCTTGTCCCCTGGCCTGAACTCTCCCCGGGCCAGCTTGCGCCGGATCTGGTCGCAGATCTCCTCGAACACGCGGCGGCGCTTCACCTTGGAGAACTGCAGTCGGGGCGAGGGTTCAATGGCTGGGGTGGTCATGGTGTCCCGCCGGTCGCGGGTTTGGGCCTCGTTTGAAGGGTAGACAGATTCTAGGGGAGGCTCACGCAGCCTGGCGCAGAGTCTGTCGCGCCTGGAGCATGAAGCGCGCCGCGCGCTCGCCGATCATCATGGCCGGCGCATTCGTGTTGCCGCCGATGACGCGCGGCATGATGGACGCGTCGGCCACCCGCAGGTTCTCCATGCCCTTGACGCGCAACTCGGCGTCGACGACCGCCATCGGGTCACTGTCCGGGCCCATCTTGCAGGTGCCCACGGGGTGGTAGGCGGTGCCGACCTGGGAGCGGATCGCGGTGTCGAGTTCGGCATCGCTCTGGTGCTGGGCGCCGGGGGTGACCTCGTCGCCCACGTAGGGCTTGAAGGAGTCGGCGGCGAGGATACGGCGCGCCTCGCGCACGCCGCGCATGAGGGTATCGACATCGGCCTTGTCCGAAAGGAAGTTCGGCTGCAGCAGCGGGGCCTGTGCCGGGTCAGTGCTCTGCAGCGTGATGCGGCCGCGCGACAGCGGACGCATGAGGTGCACCATCAGCATCATGCCGTGCACGCGAGGCAGCTTCTGCACCGCGGCCTTGAGGCCGACGACGAAGGTCATCTGAATGTCCGGCCGATCCAGGTCCGGCAAGGTGCGCAGGTAGCCGCCGGCCTCTGCCGCGTTCGACGCCAGCATGCCGCGCCGGGCGAGCAGCCAGGCCAGCGGTGCAGACGCCACGCGGGGAAAGGTGCGGGCGGTCAGCGCATAGGATTCCGCGCTGGGGTTGAGGTTGGACACCTGCACCGTGGGGTGGTCCTGCAGGTTGGCGCCCACGCCCGGCAGGTCGCCGACGACCGGGATGCCCAGCCGCGAAAGGTCCGCCGAAGGGCCGATGCCGGAGAGCATCAGCAGTTGGGGCGAGGCGACCGCGCCGCCAGACAGCACCACCTCGGTGCTGGCGGTCAGCGAGACGCGTTGGCCGTCGCGCACCACGGTCACGCCGGTCGCGCGGTGGCCGCGCAGGTCGATGCGCTCCACCCGGGTCTCGGTCATGACGGTCAGGTTGGGGCGGTGCCAGATGGGGTGCAGGAAGGCGCGCGATGCGCTGGAGCGCACGCCGTGGTTCTGCGTCACGTGCGTGAGGCCAAAGCCGTCCTGCTCGGCCCCATTGGGGTCCGGGTTGTGTGCATGGCCCACCGAGACCGCGGCCTTGACGAAGGCGTGCGAGAGCGGGTTGGTGCCCGGGGGGATGCTGACCTGCAACTCACCACCGGTGCCGTGCCAGGCGTTGGCGCCGTCGGCGTGGTTCTCGAAACTCTTGAACACCGGCAGCACCTCGTCCCAGCCCCAGCCCGGGTTGCCCAGCGAAGCCCACTCGTCGTAGTCCAGCCGGTGGCCGCGGATGTAGACCGAACCATTGATCGAGCTGCAGCCGCCCAGCACCTTGCCGCGAGGGCAGGGCAGTTCCCGGCCATTGACGCCCGTGTGCGGGGCGAAGCGGTATTGCCAGTTGTACTTGGCGTGCGGCAGCAGGAACAGGTTGCCCGCCGGCAGCGATGTCTTCAGGTTGGCGGGAAAGCTGCGGTCGGACGGGCCAGCTTCGATCAGGGCCACGCGCACGGCGGGGTCGGCGCTGAGGCGGTTGGCCAGCACGCAGCCGGCCGAGCCGCCGCCAATGACGATGTAGTCGAAGCCTGTCTGGGAGAGGGTCACGGTAGGTACCTTTGAGGGGGTCAGTTGCCGCGGATCCGTTTGAGTTCGGCGGTCACGGCGTTCATCATCTCGGGGCCGATGGCGGCGGCCTGGCGCTCCCAGAGCGGCTGAACGCGGTCACGCATGCGCTGGATCTCCGCCGGGCTGATCTCGTTGACGGCCATGCCCTTCTCTTTCAGGCGTGCCAGGCTCTGCTCGTTCTGCTGGCGGTTGACGCGCCGCTGCTCGTCGCGGCCCACGCTGCCGCATTCGCGCAGCACGGCCTGTTCGGGCGGCGTGAGCTGGTCGAACAGCCGCTTGGAGTAGAAGACCATCACCGGGTTGTACATGTGCTTGGTCAGGCTCAGGTACTTCTGCACTTCGTAGAACTTGAGCTGCTCGATGGTGCTGAACGGGTTTTCCTGGCCATCGGCTGCCTTGGTCTCCATGGCGGTGTAGAGCTCGGTGATGGGCATGGTGATGGGGAAGCCGCCCATGTTCTTGAAGGCATCGACGATCACCGGGTTGGGCATCACGCGCATCTTCAGGTTCTGCAGATCCTCCATCTTGTTGATGGCGTGCCGCGAGTTGGTGGTCTGGCGGAAACCGTATTCCCAGTAACCCAGGCTCACCAGACCCACGCTGGGCATCTTGCTGGCCAGCATCTCACCCACGGGACCGTCCAGCAGCGTGTCGGCCTCCTTCTCGTTGTTGAACATGAAGGGCAGGTCGAACACGCCGGCCGCCGGCAGGATGGCCGTGGTGGAGGCCGTGGCGGCGATCACCATGTCCAGCGTGCCGGAGCGCAACTGCTGCAGTGCCGGGCCGTCGCCCCCGAGGGCGGAGTCGAAGTAGGGCTGGATCTTGAACTTGCCACCGGTCTTCTGCGCCACGCACTCGGCCACCTTCTGCAGGCCTATGCCCAGGGAATGGCCCTTGCCCAGGGACAGCGAGGCGCGTGCGGTGCGCTCCGGGAAGTTCTGGGCATGCAGGGGAGCGGCGAAAGCCAGGGCCATTGCGGCAGACAGCGCGGCCTTGGCCGTGCGGGAGGTAAAGCGCACCATGGTTGTCTCCTGTGTCGTGAGCCGGGACTGGCCGGCGGGTGGGGAAAACAATCTCTCAATATCTCAATAGAACCAGCCGAGCGGAACCAGCACGATCTCGGGGAAGAGAACCAGCAGGAACAGCACGATGGTCTGGGCCAGCAGGAAGGGCCACACGCCTCTGACGATCGCGCCCATGCTGATCTTGGCCACGCCGCTGAGCACGTTGAGCACGATGCCCACGGGAGGCGTGATCAGGCCGATGGCGTTGTTCATGATGAAGAGCACGCCGAAGTACACCGGGTCGATGCCCGCGTGCTTGACGATGGGCATGAGCACCGGCGTGAGGATCAGCAGCGTGGGCGCGAAGTCCAGCGCGGTGCCGACCACGATCACCAGCAGCATCATCAGGAACATCAGCAGGCGCGGATCGTCCAGGAAAGGTTCGAGGATGGCGGCGATCTGCTGCGGCACGCTGGAGGTGGTGATGAGCCAGGCCGAGACCAGCGCCGACGCAATCAGGAACACCACCACCGAGGTGGTCTTGGCCGCGGTGACCAGCAGCGGATAGAGGTGGCGCAGCTTGAGTTCGCGGTAAAAGAACATGCCGACGATGAAGGCATAGGCGCATGCCGCCACCGCCGCCTCGGTGGGGGTGAAGACCCCCATCTTCATGCCGCCCACGATGCCAAAAGGCATCACCAGCGCCCACACGGCGTCGCGAGACGCCTTGAGGGTCTCGCTCAGGGTCTTGCGCGGCAGCACGTTGACCTTGTCGCGGCGTGCCACCCACATCCAGGCGATCAGCAGCGACACGCCCATCAGCAGCCCGGGCACGATGCTGGCAATGAAGAGCTTGCCGATGGAGACGTTGGCCACCACGCCGAAGACGATCAGCGCGACCGACGGCGGCATGACCGGCGCGATGATGCTGCCGGCGGCGATCAGGCCGGCCGAGCGCGGAATGTCGTAGTTGGCCTGCCGCATCATGGGGATGAGCAGCGTGCCCAGGGCTGCTGCGTCCGCGGCAGCCGACCCCGAGATGGCGGCCATCAGCACCGCGGCCATCACCGCCACGATACCCAGGCCACCCCGGATGTGGCCCACGCAGGCCAGCGCAAAAGCGACGATGCGCTTGGACATGCCGCCGGCGTTCATCAGTTCGCCAGCCAGGATGAAGAAGGGAATGGCCAGCAGCGGGAAGCTGTCGGCACCCTCGATGAGCTTCTGCGACAGGATGGTCATGTCGACCATGCCCTGCGACACCATGAGCGCCAGAGCGCACACCAGCAGTGCGAAGGCGATGGGCATGCCCAGCGCCATGGCGCCGAGGAGAGAGACCAGGAAGACGGCGACGGTCATGGCCGTTCTCCCTTCATGTCGTCGGGCAACTGGTCGGCGGCGGCACCAAAGATGTCCCGGTCGGTGGCGCGGCCGGTGGCGATGCGCCAGAGCTTGCACAGCGACAGCAGGCCAATGCCGGCACTGGTGATGTAGCCCACGCCGAAAATCCAGATCAGCGGCATGGACGTGACCAGCGAGACGGTGGTGGCATTGACCTCGTGCTGGGACCAGGTGCCGCGGAACAGCAGCACGCAGCAGGCCAGCACGATGAGTTCGCTCACGAAGACCATGGCGAGCTGGCCTTTTCGCGGCAGGCGCATGAGCAGGCTGTCCACGCCCAGGTGCGTTCCCTCGCGCGTGGCCACCACGGCGCCGATGAAGGTGAGCCAGATGAACAAGGTGCGAGACAGCTCTTCGGCGGAGGCGATGCCGGTGCTGAAGCCGTAGCGCAGCACCACGTTGCCCAGCACCATGATGACCATGGACAGCAGCAGCAGGGCGAGCAGGGCGTCAACACCCTTGAACAGCATGTCGGCGGCCGACGGTCGGGTATCTGGCGGTTGGCGTGTCGCGGTGGATCCGATGGTCGGAACACCGCTCCCCGTGGGGGCGAGTGCGTCTGGCTTTCGCAAGGCTGTCTCCGTGGTCTTGTGGTGTTGGCAAGCCGGTTCAGGGTGCAGAGGATACGTTCGCGAGCAGGTTTTTCATGCCGGGTTTACCCTAAATGGAGCTTAGGTAAGACCTTTGTCAATATATGGGAATGCACATTTTTTCATCCGATTGTTTTTCTTTAACATATTGATATAAAAGGAGTTTTTTAAGCATCTTATGCTCACGCATTGGTCCTCTATAGGTAGCCAAGGTACTTATCATTTTTGGTAGGACATATGAGGGCAGGCACGGTGGGTGAGGGTGTAAACAAGACAATGGTCAGACCTATAATCGGTTGAAGGCATGTCATCCACCCGCAACGAGAGCCCCCTCCATGAGCATGAAGACCCTCTGCCTGGCCACCGTGCAGGCCATTCCCGAGGCCCTGGCCACCATCGAACGTGAGGCACGCCGCCTGTTGCTGCCGCAACCGGGTGTGCGGCAGATCGCGCTCAGCGGGGTCGTTCGGCACATCCCCACCGACTACATCGCCAACGACAAGCCCTATGGAGGCGCGGTGGCCGACGCAGATCACATCGGCGCCGTGCTGGACCTGCATCTGGACAGCCCTGCGGTGGGCGCGGCGCTCGTGGCCAGCCCGGCGTGGGTGCAGTTCCTGCAGGCCATCGCGCCCGCGGCGCGCGTGCTCTTCTCGCTGGACAGCGAGGCCAACGTTCCGGTGCCCTTGCGCGGGCGCTCGGCGCAGGGGGGCTTTCGCCGCTGGCTGCTGCTGACGCGCAAGGCCGCCACGCCCGAAGCGTTCCGCGAGGGCTGGTTTGTTCGCCATGCCGATTTGGTGAAGCGCCTGCCGCGGCTGGATGGCTATGTGCAGAACCTCGTGAGCGCACGGTTCGATGCCCAGGGGCGCCCGGCGACCTATGAAGCCTTGCCAATCGATGGCATTGCCGAGGTCTGCTACGCGGACGAGGCCGCGATGAACGAAAGCTATGCGTCCAACGAGCGCCTGCCGCTCAAGGACGACGGAGCGGAGCTCAACGCGCGCGTGAGCACCGTCCTCATCGACGGCCAGGTGCTCAAATGACCGCCGCCGTGCGCGTCGGCTTCATCGGCCTGGGTGACATCGGCGCACCCATGGCCATGCGCATTCACGACGCGGGCCACGCGCTCACGGTCTACAACCGCAGCCCGGGCAGGGCCGTCCCTTTCGCCGAACGCGGCGTGAAGGTGGCTGCGTCCGTGGCCGAACTGGTCGCGCAGAGCGACGTCATCCTGCTCTGCGTAAGCCATGGCCAGGCGGTGGAGGAGGTGATCTTCGGCGCCGACGGCGTGGCGGCGCACGGGCGTTCCGGCCAGGTCGTGGTGGACCTCTCCACCATCCATCCTGTGCACACCCAGCAGATGGCGGCACGGCTGCAGGCCGAGCGCGGCATGGCCTGGGTGGATGCCCCCGTTTCCGGCGGTCCGGCCGGTGCGCGCGCCGGCACGCTGGCGGTGATGGCCGGGGGCGAGGCCGCTCTGGTCGAGCGCGTGCGTCCGGTGCTGCTGGCTTTCGGCGGCCGGGTCACCCACATGGGGCCGGTGGGTTGCGGCATGGCCACCAAGGCCTGCAACCAGATGCTCAACTTCGGTACCGGCGCCGTGGTGGCCGAGACGCTGAACTTCGCCGCGCGCTTCGGCATCGACCCCTCGCTGATCCCGGAGGCGGTGGCCGGCGGCTTCGCGGACTCCAACGTGCTGCGCCACTACGGGCAGCAGATGGTGGCCGGTACCTACAAGGGCAATACGCTGACCGGCATGAAGGACATCGACATCGCGCTGGACCTGGGGCGCGTGACCGGCAGCGCCATGCCGGTCACGGGGCTGGTGGCCTCGTTCTTCCGCATGCAGATTGCCCAGGGCTTTGTCACTGGCGGCCTGGCCACGCCGATGCGACTCTATGCACAAGGCCCGCTCAAACCCGCCACGCAGTTGCCGGGGCGGGGTGCTTCCCTTTCTCCAACGGACAAACCCAAGGACACACCGTGATGAACGCGAAAGAACAGGGCTTCGACCAGGTGGTCGACGTGGTGGTGGTGGGCACCGGTGCCGGTGGCATGGCCGCCGCCGTGAAGGCGCGCAAGCTCGGCCTGGACGTGTTGCTGCTGGAAAAGGAGCCTCTGTATGGTGGCACCACCGCGCGCTCAGGCGGCGTGCTCTGGGTGCCCAACAACCCCATCTCCACGGCCCGCCCGGAGCCGGACTCCCTGGAAGACGCGCGCACCTACCTGCGCTGCGAGTGCGGTGCGTTCTACGACGAGGAGCGCGTGGAAGCCTTCCTGGCCAACGGCCCGCGCATGGTGGACTTCTTCGTCAAGGAGACAAAGGTGCAGCTCATACCGCTGCCCGAGTACCCGGACTACCACGCGGAGAGTCCCGGCGGGCGCATCGCCGGCCGCTCCATCATGGCCGCGCCCATGGACGGCCGCGAGCTGGGGACGCACATCAAGCAACTGCGGCCGCCGCTCAAGGAGATCACCTTCGTCGGCATGATGTTCAACTCCAGCGCAGAGGTGGGGCACTTCTTCAATGTCACCCGTTCGTTGACCTCGGCCGTGTATGTGGCGCGGCGCTTGGTCACGCATGCTTTCGAGATGCTGTTCCACGGCCGCGCCATGCGCCTGACCAATGGCAATGCGCTGGCCGCACGGCTGGCGCGCACCGCCTTCGATCTGGGCATTCCACTCTGGCTGGACTCGCCCGCGAAGGCGCTGGTGCGCGACGGTGAACGCGTCACCGGCGTGGTGGTCGGGCGCAAGGATGGCGGCATGGTGCGCGTGGGCGCCCGCCGCGGCGTGGTGCTGGCGGCCGGCGGCTTCCCGCAGGACACCGAGCGCAGGAAGCAGTTGTTTCCGCACGCGCCCTCGGGCCGCGAGCACTTGTCGCCGGCGCCGCCGGGCAACACCGGCGACGGCCTGCGGCTGGCCGAATCGGTGGGTGGCCGGGTGGTGACGGACCTGCCCAACGCGGGGGCCTGGATCCCGGTCTCCCGCGTGAAGCGCGCCAATGGCGAGATGGGGGTGTTCCCGCACCTGATCGACCGCTACAAGCCGGGCATCATCGCCGTCAACCGCCGGGGCCAGCGCTTCGCCAACGAATCCGACTCGTACCACGACGTGGGCATGGCGATGCAGAAGTCCTGCGCGGAAGAAACCGAAGTGGCCGCCTGGTTGATCGCCGACCACCGCACCATCCGCCGCTACGGCCTGGGTTTTGCCAAGCCCTTCCCGCTGCCACTGGGCCCTCACCTGCGCTCGGGCTACCTGCTGCGTGGCGCCACGTTGCAGGATCTGGCGGCGCAGGCTGGCATCGACGGTGAGCAGCTGCAGAAGACCATCGCCGAATACAACCAGGGCGCGGTCGATGGCAAGGACCTGCAGTTCCGCCGTGGCTGGCGCGTCTACAACCGCTTCCTGGGTGACAAGACCCACCAGCCCAACCCCTGCGTGGCACCGGTCGCGCAAGGGCCGTTCTACGCGGTGCGGGTGGTCATGGGCGACCTCGGGACCTTTGCCGGCATCCGCACCAACGGACGGGCCCAGGTGCTCGATGGCCAGGGGCAGCCGATCCCCGGTCTGTTCGCCGCCGGCAACGACAACGCCAGCGTGATGGGTGGCGGCTATCCGGGCGGTGGCATCACGCTGGGCCCGGCCATGACCTTTGGCTTCGTGGCCGCGGAGACCATGGCAGAGGAAGCCGCTGCTGTCGATGCGCCGCTCGGCCGGCTGGCCGAAACCACGGCCTGAGCCGGGCGGCGGCCGCTTCAGGCGGTCGCCGCCGTCTGCGCGGGCTTGCGCAGGAAGAGGTTGGGCACCAGCATGGACTGCACCACCTCGCCACGCTGGTTGATCACCTCCCGTTCGAAATGGATCACGCCAAAGCCCGGCTTGCTCGTGGGCCGCTTGGCCTGGATGGTGATGCGCACGTGCAAGGTGTCGCCGCTCTTCACCGGGTGGTGGATGTCCCAGCGGTCCAGGCCCAGCATGGCCACCACGCGCCCGTGCTGAAAGCCGGTCTGGAAGGTCAGGCCGGCGGCAATGCCGAAGATCATCCAGCCGTGGGCCAGCACCTCGCCGTAGGGCTGCTGGCGGCAGAACTCGTCGTCGACATGGGGCGCATTGAAGTCGCCAGACATGCAGGCGAAGTTCACGATGTCCGCCCGTGTGATGGTTCGGCAGGGGGAGACGAACACATCGCCCACCTCCAGCTCTTCGAAGTACCTGCCGCGTGTGGCGGGTGCCTGATCGGGGGTCGTCTGCATGGTGTGTGGAGTTCCTCTGGGTAGGGTTGCAGGCTGCAGGTCCGGAGGATCGTCCTCCGGGAGGGCGATCCTCAATCCATCACGATGTTGTGTTCCTTGACCACCTTGCCCCAGAGCGCGTGGTCCTTCTTGAGGATGTCGCCCAGGGCCTGGGTGCCGCTCTGCGGCACCACGTTCACGCTGCGGATCTTCTCCTGGATGTCCGGCAGGGTCACCGTCTGCGCGATGGCGTCGGCCATGCGGGCGACGATGGGCTGCGGTGTGCCGGTGCGCGCCACCAGGCCGAACCAGGTCTCGGTGTCGTAGCCCGGCACCACCTCTGCGATGCTGGGCACGTCGGGCAGCAGCGGGCTGCGCTTGGCGGTGGAAACACCCAGAATGCGCATCTTGCCTTCGGCCACCAGGCCGCGCGTGGCCGATGACGGCGTCGACAGCATGTACTTGGTCTGCCCGGCCAGCAGGGCCTGGGCAGACGGACCAGCGCCGGGGAAGGGCACCATCACCATGTTCTTGATGCCAGCGGCACCGTGGAAGGCCTCCATCGCCAGTTGTCCCACGCCGCCCAGCGCGGACGCGCCCCACTCCAGCTTGCCCGGGTTGGCGCGTGCATAGTCCACGAACTCCTTGAGCGTGGGTGGGGTCGAGGGGTGGGTCATCAGCACCATCGGCGAGGTACCGATGAGGGAGACCGGAACGAAGTCCTTCATCGCGTCGTACAGCGGCTTGCGCTGCACCAGCGGCACGGTCACCAGACCGCTGCCGTGCAGCAGGAAGGTGTAGCCGTCGGCCGGTTGCGTGGCCACGAACTGCGAGGCGATGGCGCCGCCCGCGCCCGCCTTGTACTCCATCACCACCGGCTGGCCCAGCAGCTTGCTGAGGTTCTCCTGCAGGTGGCGGCCCAGCACGTCGTTGGTGCCACCCGGTGCGGCCGGTACCACGAACTTGATGGGTTTGCTGGGCCAGTTGTCCTGCGCGCTCGCCAGGCCGGCGGTGCCCAGGATGCCCAGGGCGAGCGACGCGATGAGGGTGGTGCGGCGGTGAAGCATGGCGTGTCTCCTGTCAACGTTTGAGAGAGGCTTTGGGGTGTATTGGTACAAAGGGCTATAGGACAGACCAATAAAAATGCAGGGGCATAATAGCCCGTAAGACACTCCGGGTGGCTGGGGCAAACCCTTCACCCTTCTCGCATCAACCCTTCAGGAGACTCCCTTGGCAGGACAGGACAGGCATTCCCCTTCGACGACCGCACGCGTGGCCGTGGTGACCGGTGCGGGCGACGGCATCGGTTGGGCAACCGCGCAGCGGCTGGCGCAGGATTTCGAGCACGTGGTGATCGCGGACGTGCGTGCCGACGTGGCCGCGCAGCGCGCGGCCGAACTGGGGGCGGGCCATCTCGGCCTGGGTTGCGATGTGACCTCCGAGGACTCGGTGGTGGCGTTGATGCGCCAGGTGCAGGAACGCTTTGGCCGCCTGAACGCGCTGGTCAACAACGCCGGCATTGGCGAGCAGACCGTGATGACGCTGGAGCAGACGGTCGAGGCCTTCGACCGCATCCTCGCGGTGCACCTGCGCGGCACCTTCCTGGCCAGCCGCGAGGCCGGGCGGATCTTCGTGCAGCAGCAGTCCGGCGCCATCGTCAACATCAGTTCCATCGCAGGCATGCAGGGCCACCCGGGCCGCAACGCCTACGGCGCCGCCAAGGCCGGCATCTCCACCATGACGGCGGCCATGGCCAGCGAGTGGGCGCGCGATGGCATCCGCGTCAATGCCGTGGCCCCGGGCTATGTGCTCACCGACCTGGTGAAGAACCTGGCCGCCAAGGGCGCGCTGGACCTGCAGGACCTCGAACGCTGCACACCCATGGGCCGCACCGCGCAGCCGCAGGAAATCGCCGAAGCGATCGCCTTCCTGGCCTCCGACCGCGCGAGCTTCATCACCGGCGTCACCCTGCCGGTCGATGGCGGCTGGGCGGCCTTCGGCGCGCCTCCCGGCAAGCTGGGCACGGTGGCCGAAAAGCGCGTGTCGCCCAAGTGAGCGAAGGCCGCTGCATCCTCGTCACCGGCGGTGCGGGCGACATAGGTCGCGCCACCGCCGCGGTCTTTCTGCGCGAGGGAGCGCGGGTGCACCTGGTGGACATCGACGGCGACCGCCTGGAGGCCGCCCGACGCGAGCTGCAGCCGCTGGGCCCGCTCTCGGTGCACCGCTCGGCGCTGGACTCGCCACTGGCCTGCCGGCACGCCTTCGCCACCAGCGGCGGACCGGTGCATGCCCTGGTGCACATGGCCGGTGTGTTCGAGCACGACCCGCTCGACGCCGACGACCGCAGCGTATGGGAGCGCGCCATCGCCAGCAACCTCAGCAACGCCTACGACATGGCGATCGCCTTCCGCGCCCAGTACGCGGGCGGCACGCCCGGCGGTGGCCGCATCGTGCTCTGCAGCTCGCGCGCGTTCCAGCGTGGCGCGCCCGGACGCGCCGCCTACACGGCGGCCAAGGGCGGCATCGTCGGCCTCACGCGCACCTTCTCGCGCGAGTTCGCGCCCGGCATCCTGGTCAACGCGGTGGCCCCCGGGCTGATCGAGACGCGCATGACGGCCGAACTGATCGCCCGCGCCGGCGACCAGCGCATGGCCGAGATTCCTCTGGGCCGCTACGGCACGCCCGAGGACATCGCAGGCGTGGTGCGCTTCCTGTGCGGGCCGGATTCGGCTTACGTGACCGGGCAACTGCTGACGGTGGACGGCGGCGTGCTCAACGGCTCCTGAGGCGCTGGTGCTTGGGGGACCTCAGTCTGAACGGAGGGGCTCAGTTCGAACGGGGGCTGCATCCGGATGGAGGGGGCTTGAATCCGAATCGAGGTAACTGATCCCGAGTACCGTTGGTGCCGGGGCAGATATCCGTTCGCCCTGAGCTTGTCGAAGGGCTTTTCAATGTGCAGGCGGGGGCTTCGACAGGCTCAGCCCGAACGGAGGGGGCTCAGCCCGAACGAGGGCTCAGTTCGAACGGAGGGGCTCAGTTCGAACTGAGGCTGCATCCGGATGAAGGAGGCTTGAATCCGAATGGGGGGACTGAATCCGAATCGAGGTAACTGATCCCAGGTACCGTTGGTGCTGGGGCAGATCTCCGTTCGCCCTGAGCTTGTCGAAGGGCTCTCCAGTGTGCAGGCGAGGGCTTCGACAGGCTCAGCCCGAACGGAGGGGGCTCAGTCCGAACGGAGGGGGCTCAGTCCGAACGAGGGGCTCAGCCCGAACGGGGGGCAGTTCGAACGGGGGGCTGAATCCAGATGGAGGGGGCTTGAATCCGAATGGTGGGGACTGAATCCGAATCGAGGTAACTGATCCCGGGTGCCGTTGGTGCTGGGGCAGATATCCGTTCGCCCTGAGCTTGTCGAAGGGTTCTTCAATGTGCAGGCGGGGGCTTCGACAGGCTCAGCCCGAACGGAAGGGGCTCAGCCCGAACGGAAGGGGCTCAGTTCGAACGGAGGGGGGCTCAGCCCGAACGGAGGGGGGCTCAGCCCGAACGGAGGTGACTCACAGCCCGAACGGAAGCGACTCAATCCTTGCCCACGTGGCGGACCGCTTCCAGATTCGCCAGCATGCGCTGCATGTAGCCGATGAGGGCATCGCGCTCTTCGTCGGAGAAGCCGGTCAGCAGGGCTTCTTCGCGGGCGCGCGCCAGACGGATGATGCGGTCGTGCTGCTTCTTGCCGGCCGGCGTGAGGCTGTACTCGATCTTGCGAAGGCCCAGCGGGCGCGACCGGAGGTACCCACGTTCCTGCAAAAGAGCCACGCTGCGGCTCACGGCCGCCTTGTCCAGGCCCATGAGGTCGCAGGCCGCGGACGCCGTGGTCCAGGGGTGTATCTCGAAATAGGACAGCACCCGCCAGTCGGTCACGCCGAGGTCGAAGCGCGCCCGGTACAGGCTGGAGGCGCTGCTGGCCATCTTGTTGGACAGCCACAGCAGCAGGCCGGGGACATAGCGGTCAAGGTTCAGTTTCATGCCCTGAATGGTAGTGGGCTTGCGCCCACCGGGGCCGCGGGCCCGGCGCTCAGCTCAGCGCGAAGCCTTCGTAGCCTTTTTCCGCCACGCCCTCGATGATGCGGCGGTACGCGGGAACGCCGGCCACGTAGGGCATGAACACCCTGGGTTTGCCCGGCATGTTGGCGCCCACGTACCAGGAATTGCCCACCGGGTAGAGCGTCTGATTGGCGGCTTCGTTGACGTGGTCCACCCATTTGTCCTCGTGGACCTGCTCGGCCTCGATGCGCTTGACGCCTTTGGCGCGGCTGCGCTCCAGGAAGTTGCTGATCCAGTCCACGTGGGTTTCGATGGAGTGCACCACGTTGCTCAGCACCGAAGGGCTGCCCGGGCCGGCGATGACGAACAGGTTGGGGAAGCCCGCGATCGATACGCCCAGGTAGGTCCGGGGGCCGGCGGCCCACTTCTCGCGCAGCGACTGGCCGCCCGTGCCGCGGATGTCGATGGCCAGCAGCGCGCCGGTCATGGCGTCGAAGCCGGTGGCGAAGACGATGACGTCCAGCGGGTGGTCTCCCTGCGTGGTGCGCAGGCCCGTGGGGGTGATCTCGGTGATCGGGTTGGCCTTCACATCGACCAGGTCCACGTTGTCGCGGTTGAAGGTTTCGTAGTAGTTGGTGTCCACACACAGGCGCTTGGTGCCAAAGGGCAGGTCGTCCTTGGGGCACAGCAGCTCGGCCTTGGCCGGGTCCTTGACGGTGGCGCGGATCTTGCCGCGCACGAAGTCGGCCGCGTACCTGTTGGCCACCGGGTTGCGCAGCAGGTCGTTGAAGGCGCGCAGCATGCGAAAGCCGCCGCCCGCGCCGCGCCAGCGGAACTCGAATTCCTTGATGCGTTCCTCGTCGCTCACCTCCAGCGCGCTCTTGTCGTTGGCGCTGAGGAACTGCCCGGTCACCGCTTCGCGGCCCAGGGCGCGGCGCTCCGCGTAGTGGGCTTTCACATGGGCCAGCACCGCCTCGGTGAGGGGTTCGTTCTGAGCTGGGACGCTGAAGTTGGCGGTGCGTTGGAACACCGTGAGGTGATCCGCCTGCTCGGCGATCACCGGGGTCATCTGCACGCCGCTGGAGCCGGTGCCGATCAGACCCACGCGCTTGCCGGCGAAATCCACGCCCTCGCGCGGCCAGTTGGCGCTGTGGTACCACTGGCCCTTGAAGGTCTCCAGGCCCTTGAACTTGGGCGGCTGGGGAATGGACAGGCAGCCGGTGGCCATCACCAGGTATTGCGCCTCGAAGCGCTCGCCGGCTTCGGTGAGCACGGTCCAGTGGGTGGCGGCCTCGTCGAAGGTGGCACTGGCCACGCGGCTGTTGAACTGGATGTGCGGCCGCAGGTTGAAACGGTCGGCCACATGGTTGATGTAGCGCAGGATCTCGGGTTGCGGTGCGTAGCGCTCGGTCCAGTTCCACTCCTGCTGCAGCTCGTCGCTGAAGGAGTAGGAATAGTCCAGGCTCTCCACGTCGCAGCGCGCGCCGGGGTAGCGGTTCCAGAACCAAGTGCCGCCCACGCCGTCGCCGGCCTCCAGCACCTGTACCGACAGGCCCATGCCCAGGGCGCGATGAAGCTGGTAGAGCCCGGCAAAGCCGGCGCCCACGATCACCAGGTCTACCTTGCGGGGGCTCGCATTCGTCGTCATCGGATATCTCCTCGTGTTGTTTGCTGGTGTACGGATGATGGGTATGGATTCTGCGGCATCATTGTTGTCATGTCAACCTAATAGGTTGACTGAGCAACGAAAATGGACATCAAATCGAATCTGGTGATAATGGTCAAGCCATTGAAGTATTGGCGGCACCCTGCCGTCACCCGCACCCAGGAGACACCCCCATGGACAAGGAAATAGAGGACCTTTTGCAGAAGGTCAAGGAAGCCAACCGCAAGCCGTTCTGGCAGAGCACGCCGCAGGAGGCCCGCAGCGGCCCGATGCTGATGGCGCTGCTGTTCGGGGAGCCGCCAGCGGTCGAGCGCGACGAGAGTTTCACCATCCCTTCCTCCCATGGCCACGCTCTGCCGGTCCGGCTCTATGTGCCGTCCGGAACGCCCAAGGGCCTGATCGTCTATTTCCATGGCGGCGGCTGGGTCATCGGTACCGTGGCGGGTTACCACCCCTTTACAGCCACGCTGGCCAACCGCACCGGCTGCGCGGTGCTGTCGGTCGACTACCGGCTCGCGCCCGAGCATGCGTTCCCCCTGCCGGTGGACGATGCGCTGGCCGCCGTGCGCTGGGCGGCGTCGGAAGAGGCCGTCAAGGCGCTGGGTGTGGCGCCGGGTGCGCTGATCACCATGGGCGACAGCGCCGGCGGCAACCTGGCGACGGTGGCCTCGCGCGTGCACAACGCGGCGGGCCCGGCGCGCAAGGTGGACCTGCAGGTGCTGGCCTACCCGGTGGCCGACCACGACTTCGACACCGGCAGCTACCACGAGTTCGCCGAAGGCAACCTGCTCACGCGCAACGACATGAAGTGGTTCTGGAACCACTATTGCCCGGACGAGGCGCGCCGCTCCCATCCGGACGCATCGCCCATGCACGCCAGCGATCTCGCGGTCTCGCCCGAGGCCCTGATCGTGACCGCCGGCCGTGACCCGCTGCGCGACGAGGGTGAAGCCTACGGTGCCCGCCTCAAGGCCGCCGGCGTGCCCACCGAGGTGGTGCGCGGCGAAGGCCTGGTGCACGGTTTCCTGGCCATGATCCACTACGCGCCCAGCGCGGGCCGCGCGTTCGAGAAAATGGTGGCGGCCATCGCGCGGGTGACGGCCAAGTGAGCGGTCTGTCCTCGCTGTTCAATCCGCGCTCGGTGGTGCTGGTCGGGGCCACCGACCGCTCCACCTGGTCGAAGATGGCCTACGACAACCTGCGCCTGCTGGGCTTCGCCGGCAAGGTGCACCTGGTCAGCCGCAGCGGTGGACAGGCGCATGGGCAGCAGACCTTCACTTCTGTCGCGGAGATCGGCGAACCGGTGGACGTGGCCTTGCTGATGGTGCCCATCGCCGCCATGAACGACGCCCTGCGCGACCTGGGCGCGGCGGGCGTGAAGAGCGCCGTGGTGCTGGCTGGGGGGTTCGCCGAGACCGGCGCCGAAGGCCGCGCGCTGCAGGACGCCATGGTGGCGACCGCGCGTTCGCTCGGCATCCGCCTGCTGGGTCCCAACTGCCTGGGCTTCATCAACTTCAACACCGGAGGCGTGTGCTGGACCGGCTCCATGCGCACGCCCCCGCTCAAGGGCGGCATCAGCATCGTTTCGCAGAGCGGCGCCGTGGCCACGGTGATGAAGCACTTCGCGCACCAGCACGGCATCGGCCTGAACGTGGTGGCCGCCACCGGCAACGAGGCCGCGTTGGGCCTGGCCGAGGTGGTGGACTATTTGGTGGACGATCCGCAGACGCGCGTGATCACGGTATTCGCCGAGTCCGTCCGCGACACCGCGTTGCTGCGCGCGGCCGCTGCACGCGCGCTGCATGCCGGCAAGCCCATCGTGGTGCTCAAAGTGGGCCGCTCGGAGATCACCGTGCAGGCCGCGCAGTCGCACACCGGTTCCCTGGTGGGCGACGATGGCGTGTTCGACGGCGTCTGCCGCCAGTTCGGCCTGCTGCGCGTGCGGTCCATCGAAGAGCTGATGTTCACCGCCGCCCTGCTGGAGAAGACCGGCGTTCTGCAGGGCGAGGGCGTGGCTGTCCTGTCCGCCTCCGGTGGCATGGGCGAACTGGCCGCCGACTATGCACACCTGGAGGGCGTGGCCCTGCCTCGCCTCGCGCCGCAGACGCTGGACGGCCTGGCCGCGGCGCTGCCGCCCATGGCCACGCCGGCCAATCCGCTGGACCTCACTGGTGCGGTGGTCAACAAGCCCGAGCTGTTCCTGGAATGCATGCAGGTGCTGGAGCAGGACCCGGCGATCTCGGTGCTGGTCTGCGTGTTCGACGTACCCACCGACCTCAACAACGACTGGGCGCCGTTCGCCGTGGGTTCGCTGCAGGCGATCGGCCGCTTCAAGCCGCAGGGGCGCGTGCGCTTCCTGGCGATCAGCAACACCGTCAAGTACGTCTCCGACCGCAGCCGTGCCGAGATCGCGGCGGCGGGCCTGCCCTACCTGGCCTGCGGGCTGGACGTGGGCATGAAGGCGTTGCGCCATGCGCAGCGCTGGTCCGCGCAGCAGCGTGAGCTGGGAGCCCAGGCCACGGACAGCGCCACCGCTGGCGGTGTGACGCCGCCCGCCGCCTGGCCGTCTTCCGAGCGCGAGGCCATGGCCTACCTGGCCGGCGCGGGCGTGGCGGTGGTGCCGCAGGTGCTGGCCGAGACGGAGGCCGCGGCCGTCGCGGCGGCCGGCGCCATGGGAGGTGGACCGGTGGTGCTCAAGATCGCCTCGCCCGACATTGCCCACAAGACCGAGGTGGGAGGCGTGCTGCTCAATCTGCAGGGCGAGGCGGCGGTGGCCGAGGGCTTCCGGCGCATCATGGCCTCGGCGCGCGCGGCGCAGCCACGGGCCCGGCTGGAGGGCGTGGTCGTCTCGCCCATGCGGCGCGGCGGCGTGGAACTGTTCGTGGGCGTGCGGCGTGACGCCCAGTGGGGCCATGTGCTCGCGCTCGGGCTGGGTGGCGTGTGGATCGAGGCGTTGAAGGACGTGAGCCTGCGTGTGCTGCCGGTCTCGCCCGATGAGGTCAGGCGCATGGTCGGTGAGCTGCGCGGTGCCAGCCTGCTTGGCGGCTTTCGCGGCGCCGCGCCGGTGGACCTCGATGGACTGGCCCGGCTGGTCGCGCGCATCGGCGACGCCGCGCTGGCCCTGGGCGATGGGCTGGACACGCTGGAGGTCAACCCCTTGCTGGCCGAAGGGGACCGCATCGAAGCGCTCGACGCACTGGCCACCCATCGGTCGCCGGGCGGCACTGAGCCCCATCCATGACCCGCCGCCATGGATGCCCGCCCCCTGTCCGATGAGTCCGCGCGTGCCGCGGCCGCGCTGACGGGCGCGGCGGCATCGCTGTGCGTGGGCGACCTGTTCGCCGACCAGGTCGCCCTGCGTCCCGATGCGATCGCCCTGCAAGCCGGCGACAGGCACTGGACCTATGCCGAGATGGACGCACGCGTCAACCGGCTCTGCCATTTGCTCGCATCGCGCGGCGTGGTGCGGGGTGAGCGCGTGGCCATCCTGTCGGAGAACCGGCCCGAGTATGCGGAATTGCTGATGGCCGCGGCCAGGCTGGGCGCCATCGTCGCCTGCCTGAACTGGCGCCAGTCCGCCGAGGAACTGACGCACTGTCTGGCGCTCGTCGGCCCCCGCGTCGCGCTGGTCTCGCCCCGGTTCGCGTCGCAGGCGCCGCTGCTGCGCGCCGCGGGCGTCGGCAGCCTCCTGACGCTGGGCGATGCGCTGGACCAGACCTTGCTGGCCATGCCGGTGCACGCACCACCCGATGCCGGGGTGCAGCCGGAGGACGGCCTCTATATCCTTTACACCAGCGGAACCACCGGCAAACCCAAGGCCGCGCTCATCAGCCACCGTGCGCTGCTGGCGCGCGGCGCCGTTGGCACCATGGACCGCGGGGTCCGGCGGGGCAGCCACTTCATCGCCTGGCCACCGATGTTCCACATGGCCTCGGCCGACAACCTCATGGTCACGCTGATCGGCGGCGGCAAGGTGATCGTGGTGGACGGCCTGCAGATCGACGCCCTCTGCGATGCGGCCCAGAACGAGGCGGACATCGGCTGGTTCGTGCTCATGCCCGGCATGGTC
The DNA here is from genome assembly GCF_026125785.1 of Hydrogenophaga sp. GTDB lineage: Bacteria > Pseudomonadota > Gammaproteobacteria > Burkholderiales > Burkholderiaceae_C > Hydrogenophaga. The sequence goes on from NZ_JAHCKL010000003.1 coordinate 333,181, forward strand.
GAACGCTTCCTCGACGAAGCACGGCGGCGGGGGCTGCAGCCGCGGCCGGTGGATTCCGTGGGCTGCATGGCCGATCTGGTGCCGCGCCACCAGATCGCCGAGGTGACGCGGCTGTTCAACGCGCCTTTTCGCAACAGCTTCGGTTCCACCGAAACCGGCCCCGCACCCGCCAGCGCGGGGCGCATCGCGGTGGGCGTGCCGCCCGACGATCTGGCCAAGACCCAGAGCGCCCTGTGCCGGGTGCGCCTGGTGGACGAGGACGGCCACGATGTGCGCCCTGGCGAACCCGGTGAGCTGCTGCTGCGCAGCCCCACGCTGTTCAGCGGCTACTGGGGCATGCCCGAAGCCACCGCCGAGGCCTTTGCGGGTGGCTGGTTCCACACCGGCGACGTGTTCGTGCGCCAGCCCGACGGCCTGCTGCGCTTCGTCGACCGCCGCAAATACCTCATCAAGTCTGGCGGCGAAAACATCTACCCGGCGGAGATCGAACAACTCCTGCTGGCCTCGCCACGCATCATGGACGCGGCCGTGGTCAGGAAGCCCGACCCGAAGTGGGGCGAAGTGCCCGTGGCCTTCGTGGCGCGGGTGGACCCGAGCCTGAGCGCCGAGGACGTGCTGGCCCTGTGCCGCGGACGCATCGCCGGCTACAAGGTGCCGCGTGAGGTCCGCTTCATGGCCCACGACGACATGCCGCGCAGCACCACCGGCAAGGTGATGCGCCATCTGCTGGAAGAACGACTGGGCCAGGAGACCGCCTGATGGAGACCACCACCCATTCCCACCTGCGCAGCAAGTACGCCATCGTCGGCGTGGGCGAGACCGCCTACGTGCGCGGCTCGGGCCGCACGCACCGCGCCATGGCGCATGAGGCGGTGGGCAAGGCCATCGCGGACGCCGGCCTGGACCGCGGCGACATCGACGGCATGCTGTCCTACCAGCTCGCGGACTCCACCCAGTCGCCGCTGGTGGCGGCCGACCAGGGCCTGCGCCTGAACTTCTACATGGACGTGATGGGCGGCGGTTCCTCCACCGAGGCGCTGATCGGCCTGGCCATTGGCGCCATCGAGGCCGGCATGTGCAAGGCGGTGGTGATCTTCCGCGCCATGAACGGCTATTCCGGCGTGCGCATCGGTGGCACCGGCGTGGTGGCCGCCAGCCCGGTGCTCGACGAGTTCCTGCACACCCGGCCCTACGGCCACCGCAGCGCCGGGCAGATGTTCGCGCCCAGCTTCATGCGCCACATGTACGAGTACGGCACCACGCCCGAGCAGGTGGCCGCGGTCAAGGTCGCGCACAGCGAGCACGCGTCCAACAACCCCAAGGCGCTGTACAAGCAGCGCGTCACGGTGGACGACGTGCTGGGCAGCCGCATGATCTGCAAGCCCCTGCACCTGCTGGACTGCTGTACCGAATCCGACAACGCCACCGCCATCGTCGTCACCAGCACGGCGCGCGCGCGGGACTGCCGCCAGCACCCGGTTCTCATCGAGGGCGTGGTCGGGCGCTGCAGCAAGCCGCGCACCGACAACCATTTCCAGCACGGCCCCATCACGCTCACCGCCGGCCACTACGGCCGCGAGATCCTGTGGCGCAACGCCGGCGTGCTGCCCGACGAGATCGACATCACCGGCTCCTACGACGCGTTCACCTTCACCACCCTGATGCAGCTGGAGGACTACGGCTTCTGCCGGAAGGGCGAGGGCGGGCACTACGTGAGCGACGGCACCATACGCCTGGGCGGGCGGCGACCGAACAACACCAGCGGCGGCCACCTGTGCGAGGGGTACACCCATGGCATCAGCATGGTGATCGAGAACGTGCGCCAGCTCCGCCACGACGTGGACGACAGTTGCCCGATCGGGCCGAACGGACGGCGCATGCACACGCACGACTACCGCGAAGGCGGCTGTCGCCAGGTCAGGAACCCGCAACTCACGGCCAACCTCGGCTGGCACTCGCCCGGTACCGGCTCGGCCATGGTGCTGCGGCGCGCCTGAAGGAGAAGCACGCATGGAAGACGCCCGCCACGAGTACCTGGGCATGAGCCTGCACCTGGCCGCCATCGACGAGGTCCATCGCGGCTATTTCGCCCATTGCGCGCGCCACGACTTCCACCTGCAGGCGTGCAAGGCCTGCGATCTGCTGCGTTACCCGCCTGCGCCCGGCTGCCCCTGGTGCGGTGGCGCCGCGCACGCATGGCGGCGCGTCCAGGGCAGGGGCACCGTCTACTCCTACCACGAGGTGGTGCAGGCCATCCAGCCCGGGTTCAAGCCGCACACCCCCTACATGGTGCTGCTCGTGGAGCTGGACGAGCAGCGCGAAAGACCCTCCCCGCACGAAGCCTTGCGGGTGTTCGGCAATCTGGTCACACCAGACGGACGCCTGGCACCGCCCGCAGACGTCGCCCGCGTGGGCATAGGTTCGCGCGTCAGGATGGTCTACACCGACGTGGGTGAAGGCTTCTCGATTCCCCAGTGGACGCTGGACGACAGCGCCGCCCAGCCCGTGCCCTGGCGCTACCCCGGTTGAGCCGCTTCCAGGAAGCACAGCAAGCAGAAAGGACAACGCCATGGACTATGTACGACTCGGCCGCACCGGCCTCAAGGTCTCCCGCCTCTGCCTGGGCTGCATGACCTACGGCGACCCCACGCGCGGACCGCATGAATGGACCCTGAACGAAGAGGCCAGCCGCCCCCTGCTGCGCCAGGCCATCGAGGCCGGCATCAACTTCTTCGACACCGCCAACGTCTACTCCGACGGCACCAGCGAGGAATTCCTCGGCCGCGCCATCCGCGAGTTCTCGCGGCGCGAGGAAGTGGTCATCGCCACCAAGGTCAACGGCGCCATGCGCCAGGACCCCAATGCCCTGGGCCTCTCGCGCAAGGCCATCATGACCGAGATCGACGCCAGCCTGCGGCGCCTGGGCACGGACTACGTGGACCTCTACCAGATCCACCGCTTTGACTACACCACGCCCATGGAGGAAACGCTGGAGGCGCTGCACGACGTGGTCAAGGCCGGCAAGGCGCGCTACATCGGCGCCTCGTCCATGTACGCCTACCAGTTCTGCAAGGCGCTGTACCTGGCCGAGCGGCACGGCTGGACGCGGTTCGTCTCCATGCAGAACCACTACAACCTGCTCTACCGCGAAGAAGAGCGCGAGATGCTGCGCCTGTGCCGCGAGGAAGGCGTCGGCGTCATTCCCTGGAGCCCGCTGGCGCGCGGCCGCCTCACGCGCGACTTCGACGAAAAGACCTTCCGCACCGAGACCGACCAGTACGGCAAGCACCTGCACAAAGGCCTGGGCGATGCCGACCGCCGCGTCACCGAAGCGGTGGCCGCCGTCGCCACCGCACGCGGCGTCCCTCGGGCCCAGGTGGCCCTGGCCTGGGTGGCCAGCCGCCCGGACGTGACCGCCCCCATCGTGGGCGCCTCCAGGCCCGAGCACCTGCGCGACGCCGTCGCCGCGCTCTCGCTGCAGCTCACGCCCGACGAAGTGGCCGCGCTGGAGGCGCCGTACGTGCCGCACGCGGTCGCGGGATTCTCCTGACAGGACTCCCCGGCTCAGAGGCCGTGTTGCCGGCCGGGTGTCGGTGGTGGTGGTGCGGCGGCCGCCGCCGCGCCCGCCGTAGGGGACGCAGGCGTTTGTTGTGCGCCAGCGGCGGGCTGGCGTGCCAGCACGTCCTTGAAGTGGAGGAGCGAGAAGGATCCCGCGCCCCTTGCGCCGTCACGGGCGGCAGGGATGGCTTCGGAGGCGTGCTCCCGCGGGGCTCCGGCACCACCGGCGGCGAGCCGGGCCTCGTTCACGGCCTGCTCCAGGGCGGGCATGTGGTTGCTCAGCAGACGGTCGCTACTAGGTCCGGACATTGCTTTGTCAAACCTAAACCTGAACAACACCGGGGTCGTGCTGGCGCTGTCCGCCATCACGAAGTCAAACCCCTGGTTCTGCATATGGCGTCCGAGTCCCTGCAGTTCAGGGACTTTCGACGCGAGCAGTTCTTCCATATTCCATTGCACTATGACCTCGTCGCGTTGCTCGGGGTTCTTCGAGTGCAAGAGCGCTCGCAGCCTGCCATGCAGTTGGTCTTGGGACGGACTCATGGCTGCCGCGTCATGCCGTCCTTCGGGGGCCCTGGTGGGCACCTCGAACGCCCCCGGCGCGGGTTGTTCCGGGGGAGGCATGCCGGTCGCGGCGGAGCCTGCGCGGCCACCGCCTCCACCCGCGCCTCCGTCAGCACCCGGCGAGCCGGAAACGCCGTGCTCGTTAGAGACGGCACGGTCGAGCGCCTCGAAAGACCCCACTCGCCGAAGCGTTCCTGGAGGCGTCTCGCCTGGTGCCGCGGGGTCCATGCGTCCACCGCCACCACCCGCGCCGCCGGCGCCTCCATCGGCGGCAGCACCCGGCGCGCCGGAAACGCCGTGCTCGTCAGAGACGGCACTGTCGAGCGCATCGAAAGACCCCATTCGGCGAAGCGGCGCTGGAGGCATCGCGTCTGCTGCCGCAGGGTCCACGCGTCCACCGCCACCGCCACCGCCACCGCCACCATCGGCGGCAGCACCCGGCGAGCCGGAAAGGCCATGCATGTGTGGGGTGGGCGGGGACCATGCGCTTGACCAGGTGAGGTCTTGCAGGGGATAGCGAGCGGCATCGGGTGGCAAAACCGCCGTGTCGGCCATGCGCTGCCTTTTCGCCGCCGCTTCGAACTCTAGCGCGCGGTGCTCGCTGTCGAAGGCGATGAAGATGTCCGGGCCTTCTCTCGCCATGGGGAAGTGCTCCATCCGCAGGCTGGCGGCGTGGCCCACCATGAAGATCACGCCGGCTTGCACACCCGCACGCAGCGAAGCATCTTCCGGAAGTGCACACAGTGCGGGGTCCTGATGCTTGAGCACGGCCTGTTCTTCTATCCACTGTTGCATGGGCGAGGCTTGCTGGGGCGAGGTCGGGAGCAACTGGCCTGCCATCTCCAGGCCAGTTTGGAGATCATCGATGTCGGAGGAGCTGGGCTTGGAACGCAGGAACTCCAAGGCGCGGTCGAGTGCGCTATCGCCTGCGACATACACCACGGTGGAGGTGTCCGGGGGTACGACGGATGGTCTGTCGGGGCCGGTGGCGTTTTGTCGTGGCATGGTGAGCTCCTGAGGTTGGAAAGGAAAAACCATGCTAGGCCTGTGCCTCACCGCTGGCGGGGCGTGCAACCGGCGGACACCAGAAGGTCACCGGTCGACGTGGCATGGCCATGAGACGGCCTACCCCGGCCGGCCGTTGGCGTTGTGCACCGCCAGCGTCTATAATGGTATGACCATTGCATCGTCACCCGGACTCCGCCATGCCGTACAAGACCATTCCCGCCCACGTGTTCCATGTGCAAGATGCCGGCGGCCGCCGCTACAAGGTGACGCGCTACGCCTGGCTGGAGAACCTGGCCGCCGAGGGGCAGCCGGAAAAGTGGAACGAGTTCTGGCACCTGCTGCTGACTGAGAACGGCGGCATCGTCGATCCGGTGGAGGACGATGAAAGGCACTTCGTGATCGACGGCACGGGCACCGAGGTGGCGCTGGTCGAAGGCGAGACCGCCGGGCAACCCGTGGTGGCGGCCTGATCGGGCGCGTGCCTTTCTCCTTCTCGCATGCACACCACCCGCGACGTCGCCTTCTTCAGCGGGCCGCGCCTGAGGCTGGCTGGCCGGCTGTATCTGCCTGATCCGGCGCGCGACCGGCGCGCCGCCATCGTCTTCTGCCATGGTTTCGGTGGCGTGAAGGAGGGCACGCCCGTGGGCCTGTGCACGCGCCTGGCCGACGAGGGCTTCACGATGTTCTCTTTCGACTACCGGGGCTTTGGCGCCAGTGAAGGCGAGCGCGCGCTGCTGCTGCCGCAGGAACAGGTGGAGGACGCGGTGGCGGCGCTGGAGTTCGTGGCCACGCAGGTGCCTGGCGTGGACCCGGCGCGCATCGGCCTGTACGGCACCAGCTTTGGCGGCGGTATCGCCGCGCTGGCGGCGGCGCGCAGCCCACGCCCGTGCGCCCTGATGGTGTCGGTGCCGGTGCTCTCGGGCAGCCAGTGGATGCAGAGCGTGCACCGCTGGTACGAATTCCGCGAACTCAGGCAGCGCGCGCTGGCCGCCATCGCCCACAAGGCCGCCACCGGCGAGGTGGCGCTGTGCGAACGGCTGGACATCATGGCGCCGGAGCCGCAGTCGCTGGTGCGCTACGCGGAGAAGACGCCGATTTCACTGGAGACGGTGTGGCACCTGCTGCACCACGAGCCGATGGAGCAGGCGCACCGCATCCGGGTGCCGGTGTTCCTGTTCGGCGCGGACGACGACACCGTGGTGCCGTGCGACCAGACGCGCCAGTTCTTCGAGCGTGTGAACACGGAGAAGCAGATGGAGATTTTTCCCAGCGGCAACCACTGGGTGGTGTACGACGAGGGCCTGCCGCGCGTGGCCGAGATGGCACGTGCCTGGTTCGCGCGCCACATGGGCCTGGCGGCATGACGGCGCCCACCGGAGGCGGGCCGCTGCGCGGCGTGCGCGTGGTGGAGATGGCGGGCCTGGCGCCTGGGCCCTACGCGGCCATGATGCTGGCCGACATGGGCGCGCAGGTGCTGCGCATCGACCGGCCGGACCCGGCGCCGCGCGCCATGCCGCAGCGCTTCTATTTCACCGACCGCAACCGCCGCTCCATCGCGGTGGACCTCAAGTCGGCCGACGGGGTGGCGCTGGTGCGCCGCCTGCTGGGCCAGGCGGATGCGCTGATCGAGGGCTTTCGCCCCGGGGTGATGGAGCGCCTGGGCCTGGGACCGGACGCCTGCCTGGCGCTGAACCCGCGCCTGGTCTACGGCCGCATGACGGGCTGGGGCCAGGACGGTCCGATGGCCATGGCGCCGGGACACGACATCAACTACATCGCGCTGTCGGGCGCGCTCGAGGCCATCGGCGAGGCGGGCCGCCCGCCGGTGGTGCCGCTCAACCTGGTGGGTGACTTCGGCGGCGGTGGCATGTTCCTCGCCTTCGGCATCGCTTGCGCGTTGCTGGAGGCCTCGCGCTCGGGCCGTGGCCAGGTGGTGGACGCCGCCATGGTGGATGGCGCGGCCTCGCTCATGACCTATTTCTTCGGTTACCGCGCGGGTGGCAAATGGCCGGGGCGCGGCCGCAGCGTCACCGGCGGTGGTTCGCCGTTCTACGCCGTGTACGAGACCCGTGACGGCCGGTACGTCACCGTGGGTTCGGCCGAGCCCAAGTTCTATGCCGAGCTGCTGCGCCAGACCGGCCTGGACCAGGCGGACCTGCCCGACCGCAATGACCCGGCCAACTGGCCACTGATCCGCGAGCGGCTGCAAGCGGTGTTTCTCACCCGCACGCGCGACGAGTGGTGCGCGCAGCTGGAAACCAGCGAGACCTGCTTCGCCCCCGTGCTGGACATGGCCGAGGCCGCCGCGCATCCACACAACGTGGCGCGCGGCACCTTCATCGAGGTCGATGGCATGGTGCAGCCCGCGCCGGCGCCGCGCTTTTCCCGCACGCCGCCGGCCACGCCCATGGCGGGCGTGGAGCCCGGGGTGGATCTGGCGGCGGCCCTCGCGGGCTGGGGCCTGGACGCCGCCGAGATCGAGGCCCTGGCCGCCGCCGGGGTGGTCTCTTGAAGGCCACGCCGCCCTGGCCCGGTGCCTGGACCGACGAGGGCCTGTGCGGTTACGCCCGGCACGTGGGCCCGCTGTGGAGCGACGGGGCGGATGCGCTGGCGCTGCGCATCGAGACCCGGCACACCAACCGCACCGGCCGCCTGCATGGCGGGATGGGCATGGGGCTGGTGGCCATGGCGCTGGCACAGGCGGCGCAGCGCGCGGTGCAGGCGGCCCGTCCAGGCGCCACTGCGGTGCTGCTCACGCAGCAATGTGAGCTGATCGACTCCGCGTTCGAGGGCGAATGGGTGGTGGCCGAGGCGCGGCTGCTGCGCACCACGCGCACCCTGGTGTTCCTCACCGCGCAGTTGTGCCACGGCGAACGGGTGCTGCTCCACGCCAGCGCGGTGTTCCAGATCGAGGCCGATGCGCACAAGGCCGCCGTGCCGTCCTCGGCACCCGCGCCGCAGGTCCTGCCGCCGGGCTACGCCCTGCGCGAACCGGTGGATGCGTTCAGCGCCCACCTGGCCCCGATCCATGAACGCATCGATGCCCAGGGCGAGCGCTTCGGCGGTTTCCACGTCACCCCGGCTTTTCTGGACGCGCAGGGCGGTGGCGGCATCGACAACGGCATGCTGCTCCTGCTGGCCGACCTGTTCCTGGGCCGGCGCGCGCGCATGAGCAGCGGCTGGGTCTGCGTGACGGTGGGCATGGGCATCTCTCGCCTGGCGCCGGTGCGCCTGGGCGACTGGGTGACGTTCGACAGCCGCGCCGAGGGCCAGAACGGCGAGACCGTGGTGGCCACCGGCCACTTCCGGGTGAACGAACGCCCGGTGATGAGCGCGACCAGCTTGTGGAAGATGGTGGAGAAACTGTGACGACGACGACAACCCCGCAGACCAGCCCGGTGCCCGCTGCCGCTGGTGACGAGCGACCGGTGCGAGCGGCCTCCACCCTGATCCTGCTGCGCGACGCGCAGCAGGGCCCGCAGGTGCTGATGCTCAAGCGCCATGGCCAGTCCGACGTGCTGGGCGGTGCCTTCGTCTTCCCCGGCGGCAAGCTCGACGCGCAGGACGCGCAACTGGACGAGGCGCGGCATTTGGACGAACGCGCCGCCGCGCTGCACGAGCGGCTGGGCGAACCGGACATCGACGCCGCCACCGCGATGGCGCTGTACGTGGCCGCGTTGCGCGAAACTTTCGAGGAGTGCGGCCTGCTGCTGGCCGAAGGCCTGGAGCAGGCGCATGCCGAGCAGGCGCGCGCGCGCCTGCTGCAAGGCCTGGCCTTCCATGTGCTGCTGGACGAGTTGGGCCTGCGCCTGCGCGTGGGCGCACTGGCGCCGTGGTCGCGCTGGGTCACGCCGCCGCACTCGCCCAACAAGCGCTTCGACACCCGGTTCTTCGTCGCCCGTGCGCCCGAGGGACTGGCGCGGCACGATGAGCGCGAGACCACCGAGGCGCGCTGGGTGCAGCCGCGCGCGGCGCTGCAGAGCTACTGGCAGGGCGAGCTCACGCTGGCGCCGCCGCAGATCATGACCCTGGCCCACCTGGCCCGACACGCCAGCGTGGACAGCGCCCTGGACGAGGCGCGCGGCCGCCGGCCCGCGCTGATCCTGCCGCACGTGCTGGGCCAGGGCGATGGCCGCACCATGTGCTACCCCGGCGACGATCTGCACCCCGTGCGCGAACGCGCCATGCCCGGGCCGCTGCGCCTGTTCTCGCGCAACCGGCGCTACGAACCCGAGGGGGGCTTCGAAGGCTTCTTTGCCGCATGAGGAACGAGATGGACACACCGCCGCCGGACTTCGAGACCCTGCTGCTGGAGCGGCAGGATGCGCTCGCCTGGATCACGCTGAACCGGCCCGAAGCCATGAACAGCATCAGCCCGGCCATGGTGGCCGACCTGCACGCGGCGCTGGACTGGGTGGAGAGCCAGCCCGGTGTCCGCTGCCTCGCCATCCGCGGCGCGGGCAAGGCGTTCTGCGCGGGGGCGGACCTGCGGGCGGTGAAGTCGCTTGGCGATGAGCAGGACCGGGCGGCCGCGGTCAGCCAGTTCCTCGGGCAAGCCGGCGCGCTGCTGCGGCGCATCGAACAACTGCCGATGCCCGTGGTCGCGGCGGTTCACGGTCTGGCCCTGGCGGGTGGACTGGAGACCGTTCTCGTGTGCGACGTGGTGCTGGCGGCGGACGACGCCCGGTTTGGCGATGCGCATGCGCGCCACGGGCTCATCCCCGGATGGGGCGGCACGGCGCGCCTGCCTCGCCGCATCGGCGCCAACCGCGCCAAATGGATGATGTTCACGGCCGAATACGTGCCGGCCGCCACCATGGCGCAGTGGGGACTGGTGCACCAGGTGGTGCCTGCCGACCGGCTCGTCGCCGAGGTCGAGGCCCTGGCGCGCCGCATGACGGACAAGAGCCCGCTGGGCCTGCGCCGCATGAAGCAACTGGTGGACGAAGGGCTGGAGCAGCCGCTGGACGTGGCGCTGCACAACGAGCGCGCCATGGTGCAGGCCCACGGCGACTCACACGACCGGCGGGAGGGGCTGCTGGCTTTTGCCGAGAAACGCGCGCCGCGCTTCAACGGCACCTGATCGCGAAGACCGCTGCGCAACCAAGGAGACAACCGACATGAACGACAAGCACCGCGCCCCGACGAAGGAGCGCTTGAAGGACAGCGCCCTGGGCGGGCTGCGCATCATCGACTTCACGCACTTCATCGCCGGACCCTTGGCCACCATGATCCTGGCCGACGCGGGTGCGGACGTGATCAAGGTGGAGAAGCCCCGGGGCGATGACCAGCGCTATTTCGCACCCGCCGAGGCCCGGCTGGACGGACAGGGGGCGAGTTTTCTCTGGGCCAACCGCAACAAGCGCAGCATCACGCTGGACCTCAAGACCGATGCCGGACGCGCGATCGCGCAGGCCCTGGTGCGCGAGGCGGACGTGGTGGTGGAGAACTTCACCTCCCGCGTGATGGCGCAATACGGCCTGGACTACGAGACGCTTTCGCGCGACAACCCCGGGCTGATCTACTGCTCCGTCTCGGCCTTTGGGCGCAGCGGCGAGTACGCCGACCGCGCCGGCTTCGACACCATCATGCAGGCCGAGAGCGGCTTCATGTCGTTGACGGGTCATGCCGACCGCGATGGCGTGCGCACCGGCCCGGCGGTGATCGACATGTCCTGCGCCATGATGGCCAGCAACGCCATCCTGATCGCGCTGGCCGCGCGCCATCGCACGGGGCGGGGCCAGCACGTGGACGTGCCCCTGTTTGACACCTCGGTGCTCATGACCGGCTTCATGACCGCGCAGTACCTCTTCAGCGGCAAGGTGCCCCGGCGCAACGGCAACATCAGCAACGACGTGGTGCCCAGCGGGGTGTTCCAGACCGCGGACCGGCCCCTGTTCATCACATGCAGCAGCAATGCGCTGTTTCGCCGCCTGTTCCTGGATGTGCTGAACATGCCTGAGGTGGCCAACGACCCTTCGCTGCAGACGATAGACGGCCGCATGGCGCAACGCGACCGCGTCAACGATCTGCTGAACCAGGTGCTCTCGACCGACTCGTGCGCGCATTGGCTGGCGAAGCTGGACGCCGCCAAGGTGCCCGCGGGTGCCGTGCGCACGCTGCCCGAGGCGCTGGATTCGAACGAGATGAAAGCGCGTGGCCTGGTCACGCAGATCCCCCATCCCACCGCGGGGCAGGTGCCCAATGTGGCGCTGCCGCTGCATTTTGGCGGTACGCCCGTGGTGCCGCCGGTGGCCGCGCCGCTGCTGGGGCAGCACACCGACGAGGTGTTGCGCGAGGTGCTGGGTTACGGCGAGGACAAGATCGGCGAACTGCGCAGCGCGGGTGCGCTGGGCACCGCTACATGACGCGCACCGCGTTCACCGCGTACACCGCCAGCGGCTCGTACGCCGGGTCCTGATGGACGAAGGCCTGGCCGGCGGGTGAGGCCACCCAGGCGCGCAACTGCGCCTCGTCGCGGAAGAACAGCTCGGCCATGGCCTCGACAGGCACCTGGCCGCTGGGCACGTTGGCCGAGACCGGATGCCCGTTGTCGACCACGACGTTCTGCACGCAGGCCAGCGGCCCGTCATCGGCCTGCGCCAGGGTCTGCGGGCGGCGGTCCGCCGGCACACCCGGCCGCCGCCGCGCCAGCACCAGCAGCTTGTGGGCCGGTCCGCCAGGCGGCACACCCTTCTCGGGCACGGGTGGCGTGCCAAAGACGGTCTCGCCCGCGAGCACGAGGATGGTGATGGCACCCTGGAAATTGGGAATGTCGCGCTTGACCGCCGCGTACTCCGGCGAGCGCTCGCAGCGCTCCATCGCGGCGATGTCATCGAACCACTGCTGAGAAATGCCGCCCACCTCATGGTCGGGAAAAGGCCGCACCTCGAACAGGCGCTCGCGGATGTGGTTCTGGACATAGCGGTGCACACCCGGCATGAAACTCGCCAGATGGCCATGCACCTTGTACCAATGCTCGCCAAACTGCGCTTCCCCGATACCGTCGCGTCGGCTGAACACACCCGATCGAAAAATCATGAAAACTCCTCAGGAATCTCTGCGAAACCCCGTTCGACGTGAACTTGCAGAAAGGCCGCAGCAAATGAACAGGGACTTCGACAAGCTCCGTCCGAACGGTTTGGGGGGTGTTGCAGAAGGCTCCTTGGCCATCCACGCTGCGCCCGCTCCAAGGAGCACCCCCAACCC